>NZ_AYKH01000023.1 GCF_003788635.1 Salinisphaera orenii subsp. orenii MK-B5
TCCGCAGTCTAGGGACGCGCTTTGGATACCAGCCAGATCATGCTCGTTTTCTTCGGCGGACTGCTGCCACTGGCGGTCGTCGCCTACGCAATGGGTCGCCGCAAGGCGCTCATCGCCGATGCGCACGGCGACCGGCTGCATTCGCTGCCGGGCCAGTACGGGGTCTATGTCGCCACCTGGATGGCGCTGCCCGCGATCGCGATCGGAGCGGTCGCTGCGGGTGCGGCGTTGCTCGGCGTACAGGTCCCCTCCGCTCCGTTCGTGCTCATCTTCGCGTTGGTCGGAGCCGCGGTCGGCGCGGCGATGGCGCTCAAACGGGTGGAGCCCGGCCTGCGGGCGCGCAACGCGATCGAGAAATTCGTCTACTGGACGCTGTTCACCGCCTCGCTGGTCTCGATACTGACCACGCTCGGCATCATCCTGTCGATCGTCTTCGAGGCGCTAAAGTTCTTCAATCAGGTCAGTGTCTGGCATTTCATCACCGGCACCAACTGGAGCCCCATCGCCCAGTTCCGGCCGGGCCAGCAGACCGCCGAATCCCAGTTCGGTTCGGTGCCGCTGTTCGCCGGCACCTTCATGATCAGTGCGATCGCCATGCTCGTGGCGATCCCCATCGGCGTGCTCTCGGCCGTCTACATGTCGGAGTACGCGCCGTACCGTGTGCGCACCATCGCCAAGCCGCTGCTCGAGATCCTCGCCGGCATTCCGACGGTCGTCTACGGTTTCTTCGCCGCCATCACGGTCAGCCCGCTGGTGGTCGACGTGGCCGCCCTGTTCGGGCTGGACGCGTCCTATACCAATGCCCTGGCGCCGGGGCTGGTCATGGGCATCATGATCATCCCCTTCATCTCATCGCTGTCGGACGACGTCATCAACTCGATTCCGAACAGCCTGCGCGAGGGCGCCTATGCGCTCGGTTCGACCCGCTCGGAGACGATCAAGAAAATCGTGCTGCCGGCGGCCTTCCCCGGCATCATGGCCGCGTCGCTGCTCGGCGTCTCGCGGGCGCTGGGCGAGACCATGATCGTGGTCATGGCCGCCGGCCTGCGCCCGAACCTGACCTGGAACCCGCTGGAGGACATGACCACGGTGACCGTGCGCATCGTGGACGGTCTGACCGGCGACCAGGCCTTCGACAGCCCCGAGACCCTGGCGGCGTTCGCGCTCGGCCTGGTGCTGTTCGTGGTCACGCTCACGCTGAATCTGGTTTCGATCATCGTGATCCGCAAGTTCCGTCAGTCCTACGAATAACGCGAGCCGCTCATGACCGACCGCATTTCGCTAACGCCCTCGCGGCACCTGAAGAAGCGCTATCGCGCGGAGAAGCGATTCAAGGCCTATTGCGTGGGCGCGCTGGTGCTCGCGATGGCCTTTTTGGTGCTGTTCTTCACCGACATGATCCGGCAGGGCTATTCGGCGTTCTACGAAACACAGATCCGCGCCGAGGTGACTTACAACGAGGATACGTTGGAGTTCACCATGGACTCGGTCAGCGAGGAGGTCTTCCCGCTGGTCTCCCGGGCGTTCTTCCGCAGCATCCCGCGCCAGGTCGAGAACAACCCGGAGCTGATGGGCACGACGCAGACGCAGTGGCTGACCGCCAAAGCCGACGTCGATCAGTATCGCAAGGGTCACAGCGAGAGCCTCGATCCGGAGATGAAGGCCCCGCTCGAGCAGCTTCAGGCCGATGGCGATGTGGGCTACGGCTTCAACAAGGGGCTGTTCTTTTCGGGTGATTCCAAGATCCCGTCGAACGCCGGGCTATGGTCCGCGTTCGTGGGTACCTTCTATCTGATGCTCGTGGTGCTGGCGATCAGCTTCCCGATCGGCGTGGCCACGGCCATCTATCTGGAGGAGTTCGCCCCCGACAACCGCTTCACCCAGGCGGTCGAGATCAACATCAACAATCTCGCGGCCGTGCCGTCGATTCTGTTCGGTCTGCTCGGCCTGGCGATCTTCATCAACTTCTTCGGCGTGCCGCGATCGTCGGCGCTCGCCGGCGGCCTGACGCTGTCGCTGATGACGCTGCCGGTGATCATCATCAGCACCCGCGCCGCCCTCAAGGCGGTGCCGGATAACATCCGCCAGGGCGCGCAGGCGGTGGGGGCCTCGCGCTGGCAGACGGTGCGCGATCACGTCTTGCCGCTGGCGCTGCCGGGCATTCTCACCGGCACCATCATCGGCATCGCGCAGGCGATCGGCGAGACCGCGCCGCTGCTGCTGATCGGCATGATCGCCTACATCCCCGACGCACCGGGGAGCCTGACCGATGCCGCCACGGTGCTGCCGGCGCAGATCTTCACCTGGGCGGGCATGCCGGAGCGTTCGTACGTGAGCCTGACCGCGGCCGGTATTCTCGTGCTGCTGTCGCTGCTGATCGTGCTCAACGCCACCGCCGTCATTCTGCGCAACCGCTTCGAGCGGCGCTGGTAGGCCGCATGATCGATTCACCCCCGCTTTGTCTTAAGACACCGGAGATTTAGGATGCGCACTCGAGACTTGACTGGCGATACCGCGGAAATGGTGCGGACGCCGACAACGGAGCGGCCCCCGGTGAGACAGGCCACGAAAATGCAGGTGAACGACCTCGCGGTCTGGTACGGCGAGACGCAGGCACTGCACGGTGTCTCCATGGATGTGCTGGAGAACGAGGTCACGGCGCTGATCGGCCCCTCGGGCTGCGGCAAGTCGACGTTCCTGCGCTGTCTCAATCGCATGAACGACCTGATCCAGGGCGTGCGCATCGAGGGCGAGGTCACCTTCGACGGCGACAACATCTACGCCCCGCACGTGGATGTGGTGGAACTTCGTGCGCATATCGGCATGGTCTTCCAGAAACCGAACCCGTTTCCGAAGAGCATCTACGAGAACATCGCCTACGCGCCGAAGATCCTCGGCCAGGTGCGCAAGCGCACCGACATGGATGAGCTGGTGGAGCATTCGCTCAAGCGCGCGGGCCTCTGGGACGAGGTCAAGGACCGGCTGGAGATGCCCGGCCTGTCGTTGTCCGGCGGTCAGCAGCAGCGCCTGTGTATCGCGCGCGCGATCGCCGTCAGCCCGTCGGTCCTGTTGATGGACGAGCCGTGTTCGGCGCTCGACCCGGTGGCCACCGCGACCGTGGAACAGCTGATCGACGAGCTCAAGGACAACTACACGATCGTGATCGTGACCCACAATCTGCAACAGGCCGCGCGCGTGGCCGGCTACACGGCATTCTTCCACCTCGGCGACATCGTCGAGTTCTCCGATACCGACTCGCTGTTCACGCACCCGCGGGAGAAGAAGACCGAGGACTACATCACAGGCCGCTACGGTTGAGAGCGGGCCACAGGAGCGCACGACGATGGAAAAGGTAGGCCTGGAGAAGCACACATCGAAGCAGTTCGATGCGGACCTGGAGGACGTGCGCGAGCTGGTTCTGTCCATGGGTGGCCTGGTGGAGCAGCAGATCGCGGATGCGGTCCGTGCGCTGGTCGACGGCGACGGCGGCCTCGGCGAGGACGTCGTGCGCGGCGACACCGAGGTCAACCGCATGGAGATCGAGATCGACGAGGAATGCACCCGCATCCTCGCGCGGCGCGCGCCCCAGGCCGGCGACCTGCGGCTGGTCATCGCCATCGCCAAGACCATCACCGACCTCGAGCGCATCGGCGACGAGGCCGAGAAGATCGGGCGCATGGCCACGCATCTGGCCAGCTACGAGCGGCCCAAGAGCGCTTTTCGCCAGATCGAGACGCTCGGCCGTCACGTGCGCGAGATGGTGCGCGACGTACTCGATGCCTTCGCGCGCCTGGACTCGGAGAGCGCGGTCCACGTGGCCCGCAACGACGAGGAGGTCGATCGCGAGTACGAGGGCATCGTGCGCCAGTGCATCACCTACATGATGGAGGATCCGCGCACGATCCGGCACATGCTGGACGTGCTCTGGGCGGTCAAGGCGCTCGAGCGCATCGGCGATCATTCGACTAACATCGGCGAATACGTGGTCTATTTCGTCGAAGGCAAGGATGTGCGCCATATCGGCCTGGAGGCCATGGAAAAAGAGATCGCGAAGAGCATGCGGCCGCGCGGTGATGCGTCGGCGTCCGACTGATCGCACCGGCTGACGCAGCCTTTGCTACTATTTGCGCCCTCGTTTGGCGCGGATAGCTGAATTGGCCGCAAGAAAGCGCACCCCCGGCCGTCGGTCCTCCGAAAAGAAGCCTGCCAAGCGGCGCGGTCTTCTGCGCCGTCTGCTGCCTTACGTCTTTCTGCTGTGCTGCGTCGGCGCGGCCGTGCTCGCGCTGTACACCGTCCAGCTCGACACCGCGGTGCGGGCCCAGTTCGAGGGCACGCGCTGGACGTTGCCCGCCAAGGTCTACGCGAGCCCGCTAGAGCTCTACGCGGGGCAGGATCTGTCCCGCGACGCGCTCGTGGCTCGTCTGCAGCGGCAGGGCTATCGCGCCAGCGGCGGTATCCCGGAGCCGGGCACCTACAGCGCCGGTGGCGGGCATCTGGACATCCATACTCGTGCCTTCACCTTCTGGGACGGTGAGCAGGCCGCGCGCGAGATCCGCCTGAATTTCAACGGTTCCGGCGTGGCCGGGCTGTCCGCGCTCGACGATGACGGCAGCCTGGCGCTGCTCCGGCTCGACCCGCTGCTGCTCGGCAGCATCTATCCGACCCAGGGCGAGGATCGCATCCTGGTCGAGCTGGGCGAGGTACCGCCGATGCTGCCGGCCGGCCTGATCACGGTCGAGGACCGCGACTTCATGAACCACTGGGGCGTCTCGCCCAAGTCGATCCTGCGTGCGGCCTGGGCGAACCTGCGCGCGGGTCGGGTCGTGCAGGGTGGCTCGACCATCACCCAGCAGCTGGTCAAGAACTTCTATCTCGACAACCAGCAGACGTTCGTGCGCAAGGCCAAGGAAGCGCTGATGGCGATTTTGCTGGATGCGCATTATTCCAAGCCCGAGATCCTCGAGGCCTATCTCAACGAGGTCTATCTGGGCCAGGACGGGGGCCGTGCCATCCACGGTTTCGGGCTCGCCAGCTATTTCTATTTCCAGAAGCCGATTCAGGAGCTCCAGCCGCAGGAGATCGCGCTGCTGGTGGCCATGGTGAAGGGGCCGAGCTACTACGACCCGCGTCGCCATCCCGAGCGCGCCCGGAGCCGGCGCGATCTGGTACTCGACATGTTCCACGACGCGGGTTTTCTCGAGGATGACGCCTGGCGGGCCGCCAAGGCGGCCGATCTCGGCGTGGCCGCGCGCAGCGTGCGCAGCACCACGCAGTATCCTGCGTTCATCGACCTGGTGCGGCGTCAGCTCCACGGCCAGTATGCCGACGAGGATCTGACCGAGGAGGGCTTGCGCATCTTCACCACGCTCGACCCGGCCATCCAGTCGACGACCGAGGCTCGGGTGGCCGATGGCCTCGATCGGGTCGAGGCCGCGCGGGGTATCGAGAGCGACAGCCTGCAGGCCGCGGCCGTGGTGACCAGCGTGGAAGGTGGCCGCGTGCTCGCGCTGGTGGGCGGTCGCGACGGCGGTATGGCCGGCTTCAACCGGGCGCTGGATGCCAAGCGACAGATCGGCTCGCTGATGAAGCCGGTGGTCTATCTCACCGCGCTGTCGCAGCCGAGCGAGTACAGCCTCGTCACGCCGCTGGACGACAGTCCGCTGGCGGTCGAGCTGCCCAACGGCGATACCTGGCGCCCCGACAACTACTCGCGCCGCAGTCACGGCGACAGCGTCCCGCTGCACTACGCGCTCACCCACAGCTACAACCTGTCCACGTCGCGGCTGGCGCTGGAACTCGGGATCCCGAACGTCATCGATACGCTCGGCAAGCTCGGATACACGGGTGATCCGCTGGCCGTGCCATCCCTGGCGCTTGGGGCCGTGAACATGGCGCCGTTCGAGGTCGCCCAGATTTACAATACGCTCGCCGCCGGCGGCTACTACACGCCCCTGCTGTCCATCCGGGCCGTGACCACCAGCGAGGGCGAGCCGCTGAACCGTTATCCGCTGCGGATCGAGCGGGCGGTCGACGAGGCACCGGTCTATCTCACCGATTGGATTCTCCAGCGCGTGGCGCGTTACGGCACGGGTGCCGGGGCCTACGACGTTCTCCCGAACGACCTGCAGGTGGCCGGCAAGACGGGAACGACGAACAACCTGCGCGACAGCTGGTTCGCCGGCTTCTCGGCCAACCGCCTGGCCGTGGTCTGGGTCGGTCGCGACGACAATCGCTCGGCCGAGCTCACCGGCGCTACGGGGGCGCTGCCGCTGTGGTCGCGGATCATGGCCGACCTCGAGCCGCGCGGCATCATCGAGACGCCGCCGGAAGACGTGGTCACCGTGCCGTTGCGCCTGAATTTCGATCCGAGCGGCAGTCGCGGCGCGCGCGGCTGCGGCGATACCGTGGCGGTGCCGTTCATCCGCGGTTACGTTCCCGACGGGCTTTCCGACTGTGATAGCGATATCATGCAGGACAACGCCGAACGCCGGCGCAACGAAGAAGAAGGCAACTGGCTGCAACGACTGTTCCGATGATCATCTTCAAGCGAATCGCCATACTCCTGGCGCTGCTGGCACTGGCCGGCTGCGCGAATCTGCAACGGACCGATTTTCCGCCGCCGGAGGGGCCGGCCGGGCCGGCACCGCCCGAGCCGCCGAACAAGCCGGACCGCGAACCGGAACCGGATCGCCAGCCGCCGAGTCCGCCCCAGCAGCCGCCGGCCGAGATGCCGCCGCGCAGCGCCCAGGAGGCCAGCAGCCCGGCCGTGCTTTCGCTGCTCGGCCGGGCGGAGACGCTGGCCCGGGGCGGCCACATGGAGATGGCGGCCGCCACGCTCGAGCGGGCGCTGGACCTGGAGCCGCGCAACCCATTCATCTACCAGCGTCTGGCCAGCGTGCGTCTGGCTCAGGATCAGGCCGGCCAGGCCGAGGCGATGGCGCGCAAGTCCAACAGCGTCGCCGGTAACAATCCGTTCGTGCGCGCCGACAACTGGCGCCTGATCGCCGAGGCCCGCCAGAGCACGGGCGATGGCGGCGGCGCGCGCGACGCACGCGCACGCGCCGACGAGTACCGCAGCGCCAGTCAGCAGTTGGGTCGATGACGGCGGCGGCCGGCGCCGCCCTGTTCGAGGACGACGCGAGCCTGCGCGAGAGCCTGCCGGGCTACGCCGCGCGTGCCGGGCAGGCCGAAATGGCCGCCGCGGTCGGCCAGGCGATCGACGAGGGCGGCCGGCTCGTGGTCGAGGCCGGCACCGGCACCGGCAAGACGCTGGCGTATCTGCTGCCGGCGCTGGCCTCGCGTCGCAAGGTGATCGTGTCCACCGCCACGCGCTACCTCCAGAGCCAGCTCGACGAGAAGGACGTGCCGCTGGCCGAGACGGTGCTGGGCCGGCGGGTGCGCTCCACGGTGCTCAAGGGCCGCGCGAACTATCTGTGCCTGCATCGTCTGAACCTGACCGAAGCCAGCGGCGACCTCTATCTGGCCCCCAAATTGCGGGCGGTGCGCGACTGGGCAGCGCGCACGAAGACCGGTGATCTGGGCGAGTTCGGCGACATCGGCGACGGCGACGCGCTCTGGCCGCGCATCACCTCGACCACCGACAACTGCCTGGGCCAAGAGTGCCCGCTCTACGATCAGTGCTGGGTCGTCGCGGCGCGCCGCGAAGCCCAGGCCGCGGATCTGGTCATCGTCAACCACTACCTGCTGTTCGCCGACCTGACGCTGCGTGAAAGCGGTTTCGGGGAAGTGCTGCCCGGCGCGGACGCCGTGGTTCTGGACGAGGCGCACAAGCTGCCCGACATCGCCGGGCGTTTCTTCGGGCAGGCGCTGTCCGGGCGCCAGCTGGCCGATCTGGTGCGCGACGGCGTTGCGGAGCTGGACACGCTCGGCGGCGACATGCCCTCGGCCCGGCAGGCGCTGGGCGACGTCGGCGACGCCGAGAGCGCGTTCGCGGCCGCGTTGGGCACGGACAGCGGCAGCCGCAGCTGGGAGGCGCTCGACACGCCGGCGATCCGCGAGGCCGTGGCCGCGTTGCAGACCGCGCTCGATACGCTGAAGGGGCTGCTCGAGCCGGCCGCCGACCGCAGTGATCGCCTCAAGGCACTGACGCGTCGCTGTGCGGATCTGGCCGCCCGTCTGACCGCCGTGAGCGCGCCCGAGACCGGGCAGGTCAGCTGGCTGGAGAAACGCGGCCGCGGCTGGATCTGGCACAGCACGCCGCTGGACGTGGCCACGCCGTTCGCACGCGCGATCGAGGCGTATCCGGGCGCCTGGGTGTTCACCTCGGCGACGCTGGCCGTCAACAACGACCTCGACTATTTCTGCCACCGGCTGGGTCTCGGCGAGATCGAGCGTCGTGTCCTGCCCAGTCCCTTCGACTACGAGAACAATGCGCTGCTCTACGCGCCGCCGCGGATGCCGGCGCCGGGCACCCCGGACTTCGACGCCGCTGCGATCGAGGAGATCCGCGCACTGGTCGCCGCAGCCGAGGGCGGGGCGTTCGTGCTCTGTACCAGCTACCGGGCGGTGGCCCACTACGGTGAGGCGCTCACGCGGGCCGGGTTCGAGCCGCTGATCCAGGGCAGTGCGCCGCGCGCGGCGCTGCTCGAGGATTTTCGCGCCGATGCCGGTGCCGTGCTGGTCGCGACCAGCAGCTTCTGGGAGGGCGTGGACGTGCGCGGCCACGCCCTGCGCCTGGTGATCATCGACCGCCTGCCGTTCGCCTCGCCCGCCGACCCGGTGCTGGCCGCACGCTTCACGGCGATGAAGGAGGCCGGCGAGAACCCGTTCATGGACTACCAGCTGCCGCAGGCGGTGATCGCGCTCAAGCAGGGCGTGGGCCGGCTGATCCGCGACGCCGACGACCGCGGCGTGCTGGCGATCTGCGATCCGCGCCTGTTCACTGCCCGCTACGGGCCGATCGTGCGCAAGAGCCTGCCGCCGATGCCGGTCACCCGCGATCGCAATGCGGCCTGCGCCTTTCTGGACGCCCTGAGTCCGGCATGAAGCTGCTGGCCCTCGATGCCTCGACCCAGGCGCTCTCGGTCGCGCTGTTCGACAGTAACGCGCCCGCAGACGTGCGCGAGCACTTCGAAGTCGCGCCGCAGGCCCACGCCCGGCGGCTGCTGCCGGCGGCCGAGCGTCTGCTCGCCGAGGCCGGCTGGCCGCTGGCCGCGCTCGACGGCCTGGCCTTCGGTCGCGGGCCCGGCGCCTTCACCGGGCTGCGGATCGCCGCCGGTCTGATCCAGGGCCTGGCGGCCGGACTCGACCGACCGGTGGTGCCGATCTCCACGCTCGCGGCGCTCGCCGCGCAGGCCTTTGCGGGCGATAGCGCCGACGCGGTGCGTGTGGTCCAGGACGCCCGCATGGGCGAGGTCTACGTCGGCGATTTCAGCCGCGGCGAATCCGTGCCGTCGGCCGTCGGTGACGAGCGCGTGATCGAACCCGCGCGTCTCGATGCGGATCCGTCCGCCATCGCGCGCGCCGGCAACGGCTGGCCGCTGGTGGCCGCGGCCCGCGGCCTGGCTGCGGATCACTACGCGGTGGTTGCGGAGGCGCCGCATGCCGCGGATATCGCGCGCCTGGCCGCGGTCGCGCTGGCTGCGGGCGACGGCGTGCCGGCGTTTCGGGCACTGCCGGTGTACGTCCGTGATGACGTCGCCCGAAAGCCGGCACGCGCGACGCATTCACAATCATAGGGAGAGGTCATGCTGTATCGACTCGACGATCGGGTGCCCGTCACGCCCGAAGCCGGCGCCTTCTTCGTCGCCGACAACGCCACCGTGCTCGGCCGTGTCCGGCTGGCGCACGAGGCCAGCGTCTGGTTCAACGCGGTCCTGCGCGGTGACAACGAGGAGATCGTCGTCGGCGAGGGCAGCAACGTGCAGGATGCCAGCGTGCTGCATACCGATCCCGGCTACCCGCTGCATATCGGCGCGGGGGTCACGGTGGGCCACCAGGCGATGCTCCACGGCTGCACGATCGGCGACAACAGCCTCGTCGGCATCAAGGCGGTGGTGCTCAACGGTGCGACCGTCGGTCGCAACTGCCTGATCGGCGCGGGTGCGCTGGTGCCGGAGGGTAAGACGATCCCCGATAACAGCATGGTCATCGGCGTACCCGGGCGCGTCAAACGCGAGCTCGAAGCCGCGGAGATCGACAGACTGCGCCAGGGGGCGGAACGTTACGTGGCAAACTTCAAGCGTTATCTGAAGTCGTTCGAGGCGCTGTAGTGATCTCGATTCGGTATGAGATAGACATCGTAACGCACGGATTTGGAACCGAATGAGAGATCCGCGGGCGCCAGTGGCTCGGCGCGGGCGTGCTGCTTGATCACGCAACGCCGCCCGGCCACGACTCGCGCCGCGGCAAGCAGGTGGGCGGCGTCGGTGTCGGCGCCGAGCAAGCGGTGGAGCCAGTCCAGCGCCTTCTGGGGCCGCGCCTTGCGCCGCGGCGCCTCGAACATGGGATCGATGTAGACGACGTCGAACGCGCCCGGATCGACGCGGGCGAGCCAGGCCGTGGCGTCGGCGTGCACGAGCGTCGGCCAGTGTGCCAGCCAGGCCGGCGGGTCGATCGCGGCACGGCGACGTGCGTCCTCGAGTAGCGCGTAGAGCAGGGGGCTGCGCTCCAGCGCGCTCACGCGACAGCCGATCGCGGCCAGCGTGGCGCTGTCGCGGCCCAGGCCGCAGGTGGCGTCGAGCACCCGCTGTCCGGGGCGGCGCTGGAGGCCGATGGCACGGGCGAGCGGCGAGCGGCGTCCGCCCGCGGCGCGTCTTTCGACCTCGCCGTCGCACAGGTCCAGCCGCAGGCCGCGGTCGCGGCGCGCGGCATCGGCGTTGCAGAGCGTGAGCCCCGCATCGCGCGACTGCAGATAGAAACCGGTGTCCGGCACGGTCTCGACCGTCGGAATGGCCAGTGTCCGTGCGCGCGCGCGATCATCGTCGGATTCGGCGAACCACACGACGGCCGCGTTCATTTGGTTCGCGTGGTGGCTGTGGTGCTGCCGACGCAGGGCCGAGCACGGTCCAGGGGCGCATGACGAGCGCACGAAGCGTGAAATACCGACCTGCCGAGATGGAGCGCGCCGACCCGCGCATCCGACGGCGTGAGCCGACTCGTGCGATCGCCGTCCGGCGCCGAGACGGTGGGCGCGTTCAGGCCCACGACGGTCGGCCGCATCGTCGCGGGCGTCAGGCGAGGCTCGCTCATGTCCGATTCAGGCGTTGACTGGGAGAATCGGCGGCATATTGAGCGACCGTACGCCGTTTGGCCAATGGCCATTGGCGGGCACAATGGCGTTGAATGCACGTTTGAACCGCAGCACAGGGCACCCCATGGCCGATACCGCAGCAACCACCGCCGCCGCCGAGACCGCACTGGATGCATTGCGCGCGCGCACCACGATCGTCGCCGACAGCGGCGACTTCGAGACCATTCACGCGTTCGAACCGACGGATGCGACCACCAATCCCAGCCTGGTGCTGCAGGCTTCGCGCGACCCGCGCTATCGCCATGTGGTGGACGAGGCGCTGGCCGGCCCGCCGGTCGCCGGCGTCACCCGGGCGGAGCGGGTGATGACGCTGTTCGGGCGCGAGCTGACGCGGGTCGTGCCGCGCTATGTCTCGACGGAGGTCGACGCCCGGCTGTCGTTCGACACGGACGCCACCGTGGCCAAGGCGCGGGCGCTAATCGCCGACTACGCGGCGCTCGGCGTGCCGGCGGATCGCATTCTCATCAAGATCGCCAGCACCTGGCCCGGCATCGAGGCCGCGCGGGTGCTCGAGGCGGAGGGCATCGCCTGCAACATGACGCTGATCTTCTCGCTGGCCCAGGCCCAGGTCTGCTTCGACGCGGGGGTGACGCTGATCTCGCCGTTCGTCGGGCGCATCACCGACTGGTACAAGAAGACCGAGGGCGTCGAGAGCTACGCTCCGGCGGACGATCCGGGCGTGGCCAGCGTGCGCGCGATCGACGCCTACGCCAGAAGCTATGGCTATCCCACACAGGTCATGGCAGCGAGCTTTCGCAACCGCGATCAAATCCTGGCGCTGGCGGGAGCCGACCTGATGACCATCTCGCCGGCACTGCTCGAAGAGCTCGCCGGGCTGGAGAGCGCGGCGGCCGACGGCCTGATCCGGCGGCCGACCGACGTGCCGCTGACGCGGCTCAATCGCGCGGGTTTCGAGTGGGCGATGGCCGCGGATGCCATGGCTGGCGAGAAACTCGCCGAGGGAATCCGGCGCTTCGCCGACGACCAGGGCGCGCTCGAGGAGGGCATCGCGGCCGTCTAGCGAAGGCGCCGGTGCGCAGGCTCAGCCGTCCAGATAGTCGAGCACGGAGCTGTAGCCGGCTTCGGTGAGCAGAACAGCGTTGACCGTGGTCTCGTAGATGCGACCGTCGCGGCGCAGCTGCTCGATCTCGCGGGCGTCCTGATCGGAACTCAGATAATAGAAGTCCCGGCCTTCGTCGAAACTGTCCTTGAGCTGCTTGAAGGCGCGGAACGCGGTGCCCTTGGTGTCGCCGCGGGCCGTGTCAATTTCCTTGAGACTCCAGGTCTTTTCGCGCTTGGCCATGGGTCGCTCGGGGTGAACGGTGGCGTCAAGCTAGCAGGCACCCCCGGGCGGGTCAACGCGCGCCGAAAAGGGCGTGAAGATGCTGTTCGTGCGCATGAAGATTGCGTAACGTAATACCGGAAATCACCGTCGATCGACACACAACGGGTGGTGTAATGAAAGTCAATGAACTCGTGGCACAGTGGCAGTCCAATGCCAGTGAGATGCGGACCGACGAGACCTACGAGATTCGTCTGCCTCTCTACGATGCGGCCAAGGTCGCCGCGCTCTGCGACCTGTTCCCCGGCCTCACGCGGGAACGGATTCTCACGGACCTGCTGGCCGCGGCGCTGGACGAGCTGACCAGCTCGTTTTCCTATCAGCCCGGCGACGAGATCGCAGCCTACGACGAGGAGGGCGACCCGATGTATGCCGATGCCGGCCTGACGCCGCGTTTTCAGGCGCTGGCCAAGGCCTATGCCGAGCAGCTCAAGCAGCAGCACGCGGATGGATGACCCCGCCATCCCCGAGCGCGAGCACGACACCGCATGGCGGTCGCGTCTGCGCCGGGCGCTGGTGGGCGTGCCCCCGGCGGTCGTAGGCGGCGACCACCCCGGCCTGACCGGCGAGCGCAGCGCGGCCCACGCGGCGGCCGTGTTGATCCCGGTGGTGGCCGCGCCCGAACCGTTCATCTGGTTCACCCAGCGCAGCGCGGCGCTGCGCCACCACCCCGGCCAGATCAGTTTCCCCGGCGGCCGGGTCGAGGCCTTCGACGCCGACGCCCGGGCCGCCGCGCTGCGCGAAGCGCAGGAAGAGATCGGACTGGCGCCGCACCACGTCGAGATTCTCGGCGAACTGCCGGAGTACCGCACCGTGACCTCGTTCGCGATCCGCCCGTACGTCGGCTGGGTCGACCCGGTGGCGGCGGCCGAAGTGGCGCCCGACGAGATGGAGGTGGCACGCCTGTTCGGCGTTCCGCTCGAATACGCGCTCGATCACCGGCATTTCCGGCGCGAGCCGATCGAGCGCGGCGGTCGGCGCTACCGCGTGTATTCCATCGACTACGACGACAACCATATCTGGGGGGCGACCGCCGGCATGCTCTACGGTCTGCTCGATCGGCTCGCGTCGCTCGAGGCCGACGACGACGGGCGCCGCGCCGGCGGCTAGAGCACGAGCCGCCCCGGTGACCGGCGGCGGCCGGGACGGGCGTGGCCCGACGTCCGGCGTCGGCGCTACCCGCCCGGCTCGCGATCGGCGTCGGTTTCGGTTCCATTCGTCGGGGTCGTGCGGTTCGCTTCGTCCGGGCCGCCGGCCGCGTTGAACGCATCACCCAGATCCATGAGCGGCCGGATCAGGTCCATCGGCAGGGGGAAGACGATGGTGGAGTTGTTCTCGCCGGCGATGTCGACCAGCGTCTGCAGGTAGCGCAGCTGCAGCGCCTGCGGTTCGCGCGCGAGCTGCTCGGCCGCGCCCCGCAGGTTCTCGGCGGCCTGCATCTCGCCCTCGGCGTTGATGACCTTGGCCCGGCGGGCGCGCTCGGCCTCGGCCTGCCGGGCGATCGCGCGGGTCATGCTCTCGTCGAGATCGACCTGTTTGATCTCGACGTTGGCGACCTTCAGGCCCCAGGCGTCGGTGTGCCGGTCGAGAATCTCCTGGATGTCGGCGTTGAGCTTGTCGCGTTCGGCGAGCATCTCGTCGAGCTCGTGCTTGCCGAGCACGCTGCGCAGCGTGGTCTGGGCGAGCTGGCTGACGGCGTCATAGAAATGCTCGACCTCCACGATCGCCTTGTCGGCCTCGATGACGCGGAAATAGACCACGGCGTTGACGCGCACCGAGACGTTGTCGCGCGAGATCACGTCCTGTGGCGGCACGTCGAGCACCACCACGCGCATGTCCACCTTGATCATCTTCTGGATGAACGGGATGACCAGGAAAAGGCCCGGCCCCTTGACGCCCGTCATGCGCCCGAGCGTGAACATCACGCCGCGCTCGTACTCGGGTAGTATCTTGATGGCCGCGAACAGGAAGATGGCGATCAGAACGAGGATCGCTGCACCGAAGTTGAGCATCATGGGTCGACTCCGTGCCGGTTCTCGACCGGCGACTGGTTTGCAAAAGTGCGGTCGGTCGCGGGTTCCACGGTAACCGTTAGTCCGTCGACCGCGGTCACGACGAGTGTCTGCTCGCGGGCGACGGGGGTGGCGCAGACGGCGAGCCAGGATTCGCCCTGGAGCCGAACGCGGCCCTCGCCGTCGAAATCCTCGAGCGCCACGCAGCGGGTGCCGATCAGGCCCTCGCGACCGGTGTGCACCCGCTGCCGGCGCGAGCGCATGAACATGACCACGATCAGCAGCAGGAGCAGCGCGCTCGCGGTGGCCAGGCCCCCGATCAGGCCGAGCGGAATCTCGTAGCCGGGCACGTCCGTGTCCATGAGCATGATTGATCCGAACACGAAAGCGGCCATGCCGCCCAGCCCCAGCATGCCGAAACTCGGCGCGAAGGCTTCCGCCACGATCAGACCGATGCCGAGCACGATCAGCGCCAACCCGGCGTAGTTGACGGGCAGGATTTGAAAGGCGAACAGCGCGCAGAGCAGACTGATGCCGCCGACCACGCCCGGCACCGTCGCACCCGGGTTGAGCGCCTCCAGAATCAGACCGTAAATGCCGATCATGAACAGCAGGTAGGCCACGGTCGGCTGGGTGATGATCGACAGGAAGCGGGTACGCCAGCCGGGCTCCCGGACCTCGATCGCGCGATCGGCGACCGCGAGGCGGCGTGTGCCGCTGCGGGTTTCGACCGATGTGCCGTCGATGGCGGCCAGCAGCGCGCGGCTGTCGGGCACGACGTGCTCCACCACGCCGGCTTCCAGCGCGGCCTGGGCGGACAGGCTCACGCCTTCGCGGACCGCGCGTTCGGCCCAGTCGGCGTTGCGGTCGCGGCGCTCGGCCAGACTGCGGATGTAAGCCACCGCATCGTTGACCACCTTGCGGCGCTTGGCGGTGGCGTTCTCGGCCGTGTCGGGCTCCCGGGTCGCCTCCTCGCCGGCGTCGTTCTGATCGGCCTCGCTGTCGCCATCACCGGTCTCGCCGTCCGGGTCGCCCTCGGGCGCGGCCGGGCTGTCGCCGCCCATGCTGACCGGCGTGGCCGCGCCTAGATTGGTGGCGGGCGCCATGGCCGCCACGTGGCTGGCATAGAGGATGTAGGTGCCGGCGCTGGCGGCCCGCGCGCCGGCGGGGCCGACGTAGGCCGCCACCGGCACCGGCGAGGCGAGAACCGCCTGCACGATCTCGCGCATGGCGCCGTCGAGCCCGCCCGGCGTATCCAGCCGCAGGATGACCAGCGGCGCCTCACTCTCGGCCGCGTCGGCCAGCGCGCCGCGGATATAGTTGCTGGTCGCCGGGCCGATGGCACCGTCGATTGCGATCTCCTGTACGGCGGTGGTCTCGTCCGTGGCCGCGTCGTCGGCGCCGTCGTTCTGTGCGAGCACGCCGCCCGCGGCGAGCAGGCCGAGAGCCAGCAGGCACAGCGCCATTCCGATGTGAGAGGCCCGCAGTCGCATGATCAGACTACGCGCGCCGGACGGCCGGCGATGCCTGCCGGTGGCGGGCGGATCCGCTGCCGGCTAGTCGAGGCGCTCATAGAGGGCGACCAGCTGCTCGGTGACCTTGTGCTTCGGCGCGTAATGGATCAGCGGAACCGAGGCGTCGTGCGACTCGCGCACCTTCACCGAAGCGGTGATACGGGTGTCGATCAGCGGATGGCCCTCGGCGCGCAGCTCCTCGAGCATGCGGGCCGGCAGCCGCGCCCGGGGCTGGAACTGATTGACGACGATGCCGTCGATGACGAGGTCGGGGTTGTGGTCGTCCTGGATCTCGTGGATGTTGTCGAACAGCGAATAGAGCGCCTGACGCGCGAAATCGTCGCAGTCGAAGGGCACGAGGCAGCGATCGGCGGCGATCAGCGCCGACTGGGAATAGAAATTCAGCGCCGGCGGGGTATCGATGAAGATCGCGTCGAAGTCCTCGAGCTGCTCCAGCGATTGCCGCAGCTTGTAGATCTTGTGCTTGGCCTCGAGCTTGACCCGCAGCGCCTCCAGATCGGGATGCGCGGCCATCACCGAGAGATTGTCGAACGGGGTGGGCGTGACGTAGTCGCCGAGACCGCCGCTGCGACGGCCGCGGGTCAGCGTGGCCTCGAAGAAGTCCGCGCTGCCGGCCTCGGCCTGGCGCCCGTCGGAGGACAGCAGGTACTGGCTGGCGTTGCACTGGGCGTCGAGATCGATCACCAGCGTGCGCCGGCCGCGGGCGGCCGCAATGGCCGCGAGATTGCACAGCAGCGTGGTCTTGCCCACGCCGCCTTTCTGATTGAACACGACCCGACGCGTCATTCCCGGCTCCTTTGGCGATCGTCGCCCGTATCCACTATGGCGAAACGACGTGTTTTCCGACTCCGCTCAGACTATCGGCGCGCGGGCGCGGCGTCGAGCGCGGCGACCAGCGCGGGTAGGGCGTGGCTTGCGGAGGCGCGCAGGGCGACATCGACGGCGGTCGACACCGGCGTGGCCTCGGGGTTGACCTCGATCACCGTCGCCGGCCCGGCGATCGCCGTCTCGACCAGCGCGGCGGCCGGATAGACGCGATTGGAGGTGCCCACGACGAGCACGCAGTCGGCCTCGTTGAGCCCCTGCTCGGCCCGGGCCAGGGCATCGGCCGGGAGCATTTCGCCGAACCAGACGATATCCGGCCGTGTCGGCGCGCCGCAGCGCGAGCAGACGGGCAGCGGCGCGTCCTCGTCGGCCGGCGCCACGGCCATGGTGGCGGTCGTGGCACAGGCGCTGCAGCGCTCGCGCCAGATGTTGCCGTGCAGTTCGGCGATGTCGGAACTGCCGGCGGCGGCGTGCAGGCCGTCGACGTTCTGGGTCGCGATCCGGACGGGCCGGTGATGCTCGAGCGCGGCGAGCGCCTCGTGGCCGGCGTTGACGCCGCCGCGGGCGATCAGCGTCCGCCGCCAGCGATACCAGCCCCAGACCCGTTCCGGCTCGCGGGCGAAGGCCTCCGGCGTGGCCAGGTCCTCAGGCGAGAACCGCGCCCACAGGCCCGTCTGCGCCTCGCGGAAGGTCGGAATGCCGGACTCCGCGGAGATGCCGGCGCCGGTGAGCGCGAGTATGCGCCGCGCATCGGCCAGCGCCCGCACGGCGGCGTCACGCGCGTGGGTGTCGAGTTCGGTCATACGGCTGCCTCGTGTGCCGGAAGCGGGTAAGGGCCGCCCGCCTCAGCGGGCCTTGGCGCCCTTGACCGCCCGCCGGCGCGGCTTCCACTGCACGTGGTAGAGGTCGTGCCGGCGATCGAGCATGTTCTGCACCGACCCCGTGGTGCGGGCGTCGGCGAGCACGTCGAGGCGCACGTCGGCGATCGCGACCATCTCCACGTTCGGGGTGGTGTCGGCGGCGATGCCGTCGCGGGCGAAGGCGAAGTCGCAGGGGGTGACGATCGCGGACTGGGCGTAGTGCAGATCCATGGCGTGGACGCGCGGCAGGTTGCCGGTGTTGCCGGCGGTGGCGACGTAGATCTGGTTCTCCACCGCGCGGGCGTGGGCCGAATAGCGCACCCGCAGGTAGCCGTTGCGGTCCTCGGTGGAGAACGGCACGAACAGCATGTTGATGCCCTGATCGACCAGATGCCGCGACAGTTCGGGAAACTCGCTGTCATAGCAGACGAGCACGCCGATGGGGCCGCAGTCGGTCTCGATGGCGTTGAGCGAGTCGCCGCCCACGATGTTCCAGTAGTGGCGTTCGCCGGGCGTGGGGTGGATCTTGGGCTGCTGGTACTCGGAGCCGTCGCGCAGGTAGATGTAGCCGATGTTCTGCAGATCGTCGCCGACCCAGGTCGGGTGCGAGCCGGCGATGATGTTGATGTTGTACTTGACCGCCAGCGAGGCCATCAGCTCACGGAACTCGTCCACGAAATCCGCCAGCCGCTGGATCGCGGCGCGATGGCGCAGCTCCTCGTTCTTGATCGAGAGCAGCTGCACGGTGAACAACTCCGGAAACACCACGAAGTCGGCCCTGGCGTCTGCGGTCTCCTGAACGAAGTAGGTCACGATCTGAGCGAATTCGTCGAAGGAGTCGATCGCCCGCTGCATGTACTGCACGACCGCGATGCGCACGGTGGCCGGACGCTGCAGGTGCACGTGCGAGTCGCCGGCGACGTCCTCGCGATACTTGTATTCGGGATTGCGCCACAGCAGGTGCGCGCCGTAGCCCATGGAGGCCACGTCCGGCGGCAGGTAGTTGGGCATCACGCCGAGCAGCTCGTAGCCCTGGCCGAGCTGGAAGGACAGCACCGAGTCGCGGATCTGCTTGTCCTTGACCGCCTCGACGTAGGCCTCCGCGCTGCCGAACTGCTTGAAGCGCCGCCTGAGACCCGGCAGACGGCCGGAGAACACGATGCCCTTGAGGCCGAGCTTGACGCAGAGCGCCTCGCGCTCCCGATACATCCGCTGGCCGATGCGCAGGCCGCGATAGCCGGGGTCGACGCAGATCTCGTAGCCGTAGAGATAGTCGCCGTCGGTGTCGTGGGTCGAACCGTAGCCGTTGCCGGTGATCTTGGCCCAGGTGTGCGGGCGCATGACCTGCTCCTCGGGCAGGCACAGCGTGGCGCAGTAGCCGACCACCGTGTCCTCGTAGACCGCGACGAGCTGGCCTTCGGGGAAGTTGTTGATCTGGCCGCGCAGTTCGTCGTAGGTGTAATCGTCCAGATTCGGGTAGGTGCGCTGGACGACGCGGTTGATCGCCGGAATGTCGGCGAGCCGAGCAGTACGGACGATCAGACGGGAACGGCTGTTGCGGGACATGGGCAAACCCCTCGATCGATCGGAACGGAAACGGCCGGCGGCCGCCGACTCGTGGAGCCGGCGGCCGCCTCGCACGAGACGGCGAGTCAGCCGTTGGCGCGGCCGGCCTTCTTGCGCTCGTGCTCCTTGAGCCAGCGCTTGCGCACGCGGACGGCGCTGGGCGTAACCTCGACCAGCTCATCGTCGTTGATGAACTCCAGGGCCTGTTCGAGCGTCATTCGCGTGGCCGGCGTGAGCTGGATGTTCTCGTCGGTCCCGGCGGCGCGCACGTTGGTGAGCTGCTTGGCCTTCTGGACGTTGACGGTCAGGTCGTTCTCGCGCGAGTGGATGCCCACGACCATACCTTCGTAGATCTCGTCGTTGGGGGCGATCATCATCTCGCCGCGGCCCTGCAGATTGAAGATCGCGAACGCCACCGCTTTGCCGGGGGCATTGGCGATCAGCACGCCCTTGTTGCGCTGGCCGATCGCGGCGTTGCCGATCTTGCCGTAGTGATCGAACACATGCGTGACGATGCCGGTGCCCGAGGTCAGGCTCATGAACTCAGTCTGGAAACCGATCAGCCCGCGCGAGGGGATGATGAATTCGATGCGCGTGCGGCCCTTGCCGTCCGGGACCAGGTTTTGCATCTGGCCGCGGCGTTGCTGGATATTTTCGATCACCGGGCCCTGATGATCGTCCTCGACGTCACACATCAACAGCTCGTAGGGCTCCTGGAGTTCGCCATCGACTTCCCGGGTGACCACTTCCGGGCGCGACACGGACAGCTCATAGCCCTCGCGCCGCATCGTCTCGATCAGTACCGACAGATGCAACAGGCCGCGCCCGGACACCTTGAAACGGTCCGCGTCGCCGCCTTCCTCCACGCGCAGCGCGACGTTGGACTTGAGCTCCCGCTCCAGACGCTCCCGGATCTGCCGGGAAGTCAGATAGTTGCCTTCCTTGCCGGCCATGGGCGACTTGTTGACCTCAAAGGTCATGCTCATGGTCGGCTCGTCCACCGTCAGGCGCGGCAGCGATTCCGGCTGCCGCGGATCGCAGAGCGTATCCGAGATGTCGAGGTCGTTCATGCCGGTGATGGCGACGATATCGCCGGCCCGGGCCTCGTCTACCTCGACGCGGTTCAGGCCGAGAAAGCCGAAAACGCTGGCCACGCGGGCGTTGCGAGTGCCGCCTTCGCGATCGACGATGGTGATGTTGGTGGCCGGCTTGATCATGCCGCGGGCGATCCGCCCGATGCCGATCTGGCCGACAAAGCTGTTGTAGTCCAGCGTGGTGATCTGCATCTGGAACGGCCCGTCCAGGTTTACCGGCGGTGCCGCCACGTTCTGGGTGATGGTCCGGAACAGCGGCAGCATGTCGCCGTCGCGCACGTCCTCGTCCATGCCGGCGTAGCCGCCGATCGCCGAGGTATAGACGACTGGGAAGTCGAGCTGATCCTCGGTTGCGCCGAGCGAATCGAACAGATCGAAGGTTTCGTTGAGCACCCAGTCGGGGCGTGCACCGTCGCGATCAATCTTGTTGATCACCACGATCGGGTTCAGACCGAGTTCGAAGGCCTTGCCGGTAACGAACCGGGTCTGGGGCATGGGACCGTCCACGGCATCGACCAGCAGCAGCACCGAGTCGACCATCGACAGCACGCGCTCGACTTCGCCGCCGAAGTCGGCGTGGCCGGGGGTGTCGACGATATTGATGTGATAGACATCGTCGGCATCCGGGTCGCGCCACTCGATCGCCGTATTCTTGGAGGTGATCGTGATGCCGCGCTCTTTTTCCAGATCGTTGGAGTCCATGATCCGGTCGGCGACGTCGTCGCGCGCCTCGAAGGTACCGGACTGGCGGAGCAGGCAGTCGACGAGCGTGGTCTTGCCGTGGTCGACGTGGGCGATGATCGCGATATTGCGAAGATTATCGATCATAAAGTGTGGGCCGCGGGGGTCGGAGGAAAACGCGCGCATTATCGGGCATAGATCGGCCCCCGGCCAGCCGTGTGCGGCACGGATTTTCAGAATCGGGTCGCGAACGGCCGCCTGCGAGCGGGTGCATGCGATAATTCGGCGATGAATGAGGCTTCACGCGACGGTACCGGTCTGGCCCGCGGCACACCGGGCGCGCGGCGTGCGCTGGTCGCGCTGTTCGCCGCCGGTTTCGCGACATTCTCGTCGCTGTACAGCGTGCAGGCGCTGATGCCGCTGTTTTCGCAGACTTTCGGCGTCTCGCCGGCCGAGAGCAGCCTGTCGCTGTCGCTGACCACGGGCGTGCTCGCCCTGACGCTGTTCGTGGCCGGGCTGATGTCCGAGGCGATCGATCGCAAACGGATGATGGCCGCCTCGCTGCTGATCTCCGCCGGCCTGTCGATCGCGGCCGCGTTCTCGCCCGGTTGGCATGCTCTGCTGGCCGCGCGCGCCCTCGAGGGGATCGCGCTCGGCGGCGTGCCGGCGCTGGCGATGGCCTATCTGTCGGAGGAAATGCGGGCCGGCGATCTCGGCTTCGCCATGGGCCTGTATATCGGCGGCAGCGCCTTCGGCGGGATGTCCGGGCGCGTGCTCGCCGGCGTGGTCGCCGATATCGGCGGCTGGCGCGCGTCGATGGCGGTGATCGGCGGGCTGGGGTTGTTCTGTGCCGCGGTGTTCATCCTGCTGCTGCCGCCGTCGCGGCATTTCCGGGCCCGGCGCGGGCTCGCGCTGTCGGAGCACTTCGAGCCGATCGCCCGCCATCTGCGCCACCCGGCACTGCCGTGGCTGTTCGCCTGCGGCTTCATTCTCATGGGCGCGTTCGTCACGGTCTACAACTACATCGGCTATCGGCTGGCGGCACCGCCGTTCGGGCTGAGCCAGAGCGCGATCGGCGCGATCTTCGTGGTCTATCTGCTGGGGATCGCGGCTTCGGCGCTGTTCGGGCGCCTGGCCGATCGCTACGGGCGTGCGCCCGTACTGGTGGCCGCGCTGTCGGTCATGAGCCTCGGCCTGCTGCTGATGCTGCCGGCGTCGCTGCCGTTCATCGTGGCGGGGATTGCCCTAGTCACCGTGGGCTTTTTCGCCGGCCACTCGGTGGCCAGCGGCTGGGTCGGTCCGCTCGCGGGAGCCGGCAAGGGCCAGGCCGCCGGACTGTACCTGCTGGCCTATTACCTGGGGTCGAGCATCGTCGGCGCGCTCGGCGGCGTGGTCTGGTCGCGCTACGGCTGGCCCGGCGTGGCGGCCATGGTCGGCACGCTCACGGCGCTGGGCATGCTGGCGACCATCCGCCTCGCGCTGTGGCAGGGACGCGGCTGAGGCTGGACGCTTCAGATGCCGAACAGCGTGCGGTAGAGCAGAAACACGTTCAGACCGATGATGAGGCCGGCCACGCCCCAGGCCGCGATCGAGGTCGCACGGCGATTGACGAGCGTGCCCATGAGTTCCCGGTTGGAGCAGAAGATCAGCAGCGGAATCAGTGCGAACGGGATGCCGAAGGACAGCACGACCTGGCTCATGACCAGTGCCGTGGTCGCATCCACGCCGAGCGCCAGAATCAGCAGGGCCGGGCCCATGGTGATCAGCCGTCGCAGGAATATCGGGATGCGGCGGTTGATGTAGCCCTGCATCACGATCTGCCCGCTCATCGTGCCCACCGACGAGCTCGAGAAACCGCTGGCCAGCAGGCCGATGCCGAACAGCGTGGCCGCCAGCGAGCCGGACACGGCCTCCAGATGCGCGAAGGCGCCCTCGAGCGTGGAGACCGGCTCGACCGCGCCGAAGAACAGGCCCGCGGCCATCACCAGCATGGCGCCGTTGATCAGCCCGGCCAGGCCCATGGCGATGAGGATGTCGATCAGCTCGAAGTGGAAGATGCGCCGGCGTTGCTCGGCGTCGCGGCCCACTACGCGGCGCTGAGTCAGCGCCGAATGCAGGTAGATGACGTGCGGCATGACCGTGGCGCCGAGAATGCCGGCGGCCAGCAGCAGGCTGTCGGTGCCCGCGAGCCGCGGCACGAACAATCCGGTCAGCAGGTCGCCGCCGTCCGGGCGTGCGATCCAGACCTCGTAGGCAAACGCCGCGACGACGACACCGAGCAGGGCGGAGATACCGGCCTCCAGCGGGCGAAAGCCGCGGCGCTGGAGTTCCAGCAGCCCGAAGGAGAACACCCCGGTGATCACCGCCGCCGGAAACAGCGGGATCCCAAACAGCAGATACAGGCCAAGCGCGCCGCCGATGAATTCGGCCAGATCGGTCGCGATCGCGATGATCTCGGCCTGAATCCACAGCCCGATCGTCACCGGCCTCGGAAAGCGTTCGCGCGAGAGTTCCGGCAAATTGCGGCCGGTGGCGATGCCGAGCTTGGCCGACATGGACTGTATGAGCACCGCCATGAGGTTCGACACGGCGACGACCCAGAGCAGCATGTAGCCATAGCTGGAACCGGCCTGGATATTGGTGGCGAAATTGCCGGGGTCGATATAGGCCACGGATGCGATGAAAGCCGGCCCGAGGAAAGGCAGGAATCGCCGCAGGCCGCGCTGTCGCCCGGCCAGGGCGGCTTCCGCGGCGCGCGCGGTGGCGTTCTCGCCGGGTAGGGGATCCACGGCGGCATCGGCGGCGGCACGTGACTGCGTCACGCCGGCACCACTCGCCGGCAAGAGCGATGGCGTGGTCGTTCGTTTTGCATCATGAGGTGTTTGTAGACGCCGGAACGCGGCGGGCTCGAACGGCAGTCTTCGGCTCGCGCATCAAAAATTAGCTAAGGCTTATTTTTGATCCATCGACACTCCGGGTCAAGCCGCATCGACGTCATGGGCATGCCGGCGGCCGGCCGCCGACGTACAATCGCGCGATGATTGCCCCTACCGATGGCCTGCCCGCGGTTCTGGCCGGCCCGATAGTGCGCCGCGCCGAACCGGAGCGCGTCGTGTTGTGGCTCGTCACGAGCCGCGACATGCCGCTTACGCTGATGCTGTATCCCGACGACGACGGTCGCGCCGAGGCGCCCGCCGCGCGCATACCGCTGGCCGCGGCCACCCGGAGCTTGCGCATCGGCAGCCACGCCTGGATTCAGCTCATCGATGTCGATCTGGCGGCACACGCGGTCTCGCCGCTGCCGGTCGATGGCCCGATCGGCTACGACCTCGAACTCGGCGCCGCGGGCACTTCGCTGGCCGCGGCCGAACCGGGGCTGTGCTATCCGGGCGAGCGGCGGCCGCGATTCGCCATCCGCCCCCGGCTGACGAACCTGCTGCACGGCTCCTGTCGGCGACCGCATCACGATTCCGGCGACGGCATGGCGCGCGCCGATCGCTGGCTGGGCGCGCAGCGCGACGACACCGCGGAGTGGCCCTCGGTGCTCCTGCTGACGGGCGACCAGATCTATGCCGACGACGTGGCGGGACCGATGCTCCGGGCGATCCATGCCCTGATCGCACGGCTCGGTCTCTGGTCGGAGACGCTCGCCGGCGCGACCCTGCCGGACAGCGACGCGCTGTACGCCTGCGAATACTGCTACTACCAGCGCGAGGAACTGCTGCCGATGGAAAAGACCACCCGTGACCTGCGGGACCGGTTCTTCGGCGGCACGCGCAAGCCCGTGTTCACCTCGGCCACGGCCGGCAATCACCTGATCACGCTGGCCGAGGTCCTGGCCATGTATCTGCTGTGCTGGTCGGACGCGCCGTGGCGGGGTCTGACCTTCACGCGTCCGGAACTCCAGGGCGACGAGAATGCGGCCTACGATTCGGAACGGCCGATCATCGAGCGCTTCGTGGCCGAGCTGCCGGCCGCGCGCCGGCTGATGGCGAACTTGCCGACCGCGATGATCTTCGACGATCACGACATCACCGACGACTGGAACCTCACCGGCGAGTGGATGGACAGCGCTTATGGCCACCCGTTCTCGCGCCGGATCATCGGCAACGCGCTGATCGCCTATCTGCTCTGCCAGGGCTGGGGCAATCGTCCAGAGGCCTTCGACGACGGGGTGCTCGACCAGGTCGAACACTTCATCGCACGGCGCGACGGCGCCAGCCAGGACGCCCTGATCGATCGGCTGCTGTCCTTTGACCAGTGGCACTTCACCCTCGATACCGAGCCCGCGGTCGTGGTACTCGACACGCGCACGCGGCGGTGGCGGCGCCAGCGCCAGCCCACCCGACCCTCGGGGTTGATGGACTGGGAGGCCCTCAGCGAGATGCAGGGCCGGCTGCTCGGCCGCGATGCGGTGGTTATGGTCTCGCCCGCACCCATTTTCGGCGTGAAGCTGATCGAGAACATCCAGCGCGTGTTCACCTTTTTCGGCAAGCCATTGATGGTGGATGCGGAGAACTGGATGGCCCACCGCGGCGCGGCGCATACGCTGCTCAACATCTTTCGCCATCGCGGCACGCCGCGCACGTTCACGATCCTGTCCGGCGACGTGCATTACTCCTTCGCTTACGACGTCACGCTGCGATTCTCGGCGATACGCCAGCGGATCTGGCAGATCACGAGTTCCGGCGTCAAGAACGAGTTTCCGCGCACGCTGCTGGACTGGTTCGATCGCCTCAACCGCTGGCTGTATGCGCCGTATTCGCCGCTGAACTGGTTCACCAAGCGTCGCCGCATGCGCATCGTGCCGAGACGGCCTTCACCTGCCGAGCGCGGCGAGCGGCTCGTCAACGGCTCGGGCATCGGGCACGTGCGCTTCGACGCCGCCGGCCGGCCGGTCGCGATTACGGAACTTCGCGCGGATTACTCCGATGTGGTCTTCGATTATCCCGAATCGGAGGACGAAAACAGTCACGACCGATTCTGAGGACGCTCCGGTGGGGTCGGATATTCGCCCGCCTGGTCGGCCGGCCCGGGCCGGATCGCGCGTTTTCGGCCACTCCAAGCGAACGCAGACGCATCGACGCTGCCCAAACTTCGAGTGCGGCTCCGGCCGCGATCATGCAGACACGGAATCAAGCAATGAACACGAATGCGTCTCCGACCGGATATGTCATCGGCGCGCTGCTCCTTGCCGGCCTGGCCGGGGTGGCTACAGCGCAGGGGCCGCGCGGCGGCATCGACGCGCTGGATGCCAACGACGACGGCGTCATCAGCCGCCAGGAGGCGATGGATGCCCAGGTGGCCTCGTTTCGCCGACTGGACTCCGACGGCGACGGCACGATCACGCGCGAGGAGCTCGAGCCCGCCCAGGCGGCCATCGAGGGCGACACGTCGAGTCCCGCGGTTCGGCGCGCCCGCGAGGCCGCGCGCGAGCGCTGGATCGACAACCTCGACCGAGACGACAGCGGGGGCATATCGCTGGAGGAGTATCAGGCGGCGATGACGCCGTACTTCGATCAGCTGGATGCCGACGACAACGGCGAGATCGATCCGGAGGAGCTCCGTCAGGGCTACGGGCTCGAGGAACAGGACGCCGGCTGAAGGCGTTCGGTCCGCCCCGATCGACGTAGCCCGGATCCGGTGGTCCCCGTGCGTCGGCGAGCCGCGTGAACACGACTGCGCTCCAGTCGATGCGCGCGGCGTCGAACGCAGGGGCCCGGCGTTCGGAGGCGCGTCGTAGGCAGCGGCCGGACAGCCGATCGTACTCGTTCAGAGCCCGAGCGCGCTCAGCGACGGGTGATCGTCGGGACGACGGCCCTGTGGCCAGAAAAACAGGCGGTCGCTGTCCCTGATGGGCAGGTCGTTGATGCTCGCCAACCGTGTGTGCATCAGACCCTGTGCGTCGAACGCCCAGTTCTCGTTGCCGTAGGCCCGGTACCACTGGCCGCTGTCGTCATGCCATTCGTAGGCGAACCGGACGGCCAGTCGGTCGTCCCGATGGGCCCAGAGCTCCTTGATCAGGCGATAGTCGAGCTCGCGGCGCCACTTGCGCTGCAGAAAGGCGATGACCTCCGCACGGCCCTGCGGGAATTCGATCCGATTGCGCCAGATGGTGTCCGGGGTGTACACGGCGGCGATCGCCTCGGGATCGCGCGTGTTCCAGGCATCCTCGGCCAGCCGCACCTTGCGCAGCGCGCTGGCCTCGTCGAAGGGTGGAATCGGGGGTTTGGTATCCATGATCGCTCCATCGGCATGCCTGCGCGTTCCGGCGCGCGCGATGTGCCGCGTGGCCATCCGAAGATCGTTGGCTCGGGCTTTTCCGGAGGCGGCGATCGGCCTGTCTGCGTGTCGCGCGGTACCCGTCAATATGCCATGCCGGCGCGATGCGGCGCTCGCAGCGAGGGGACGCCGTGGCGTGTCGATCCGCGTCGGCGGTCAGCGCAGAGCCTCGGCTAGGACCTGCGCTGCGCGCGTTATCGCGGCGTCGGCCCCGCGCACCGCGCCGGCGAAGTTGAGAAAACCGTGGATCATGCTCGGCAGCCGGCGATGGGTCGCTTTCGTGCCGGCCGCGGCGAGGGCGGCGGCATAGGCTTCGCCCTCGTCACGCAGCGGATCGAAGCCGCCGGTGATGATGTGGGCCGGGGCCAGACCGGCGAGCCGGCCATGAATCGGCGATACGCGCGGGTCGCGATTGTCCATCGACGCCGGTATGTAGTGTCCGTGGAACCAATCCATGGAGGCCTTCTCGAGCAGGAAGCCGCGCGCGAAGGTCCGCACCGACTCGCGGTCCTCGGCGAAGTCGACCGCCGGGTAGAACAGGAGCTGGAAGGCCGGGGCGATGTCGTCGTCGGCCGTCTGCTGGGCGACCACCGTCGCGAGATTGCCGCCGGCGCTGTCGCCGCCGACGGCCAGCCGTGTCGGATCGAGGCCGAGGCTGTCGGCGCGGTGGGCGATATCGCGGAACGCCGCCACCGCGTCCTCGACGGCGGCCGGTGCCGGATGTTCGGGGGCCAGGCGGTAGGCCGCCGAGACCACCACGCAGCCCGCGCGCGCCGCAAGCGCCCGGCAGATGCCGTCGTGCGAGTCGAGCGAGCCGATCACGAAACCGCCGCCGTGGCAGAAAACGAGCGCCGGCGCCCGGGCGGGGGCACCGTCCGGGCGGTAGAGGCGACCGTCGATCGGGCCCGCGCCGCCCGACAGGCGCACGGCGCGCGTCTGGATCGCCCCGACGGCCCTCGGCTCCAGCAGGCGGCACTGGGCGTCCATGACCCGGCGCTCGTGGGCCGGGTCGCGACCGCCGAGCGCCGCGTTGCCCTGCAGCCGCTGCAGGCGCAGCAGCAGCTGGGTCTGGACGTCGAGGGTCTGACCGTCGCGCACGATGGGCGTGCCGGCGAGCAGACGCAGGATCGGCGCCGGCAGATTGAGCAGGCCGCGGGCGGCGGCGGCCTCGAGGCGCGGCGGCAGGGCGGGTGTCGGCATGGCGGGTGTCTTGACGATGGGTTGTCTGCGCGGTCTCCGATCACGCATCTGACCAGAGGTATTGTCAGAAGTCTACCGCATCATCACGCCGATCGTCCGCGGCGCCCTGGGCCCGTACGGCGCCGGCCGCCGCGCGCCCGACGCCGTGTCACGAAGCCGAGCGCCGTTCCAGCGAGATTCCGCCGCCGATCGGCCCGACGGCCGTCGCCGATAGGCCGGCCGGAGGCGAGCCGGCGGGCCGTTCGATGGCGACAACCGGCTCCTGCCGCGCTGCGCCCCGCCGGGACGACCCACCGGGCGCCCGTGCTAGCTCGGCGGGTTACGAAAGCCTTCGGCCAGCTCGTAGAAGTTCACGTCGAGGCCGGACAAGGGCTCGCGCAGCCGATCCAGTTCGGCCTTGGGGCCGTGGACTTCCATGCGCACAAGGCGGGCGACGGTCTGGGCCTTGGCGAAGAGTTCGCCGACGTTGTCAAGATGCGCGAGCACGCCGTCGGCGCCGTCGTAGCCCTCGCGACAGGTTGCCGTGTTGCCGTCGAACAGAAAGCCGTAGTACAGGCACGCGGGTTCGTTGCGCGTCGCCTCGACGAACTGATCCACCAGGGTCTGGAACTCGTCCATGCGGTCCGCCGGCACTTCGAAATAGGGCGCGATGGAACAGCAGTTATCCTGTGACATGTCTCCTCCGGTCAGAATAGGGTGCGGGGCCGAGCTTATCCTGTCGCAGGCGACGGGTGCGATCCTGGCGCCGTCATCGCCGCAGCGACGGGTGACGCCGCGCGTCTCGGTAGTCGCCGGGATGGCGGCGAGCGGCACGACATGGTTTGATGAACAGCCGACGGGCAAGGAACGACACCGGATGATCAACCTCGAGCTGCTCAAGCAGGCCGTCATGGACTCGCGGGATGGCATCACCATCACCGACGCGCGCCGGAGCGACCTGCCGATCATCTTCGCCAATCCCGCTTTCGAGCGCATGACCGGCTACCCGCTGGACAGGCTGGTCGGCCATCCCTGCGGGATCATGCGGCCCGCCGAAGATGCGGCCGCGGATGCCGCACGCACGGTTCTCGACGACGGGGACGGCTGCGAAGCGACGTTTCACAGCCGCCGGCGCGACGGCAGCCGTTTCTGGAACGAGGTCAGCATCTCGCCGATCTACGAGGCCGACGGGACCCTGACCCATTACATCGGCATCCACAAGGACGTGACCCAGCGCGTGCTGCTGGAACGTGAACTGCGTTCCAAGACGCGCGACCTGGCCACCGCCAACGCCGAGCTGGAGAAGCTGGTGGCTCTCGATGCGCTGACGGGCATCTACAATCGGCGCCACTTCGACGAGCGGCTGGCCGTGCTCTGGGAGTTCGCCGCGCGCAACGCCGATCCGATCGCGCTCTTCTTCATCGACATCGACCACTTCAAGCACTACAACGACGCCTTCGGCCATCCCGCCGGTGATCGGGCGCTGGTGCAGGTGGCACAGCGCCTCGCGGAGATCTTCCAGCGCGGCTCCGACGTCCTGGCCCGCTACGGTGGCGAGGAATTCGTGGTGCTGGCCAGCGGCATGGCCCGCGAGCCGGCGGCGCGCTTCGCGCAGCGCCTGTGCGAGCGGATCGAGGCGCTCGAACTGCCGAATCCGGAAGCGCCCGGAGCGCGCCTGACCATCAGCGTCGGCCACATCGTGGTCACCCCCAAGGCGGGGATGCGGCCGGCGGAAGCCCTCGAACGCGCCGACCGGGCGTTGTTCGAGGCCAAGACCAGCGGTCGCGGGCGGGCGGTCGGCGCGGTCGAGGTGGCCTGAGCGCCCCGGGGCGTTCGCTCCCGGTGTCTATACCGGATCGGACCGCGAATACGCGTCGGCCGGGCCCGGGTCACTCGCGATCCTCGGCTTCCCCTTTCGCGCCGCCGCCCGAATCGGCCCCCTGACGGCGCGCTGGCAAACGAAACTCAGTCGCGGGCGGCGAACCGGTCGGTCGCCTCGAGCAATGCATGCCGATTGGCGGGCTCGAAGGCCGAATGGCCGGCGGCGGGGCTGATCCGCAGCGCCGCCTCCGGCCAGGCGCGGTGCAGATCCCAGGCGTTGGCCAGCGGGCAGACGACGTCGTAGCGGCCGTGCACGATGACGGTCGGGACGTGGCGGATACGCTCGATCTCCCGCAGCAGCTGATCGTCGTGTTCGAAGAAGCCGCCGTGCACGAAGTAGTGGCATTCGATGCGGGCGAAGGCCAGCGCGAAACGGCTGCCGGCGGTGGTCTCGAGATAGTCGCGGCTGGGCTGGAGATGGCTCGTCGCGCCTTCCCAGGTGGACCAGTGCCGGGCGGCTGCCATGCGCACGTCCGGATCGTCGCTGGTCAGGCGCCGATAGTAGGCGCCGATCATGTCGCCGCGCTCGGCCGCGGGGATGTGATCGCGATAGGCTTCGAAGGCATCCGGGAACAGCGCGTTGGCGCCCCGTTGATAGAACCAGAGCATCTCGGCGCGGCGCAGCATGAAGATGCCGCGCAGCACGAGCTCGGTCACCCGCTGCGGGTGCGCTTCGGCGTAGGCCAGGGCGAGCGTCGAGCCCCAGGAACCGCCGAAGACCTGCCAGCGGTCGACGGCCAGATGCTGTCGCAGGCGTTCGATGTCGGCAACCAGGTGCTGGGTCGTGTTGTCGACGAGGTCCGCATGTGGCGTCGAGCGTCCACAGCCGCGCTGGTCGAACAGCACGATGCGATAGCGCTCGGGATCGAAGAAGCGCCGACTTGCCGGGGCGCAACCGCCGCCCGGGCCGCCGTGCAGGAACACCACCGGCTTGCCGTCGGGACGCCCGCACTGCTCGTAGTAGAGGGTGTGGCGGTCGGACACGGCGAGACGGCCGCTGTCGAAGGGCTCGATCTCCGGGTAGAGGGCGCGAAACGTGTGATCGGTCATCAGGACGAGGCCATGGGATATCCGCTCAGGCTATCACCGCGGCCGGTACGGGCCGCTAACCGAACAGCGCGGTCACGGTCACGGCGGCGGCGAGCATCGAGGCGAGCGTCAGGGCGCAGAGCGACAGCCGCCCGCTCCAGGTCACCGACACCCGCCAGTTGTCGTAGCCGGTCAGGCGCTGGACGAGCAGGGCGTTCGCGGAATAGGGCGTGCCGGCGATGGTCAGCCCCCAGCCGGAGACCAGTGCGATGCCGAGACCGAGACCGGCCGCCGGCGGCCACAGTCGGCCGGCGAGTCCACCAAGCAGCGTGACCAGCACCAGAGGATTGAGGCCGCAGAGCCCGCCGCCGAACAGCAGCCAGGGCGTGCCCAGCGCGACCAGCGGGAACGACCACAGGGGCAGCGCAAAGTCGGCGCCGAGCCGGGTGGCGACGAACGCGCTCAGGGTCGCGCCCAGAAATGCCGAACCGCCGATGATCGCCAGCTCGTTGCCGATGCCGCCCATGGCCGGCACGCGCTCGCCTCGGGGGGCGCCGAGCAGCCCGAGCGCGACCACTGCGAGGCAGCTGCAGGTGACCGCGCGGGCGTAGTCGAAGCCGGCGAGCTGGCGCAGCAGGCCCGTGCCCACACAGATCAGTCCGATGCAGCCGGCAAAGAACAGCCAGGATGCGGCCACCCGGCCGGCGGACCGGTCCGGCACCCGGCCCGCGTCGGATTCGGGCTCGCGAAACCAGGCGCCGAGGCACAGATAGGTTGCCGCCAGCGGAAAGGTGAGTGCGATCAGCGACGTGCCATCGATGCCGGGAACCAGGGTCAGGGTGAGCACGACCGCGATCGACAGCGGCGAGCACAGCGACGCCGAACCGAAGCCCCTGAGCACGCCGCGGGCCGCGTTGCGGGTGCCGGCGGAGTCGCCGTGGCGCTCGATCTCGCGGCCGATGAGCGTGCCCACGACGCTGACCGCGCCGAAGTTCAGCGGCACCGCCAGGAACAGGCTGCCGAAGGTCACGCTGAGATAGCGCGTCAGCGCCCGTCCGGAGAACAGATGCTCCGAGATCACGCCCAGATGGCGCGAGCGGCCGAGCGTATGGGCGAGCAGCATGACGGCGATGATCAGCGCGGCCAGCCGGGTCAGCGTGCGACCGCCGTCCACCAGCAGCGCGGGCGCGGCGAGCAGGCAGACGCCAGTGGTCGCGGCGGCGACCGCGAGGATGAACCGGGGGACGCGGTTCAGCGACGGCCAGGCAAGGGCCACATAGGCCAGCACCGCCGGCGCGCCGACGACGGCCGCCCCGTGGCCCACGCCGGCGACACCGGCGGCCAGCGCGATGTAGGCGAGCGCGCTGCGCAGCCGGGCGCTGTCGAGGTTCGCGTTCAGGCCGCCGGCGGCAGCAGCCGGGTGCCGGTCGCCGCCTGGACGTCTTCGAAGCTGTTGCCGTCGTGCAGTTCCACGACCTGCAGCCCCGCGTCGGTGACCTCGATCACGGCGAGATCGGTGTAGATGCGACGGACCACCCCGGCGCCGGTCAGCGGATAGCTGCACTCGTCGAGGATCTTGGGCTGGCCGTCCTTGGTGGTGTGCCGCATGAGCACGTACACCGCCTTCGCGCCCACCGACAGATCCATGGCGCCGCCCACGGCCGGCGGGTATTTCTCGTTGTCGGTCGCCCAGTTGGCCAGATCGCCGGCGGCGGAGACCTGGAAGCCGCCGAGCACGGCGATGTCCAGATGGCCGCCGCGCATCATGGCGAAGGATTCGGCCGTATCGAAGAAGCAGCCGCCCTTGATCAGGGTGACGTACTGCTTGGCCGCATTGATCAGGTCCGGATCCTCGGTGCCCGGCGCCGGCGTCGGGCCGACGCCGAGAATGCCGTTCTCGCTGTGATAGATCACGTCCCGGCCCTCGGGCACGAAATTGGCGACCATCACCGGCATGCCGATGCCGAGATTCACGTAGCTGCCGTCGGGAATATCCTGGGCCAGCCGTTCGGCCATCTGTTCGGGTGTCAGGCGCTGCATCAGTTCATGCCCTCCTGGGCGACGACGCGGTTCACGAACACGCCGGGGGTGGCGACGCTTTCGGGGTTGAGATCGCCGAGCTCGACGAGATGCTCGACTTCGGCCACGGTGACCTCGGCGGCCATCGCCATCACCGGATTGAAGTTGCGGCCGGCGGTGTTGTAGGCGAGGTTGCCCCAGCGGTCGCCCTTGTGGGCGCGGACCAGGGCGAAATCCGCCGACAGCGGATGCTCGAGGACATAACCGCGACCGTCGATCTCGCGGGTCTCCTTGCCTTCGGCCATCTTGGTGCCGTATCCGGTCGGCGTGAAGAAGCCGCCCAGGCCCGCGCCGGCCGCACGCATGCGCTCGGCGAAGGTCCCCTGCGGAATAAGCTCCAGTTCGATCGCGCCTTCCTCGAACAGGCGCTCGAACCAGATCGAACCCTGGGAACGCGGGTAACTGCAGACCACCTTGCGCACCAGGCGATCGCGCAGCAGGGCGGCGATGCCTTCCTCGGCCACGCCCGCGTTGTTGGAGATGATGGTCAGATCGCCGGCCCCGTGCTGACGCAGGGCCTCGATCAGTTCGAACGGAATGCCCGAACTGCCGAAGCCGCCGATCATCACCGCGCTGCCCGGCGCGACGTCGGTCAGGGCCTCGCGCATGGAGGCGATACGCTTGTCTATCATTCAGATTCCCTCGTGGGTCGCGGGCTTGTCTTCGGCGGCCTGCTGTTCGGCCCGCTCGCGGGCATACCGCTGGGCCTCCTTCGAGCCCAGGCGGCCGCCCAGGGCGGCGTCGGCGATGTAGACGCCGACGATGATCGCAAGGCCGGCCAGGTCCGTCTGGCGCTCCGGATAGATGAGGGCCGCGGCCGCGACCAGCACGATCAGGCGCATGGCCGGGTTGATCGTGCCGACGCGGTAGAGATAGCCCTCGAGCGCGGAGGCCACCAGCCAGATCGCGGTGAGCGCGGTGGCCGCCGAGATGACGATATGGAGCAGGTCGCCCTGCAGGATCAGCGACGGATTGGTCACGAACAGGAACGGCAGCACGAACAGAATGCTGCCCAGACGCATGGCGTAGAGTCCCGTCCGCGAGGCCTTGGAGCCGGCCACGCCGGCCGCGGTGATCGCCGCCAGCGCCACCGGCGGGGTGATGTAGGACATCATGCCCCAGTACAGGATGAACAGATGGCTGGCCAGCGGATTCAGCCCGGCCTGCACCAGCGCCGGCGCCAGCAGGATCGACAGGAAGATGTAGCAGGCGCTGACCGTCATGCCCATGCCCAGCACGAAGCTGGTGATCGCGCCGGCGCCGAGCATCAGCGCGATGTTGCCGTCGGCATAGAGCAGCAGCTCGCGCGAGAACGCGCCGGCCACGCCGGTGTACGACAGCCCGCCGACAACCAGGCCGATACCCGCGAGAATGGAGACCAGGCTGCCGACGCTGCTGGTCAGCGTCATGATCAGGTACTGCAGCCGGGACCAGTTCATCCGGTACTGACGCTTGAACACCGAGATAACCAGCAGGACCACCGTGGCGTAGTAGGGCGCGTAGGCGTCCAGGCGCATGACCAGCAGCATGTAGATGAGCATCGCCAGGCTGAACAGATACGGCCAGCCCGTCTTCAGCGTGTCCAGCACCTTCGGAATCTGCGACTCCGGCATGCCGATGAGTCCGCGCCGGGCGGCGTAGGCGTCCACCTGGAACAGCAGCGCCATGTAGAACAGCAGCGCCGGCAGGAAGGCCGCGATCATCACGTCGGCGTAGGGCACGTTCAGAAACGAGGCCATGATGAAGGCCACCGCGCCCATCACCGGCGGCATGAGCGTGCCGCCGGTCGACGCACAAGCCTCGATCGCGCCGGCGTAGTGGGCCGGATATCCGGCCTTTTTCATCGTCGGGATGGTGATCGGGCCGGTGGTCAGGATGTTCGATATCACGCTGCCCGACAGGCTGCCCATGATTCCGCTGGAGACCACGGCCACCTTGGCCGGACCGCCGCGGCTGCGGCCCATGAGCGCAAGCGCGAAATCCATGAAGAAGTCGCCACCGCCGGTCACCGTGAGTGCGGCGCCGAAGACGACGAAGCCGATGATCAGGTTGGCCACCACCTGCATCGGAATGCCGATGACCGACTCCACACCCATGACGTGTGCGCGCAGCGTCTCGCCGAAGCCGTACTGCGTGCCCCACAGAAACCCGGGCATGTAATCCGCGAACAGCGGATAGCTGCCGAACAGAATCGCAACGAGCAGCAGCGGAATCCCGCCGCAGCGTCGCGTGCCCTCCAGGATCAGCGCCAGCAGGACGCCGGAGGCGATGGTGGCTTCGAGCGGCGCGCTGAAGTCCCAGCCCTCGCGGATGATCTCGAGCCCGTGATAGCCGAGATAGAGCGCGGGGATGATCGCCGCGATCGCCAGAACCCAGTCATACAGCGGGACGTGGTGCTTGGCGCCAACCCAGGCCGGATAGTAGAGAAAGGTGACGGCGAGAAAGATGCCGATCAGGTAGTAGAGAAACGAATTGCCCAGCGGCTGAAAGCCGAATGGGCCGATATTGAACGTCTGATTGATGGTCAGCAGCAGGCCGACCGTGCCCAGCAGCAGCACGATCCAGTAGGACACACCGGAAAGTCGACTGCCGGCTTCGCGCTCGGCTTCCATGTTCAGCTCGGTCGCCGAAGGGGTTTGGGTGCTCATGAAACCGGTCTCCGTTGCAAACGGGATAAGCGTCGGGCGCAGGTCTCTGCCTGCGCCCGACGGGCCACGGCGCTCGGTCTAGAGGGAGTCGAGTGCGTCCTGACGATGTTTCTGCCAGATCTCGGCGAAAGCCTCCTCGCTCTTGCCCTCGCCCTCGGCGACGGCTTCCTTCCAGGCCGATTTCAGCGCGTTGAGCCGGGCCAGACGCTGGTCGTTCCAGGCCTGCATCTCATCGGTCCAGATGCCCTTTTCCTCGAGATACTTGATCGCGCCCGGGTGGAACGGGGCGTCGATCGGCGGGGTGCCGGCGCGCTCGAGGTTCCAGCGGTTCATCACCGACGTACCGTCCTTGTACATCGGATAGGTCTGGTCGAACGCCTTGAGGAAGTTGTATACGAAGTCCTCGTCCGTGTCGGCCTGGACCACCAGGACCGGATAGCGATAGGCGAAGATGTCGACCGGGTTGTCCTCGCTCAGGCCCGCGCCGACCGTTTCGCGATAGGGCTGGAGAAAGGGCGCGACCTTCTTGAGGCGCTCCCAGCCTTCGGTGTTGTCCGGGTCGACCTCGAGCCAGCGGATGCCGCGCGGCGACTCGGCAAGCTCATAGACCTGGCTCGGCGTGGTCGTGGTGCACGAGGCGTCGGCCTTGTCCTGGGCCAAAGAGCTCATGGCCGCGTTGTAGGTCGGGAACATGCGCGCATCGACGTCGTCTCGGCTCAGGCCGGCGAAGGCGAGCAGCGCATCGCATTTCTCGTTGATCGAGGGGTTGCCTGCCACATAGGCGAAACGCTCGCCCTCGAGTTCCTCCATGGACGTGATGTTCGCATCGCGCGCCGTGAAGATGCCGAACGAGGACGGCCGACCGGCCATCGTGCGCAGGTCCTGCGGGCCCCACTTGCGCTTGCCGAAATCGGCGACGCCTTCGGTGGCGAAGAAGGTCTCGGTCGCCAGGAACCCGACCTGAGCACGATCGTGCAGCAGCGGCTGGAGCCGGCCGATCGCCGAGCCCGAGGGCTGGATGCGGATCCGGGTGCCGAATTCGCGGCCGAAGGCATCGGCGATTGCGGAGGCCTCGGCGTAGCCGGCGGAACCGACGTCATAGGACGACCACGTCATGGTGCCGGGCAGGTCCGGCTTGCTGTCCTCGTCGGCGAGGGCCTGCGTCATCGGCGCGAGCGCGAGGGCGCCGAGCACGAGCGAGGCGGACAGTGGACGCAGAAAGGAATCGATGAGCATGGGCTGCTTGATCTCCGGTTTTATTGTAAAAGCGTCGTATTTGGCGGCCCGGGACGATTTCGATCCCGCGATGGGGAAACACGCTTTGGCCGGACCACCGGAAAGCGGCGTTCGCAAGCCTAAACGGCCGTCGTTCGAGCGTCAATATATTTATCGAGCACGATGGAATGCGGCTCTTGAAGGGTGAATTGTTTTTAAAAAACGGGAAAAATAACGAAGGACTGAACTTATTTCGTATTTGCCGTCGACGGCGGAATATTGAATCGACATGCGCCGCTGCGAGCGTACCCGAGACCGATGTTCGTATACAGAATACGAAGCCCTTGTCGCCGCGCCGAGTCCGGTGTACAAAAGGCTCGAGACATTGAGTTCGCTGTGAAAGTTGAGTAGCGTCGAGCCGCGAACAAAGAGGTGCTCAACTTCGCACAGATTCCACCGGGAGGTTCGCCGAAGCGGACTTGCCGGCCCGATAATGTCATTCGCACACTCGCCTGTGCCAATGGGCGAAAGATAGTATCGCTAAGCGGAATATATGTCGAGGTGTGCCATCCCTTGCCATGGAGTGGACGCTCCGATACGCGCCGCCGACGGCTCAGTGCGACACGCCTGCCGGCGCCGGCCGGGAATCGGCGCCGCTGCCACCGTGTCCCGTCGGGCTTCGGGCGTCTTAATCATGCGCCTCGAAGTGCGGGCTCATAGGGGGCGGGCAAGACGCTCACACCGAAGCGGACACCGCCCTCAGCGATCGCGCCAGTGCGGCGCGCGTTTCTCGAGGAAGGCGTCGATGCCTTCCCGTGCGTCGTGCGAGGACAGGTCGCAGGTGATGGCCTCGCTCGCATCGGCGTAGGCCTCGGCCAGGGGGCGCTCGATCTGGCGATGGAAGAGCGCCTTGCCGCGCCGAATGGCGTGACGGCTCTTGGCACAGATGCTGTCGGTGTAGCGGGCCACGCCCTCGTCGAGCGCGGCGTCGGTGACGACGGCGTTCACGAGGCCCCAGTCGCGTGCGGTCACGGCGTCGATGAAATCGCCGGTGACGAGCATCTCGAAGGCGCGCTTGGGCGCGATCGCACGGCTGAGCGCCACGGCCGGCGTCGAGCAGAACAGGCCGGCTCGGATACCGGAAACCGCGAACTGCGCCCGTTCGGCGGCGACCGCCAGATCGCAGCTGGCCACGAGCTGACAGCCGGCGGCGGTGGCCAGGCCCTGCACTCGTGCGATCACGGGCACGGGGTGAGCGACGATGCGCTGCATGAGCCCGCTGCAGCGGGCGAAGGTGGCCTCGTGGACGCGCCGGTCCTCGCTGGCGCGCAGTTCCCGGAGATCGTGGCCGGCACAGAACGCGGGCCCGTTCGCGGCGATCACCACGCAGCGGACCTCCGGGTTCTCGCCGCTGGCCAGGAGCGCGGCGTCGAGTTCGTCCAGCACCGCGTCGGACAGGGCGTTGTACTGCCGGGGTCGATTCAGTGTCAGGGTGCAGACACCGCGAGCGCCGACGCTCTGCAGCACCAAAGCGTCGGTGTCGTCGATTCGCGTGGGAGCGGTCTCGGATGGAGTCATCGGATTTAGCACCGAGCGATTTTCAGCCGATCATGCCACATACCGCCACGAGCCACGGCCTACTACTTAGGCTGCATCCGGATGGCGCCGTCGAGCCGGATGGTGCTGCCGTTGAGCATCGGATTCTCGATGATGTCGCGGGCCAGGCGGGCGTACTCGGCCGGCTGCCCCAGGCGCGACGGGAAGGGCACCATCGCCCCGAGCGAATCGCGGACATCCTCGGGCAGTTCGGCCATCATCGGCGTGTCGAACAGCCCCGGCGCGATGGTCATCACGCGAATGCCGTGGCGTGCCATCTCGCGGGCGATGGGCAGCGTCATGCCGACGACGCCGCCCTTGGAGGCGGCATAGGAGGCCTGGCCGATCTGGCCCTCGAAGGCCGCCACCGAAGCCGTGTTGATGATGACGCCGCGTTCGCCGTCGTCGTCGGGCGTCTCCGCGGCGATCGCCTCGCTGGCCAGCCGGATCATGTTGAAGCTGCCGATCAGATTGATCTGGATGACGCGACTGAACTGGGTCAGGTCGTGGGGGCCGTCCCGGCCGAGCACCTTGGCCGGGATGCCGATGCCCGCGCAGTTGATCAGCCCGTGCAGCCCGCCGCCGTGCTCGCGTGCCGCGGCTACGGCCGCGCGGCCGTCCTCCTCGCGCGTGACGTCGCAGTGGACGTAGTGGGCGGAGCTGCCGATGGCGTCGGCGGTCTCGCGTGCCTTGGTGTCGTCGATATCCGCCAGCACGACACGGGCGCCCGCCTCGACCAGCGCGCGAGCGCTGGCGGCGCCGAGCCCGGAGCCGCCCCCGGTGATCAGGAAACAGCGATCCTCGATGCGCATGATCTGTCCTTGTTATCTGCGTGAACGCCGGATCGCAGCCTAGCAGGCCCGGCCCGCAGGGCGCAGGCGCGGGCGTTTTGCGACTCAGCGTCGATGCGATCCGGGCGTGGGCGCGGACGTGGCGCCGGCCGACCAGGCGCCGATCCAGCGTCTGACGAACGGGGCCAGGTCGTGTGGCTGACAGGCGCGCGCGACCTTGAATCGACGCACGGAGCGGCATCGATAGGTGGCCGGCAGTCCAGACTCACGCACGGTGCGTGTCGAGGCGGGCCGGCTGCTGCCGCCGGCCGCGCCCGCCGACATGCGATGGCGGCCGGCCAGCAGCTGCAGCGGCTGTCGCGGGCGGGCGCAGTGAATGGCGTTGAAACGATGGACCAGCCCCGGCTCGTTCATCACCGCGAGTGGCGACAGGAACAGGTGGACGCCGCCGTCGGATTGCGGTTCCGCCCACAGGCTCACATCCTCGGGGCTGCCTGCGGCCCGATGGGCGTTTTCGAACGCTTGTTTCACACGCTCGCGTTCGCCGCGCGTCAGCGCATTGGCATCGAGGGCGATCCGGTACCAGCTCGCCGTCATGCGCATTCGTCGCGTTCGATGGCTCAGAAGCATGGCGATCTCCTCCTGTGTTATGGCGATCCTCATTTCGCCACGCGGCTGCGACGTGCGTCCATCCGGTAATTTACCCCCCTCGGGCCGCTGTTGCGCGCCGGCGCGCCCTGTGCTGGACGATAGCCCGCGGCGTGCGAAGCGCCTGGTCAGAAAATGACCGCCGGCCGCAATCCCTTGGTGCAGCGGAGCTGTCGCCGTTTGTTCACAGGCTTGTGCACGCCTGGTGTTGATTGTTGTTGGGGTGCGCACGGGCGGTTGTCTGCGCGGCAGCCTCGCACCGCGTCCACTTGGCGGGGCGGCCAGCGGCCCAAGCACGACGCGATCGCGGAAACCACGGCGTCCGGTCGCTCCGAGCCCCCTGTGCGCGAGGGCCGGCCGGGGCGCAGCTCGGGCGGCTGACTGCCGTATCAGTCGGGTTGCCAGCCGTGACGTTCGAGGTCGATACGTCCGCCGATGAAGACCACGCCCTCGGTCTCCAGCCGTCGCCGCTGGGTGAGCGCACCGGTGCTGCCCTCCGGCAGCGACAGCCGTCCGCGGGCGTTGATCACGCGATGCCACGGCAGTCCCGGCGGACATTGATGCATCGCATAGCCGACCTGGCGCGCGGCCCGGGGATGCCCGGCCAGCCGGGCGATCTGGCCGTAGGTGGCGACACGGCCCTCGGGGATCCTGCGCACCAGGGTGAAGATCGCGGCGTGGGTGAGCTTTGACTTGCGGCTTGCGGACATGGGCGCGGACATCGCGCTTTACAGGGTTCGGGCAGGCTGGCACAAACGTAGGCTCAGCGTTGCGGGCAGAGCAGGACATTGCGTCATGGGTGAAGCGTACATCGTATCGGCAATGCGCACGGCCGGCGGACGCCGGGGCGGACGCCTGTCGGGCTGGCACCCGGTGGATCTCGCCGGCACGCTGATCGACGGGCTCGTGGACTCCACCGGCGTCGCACCGGATGCGGTCGACGACGTCATTCTCGGCTGCGTCGGCCAGGTCGGCGAGCAGGCGGTCAACGTCGCCCGCAACGCGGTGCTGGCCTCGAGCCTGCCCGAAGCCGTGCCGGGTACCAGCGTCGACCGGCAGTGCGGTTCGTCGCAGCAGGCCCTGCACTTCGCCGCCCAGGCCGTGATGTCGGGCTGTCAGGACGTGGTCGTCGCCGGCGGGGTGGAGAGCATGACCCGCGTGCCCATGGGGGCGCCGCTCACGCTGGCGAAGCAGGCCGACATGGGTCTGTACATGAGCCCCGCGATCCGGACGCGCTATCCCGCGACGGAGCTGTTCAGCCAGTTCGAGGGCGCCGAAATGGTGGCCGAGAAATACGGCCTCGAACGTTACGCGCTGGACGAGTTCGCGCTCGACAGCCATCGCCGGGCCGCACAGGCGGCCGAAGCCGGCGCCTTCGAAGACGAGATCCTGCCGGTCTCCGTGCTCGATCCCGAGACCGGCGGCCAGTGCATGCACGCGGTCGACGAGGGCATTCGCTTCGACGCCACGCGGCAGGCCATCGCCGGCGTCTCGCCGCTGGCCGAGAACGGGCGCATCAGTGCCGCGACCGCGAGCCAGATCTGCGACGGTGCCAGCGGCGTGCTGGTGGTCAACGAGAACGGTCTGCGGCGGTTGGGCGTGACGCCGATGGCTCGGGTCCACCACATGAGCGTCATCGGCCACGACCCGGTGATCATGCTGGAGGCGCCGCTGCCGGCCACGGAGCGGGCACTGGCGCGCACCGATCTGTCGGTCGACGACATCGACCTGTTCGAGGTCAACGAGGCCTTCGCCCCGATCCCGCTGGCCTGGCTGGCGGCCACCGGCGCCGATCCGCAGCGGATGAACGTGCACGGCGGCGCGATCGCGCTCGGCCACCCGCTCGGCGCCACCGGCACCCGGCTCATGACGACGCTGGTGCACGGCCTGCATCGCCACGGCGGGCGTTACGGACTGCAGACGATGTGCGAAGGCGGCGGCATGGCCAACGTCACGATCGTGGAGCGGCTGTGAGACCGGGGTGTCTGGCATGAGTCCTCCGGTCTGTGCGATTCCCGGCGCCGGCCCGGGCAACGGCCGGGCGCTGGCCCGGCGCTTCGCGGCGGCGGGCTATCGCGTGGCCTTGATCGCGCGCCGCGACGAGACGGTCGCCGCGAGCGCCGAGGGGTTGGGCGCGGCGCACGGCTATGTCTGCGACGTGACCGACGGGGCGGCCGTCGAGGCGACGTTCAAGGCCATCGCGGCGGAGCTCGGCCCCGTCGAGACGCTGCTCTACAACGCGGGCAACGCCGTGTTCGGCAGCGTGGACGAGGTCGAAGCCGCGGATCTCGAAGCCGCCTGGCGCACGAATACGCTCGGCCTGTTCCACTGCACGCGCGCGGTCCTGCCCGGGATGCGTGCGGCCGGCGCCGGCCACATCGTGGTTTCCGGCGCCACCGCGAGCCGCAAGGGCGGGGCGCGTTTCGCCGGGTTCGCCCAGGCCAAGGCCGCGCAGTATAGCCTCGCGCAGTCGCTCGCTCGCCAGCTCGGACCCGAGGGCATCCACGTGGCGATCGCGATCATCGACGGCGTCGTCGCCACCCCGCGCACCCGTGAGATGATGCCGGACAGGCCCGATACCTTCTTTCTCGATGCCGATGCGATCGCGGAATCCGTCTATCAGATCACGCGTCAGCCGCCGTCGGCGTGGACGTTCGAGTTCGATCTGCGGCCGTTCGGCGAGCGCTGGTAACACCACCACAGCAGAGTCCAAGACATGAAGACGGTGACACTGCCCTGCGGCGAGTCGGTGCCCGCGCTCGGCCAGGGTACCTGGTTTCTGGGCGACGATCCGGCGACGCGCGACACCGAGGTGGCCGCGCTACGCGCCGGCATCGATCACGGCATGCGCCTGATCGATACCGCCGAGATGTACGGCAGCGGCCGCGCCGAACGGCTGGTCGGCGAGGCGATCGCCGGCCGCCGCGACGAGGTGTTCCTGGTCAGCAAGGTGCTGCCGTCGAACGCGGACACGTCCTCGGCCATCGCCGCCTGCGAAGCCAGCCTCGAACGGCTCGGTACCGATCATCTCGATCTGTATCTGCTGCACTGGCAGGGCGGCGTGCCCTTCGAGGCCACGCTCGAGGCGTTCCGGCGGCTGCAGGCGGACGGCCGCATCCGCCACTTCGGCGTGAGCAATCTCGATCTGGCGGCGAGCCGGCGCTTCGTCGACTGCGAGGGCGGGGCGGCGATCCAGGCCAACCAGCTGCTCTACAACCTGGCCCAGCGCGGCATCGAATGGGAGCTGCTGGGCTGGCTCCGGGAACGCGGGATCGCGACGATGGCGTATTCGCCCTTCGACCACGGCGGGCTGCTGCGGCACGCGGGTCTGGCCGCCTTCGCCCGGGCACGCGACCTGACGCCCGCCCAGGCCGCACTGGCCTGGCTGCTCGATCGGGGCGGGGTGATCCCCATCCCGAAATCCGGCGACCCGGATCGCGTGGCCGAGAACGCCGCAGCACTCGAGGTCACGCTCGGCGTCGACGATCGGGCCGAGCTCGACCGGCTGTTCGCGCCGCCCGCCGGACCTGAGCCGCTGCAGATCTACTGACCCGTCAATCTTCCGGAGACCGACATGCCGCGTTTGAACGGTGTCATCGAGACCATCCTCTACACGGCCGACATGGCGCGTGCGCGAGCTTTTTTCGAGCAGGTGATGGGGCTGACGGCGCACGTGGCCGATCATCGCTTCACCGCCTACCCCGTCGGCACGAGCATGCTGCTCCTGTTCGCCCAGGGCGAGACCCTGGAAACGGTCGAACTGCCCGACGGCATGGGCACGATTCCGCCGCACGACGGCGGCGGGCGCCAGCACATCGCGCTGGCGATCCCCGAGGACGAGCTCGCGGCATGGGAGGTACATCTCGCCGCGCACGAGGTCGCCATCGAAGGCCGCACCCACTGGCCGAAAGGGGCCGAGAGCCTCTATTTTCGGGACCCCGACGGCCATCTGCTGGAGATCGTCACCCCCGGCATCTGGCCGAACCACTAGCCTCCTGTTCCGCCTTGGGGCCGTCGTCGCAGCCCGGTAGGGGCGTCGTCAGGGCTGGGCACATCATCGTGGGTCGGCCGGCCAGCAAAGGCGGCGACGTCGCCTCGGCGCTCGGGTCGGTTAACGCTTCATGCGAGGACCCGCCGAGCGCCCTGGTGCGGCAAGGCGGGGCGTCATGCGCGCCGGGCAGTCATTGTGCCAACGTGCAACAACGCTGGATCGTCGCACCACAGTGATTGGCCTTCCGGGTTGGACCACACATCGCGCGCTGCGGCGTTGCCCGCCTGGATCGTGGCTCGCCACGATCGGCAATTCGCGCCTTGCCACGCGCGGTGTGCGGTCTCCAATGCGGCGTTCGCACGAGATGTTGATAGGCCTTGGCGCCCTCGGGCTACATCGGGAAGCGATCATCGGCGGCGCCGCGCTGCCGCGCTGTCTGGCTGTAGGGCGGCGACGGTGCGCGCGAGCCGCGGCCCTTCGGTCATCGCTCGTCCGGTGACTGCCATGATCATGAGCGAAACAGGAGCTCCGGCGACATGGCGAATTCGCACGGCCGATATGTGAACCGGCGCGGCGCATCCGGCATGCAGGTCCGCCAGCGCCCGCCACCGGACTTGCCGTGTCCACCGTCTCGGGCATCAATCCGATCGATCCCACCTGCGCTGGCGTTGCCGCGTTGTCGATGCGGCGCCGCAGCTTAGCCTGGCGGCGTTGTGGCCCGGAGCGTTGGCTGGCCGTCACGCGTGAACGAGTCGGCCGGCGTGTGCCGCGGCCGATCGGGGTCGGATTGGCCTGCCGGCATCTAACCTGGGCTCGCCAGCGCGAATGCGCACGTCTGCGATGCGATGCCGGCGGTGGTCGCAAGTGCGAATCCAGCCCGCCCCCTGACACGCGGCCGAGGCGGTCAGTGAAAATCCCGTGACCGCACGTCGAGCTGGCCCAGCAGCGGAGTGTCGTCGACGATATGCCGCGCCACGCAGTGGGTGACCGGCCCGTTGCGCTGCATGACGCCGAGCACCCGCAGCAGCCGGGCGCTGACGACCGCCACCCGATAGCGCGCCAGCAGACGGGCATGGATGACCAGATTCACCTGACCGGTCTCGTCCTCCAGCGTGACGAACGTGGTGCCCTTGGCGCTGCCCGGGCGCTGGCGCATGGTCACGATCCCGGCCACATGCACGCTGCAGCCGTCGGCCTGACGGTTGAAGTCGGCCGCGCAGAGCACGCCGGTGGCGCGCAGCCGTTCGCGCAGCAGGGCCATCGGATGGCGGCGCAGGGTCAGGCCGGTGCTGGCGTAGTCGGCGACGATGTCGGCGGCTTCGCGCGGTTCGGCCAGCGTCACCGACGGCTCGGGCGCATCCAGGCCGGCGAACAGATCGTCCTGGACGCCGGCGGCGGCGATCTGCCACTGGGCGCTGTGGCGGTGTCCGGCCAGCCCGCGCAGGGCATCGGCGCGGGCGAGGGCGTTGCGGGCGCGGCGGTCGAGCCGCGCCCGCTGGACCAGGTCGGCGACGCTCTGAAAGGGCGCCTCGGCGCGTGCGGCGGCAATGCGTTCGGCCGCGGCCGGGGCCAGGCCGCGCACCAGCCGCAGTCCGAGGCGCAGCGCCGGCCGATCGCCGGCGGCCGCGGCGACGCCGGGCTCGGCCTCCAGGCTGCAGTCGACGTGCGAATGGCGCACGTCGGTCGGGCGTACCGCGACGCCGTGGCGGCGGGCATCGGCCACGATCTGGGCCGGCGCATAGAAGCCCATCGGCTGGCTGTTGAGCAGGGCGGCCGCGAAGGCGGCCGGCTCGTGGCATTTCAGATACGACGAGACATAGACCAGCAGGGCGAAACTCACCGCGTGGGACTCGGGAAAGCCGTAGCTGCCGAAGCCCTTGATCTGTTCAAAGATGCGGTCGGCGAATTCGTCGGCATAGCCGTTGTCGCGCATGCCGCGCTTCAGGCGTTCGCGCCAGGGCTCCAGGCCCCCTTTCTTCTTCCAGGCCGCCATCGAACGGCGCAGGCCGTCGGCTTCCGCAGCGCTGAAGTCGGCCGCGACCATGGCGATCTTCATCACCTGCTCCTGGAAGATGGGCACGCCGTGGGTGCGTTCGAGCACGCCGCGCAGCGCCTCGCTGGGATATTCGATCTCGGCGGGATCTCGTGCCCGGTTGAGCAGATAGGGGTGGACCATGCCGCCCTGGATCGGGCCCGGCCGCACGATGGCGACCTCCACCACCAGGTCGAAGAAACGCCGGGGCCGGAGCCGCGGCAGCATGCTCATCTGGGCGCGGGACTCGATCTGGAACACCCCCACCGTATCGGCGGCGCTGATCATGTCGTAGGTGGCGGTATCGCCGCCGGGGATCTCCGCCATCGTCCAGCGCACGCCGCGGCTCGCTTCGACGAGGTCCAGACAGCGACGGATGCAGGTGAGCATGCCCAGCGCCAGCACGTCGATCTTGAGCAGGCCGACGGCCTCGAGATCGTCCTTGTCCCACTGGATGATGGTGCGTTCAGCCATCGCCGCGTTCTCCACCGGCACCAGTTCCTCGAGCGGCCGGTCGGAGAGCACGAAACCGCCCACGTGCTGGGACAGATGGCGCGGGAAGCCGATCAGGTCGTCCACCAACCAGAGGATGCGTTCGAGGCTGCGCTGGCCGATGTCGATCCCCCGTTCGGCCAGCTGCGCAGCCAGCGTGCCGTCGGCGCTGCGGCTGGACAGCGCCGAGGCCAGGGTGTCGATGCCGTCCGCGCTCAGACCCATGGCCCGGCCCACGTCGCGCATGGCGCTGCGCGGCCGGTAATGGATGACGGTGGCCGCGAGCGCGGCCCGGCCGCGGCCGTACTTGCGGTAGATGTACTGGATGACCTCCTCGCGGCGCTCGTGCTCGAAGTCCACGTCGATGTCCGGCGGTTCGCCGCGGTCGCGGGAGATGAAGCGCTCGAACAGCAGCTCGTGGCGGGCCGGGTCGACTTCGGTGATGCCCAGGCAGAAGCAGACCACCGAATTGGCCGACGAGCCGCGGCCCTGGCAGAGAATGCTCCGGCTGCGGGCATGGGCGACGATGTCGTGCACGGTGAGGAAATAGTGCGGATAGTTCATTTCGCCGATCAGCGCGAGTTCGTGCTCGATCTGCCGGCGCAGGCGCGGGCTCGGCCCCTGCGGCCAGCGTCGCGCGCTGCCGCGTTCGACCAGACGACGCAGATGCGACAGGGCGGTCTCGCCGGCCGGCACCAGTTCCGCCGGGTAGTCGTAATGGATCTCGCGCAGCGAGAAATCGCAGTCCGCGGCCACCCGGCGCGCGGCCGCCAGCGCTGCGGCCGGATAGAGCCGGTGCAGGGTGGCGACCGGGCGCAGGTAGCGTTCGCCGTTGCCGGCCAGCCGGGTGCCGGCCGCGGCGACCGTGGTGCCGTGGCGCAGGGCGGTGAATACATCCTGCAGGGCACGCCGCGCGCGGCTGTGCATGTGGACATCGCCCGTGGCGATCAGCGGCAGGCCGTACTGGGCGCGCAGGGCGGCCAGCGTATCCCTGTGGGCCGTATCGCGAACCCGTCGATGCAGCGCCAGGGCGATCCGGGCGGTACCCGGATAGCGCGTGGCCAGCCAGGCGAGGGTGGCGTGCAGCGCGGGCCCGGGCGGGGTGTCGTGCTCGGGCAGGACGATCAGCCAGCAGTCGTCGAGATCCATGGCCTCGAAGTCCGCCCGCTCGATGCGATAGACGCCCTTGTCCGCCCGTCGCCGGGCGGTGGTGATCAACTGGCAGAGACGAGTGTAGCCGTGGCGGTTGCGCACCAGGACCACCAGCGTGACGCCGTCGCTGCAGGTGAAGCGCGCCCCGAGAATGAGCTTGATGCCGGTCTTTTCGGCGGTCTGCAGGGCGCGTACGGCACCGGCCAGGCTGGCCTCGTCGGTCAGCGCGATGGCCTCGTAGCCGAGTGCCGCGGCCCGGGCGACGAGCTCCTCCGGGGTCGAGGCGCCGCGCTGGAAGGAAAACGCGGACAGGCAGCACAGCTCGGCGTGCGTTGCGCTCATCCGAACAGGCCGTGCAGATAGTAGGGCGACGGGCCGCCGCGGGCCGCGTCGAGATCGCGATAGATCCAGAGCAGGCGGCCGCGCCGGTCGCGAGCCCGATAATAGTCGCGGCGCACGGCCTGCGCGTCCCACCAGCCGCTTTCGATGCGCTCGGGGCCGGCGATGAAGGTCAGTGTCTCCGGTGCCGCGATCGGCCGGGGGTGCGCGTAGAGCCACAGCGGCCGCATGGCGTTGCCGGTCGGCGTCTCGATCGGCGGCCGATCGCCTGTGGCGCTGGCTTTTTCGGGGCGATGCGCGTCCGGCGCGTGCAGCCACCCGACGGCGTCGTGCCCGAGCCGGGCGCGCAGCCGGTCGAGCACGGCCGGCCATGCGCCCGGCTCGACGCCCGGCCGGGCGGCCTCCGACAAGAGCTGGCTCTGGGCCTGCTCGCGCCGTCGCAGGCGTTCGCTGGCCAGGCCGATCTCGACCACCGGGGCCGTCAGCTCGACCCGGGTCAGCCGATCGTTGACCACCCGTTCGAAGTGCGCGGCGTCGTGGGCCGGGCTGTTCAGGCGCAGATCCAGCCGGGTGCGGCTATCGTCCTCGTGGATGAGGATGAGCCGCAGATGCTGGATGGCGGCGTCGGCGCCGCGCAGGAACGCGGCCAGATCGGCGAGAACACGCCGCAGCACGAAGACCAGCCCCTGGGTCGTGACCACGGCGCCGGTGAGTTCGTGACGGGTGCGATAGCGGGCGGGCAGTCGATACAGGGGCAGGCCGTGCGGCCTGTGGCCCTGGAGCCGGTCCAGATCATCGAGCAGGGCGGCGCCGTAACGCCGCATCAGCGTGGCCGGGGGCAGCGCGAGCAGTTCGCCGAGCGTTCGGAAGCCGCTGGCCTGCAGCGAGGCGAGCGTGTCCGCGTCGAGGGCCAGACAGGACAGCGGCAGTGCCGCCCGCTCGGTCCGCGCCCGGGATCGGGGCGCGCGGGTTCGTGCCAGGGCGGCCTGTGGCGTGCTGTCGATACCGGCCGCATGGCGATGGCCGAAGCGCTTCAGATCCGCCGCGATCCGCCGGCGCAGCGCGCGCCGGCCGCCGAACAGACGCAGACTGGCCCCGATCTCGAACACGAGATGGCTGCCGCCGGCGGTGTCGTATGGCGGCTCGCCGGCGCAGGCGAGGTGCACGTGATCGCTGTATTGCCAGGCCCAGCCGGCCAGACGCGTCAAGGCGGCCCGCTCGCCGGCCGGACGACGCGACAGCACGCCGGCATCCGGCTGTCGCAGTCGTGCATCCGCAAGGTCCATGCCATGGCGCACACCGGCCGCCACCGCATCGGCCGTGGCCGCGACCACGAAGCAGCGGCTGCCGCGGGTCTCGACCACCAGCCACGAGCCGTCGGCCGTCTCCCCGGTGCGGCTATCGAGGGGCCAGTGGGGGAAACGCAGGGCGAGCCACAGTGCCGTCGTCATTGCAGGCCTCGGCATGGGTTTCGAATCCTCGGGTCGCGGGCGACGACTCAGGCATGAAGATCCAGGGCCGGTCACGACCCGGCTGCAGGCCGTCGAGGCGGGCGCCGGCCGGACCGCGACATTTGCGGACCTCGATCCGCTGGCCTCGGTCGCCCCGGGTGATCGCAAGCCGAAGGGCCGCCGGCGAGCGCTGCCCGACACAGGCCAGATCGCGATAGACGAAGATCGGGCAGGCGGCGTTCTCGGCGGCCAGTTGCAGCTTGCGCAGGGCCGTGTTCGTCAGGCCGTCAGACCAGAACACGAAGCCCGCGAAGCCGCCCGAGTGCGCCATCTGCTCGATGGCCCAGACACATTCACCGTCATCCCCGCCGGCGATCAGCGGCAGGCGCCGGATATCCAGCCCCTGGGCCGCCAGCGCCGGGGCATTGAGCGGGCGGGGCGGGGCGACTAGACCGATTCGGCTGTCGGGATGCGCACTCAGCCGTTGCCCAAGACACGTCAGGAGCAGACTGAATTCGCCCGTTCCAGCCGTCTCGACCAGAAACTCCGTCACGGCGTGGGCCGGATAGCCGCCACCCGGCAGCAGGCGATCGAGGGCACTCCAGCCGCTGCCCACGATGGACTGACGCGCCTGCTGACTGGCCCGGCGCAGCCCCAGCCGCTGCCACTGGCTCGCGTCGCCCGGCAGCGAATGGCGGCGCTGTGTCTTGATGGGGCGCGCGGATCGCATGACTGTATTTATATACAGTTATTGTCGCCGTGGCCAGCCTCCGATCATTCGTCCGACTCAAGTCCCTGTATGGGCGACCGTGCGTTGCGACATCGCCTGAAGCCAATGGCTGATCCGCGCGAATCTATCGACCCGGAATCGGAAACCGGGGAGGAGCGTGGTTGCGACCGTACGTTCAAAGCCGGTCGGCCCCTCGTTCTGCCGTCTTGCGGCGGTTCAGCGCCTGGGGGAATGTCGCTGCCCGGCACGATGGGCCGATTAGAGACACGGTGCGAGCGGGTCGTCTCAAGAGGGAACGCTTTCAGTGACGCGGGTGCCCTGAACTACGGCCACTTGGTCTGATCGCCAGCACCTGACGTCAGGTTTCCCGATCGCAGCCGATAACGCCGCTCGTGGGTTAGAGAGCGGGTTCGACTGTGCAACATCCGATCAGCTACTGGCGCATGTTCATCGCCGTGACGGCCGGCGTTGTCGTCGGCAACATTATTCTCACCATCTTATGGGGTGTCGTCGGCACCATGGCCGTCGGCGCATTCGTCAATGCGTTGGACTTCGATTTCGGTGGAACCCCCGGCTCGTCGGTCACGAGCGGCCGCGAGTATCGCCAGCAGCGCCAGGAAGAACGCAATCAATCGCCTGGTATCCCGCAATCAGCCGCGCGGCCGTCGATCGAGCAATCGCTACGCGATCAACGCCAGAACACCCCGACGGGCCGAAAGCTCTACGTTCAGTGCCGCACCTGGCGCATTCAGTACAACAGCTCGCCAAGCGATGCGCGCCGGGCCGGCCGCGATCGAGCGTGCAACGCGTATCGCGCCTATATCGAGTCCGGCCGGGCTCCGTGATGGCTCATGACAGACGCCCGTAGGGCGCTAGGTCAAAAGCAGACGGGTAACCACCGATCGGTAATTCGCGATTCGACAGACCCGGCGAATCGCCGACCAAGTCGCGTGAGCCTTGAGACCCCAGGCGCAGGTCAACTCAGGAGGCTGCCATTTCGTCGTTGTATGGCTGAATCATGTGGCATACAGCGATCGAGAGGATTAAAACCAATAAATACGCATAATGTATATTATGTTAAATATTGTGTCGGGCTGAGCAGATGTGAAGCACATCGCTGGTTCTTCGGCTGCCACTCCATTATTGCGACGCGCATTCATGTGAAGGTCATCACTTCTGGTATCCGCGTAGCAACGGCGCGTTTCGACGCCCACACTCAGGGCATCGGCCACGACCTCTTCGCTCTAGCTCGAACGAGCAAGCCTGTTGTCCAGTCAGGCCTGACGCTCGTTGATGTTATCGATTGCGTCACCGCGTGCGTGTCCGCGAGCGCATCGTGAAGACGCACTCCGATGGTTATCGCGTCGAATCACTGGGTGTTATCGGGCGCGACGAGCCCGCCGTCTGTGATGTCGAGGTTGAACAGCGAACGGGAGTTCGCGAACGGCGGCGAGTCTGCGACCAAGTCAGGCGCTTGCCGCTGACATGGACCGGATGACGTGGTCCGATGCGGTTGCTCAACACCCTGTTGGTCTGAGCTGGCCTGACGATCGGATGCGGACAATGTCTCTCCGCGTGGCCGGCAGCGCCTGTTCTCGTGGCGCACCTATTCGAGCGGTTGTTCGTAGCCTTCCTCGAGTTCCAGAATCGCGTTCTCGATGTGTTCGCGATAGGCGCCGGGTTCGTGCCAGAGGCCGCGCTGCATGGCTTCGAGCATGCGTTCGGACATGTTGCGCAGCGCATCCGGATTGTGGGCTTCCACGAACGCCCGGTTGTCCTCGTCGAGGATCAGCGCGTCCGAAACGGCGGCATACTGGTAGTCGGCGACCACCTGCGTGGTGGCGTCGTAGGCGAACAGGTAGTCGACCGTGGCGGCCATCTCGAAGGCGCCCTTGTAGCCGTGGCGCTGCATGGCGCCGATCCATTTCGGGTTGGTCACCCGGGTCCGGATCACGCGGTTGATCTCCTCGGTGAGCGTGCGGATGCGCGGCGCGCCCGGGTTGCTGTGGTCGCCGTGGTAGACGGTCGGCATACGGCCACTGCGGCGGCTGCGGGCGGCGTTGGCCATGCCGCCCTGGAACTGGTAATAGTCCGCGGAATCGAGGATGTCGTGCTCGCGGTTGTCCTGGTTCTGGATGACCGCCTCGAGCCCTTCGAGGCGGTCGTTGAACGCCTCGAAGGCCGCCTCGCCGTATTCGCGTTCGCCGTAGGCGTAGCCGCCGCGCTCGACGTAGGCGTCGGCCAGATCGTCGCCGTCACTCCAGTCGCCGGCGTCGATCCGCTCGCTCAGGCCTGAGCCGTAGGTGCCGGGCTGCGAGCCGAACACCCGGAAGCTGGCCTGGCGCATGGCGCTGTCGTGGTCGTGGCCCTGCGCCAGAAGTTCGGCCACCCGCTGCTCGACGTTGGCCCGGATGGTGTTGCCCTCGCCCGGGTCCTCGAACGTGGCCAGCCGGCGGACCGCGGCATCGAACAGCCGGATGATGCCGGCGAAGGCATCGCGAAAGAAGCCTGAGACGCGCAGGGTGACGTCCACCCGCGGCCGGCCGAGCTGAAAGGCGGGCACGATCTCGAAGTCCACCAGACGATTGGAGCCCGGGGCCCAGACCGGCTTGATGCCCATCAGCGCGAACGCCTGAGCGATGTCGTCGCCGCCGGTGCGCATCGTGGCCGTGCCCCAGACCGACAGCCCGATCCGGCGCGGATAGTCGCCCTGCTCCTGCAGATGCCGCGTGATCAGCGCCTCCGCTGATGTCCGACCCAACTCCCAGGCCGTCGTTGTCGGAATCGCGCGGCTGTCGACGGTGTAGAAGTTGCGGCCGGTGGGCAGCGTGTCCAGGCGTCCGCGGGTGGGCGCCCCGCTCGGCCCCGGCGGGACGAAACGCCCGTTCAGCCCGCCGAGTGTGTGCGCGATCTCGTCGGCGACGCCGCGCGTGAGCGCCGGCAGCAGCGTGTCGCGGACATAGTCCAGCAGCGCCGCGGTCTGCGTGAGGCCCCGCACGGCCGTCATATCGCCGTCGATCACCGCCCGGGCGACGAGATCGACCGCCAGCTGCTCGAGGCGTTCGCGGGTGTGATGATCCGTGCGCCAGCCCTGCGACGACAGCGAGGCGAGGATCGCCGGCTTCGGCCCGGCCCAGGCCTGGCCGTCCACCCGGAGCGGGTCGAAGTCGCCAAGCTCCAGATCGGCCGCGAGGGCGTGCAGCAGACCGCGGTCAGTCGCGCCCTCCCCGCGCGGCATGCGGGTCAGCGAGACCAGAGTCTCGGCCAGCTGCGCCCGATCCGGCAGCCGGCCGAGGCAATGCAGGCCGCCCCTGATCTGGGCTTCCTTGAGATCGCAGATATAGGTGTCGAGCCGGGCCAGGATCGCCTCGTCGTCGCTCGGGTCCTCGGCGATCTCGTCGGCGACGTGGCTGCGCCGGGCGATCTCCAGAATGCGATCGCGCAGATAGGTCTCGCGCCGGCGATCCAGGCCCGCGGCCTCGAAGTATTCGTCGACCAGGCCTTCCAGCTCGGCCAGCGCGCCGTGGCTTTCCGCGCGCACGATCGGCGGCGTCATGTGGTCGATGATCACGGCCTGGCTGCGGCGCTTGGCCTGGGCGCCCTCGCCCGGATCGTTGACGATGAACGGATAGAGTTGCGGCATCGGGCCGAGGGCGATGTCCGGCCAGCAGTGTCGTGACAGCGCCACGCTCTTGCCCGGCAGCCACTCGAGGTTGCCGTGCTTGCCGACGTGGATCACGGCATCCACCGCATAGACTTCGCGCAGCCAGGCGTAGAAGGCCAGATAGCCGTGGGGCGGCACCAGATCGGGGTCGTGGTAGTTGGCGGCCAGGTCGATCCCGAAGCCGCGCGCCGGCTGCGGCCCGACGAACACGTTGCCGAAGCGCAGCCCGGCGATCTGCAGACGCCCGTCCTGATGTTTCGGATCCGCCCGCGGTTCGCCCCAGCGCTCGAGGACCGCGGCCTGACTGGCGGCCGGCAGGGTCGCGAACCAGTCCTCGTAGACGGCGATGTCCAGACTCTGGTGACTCGGCTTGAACTCGTTGCGCGCGGCATCGTTGGAGACCGCCGCCCGCAGGTGCTCCATCAGCGCGGTCGGATCGTCGGGCAGCGCGCCGGTGTCGTAGCCGTCCGCGCGCAGCGCGGCCAGCAGCTCCAGCGTCGAGGCCGGCGTGTCCAGCCCCACGCCGTTGCCGATGCGCCCGTCGGTGCCGGGGTTGTTGGCGAGGATCAGGGCGATGCGCTTGTCGGCGTTCGGCCGCGTCTGCAGACGGGCCCAACGTCGGGCGAGATCGGCCACGAAAGCGGCACGTTCGGGCATCAGCTCGTGGCGAACGACATCGATCTCGCAGCGTCGGCTACGGTACGCCAGGGTCTTGAAGGCCACCGCGCGGGTGACGATGCGGCCGTCGAGCTCGGGCAGCACCACGTACATTGCCAGATCGCGCGACCGCAGGCCCGCGTTCTGCTCTGTCCAATCCGCTTCGGTGGTGCTGGCCGGGATCAGCTGCAGGACCGGGATGTCGCGGGCGAAGGTGGCGCGACCGGTGCCGGGGTCAGAGGCCGTGGCCGCGTTGGTCGCCGCCCGCAGCGCGAAGCCGGTGGTGTTGAGCACGACCGCGGCGTCGGCCGCCTCGATGAACTCGTCGATCGCGGCCAGACAGGCGGGCTCCTTGAGCGAGGCGACGGCCACCGGCAGCGGGTTCAGCCCCCGGGCCATGAGCACCTCATACAGGGCCTCGAACACCGCGGTGTTGCCGTTCTGCAGATGACTGCGATAGAGCACGACGACGGCTACCGGCCGGTCGTGGCCCGCCGGCCAGCGGGCACGCCAGTCCGCGAGCGTGGCCGGCAGCCGCTGGGGATGATGGATCAGTGCCCGCGCCAGCACTGTCGGCTCGCGCCAGTCGAAGTCCCGGTCGAGACAGGTGGCGGCGACGAAGCGCATCAGCGCCTCGGCGTTGTCCGCCCCGCCCTCGCGGGTGTAGCGCCACACGCGGTGGGCGGTGTCGTAGTCGACCGTCGAAAGCGCGAAGACCTCGTCGTCGTGGTAGTCCTCGCCGGGAACCACGATCAGCTGGCGGTCGGAAGCCGCAGTGGCCCAGTCGGTCAACTGCTCGACCCCGTACGGCCAGTAGGCGCGGCCGCCGATCAGCGATACGACCACCACCCGGGCCCGGTCCAGCGTGCGGTCGCGATACAGATCCAGCGCCGCGGGCTTGGACAGATTGCGCCAGTTCGCCAGACGCAGGCTCGGAAATTCCGCCGGCAGCCGTTCGGCGGCCTGGGCCAGCATCGCCAGCACGCCGTCGGCCGCGCTCAGGATCACCATGTCGGCCGGCGACTGGTCGAGGTCGATGATGCCCTCGCCGTCGGCGAAGCCGCCCGGTTGTGCCGCCAGTAGATGCATGTCGCTCTCGGGCCGGTACGCGCGTCGAACGCGCGGCGCCGTGTCAGTCGGCGTCGGCGGTGGCCACCTCGGCCTCGCCCAGCACCGCGCGGATGCGGTCCCGGTCAAGATCGTGGCCGATGAACACCAGCCGCGTCTCGCGGCGCTCCTCGGCCGCCCACAGGCGATCGAAGTAATGGGCGACGCGCTCGCCCACCGCCTGGACGACCTGGCGCATCGGCTTGTCGCCTACCGCCGCGAAGCCCTTGGCGCGGTAGATCGTCTGTTCCGCGATGAGCTGCTGCATGCCCGCTAGCAGGCGCTCGCTGTCGACCGGCCCGAGTGCGATCACGGTCGAATCGAAGTGGTCATGGGCGTGCTCGTGCGCCTCGCCGGCGGCGTGGTGGGCGTCGTGGTGGGTCTGGAGCGCCTCGATGCGATCCTCGGTCGCCGAGTCCAGCCCCGTCAGCAACTCCGGATCGGCGGCGCCGTTGTCCACGAACAGCGTCTTCACCCGCGCCGGCAGCCGCGACCGCAGCCACTCGTCGACCGCGTCGCGATCGGCCGCGCTCAGCCGGTCGGCCTTGCTCACGATCGCCAGATCCGCGGCGGCGAGCTGATCGTCGAGCAGTTCCTCCAGCGTGGGGTCGTGATCCAGGGCATCGTCGGCGAGCCGGGCGGCGTCCACGCGCTCCGGCTCGTGCGCCCAGGTGCCGGCCGCGATCGCCGGGCCGTCGAGCACGGCGATGACCGAGTCGACCGTGCAGTGCTGCTTGATCTCGGGCCAGTTGAAGGCCTGGACCAGCGGCTTGGGCAGCGCCAGACCGGAGGTTTCGATGACGATGTGGTCGATCGTATCGCGCTTTTCGATGAGCTTTTTCATCACCGGCACGAACTCCTCCTCGACCGTGCAGCAGATGCAGCCGTTGGCGAGTTCGAAGATGCCGTCTTCGCCCTCACCCTCGTCGTCACAGGCCAGCGGACAGCCGCGCAGCAGCTCGGCGTCGATATCCATTTCGCCGAACTCGTTGACGATCACGGCGATGCGCTTGTCCTGCGCGTTGCGGATCAGGTTCGACAGCAGCGTGGTCTTGCCGCTGCCGAGAAAACCGGTGACGACCGTGGCGTGGATCTTGTCGAGTTGCATGATCGGACTCCGAAGCGTCGGTTGGAGAATCAGGAGACGGCGGTCGTGGCGGTCTGCGCGCCGGCGGTCGATGACCGCGCGGCGCCGCCGACCAGGGCCGCCGTGGCCGCCGGATTCGAGGCGAAGAACAGATGCAGATAGGTCGCGGTGAGGCCGCGATCGCGCACGATCGCTTCACCGGGCGCGGGATGCCGCGGCCGACGCCCGTGCGCGATCGGCACCGCGCCGTCGTCAGTGGCCGAACGATGGTGGGCGTGACCGCGGATCTCGCCCTCGGGCAGTGGCGCGGTCTGCATGCCCTGGCAGCCGCCCTTCGCGCGCATGCGCCCGGCGCCGGGAATCAGACCGACCATCCGATGCGTCGGCCCGTCCAGCTCGGTGAGGCTGTCCTGCAGATAAAGCATGCCGCCGCATTCGGCGAGCATCGGCCGGCCCGAGCGATGAAACGCCTGCAGCGCGGCGTGCATCGCGGTGTTGGCGGCCAGATCGGCCGCGTGCAGCTCGGGATAGCCCCCGGGCAGCCAGAGCGCGTCCACGTCCGGCAGCGCGGTGTCGTCAAGTGGCGAGAAATACCGCAGTTCCGCACCCATGCTTTCCAGTAGCCGCTCGTTGGCGGCATAGGCGAAGCTGAATGCGGCGTCCCGGGCGACGCCGATGCGGTGGCCCGCGAGCCACGGCCCGGGCACGGCCGCCGGCTTTCGGGTGAAAGCGACCGGAAGCGGAGCGTCCGGCAGCGATGTTCTTTCGATGCGCTCGGCCGCGGCGTCGAGGGCCGCCTCCAGAGACGCCCCCTGCTCCTGCGCCTGGACCAGGCCGAGATGCCGATGCGGCAGGGCCACCGCCTCGTCCCGGGCCAGGCAGGCCAGCAGCGGCAGGTCCGCGGGCAGCGCCTCGGCGATCAGGTCGGCATGGCGCGCGCTGCCGACACCGTTGGCCACCAGGCCGGCGACCGCCAGTTCCTCGCGGGCGTGCTGCAGTCCGGCGGCCACGGCGGCCGCGGTCTGGGCCATGCCCCGGCAGTCCAGCACCAGAGCCACGGGCAGACCGAATTCGGCGGCGAAGTCCGCGCTTGACGGCTGGCCGTCGTGAAGGCCCATGGTGCCCTCGACCAGAATAAGATCGGCCGCTCCCGCGGCCTCGAACAGGCGCTGGCCGCAGTAGTCGGCGCCGGCCATCCACAGATCGAGTGGCTCGACCGCACTCCCGGCTGCCGCGGCCAGAATCTGAGGATCGAGATAATCCGGCCCCGCCTTGAATACCGCCACGCGCCGGCCGCCACGGCGGGCGGCACGTGCCAGCGCGGCCGTCACCGTGGTCTTGCCCTGCCCCGAGGCGGCCGCGCCGATAAGCAGCGCCGGACAGGCGCGTGTCTCGGTTTCGCGGCTCATGACGATACCGCCAGTGCCCGGGGGCTGGCGATGTAACCGCCGCCGAGTCGATTCGCCAGTCGGCGGGCGCGGCCGAGCGGCACGCGGGCGCGCTCGGTGTCGACCACGGCCAGCGCGCCGGGCCAGCACAGCTCCGGGATGTCGTCGCGACAGCGGCCGTCGGTGAACAGCAGCGTGCGCGTGCGCAGCCCGGGTTCCCGGCGTACCAGCCGTCGCAGCCGCTCTTCGGCGATGCGCAGCGCGGCGCGCAGCGGCGTGCCGCCGCCGGCGGGCCAGTCGGCGAGCGCGCGCTCGCACTGTTTCGGCGCCCTTTTAGGGGCGATCAGCCAGTCGATCCGGTCGCCGCCGAAGGCCAGTATCGCCAGCCGTTCGCGGGCGCGCCAGGCGTGCCGGGCGATGCCGGCGACCGCCGACCGGGCCTCGTCCTGGGCCGCCTGCCCCAGGGTCGAGGCCGAGGTGTCGAGGAGAATGCAGTTCAGTGTGGCCGGCCGGGTGCTGGCCGGACGGTGCACGAGCCGGCGCGGACGCCGATGCGCGGTGCGCGCCGCATCGCCCAGGGTGCGGAACCAGTCGACGCGCCGCCCGGCCGGGCCTGCGAGCGACGCGCCGCCGCGCGGGTCGCGTCCGGGCCCCGCGCCTCGCCCGGCGACGGCGGTCTGCGCGGCTCGACCGACCGGGTCGGCGTTCGGCAGTGCCGCGGGATCGGTCGTGACGGCGCGCTGCGGCGCGATTCGTCGGGGCGGCAGTCCGCCCCAGGTATCGCCCTGGCCGCTATCGGCCCGCTCGCTCGACCCCTCGGCCCCGCCCTGCCCGCCGGCGGCGCCACCGGAGCCCTCGCTGTCGTCGACGTTCCGCCGATGACAGAGCACGAACTCGGCGACCGCTTCGACGTCTTCCGCGGTCACGTGCTCGCGTGCCTGCCAGGCGGCGTGGGCGACGGCGGCCTGGCGCCAGTGGATGTCCGCGCGAACGCCCTCGACACCCGCGGCCAGGCAGCGCTCGGCGATCGCGTTCTTGATCTCGTCGTTACAGTCGATCTGCGGGAGCCGGGCGCGGGCGGCCTCGAGGCGTTCGGCGAGCGCGGCCTGGGCCGGGGCGTGCTCGGCGGCGAAGTCCTCGGGGTCGCGCGTGTAGGCCAGTCGCTGATCCACGATCCGACGACGCGTTTCGGCGTCGTAATCGGTATCGAGCACCACGCACAGCCCGAACCGGTCCGCGAACTGGGGCCGCAGGTCGCCCTCGTCCGGATTCATCGTGCCCATGAGCACGAATTCCGCGGCGTGCTCGTGGCTGATGCCGTCGCGCTCGATGCGATTGACCCCGGAGGCGGCCACGTCCAGCAGTACGTCCACCAGCGCATCGGCGAGCAGATTGACTTCGTCGATGTACAGATAGCCGCCATGGGCGCGGCCGATGACGCCGGGCTGGTGGGCGACTTCGCCGGTGCCCAGCGCGCGTTCCAGATCGAGCGTGCCGACGACCTGTTCTTCGGTCGCCCCCAGCGGCAGCGTCACGAAACGACCGTCGGCCCGCCGATCGATCGCGGCCAGCGCCCGGGCCAGCGTCGATTTAGCCGAGCCGCGCGGGCCGGAGATGAGCACCCCGGCCAGGCCCGGCTCGATCGCGGCAAGCAGCAGCGCGGTCTTCAGCCGCTCTTGGCCGACGACCGCCGCGAAGGGGAAATCAGCCCGCGGCATGCGCCCCGCCGATCACGTCGCGATCGAGCACCCAGCGTTGCATCGCCCAGCCGCAGGCCACGCCCAGCACCAGCCAGAACACGGCATTGGTCAGCCCGGCGGCCCAGACGAACTGGCCGTGAATCGTCTCCAGCGCGGCCGCGGTGGCGGCGTCGTGGCCGCCATAGGGCGAAGCGGGCATCTCCGGTGCGCCGAACAGATAGGGCAACGGCAGCAGCACGAGCGCCGGCAGCTTCCGCCAGCCCGGCGCGAAGACGGCGATGGCCAGGGCCGCCGCGGTCACCGCGGCCGTGAACAGCCACCAGAGCTGGCGCTCGGTCAGGCCGGCCGAGGCCGCGCCGGGCACCTCGGGCGGCAGCCCCAGCGAGGGCGCGACGAACACCACGGCGAAGCCGGCCAGCCCCCAGGCCGCGCCGGTGGCGGCGTTCACCGGTGCGCCGCGGCCGCGGGCGGCGATATACATGGCCACCATCAGCAACAGGCTGAAGCCGATGGCCACGCCCATGTTGGTGACGATCGTGAAGCCGATGCGCTGGGCGCCGTCGGCGGGCGCCCAGGCCGTGCCGTCACCGTGATGGCCGTGGCCAGCCTCGGCGCTGTGTTCGTGTTCGTGGCCATGGGCGTGCCCGTGGCCCTCGGCCTGGTGTTCGGCCGCGGCGATCAGCGGCGCGGTGGAGAACTGCTCGCCGAGACCGAGCAGCGCGCCCACGAGGGCGCCCACCAGCACGGCGCTGAGAATCAAGCGTCGAAAGAGCATCGCGTATCCCGTTGGCATGCACCGGAACGCCGCGGGTCGGCGGCCGGCGCGAATGATTCGGATGACTGGCAGCGCGCGCGGCGGGGCCGCGACGCGGGCGGGTCATCGGATCAGTGGCAGGGGAAGGTCGCGGAGTGCCGGGTGTCGTGCGCCGCGTTGTGCACCGGCATCAGGTGCGAGAAGCCGACGCCGTAGACGACGAACGCGCCGATGAGCGCCGCGCCGGCGAGCTGAACGATCTCACTGGAAATGGCCGTCGGCCGCGTCTGCGCGCTCCGGGCCGGATTCGACTGCTGGTTCTGCATGTACACACCCGTACGTCATGAGTTGTCGGCGATCGTGTGACCGCGTCGAGCCAGGGCCGGTCTCCGGGCTTGCGAGCGGGCGGATGCCCGGGTTCGCGCCTTCCCGCGCTGTGCGCAGTGGCCGTGTGCGAACCTGAATCGCTTACCGTTGCGGGGGCAGCAGTGGCCTGGTGCCCGTGGGCACGCACCACTTTCCCGATTATCCTTGTCCTGTCGGATCAAGGCACCCTGTCCGAGCGGAGTCTAGGCAGGCGCGCGCCCCCGGTCAAACCGCTGCCCGCGGATGGATCGGTGGGCATACGGGGTTCGATAACGCCTGTTCACGGTCCAGGGAGGCTCAGTGCCGTCGAATTCGTCATACGCTTCGGCACAACGAACACCGCTGTTCGTCGGCATCGGTTGTCGACACGGCTGTGGGTCGGACGTGCTTCGACAGCTGCTCGACGAGACCGCGGCGGCGCTTGCCTTCGACATCCGTGATGTCCGGATCATCGCGAGTATCGTCGACAAGCGCGAGGCGCCGGCGCTGCGCGAGCTGGCCGCAGTCCTGGGCTGCGAACTCTGGTTCGGAACGGCGGCCCAACTCGCGCGTTTCGATGCGCGGGTGGCACGCCCGTCCGCCGCGGCCCGGGCGCGTTTCGGCGTGGCCAGTGTGGCCGAATGCGCCGCTCTTGCGGCTGCCGCTGCCTGCGGCGGCGATCGCGCGAAGACGCGGCTCCTCGGACCGCGCCGGGCCAGCGCCCGTGCCACCGTGGCTGTCGCCACCGATGCGCCAGAGGACGTACAGTAACGCTTCGCCCGAGACCACAGGTGCCCATGGCGGGTCTGAACATCCAGCTCAACGCGGACGAGCGGCCGGCCGTGATCGGCGGCGGCGATCGTGCCGCGGCACGGCCGCTGGCGGCGCTCGCCCGCGCCGGGCTGACCGTGCGTCTGTGCTGCGCCAATCCCGAACCGTGGCTGCGTGATCTGATCGAGAGCCGGGCCATCGACTGGCGCCCACGGCCGGCGACGGCCGCCGACGTGGCCGCCGCGCGACTGGTGATCGCCGCCAGCGCCGAACCGGCATGCGTTCGCGATCTGCGCCGGCTGGCCACCGACGCCGGCCGGCTGTTCCACGACGCCGTCACCGGCGGCGGCGATTTCGTCTTCGAACCGCCGGAGTCGACGCCCGCCGCGCGCGACGATCCCTGGCAGCATGTCCAGGTCTGTCTGGTCGGCGCCGGCCCCGGCGATCCGGGCCTGCTGACGCTGGACGGCGAGCGCGCCCTGCGCGGCGCCGACGTCGTTCTCTACGACCGGCTGGTCTCGCCCCGGCTGCTGTCTTGGGCGCCGGCCCACGCGGAGCGTGTGTTCGTCGGCAAGCGCCGAGGTCATCACCATTACCGTCAGCCGGAGCTGAACCGCCACATGATCGCCCTGGCCCGCGCGGGCCGTCGCGTGCTGCGTCTCAAGGGCGGCGATCCGTTCGTGTTCGGGCGCGGCGGCGAGGAGCTGGTCGAACTGGCCGCGGCCGGGGTCGCCACCCGTGCGATCCCGGGCATCACCGCCGGTTCCGGCTGTGCGACCTACGCCGACATCCCGCTGACCCATCGCGATCACGCCGCCGGCTGCGAATTCCTCACCGCCCACGGCCAGGCCGGCGAGATGCGCCACGACTGGGCCGCGCTGGTGCGCAGCCGGCACACGCTGGTGATCTACATGGGGGTAATGGCGCTGACCAATCTCTGTCCGGCGCTGGTGGCGCACGGGATGGATCCAGATACGCCGGCCGCCCTCATCGAGCGCGGTACCACGCCGGAACAGCGGGTGCTCACGGGGTCCGTGACCAGCCTGCCTGCCACGGCGCGACGCCATACCGTCACCTCGCCGGCCGTGTTGATCGTGGGTTCGGTCGTGAGTCTGCGCGAGACGGTGCGCGCCGCGCGTCGCGGTCGCCTGCCCGACCCCGCCGTCGACCATCCGCCCGTACCCCGGGCTTGACGCCGCAACGACCATGGCGATCCCCATGCGCGAAGAGACCGCAGAGAACGGCGATCGGCCGCTGCGCACCGGCTGGACCACGGGCGCCACGGCCACGGCCGCGGCGATGGCCGCCGCCTACCAAGTGCTGGCGGATCGCACGCTGGAACGCGTGCATCTGTCGCTGCCGAAAAATCGCGAAGCGGATCTGGACGTTCACGACTGCCGCCTGATCACCCCGGGCGTCTGCGCCGAAGCCGGTCTGATCAAGGACGCCGGCGACGATCCGGACGCCACCCACGGCGCTCGGGTCTGGGTCCGGCTGACCCTGACCGAGGCCCCCGGCGTCGTCTTCCGGGCCGGCGCCGGTGTGGGCACGGTGACCCGCGCGGGGCTGGCGCTGGCGATCGGCGAGCCGGCGATCAATCCCGTGCCGCGGCGCATGATCGACGAGCATCTGGCCCGCGTGGCGGCGGAACTGGGCCACACGGGCGGCTTCGACGTGACGGTCGGCGTCGACGACGGCGAAGCGATCGCCCAGCGGACCATGAACGCGCGCCTCGGCATCCTCGGCGGGCTGTCGATCCTCGGCACGACGGGCATCGTGCGGCCGTTTTCCTGTGCCGCCTACATCGCCTCCATCCACCAGTCCATCGACGTCGCCCGCGCCAACGGCCGCGCCCACGTCGCGGCCTGTACCGGCGCGACCAGCGAAAACGCGATCCAGACCCACTACGGTCTGCCGGACATGGCGCTGATCGAGATGGGCGACTTCGCCGGCGCGGTGCTCAAGTATCTGCGCCGCAACCCACTCCCGCAGCTGTCGCTGGTCGGCGGCTTCGGCAAGTTCAGCAAGCTGGCGACCGGGCGGCTCGACCTGCACAGCCGCCGCGGCGGCGTGGACTTCGATTTCCTGGCCGAGCTCTGCGCGGACGGCGGCGCGACGCTGCAGGCCGCGGTGCGCGCCAGCAACACCAGCCTCGAGGCGCTGTCGCACGCGGGCGAGGCCGGCATCGACCTCGATCGCCGCGTGGCCGAGCGCGCCTGGGAGGTGGCTGCCGGCTATCTGCCCCCCTCGAGCGCGCTGGAGGTCTGGGTGATCGACAAGCCCGGCCGCCTGCTCGCCCGCGCGGGCCGGCTGGACGTGTCGCTGGCGGATCTCGTCCGCGGCTGAGCCGTTTACCGCGCGCGTCGGTCGTCAGTCCTCGCTGGCCCAGCGGTACTGGCTGACGTGTGCGGGGTCGTAGAGGGCGCTGTCGCGGAAGACGCCGCTGTCCAGCGCCCCCAACACCCGGCCGACGAAGATGATGGCGCTGCGGCGCGCGGGCAGGCCCGCCGCGGCTTCAACGAGCGCATCCAGCCGGGCGCGGACGACGCGCTCCTCGGCCCAGGAGGCACGCTGCACGATCGCCGCCGGACAGTCGTCGCCGTAATACGGTCGCAGCCGCGCGACCACATCCTCGACGGCCTGCAGCGACAGATGCACCGCCAGCGTCGCGCGACTGGCGGCAAACGCTTCGAGCGTCTCGCCCGGCGGCATGGCCGAGGCGCGGCCCTGGGTCCGGGTCAGAACCAGCGACTGCCCCACCTCGGGCACGGTCAGCTCCTGGCCGAGCGCCGCCGCGGCGGCGGCGAACGCCGGCACGCCGGGCGTCAGCGTGTAGTCGATGCCCGCCGCGCACAGACGCCGCAGCTGTTCGGCCAGGGCGCTGTAGACGGCCAGATCCCCCGAGTGCAGCCGGGCGACGTCGTGCCCGGCGGCGGTGGCCTCGCGAATACGGTCGATGATCTCGTCGAGCGCCATGCCGGCGGTGTTGATCGCCGCCACGCCGGTCGGCAGATGCGCCAGCACGCCGTCCGGAACCAGCGACCCGGCGTACAGGCACAGGCCGCAGGACGCGATGCGATCGCGCCCGCGCAGCGTGAGCAGATCGGCCGCGCCCGGACCGGCGCCGATGAAGTGCACGGTCATGCGTTGTCGTCCGTGTCGTCGATGTTGCACCAGAGCGTGATCGGGCGCAGCGCGCGCCAGCCGGCGAAACCGCCTAGCGGTTCGGCGCGGCTGACCGCGATGCGACGCAGGCTGCCGCCGCTGTCGGCGTGCAGCGCGGCGAGCGCGGCATCGCCCTCGACGGTCACGCTGCTGGCCACGATCCGCCCGCCCGGCGCCAGCGCGTCCCGACAGCGGGCCACCAGCCCCGGTTCGGTCAAGCCGCCGCCGATGAACACGGCGTTCGGCGTACTAAGCCCCGCGAGCGCATCCGGTGCGCGCCCGGCCACGGTATCGAGCGCGGGCACGCCGAGCGCCTCGGCGTTGGCCCGGACCCGGTCGAGGCGGTCGGCCCGGGCCTCGATCGCCACCGCGTGGTTGCTGCGGTCGCTAAGCATCCACTCGATAGCGATCGCACCCGAGCCCGCGCCGATATCCCACAGAGTCTCGTTCTGGCCGGGTGCGAGCAGTGCCAGGATCGCGGCGCGGACCTCGCGCTTGCTGATCTGGCCGTCGTGGGCGAACAGCCCCTCGGGCCGGCCGGGCGTCCGGCCGAGGGCCCGCGTACCGGGGGCGGCGACACAGCGCACCGCGATGGTGTTCAGGGCCTCGGTCTCGGCGGTGGCCCAGCTCTCGGCGTGGCCGTCGACACGCCGCTCGGCGTCGCCGCCCAGATGGGCGAGCACGCTCAGCTGCGACGGGCCGAAACCCTGCGCCGTGAGCCAGGCGGCCAGCCGGGCGGCGGTATGGCCGTCCCAGGACAGCAGCAGCAGGCGGGCGCCGTCATGCAGCGCCGGGCGCACGCGCGAGAGCCGGCGGCCGTGGACCGACAGGCAGGTGACGTCCTGCAGCGCCCAGCCCATGCGTGCCGCGGCCAGCGAGAACGCCGAAGGCTGCGGCCATACCCGCATGCGGTCGGCGGGCACGTGGCGTGCGAGCGTGGCACCGACGCCGTACCAGAAGGGATCGCCGCTGGCCAGCACCGCCACTGCAGTACCGCGCCGGGCGAGGATGGCATCGATGCCCTGGCTCAGCGGCGACGGCCAGACCATGCGCCGGCCGCGCACCGAGTTCGGGAGCAGGGCCAGATGGCGCGCACCGCCGACCACGAGTTCCGCCTCCTGCAGCGCGCGTCGGGCCGGCTCGGGCACGCCGGACCAGCCGTCGAGGCCGATGCCCACCACCGACAGCCACGGCGTCTGGACTTGATCGGCGTGGACGCTGCACATTAGCCGGCCCATCCGATATGACGAGCGTTGTCTCGATGAAACTGCTGCTGCTCGGCGGTACCCGCGAGGCCCGCCTGCTGGCCGAGCGTCTGGCGGTGCGGCCCGGCGTCGAGGCCACCCTGTCGCTGGCCGGCGCGACCCGCCGGCCGGCCGCTTCGCCGCTGGCCACGCGGGTGGGCGGCTTCGGCGGCATCGACGGGCTTGCCGCCTATCTGGAACGCCACGCGATCGACCGGGTGATCGATGCCACCCACCCGTTCGCGGCGGCCATGTCGCACCACGCCGCGATCGCCTGTCGCCGCTGCGGGGTCGCCCTCTGGCGCCTGGCGCGTCCGCCCTGGCGCCCGGGTGCGGAGGACGACTGGATTCACGTCGCCGACCTGACAGCGGCGTCCGCGTGCCTCGACGACCTCGGCCGTCGCGTGTTTCTGACCGTTGGGGCGCGCAGCCTCGGCCCGTTCGCCGATGCGCCCGGCCGCTTCTGGCTGGTGCGCAGCATCGACCCGCCCGAGCCGCCGCCGGCGTTCGATGACTGGCGCCTGATCACTGCCCGCGGCCCGTTCACTGTGGCTGACGAAAGCGCGCTGCTGGCCCGCCATGCCATCGACGTGCTGGTCACCAAGAACAGCGGCGCGCCGGCGATGCGGGCCAAGCTCGATGCGGCCCGACAGCGCGGCGTGCGCGTGGTGATGGTCGAGCGCCCCGCCCTGCCCGCGGCGGACGCGGTCTTCGCCACGGTCGATGCCGCCTGCGCGGCGCTTTCCGACCAGGCCGGGCATCAGTAGTCCGCCGGGTACAGGCGCGGTGTGTAGACGCGGGGTCGGCCGTCGGCCGCGGCGATCACCCGCGTGGTGCTGGCACCGACGATGACCAGCGTGCGCATGTCCGCCGCGGCCGGGTCGAAACGGGCCAGGTCGGTGATCGTCAGGGCCTCGTCGGCCCGGCCGACGGCGGTGCCGAGCACCACCGGGGTGGCCGGGGCGCGATGCGCGGCCACGGCCTCGATCGCCGCGCCGAGCTGCCACGGCCGGGCGCGCGATATCGGGTTGTAGAAGGCCAGCGCGAAATCGGCCTCGGCGGCCAGACGTACACGCCGCTCGATCACGGCCCAGGGCTTGAGGTTGTCGGACAGCGAGATCACGCAGAAGTCGTTGCCGAGCGGCGCGCCGGCGCGGGCGGCGACCGCCTGGATCGCCGATACCGCGGGGGTGACGCGGATCTCGACCGCGGCCCAGCGTTCGTGATCGGCCCGTTCGAGGGTCTCCCAGACCGCGGCGGCCATGGCGAAGATGCCCGGGTCGCCGCCGGAGATGACGGCGACGCGCGCGCCGCTCGCCGCCAGATCGAGCGCGTGGGCCGCGCGCGCGGTCTCCTCGCGATTGTCCGAGACGTGCCGGCGCTGGCCGCTGTCGGCGACGCGCTCGACATACCGCTCGTAGCCCACCAGATCGGTCGCGGCGGCGATCACCGCACTCGTTTCGGGCGTCATCCACGCCGAATCGCCGGGGCCGGTGCCCACGACCGCGAGCCAGCCGCCCTCGCCCACCACGGCGCTCATACCCGCTGGCCCGTGCCCGGCAGCAGGACCATGGAGAAATACGGCGCCGGCCCGTCCGGGGCCTCGGACAGCGGCATGACGCGTTCGCCGCCCTGGCTGGCGCGCTCGACGTACCAGGCGCGGTCCGTGGCGCCGAGGGCATCGAGTGCGGCGCGGATCCGCGGCAGGTTGCGGCCGACCTTCATCACCACCGCGGCCTGGGCCAGCGCGAGGCTGTCGCGCAGCGCCGCGTCTGGCAGCGTGCCGGGAATCACCGTGAGGATGTCGTCGCGCATGGCGATCGGCCGCGGCAGCCGGCCGGCGCCGGCGAGCATGGCCGGTACGCCCGGCACCACCTCGCAGGGCAGGCGCTCGCGCAGGCGCAGGAAGATATGCATGAACGAGCCGTAGAAGAACGGGTCGCCTTCGGAGAGCACGGCCACCGAGCGGCCCGCGGCCACATGGGCGGCGACCTGCTCGGCCGATTCATCGAAGAAGCCCTCGATCTGCTCGCGGTAGGCGTCGCAGTGATGCGACAGCTGCGTGGTCACCGGATAGACCATGGGCAGCATGACGTGATCGTCGCGCAGATAGTCCCGCGCGGCCGTCAGCGCGTTGCCCGCCCCTGCCCGCTTGCAGAAATAGGCGACGACGGTGCTGCGCCCGAGCGCGCGCACGGCCTTGACGGTCATCAGTTCCGGATCGCCGGGGCCCGTGCCGACGCCGTAGACCGTGGCTCGGCTCATAGCGCCTCGCTGGCCAGGGCATTGACCGCGGCGGCGGCCATGGCGCTGCCGCCGCGGCGCCCGAACAGCGTCAGGTAGTCCAGGCCGAGCGCCTGCGCGGCCAGCGCCTCCTTGCTCTCGATGGCGCCGACGAAACCCACTGGCAGGCCGATGACCGCGGCCGGCCGCGGCGCGCCCGCGGCGATGAGCTCGAGCAGATGAAACAGCGCCGTCGGCGCGTTGCCGATGGCGACCACGGCGCCGTCGAGATTGTCGCCCCAGAGTTCCAGCGCCGCGGCCGTGCGCGTGTTGCCGATCGAGCGCGCGAGCGTCGGCGTGTCGGGGTCGCGCAGCGTGCATACGACGGCGTTGTCGGCGGGCAGGCGCCGGCGGGTGACGCCGTGGGCGACCATCTCGCTGTCGCAGAGAATCGGCGCACCGGCCTGCAGCGCGGTGCGCGCCGCGGCGGCGACGCCCGCGGAATGGCGCAGGTCCGCCGCCAGGTCGGTCTGGCCGCAGGCGTGGATCATGCGAATGGCCACGTTGCGCAGGTCCGGGGCCAGCCCGTCCAGATCGGCCTCGGCCTCGATGATGGCGAAGGACTTTTCGTAAATGGCCCGCCCGTCGCGGATGTAGTCGTAGTCGACGTGTTGTTCACTCACCTGCGATTTCCGCCTCGCTCAGTTCAAGTAATCGTTGCCGGCCCAGGCGCCGGAACACGGCCAGCGGCGTCTCGCCGTCCTGCCGCTGGGCGACGTGGATGCGTTCCAGCGCCGCCAGGCGCGACCCGGCTGCCGCGACCGCCAGCTCTGTCCACAGCGGCGGCTCGTCCGGCGCTCCGGCGACCACCACATCGTAGCCGCCGGCGCGTCCCACGAGGGTGACCGCTGCCGGCCGGCGATGGGCGCAGCCCTTGGCACAGCCGGATACGTGCAGCCCGACCTCACCGGCGCCGGCCACGGTCGGCGCCCGTGCCGCCAGCGCCAGCGCGTCCGCGCGGGTGGCGGTCGTGGCCTGCGCGCAGCCGCCGCGACCGATGCAGGCCGCCAGCCCCAGGCGCGGATCGCCGGGGGTATCCAGGGCGCCGGCCGCGCGCAGAGCCGCGCTGTCGTTGGCGTCCGCGGCAGGCAGCAGCACCCGGCGGTCCGGCAGCAGCCGCAGATGCTCGCCGCGACGCGCCAGGCCGTCGGCGATCGTCTCCAGCGCGTCGGCGCCGATGCGCCCGAACGCAAAGGCGATCACGTGGCCCAGCCCGTCATGGTACCCCAGAATCGGCGGGCCGCCGGCCCGAGGCGCCGACCGAGACTCATTCGCCCGCGGCGGCGGGCAGGCCTCGGCCAGCCTTTGCGCGCCGTCGCGGGCGAGCAGATCACGCATGCGCCGGGGCGCCGGCGCCCCGGCGGTCTGCGCGGCGGCGAACCGATCGATGAGCGCGGTGACCGCGGCGGTGAGCGCGTTGGCCTGCCAGCAGCCCAGGCTCGTGGCCGAGGCGCGGCTGCCGGCCACCGCCAGCCGCCAGTGCGTGCCATCCAGCGCATCCAGGCGTATATCCGCATGCACCTCGGGAACGCCGAGGCGCCCGCCGCCGTCGATGGCGACGGCGAACTTGTCCGGCAGATCCAGCGTCGCATCGCGCCCGCTGAGTGCGGCATGCAGTCGCTGATGGACCGTCATCGCGTCCGCGATCGCCGCGGTGTCGATATCGGTGGCCGGCGAGATGATTTGATCGGGCAGCGCCGCGGTGGTCTCGTCCTCCATCCAGCCGGCTGCGCGCAGGGCCGCCGTGGTGGCGTCGGGATCGCGTATGCCGCGCAGTTCGAGCTTGGCCCGCCGGGTGAGCAGAACCGCGCCGTCCGCGTGACGCCGGGCGATGGCCGAGAGCCGGCGCAGCGCCGGCCCGTCCACACGCGCTTCCGGCGGCCGCAGACGCAACAGCCATCCGTCCGCCGCGGCCATCGGCCGCAGCGCGCTGGGACACCAGCCGCGACGCCGGTCGGCCGGGTCGGCGGCGGGCGATGTCGGTGGTAGTGTTCGCGTCATGGTCTCCATCCCGCAGCGGCTGCGCCTATCGCCCGAGGCGGCCGCGAGGCGCAGAGCCTTGCAAAGGCGGCCCGGCGAATTCAAACCGATGGGCTGGTGTAGCCTGTGCGCTTCGAGCCGTGAATTGCCAAGCGTGCCGCGACAACGCCCATGACCGAGACCCGCGATTCCCATCGTTACAGTCAGCCGGAGCTGGATGCCGTCTACCGCGTGATCGCCGAGCGGCGCGATATGCGTCATTTCATCGACGCTCCGGTCGATGCCGATGTGCTCCGGCGGCTGCTTGCCGCCGCCCACTACGCGCCCAGCGTCGGTTACATGCAACCCTGGCGTTTCATCCGTGTCTGCAGCCCAGCGCTGCGGCGGGCGCTGCACGACGAGGTCGAGGCCGAGCGTCTGCGCACCGCCGAGATCATGGGGCCACGCAAGCAGGCCTTCATGCAGCTCAAGGTCGAAGGTATCCGCGACTGCGGCGAGCTGCTCGTCGTCGCCCTGACCGACGGTCGCGAGCGGCATGTGTTCGGTCGCCGGACGCTGCCCGAGATGGATCTGGCCTCGGCGGCCTGTGCGATCCAGAATCTCTGGCTGGCGGCGCGCGCCGAGGGGCTCGGCGTGGGCTGGGTGTCGATGTTCGACCCGGCCGCGCTCGTCGATCTGCTGTCGATGCCCGACGGCGCGCACCCGATCGCCATCCTCTGCCTCGGCCATGTGCGCGAGTTCTACGACCGGCCGATGCTGGAAGCCGAGGGCTGGGCGGATCGTCTTTCGCTGGACGCGCTGATCGGCATCGACGGCTGGCCAAGCACGCCCGACGCGGAGTGACCGCTCACCCGGCTCGGGCAGCTAACGCGCCACCGCCCTGCTCAAGTCGTGCCAGTAGCCTCGTGAACGTTATGTTGCCGGTGGCGCGGCCGCGATCCGAGCCCATCGCGACGGTGTGATGCCTGCATGAGGCGCCGGCGTCAGTTCTCGGCCGTGTCGCCGGAATCCCGTTCGCGCTCGCCCGTGCCGTCCTCTTCGCCGCTGCCGTCATCGGTTTCCGGCTCGGCATCGGTGTCCCCGTTGTCGTCATCGACCTCGCTGGGCGACTGGTTCTCGACGACCCGGCAGTCGGTGTGTTCGGTGCCGTCGAGTACCAGCCGCACACCGCCCTCGCGAAAGGTCAGTGCATTGTCGTGCAGGTCGGTGTAGCGGTTGTCGCCGGCCGGCTGCAGCTCCAGGCGGCGATTGCCCAAGCGCAGGATCGCCCGCGTTCCGGCGGTTGCGGCCGCGAGATGGAAACCGTCCTCGCAGCGATACTGGGTGAAATCGGGTGTCTGCGGCTGCGGTGTCGCCTCGAGCTCGATCGTCACGGAGGTATCGGTGGATATGTCGTCGATGGCGAGCGGCTCGGGTGTCGTCCAGCGCACGTTGCCGTCGCCGTCGGTGATCTCCGCACGCAGTCCGTAGCGGCCCTCGCCCTCGAGCAGGCTCGGGTCCACGGAGATATCGAACTCGATCGGCTTGCTGCCCAGTTCGTGCAGCGAGCGTTCCGCGACGATGCGCTTGTCGGCGCCGGTCTCGCTGCGCTCGACCATGCTTACCCGCGCGTTCGAGCCGGCCGGGATCTTGGCGTTGCCTGCATAGGTCAACTCGCCCATGAGCTTGACGGGCTGGGGTTGGTCGGAACCGCAACCTCCGAGCAATACAAGGAGCAGTAATAGAACGGAGGCATACCGGGGCCCGCGGCCCCAACCCTTTTTTAAGTGCATTAAATACCGCGTCTAGTCAATTGAAAAAGCGAGAATCTGGCTGATCTGGCACAGCGGACGGTCGGATTCTGCCTGCCAGCCATTGAACAGGGCCTGAATCTCGGCGTGGGCGTTGCGGGTATGCGATTTGCCGATGTAGGCCTGCCACTGCGCCATCGCCTTGACGACCCAGTCGGTCAGCATGAACGTGTCCTTGCCCGCCATGCGCAGGAAAGCGGGTCCGGAACGACCGCCGAGCTGGGTGAAGCGCTGGCGCAGCTCGTGCCACAGATCCACGATCTCGTCTTCGGGCCATTCGGCCAGCCAGAATCCGAAGCTGCCGAACTCCGCGATGATCGCCTGCATCGCCACGGCGTTGTTGCGGACGGCGAATATCTTTCTCCGATGACGGATCAGCGTCTCGTCGGTGGCGAGTCTCTTGAGGTCGTCGTCATCGAGGGCAGCGACCGCGGCGGGGTCGAAGTCATCAAAGGCGATCTCGAATGCCGGCCAGCGCGCATCCACCAGCCGATGGGTCAGCCCGGCCCGGAAGATGCGGCGACACATGACGGACAGGTAGCGATCGTCGCCGATCATGGCGAGCGATTCGGGGGGCTCGGGGCGAATCAGACGGGATTCGAGCGCGTCGCCTCCGCCGAGGCGCTCGCGAGCCGATTGTTCTATGGCACTGAAAGCGGTCATGAAAGCGCGTCGTGGCCCAAACGCGCATCAGTCTAACCCATCGGCGCACACGGCATGGACGCGCCGCTGCGTCACGAACGCGGCGCCTGCACGGCACGCGCACAATCCGGCCACGGCGACGCTCGAGCCGCCGTGGCCTTTTATTTCATAGTTTTATAGTCATCAACTCAAGTGATGCGTGGGATGAAGACCGTAAACCGTTGTCTCGAAACCCTCCATACGCGCCTTGAGCTGAAGCGCGAGATAGTGCGAGTAATATCTTGATTGGGCGAGATTACCGCCGTGAAACCATAGTCCGGGCTGCTGGGTCGGCTTCCACATATTGCGCTCTTCGCCTTCCCAGGGGCCCGGGTCCTTGGGTGTGTCGGAACCGAGCCCCCAGACCTTGCCGACCTTGTCGGCGACGTCCTGGGAGATCAGGTCCGCGGCCCAGCCGTTCATCGAGCCGTAGCCTGTGGCGTAGATGATCACGTCCGCCGGGATCTCGCGTCCGTCCTCCAGCACGACGCTGTCCTCGGTGAGACGGGCCACTTCCGAGCCGCTGGCGAGCTTGATCCGGCCGTCGATGATCATCTGGGAGGCGCCGACGTCGATGTAGTAGCCGGAGGCGCGGCGCAGATACTTCATGAACAGGCCGGAATCGTCGGGGCCGAAATCGAGCATGAATCCGGCCTGCTCCAGGTCGCGGTAGAACTCGGCGTCGGCCTCGCGGATCTGGTCGAAGGCGGGCTTCTGAAAATCGGCCATGATGCCGTACGGGATCGAGGCGAACAGCAGATCCGCTTTTTCGGTGGTGATGCCGTTGGCCACGGCCTCCTCGGAATACAACGGGCCGAGCGCGTACTTCATCAGCGAATCGGACTTGGTGATGTGCGTCGACGAGCGCTGGATCATGGTCACGTCCACCCCGGCCTCGGCGAGCGCGGCGCAGATGTCGTGGGCGGAGTTGTTCGAGCCGACGACCGCGACCCGCTTGTCCTCCATGCCGTCCGGCCCCGGGTGTTCCGAGGAATGCTGCTGGATGCCGGCGAAGATGTCCTGGCCGGGAATCGACGGTGTGTTGGGCTTGGCCGACATGCCGGTGGCCAGCACGAGCTGCTTCGGCTGCAGGGTGATCTCGCGGCCCTCGCGTTCGACCACCACCGTCCAGGTTTCACTGGCCTCGTCGTAGCTGGCGCGCTTGGCTTCGGTGGAACCCCAGAAGTTGAGTTCCATGACCTTCGCGTACATCTCCAGCCAGTCGCCGATCTTGTCCTTGGGTGCGAACACCGGCCAGTTCTTCGGAAACTTGATGTAGGGCATGTGGTCGTACCAGACCGGATCGTGCAGGCAGAGCGACTTGTAGCGCTTGCGCCAGGAGTCGCCGGGGCGCTCGTTCTTCTCCACGATCAGCGCGGGCACGCCGTGCTGGCGGAGCCGCGCGCCGAGCGCGATGCCGCCCTGGCCGCCGCCGATGATCAGCACATAGGGCTGGGTGCTCACGCCGAGATTCGCCAGCTCCGCCTCGCGTTCCTCGGCCCAGGTCGGCTCGCCCTGCTCGTCGCCGTGCTTGGCACCCAGGGGACGCGAGTGGCCGCTGGGCTCCTCGTAGCCCTTGAGCTCGTGCATGGTGGTCAGCAGCGTCCAGATCAGGCCGTCCTTGAGACGGATATAGCCGTAGCCGCGGGCGACCTCGGTCTCGAATTCGATGAAACCCTCGGTGACGCCGTCGGCGTGGGCCGGTGTTTCGTTGTCGTCGACCGTCCAGTCGCGGGGCTTGACCTCGTCGAGCCGGGTCTCGAGCATGTCGCGCACCCCGGCCTTGCCCTCCACGGTCTTGATGTTCCAGGTGAAGGCCACGAGATCGCGCCAGTAGCAGTCCTCGGTGAACAGCGCGAGCGCATCCTCGATGTTGCGCTCGGCCAGCGCCCGGTCGAGCGCGGACAGCACGTTCTGAATCTTCGTGTCTGCTGCGGTGTCGAGCATATAGTCTCCTCCGTTGTGTTTTCGTGTTCGATCGCGGGCCCGTTGCGGGCCCGCCGCACCCGCCGGACCGGCGGGTGTTGTGCAGTCGCCGAGCAATGCCCGTGCCGGCGTTTTAGACCTTTGATTTTTATAGATCTATCGCCGAACTGCGAGGTTGTTAGTACTCGTGGTGCCACAGTCGATGCAACACCTGTGGCGTTACGCCATCGCCCTAGCCCGCGCCCCGTTTCAGCCGCCGGTGGATGGTGGATCGGTCAACGCCCATGCTGCGAGCCAGCGCCGAGACGTTGCCGCCGTGGTCGGCCAGACGGCGTGCCAACGCCGTGTCACGGTCCGCACTGTCGCGGACCGTCTCGGGCAGCTCGTCGGGGCCGATGAGCCCCTCGTCGGCGAGTGCGGCGGCGACGTCGAGGCTGTTCTGCAGTTCGCGCAGGTTGCCCGGCCAGTGGTGACGCGGCAGCGCCCGGCGGGCCGAGGGCGCGAGCCTGTAGCGCGCGTCGTAGCGCTCGGCGAGGCCCTCCAGCATGCGGTCGACCAGCGCGTCGAAGTCGCGGCGGTCGCGCAGCGCCGGCAACCGCAGCGTGGCTGCGTTCAAGCGGTAGTAGAGATCCTCGCGGAAACGGCCCGCGGCCACGTGGTCGGCCAGCGCGCGGTGGGTGGCGGAGATCAGGCGCAGGCGCACCGGTTTCGGCTCCAGGCCGCCGACCGGCGTGACCTCACCTTCCGAGAGCACGCGCAGCAGGCGCGTCTGCAAGGCCAGCGGCATGTCGCCGATTTCGTCCAGAAACAGCGTGCCACCGTCGGCTGCGGCGATCAGCCCGGTCTTGCCGCGACGATCGGCGCCGGTGAAGGCGTTGGGCACATAGCCGAACAGCTCCGACTCGATCAGCTGTTCGGGCAGGGCCGCGCAGTTCACGGCGACGAAGCGCCCCTCGGCCCGGCCGGTGTCGTGGATCGCCCGGGCCAGCCACTCCTTGCCAGTGCCGGTTTCGCCCTGGATGAGAATGGGAATATCGCGCACGGCGAGGCGGGCGGCGCGCCTCTGCAATGAGGCCATGGCCTCATCGCCGTGGCTGAGTGCGGCCAGCGCCGGTGACGGCTCGGCCGGCGGCGGTGTCCGCACGCCGCGGCGACGCGGTGCGGCCGGTGAGATCGCACTGGCGAACAGGGCCGGCTCGCCGCCGGCGTTGAGGACCCGCTCGCCCGCACTCTGGCCGCGCATGTACTGCGGCAGGTCGTCGATCCCGATATCGAAGAAGCGCGATATGGGCTGGCCGATGAGCGTGTCCGCGGTGTCGAAACGCAGCCCCGTCGCCCGCGCGAGCGCGCCGAGTCCGCCGTGGGTGACACCGCTGATGCGCCCGCGGGCGTCGAGCGATACGGCGGCATCGGGGTCGATGTCGATGAAGTCCGGGGACTGCGACAGGCGCAGCACCCACTCGCGACGGGCGCGGGCCACCAGGTTGGCCAGTTCGATGCGGCGGGCGGTGTTGCGTGTCAGATGCAGGGCGAGCTGCTGGCTGGTCTTGGACTCCGGCGAGCGCAGCTGGGATATATCGAGCACGGCGACCAGTTCACCCAGGGTGTCGAAGATCGGTGCGGCGGTGCAGGTCAGGCCGATGTGCGTGGGGTCGAAGTGATCGTCCTGGTGGATCGTCACCGGCTCGCCGCTGACCAGACAGGCGCCCATCGCCGACGTGCCCGCCCGGTTCTCGCTCCATTCCGCGCCCAGATACAGTCCGGCCTGCCGAAGCTGGCTGTCCAGTCGCGGATGCCCGAGATAGTCGACCGTCACGCCGCGGGCGTCGGCGAGCATGACGACATAGTTCTGTTCCGAGACCTGTTCGAACAGTGAGGCCACGCCGGAACGGCTGATGCGGATGATGTCCTCGGCCTGGGCCTGATGCTCGCGCAGCTTGGCCTCGGGCACGATATAGGCGTCCTGGGCGTCCGCGGGGTCGAGCTTGTAGTCGTTCACACAGCGCAGCCAGGACTGCACGACCGCCGGATCGCGACCACTGTCCGCACCCGCGGTGACGCGCTCGATCTCTCTGACGTGCGAGTCGATCGTGATCATGCGCCTCTCCTCCTTTTCTTATGATCTCGACATTGGCACAGCCCCGCCGGCGCGACAATCACGAACCGTCGGCGGCGCGGCGGGCGCGGTAATCCCGATCATCCGCTTGTGAAAGTTATACTTTTCCAATTGACCCGCCAGGCATCGCCATGACCCACCCGCATTACCCGAAACTCTTCGAACCGCTCGACCTGGGGTTCACGCAGCTCAGGAACCGGGTGCTGATGGGGTCCATGCATACCGGCATGGAGGATTTCTTCTGGCATTACGACGAGCTCGCCGCCTATTTCGCCGAGCGCGCGGCCGGCGGCGTGGAGCTGATCGTCACCGGCGGGATCGCCCCCAACGTGGCCGGTTGGGTGTCACCGATGGCAGGCCAGATGTCGCACCGCCTGCACGTCTGGCCGCACCGCAAGATCACCAGGGCGGTGCATGCCGAAGGCGGCAAGATCTGCATGCAGATCCTGCACGCGGGGCGCTACGGCTATCACCCGTTCATCGTGTCCGCCTCCGATCGCAAGTCGCCGATCACGCCCTACAAGCCGAAGCGCCTGACCACCGCCGGGGTGAAGAGCACGATCCGCGACTATATCCGCTGCGCGGAGCTGGCCCGCGAGGCCGGCTACGACGGCGTCGAGGTGATGGGCTCCGAGGGCTATCTGATCAACCAGTTTCTCGTGGAGCGCGTGAACGACCGCGACGACGAATACGGCGGTAGCGTCGAAAACCGCCAGCGGATCGCAGTCGAGATCGTCGAAGGCATCCGCAAGGCGCTGGGCCCGGATTTCATCCTCATCTATCGCCTGTCCATGCTCGATCTGGTGGAGAACGGCCAGCGCTGGGACGAAATCGTGCGCCTGGCCAAGGCCGTGGAAGCCGCCGGCGCGACGATCATCAACACCGGCATCGGCTGGCACGAGGCGCGCATTCCCACCATCGTCACGCGGGTGCCGCGTGCGGCTTTTGCCTGGGTCACGAAAAAGCTCAAGAGCGAAGTCGCCCTGCCCCTGTGTACCACCAACCGCATCAACATGCCGGACGTGGCTGAGTCGCTGCTCGCCGACGGCACGGCGGATATGGTCTCGATGGCGCGCCCGTTCCTCGCCGACCCCGAGTTCGTGAACAAGGCCGCGACCGAGCGCGCGGACGAAATCAACACCTGCATCGCCTGCAACCAGGCCTGTCTCGACCACACTTTCCAGTGGAAACGTGCGAGCTGTCTGGTCAACCCGCGTGCCGGGCATGAAACGACGCTCAACTTCCCGCCCGCCAAGACCGCGCGCGACGTCGCCGTGGTCGGCGCCGGCCCGGCCGGCCTGGAGGCGGCCACGCGTCTGGCAGAACGCGGGCACCGGGTCACGCTGTTCGACAGCGCCAGCGAGATCGGCGGCCAGTTCAACATGGCCAAGAAGATCCCCGGCAAGGAAGAGTTCTACGAAACGCTGCACTACTACGCGCGCAAGCTGGAACGGCTGAAGGTCGATGTGCGCCTCGACACGCTAATCGAGGCGGATGATCTCGTCGCCATGGGCTTCGACGACATCGTGATCGCCACCGGCGTCAATCCGCGTACACCGGCTATCGACGGCATCGAGCACGCCCGCGTCGCCTCCTATATCGACGTTATCCACGGCCGCGTCGAAGCCGGCCCCCGCGTGGCCGTGATCGGCGCCGGCGGGATCGGTTTCGACGTGAGCGAATTCCTCACCCACACCCGACCCTCGCCCGCCGAGGACAAGCAGAAATTCTTCGACGAATGGGGTGTGGACCCCACGCTGACCAATGAATCCGGCCTTGTGGAGCCGGACCCCGAGCCGTCACTGCGCGAGGTCTGGCTGCTGCAGCGCACCGACGCCAAGCCCGGCAAGGGCCTGGGCAAGACCAGCGGTTGGGCGCACCGCGCCTCGCTCCGACACAAGGGCGTACACATGCTCGGCGGCGTTGCCTACGAACGCATCGACGGGGCAGGCCTGCATATCCGCGTGAACGACGAGCCGAGACTGCTGGACGTGGATACCGTCGTCATCTGCGCCGGCCAGGAAACCCGCCGCGATCTCGCCGACGCGCTGGGCGCCCGCGGGATGAAGACGCATATCATCGGCGGCGCCAATCTGGCGGCGGAACTGGATGCCAAGCGGGCGATTCGGGAGGCGGCGGAGTTGGCTGCCGGATTCGGCTAGCCAGTTATATAGACGGGAACGTTGCCAATTTACTTCGGGCCCCAGTCTGCTATCGGCTCTGGATTCAACGTATCGATGCAACACACTGCTAACAGATGAAGCAGGAGTGTCTACCCGATGCAATATAGAACGCGAATTCAGTACACGGAGAGCCAGAAAGCTGAGATGTGGGATCGTTGGCAGCGAGGCGAGTCGCTCCATCAGATCGCCCAGCTGTTCAATCGGTACCACACGTCGGTACGAGGCATTATCGCAGCCTCGGGTGGAATTCGCCCGCCTAGCCGGAGTCGCGCTGCGCGCGCACTGAGTCTGGCCGAACGCGAAGAAATTTCACGCGGCATCGCGCTGAGCCATTCGATTCGCGCGATTGCCTGCGGATTGTCGCGAGCGCCATCGACGATCAGCCGCGAGATTCGACGCAACGGTGGGACAGCCCAGTATCGGGCAACGGTAGCCGATCAGGCCGCGTGGCGTCGGGCATCTCGTCCCAAGCCCTGTAAGCTGGGTATGCACGACCGATTAGCCCGTGAAGTTGCCGCAAAACTGCAGAAACAATGGTCTCCAGAGCAGATCGCAGGCTGGCTGAAGCGCACCTATCCCGACGACCCGAGCCGACAGGTGTCGCACGAAACAATCTATCGCACGTTGTTCATCCAATCCCGTGGCGCGCTCAAGAAGGAGTTGCTCGCCCATCTACGTCGTACCCGGGCGATGCGGCGTTCTCGTCACCATACGCAGAAAACGGATAATCACGGGCGGATCACCGGTACGGTCTCGATCAGCGAGCGACCGGCGTCGGTCGACGACCGAGCCGTACCTGGGCATTGGGAAGGCGACCTATTATTCGGCAGCAAGAACAGCCAGATCGCGACGCTCGTCGAGCGACACACACGTTACGTCATGCTCGTGAAGATCGATCGTAAGGATACTGCGACGGTCGTCGACGCCTTGATCGAAAATGCGCGTCGGCTACCCCAGCAACTGTATCGCTCGTTGACTTGGGATCGAGGCAAAGAGATGGCTGCCCATCAACGCTTCACGCTGGCGACCGATATTCAGGTTTGCTTTTGCGACCCACACCATCCTTGGCAGCGGGGATCAAACGAAAATACCAACGGGTTACTGCGCCAGTATTTCCCGAAAGGTATGTGCCTCACCGCATTTTCCCAGGCTGAGCTCGACACCGTCGCGAGAAACCTCAATGAGCGACCGCGTAAAACACTAGATTACGAAACGCCGGCCGAGCGGTATCAACGTGTCGTTGCGTCGATCCATTGAATCCAAGGCCAATAGCGGACTCTATAGGCCGTTACGGTCTCTCGTCCGGATGACAGAACTTAGGTCAGTTGAAAAGCTCATGATCTCGCTTTGTTGCACACGGGAGATCGTGACGCGAATCGCCTGATTATGCTTCTGAACGTCGTATGCGGTACTAGACCGAACAAGCCACCCGCGCTTGGCCATGGCGTTCACCACATATTCCGCATCGCAGGGCAGCGGTATCCACACGTTAAGGCCGTCGATGGTCACGGGGGCTTCGATCGCATGGCGTGAAAGCGCTGCCATCAATTCGTTGCGCCCGTGGGCGTACTGGGCTTTTGCTCGTTCAAGTGTCTGTTCTATCTCGCTCGAGTTCAGACAATGACTGGCCAGGGTCTGCAGGAAATGACTCACCCATGTCATGCCGGGCGCCAGCCGCGCCTGCAACCGCCCGGCCGTTGCGGCATCACAAGCCAGCAGTGCTAATCGAATATCTGGGCCCAGAGCCTTTGCCAAGGATCGAATCACGGCCCAGCGAGTGGTCGATTCGGGAATCGGCGACCGATAGGGCGTGGCCGCCAACAGCGCGAAGTGATCGTCCACGATCGCAAGCACGTCGGGATAATCCGCTAGAACCTGCGCGATCTCACGGGCGCGATCGCTCGTCAGGCTGGCTCCAGTCGGATTTTGTGCGCGCGCCGTGATAAGAACCGCGCGTGCCCCGTTTTCCAGAGCCGAACGCAGCGCATCGGGGCGGATCCCCGCCCCATCGATACTTACGCCCCTGGGATGCATGCCGGACAGGCGCAAAGCGTTGATCGTGCCCAAATAACAGGGATCTTCCACGGCGACTTGATCGCCGGGGAGCAATTGCGCGCGCGCGAGGCGCTCGATGGCATCAACACAACCATGCGTCACCAGATAACCGAAGTCTTCCGACGGGCAATCATTACAAAACCACGCGGTCGCATATCGACGCAGCTCGGCGTCGAGGGTGTCCTCGCCATAAAGCGCATGGACAAATTCACACTGGCGCGCGATCTGGTTCATATCCGGAAGACAGGCAGGATCCGGATTGCCATCAGCCCAGTCGATCAGCGTCGTGTGCGCGCTGAGGCCTTCCTGCTCACCGGCGCTGGGCGGCGCTGCGATCCGTGTACCGCGCCGGCCTTCGCTCACCACCAGCCCCGCTTCGGTCAAGCGTCGATAGGCCGCGGCCGCCGTGTTGCGATTCACGCCGAGTTCGATGGCCAGCTGTCGCACGACCGGCAGGCGATCGCCGGGCCGAAATACGCCGGTACCGATCGACGAGCGAATACTGGCAACAATTTCTTCTGTCGTGGAACCCTGGATTTTCATTTTGTCATAGGACAATATAGGGCCTGTTCCAGGACAGTCTAGTTCAACGCAGTATCGCCGTATCGATTCAGGCCACCCCACGCATTGCAGGATATTTATGTTTACCGGTCTAAGCGCTTTTCCATTGAGCCCGCTGGGGCGTGACGGCATCGATGAATCCGCTTTCATCCGGTTGATTAAGCGGCTGGTTTCGGCAGAGGTCGATTCGATCTGTGCGCTGGGATCGACCGGCAATTATGCGTATCTGCAGGCTGACCAGCGCGCGCGCATCACGCGGTTGGCTGTCGAGCACGCGGTCAACACCCCGGTCGTTATCGGCGTGGGCGCGCTGACGACCGACGAGGTGTTGGCATACGCCGAAGACGCGCAAGAAGCCGGGGCCGATGGTTTACTGCTGCCGCCCATGTCGTATCAGCCGCTGCGGGACGATGAAGTGCTCACGCTCTACGAAACAGTCGCGCGCTCGGTCGATGTCCCGATCTGTGTCTACGACAACCCGACGACGACGCGTTTTACGTTCTCGGACACGCTACATGCCGATATCGCCCAGTTGCCGCATATCGGCTCAATCAAGATTCCGGGCGTTCCCGACGACCCGGCCGAGGCGGCGGCGCGTGTCGAACGCTTGAAAGCAGGGATCCCGAAACACGTTACCGTCGGTGTGAGCGGCGACGCGTTCGCAGCGCGCGGGCTGAACGCCGGCTGCGACGCCTGGTATTCGGTTATCGGCGGTTTGTTTCCCGAGCCGGCCTTGGCGATCACGCGTGCCGCTCAGGCCGGCGACGGCGACAAGACGGCGCAACTTTGCGATGCGCTGGCGCCATTCTGGATGCTCTACAAGCAACACGGCGGTAGCCTGCGGGTCATTGCGACGGCGGCCGAACAGCTCGGCCTGGTTGGGCCCGACTGTCTTCCCCGACCACTGCAGACGCTCGATGACGCAGGGCGGCGTTCGCTCGACGATGTTCTGAACGCGCTGAACCTCGAATAGCTCGACAACGAATCGCAGCGTTCGTGACGAACCGGTACGCGACTCGCACCTCGAAATGCAGCTATCGAGCCTTATTTTCATTCTCACGTCGGCATTCATGGTCACGGCCAGCCCCGGCCCGGCGTCGCTGTCGATCGCCGATACGTCGCTCGGGTCGGGGCGACATGCGGGTCTGGCATTAGCAGCCGGCATCGTGACCGGCTCGTTGTTCTGGTCTGCCAGCGCGGCTTTCGGGCTTGGCGCGCTGATGAAAGCGTACCCATGGGTACTGGATATCGTGAGGTACCTCGGGGCGGGCTACTTGCTCTGGCTGGCTGTCAAATCGGCCCAGGTGGCAATATGGGACCTCGGCGTGTCGGCAAACGCTCGAACGGATCGTCTTGGTGGACTACAGGCGTACCAACGCGGACTACTGATCCATCTGACCAACCCCAAGACCATTCTGTTCTTCGCGTCGATCTACGCGATTGCGCTACCAGCCGACACGAGCCTACTCAGCCTCGCAATCGTCGTGTTGGCGTTGCTCATTCAAAGCAGCCTGATCTTCTTTGGTTACGCACTGCTGTTCTCGGATGCGCGAATCTCGTCGTTCTATAAACGAAGCCGTCGATTCTTTTCAGGCGTGTTCGCGCTGGGTTTCGGTGCGGCGGCCTTCAAGGTTTTGATCTCGGCTTAGGTCTGCTATGGGTCGCTAACCGCTGAAACCGAAGCCCATCATCATGGATTTGGAGAGCTGATACGGCCGTCAAGCGCGCTACCCGATAGGGGTATTGCCGCAGCTGTCCGGCAAGGCAGTTGCTCGCTTGCCGTGCCTGTAAGGTAGAGGCGCGGAGCATGCAACGGACGAGGAGCGCCATGCGAACAAGCCGCTGGGTCTGGGCCGTCTGGGCACTGGTCGTCGTTGCCTTTGTATTGCCCTACGGGCCGCTTCGCGACGTTCATGCGTGGTACGGCAGTTTTCTGGTCTGGACGCTTATTGGGATAGCCGTGTTAGCCGTCAACGTATTGATCACGCGCGATTTTAACGACGATCGAGAACTCCATGAGTAGTGGCCTGATCTGGCTCGCCATCGGCCTCTATCTACTGATCGCGCTCGTGACCGCCTGGGCCGCGCGCTCGGGTGCGGCCAGCGATATGAGCGCATATTTTCTGGGCGGTCGTCGCATGGGCGGTATAGTCTCCGCGCTCAGCTACAGTGCAACCACCTACAGCGCATTCATGCTGGTCGGTCTGGCCGGACTGACCTACGCCGGCGGCATCGGCGCATTCGGTTTCGAGATCGTTTATTTCGCCGGTGTGTCGCTGATTTCCGTATTCGGGCCGCGTTTCTGGGCGGTCGGGCGACGCTACGGCTTCGTCACGCCCAGCGAGATGCTGGGCTACCGGTATCAAAGCCGGGCGGTGTCGGTGGTGGTCACGCTCACCAGCTGCCTGTTTCTCATCCCCTACGCCGCAGTGCAGCTTGCGGGCGTGGGCTATCTCCTATCCGGCATGACCGATGGCGCGATTTCGTTTACCACCGGTACGGTGGTCGCGACCACGCTGGCAGTGGTGTTCACCTGGATTTCGGGCATCCGTTCGGTGATGTGGACCGACGCGCTGCAGGCAGCGTTCATGATCGTGGCGGCAACGCTGGTCGCGATCGTCGTCGTCGAAGCTCTCGGCGGATTCGGCGCGCTGTTTGCCTCGCTGGCGCGCGATCATCCCGAAATGCTGGCAGTGCCCGGCAACGGCCGGTTCACGCTGTTGACTTTTATCGGTCTGACCATGCCGTGGTTCTTCTTCAGTTTGTCGAATCCGCAGGTCAGCCAGCGGCTGTTCATGCCGGCCTCGCTGACTGCCATGCGACGCCTGATTCTGGGTTTCATGGTTTTCGGTCTGATTTACACACTGGTTGCAGTGATCTGGGGCTTGGCCGCGGTTGTGGCGTTTCCGGGGCTGGCCAACGCGGATCAGGCTACCCCGACGCTGCTGGCCTCGGACTACGTGCCGCCGGTGCTGGGCGTGATCGTGATGGTCGGCATTCTTGCCGCTGCAGTGTCGACCATCGACTCGATCATGCTGACGCTGTCCGCGATGCTGGCGCGCGACGTGTACGCCAACCGCCGAATCACCGTTTCCGAGAGCGCCCAGCTCAAGGTCGGTCAGCGGGTCATCCCGGTTATCGCGCTGGCCGCTTTCCTGTTTGCCGAACTTCAGCTTGATCTGATCGTGATTCTCTCGGTTGCGGCCTCAAGCGGGCTGGTGGTGGTCGTGCCCGCCATCATCGGCGCGTTTTTCTGGCGCCGCGGCACGGCTGCCGGGGTGCTCGCGAGTATGATAATCACCGGTCTCGGTGTGCTCGTCAGCGAACTCAGCGGCGTCGATTTTTTCGGTCTGCCCTCCGGGGTCTGGGGGCTGCCCATGAGCACCCTTATCTTTGTCGGCGTCAGCCTGGCGACGCGGGCGCCGACGAGCGTCACCGAGGCGTTCATGGCCTGCGCTAACGGGGACCAATCGACGCTTCCTGATTTCGACAGAGACGGCTGCCCCAGCGCTTGGCGCCGGTCAGACAACTCGACGCAAGCGCGTTAAGTTCACCTGAACACCAGAGTGATCCATCTGTTCATCAGCCACGATAGCGAGCGCGTCATCAGCCTTGAGCAAAGCGGAGTGCGATTTAAGAAACTGAACGGCCGCTTTGGGGCCGATAGCCGACTCAGGCACAGGGCGACAGCCAATGGTCGGCGGTAAGACTAAACCTCGTTGTCGGCGATCTATTTCGTCAAAAACGACGACGTTCTTGCTGGTGCGCAAACCCCAGGCTACGCCGCTCAAAAAGCGACTACTTTGAACGACTAAAAATCAACCTGTATTCATTCCGCGGGACAATGGGCCCCGGAATGCGCCCAGGCGGCGAACAGCTCGCCGAACTTCTCCTGCGTGCCGGGCACCGGCGTGCGGTCGCCGCCCGGGTTCCAGCCCCAGCCGACCAGGCTGTCTTCGGCCATGTGATGGATCAGTTCGTCCATGTCCATGCCGCCGTTGCGGTCCTGGTCCTTGATCTGGGTGCAGATCTCGGCGAGTGACTTGCCGTACCAGGCCATCGAGCGCGGTGCGAGATGCCAGTTCGGGTTGCCGGGCACGCCGTTGCCGGCCGAGTCGACGTTCTCGGGCTGGTGGCAGGTGCTGCAGACCATGCCCGGCGCGCCGTGGTTGTCGGGCCCGCGTACGACCGGCGGTTCGTGCGGGCGCATGTCCATGCCCTGGCGCGGGGTGTCGGATACCGGGTGGCAATTCACGCAGCGCGGATGCTGGATGACCTTGCCGGCCTCCTTGAACATGGCGCGGGAGCGTTCGGTTTCGTCTTCGATGTGCTCGAACGCCTCCGGGCCCTTGAGCTGCTGATCGGCGTCGATTTCGGTGGCCTGGGCGTTGCCCAGCAGAGCGACACCGAGCACGGCGGCGAGACTGGCGGTTCGGACGATATTCACGACGGCCGGCATCCTCATGAGATTTTCACGAACGGGAGATCACGGATGGCGTCGCCGGTGAGCCGGCGCCATGCGTTGGCGAGCGCGGGGGCGATGGGCGGCACGCCGGGCTCGCCCACGCCGGTCGGGTCTTCGTCCGACGTGACGATGGTCACCTCGACGTCCGGCATCTCGTGGATACGCAGCGACCGGTAGCGGTCGAAGTTCGCCTGAGCGACGCGACCGCCCTCTTCCAGCGTGATCTCGTTGTAGAGCGCGGCCCCCAGGCCGAAGCCGATGCCGCCTTCCATCTGCGCGCGGATGACGTTGGGATTGACGGCCACGCCGCAGTCCACCGCGCACCAGACCTTGTGTACTTTCGGCGTTCGGTCCTCGTTCTGTGACACCTCGGCGATCTGCGCCACGTAGCTGCCGAACGACTTGTGCACGGCCACGCCACGAGCGCGGCCCGATTCGGACGCGTCCAGCCCGCCGGCGAGATCGGCGACGGCCTTCAGCACGCCGGCGTGGCGCGGATGCTCGCCGAGCATGGCCAGCCGGCCCTCGACCGGACCCTTGCCGGCCATCTCCAGCAGTTCGTCGACGAAGGTCTCGGTGGAGTAAGCGGTATGCGTATGGCCGACCGAGCGCCACCAGAGGATGGGCACGCCGGCCTCGCCGTCGTGCAGGGTGACGCGGAAGTTCGGGATGCCGTAGGGCAGATCCTCCGCGCCCTCCACCGACGACGGGTCGATGCCGTCCTTGATCATCGCGGCGAAGGCGCTGCCGCTGAATATGGACTGGCCGACGATGGTCTGGTCCCAGAGCGCGACGTTGCCGTCGGCGTCGACGCCGCCGGACAGCCGGTGCACGTTCAGCGGCCGGTACCAGCCGCCCTGGATATCATCCTCCCGCGTCCAGACGAGCTTGAGCGGCCGGGACTTGGCATGTGCTTTTGCGACATGGGCGGCCTCGGCGGCGAAGGGGCTGCCGGGTTGGGCGCGACGGCCGAAGCTGCCGCCGGCATACATGGTATGGATGCTGACCTGCGCGGGTTTCACCCCGAGGATTTCCGCCATCGTGCCCTGGTCGCCGGTCTGCAGCTGCGAGCCGAACCAGCTTTCGACCGCGCCGTCCTTCGCATGGATGACGCAGTCCAGCGTTTCCATCGGCGCATGGGCGAGATAGGGAAAGCTGTATTCCGCTGTCAGCGTTTTGGCCAAGCCGTCGCCGCCCTGCTCGGGCTTGCCGCGGCTCGCGGCCTTCCTGCCGGGTTGTTGCGCGCGCTGGCGATACGCGTCGGTGATTTCGCGGGTCGAGCGGGTTTCGGCCCTGGCCGTGTCCCAGCTCACCTTCAACGCGCGCCGACCCTGCAGGGCCGACCAGGTGTCCTGTGCGTAGACGGCGATGCCGGTCGGAATCGGCTGCACATCGACAACCCCCGGGGTGGATTTCGCCGCGCTCGCATCGACCGACTTCATCGTCGCACCGAACTGCGGCGGATGCGCGACCACGACCGTGAGCATGTCGTCGTGGTGCAGATCCTGCGTGAACAGCGCTTCGCCGTTGGTCTTGATGTTCGTGTCGAGCTTCGGCACGTCGGTGCCGATCAGCCGGAAGTCGCCGGCTTTCTTGAGGGCCACATCCTCCGGCGGATCGAGCTTGGCCGCGGCTTCCGCGAACTCGCCGAAGCCGGCGGACTTGTCACTGCCGGCATGGCTGATCCGGCCCTTGTCGACGCTGATCTCGCCGACCGGGACCGACCACTGCTCGGCGGCGGCCTGTACGAGCATGACCCGCGCGGTCGCGCCCGCCTTGCGCATCTGCATGTAGGAGTTGGCGATCGCGGTCGAGCCGCCCGTGCCCTGCATGCCGAAGGCGAAGTTCTTGTAGAGCTCGGCGTTGGCCGGCGCGCTGGCCGCGCGCATCTGCGACCAGTCGGCGTCGAGCTCCTCGGCGACCAGCGTGGACAGGCCGGTGAACGGGCCCTGGCCGAACTCGATGTGCTTGATGAGAACGGTCACGGTGTCGTCGGGGGCGATGCGCACGAACGCATTGGGCGCGAAGCCGGCAGCGTCCGAGGCGATCAAAGAGGAATTCGCCGCCTGCGTGTCCATGGTCGCGGCGCGCCCGCGGCCCGGCAGCGCCATGGCGATGACCAGCCCGGCGCTGCCCCACGCCGCGCTGCGCAGGAAATCGCGCCGACTCAGGGATGTCGTTGTCACGCTCATGACTTACGCCTCCAGTGTGTCGGCGGCGTCGCGCACGGCCTGGCGGATGCGCACATAGGTGGCACAGCGGCAGATGTTGCCGGCCAGAGCGTTGTCGATGTCGGTATCGCTGGGCGCGGGCTTTTCCTTGAGCAGCGCGGTCGCGGTCATCACCTGGCCGGACTGGCAGAAACCGCACTGCGGCACGTCGATCGCCCGCCAGGCCGTCTGGATCGCCTCGAACTCGGCGCCGTCCATGCCTTCGATCGTGGTGATGTCGTGTCCGGCCGCGAACTTGAGCGGTGTGACGCAGGAACGCTTGGGCTGACCGTCGACCATGACCGTGCAGGCGCCGCACTGGGCGACGCCGCAGCCGTACTTCGTGCCGGTCAGCTTGAGTCGATCGCGGATCGCCCAGAGCAGTGGCATGTCGTCCGGCGCGTCGATCTCGTGTGACGACCCGTTGACGGTGATCTTCATGTGCGGCAGCCCCCAATTGCTTGTATAGCCCAAATGTACCGTGTCGTGCGCGAAGCGCAACCCCGGGAATGCGGATCATTCTTTTTGCGAGCGGCTATCATTTGTACTCGAATCTCAACCGCTTGGCGGGTCGGCTCGATTATCCTGTCGGGTCGAAACCGGCTTCAGGGAAAACTTCTTAATTCATGTCGATCGATCGCCCCATTCCATCGCAGCCGCTGCCGGACACGCCGCGAATACGCACGCTCGCCATCGAGGACAACGGTGAGCCGCTGGTGCCCGCCAGCCTGGCGCCGGATCGGATTCTGGCGCGGCCGCGCTATCACCTCGAGGGGTTGCCGGGTGCGCTCCCGGAGTGTTTCGTGCGAACGGGCGTCTGGACGCGGCTCCTGGCTGCCGCCGAAGCGTTGCCGCGCGGGTATCGGCTCGTTCTGTTCGACACCTGGCGGCCGGCCGATCTGCAGCGCTGGCTGTTCGAGCGCTTCGTCGACGAGTGCGAACAGGCCGACGCGCCCCGGGGCCGGGCGGAGTCGTTCGTGTCGCGGCCGATGGCGGACAGCCAGGCCAGCCCGCCGTATCACCTGACCGGCGGCGCCGTGGATCTTTCGGTCGCGGACGCGCACGGCCGCCTGCTCGACATGGGCACCGACTTCGACACCATGACCGAAGCCTCGCACACCCGGGCCTTCGAAGAGGCTCGGCCGGCTGACGCCCGCCAGCGCAACGTCCGCGCCAACCGACGCCTGCTCTATCACGCCATGATCGATGCCGGCTTCGTCAATCTGCCGAGCGAGTGGTGGCACTACGACTACGGCGACCAGCTCTGGGCCTGGACGCGCGACGCGCCGCACGCGATCTACGGTGCGACCCGGCCGACGTTCCGTTGGGGCACGCTGCCCTAGCCGATCGCCGAGAGCGCCCGTGGGGCGGCCAAGGTCACCGTTCCTCGATGTATCGGCCTCTGGCTGCGCGGGCGATGAGGTCCGGCGCGCTCACCCCGTGTGTTCGGCGATCACGTCCACGAACGCGCGCCCGTAGGCATCGCGCTTCTTCTCGCCGATGCCCGGCACGTCGGCCAGCTGGCGCACGTCGGTGGGCCGCCGCGCGAGCATCTCCCGCAGCGTGGCATCGTGGAATATGACGTAGGGCGGGACGTCCTGTTCACGCGCCAGTTCCATGCGCAGGCTGCGCAGCGCCTCCCACAGCGGTTCGTCCTCGAGCTCGATCGGCGGGAGCTCCTTCTTGAGACGGGTCCGGGTTCGGGCCGCGCTGCGATCGACCCGCAGGGCGAGTTCCTCCTCGCCCTTGAGCAGCGGCCGGCAGCCCGCGCCCAGTGCCAGTCCGCCGTAGCCCTGATTCACACGCAGATAGCCCAGGGCGATGAGCTGGCGCAGGATCGAGCGCCAGGTCTTGGTCTCCAGATCGGTGCCCACGCCGAAGGTCGAGAGTCGGTCGTGGCCGAGTTCGGTCGCCCGTTCGCTGGCCGCGCCGCGCAGATGATCGACGATATAGCCGGTGCCGAAACGCTGGCCGGTGCGATAGACCGCCGACAGGGCCATCCGCGCGTAGCGGGTCGCGTCGTAGGTTTCGGGCGGGTTGAGGCAGGTGTCGCAGTTGCCGCAGGCGGTGTCGGTCTCCTCGCCGAAATAGGCCAGCAGGTGCACCCGGCGGCAGCTCGCCAGCTCACAGTAGGCGAGCATGCCGTCGAGCTTGTGTCGCTCGACGCGCTTGCGCTCTTCGGCGGCCGCGCCCTGTTCGATCATCCGGCGGCGCTGGATGACGTCGTTCAGGCCGTAGAGCATCCAGGCGTCGGCCGGTTCGCCGTCGCGGCCCGCGCGGCCGGTCTCCTGATAATAGGCTTCCATGCTCGCGGGCAGATCCATATGCGCGACGAAGCGCACGTCCGGCTTGTCGATGCCCATGCCGAAGGCGACCGTCGCGCAGATGATCACGCCCTCCTCCCGCAGAAAACGGGCCTGATGGGTCTGGCGCAACGTGGCCGGCAGACCCGCGTGATAGGCCAGTGCCGTCTTGCCGCGCGCGGTCAGCCATTCCGCGGTCTCCTCGACCTTGCGGCGGGAGAGACAGTAGACGATGCCGGCGTCGTCGGAATGCTCGCGCTCGATGAAGTCGAGCAGCTGTTGTCTTGCGCTGCCGCGCTCGGCCACGCGGTACTGGATGTTGGGCCGATCGAAGCTGTGCAGGAAGACCGGCGCGTTCTCTAGCCGCAGGCGTTCGATGATCTCGTCCCGCGTGGGCAGATCGGCGGTGGCCGTGAGTGCCACCCGCGGCACGTTCGGGAAGCGCTCGGCCAGCGCGGCCAGCTGTCGGTACTCGGGCCGGAAGTCGTGGCCCCACTGGGATACGCAGTGGGCTTCGTCGATGGCGAACAGGGCGATCCGGCACTCGCCGATCAGCTCGAGCGTGCGCGGCTGCATCAGCCGTTCCGGGGCGATGTAGACGAGGTCCAGCGCGCCGGTGCGCATGCCCTGCTCGATCTCGGCCTGCGCGCCCGGTTCCAGGGTCGAGTTGAGAAAGGCCGCGCGCACGCCGAGCTGTTCGAGCGCGGCCACCTGGTCGGACATGAGTGCGATCAGCGGCGAGACGATCACTGCCACGCCGTCGCGCACCAGGGCCGGAATCTGGTAGCACAGCGACTTGCCGCCGCCCGTGGGCATGAGCACCAGCGCGTCGTGACCGGCGCAGATGTGATCGATGATCTCGGCCTGGCGCCCGCGGAAGACGTCGAAGCCGAAGACCGACTCGAGAACGGATTGCGGCGTTGTCGCGTCCACCGGGCCTACTGCACGAGCGCGGCGGCCGAGGGCGCCAGCGGGATGACGTAGAACAGCACGGCGAAGAAGTGGCAGACGCTGCCGCCGATGACGAACAGATGCCAGATGGCGTGGTTGTACGGCAGCCGATCCCAGGCATAGAAGGCCACGCCCACCGTGTAGGACAGCCCGCCGGCCACCAGCAGCCAGAGCCCGCCCGAGGCCACGCTGTCGATGACCGGCTTGATGACGAGCACCACCGTCCAGCCCATCGCCACATAGAAGGCCGTGGACAGGTACTTGATCTCGTTGAGCCGCGTGAGCTTGATCAGCACCCCGCCGATGGCCAGCGCCCAGATCGCCACGAACAGACCCCAGCCCCAGGGGCCGCGCAGATTGACCAGCGTGAACGGCGTGTAGGTTCCGGCGATCAGAAAATAGATCGCCAGATGGTCGAACACCTTGAGTACTCGTTTGGGCCCGGGCGGCGCGATGGCGTGATAGAGCGTGGAGCTGAGATGGCTGAGGATGAGGGTGGCGCCGAATATGCTGACGCTGACCACATGCCAGACATCGCCGTGGAGCGCGGCGTAGACCACCATCAGCACCAGCCCGGTCACCGACAGCGCGGTACCGATGCCCGAGGTGATGGCGTTGGCGATCTCCTCGCCGAGGGTGTAGCCGCTGCTGTTGACGCGCGGCGGTTCTGCGACGCTGTTCATGGCGCGCATTCTGCCATGGCAGCCATCGCACTGCCGCCCGTCCGCGACGCGCCTGTGGCGCGCGTGCGCTCGGCCGATCGCGACGCCCGAACCGGCAGGCACCGACCGGCCGTTCTGGCTTGCCCACGCGGACGCTGGCGGCGCCCGGTCACGACGCTCGAGGCGGGCCGGTGGCCCGCAGATACGCCGGCGCCGCCCGAGGACGGCGCCGGCGTGCCGCCTCGGCGCTACTCGTTCGCGGCCCGGGGCATCGGCGCCTGCGTCTCCTCTCCGCCCTGTGTATCGCGGTAGTAGTCCTCGGCCGGGAACACGTCGACCTGGATGGCCTCTGCGCGGGCGGCCTCCGCGGCGCGCACTTGTTCGGCTTCGTCGGCGGTGATGATGCCGGCCTCGACCGCGGGCTCGAGTGCCTCGACGAGTCCGGCCGCCTCGATCCGGCGCTTGTGCAGGGCCTTGCGGACCTTGAACGTCGGCTCCTGGGCTTCACTGACGCACTTCCAGGCGTGCAGCAGGCGACCCATGCCGGGTTCGTCGGCCCGCGGCCGGCCGAGTCCGGCGAGTGCTACGCGCTCGTACTGCTCGCCCGGGGTCTGGATGGCGGCGGCCGCGGCGCGGTCCATGCGGTCGCTCGGGCCGGTGGACAACGGGTTGATGCGCAGCCAGAACCGGCCCGGATACCGCATCAGCCAGCCCAGCACCGGCACGTCGAAGTTGGCATAGATGCCCTCGAAGGCCTGCTGCACCTGATGCAGACTGTAGTGCAGCGCCCAGTGCACGATCGGCAGGTCCTCCTTTCTCGCGCCTTCGGCTTCGAAGCGACGCAGCGTGGTCAGGCCGAACAGCATCCACGACAGCGCGTCGGCGAAACGCCCGGAGAGCTTGCCGCGCTGCTTGAGCTTGCCGCCGATGAGGAACATGGCCAGATCGGTCAGGAAGGCGAACCGCGACGCGGCCCAGCCGAGCTTGCGAAAGTACTGTGCGGTCTCGCCGGCCACCGGGCTCTTGACCGTGCGTCCGCGGGTGAGGCCGCGCACGAGGCCGCGGAAGAAATTGGCCGTGGAATGGCCCAGCCAGCCAACGATGGCGCTGCGGAAGGCGCTGACATCGTCGGCCTCGATCGCGTTGAGCGTCTTCAGCGCATAGGGGTGGCAGCGCACCGCCCCCTGCCCGAAAATGATCAGCGTCCGGGTCAGGATGTTCGCGCCTTCCACGGTGATGCTCACCGGCGCGCCTGTGTAGGCCCCGCCGAGGATGTTGTTCGGCCCCTGCATGACGCCGGCACCGGCCATCACGTCCATGCCGTCGATGGCCAGCTGCTGTCCGATCTCGGTCGTCTGCTGCTTGAGGATGGCCGAGATCACGGGCGGATGATGACCGGCATCGACGCCCGCACACACGTACACGCGCGCCGACTCCATGGTGTAGGCCAGCGCGGAGAGACGCGCCACCCGGGCTTCGACGCCTTCCATGCGGCCGACCGGAATCCCGAACTGCTCCCGAACCATGCTGTAGGGGCCGGTCGCGGCCGCGCTCAGCTTGGCCGAAGCCACGCCGCTGGCCGGCAGCGACACCGCGCGGCCGCCCGACAACTGCTCCATGAGCATGCGCCAGCCCTGGCCCGCGTTGTCGGGCCCGCCGATGATGGCGCTGGCCGGCGCGACCACGTCCGTGCCGATGATCGGGCCGTTGTCGAAGGCCGAGATCGGCAGGTGATGATCGCCGAGCGTGAGGCCCTTCATGCCCTTTTCCAGCAGGATGACGCTGATGCCGGGATGCTCGCCCTTGCCGAGCAGGTTGTCAGGATCGTGCAGGTTGAACGCCAGGCTGACCAGATTGGCCACCGGTGCGAGCGTGATGTAGCGCTTGGCGAAGTTCAGCCGGATCTGGGGCTCGCCGTCCGCGCCGGCGAAGACCACGCCCTCGGCGCGGATCGAGGCCGCGTCCGATCCCGCAGTGGGTTCGGTGAGGCCGAAACAGGGCACGTATTCGCCCCGCGCCAGGCCCGGCAGGTAGTGATTTTTCTGCGCCTCGGTGCCGTAGGCGATCAGCAGTTCCGCCGCGCCGAGGGTATTGGGAATGACGATGAGCGTGCCCACCGGTCCCAGGCCGGAGGTCTTCATCATCACCGCGCTGCGTCCCAGTACGGAGAAGCCGGAACCACCGTACGCCTTCGGAATGATCAGCCCGAAAAAGCCCTGCTCGCGCAGGAACGACCAGATCTCCTCGGGAACCCGCCGGGTCTCGTGCAGCTGCCAGGCGTCCACGCGATGCAGCAGCTCCTCCACGGGGCCGTCGAGAAACGCCTGCTCTTCGGCGGGCAGGCTCGGGTAATCCGCGGCCATCATGGCCGAAAAATCCGGATTACCGCTGAAGAACTCGCCGTCGACCCAGACCGAACCGGCCTCGAGCGCGTGCCGCTCCGTGTCCGAAATCTTCGGCAGGAGACGGGCGTCGTTGATCTTTTTCAAAAGCGTGGCAAACATGTCGACTCCGGTTGCTGGCGGGCTGAGCTCGGCGATCGCGGCGATCAAATATCGCATCGCGCGTCCGTCGACTCAGTTGACGAGGCCTCTGACTATACGCCGCCGTATTGACGGCGACAAAGGTATTTTCGATTATCAAAAACGAGGATGGCGTCGCTGGAATATGGCACGACGCGCGCACGACTCGGATTGTGCGCAATTTGTCGGAAGGATTACCGAAACTTGGGCCGGGGACGGCAGGTTGCTAAAGTTACCGATGCATGGCGCGGTAATGGAGGTTACTGTTGATCGACCGGTACCCGAGAACGACCGAGGAACGCGAGCGCGCGCTCGCCCAGCTGGACCCGGCGACGCGCGGACGTATCGAGGCCGCGGCGCTGGAGCTGTTCTCCGAGCGCGAGTTCCACCGCGTCAAGCTCATAAACATCGCGCGCGATGCGCGTATCAGCCTGCAGACGCTGTACAAGTACTACGGCAGCAAGGAGACCGTGCTGTTCGCCAGTCTGGATACCTGGCTGGGTGATCTGGCCGGCCGGATGATCGATCACCTCAAGGGCATCGAGAATTTTCAGGACCGGCTGCGCAAGGTGTTCTGGGTGCTGCTCGACTACTTCGAGCGCAATCCGAAGGTCGCGCAGATCATACTCAGTTCGGTCTATCTCAATACCTGGCGCGACGACGACACCTTCCGGCAGCCTGCGCTCATGTCGGTATTTCTGGGCGTGATTCGCGAGGGTCGCGAGCGTGGCATCCTCACCGACGAAGTCGACGAGGTCGAGATCTCGGACTTCATCTGGGGCGTGGCCAATCGTGCGGTGGCGATGTGGTTGATGCGCGGCCGCAAGCGCCCGCTGGCCGACCGGGCGCCCGTGCTTTTCGGCATGCTCTGGCGTGCGATCGCCAGCGAATCGGTGCTCGCCGGGCAGCTCCGCGACGGTGAGCAGGGCCTGAAGCTCTCCGCGATCGGCTAGCGAACGCGCGCCGCTGGGCGCCGGCTCAGAGTGTGTGCGTCGGCCGGTCGGACTCGAGCATGCCCGCGAGCAGCGTCTCGATTCGACGCTGGTTTGCGCCGTTGTCCTGATTCGAGAACTGGATGCCGACACCCGGCGGACGCTGCATGCCGCCGCCACTCGGGGTGAGCCAGATCACCCGGCCGGCGATGGGCAGCCGTTCGTTGTGCTCCATGAGATGCAGCAAGAGGAAGACATCGCTGCCCAGATCGTAGCGGGTATTGCCCAGCGCCTGGGCCGACACGAACAACCCGCCGTTGCTGACAAAGGGCATGTAGGCGGCATACAGCGCCGCCCGGTCCGGGACGTCGAGGCGCACGATGCCGGACTGGCTGGCGACGGTGGGTTCGCTCATCATCATCGAGTGCGGCGGACGGCCTCGCTCAGGTGCAACAGCAACGACTCTATCACCAGACGCCAGTCCGCGTTTGTATGCGCCAGCCGTGCGGTCTCGGCGACCCGGGCGCACCAGCGCTGCAGCGCCGCGGGCTCGAGCCGCGCCCCGGCGCGGGCCAGCGGCGCCGGCAGCTCGGCATCCGCGCCCTGGCCCAGCGACGCGGTGAGCAATGCGCCGGAACGGCGATAGAGCCAGTCGAGCCAGAGATCGGCGGGATCGGCCGCGGCGCGCTCGGCGACCTCGACGGCGTCGGCGCGCGCGGCGAGCAGTTCGGCCAGGTCCGCATCCCAGGCCGCCTCGAGGCGGTCGTAATCCCGCGATTGACGGGTGTGCACGGCCAGCGGCGTACGCAGACTGTCACTGTCCAGACCCTCCGCGGCGATGCCCTGGGCGCTCAGCCAGGCCCGGGCCTCGGCCGGCGCCGGTGGCGGCACGCGCCAGAGCTGGCAGCGGCTGCGGATGGTGGGCATGACCGCCGACACGCGATCGGTGATCAGCACGATGTGGCAGCCGGCGGGCGGCTCCTCCAGCGTCTTGAGCAGGCTGTTGGCGGCGCTGGCCGACAGGGCTTCGGCGGGCTCGATCCAGCCCAGGCGGCCGGTATCGTACTGCGAGGTCAACTGCAGCCGCTCGGCGAAGGCGCGCACCGCCTCGACCTTGATCAGGCGGCCCGTCTCCTCGGGCACGAGTTGCGACAGATCGGGATGGGTGCCGGCCTTGTATTGGTGACAGGCGCCGCAGCGGTCGCAGGCATCGCCGTCGGCGGTGCGGTCGCGACACAGCAGCGCACGCACGGTGCGTTCGGCGAACGCCCGCTTGCCCACGCCCGGCGGGCCGCAGAAAAGCAATCCGTGGCCGACATGGCCGTCGGCGATGGCGCGGCTCATATGCGCCCAAAGGCCCGCCTGCCAGGGCAGCGCATCCCGGGCCGCCGTCATGCCGGCCAGGCCGCGATGGCGGCCTCGATCCGGGCACGGACGGTCGCCGGCGGCTGCGCGGCGTCGATCACGTGATAGCGTGCCGGATCGGCGGCGGCCCGCGTGCGGTAGGCGGCCCGGACACGTTCGTGGAAGGCCACCGTCTCGCGGTCGAAGCGATTGCCCTCGCCGCGTCGCCCGGCGCGGGCCAGCCCGTCGGTGACGGGCAGATCGAACAGCAGCACGTGGTCGGGGCGGCGGTCGTTCTGGACGAGCTGCTCGAGGGTGGCCACGGCGTCGTCGCCGAGCTGCCGCGCCGCGCCCTGATAGGCGTAGCTGGCGTCGGTGAAGCGATCGCAGACGACCCAGGTGCCGCGTGCCAGGGCCGGCTCGATGACCTGTTCGAGGTGGGCCGCGCGGGCCGCGAACATCAGCAGCAGTTCGCTCATCGCCGGCATCGGCACGTCATATTCGTTCATCAACACGCCACGCACGGCCTCGCCGAGTGCCGTGCCGCCGGGCTCGCGAGTGACCACCACCTCGTGGCCGCGCGCGCGCAGCGTCTCGGCCACGTGCGGGATCTGGCTGCTCTTGCCGGCGCCCTCGCCGCCCTCGAGCGTGACGAAACGCCCCGGCGATCGCGTTTCATCGCTCATGAGCCGCGCTGATACTTCTGTACCGCTCGATTATGCTCGGCGAGCGTATCCGAGAACACGTGGCTGCCGTCGCCGCGCGAGACGAAGTACAGCGATGTCCCTTCGGCCGGATTCAGCGCCGCCCGGACCGCCGCGCGCGACGGCGTGGCGATGGGCGTCGGCGGCAGGCCGCTGCGGGTGTAAGTGTTGTACGGGGTGTCGCGTCGAAGGTCCGAGCGGCGGATGTTGCCGTCGTAGTCCTCGATGCCGTAGATCACCGTCGGATCGGTCTGCAGACGCATACCCTTCTCGAGGCGACGCGAGAATACGCCCGCGATGCGACGACGCTCCGCCGGAACGGCGGTCTCCTTTTCGATGATCGAGGCCAGGATCAGCGCTTCATAGGGCGTGTCGACCATGGCATCGTCGGCACGCTCGGCCCAGGCCTGTTCGAGAAAGGTGGCCATCGCCGCGTAGGCGCGCTCCAGAAACGCGAGGTCGGTCATCCCGCGCGGGAACAGATAGGTATCGGGCATGAAACGGCCTTCGGGCGCCTCGTCCGGATGGCCGAGCGCGGCCATGACCTCGGCATCGGACTTGCCGGCGAGCGTGTGCTTCAGCGCGTCGTTATCGGCCAGGCGCCGGCGGATATCCGAAAAGCGGCGCCCCTCCACCAGCGTCAGGCGGTACTGACGCGTGTTGCCGGAGACCAGCAGTGCCACGACATGGGCCGGCGTCTGCCCGGCCGGCACCACGTATTCGCCGCTCTTGATGCGGTGGGCCTGGTCGGTGGCGCGGGCATAGAGCGACAGATAGCGCACGTCGCGCGGTTTGGCGATCACGCCCTCGTCGGCGAGCCGACCAGCGATCGCGCGAAAGCTCATGCCCGGATCCACCGCGATGAGTTTGCCCTGCTCGTTCGGCAGCGGGTTGAAGAAGAAGCGCGCGGCATCGACTGCGAGCGCGATCGCGCCCACCAGCAGAAGCAGCATCGCCAGCCCGACCATTCGCTTGAACACCGTCATTCGCCCGTACTGTCGCCGGTCAGGGGCACCGGCTTTTCGTCCGTCTCGATGAGCCTACGACAATCCGCCGCCGCGGAGGTGCTGTCACGCGGCTGCAGGTCGCCCATCCGTGTGACCGCCACCACCCCGCCGACGCTGTTGCAGGCGATGACCGCGTGCACGCCTGCCATGTCATCCATGCCGATCTCGGTCTCGATCACCGGCGTGCCCGCGATTTGCAGGGCATGCATCAGTCGCGCGCGGGTCGCCCCGGCCACGCCCGCACGGCTCAGCCGCGGGGTGAGCCAGCGGCCGGTCTCGTCGCGAAAGAGCAGATTGCGCATGGTGGTCGCCACGATCGAACCGTCGGCCGTGCACAGGTAGGCGTCGGCCAGCCCGCGTCGCGCGCATTCGGCCCGGGCGAGCACCTGTTCGAGCCGGTTGAGATGCTTGACGCCGCCCAGTCGCGGCTGCTCGCCCAGCACCAGGTCCGCGCGTTCGAGCTCGAGCGGCGCCGGTGTGTCGCCGGCATGGGGCGGCAACGCGTGTCGCGAGACGATGCGCCGGCTGCCGCGGTCGGGCGGCGCATAGCCGCGCCCGCCGCTGCCGCGCGTGATCATAATCTTAAGCACGCCGCTGCCGCCGTCAACGAACAGCCGCGCGGCGTCGGCCCTCAGCGTGCGTGGGTCCGGGCGATCCAGCTCGAGCGCATCGCAGTCGTGCGCCAGCCGGCTCATGTGCGCCTGCCAGGCGACGACGGCGCCGGACTCGACGCGGAGGGTGCGGAAGATACCGTCGCCGTACGCCAGGCCGCGATCGTCGGTCGGCAGCGTTGTGTTCGGCGTCCCGTCGACGAGGCAGGCGTCACCCATACGGCACCCCGTCGGCGTCGCGAAAGCTGCGCAGCACGCCACGGGCCTTGATCCGCGTTTCCTCAAGCTCCTGCTCGGGAACCGAGTCGGCCACGATGCCGGCCCCCGTGCGCAGGGTCAGCTCGCGTTCGCGCATCGACAGCGAGCGGATCACGATGTTCGTGTCGAGCCGGCCGCAGCGGCTGAGGTAGCCGAAGGCGCCGGTGTAGGCGCCCCGCCCCTCTCCTTCCAGTTCGGCGATGATCTCCATGCAGCGCACCTTCGGGCAGCCGGTGATCGTGCCGCCGGGGAACACGGCCCGCAGCACCGCGCCCGGGCCAACGCCGGCACGCATGCGCCCGCGGATGTTCGACACGATATGGTGCACGTGGGCGTAGGATTCGGCGACCATGAGTTCGTCGACCCGGATCGAACCCGGCTCGCAGACGCGGCCGAGATCGTTGCGCTCCAGATCGATGAGCATGACGTGCTCCGCCCGCTCCTTGGGATGATCCAGCAGCTCGCGGGTCATGAGGTCGTCGCTGCCGGGCGTCCGCGGCCTCGTGCCCGCGATCGGCCGCGTCTGGGCGACGCCGTCGTCGACCAGCAGCAGGCGCTCGGGCGAGGAGCACGCCAGCGCTTCGCCCCGCCACTGGATCAGTCCCGAGAACGGCGCCGGGTTCGCCGCCCGCAGCGCCGCCTGGACGGTCGCCGGCGCGCTCGGCTGTCTCAGCCGGCCGTGCCAGGCCCGCGACAGATTGGCCTGAAAGATATCGCCGGCATGGATGTAGTCGCGCGCCGCAGCGACCTGGGCGATATAGGCCGCGGGATCGGCTTCCTGCCAGTCGGCCGCGAGGGTGTCGGCCGCTGGTGCCGGTCGGTCCGCGGCCGCGTCCAGATCGGCCTGCATGGCCGCAATGCAGTCGCCGTGGCCGGGCTCGGCCAGCAGATGCAGGCGGTCATCGCGGCGATCGCGCAGGATCGCCGCCGGGCAGCGCACCGCGAAGGCGTCCGGCAGCGCCGACACCGGGCTGGGCGGCAGCGACAACCGCGGTTCCACCGTGGCCGCGGTCTCATAGCCGAGATACACGAACCAGCCCCCGATGAATGGCAGGCCCGGCACGCCGTCGCTGTGCTCCGCCGCCAGGGCGACGTCGAGGGCCGCGAAGAAATCGCCGTCGCTGTCGTCGGCCGTAATCGTCTCGCCGGGAAAGGCGAGCAGCAGGTCGAAGCGGCTCTGAGCGGCCGCGCCGGCACTGCTCTCCAGCAGAAAGGGATAGCGTGACGGTCGGGCCGCGGCCAGCGCGAGCAGATCGCAGGCCGCATCCGCGGAGCGAATCCGATGGTGGAGCGTGGCCGTGGTCGTCGTATCCACGGGGCGGTCGCCGGCGCTGCCGTGCGACGCCCCGCTCAATCGACGCGCTTGAAGATCAGCGAACCGTTGGTGCCACCGAAGCCGAACGAATTGGACAGGACCGCGGAGATCGGCATCGAACGCGCCTCGTGGGGCACGTAGTCGAGCGAGCAGCCCTCATCCGGCGTGTCGAGATTGATCGTCGGCGGCGCCACCTGGTCGCGGATCGCCAGAAGAGTGAAGATGGCCTCCGCGGAACCCGCGGCGCCGAGCATGTGACCGGTCATCGACTTGGTCGAGCTCACGGCCGCCTTCTTCGCCGCCGGCCCGAGGACCGCCTCGATGGCCTGGCTCTCGGAGACGTCGCCGGCCTGTGTCGAGGTGCCGTGGGCGTTGACGTACTGGATCTCGTCCGGGTTCATCTCGGCGTCGGCCAGCGCATTGCTCATGCACTGGCGGGCGCCATGACCGCTGGGCATGGTGATGTGATGGGCGTCGCCCGACATGCCGAAACCGGCGAGCTCGCCGTAGATCGTCGCGCCCCGCGCCCGCGCCGACTCGTATTCCTCGAGGAACACGACGCCCGCGCCGTCGGAGAGAACGAAGCCGTCCCGATCGACGTCCCAGGGGCGGCTCGCTGCCGCCGGATCGTCGTTGCGCGTCGACAGTGCCCGGGCCGAACAGAAACCGGCGAGGCCCACCGGATTGACGGCCATCTCGCAGCCGCCCGCGACCATCGCGTCGGCGTCGCCCGCCGCGATCATGCGGCCGGCCAGGCCGATGTTGTGCACACCGGTCGTGCACGCCGACACGGCCGCGATGTTCGGGCCGTTGAGGCGGAGCTGGATCGAGATCTGCCCCGCCGCCATGTTGGCGATGCTGCTCGGAATGAAGAAGGGCGAGACCTTCTTCGGGTTGTAGTCGGCCTCGTGGAAGCCGACACAGGTCTTCAGGATCGTCCCGATGCCGCCGATACCGGAGCCGACGGCCACGCCGACCCGGTCGTTGACCTCGTCATCGAGCTCGTAACCGCTGTCGAGCGTGGCCTGGACCGCCGCCGCCACGCCGTAGTGCACGAAGGGATCGAAGCGCTTGGCTTCCTTGGCCGACATGTACCGGGTGACGTCGAAATTCCGGATCGGCCCGCCGAAGCGGGTCGGATAACCCGACACGTCGAAGGTGTCGATGTCGGTGATACCGCTGCGTCCGGCGAGAATGCCCTCCCAGGTCGATGCGACATCGAGCCCCAGTGGAGAGATCATTCCCAGTCCGGTCACCACTACGCGACGCTGTCTCAACGGCGCCCCCTATTGCTGCAGTCGCCGCTGTTCGCGGCGGGATCTGCTGGCCGACCTCGACGGTGGCCGACAGCGTGGAAAGACTCAGCCCTCGGCGTGCGACTTGATGTAGTCGACCGCGTCCTTGACGTTGACGATCTTCTCGGCTTCCTCGTCCGGGATGTCGATCTCGAATTCCTCTTCGAGGGCCATCACGAGCTCGACGGTGTCCAGCGAATCCGCGCCCAGATCATCGACGAACGACGCCTCCGAGGTCACCTGATCTTCGCTGACGGACAGCTGTTCGGCAATGATCTTCTGTACTCGTTCTTCGACGCTACTCATCGGGTTCTCTCCTGTTGAATATGGTTTACGCGAATCGAGCGCGCATTCGCCTAGCGAGGCGCGCGCCATTCTAGGGAAAAAGGGTGGATGTCGCCAGAAACTCAGGCCCCCATGTACAGCCCGCCGTTCACCGACAGCGTTTCGCCGGTAATATACGCTGCGGCGGGCGATACGAGAAAGGCCACGCTCTCGGCGATGTCGTCGACGCCGCCCAGCCGCTGCAGCGGGATTTGCTCCAGCATCGCGCTGCGGGTGTTGTCGTCGAGCTCGCGGGTCATGTCGGTCTCGATGAAACCGGGGGCGATGGCGTTGACCGTGATCTGGCGCGACCCGACCTCGCGTGCCAGCGAGCGGGTGAAGCCCAGCAGCCCGGCCTTCGCGGCGCTGTAATTGGTCTGTCCGGCGTTGCCCATCAGACCCACGACCGAGGCCACGTTGACGATACGCCCGCCCTTGGCCTTCATCATGCCGCGCAGGACCGCCTTGGACACCCGGAACACGCCGGTCAGGTTCGCGTCGATCACGTCCTGCCAGTCGGCCTCGCCCATGCGCATGAGCAGCGTGTCGCGCGTGATCGCGGCGTTGTTGACCACGATCGTCGGCGCGCCGAACTCGCTGCCGATCGCCTTGATCACGGCCGTGACCTCGTCACCGTCGGTGACGTCGAGTCGGCGCCCCGCCCCGCCGGCGGCGTTCTGTTTCAGGCGCTCGTCGATGCGCGCCGCGCCGTCGTCGCTGGTGGCCGTGCCGATGACGATGGCGCCGGCCGCGGCGAGCCGGTCGGCGATGGCCGCGCCGATGCCGCGCGAGGCGCCCGTGACCAGGGCCACCTGGCCGGAGAGGCTGTGCATGGTCATGTCAGTTCGTTCTCGCGGTGCTGCTGGATCTTGTTCGTTATTCGTCGTCTTCGCCGGCGGTGGCGTCGAGCGCCTGCCGGAAGCTGTCGATATCCGACAATGGCAGCGTCTGGGCCGTCTTGTCGATGCGCTTGTTCAGGCCGGTGAGCACGCGGCCCGGGCCGCATTCGAGAAACAGCGCGCAGCGGGCGTTGCGCATCGCACGGATCGTGTCGGTCCAGAGCACGGACTGGGCCAGCTGCGCGACCAGCGCCTTGCGGATGCCGTCGACGTCCTCGCGCGGTTGCGCATCGACGTTGTGCAGCACGGTCAGCTTCGGCTCGCGCAGCGGCGTCTCCAGCAGATGCGATTGCAGCCGTTCGGCCGCCGGCTTCATCAGCGCGCAGTGCGACGGCACGCTCACGGTCAATGGCTTGACCATCTTCGCGCCCTTGTCCTTGGCGATGCGGCCGGCGGTGGCGATTGCCTCGGCGTCGCCGGCGATGACCACCTGCAGCGGGGCGTTGAAGTTGGCCGCCGCGGCGGTAAGGCCGTCCGCGGCGTGTTCGGCCTCGGCCTCGGCGCAGGCCTGTCGCACCGCGTCGTCCTCGAGGCCGATGATCGCGGCCATGGCGCCCTCGTCGGGGCCGACGGCGCTCTGCATCGCCTGGCCGCGCAGGCGGGTCAGGCGCAGCGCGTCGCTGAAGTCCAGCGCCTGGGCGGCCACCAGCGCGGCGTACTCGCCGAGGCTGTGTCCGGCGAGAAACTCCGGGGTCGCGCCGCCGCTCTCGCGCCAGGCGCGCCAGGTCGCCACGCCCGCGGCGACCAGCGCCGGCTGGGTGTACTCGGTCTGGTCCAGCCTGTCCGCCGGACCCTCGTTGATGAGGGCGGCCATGTCGTAGCCCAGCACGTCGCTGGCTTCGGTGAAGGTGTCGCCCACGACCGGATGATGCTCGGCCAGCTGGGCGAGCATGCCGACCGATTGGGCGCCCTGGCCCGGAAACAGCATCGCAAAACGCGACATACAAACCGTCATCAGCAAACGAAGCCGGCATCATACCCACCCGCTGTCGCCTTGGCCACGTGAAAAGGCGCTTTGCTAGACTTCACCGCGATTGTCTCGCCTTGTGGAGGCCGATGTGGTCCACGCCGAACTCACCGTGGCGGCGGTCGTCGTGCGCGACGAACGTTATCTCGTGGTCGAGGAGTACGCCCGCGGCGCACGCGTGATCAACCAGCCGGCCGGCCACGTCGAGCCGGGCGAGACCATCGTCGACGCCGTCATCCGCGAAACCCGCGAGGAAACGGCCTGGGGCTTCACCCCGACCGGTCTCGTCGGCATGTATTACTGGCCCCACGAAGACGGCCGCACAACGCTTCGTTTCGCCTTCTGCGGCACGGTCGGCGATCATGCGCCGGAGCAGCCGCTGGATGAGGGCATCGTCGCCGCTCATTGGCTGTCAGCGAGCGATCTCGCCGCCCGCGAGAACCTCCGCAGCCCCCTCGTGCTGCGGGCGATCGAGGACTTCGGCAGCCAGCCGCCGCTGCCGCTCGAACGCGTGCGCCATATTCGGGCCGACGCATGACCGCCTGCGTCGAGGGCGATGTGGCCGACACGCGGGTCGTGGTCGGTCTGTCCGGCGGTGTGGATTCGGCGGTGACCGCGCTGCGCCTGGTCGAGGCCGGCTATCAGGTCGAAGGCCTGTTCATGTTCAACTGGAGCGAGGACGAGGCCGGCCGCTGTCAGGCGGCGGACGACTTCGACGACGCGGCAGCCGTCTGCGATGTGCTGGATATTCCGTTGCACCGCGCGGATTTCTCACACGAGTACAAGACGCGGGTGTTCCGGTATTTCCTGGACAGCTACGCCGCCGGGCGCACCCCCAATCCGGACGTCCTCTGCAACCGCGAGATCAAGTTCGACGCATTTCTGCACCACGCCCGGCGGCTGGGAGCCGACTGGATCGCCACAGGCCACTACGCGCGGCTGGTGCACGACGAGCGCGGCACGCGACTGCTGCGCGGCGCCGACCCGGCCAAGGATCAGTCCTATTTCCTGGCGGCGGTGCCCATGGCCGCGCTGGAACGCACGCTGTTCCCGCTCGGCGATCTGCCCAAGACCGATGTGCGGGCCATGGCCCGGCGCGCCGGGCTGCCCGTGCACGACAAGCCCGACAGCACCGGCGTGTGTTTCATCGGCGAACGCGATTTCGAGGGCTTTCTGCGCCAGTATCTGTCCGGGCGCGCCGGTCCGGTGCGCGTCGCGGGCGGCCCGCTGGCCGGTCGTGTCATCGGCGAGCACGCCGGGCTGATCTACTACACCATCGGTCAGCGTCGCGGCCTCGGACTCGGCGGGGTCCCCGGCGCAGCCCAGGCGCCCTGGTACGTCGCCGACAAGGATCTCGGCAGCGACACGCTCTGGGTCACCCAGGATGCGGCGCATCCCGCCCTGATGGAGACCCGGCTGACAACCGCCGCTCCGCACTGGCTCGGTCCCGCGCCGGCACTGCCGCTGCGCTGCGCCGCCCAGGTGCGCTATCGCCAGCGGGCGATCGCCTGCCGCGTGACTGCACAAGATAGCGGACTGGCCGTACAATTCGACCATCCGCCCCGTGCCATAGCGCCCGGCCAGTACGCTGTTTTCTACGACGGCGATCACTGTCTGGGCAGTGCGGAGATCGTCACCGCCGGCGCGCCGGCGCCGCTGCAGAGCGCGACCGCATGAATGCATCCGCCGACCATCCGCTGCGCGACCAGGCCCTGGCCCTGGCCGGTGTGGCTCAGTTCGCCCGCTATGCGCACGAGCTCGGCGCCGAGGGTCGTGACGCGCCGGAGCGCCTCGAGCGGGCCAAGCGCGCGATCTTCTGCACCGATCCGGACACGACGATGGACGTGTTCGGCGACCTGTCGAACCTTGGCGACGGCATTGCCTATCTGCGCACCCAGCTCTCCGGCGGCAAGCCGGATCAGCAGGCCGCGACGATCGCGCGCTACATCGGCCAGCTGCTGCGTCTGTCCGGCAATCTGATGAAGGACGAGGCGGCGATGTCGCGCATCCGGGGTGCCATCGACCGCGCGCGTCTCGCCGAGCCCGCCGACGTCCCCGCGATTCTGGATGACGCCTACCGCGACAGCGTCAGCCCGATCAAACCGCGCATCATGCTGCACGGTCATCCGACCTATCTGGGCAACGATGCCATCCAGGCGCGGGCCCGCACGCAGCTGCTGGCCGCGGTGCGCTGTGCGATTTTGTGGCGACAGTGCGGTGGCGGCTTTCTCAGCCTGTTCTTCCGTCGCAAGGCTCTGCTGGCCGCGCTCGAGCGGATCGGGCCGCAGGACGTTGCCCGCTGACACGATTGTGCACGCCTGCCTCACCCTGCAGGCGATGCGGCAAAAAGCTATACTACGCGGCGTTTTCAGCATGTGGCGGTCGCCGCCACGCCGGCTTTCACCGAGTGTCTTTCAGGAGAACAAAACGTATGACGGACAGTTTCAGTACACGCTCGCAGTTCACCGCAGGCGACCGCAGTTTTGACTACTTCAGCCTGAAAAAGCTCGAGGAACAGTACCCGAGCGTCGCGAAGCTGCCCTACGCGCAGAAGATCCTGCTGGAGAATCTGCTGCGCCACGAGGACGGGTCCAACGTCACCGCCGACGACATCAAGGCGATGGCCAACTGGGACGCCAAGGCCGAGCCGGACACCGAGATCGCCTTCACCCCGGCCCGGGTCGTGCTGCAGGACTTCACCGGCGTACCGGCGATCGTCGATCTGGCCGCCATGCGTGATGCGATGGCCAACCTCGGCGGCAGCGCGGACAAGATCAACCCGCTCTCGCCCGCGGAACTGGTCATCGACCACTCCGTGATGGTCGACGAGTACGGCAGCGACAAGGCCTTCGATCTGAACGCCAAGCTCGAATTCAACCGCAACAAGGAGCGCTATGCGTTCCTGCGCTGGGGTCAGGGCGCGTTCGACAACTTCAAGGTCGTGCCGCCGGATACCGGCATCGTCCATCAGGTCAACCTGGAATATCTGGCCCGCGTGGTCTTCGGCAATGAAGACACCAATCTGGCCTATCCGGACACGCTGGTCGGCACCGACAGCCACACCACCATGATCAACGGTGTGGGCGTGCTCGGCTGGGGCGTGGGCGGCATCGAGGCTGAAGCGGCGATGCTCGGCCAGCCGATCACCATGCTCATTCCGCAGGTCGTGGGCTTCAAGCTCACCGGCAAGCTGGCCGAGGGCTGCACCGCCACCGATCTGGTGCTCACCGTGACCGAAATGCTGCGCGCCAAGGGCGTGGTCGGCAAGTTCGTGGAGTTCTTCGGCGACGGCCTGGCCGACCTCCCGCTGGCCGATCGCGCGACCATCGCCAACATGGCGCCGGAATACGGCGCGACCTGCGGCATCTTCCCGGTCGACGGCGAAACCATCCGCTACATGGAACTCACCGGCCGCCCGGCCGAGCAGCTCGAGCTGGTCGAGGCCTATGCCAAGGCTCAGGGCCTGTGGCGCGAGGAAGGCGAGCCCGAGGCGGACTACACCGACGTGCTGGAACTGGACCTGTCCACCGTGCAGCCGTCGCTTGCCGGGCCGAAGCGCCCGCAGGACCGTGTCCTGCTCACCGACATGCAGAAGACCTATCGCCGCGAAGTCGAGCCCTTCATGAAGGCGCGCGCGGAGAAGGCCGACCCGCAAGACAAGAGCATGGCCGAGGCCAAGCAGCAGAGCGAAGCGGGCCTGGCCTCCGACTCCATCGGCGGGGCGACGCACGCGCCGGTGTCCTACAAGGAGGCCGAGTTCGACCTGCACGACGGCTCGGTCGTGATCGCCGCGATCACCTCCTGCACCAACACCTCGAATCCGGCGGTCATGATCGGCGCCGGCCTGCTCGCGCGTAACGCGATCGAGAAGGGCCTGCAGGTCAAGCCCTGGGTCAAGACCTCGCTGGCGCCGGGCTCCAAGGTCGTCACCGAGTATCTCGAGAAGGCCGGTCTCGACGACGACCTGGACAATCTCGGGTTCCAGCTCGTCGGTTATGGCTGCACCACCTGCATCGGCAACTCCGGCCCGCTGCCGGAGCCGATCGGCCAGGCCGTGCGCGAGCACGACCTCAACGTCGCCTCGGTATTGTCGGGCAATCGCAACTTCGAAGGCCGCGTGCACGGCGACGTGCGCATGAACTTCCTGGCCAGCCCACCGCTGGTCGTGGCCTATGCGCTCGCCGGCACGATCGATATCGATCTGACCAGTGATCCGATCGGCCAAGACGCCAACGGCAACGATGTCTATCTCAAGGATCTCTGGCCGTCGCAGAAGGAGATCTACGACACTATCGGCACTTCTCTGAACTCGGAGATGTTCAAGGACAGCTACGGCGACGTGTTCGCAGGCGACTCCCGCTGGAAGGGCCTGGACGTACCCGAGGGCGAGATCTTCGACTGGGACGACACCAGCACCTACGTGCAGAATCCGCCCTACTTCGAAGGCATGTCGGTCGACGTGGACGAGATCCCGACCATCCAAGGCGCGCGCTGTCTCGCCCTGCTGGGTGACTCGATCACGACCGATCATATCTCGCCGGCCGGCGCGATCACCCAGGACTCGCCCGCCGGGCAGTATCTGCAGGAGAAAGGCGTCAAGCCGTCGGACTTCAACAGCTACGGCTCGCGCCGCGGCAACCACGAAGTGATGATGCGCGGCACCTTCGCCAACGTGCGGCTGCGCAACCTGCTGGCGCCCGGCACCGAGGGCGGCTGGACCCGGCACCAGCCCTCCGGCGACGAGATGTTCATCTACGACGCCGCGATGCAGTACAAGGACGAAGGCACCCCGCTGGTCGTGCTTGCCGGCAAGGAATACGGCACCGGCTCCTCGCGCGACTGGGCGGCCAAGGGCACGCTGCTGCTGGGCGTGAAGACCGTGATCGCGCAGTCCTTCGAGCGTATCCACCGCTCGAATCTGGTCGGCATGGGCGTGTTGCCGCTCCAGTTCGCCGAAGGCGAAAGCGCCGATGTCCTGGGCCTGGATGGCACCGAGACCTTCGATATCGAAGGTCTGTCGGCGGGCGCCAAGAGCGTAACGGTCAAGGCGACGAAGGAGAGTGGCGAGACCACCGAATTTGAAGCCCGTGTCCGTATCGACACGCCCAAGGAATGGGACTACTACCAGAACGGCGGCATTCTGCACTACGTGCTGCGTCAGCTGGCCACCGCGGCCTGATAACGAACGTCAACGGTTGGTGATAAAGCCCCGCCTCGGCGGGGCTTTTTTATATCGAGCGCGCAGGCACGCGGTGCGGCTCGGCTCCCGTTCGCATCGACTTATCGTGCGCCGAGGGCACTGGATGGCTTCGCCGGGACGCCCGACGCCGTGCGGATGGCGACGCGGTCATTAGCTGTATTACGCAACGACATTGACAGTCGGACCGGCGGCGGCTAGATTGTGCAATGCGTCATCCGAAGCGGCGCCCCATTCTTCCGCTCGCCGATGCGCCGTGAATCCGGCGTTGACGGGCCAACCGTAAAAGGTAGACGCTCGCATCGGCCCAGCTTGAGTGTCACTAATGGCCCGGTCGGTCCGCTAAAAATTCTCTTGATCATGTACCAAGTTTAGCCAGATCGTGATATGACCCACCCGCTGCGGAAAATCGAGCCGTGACACGCGTGGAGATTCATCATGGCAATCGATCAGGTCCAGATGCGACCTAGCCAATCGCTGGTGGAGTTCATGCAGGAACATGGTAGCCAAGCGCAATGCACACAGGCCGTGGCGGCCGCGCGCTGGCCGGGCGGTTGTGTCTGCGCCGTCTGCCATTGCTGCTTGCACCCCACGTTCGAGCAGGCCGGTCGGAATTGCTTGCAGTGCCAACGCTGTCGGTATCAGACCACGATGACCGCAGGCACGATCTTCGAGGCGAGTCAGCTGCCCCTGACGGCCTGGTTTCTGGCCATGCACTTCCGGACCCAGGCCAAGAACAACGTCTCGGCTCTGGACGTTCGACGCCAACTCGGCGTGAGATGGCGCACCGCCCGGCGGATTAAGCACAAGCTCATGACAGTCATAGCCGAGGGTGAGTCGCGTCGGCAATCGTCGGGCCGGGTCGAGATCGACGATGCCTGTCTCGGCGGCGAACGCGCAGGCAAGCCCGGCCAACGTGGCCGAGGATCGCCCAACAAGATCCCGTTGGTCATGGCGGTGTCCACGCTCGACGATCACAAGCCGCATCAAGTGGTGCTGCGCTGTATGCCCTTTACGTCAGACGCCGTGGCCGACTGGGCCAACGAGTCGCTGTCGGCGGACACCGATGCGGTGTCGGACGGCCTGCCGGCGTTTCGCGCGCTGCGTGCGGAGGTCGCGAGTCATCTTGCGATCGTCACCGGATCCAGCCGGGCGTCGGCCGGGCATCCCGAGTTCCGCTGGGTCAACATCATGCTGGGCAATCTCAAGACCTCAATCAACGGCACCTACCACGCGTTCAAATTTGCCAAGTACGCCGCTCGCTATCTCGCCGACTTCCAGTACCGCTTCAACCGGCGTTATAACCTCCGATCTATCCTGACTCGGCTGGCGGGCGCCGTGGCCACAACCGTTCCATGGCCGGAGTATCGCTTCAAACAGACTGAACTTTGTATATAGTCAAAATGACCGTTGTCTCGCTAATAACCTGCAAAAATCATGGTGGAATCGATGCATCAGGCATTTTAGCGAGAGCGATGGCTCGATATGCAGGGCCTAGTCACCCTTTGGAATGCATGTGATGTCTATCCAAACGTCTGGAAATACAATCCGCCGCCTCCGCCTGCCGCTGATCGTGCTGCTGACGCTCATGCTCGCCGGTTGCAGTGCGCAGTGGTTCGTCGATACGTTCTATCTCAACGAGCTGGTGACGTTCTTCACGGCCGGGCCCGTGGCGGCCTATCAGCGCAACGTGATGCTGTTCACCTTTACGGTGATGCTGTTCGTGCTGGTGCCGGTGGTCGGCTTCACGCTCTGGTTCGCGTGGCACTATCGCGCATCGAACCGCCACAACACCTATACCGCCAACTGGTATCACTCGGGTCTGCTGGAAGCCTTTCTCTGGGGTGGCCCGACCGTGATCATCGTGATCCTGGCCGTGCTCACCTGGGTGAGCACCTTCGATCTCGATCCTTACAAGCCGTTGGAGTCTGAGAACCCGACCATTGAAGTTCAGGCTATCGCCATGGACTGGAAATGGTTGTTCATCTACCCGGACTACAACATCGCGGTGGTCAATGAAATCGCCCTGCCTGTCGATACGCCGCTGCAGATCGACCTGACCTCGGCGTCCGTGATGAACGCTTTCATGATCCCTCGGCTGGGCAGCCAGATCATGGCGATGTCGGGCATGCGCACCCGCTTGCACCTGATGGCCACCGAGAAAGGCGAGTACTTCGGCAAGAACTATCAATACAGCGGCGACGGCTTCGCTGGCATGAATTTCCAGGTGCATGCGGTGAAACCGGACGCCTTCGATCAGTGGATCGAGCAGGCCCGGGCGGCGTCTAAACCGCTGGATATCGCCGCTTATCGCGAGTTGGTCAAGCCCAGCAAGAATGTCGATCCGATCTACTACTCATCGGTGCGCGACGGCCTGTTCGACTATGTCATCAAGCGCTTTCAGGAAGGCGACGGTTCGGTTCCGCCGCCCGATCGCCTGACGGATCGCTAGCTTCAGCGCATCGAGGACACGATGTTCGGAAAACTCACTCTAGACGCCTTCACTCATTCGAGCCTGATCATCGTTTTCGCGAACGTGATCATGGTCGGCACCGGTTTGCTGGTCATCGGCCTGCTTACGTATTTCCGCAAGTGGGGCTATCTATATCGCGAGTGGTTCACGACTGTGGATCACAAGAAGATCGGGGTGATGTATATCTTCATCGCGCTGATCTTCTTGCTGCGCGGTTTTATCGATGCCGCGATGGTGCGCGCCCAGCAGGCGACCGCCGGGCCGGGCATGGAAGGGTATCTGGAGGCGCATCACTTCGCCGAGTTGTTCACCGGCCACGGCACGATGATGATCTTCTTCATGGCCATGCCGTTCATCGTCGGTCTGATGAATATCGCCATTCCGCTGCAGATCGGCGCGCGCGACGTGTCCTATCCGCTTCTCAATGCGATCAGCCTGTGGCTGACGGCCGCGGCTGGCGCGCTGGTGATGATCTCGCTGCTGATCGGCCAGTTTTCGGAAGCGGGCTGGTCGGGTTATACGCCGTTCTCGGGGCTCGATCATAGCCCCAGCGTGGGCGTCGACTACTGGATCTGGGCGTTACAGATATCCGGCATCAGTACCACGCTGACCGGCGTCAATTTCCTGGTGACGATTCTCAAGAAACGCGCGCCCGGCATGAGCTTCATGCGCATGCCGATGTTCACCTGGACGTCGCTGTGCACCACGATCCTGATCGTGCTGTCTTTCCCGGCGTTGACCGTGGCGCTCGCGCTGCTGGCGCTGGACCGTTCGGCCGGAACCCATTTCTTCACGGGAACGATGGGCGGCGACCAGATGATGTACATCAACATGTTCTGGGTCTGGGGCCATCCGGAAGTCTATATTCTGGTGCTGCCGGTATTCGGCGTTTTCTCCGAAGTCGTCACGACCTACTGCAACAAGCGCCTGTTCGGCTACAAGTCGATGGTGTGGGCGACCATGGCCATCGCCTTCCTGTCGTTCACGGTCTGGGTCCATCACTTCTTCACGATGGGCCAGGATCCGCTGCGCAATGCCGCCTTCGGTATCGCCACCATGGTCATCGCCATTCCCACCGGCGTGAAGATCTACGACTGGATCTGGACGATGTTCCGGGGGCGTATCGAGTTCAAGCTGCCGATGCTGTGGACGCTGGGCTTCATCATCACCTTCACGATGGGTGGCATGAGCGGCGTGCTGCTCGCGATTCCCGGCGCCGACTACAAGATGCACAATAGCCTGTTCCTCGTCGCGCATTTTCATAACGTGCTGATTCCCGGAACGATGTTCGGCCTGTTGGCCGGCTTCTATTACTGGTTCCCGAAGGCCTTCGGTTTCAAGCTCGACGAGAAGTGGGGCCGGCATTCATTCTTCGGCTGGCTCGTGGGTTTCTATGTGGCCTTCGTGCCGCTGTACATGCTCGGCATGATGGGCATGCCGCGGCGCATGGCCAGCTATGAGAACCCGGTCTGGCATTTCTGGCTGGTGATCGCGGCCATCGGCGCGCTCATCGTGGCGTACGGCATCTTCGCGATGTTCATGCAGATTTACGTGAGCTATCGCGATCGCGAGAAGAACCGCGATCTCTCCGGCGATCCCTGGGGCGGACGTACGCTGGAGTGGTCGATCGCCTCGCCGCCGCCGGAGTACAACTTCGCGATCATTCCCGAAGTCCACGATCGCGACGCGTTCATGTACATGAAGGTGCACAACACCGCCTATCAGCGGCCCGAGCGCTATGAAGACATTCATATGCCCAAATCCACGCCGATCGCGATCGTCATCGCTGGCCTGGCGTTCGTGTTCGGCTTTGCCTATGTCTGGCATATCTGGTGGCTGGCCGGGCTATGCCTGCTCGGCGTGATTGGCGCGGTGATCGCGCGCAGCTTCAACCCGGAGCCGGAGTATGTGATCCCGGCAGAGGAAGTCGAACGTACCGAGAATGCGTTCCACGACAAGGTCGCCCAGGACGGTGCACTCGAGCGCATGAAGCATATCGAGTCGTTCGGCGACGAGCGTTCCGCATATGCCGCCACGCCGGAACCGTCCACGACCGGGACCCAATCGGAAAAGCCGCTATGAAAATGAAATGCATGCACAGCCGGGGCCGTGTCCATGTCGTCTAACGCCCACGATCTGAACAGCATTCGCGCCGCCGCCAGAGCCGATACGGAAGTCAACTTCGGTTTCTGGATCTATCTGATGAGCGACGTGATCATCTTCTCGATGCTCTTTCTGGTGTATGTCGATCTGTCCCAGCGCTATGCGGGCGGGCCGACCGCGGCCGATGTGTTCGAGCTGCGCGGCGTCTTTCTCGAGACCATGGCGCTGCTGCTATCGAGCCTGACTTTCGGCATGGCGATGGTGAACCTGCATCAGGGCCAGAAGGAGCGGGTCGTGATCTGGCTCGGGGTGACGTTCGTGCTCGGCGCGTTCTTCCTCGGCCACGAGCTCAGCGAGTTCGCCCACCTCATCCATGAAGGCGCCTCGTTCACCCGGAGCGGCTTTCTATCCGCGTTCTTCGGGCTGGTCGGCACCCACGGTGCGCATGTGTTCTTCGGCCTGGTCTGGATCGTGGTGATGGTCGTACAGATCAAGCTGCGCGGGCTGACGCCGCCGGTCGCCTCCCGGCTCGCGCGTTTGAGCCTGTTCTGGCATTTTCTCGATCTCGTGTGGATATGCGTGTTCTCGACCGTGTATCTGCCCGGCGTCCTGCAAGGAGTTGCGGCATGAGCCATTCCACCGATGTCACGCCCGGCCATGCGCCCACCGCACGGGGCTATATCACCGGTTTCGTGCTGGCACTCGTGCTTACCCTGATTCCATTTGGCTTCGTGGCCTTCGGGTCGCTGTCGCAGGGGGCGACGCTCATCGTGATTGCCGTGACCGCGGTTCTGCAGCTCGGCGTGCACCTGCGCTGGTTCCTGCATCTGGACATGTCGACCGAGCAGCGCTGGAACACGATCTCCATCCTGTTCTCTTTGCTGATTATGGTGGTGATGGTTGGCGGTACGATGTGGCTGTTCTATAGCCTCTATGTGCGTCACATGATGGTTGGCCACTAAACTGTCGAAAAGCGCTGGAATAATGGGCAAGAGATGCTGGTCATTCATTCAGCGTCGGTCGAGCATTTAGGTTTCGGCTTTCAGACGCAGTTTATCTACGTAACGGGAGACCGTTACGACCACAGATCAACCTAATCTCGGCTGCATGACGTCCAGACGTGACGGCGTGCATTGATCGACGATGCATATGTCCAGCAGCCACTTCTAAGTGATTGCCCTCTGGCTAGTATTCACCTCATCTGGCGCTATCGACAGGACAAAAATCATTGAATGGATAGCCAGTCATGCGCTCGGTGTCAGAAAACAATGGTCGCCGTGCTCTAGATGTTATTTGAACGAAGATGGCGCCGTTGTACACGATGTATGTGTCATCGCCACACCCATTCGATTTTGTTCCCGGAACCGGTTGCCAGCGTAATGCACTGAAGCGTTTGGGCCTCTACTCGTGTAGTTCAGCCCATAGCCACACGGTCACGGCCGGAGGCCTTGGCCTGGTAGAGCGCGCGGTCGGCCCGGGACACCAGCGCGTCGATCTTCTCCGCGCCGTCGAAGGCGACGATTCCGATACTGACCGTGAGTGCCAGCTCGGCGTCCACCGTGGGCAGCGGGGTCGAACGGATACGATCGGCGACGCGCTCGGCCAGACGCCGGGCCCCGTCGGCATCGGTGTTCGGCAGGACCACGAGAAATTCCTCACCGCCCCAGCGCCCCACGGTATCGGTCGTGCGAAGCGCCTCGGTGGCGACCCGCGCGAACAGCTGCAGCGCCTCGTCACCGACGCCGTGGCCGTGGCGATCGTTGATTGCCTTGAAGTGATCGAAATCGATCAGCAGCACGGAGAACGGTGCGCCGTAGCGTCGCGTGCGGCCGCGTTCCTCGTCGAGAAGCTGGCCGAGCCGGCGCCGGTTCGCAAGACCCGTGAGGTCGTCGGTGGTCGCGGCCACTCGAAGCCGGTCGCGCGTCTCGCAGAGCGCGAGGTAGTCGGCCCGGCGGGCCAGCTCATGACCGAGCCATTGGGCGATCAGGCCGGCGAACTGAAGATGCTGGGCCGGAAACGGCCGTCGCGGCACGGTGCTGGAAAAACACAGGGTGCCGTAGAGTTCGGCATCCACCCAAACGGGGCTGCCGATGTAGGACTCCAGGCCGAAGGTCGCGTAGCAGGACTGGTGCCGGATTTCGTGGCGGCTGACATCGTGGTAGGCGATCGGTCCGCCCGCCGCGAGGGTGCTCGCACAATAGGGAGTGCACCATTCGTTCTGTAAATTGGCTTTAGCCGGAAAGGCAGCAGGCCACCCGTTATCCTTTCGTTGGAATTCATTGGCGTGAATGACGAACGGAGAAACAAATGGCCTGCCACGGACAGGATAACGAAGCCACGGGCGCAGCGGAACTGATTGCCGAGCGGGGACTGGAAGGACTGGGTGACGCAGTGTCGATGCTGATCAACGAAGCGATGCGGCTCGAGCGTGAGCGTCATCTGGGGGTATCGCCGTTCGAACGCAGCCCCGAGCGGCGAGGCTATGCCAACGGCTACAAGCCGAAGACGGTCAAGTCGCGCATCGGTGCGCTCGAGCTGGCGGTGCCGCAGGTCCGCGAAGGCGGCTTCTATCCGGCCTCGCTGGAGCGCGGACTGCGCTCGGAACGCGCCCTGAAGCTCGCCCTGGCCGAGATGTATGTCAGCGGCGTCTCGACGCGCAAGGTCGCCCGCGTGACCGAACAGCTGTGCGGCTTCGAGGTCTCATCGAGCCAGGTCTCGCGCTGTGCCGAGGCCCTGGATGATGAGCTGACGGCTTGGCGCGAGCGCCCGCTCAGCGCCTATCCCTATGTGGTGCTCGATGCGCGCTACGAGAAGATGCGCCACGGCGGCACCGTGGTCGACTGTGCCGTGCTGCTGGCCATGGGCGTCGACGCCGAGGGTAAACGCGAACTGCTGGGCGTGTCGGTCGCGTTATCCGAAGCGGAGGTGCACTGGCGCGCATTCCTCAAAGATCTCGCGGCTCGCGGGCTGCACGGCGTGCGCCTGTTCGTGAGTGACGATCATGCCGGGCTCAAGGCCGCTCGCGCGGCCGTGTTCCCGGCGGTGGCCTGGCAACGCTGCCAGTTCCACCTGCAGCAGAATGCCGGGCATTACGTGCCCACTCGCGCTCTGAAGAAGCCGGTCGCGGCCGATATCCGGGCGATCTTCGATGCGCCGGATGAAGCCGAGGCAACGCGCCTGATCGAGCGCTTCATCCGCACCTACGACGCCAAGGCGTCCCAACTGACGCGGTGGGCGGAAACGGCCTTGCCCGAAGGCCTGGCGGTGCTGACGCTACCGCGCCACCATCGCCGGCGACTGCGTACGAGCAATGCCATCGAAGTCGTGAACCGTGAGATCAAGCGCCGCACCCGGGTGGCGACCTTGTTCCCGAATGAGGCCAGCTGCCTGCGACTGGTCACGGCCGTCGCCATGGAGATCTCGCAGGACTGGCAGACCGGGCGGCGTTATCTGAATATGAACGAGGACGACAGCGAATAGAACGATTACGCCAACGACAGGATCGCGAATTTACAGAACGGGTGTTGCTTACTCGCACAATAGGTGTCGCGGAGGTCGAACAGGCTCCCCGCGGCCAGCCCATCGTCGGGATGGATGACGTCGACGATCTCGTAGGTCCCGCCTTCGATGCGGCTGAGCACACCGATCGGCAGCTCGAACAGATCACAGCCGATGCGCAGCATTTCGTGCACCCGCTCGTCGAAGCCCATGTGCTGGCTCGATGCCACGTCGTGCAGGCGCGCGGTGGCGCGATCGATGGCGATACGTTCGGATACGTCGCGCACGATCATCAGGGTCAGCGGCCGAGCCGCCGTGTCGTCTCCGAGCACGCCGCGCCGCGTCTCGCCGTCGAACAGGCGACCGCGGGCACTCCGGTAGGCGCGGATGTGGGGTTGATGGAGCGGCGTCACGCGATTCGCGGCGTCGACGCGATCGTGCTCGGGCCGATCGCGCGCGGCGCTATCGGCGTCGAGCATGGCAAGCGGTTTGTCGATCAGCGTGTCGGCGTCGTATTCGAACAGTGCCAGCGCCGCCGGATTCGCGCCGACGATCCGTTGTCGTGCGTCGGCAAGCAGCACGGCGTCGAGCATGTCCCGGAAGACGCCTTCCAGCAGCAGGAGGCTGTCCAGCAGCCGGCCGTCGATCCGGTCCGCGGCGAACGCAACCGAGTCCGAACCGTCGCGGCGTTCGTCGCTCACGCCCGGACGGCTCCCGTCGGGCTACGCCTCGTACGCGGACGCGGCCCCTGCCCCAGCCTTTCCGGTGCCGGTGCCGGTGCCGGTGCCGGTGCCGGTGCCGGTGCCAGTGCCGGTGTCGGTCTGCCCTCGCGCCTCAAGACCGTCTCCCGTCGCATCGTCACGATCATTGACAACCGTACAACGTGGGTCTTGATATTCGATACCCGGTGCGACCGTGCGACTCGTGGCCGCTCGAGAAGAGCCGCCGTCTGCGCGCGCACGGCGTCCCGCGTCAGCGCCCGCGCGAGAGACGCATCAGTCCTGTCAGCGTTTGTGGTCCGCGCCCTGGCCGAGCTCTGCGCTGGCCTGCTCACGCAGACTCCCCAGCTCCTTGAGCGTGGCGACCACGGCTTCGATGCGCGCCTGCGGCCACTCGCTCACATAGTCGGGGATCGAACCGTCCCCCGCCTTCATGTCGGCGTCCACGGCCAGGGCGTCGGGCAGATGCTGTTCGAATCGGGCGATGTCCGGCAGCACTTCGGCCAGGGTCGCCCTGGGCAGCGCGACGCCGCCGATGTCGATATGGGTGTTGCCCGTGTCCTTGTTTGCGGAATCGTTCATGCGTGTCTCACTGGCGATTGGCCGCTCCCATTGGCTCGGCGCCGACCGGCAACGCCACTGTAGTGGGCATCGCCCGCCGACGACACGGCATCCTAACGATCGCGAGGCGCCACGTCATGCCCCGACGCGCGCCGTGGCGCGTCGGGGCGGCGCGAATGCACGGGGCTCTTTCGGGCCCCGTAAACGGCCGGGCGACCCTGCCGGTCGCCGATCGCCCGGCCGCCGGATCGAAGCGGCGGCACCGTGATGACCGCTCAAGTGTTGCCGCGTGATGCGTCCTCGGTATCGGGTGCGTCCAGATCGGACTCCGCACGGGCCAGCAGGTCGAACTCCTCGGCCGCCGTCTTGGCCACGAGATGGTGCCGACTGTAGGCGAAGAAGTAGACGGCGCCGACCGCGAACAGTACCAAGGTGTAGCCGAAGGCCCCGGGATCGAAGGCATACACGCCGGTCAGCGCGATCAGCGAGAGCACGAGCGCGATGCCGGACGTCACGATGCCGCCGGGCGTGTGGTACGGCCGATTCAGGTTCGGCTGATTGACGCGCAGCAGGATGTGGCTGCCCGCCATCAACGCGTAGGACAGCGTGGCCCCGACCACGGCCATGCCCAGAATCAGATCACCGGCGCCGCTCAGCGAGGCGATGAAACCGAGTACGCCGGGCACGATCAGCGCCCAGGTCGGTGCCTTGCGGGCGCTGGTCAGCGACAGGAACTTCGGCAGATAGCCGGCGCGCGACAGCGCGAACACGAGCCGGCTGTAGCCGTAGATGATAGAGAAGAACGACGCGATCAGGCCGGCCATGCCGAGCACGTTGACGACCGTGGCCAGCGTCGTGCTGCCGGTATCCTGGAGCGCGGTGACCAGCGGCACGCCGCTCTCGCCGATCGCCTCGGCGCCGGCCGCACCGGCGAGCAGAAACACCACCAGCACCGCGGTCACCAGCAGGAACAGCATCGCGCCGATGATGCCCTTGGGCACGTCGCGGGCCGGATCCTTGGCCTCTTCCGCGCCGAGCGGCACACCCTCGACCGCCAGGAACAGCCACATGCCGAAGGGCAGCGCGGCCCAGATGCCGTACCAGCCCATCGGCATGAAGCTCGATGCGCCGAAGGCGTCCGTGGGCGCGATGTCGAACAGGTTGCTGACCTGGAAATCGCCGATCAGCGCCACGGCGGTGGCCAGAATCGCGAACACCGCGAGGCCGCTGATCGCCATCATGACCTTGAGCGCTTCGCCCACGCCGGCTAGGTGTATGCCGATGAACACCAGGTAGAACGCGGCATAGACGATCGGGCCGTTCAGGCCGATCAACTCCCCCACCGCGGCGCCGATGAAGACCACGATCGCCGCCGGCGCCAGCGCGTATTCGATGAGCACCGCCAGGCCGGTGAGATAGCCGCCGGTCGGGCCCATGGCCTGGCGGGCGAAACTGTAACCGCCGCCCGCCGCCGGGATCGCCGCGGACATTTCGGCCAGCGACAGCACGAGCGTGAAATACATGATGCCCATGAGTACCGCGGCGATCGCGAAGCCGCCCCAGCCGGCCTCGCCGATGCCGAAGTTCCAGCCGGCGAAATCGCCGGAGATGACGTACGACACGCCCAGACCGGCGAGCAGCACCCAGCCGGCCGTGCCGCGCTGTAGCTGTCGCTTGGCCAGATAGTCGTCGTCGATATCGGATGCGCTCATCGGTGGATATCCTTTGATTCTCAGTCGGTCAGGAAATTGCCGGGCTCGCCGGCGTGTTCGATCACGTCGTCCTCGCTGCGGTCCTTGAGCGCCACCCCGGAGAGTTCGCGTTCGCGCGCCTCGCGCAGCAGATAACGCAGTCGCCGGGCCGCCTCGGTCAGTGCCAGGCCGGCCGGTCGTACATTGGAGATACAGTTGCGGTCGGCGTCGGTCACGCCGACCCGCGGCGCCCAGGTGAGATACAGGCCGAGGCTGTCCGGCGAGCTCAGCCCGGGCCGCTCGCCGACCAGCACGACCACCGCTCGGGCGTTGAGCCGTTCGCCGATCTCGTCGCCGATGGCCACACGGCCCTGCTCGACCACGGTCAGCGGCGCGATGCGCCATGTCGCATCGTCTTCGGCCAGCGCCTCGGCCAGCGCCGAGATGAAGGGCGCGGCGTGTTCCTGGACCGCCCGCGCTGAAAGCCCGTCGACGACCACCAGCGCCAGGTCGAAGGCCGCGCCGTGGTCATCGCCGGTCTGCGACAGGCGCTCGACGGAGGCCTCGTCCAGCCGCCGGCCGAGGTCCGGCCGCTGCAGATACATGGTGCGGTGCTCGGCGCGGGTATGCAGTGCGATCGGCTCCCCGGCCGGCACCGGTTCCCCGCAGTTAGCGAGTTGTTCGCACAGCGCGGGCACGTCGAGAGGCCAATGCACGGCGTCCCGCGCCTGGGCATGGGCGAGCTGGAATTCGAGCAGCCGGCTGGTGGGCAGACTGATGCCCGCCCGCCCCAGACCGATGCGGGCATCGGTGAAGCTGCGCAGCCGCCGCCAGGGGTTGCGCACGACTGCGGTCTCGGTCGTCTCCGCGGGGTCGGTCTCGTCAGCCATCACGTGCCTCCGTGGAGATCCGGTCCAGCGAGGGCGCGAAGGCCGCGGGGACTTCGCGGCTCGGGCGCATTGCGGTGACGTCTTCGAACACGCCCATGTGGTCGAGCCAGCGCTCGAACTCCGGCGCCGGCCGCAGACCGAGTGCGCGGCGCGCATAGAGCGCGTCGTGGAACGAGGTCGTCTGGTAATTGAGCATGATGTCGTCGGAGCCGGGAATGCCCATCACGAAGTTGCAGCCGGCCACGCCCAGCAGCGTGAGCAGGTTGTCCATGTCGTTCTGGTCCGCCTCGGCGTGGTTCGTGTAGCAGACGTCGCAGCCCATCGGCACGCCGAGCAGCTTGCCGCAGCAGTGGTCCTCGAGGCCGGCGCGGATGATCTCCTTGCCGTCGAACAGATACTCCGGGCCGATGAAGCCGACGACGGTGTTCACCAGCAACGGCTCGAACTTGCGTGCGACCGCATAGGCGCGGGCCTCGCAGGTCTGCTGGTCGAGCCCGTGGTGCGCGTCGGCGGACAGCGAACTGCCCTGCCCGGTCTCGAAGTACATGACGTTGTCGCCGACCGTGCCGCGCTTGAGGCCCAGGGCGGCGTCGCGGGCCTCGGCCAGATCCGAGAGGCCGAAGCCGAAGCTGCGATTGGTGGCCTCGGTGCCGCCGATCGACTGGAACACCAGATCGACCGGCGCGCCGGATTCGATCGCCTCGAGCGTGTTCGTAACATGGGTCAGCACGCAGGACTGGGTCGGAATCTCGTACTTGCGGATCACCTCGTCGAGCATCCGCATCAGCTTGACCGACTGGCTGACGTTGTCGGTCGCCGGATTGATGCCGATCACCGCGTCGCCGTTGCCGTAGAGCAGCCCGTCGAGGATGCTGGCCGCGATGCCGGTGGCGTCGTCGGTCGGGTGATTGGGCTGCAGCCGCGTGGACAGATGCCCCGGCTGGCCGATGGTGTTGCGGAACGCGGTCACCACGTGGCACTTCTTCGCGACCAGGATCAGATCCTGATTGCGCATGATCTTGCTGACCGCCGCGACCATTTCCGGCGTCAGCCCCGGCCGCAGGCGGGCCAGCGCGTCGGACGTGGCCTCGTCGCCGAGCAGCCAGTTGCGGAAATCCCCGACCGTGAGATGCGACACCGGCTCGAACGCGGCGGGGTCGTGCTCGTCGAGGATCAGACGGGTGATTTCGTCGTCCTCGTAGGGCACCAGCGCCTCCTCTAGAAAGACCTTGAGAGGCAGTTCGGCCAGCACCATCTGTGCGACCACGCGTTCCTCGGCGGATTCGGCGATGACCCCGGCCAGCCGATCCCCCGAGCGCGCCGGACTGGCCTTGGCCATGACCTCCGCGAGGCTGTCGAAATGGTAGGTGGTGGTACCGAGCGTGTGGCGATAACGGCTCGTCATCCGGACCTCCGGTTGGCAACGAGGGCTGCAGCGGCTGACCGCAGCCCGGGAGTTCTTCGAAACTACGCCGCCCCGGCGCATTCGGCGATCATCCCTTGGTCGCGTGCTGTCTGTCGACGGGGGCGAAGCTCGCGACTGGACGCAAGTTGTCTGCCAGCCCCGGAGGCGACGATCCGCTCGCCCGATCAAAGGCCGTGACGCGCCCGATACCGTAGACCGTAGCCGTTACATTCCGACCGGCGTCATGAGCGGCCGGCGCGCCGCGGTGTTGCATCATCGTGACGCAGAACGTGCACGTGTATCGTGCAGTGCACGCCTTGGACGAGCCGGCCGAGCCCCCCGATGCGCCGGACGGGTGCATTGCGCCAGACTGATTGGTGTGATTCCGGACCGCATTCATCGGCGGCGAACGCTGCGGGCGTTGTGACCCGAGTCGGCGCCCGGCGCTCGACGGCAGGACCCGGCCCTCCGGCCCTCCGACCGTCCGTGCGGGCGAACGGTGATCGGCGATAGACGATGGGCGCCACGCCGGATCGCTCCAGAGGCGCGCGAATGAGAGATCGTCCGCGTGGCGCGTGATCAGCCGCGTGCCGTCCGCGCCGACGGCGGCCCGAATCCGTCGGCCACGGTCGGCCGGCCCGCGCGGGCACACGCCCGCCGGCGCCCCGGCCGTCCGAGAGGCATGCCGTCAACGCGGCCGCACCGCCATGCTCGGCAGGCACGGAACGCGGCCAATCGTGCCTCCGCGGGCCGTTCGCGCCGAGTCATGCAGCGTCGTTCGGCTGGGACCGAACCCTATCCTGCGTACGTCCGGCGTCGCCTTACTGCGTCAGACCGGTGACGCCTCGCGCCGGCCGGGCCGGTGCGTTGCGGTCGGTCCAGTGCGCCCCGGCGGCGGCGCAGCGGCCGCGGCGGCTCCGGCGTGGGTCATGGCCGACCGGGAGCCATCGCGCTCGCGCCGATCGACGGCTCGATCTCGCCCGCACGATGGTCGCGCCATCGCACTCGTCGCCCGAACTCAGGCCGACGGCGTCGCGGCGCTCGACTCGACGATGCCCGCGATGGTGTCCGCCGTGGCCGCCGACAGCGTCCAGCCGAGATGACCGTGGCCGGTGTTGTAGAACACGTTCGACGATCGCCGGCCGCGACCGACACGCGGCAGCATGTTCGGCATCATCGGGCGCAGGCCGGCCCAGGGCACGACGTCACGGGTGTTCACATCCGGGAAATAGGTCTCGACCCAGCGCGTCAGCGGCTCGATCCGGTCGGCGCGGATGTCGTGGTTGAAGCCGTTGAACTCGGCACTGCCGGCCACCCGCAGGCGATCGGTGCCCAACCGGCTGCTGACGAGCTTGACCGCGTCGTCGAGCAGGCTGACCTCCGGGGCGGCGGCCCGCGATGCGTCATCGCCCAGGTTGACGGTGATCGAGTAGCCCTTGACCGGATAGACGTTGACGCGGTCGCCCAGCTGGGCGGCGAAGTCGCGGCTGGCGTTGCCCGCGCAGACCACCACGGCATCGTGAACCGCCCGGGTTTCCCGGCCCTCGTGCTCCGCGGTGATCGTCACGCGAAGGCCGTCGCTGTGCACGCGGCGCACGGCGTGCCGATAGCGCAGCACCGCGCCGCGCCGTTCGGCGGCGCGCGCCAGACCGTGGGTGTACATGTGGATGTCACCGGTGGCGTCGCTTTCGGTATAGAAGCCGCCGTAGTAGTCGGCGACCAGTGTCGGCTCGAGCGCGCGCATCTCCTCCGGCGTGACCGCGCGTCGCTCCAGGCCGCCGGCTTCCAGCAGCGGATTAACCGCCGCGGCGTGGTCGAAATCCGCCTTGTTCCGATAGACGTGCATCAGGCCCGTGTGTTTGGCGTCGAAGTCGATGCCCTCGGTCTCGGCCCAGCCGAACAGGTGTTCGCGGGCGGCGATCGCCAACCGTACGCTTTCGGTCGTGTTCGGCCCGTACTGCGGAATCGCGGCCATGAATTCGGCGAACCAGGAGATCTTGTGCCAGGACGGCTTGGGGTTGACGAGCAACGGCGCGTCGCCGCGGAACATCCACTTCAGCCCCTTGAGGATGGTGGGCCAGTGGTTCCATGCTTCGGCGTTGCAGGCCGACAGCTGCGCGCCGTTGGCGAACGAAGTCTCCATGGCCGGATAGCGGTTGCGCTCGTAGAGCGTGACGTCGAACCCGCGCCGTACCAGCGCATAGGCCGTGGTGACACCGGTGATGCCGCCGCCGAGAACAGCGATTGTCTTCATGCGGACCTCGTCATGGCGTGATGCGACGTATGGCACACGCCGCGTGTGACCGAAGATGGCCTGTTCAGCGACCGAATCAAGGCTTCTGCACGGTTCGTGCCGCCCATGCCACCGCGCGCGAGCGCCTCGACGCGATGCCGCTCGCATTTGGTCGTTACCACTCGAACCGGAAACGGGCCGCCTCGGTGCCGCCATCTGCCCCGAAGGCGGTATCTGCTAGCCTCCGGGCATCACATTGTTTCCGGAGTCCCCGATGATCCGTATTCTCCCATTCGATGACGATCGCGTCGTCGCCCTGCACGTCGACGGCAAGACCACCGCCGAGGATCTGACCCCGGTGCTGTCCACGATCGAGAAGAAGCTCGCGGCCCACGATCGTCTGCGCATCTATCTCGAACTGCACGATTTCGGCGGCCTGTCGGCCGATGCACTGCTCGGGGACCTGAAGGCGGCGGTCAAGCACTGGAACCGGTTCGAGCGCGAGGCGATCGTCACCGACACGGCCTGGGCCCAGAAGGTCGCCTCGGCCGCGGGCCGGCTGGTGCCCGGCCTCGATATCCGGTCCTTCGCCTTCAACGAGCGTGACGCTGCCCGGTCGTGGATTCGCGATGCCTGAGGATGACCCGGACCGCGGCCCGTCCGCCGTGCGCTCCGGCATACGGCGCGCCGATGCGGTGACGGAATTCGAGACCGAGGAACGCTGCTCTATCCTGGAGGTGGCCAACGACGCCGAAGACGGCGCGGTGTCGATCGCGCGGGCCCGGGTCCGGCCGGGCGTGACGACCGCATGGCATCACCTGATCGACACCCACGAGCGCTATCTCATCGTCAGCGGACTCGGGCGAGCCGAGATCGGTGAGCGCCCCCCGGCCGACGTCGCCGCCGGCGACGTGGTGCGCATTCCGGCCGGCGTCGCCCAGCGCATCGAGAACATCGGCGACACCGATCTGGTGTTCTACGCAATCTGCTCGCCTCGATTCACGCCGGCGTGCTACGTCGCGCTCGAATAGCGCCGAACAAGGCCCATGCCGGCGGCGACAGCTGCGCCGCAGCATCCATGCACGGCCGGCAGGGGCTTATCTCCCGACTGTCCCTGCCAGACGGACTGCCGCTCGCGCCTTGTTTCGGACCACGATACGTCGGCTCTGCGGCTCGGCCGCCGTCGTGGCACGAGTCGGCAACGGCGACAACGACGGACGACGAGCGGGTTCGCGGCCGATACGCTGTGTCGCGTCAGCGGGTCGGCACGTCGGTCACAGGATTCGGAGGCGCACGACTCGAGCGCCGTATCGCCCGCTCGCCTCGGCCGTCGCCCGGATCGCGCGGAGCCGGTTTGTGATCGCGCGAATTATTGCGCATCCTTTGCTTTACAGCCCATCACACAGGATGAATGCCGGATGATATCCGCCGACGAAGCCCTCGAACGGCTCAAGCGAGGCAACCGCGATTTCGTCACTCGACTCCGCAGCGCGGATACATTGGCCGGCTCCCAGGCCGAGCTGGTGCAGCAGCAGGAGCCGTTCGCCATCGTGCTGGGCTGCTCGGATGCCCGCGTGCCGGCGGAGCTGGTTTTCAACCAGGGGCTGGGCGATCTGTTCGTAATCCGGGTCGCCGGCAATATCGTGGCACCGTCGCAGATCGGCAGCATCGAGTTCGCGGCCGCCATGTTCGGCACCCGCCTGGTGGTCGTGCTCGGCCACAGCCAGTGCGGTGCGATCCAGGCCACGCTCAACGAACTACAGCAGCCGACCGAGAATCAGTCCCCGAATCTGGCTTCGATCGTCAAACGCGTGCGGCCGTCGGTCGCGCGTCTGCTCAAGACCGATCTTCGCCACGATCACGCCGCGCTGGTGGCCGCCGCGGTACGCGCCAACGTCGACAAGTCGGTGCGCCAGCTGCGGCGGGGTTCGGCCATCCTGGAGGATCTGATCGAGAACGACGGCCTGAAGGTGGTCGGTGCCGAATACGCCGTGGAGACCGGCGAAGTCGCGTTCTTCGACGGCGCCGCATGACGGCCATCGCCGCCCGCGTGGCATGAGCGCGCGGTACGGTCGACCGGCAGGCCGGTGTGCCATCGCGGCGACGCCCGGCTGGCGCATTCGCGCCAATCGATTGCAGCCGGCTCGGCCGGTCGGAATCATCACGGCCCGGCGGCACGCCACCGAGGCCGGCCATACCGCCGTTCGCACGTCGACCGCGCTTGCCGTGGCGCAGGGCCTGAAGCGTCGCCCGCAACGCTGCCGCGCCCTACGATCGGCCCGCGCACGCGGGCCGTCGTCCGTGTGCTCCCGTCGCGCGTCGGCAACAACGCGGTCCTCGGCCGACCCCGGGCCGCGCGGCGAAAGGATGATTGAGCGATGACCGCGTCAATGCCCCGCACCGATGCCTCGACCCCGCGGATTCTGGCCTGCGACGTCTTCGGTACGGTCGTCGACTGGCACGGCTCGGTCATGCGCGAGATCGCGGCACGCGCGCCGGCAATCGATGCCGCGGCGTTCGCGCGCGCCTGGCGGGCCGGGTACCAGCCGGCCATGGCGCGGGTTCGCGCCGGCGAACTCGGCTGGACGCGTATCGACGTGCTCAACCGCATGATCCTCGACACGCTGCTGCCCGAGTTCGGCCTGGCGGCCATGGACGAGGCGAGCCGCGCCGAACTCAACCGCGTCTGGCAGCGTCTGGCGCCCTGGCCGGACGCGGTGGCCGGACTGGCACGGCTACGGTCGCGCTTCATGCTCTGCACGTTGTCCAACGGCAACATCGGCCTGCTGGCCGAGATGGCCAAACACGCCGGCCTGCCCTGGGACTGCATCCTCTCGGCCGAGACCTTCGGCCGCTACAAGCCCGATCCCCGCACCTATCGGGGCGTGGCCGAGATCTTCGACGTCGAGCCCGGGCAGGTGATGCTGGTAGCCGCGCACCAGGACGATCTGGACGCCGCGCGCGACTGTGGCCTGCAGACGGCCTACATCGAGCGCCCGGCGGAGTTCGGCGCCGACGCGCCGAAGCCGGTCGTGGGCGATGCGGCCAACACCCTGCATGCGAGGGATTTGACGGATCTCGCCGACCGGCTCGGCTGTCCGTAGCGTGCCGACGATTCGCGGGACGCAGTCGCATCGCCCGGAGTGCGCGATTGCGCGATGAAACGGGCCAGCGCGGCCGCGCTCGCCGGCCCGGGTCGCCACGGGTGCGGCCGGTCGTCGGCCGGCCGTGATCGAGATCAACCGCTGGCCCGCGCCGTCCGTGAATGCAGCGAGAATGCCGAAGCGGCTCGATCCCGGACCAGCCCGTCGTCGCGGGCGCGCCACTTCGATGATCGTCGCCCCGGGCGTGCGCGATCGGCGGACGGCATCCGTCGTCCCGATGCCCTGGCCCGATGTCCTGGCCCGATCGAATCGTTCCGGCCTATAGTGGCCCCGGCGCGCCGCGCCGCGAGAACGGCCGTCCGGAAGCCGTTCCAGCTTTCAACGAGGAGAACGACGAGCCATGACTGCGAACCCCACACTCCGCGCCGTCTCCGGACTGCCGGACACGCCCGCCGCCCTGTCCGATGCGGTGCTCATTCTCATCGATTGCCAGAACACCTACCGCGAGGGGGTGATGCAGCTGGAGGGCGTCGAGCCCGCACTTGTCGAGGCGCGTCGGCTTCTCGAGCGCGCCCGCGCGGCCGGTACGCCGATCGTGCATGTGCGCCACGACGCCGGCGCGGGATCGCCCTACGATCTGGATACCCACGTGGGCCGGATTGCCGAGGAGGTGGCGCCGGCCGAGGGCGAGACGCTCATCACCAAGACCCATCCGAACGCGTTCGTGCACACCGATCTGCAAGACGTGCTCCAGCGTTACGGCCGGAGCGATCTGGTCATCGCCGGATTCATGACCCATATGTGCGTCAACTCCACCGCCCGCGGTGCCTTCAACCTCGGTTATGCGCCGACCGTAGTCGCTGCTGCGACCGCCACGCGGGCGCTGCCACTGGGCGACCATACGGTGCCGGCGCAGGCGCTGCACGAGGCCAGTCTCGCCGGCATCGCCGACCTGTTCGGTGTCGTCGCGGCCGATGGCGACGCCATTCCGGATTGAACGCCGTACGGCGGGTGATACGAAACGCCTGCCGGGCTCGTCGACCGAATGGGGTGCGCCATGGCGCTCCCCATGGGCGCTGCCGCGTGTCGCGTCGTTTCGGAATCGACCGCGGCGGTTTCGGCTCCTCGGGCGCGCTACGGGCGGAGCGCGTTTTGGACGCGACACGCGATCCACCTCGTCCGCGTTCGCGCGATCACGGATGCGGTGGCCGGAATCAAAACGGCCCGCCGTCGTCTTCAGCGAGGGCGGGCCGTACATCGGCGTAATGCGGCGCGGCCGTCAGCCGACGGGCGCGGCGATCTGCTCGACCACGGCTTCCAGACGGGCCACGGTGCGATCGACATCGGCGAGCTTGTCCAGCCCGAACAGGCCGATGCGGAACGTGCTGAAGCCGTCGCCTTCATCGCACATCAGCGGTACGCCGGCGGCGACCTGCATGCCGACGTCCTTGAACCGCTTGCCCGAGCGAATGTCCGGGTCGTCGGTATAGCTGACCACGACGCCGGATGCCTGGTAGCCCTCGGCCGCCACGCTGGGAAAGCCGCTGCTCTCGAGCAGTGCGCGAACCCGGCGCCCCAGTTCCTTCTGGCGTGCCTCGGCCTCGGCGAGGCCGAAATCGCGCGTCTCGTGCATCATCTCGCGCAGACGCGTCAGGCCGTCGGTGGGCATCGTGGCGTGATAGGCGTGCCCGCCCTTCTCGTAGGTTTCCATGATCTCGAGCCACTTGCGCAGATCGCAGGCGTAGCTCGTGCTGGTCGTGTGCTCGATGCGTTCGCGCGCACGTTCGCCGAGCATCACCAGGCCGGCGCAGGGCGATGAACTCCAGCCCTTCTGCGGCGCGCTCACGAGCACGTCCACACCGGTGTCGGCCATGTCGACCCAGTGCACGCCCGAGGCGATGCAGTCGAGCACGAACAGCCCGCCGACCTCGTGGACGGCGTCTGCGACCGCCCTGAGATAGTCGTCCGGCAGAACCATACCCGCCGAGGTCTCCACGTGCGGCGCGAACACGACGTCCGGCGCGTCGGCCCGAATGCGCTCGACCACCTCGCCGATCGGTGCGGGCGCGAACGGCGCCTGCAGATCGTCGTGGGTGCGCCGCGCCTGAATCGCATCGTGGGACGCGGGGATGCCGCCCATCTCGAGGATCTGCGTCCAGCGATAGCTGAACCAGCCGTTGCGGATGACCAGGCATCGCCGATCGCCGGCGAACTGACGCGCGACCGCCTCCATGCCGAAAGTGCCGCTGCCCGGGACGACCACGGCCGAGTGGGCTGCGTAGGCTTCCTTGAGCAGCGTCGAGACGTCGGTCAGCACATCCTGGAAGCGCGCCGACATGTGATTGAGGGCGCGGTCGGTGTAGACCACGGAGTATTCGAGCAGTCCGTCCGGATCCACCTGAGACCAGTTTTCTGACATATTCTTCTATCTCCCGGTGTTCGTGCCAGCTCGGTACTGTCGCACAAAAATCACCGGGGGTCGCGGCGCGACGCCCACGTACCGGCCCCGATGACGGCACCCGAATGAACGAATCCCGAGCGAATGCGCCCCGAACCCGGCCCTGTGGCCCGACCCGCCGGCGTCGTCCGTGAATCTGCTCGTGCACCTGTATCTGGCCGAACGCACGGGCACGTCCGCCGCCGGCCAGATTCTCGGCGACATGGTCAAGGGACGGCTCGACGGGCGTCACGGCGCGGCCGTCGAGCGCGGCATCCGTCTGCACCGCGGCATCGACCGGGTGAGCGACGATCACGAGGCGCACCGCGCGATGCGTCGCCGTTTCCCGCCGCCGCTGCGCCGCTATGCCGGCATACTCGTGGACATCGGCTTCGACTACAGCCTGGCGCGGGCCTGGCCGGCCGCCATGCACGGCAGTCTCGCGGCCTTTGCACAGCGCGCGCAGCGCCGGGTGATCGCCGAGTGGCCGCAGACTGCACCCCTGCCCGCCTCACGAATGCGGGGGCTGGCCGCCACGCTGGCCGGCTATGCCGATCCGAGCGGCATTCAACGGGCGCTGGACTCCGTCGCCGCACGACTGGCGCGGGCCAGCCCGGTGGCCGACGCCCTGCCCGCGATGCTGGCCGAGCGGCCGGCTTTCGACGCGCGGCTGCCCGATATTCTGGCCGACCTGGATGCCTTCGCGGCGGCCGGCGCGAACGAGAGCGTCGGGAGGCCGGCGCGCCCGGCCGAGCGCTGAGGGCGGTTCCAGTCGCCGAGCGTTACCGGTACGCGGGCCCCGCGCGCGGTCGGCATGCGATTTCGGGCCGGCTGGGCCTCGCGGTTGCGATACGCCGGCGGCATGCGCCGTGAAAAGCGCGAGACAGGAAACGAACCGAAGGCCTCGTCCGTCGTCAGCCGGCCCAGCTGCGCTCCAGACGATCGGCGACGTCGATGTCGCGCAGGGCGCGGATGCGCGGCGCGTCGATCTGCTCGGCGATATAGTGCGCGACGTGGCGACGGAGTTCGCCCTCGACGTCCGCCAGCCGGTTGAGCACGTTGGCGCCGAAACCGCGGGCCGCGACCTCCACGCGCACGTCCGCTTCCGCGGGCGTGGCCACGTCGATGAATATCCGCAGCGGCGCGAGCGCCCGCGCGGTCAGGCGCAGATCGGCGTGCAGGTCGGCGTCGAAGCGATGCGACTGGCCGGCCAGCCGCACTTCGAGGGCGAGATGCACCGGCAGGGTCACGTCGAAGGCGATGACCTCGCCCTCGCGCGGCGTCACCTTGGGCGCCACCACGTGGCCGCTCGCGGTGATGCTCGCCACGCCGCCGGGGCCGATGCTGCGCGGGCCGACGTCGATGCGGTCGCCGGCGATGCTCGCCAGCGCCGACTCGACGCGTTCCGTGGTGACCGCATACTCGAAGAACCGTCGACCGAAGGTCTCGTAGGAGAACTCGCGTTCGTCGCCCTCCGGCGCAGCAGCCTCATCCGCACTCATCGTCGGCCGCAGCCGCGGCCGTCCACGCGTATCAAGCCCATGGCGTTAGCGACGGATACGGTTGTCGGCGTCGGTGAATCCCTGCAGCGAGACGTTCAGATCGATCTGCTCGCCGCGCGGGCCGATGAGGCTGACCTTCGCGTTACTGCCGCTGCGCATGCGGTTGCGCAGCGCATCATCCACGGGGAAATCCGCACGACAGCCCTGCTGCAGGCATATCTGAAAGGGAAACGTCTCCGGCTCGCTACCGTCGACCGAGAACTGCACACCCGGCGACAGGCGGGTACCCAGCGGCAGGATGAGGATCATCGCCGCACTGTCGATCTCGGGCGGATAGCCCATCACGATACGCAGAATGGGCTCGCCGGACTCGGGGCTGTTGACGAGCTGGGTCATCTCGCAGCGCTGCTCGCCGTTCTCCGGGCAACGGACCTGCCAGTCCTCGAACTCCTCGACATCCACGTTCTCGGCGTTGGACGGCTGCTGCTGCTGGGCGAAGGCGCCCGGCGCGAACGCTGCCGAGAAAGCGAGCATCGCGACGGCGAACCCCTGGACAAGACGCTGCGACATGTTTCGAATCCCCTGTAGTTGACGCCACTACTTTACTAGACAACGCCGTGATCGTGACACGGCGCTCGCCCGGCGCCGGTTCACCGGGCGGGATCGATCGGTTCGACCAGCGCCGGGTCGTCGTGCGCGCCGGCCCGGTTGAGACGCGTGCCCACCGCCCACGTGGTGAGGTCCCTGTGCGCCTGCGCCGTGGCGACGTCCGCCGCCGGGATGTCGACATCCAGCCAGTCCCGAGCGCCGGCCGCGTCCAGTACCAAAGGCATGCGGTGGTGTATCTCGGCCGCCGCGCCCACCGCCGGACGCGTGACGATCGCCGCACATCGTTGCCCGGCGGCCCGGTGATCGGCGGCCAGCGCGGCCGGTCGCGACCAGACGGCGGCCAGAAAGAACGGCTGGCCGTCGGCCGGGCGCAGCGCGAACGGCTGCCGGTGCGTGTCGAGACGCTGCCACTCGTACCACCAGTCCGCGGGGATCACGCCGCGACGCCGGCCGAACGCTCGCCGCCAGAACGACGTCGCGCGCTTGTCCAGGCGCGCGTTGATCCGCGCACGGCCGCGGCTGTCCCAGCTCGGAATGAAGCCCCAGAACAGGCGGTCGTAACAGGGTCTCTCCTGCGGTCGCGGCCGATGGATGGCGGCGATCGACGCGCCCGGCGCGATGTTGTAGCCGGTGACGTCGTCCGGCGGCCGAGCCTCGATACCGAGCAGCCGCGCGAAGACGGCCGGGTCGGTGGTCAGACCGAAACGCCCGCACATGGGCTCAGGCGTCTCCCGGTCGCTGCGGTGTGACGACCGGAGATCCACGGCCGGCGGCGATCGTCGCCGTGGTGTTCGCCCTACCCGCAACCACGTCTAGCCGGCGCAAGTGCGGACGCCTCAGCATTCGGCCTGAACCGCCGCGAGGCGCTTGCGCGAGACCTTCATCGCCGTGCCGAGCGGCTGGGCGAAGACCTGGACGCGATATTCCTCGACCATCCAGCGCAGCGTGGTGAGGGCGTCGGGCCAGCGGCCGCGGGCGAGCGCACGCTCGGCGCGCTGTTTGTAGTCCTGCCAGAACGGCGCGACCTCGTGCATGCGTGCGCGATCGGCGTCGGCGCCCTCGCGCGCGAGCTTGTCCAGGCGCTGCTCGATAGCCGCGAGATAACGCTCAAGGTCTCGGCCCATCCGGGCGGGCTGCGCGCAGTCGCTGATGAAACCGGCATAGAGCAGATGGGCCATCTGGTCGCGGATGTCGTCGACCGCCGGCATCCAGTCCAGGCCGATGTTCTTGGACAGCCGCTTGCGCAGTGCGGCGGCGCGCGACAGCGCGGGCTTGAGCCGTGCCCAGAGATCGACCGCGTCCGCCATGAGATGCGTGCGCACGGCCTCGACGCCAGCCTCGAAGCCGGCGCGGTCGCGCGGGGCCTCGCCCAGGCGGGCCGCGATCAGCGCGTTGAGCAGATCGGCGAGCAGCGCCGGCTCGGGGTCGGTCGCCAGCGCCGAATGGACCACCGGATCCACCGCCAGCGTCTCGGGCGCGGTGGGCAGCGGCATCACCGCGGCCTGCTTGAAGCCGTCGAGATCGCGCTTGACCAGCCGGCACTGCTTCGCACACGCCAGCCGCAGCAGGCGGATCACGCCCTGGCGGTGGAGTGCATCGGCGCGTGGCATGTCGTCGATGAGTTCCAGATCGACGTGCGTGCCGCGGTCGATGAGCGCCGGCCGCGCCTGCAGTCTGACGCCGGCGTGCGACAGATCCACGTGTGCCGGCAGGTCGCGGGCCGGCCACTCGGTCAGCCCCTGCTCGCTGATGTCGTCGTCGGAGGCGCGGCTGACCGCCTCCCGGGCGCGGCCGCCGAGTTCACCGCGCAGGGCCGCGAGATCGCGCCCGGCGGCGATCTCGGCGCCGGCGTCGTCGATCACGGCGAAGCGCATGCGCAGATGGGTGCTGGGCTCGAAGTCGTCCCAGACCTCGGCGGGGATCTCGGTGCCGGTCATCGCGTGCACGGCCTCGCGCAGTGCGGCGATCGGATCGCCCTCGCCGAAGGTCACGCGCTCGGCGGCGGCGCGGGCGAAATCCGGGACCGGCACCACCGCGCGCCGCAGACTCTTGGGCAGCGCCTTGAGGTATTCACGATATTTCTCCTCGAGCAGCCCCGGCACCAGCCAGGCCGCGCGCTCGGCCGACATCTGGTTGAGGGCGGCCAGCGGCAGCCGCGCGGTCACGCCGTCCGCCAGCGTGCCCGGCTCGAAGGCGTATTCGAGCGCGATCGGCGTATCCCCCAGACGCAGCGTCTCCGGATAGGCGTCCTCGGGCAGTTCGATGCCGGCATGACGCAGCAGCGTCTCCTCGTCGAAGCGCAGCGTCGTGTCGTCGTGATCGCCGAGCCACTGCTGCAGCGTCTTGCGGTCGCGCACACTCTCGGGCAGGCGCTCGTCGTAGAAGTGCGCCTGGGTCGACTCGTCCACGAGCAGATCGCGCCGACGAAAACGGGCCTCGCGGGCGGCGATGTCGGCCACGATGGCCTGATTGTGTTCGAGAAACGCCGGCAGCCGGCCGCGCTTGTCGGCCACGGCGAAGGCCACCAGCCCGTCGCGGATGAAGATCTCGCGGGCGATCGCCGCGTCGATGCGGGCGAAGTCGACCTTGCGCCCGTCCGACAGCGTCAGCCCGAAGAGCTTGACGCGCTCGCGTGTGGCCACCTGGCCGCGGCGCTTCTCCCAGTGCGGGTCGTAGTGCTCGCGCGCGACCAGATGGGCGCCGGCGTCCTCGATCCACTTCGGATCGACGCCGGCGACCGTGTGTCCGAACAGGCGGCTGGTCTCGATCAGCTCGCCGGCCACGATCCATTTCGGCGCCTTCTTCGAGAGCACCGAGCCGGGAAAGATATGGAACCGGCGCCCGCGCGCGCCCTGGTAGACGCCCTTGTCCTCCAGCATGCCGATGTGATCGAGCAGCCCCGAGAGCAGCGCCCGGTGCAGGGCCACGAAGTCGGCCTCGGCGAGACGCCCGCGGGCGGGACCGCTGTCCAGGCCCAGATCGCCGCCGATGCGCCGCAGCTGGCGCGCCAGATCCTCCCACTCCCGCATCCGCATGAAGTTGATGAAGCGATCGCGGCACCACCGCCGCAGCTGATTGCCCGAGTGCTCGCGCCGGGCGGCAGCGAAGGCGTCCCAGAGCTTGAGCAGCCCCACGAAGTCGGAGCGCACGTCCGCGAACGCCGCCTGGGCGCTGTCGGCGGCCTCACGCTGTTCCGGCGGGCGCTCGCGCGGATCCTGGATGGTCAGACCGGCGGCCAGCACACGCAGGGCCGCGGGCACGCCGTGCTGACTGCCGGCGATGAGCATGCGTCCGATGCGCGGGTCCAGCGGCAGACGCGCGAGCTTGCGTCCGAGCGGCGTGATGCGCGCGTCGGCGAGTGCTTCGAGCTGGACCAGCAGATTGCGGCCGTCGTTGATGTAGCGCCGTTCGGGCGGATCGATGAAGGGAAAGGACTCGATGTCGCCGAGTTTGAGGTCGGCCATCGTCAGCAGCACGTTGGCCAGGTTCGTGCGGCGGATCTCCGGATCGGTGAACTCGGGTCGGTCGTGGTAATCGGCCTCGTCGAACAGCCGCACGCAGATGCCCGGCGCCACGCGGCCACAGCGGCCGGCGCGCTGATTGCAGCTGGCCTGGGAGACGCGCTCGATGGGCAGCCGCTGGACCTTGGCCGCGGTGGAATAGCGGCTGATGCGCGCGAGCCCGGTGTCGATCACATAGCGGATGCCCGGGACGGTCAGCGAGGTCTCGGCGACGTTGGTCGAGAGCACGATGCGCCGGCCGTTGGAGGCGCTGAAGATCCGGTTCTGGGCCGAGCGCGTCAGCCGGGCGTAGAGCGGCACGATCTCGGGACGGTACTTCTCCCCGGCGAGCGCGCGCGTCAGATGGCGTTCGGCGTCGCGGATGTCGCGCTCGCCCGGCAGGAAGACGAGAATGTCGCCGGGGCCTTCGCGCCAGAGTTCGCGTGCTGCGGCCTCGACCGCCTCCGGCATATCCTGGCCGTCGGCCGGCGGGCGATAGCGCACCGTGACCGGATAGCCGCGGCCGGCCACGTTGATGATCGGGGCGTCGTCGAAGAAGGCGGCGAAGCGCTCGGGGTCGATGGTCGCCGAGGTGACGATGAGCTTGAGATCCGGTCGTCGTGCGAGCAGCCGCTTGAGATAGCCGAGCAGGAAATCGACGTTGAGCGTGCGCTCGTGCGCCTCGTCGATGATGATCGCCTCATAGGCGTTCAAGAAGCGGTCGCGCGCGGTCTCGGCGAGCAGGATGCCGTCGGTCATCAGCTTGAGCTGGGTGGCATCCGACAGGCGGTTCTCGAAGCGCGTCTGGAAGCCGACGAGCCCGCCGAACTCGCTGCCGACCTCCTCGGCCACGCGCTGGCCCACGCTGCGCGCGGCCAGGCGCCGCGGCTGGGTGTGGCCGATCAGCCCGCGGGCGCCGATGCCGGCCTGCATCAGGATCTTGGGCAGCTGCGTGGTCTTGCCGGAGCCGGTCTCGCCGCAGACCACGACCACCTGATGCGAGGCCACGGCGTCGGCGATCTCCTCGGCCCGGCCGCTGACGGGCAGATCGTCGGCCAGCGTGATCGCGCCCAGGGCGTCGAGCCGTGTGCGGACGACTTCGGCGCTGGCCTCAATCTCCGCGTCCACGGCGGCACGGGCCTCGGCGCTCCGGGCGCGCGCCAGCCGGCGCCCGAGACGGTGGCGGTCGCGCGTGCGCACGCCGGCGAGCCGGGTCTCCGGGTTCGCGCCGGTCGCGGCGTCGTCGTCGGTCGGGTGTGAGCGGCGGGATTCGGGGATCGGTTCACCTTGGGGCATGGCGTGTGGCGTGCCGGACTGCGGCCGCCAGTTTAAAGCCTACGGCCCGGCTGCTGCCGGGCGTCCCGCGCGCCGGCGCGGCGTGTCGCGATCTGACAGAATGCGGGCGTTCGCCCGGGGACCGCTGACCGCCGATGATGATTCAACGCCACCTTTGCCGGTGGGCCGTGCTGGCCACCGCACTCGTGCTCGCCGCCTGCGCGGCGCCGGAGACGCTGCACGAACGCCCCGGCTACTGGGCCGATCAGAGCACCGCCGCCCGGGCTTACAACGAGCGCGTGCGGTTTCTCGTGCTGCACTATACCGGCGGCGACGAAGCCCGCGCGGTGCAGGTGCTGACCGGGCCCGCGGTCAGCTCGCACTATCTGGTGGCCCCCGCGCCGCCGGAGCGCGGCGGCGCCCCCATCGTGCGGCAGCTGGTGCCGGAGCGGGCGCGGGCTTGGCACGCCGGCACCAGCAGCTGGGCGGACCGGTCGCATATCAACGACAGCTCCATCGGCATCGAAATCGTCAACCGGGGACGCCACGAGAGCCCGCGCGGGCAGGTCTGGGCCGGCTACAGCGCAGCCCAGATCGATGCACTGATCGTGCTGTTGCGCGATCTCGTCTCGCGTTACGACATCCAGCCGCAGAACGTGGTCGGTCACGCCGATGTCTCGCCGGGGCGCAAGATCGATCCCGGACCGGCCTTTCCCTGGAAACGCCTGCACGAGGCCGGCATCGGCGCCTGGCCGGATCCGGGGCGTGTCGCGACCTACCGCGCCCGCTTTCGGCGGCGCATGCCGGACATGCGCACCATCCAGCGCGCCCTGGCCCGTTACGGCTACGATCTGCCGGTAACCGGCGAACATGACCAGCGTACCCACGCCGTGCTCACGTCCTTCCAGATGCATTTCCGACCGGCCCGCTATGACGGCCGGCCGGATCCGGAGACCCTGGCACGACTCTGGGCCCTGAACGCCGAGTATCGTTAGCGGCCTGCGACTGACGCGGTCGCGCGCCCCGACCGGCGCACGTAGCGGTGATCAGAAACCAGGACAGTGCATGTCGTCACCGCCCGCTTGGCCGATGTGGCCGCTCGGCCGCTCGGCCGCTTTTGATCCGGGTGTGCGATCGAGGTTGTGCGATCGCTGCGATCGTCGGTCGATCGGCTTCGTAAAAACCTGCGATGCGTGACGCATTCGAGCCGCCGGATGGCGCGGTTATCGCGGCCGGCGGCTCGAGACGCCGGAGCGGGGTGCGGGCAAGGCGCGAGTCGCCGCTGACGACGCGATATGTTCGAACAGCCGCGAGCTCGGCCCTGTCGCGCCACGGTGCCGGCCAGGCGACCGTGCCCGCAGACCGATCAATCGCCGGTGTCGGCTGCGAGCGCCTCGCGAGCGGCGATCGCGCGCCGAGCGGCATCCTCTCCGTCGTCGCCGAAAGCCACGAGATGGCCCATCTTGCGCCCGGGCCGGGGTTCGGCCTTGCCGTAGAGGTGCAGCTTGATCGCGGGATCGGAGAGCGCATGCACCCATTTAGGCGTACCGGCAGCCCACAGATCGCCGAGCAGATTGACCATGGCCGAGGGCCGCAGCCGGCGCGTATCCCCCAGCGGCAACGCACAGACCGCACGCAGCTGCTGTTCGAACTGGCTGGTCACGCAGGCATCGAAACTGAAATGGCCGGAATTGTGCGGGCGCGGGGCGAGCTCATTGACCCGCAGCGTGCCGTCCCGGCCGAGGAAGAATTCCACGCAGAGCACGCCGACCACGTCCAGCGCCTCGAGCACGCCGCGGGCGATGGCGACGGCCTCTTCGGCGATCGCCGGGTCGATGTTCGGATCCGGGGTCGAGACGTCCAGGATATGATCACAGTGGCGATTCTCGGTGACGCCGTAGTGGGCGAAGGCGCCGTCGCAGCCGCGCGCGGCGACCACGGAGATCTCGCGCTCGAAGTCCACGAAACCCTCGAGCACGGCTTCGCCGGCGCCGATGGCCGCCCAGGCCGCGTCGGCCTCTGACGGCGTGTCGATCACCGCCTGGCCCTTGCCGTCATAGCCGAAGCCCGCGGTCTTGAGCACGCAGGGCGTGCCCAGCCGCGCGATCGCGCCGTCGAGGGTGGCGCGGTCGGGAACGTGCTCGAACGGCGCGGTCGGAAAGCCGGCGCCGGCGAGAAAATCCTTCTCGCGCTGCCGGTGCTGGGCGATGTGCAGCACGCGTCCCGCGGGCCGCACCGGGACGTGCTCGGCGGCCGTGGCCGCGGCTTCGTGCGGCACGTTCTCGAATTCGAAGGTGACCGCGTCGACGCGGCTGGCGAACTCGGCGACCGCCGCCAGGTCGGTGTAGTCGCCCACCGCCTCGCGGTCGGCGACCTGCCCCATCGGCGTGTCGTCGCCGGGCGAGAAGGTGTGCACGCGATAGCCCATGCGGCGGGCGGCGAGCGCGAACATCCGCCCCAGTTGGCCGCTGCCCAGCACGCCGACGGTCGCGCCCGGGAGGATGGGCCGGCTCATGGCAGTCGGTCCGAGCCGACCTGGTCGGCCTGGCGTTGCCGGAAGTCCGCCAGCGATTCGCGCAGCTCGCTGCGGTGGGCGGCCAGCATGGCCACCGCGAACAGCGCCGCATTGCGGGCGCCGGAGTCGCCGATGGCAAAGGTCGCCGTGGGCACGCCGCCCGGCATCTGCACGATCGACAGTAGCGAATCGAGGCCGTTGAGGGCGCGGCTTTTGACGGGTACGCCGAGCACCGGCAGCAGCGTCTGCGCGGCGACCATGCCCGGCAGATGGGCCGCGCCGCCGGCGCCGGCGATGATGATCTCCAGGCCGCGATCGGCCGCTGTGTTCGCATAGTCGCGCATGGCGTCCGGCGTGCGGTGCGCCGACACCACCCGGCATTCGTGCGCCACGCCGAACGTGTCGAGCATCTCATGGGCATGGCACATGGTGTCCCAGTCGGACTTGCTGCCCATGATCACGCCCACCAACGGGTTGTCGTCCGCCATATCGCCCCCTGCACCCGGGTACAGAAAAGCCGTGCAGTGTACCAAGTTCGCGCGTTCGATGGCGGCGGGCGGTCGCGACCCTCATGACAGGCGACGTGCAAGGTGCGCCCAGGCGCCGCGATCGCAGCGATTCGGCGCCATCGAGGCAGGCCCCGCTCCGGCCTCGCCCCGCCGACCCGATCCGGCCTAATCGAGGATGATCAGACGATTCGGCAGCTCGTTGCGTTCGTGGGTCGCCGGTACCGCCGCCTGCAGATGCGTGCCGCAGGCCTCGATGCAGTGGAGAAAGCCGGCCAGCGTCTCGCCGCGCTTCACATGGGCGGTGAAGTCGTCGACGATCGCCGACCAGGTGGCGTCATCCAGGCGCTCGGATATGCCGCGGTCGACGATGATCTCCACGTAGCGCTCGGCTTCGGAGACGAAGATCAGCATGCCCGTGGCGTCGTCGGTGTGATGCAGGTTCTGTTCGAGAAACTGCCGGCGCGCGAGGTTGGCCGCACGGCCATGGCGGATGCTGCGCGGGATCAGACGCGTGGCGACCTGCGGTACGCGGAAGATGGCGCCCAGGATCACGAAACAGCCCCACTGGATGAGCAGCAGCGTCTGCGCGTGCAGGTCGCCGGTGAAGAACAGCGCCGCCCCGGGTACGAGCAGCGCCACGAGGCCGGCCCAGAGCAGCGGGATGAAATGGTAGTCGTCCGCACGTTCGGCGAGCACCGTGACCAGTTCCGCGTCGGTATGACGCTCGACTTCGGTGATCGCGTCGGCGACCTGTTTGCGTTCGGTCTCGTTGAGCAGACTCATGTCCTCGTCCTACCAGCCGCCGGAGGCGCCGCCGCCACCGAAACCACCGCCACCGCCGGAGAAGCCGCCGCCACCGGAAAAACCACCGCCGCCGAAACCGCCGCCGATGGGCAGCGGGAGAATGCCGAAGCCGCGTCGCCGCCGCCGGCCGCGCCCACCGCCGGCACCGCCGCCGAACAGGCCGATGATCATCACCATGAGCACGAAGAACATGATGCCGCGGCCCAGCGACGGCCCCTCCCCGCCGCGCGATTCGCTTCGCTGCGCTTCGGCCAGCGGATCGCCGCCGAGCACCTGCACCATCGCCGCGGCACCGCGCTCGATGCCGCCGGCGAAGTCGCCCTCGCCAAACGCGGGCGTAATGATGCGGTTGATGATGACCGACGACTGCGCATCGGTGAGGCGCCCCTCCAGACCGTAGCCGACCTCGATGCGCACCCGGCGTTCGTCCTTCGCCACGAGCAGCAGCGCGCCGTTGTCCGAGTCGGCCTGGCCGATGCCCCATTCGCGGCCGAGCTGATAGCCGTATTCCTCGATCGTCTCGCCGCCCAGATCGGGCAGCGTGGCCACGACCACCTGCTCGCCGCTGGACTGCTCGTGTGCGGCCAGCATGTCGGTGATCTCGCGCTCGATCGCTGCGTCGAGCATGTCGGCGTTGTCGACCACGCGCCCGGTGAGTTCCGGGAAGGTCGGCGCCGCCGCGGCGGCCGCGCTCAGACACAGCAGCACGAGCATCGCCGCCCACAGAGGCCGGGACGCGATGCGCCCGCCGGATCGGGTTGTCGCCGTCATGCGCATCAGAAGTCGACGCTGGGCGCCTGGTCCGCGTTCTCGCTGGTGGCCTCGAAGGTGGCGTGCGGCTCCATGTCGCTATAGAGCAGCGTGTGCCAGAGGCGGCCCGGGAAGGTGCGCAGTTCGGTGTTGTATTTCTGCACCGCCTGGATGAAATCGCGGCGCGCCACCGAAATGCGGTTCTCGGTACCCTCGAGCTGCGACTGCAGCGCCAGGAAGTTCTGGTTGGACTTGAGGTCGGGGTAGCGCTCCGAGACGGCCATCAGCCGGCTGAGTGCGCTGGAGAGTTCGCCCTGCGCCTGCTCGAAGCGCTGCAGCTGCTCGGGATTGTCGAGCACGTCCTCGCCGACCTGAATGGACGTGGCCTTGGAGCGCGCCTCGGTGACCGCCGTCAACGTCTCCCGCTCCTGCTCGGCGAAGCCCTTCACCGTCTCCACCAGATTGGGCACCAGGTCCGCCCGGCGCTGATACTGATTCTCCACCTGCGCCCACGCGGCCTTGACCTGCTCGTCGTAAGTGGGAATGTTATTGACGCCGCACCCGGAAACCGACAGCACCAGCAGCGCCAGGGACAGCCAGGCGAGCATGGGCCGGGCACGCACGGCATGAAGCGACGACATGAAGCGTTTTTCCTGCACTTGACGAACCTCGCCGGAACAAGCTGAGCGTTTGAATACCGCGTACCATACGCGATGTCGCCGACGTGTTGGCGACGGCATGACGGTACCGCCGTGGCGGGCGTCTGAACGCCCCGCGGCACAAGCAATAATAACGAGGACCCATGATGACCCATCGTTTTCTTACAACACTCGCCGCCGCCCTGCTGCTCGCCGGCGGCCCCGCGGTCGCCGCGGATGATACCGCCAGCGACGGGGCGTCGGGCGACATCGACGTCAAGGAAAGCATCACCGTCGACGCGCCGCCGGCCAAGGTATGGAAGGCCATCGGCGACTTCGATGCCATCGACCGCTGGCACCCGGCCGTCGAGTCGGCGGAGATCGTCGAGGGCGAGAACAACGAGCCGGGCGCCCGCCGGCATCTGACGCTGGCCGGCGACGGCGGCACGATCGATGAAGAACTGGTCGCCCGCGACGACGACCGAATGAGCTACAGCTATCGGCTCATCGAGGGCGTGCTGCCCGTGCGCAACTACCGCTCCGAGATCGTCGTGAAGGCGGCCCACGGCAACGCCACGCGGATCGTCTGGACGGGCAACTTCGATGCCGCCGAAGGCGTCGAGGACGCCAAGGCGCAGGAAGTGATCACCGGCGTCTACACCGGTGGTCTGGAGAACGTGAAGAAGATGATGCAGGCGGACTAGCCGTGATTGCGGCCGGCTCGGTGGTCGACCGAGCCGGCCTTTCACCGGTGGATGCCGACATGAGCCGCGCGCCCGTTCACATCAAGCGCGCCTACGACTGGCCCGCCGAGGGCGACGGTCACCGAGTGCTCGTGGACGGGATGTGGCCACGCGGTGTGCGCAAGGCGGACGCCGCGATCCACGCGTGGCCGCGCGAACTCGCGCCGAGCAAGTCGCTTCGCCAATGGTTCGGCCACGATCCGGATCGTTTCGATACCTTTCGCGCCTGTTTTCGCGAGGAGCTCGCGAGCAGTGACGCGGCCCGGGCCGAACTCGAGCGCCTGAACGAGCAGCGGCTGGAAACGCCGGTGACGCTCGTGTACGCGGCACGCAATCGCGACTGCAACAACGCGGTGGTGCTCCAGGAACTGCTGACCGAGCAGCGCTAGTCGCCCGCCCCGCGCGTCGGCTGGTTCACGAACCGCCCAGCATTCGCATGCCGACGATCACGCCGGCGATCAGCAGGAGCAGGCTCGTGCCCAGCAGCAGGGCGTGGCGTCGCCACAGTGCGAGCGCGCGCTCGCCCGCCAGATACACCAGCAGCGCCAGGCCGAAATAGCGCAGGCCGCGGGCCAGGCCGACGGCGACGAGAAACAGCGGCAGCGCATAGCCGGCGATCCCCGCGGCCAGCAGTGCGACCTGAAACGGAATCGGCGTTACACCGATCGCGACGATGGCCAGAAAACCGTTGTTCGAGAAACGCTGGCTGAAGCGCTCGTAGGCGGCGTCGGCGCCGAGCGTGTCCAGCAGCCACTGGCCGATGGAATCGAACACGAAGAAACCGATGCCGTACCCGATGAGCGAGCCGGCGACGCAGCCGCCGAAGGTGACCGCCGCGATCAGCCACAGCCGTGTCGGACGCGCGAGCATATACGGCACCATGACCAGTTCGATCGGAACCGGCAGGATCAGCGTCTCCATCGCCGACAGTACGCCGAGCCATGCGAGGCCGTGGTTGGAATCGAGCAGACGCTGTGTCCAGCGCGAGGCGCGCGTCACCATGGCCGGCGCATGCGACGTATCAAGCGTATCTCCTCAGAGGTCCATCTGTGGCGAGGCGTCATCGCAGATGACGGGTGTCGCCTGTGCCATGGCCATCCAGTGCCGGGTGGCCAGGCGACACGGCGTTCGCGGTGCGGCCCGAGCCAGAGTATAGCCCTGCTCCGCCCGCCAGACGACCACGCCGTAATCGGTCGGAATCTCCTCCGGTTCCGCGATGCCCTCGGCCAGCACGAGATAGCACTCATCGGCGAGCTCCCGATAGCGGGCCGTCTTGTCGGCGCGCAGCTCGCTCAACAAGTCGGCGCGGCGCACCTTGATCTCGTGGACCCGGGGCGCGAGATGATCGGCCCGCAGGCCGCGCGTCACCGAGAACACGTCCGGTCGGCACACGCGCCAGCGCCCCTCGCGAGCGGTGCGCATCGCCAGTTCGGTGAACACCACGCGACCGGTCGTGGCCAGATGCCGGGCAACGCCGGCGACGACTTCCGCGTGGCGGGCGCGCGCCCCACGGTGGCGCGTCATGTTCTCGGCGAGCGCGGCGCGGCCCGCTTCGGTGAGCAGAAAACGGCTCGCCGCCCGCGGATCGGCGATTTCCCGGATGAGGCCCCGGGCCAGCAGATCGATATCGATGCTGTCATGGTGCGCCCAGCCCAGGCTGCGCCAGTAGTGGCGCAGTCGAATCGCGTGGCGGCGCGGCAGGCCCGCGCGGCCGCAACTGTCGTTCCGGTGATCTTGAATCGAATCGTGCATCGGCAGCGAGACTAAATGCACGGTGGGTCAGCACGCGATACGCACAAAAAAATGTCCGGCCGAAGCCGGACATTCAGATCGGAGCGGCAGTAGACGAGCGCCGGGGTTACTGCTTCTGTCCGGAATCCGACTTGCCGTCGTCGCTGGACATGTTGTCTCTCTCCTCCAGATGTTCCTGCTGCGACTGGGTCGTCGGCATGCCGCCGGTGGTCTCGCCGGTTTCCTGCGTGTCCCGGCTGTCGGCGTCGTCCGGCACGTTTTCCAGGCTCTCACTCTGGTGTTCGGTCGCCGGCATGATGGTGTCGTCGCCCTGTTTGGCCTGATCGGCGGCGATGGCAGGCACAGCCATCGCGAGCGCGAGCAGCCCGCTTGCCAGGGCGCCGTTGAGCAGTCCGCGCTTCAGTATCCGGATATCGCTCATTATTCTCTCCTCTTTCTCGTTGATATCGAACGATGCCTCAAGAGCACGACCTCTCCCGCCGCGCTCGAACCCTATGACTATCACGTTTCGGCCGGCAGCCGTGCAATCCGCATAATTGCGGACAAAAAAAGACCCGGCCTGAGCCGGGTCTTGACGACGGCCGATGGCCGAACGCGGGATCTATTTCTGCGCCACGGCGCGCAGGAGATTGCCGCGATCCTGACCATGGTCCAGAACCTGCATCTGGCTGCGCGTCGCCGGCACGTCGGCGTGGCCGGGCTCGGCGTTATCGGACGTCGAGCCGTCGGAGACGTCGCGCAGCATGCTGGCCTGCGAGCTGGAGGCCGGAACCATCGTCTCGGCGGCGGCATTGCCCTGTCCCGCGAGCGCCGGTGCGGCGACGGCGGAAAGTGCGATGGCGGCGACGGCCAGATGAGTGCGGTCGAAGAATTTGGTCATTTCGAACTCCCTTTCAGACGAAAAATGTCAATACCACTAAAGTCGAGTGATGAATATGACACTGGTCTGTGTCATTGCAAGCGCTGCACTGCAGCACGATGCTTGCAAAACGTCCCAGAAAGCCGAAGGTGCTTGTCTAAGTTGATTTTTTGGGTGTCCATGGAATTTCAGGATGAGGTCATAGGCCGCACCTATGACTGGGCGCGGATCCGGCTCGAATCGTCCGAGTGTGTGGCCGGCACGACCTGAAGACTGCGATAGAACACGACACAGGCCAGCGCGCCGGCGAGCAGATTGCCGATCGCCGCGCCGATGCCGACGGTCACCATCGAATCCGCCCAGACCCCGAGTGCGATGCACGGCAGATAGCAGACGAACAGGCGCGCAAACGAGATCATCAGCGCGCGCAGCGGCCATCCCAGCGCGTTGCCTGCAGACACCACCAGCATGCACAGGCCGAGCAGCGCGTAGCTCGGCAGCATGAAGCGGATCAGCCACGCCAGACCCTGCCGAACCTCCGGATTGCCGGTCAGCGCCTGGGCGATCCAGGGGGCGAGCAGGCACATCGTGACCCCGAGCAAGAGCTGCCAGACGACGACCGCTTGGGTCGCCACCCGCATGAGCGCGCGGATTCGCGGCCAGTGGCCGGCGCCGTAGCAATGCCCGAGCCACGGCGGCAGAGACATCGTCAGTGCCAGCACCACCATGAGCGACACGGTTTCGAGGCGGCTCGCCAGGCCCCAGGCCGCCACCGCCGAATCCCCGAGTCGGGCGATCAGCCCGGTCGCGACCATGGCCGACAACGGCGGCATCAGCTGACTGAGCATGGCCGGGCCGGCGATGCTCAAAAAGCTCGGCGTGGAGATCTTCGCCTCGCCGATCAGGCCGTGGCCGCTCAGCCAGTCTTGGCGCGACACGCGCCAGACGAGGAGGACCACGGCCACGGCGAAGGCGAGTATCGTCGCGATTGCCGCACCCGGCAGGCCGAAACCGTCCCAGCCGCCGACACCGAATATGAGCACCGGGTCGAGCACCAGATTGCACAGGCTCGTCAGCACCATCAGCGTGCCCGGCAGGCGGGTGTTGTTATGGGCACGAAACAGCGTGTAGCCGAAATAGACCACGCCGCCGAGCCAGTTCGCAGCCAGCTGCGGGGCCCAGTACGCGCGGATGCGCCCCAGCATCTCGCCGTCGGCGCCCAGCATCCGGAACAGCGGCGCCTGGAACAGCCAGAGGCCGACCGCGAGTGCGGCCATGATGGCGCTGCCGCCAATCAGCACGAGACTGGCCAGGCGCTTTGCGCGATCGTCGTCGCCGGCGCCCATCGCGCGCGAGATCGTCGCCGCCATGGCGATGCCCAGCCCCACCTGCACGCCGATCATGAGAAACGTCAGCGGAAAGGTGAACGACTGCGCCGCCAGCGGTTCCGTACCGAGCCGCGCGACGAACGCCGAATCCACGAGCTGGAAACCCAGCAGTGACAGTACGCCGATCGCCATCGGCCAGGTCTGGGCGAAGAGCTGCCGGCGCAGCGCACCGGAACTGGCTGTCGGCGGAGTATCGACCATGCAGCGGCCACGTGGCAGAAGAGTGGATGCGGCGGTACGAACACGGCGCCGCGGACGCGGCGACGCGCGGGTCGCCGGTACGTTCGTAACGGGCTAGATTGCGCTGGCCGCGCGTTTTACAAGTCGCGGCGCAACGAAAACCGGCCGCCCCGTTGCCGCCCGGCGGCCGGTTCCGGTGCAACATCGAAGGACGCCGCACGCGCCATCGGTGCTGCACGTCTGAAGCGCGGTGTCGCGTCGGCCGATCACGAGCCGGCGGTCCCGCGGCCGAGCGGGCCCGGACGGTCATGAGCGAAGGTAATTTCAAGGCCCGTCCGCTCTCGCGACGACACGATCTGACGTCGGGTCTCGGCGCCCTGTCAGCGTGTGGATGCCCCGCGCCTTCAAGGCACGTAGACGTCGGAGACCTTGGCCTTGTCCTCGGGCTCTACGTGGATCGTCACCGTGCTGTTGGCCACGGTCTCGTGCAGCGCCGCCTCGAGTCGATCACAGATCGCGTGGGCGTCGCGGACCGGCATCTGTCCGGCCACGACCAGATGAAACTCGATGAACGTGCGCCGGCCGGCATGTCGGGTCCGCAGATCGTGCGCCTGATAGGCGCCCTGAGCGTGCTCGAATATCACCGCGCGTATTCGGTCGAGCTCCTCCTGAGGCACCGATTCGTCCATCAGGCCGCCGACGGACTCGCGCACGAGCTTCCAGCCCGACCAGAGGATATTGAGCGCGACCAGCGCCGCCAGCAGCGGATCGAGGATCAGCCAGCCGGTCAGACCGACCAGCACGACCCCCGCGAACACGCCCAGCGAAGTCACGACATCGGTCAGCAGGTGCTTGCCGTCGGCGACCAGGGCCAGCGAGCGCAGCCTGCGCCCCTCCCGGATCAGCACCCAGGACCAGATGCCGTTGATCAGCGTCGCCAGCGCATTGAGAGCCAGGCCCTCGGCCGGCGCCTGGAGCGGCTGCGGCGCCCCCAGCGTGTGGTAGGCCTCGCGCAGGATCGCCAGGGCCGCGATCACGATCAGCACCCCTTCGATGACCGACGAGAAATACTCGGCCTTGGAGTGTCCGAAGGGGTGGTTGTCGTCGGCCGGCATCGCGCTCACGCGCAGCGCCACCACCGCGGCGCCTGCGGCCACGATGTTGATCACGCTTTCCAGCGCATCGGAGTACAGCGCCACGCTGCCGGTGATCCAGTACGCCAGATACTTCAGCGCAAGTACCACCACCCCGACGCCCACGCTGCCCAGAGCCAGCATCACCGTCCGGTGCATGCGCGGCGTTGGGCTCACGACGCGACCTCGCCGCATCCGATCGGACGCGTCGCGGGACCCCTGCGCACGGCCGCCGCGTCAGGCCCCGGGCCCGGCGTCGCTATAGGCGCAATCTGTCGACCGAACATTGCCGCGGGAGCCCTCTCACCAGCTGTCTTCATGCGCGGGGAGCGAATCATAAACCATCATCGAACGATGATCCGCTTGGGCCGCTCGGCCGGCAGCGCGCGGTGTCACGGTGGTAACGGATGCGCGCGCTCGCGGCCCCAGCATGTGCGTGACGGCAAGCACAGCCGCTTGGACCTGACGGCGCGGTTGCGCGGTGCCATTGCGATGGTCGTCGTGTTCCGATCGGAGCGCTTGCGCTACGGTGGACGACCGAAAACTCGGCCGTCACGAGCGCGGGCCGGGCGGCGTGTCGTGCGGCCATCTCGAAACCGTGATGCGACGTCAATGCGGCCGTCCGGAGTCATCGCTGCGTGGCCTCATGCAGGCTCTTGGTTATGAACGATCGTCGGCCGGGCCCTACTATCCTCTTTGCATTCAAGTCCCGTTTACGCAGCGACGCCGACGCGTCGGGGCGACGGGTGTCCGCCGCGGCGCGCCGGCGTGAACCGGCATCGCCGGCGCCGTGTCGGGTGCCCTTCTTTCGGTTACCTTTCTGGGGCGCGCGAGAAAGGTGACTCGCGCATCAGCGCGAAACCCGGGCCGAGTTGCGGCGTCCGTAAGCGCCAACGCGCTGAAAGTTCGTGCATATCGGCTCCGGCTGAGCTTTATGCATAATCAAGTACAGGCTTGCGCGGCCGGCGACTCTTGGCCGCCCGATCGGACCGCCCGCAAACCGACGGGATCGGGCGGAAAATGCGGCCGCAGCGCGTTGATATCAGCCGCGAACGCCCCATATCCCTCCGTATAATTACCGGGTCGACGCATCGTGGCGTTCCGGTGCCCCCTCTTTTCAAAGCATATTCGGTTTCTTCAGGAGACAGCCATGCTGTTCAACGTTCGGCAGTTCGGTTTCTCGTCCTGGGTGATCACACTGGTCGCCCTTGCGCTCGGTCTGGGTGGTCTCGCGACCGCGTTCACGGCCGAGGGCTTGCAAACGGCGGCGGTGGCCGCGGCGGCCTTCATCCTCGGCTGCCAGTATCTGGCACTGCGCCGGGCGCGGCTGCAGCACGCGCGCGCCTGGGGCGCTGCGGCTGCCTCTCGCCGGTAGGACTCGTTCACGACCGGCAGTCCGTCCGACGCGGCGCCTCAGTGACCCCGCGCCCGCGCGTGCTTGATCGACAGCACCACCGCGCCCGGCAGATGCACCGCACCGAAGCCGGCGAAGAACGCGGCGAGTCCGTCAGAGCCGGCCGGGTCGATGCGTGCATAGAACGCACACACGCCGCCGAAAAACAGGCCCGGCCCGATGAGCAGTGCGTGCGTGGTCATCGGGTACCGGGTGTGCCGGCGAACCAGATAGTGCGCCCAGATGAACGGCAGGAGTGCCATCAGGACGATCAGCGTTTCGAGCATGGTGACCAAGCCTCGCGGGCTCCAGGTGTTCGGAACTAGGATCTGTTGCCTGTTCCCTGGAAAGACAAGGCCGGGACCGCGGCCGGTGACGCGAGTGCGCGCCGTAGCGGCCGACTCTACGCCGATGCATCGTCATGACGTTTCTCCCGCCGGGTGAGCGAACCAGCGATAGACGCTCGGCAGCACCAGCAGCGTAAGCAGCGTCGAGGTCACCAGCCCGCCGATGACCACTGCGGCCAGCGGACGCTGCACGTTCGAGCCGATGCCGTCGGCCAGCAACAGCGGGATGAGCCCGAGTATGGCGGTGAGCGCGGTCATCAAGACCGGACGCAGACGATGTTCGGCGCCGGTGCGCACGGCCGCGTCCATGGCCATGCCCTGCTCTCGCAGCTGGTTGATATAGGCCACCAGCACCACGCCGTTCTGAACCGCCACGCCGAACACGGCGATGAAGCCCACCGCGGCGGGCACGGACAGATACAGCCCCGACAGCCAGAGCGTGAAGATGCCGCCGATCACCGCGAACGGCACGTTCAGGAATATCAGCGCGGCATAGCGCAGGCTCGCGAACGCGCTATAGAGCAGGATGAAGATCAGCCCAAGGGTGACCGGTACGACCAGATACAGCCGCTGCATCGCGCGTTGCTGATTCTCGAACTGACCGCCGAAGTCCACGAAATAGCCGGCCGGCATGTCGACCTGCGTATCGATAGCGGCCCGCAGGTCCTCGACCACGCCGCCCATGTCGCGCCCGCGCACGTTCATCTGTACGTAGAGCCGCCGACTGGCGTTCGAGCGCGATATCTTCTTTGGCCCGGTATAGACCTCGATATCGGCCACCCGCGATAGCGGCACGAGCGCCCCGTCGGGCGTGCGCAACGACAGGTCGCGCAGATCCGCCACGCGTTCACGCTGATCGGCCTGCAGGCGCATGAAGATATCGAAGCGACGCACACCGTCGAACACCTGGCCCACTGCCTCGCCGCCGATCCCGAGCGACACGGTCTGCAGCACCGCGTCGATGCTCAGCCCGTAGCGCGCCAGCGCCGCGCGATCCGGACGGATCACGACCTGCTGCTTGCCGCCCTGCTGCTGTACACGCACATCGACGGCACCTTCAGTGTTGCGTGCGAGCCCGGCGACCTTGCCGCCGAGCTCCGAGAGTCGGTCGAGATCGTCGCCGAAGATGCTGACCACGAGCTGGGCTTGTACGCCGGAGAGCAGTTCGTCGGTACGCAGCTGGATCGGCTGCGAGAAGTTGTTGGCCAGCCCCGGCACCGTCTCTGCGAGGCGCTGGCTCATCGCATTCTGCAGCCCTTCGTAGGAATAGCCGGACGTCCAGTTGGCGAGCGGTTTGAGGTTGACGGTGGTCGCGACGACGTTCACCGGCTCCGGGTCGCCGCCCACCTCGGCCCGGCCCACGCGCGAATAGGCGCCGGTCACGTCTTCGAACTCGGTGACGGTGTTCTGGATGCGCTTGCCGTAGCCGATCGCCGAGTCGAGACTCGCCCCCGGCGGCAGGGTCGAGCGGACCATGAACGTGCCCTCGCGCAGCGTGGGCAGAAACTCCGTGCCGAGCTGTGGAAACGCGGCGAGGCTCGCCGCAAACAATGCGAGCGTCACGCCGAACACCACCGCCGGTGCGCGCAGCACGGCATCGCGCAACGGCCGATAGCCCGCCTTGAGCCAGGCCACCAGTCGCGGCTCGCGCACGATCTCGGCCCGCTTGAACGACAACAGCGCAAGTACGGGCACGAGTGTGAGCGAAAGCGCCAGTGCGCCGGCCAGCGCAAAGCTTATGGTATAGGCCATGGGCGAGAACAGCTTGCCCTCGGCGCCCTCGAGCGAGAACAACGGGATGAACACGATGATCACGATCGCCACCGCGAACACGATCGGCCGCCCCACTTCCTGTGCGGCCGCGCCGATACGCGCGGCCATCGGCCGGTCGTCCACGCTATCGCTTTCAAAATGCCGAAAGATGTTCTCGATCATCACCACCGAGCCGTCGACCATCATGCCGATGCCGATCGCCAGACCGCCCAGGCTCATGAGATTGGCCGATAGCCCGGCCGCGCGCATGGCCACGAACGCGATCAATAGCGACAACGGCACGCTGGAAATTACGATCAGTGTGGAGCGCAGATTGCCGAGAAACAGATACAGCAGCACCAGTACCAGCACGGCGCCTATCGACAGCGCCTCGATCACCGTGCCGGTGGCCTTGTCGACGAGTTCGGCCTGCGAGTAATAGACCGAGGTCGTCATGCCATCGGGGAGAGAGTCGTTGATCTCGGCGAGCTTGGCGTTCACATCCTCGAGCACGCGCTGGGTGTCGGCGCCGATGAGCTTGAGCACATAGCCGCCGACCGACTCCTCGCCGTTGGCCAGCTCCGCGCCGCGCCGGATCGCACGCCCGTAGTCGACGCTCGCCACATCGCCGATGGTGACCGGGGTGCCGTCGGCAGTGGTTGCGACCCGCGTCTGACGCAGGTCTTCGAGCCCTGCGTCGCCGGGCGACACCCAGCCATAACCGCGGATGATCGCCTCTTCCCCGCCGCGTTCAATATAGGACGCGCCCACATTACGATTGTTGCGCTTGAGCGCGTCGCGCACGTCCGCGGGGGTGAGGCCGCGGGCGGTCAGCGCGGCCATGTCGAGCGCGACCTGGTACTGCTTTTCGAAGCCGCCGATCGAGAGCACGCCGGTCACGCCGTCGACCGTGCGCAGCTGCGGTTTGACGATCCAGTCCTGGGCGGTGCGCAGTTCGGTGAGCGAATGATCGCCGCCCGGCTCGTTTTCCACCGAATACATCAGAATACGCCCGAGCCCGGTGGTCAGCGGGCCGAGCTGGGGTTCACCCAGGCCCTCGGGCATTTCGCGCCGGGCATCGGCCAAGCGCTCGTTGACCAGCCGGCGCGCGAAGTAGATATCGGTACCGTCCTCGAAATAGATATCCACCCGCGACAGGCCGAAGATCGAAGTCGACTGCACGCGTTCGAGCTGCGGCAGGCCGTACATGCTGATCTCGATCGGATAGGAGATCAGCGTCTCCACATCCACCGGCGACAGGCCGGGGCTGGCGGTATAGACCTGTACCAGCGGCGGTGTGGCGTCGGGAAACGCGTCCAGGGGCAAGGCTCGCCAGGACAGCACTCCGGCAACGGCGAGCGCGGCCACGACCACGAGCACCATCAGCCGGTTCGCCATCGCCAGGCGAATCAGTCCATTGATCATGGGAAACTCCGGGGTCAGTGGCTGTGAGCGGCGCTGCGACCACCCGCGGTCAGTGCGGCCTTGAGATCGAAGGCGCCGGCCGTGACCAGCGCGTCGCCGGGCGACAGCCCCTGCGTGATCTCGACGGCACCGCCGCTCTCCGCGCCTGTGGTCACCGGGGTGAACACGAACGCGCCCGCGTGCTCGCCGGGTACGAAGACGCCCGCCCGCTTGCCGATCTGCTGCAGCGCATCGATCGGCACCAGCGCGTTGGCCGACGCGCTGTCGTTTGCCTGGCCGGTTTCGATCCGCGCGGTCGCGAACATGCCGGCCTTGAGACGGTCGTTCGGATTGTCGACCACGGCCCGTATGCGCACGCTGCGCGACTCGCGGTCGAGCTCGGGCGCGATCCAGTCAATACGGCCGGTGAACGTCTCGCCGGGCAACGGCCGCACGCCGAAACGCACAGTCTGGCCCACCGCGACTCTGGGCAGCGCCTGTTCCGCGGCTTCGATCATCAGCCACATGCGGCTGTTGTCGACGACATGGATCGGCGTTTCGTCCGGGCCGACCGTTTCGCCGGCGACCAGATCGCGACGTGCGATCCGCCCGGCCCGCGGTGCCGTGAGGGCCAGACGCGACAACGGCGCGTCGCTGTCGTCGACGATCGCATCGATCGCCGCGTCGTCCATTCCATACAATTTGAGCTCGGCACGCGCGGCCCGCCGTTCGGCTCTCGCCTGCCGATAATCGGCCCGCGATTCGGCCAGCGCCGACTCGCTCACGATCTGATCCTGAGCCAGGCGGCGATCGCGCTCGTAGGCGGCCGCGCGGGTGCGATAGCGGGCCGCTGCGGTGAGATACGCCGCCTTGGCCTGACCCAGCTCGACGCTGTCGAGCACCGCCAGCACATCGCCCGCGGCCACCGTATCGCCGAGATCGGCCTCGACCGTGCGTACCTTGGCCCGCAGCCGCGGGCCGACGCGCGCCACCCGGTCGGCGTCGAAGCGCAACGTTGCGGGCGCGGTGACCACGGCCTCGGCGCTGCCCGCACGAGCCGTGCCGATCTGCAGATCGAGCGCGGCGCGTTGGTCGGCGTCAAGCTCGACGCGATCGGGCGTTTCGCCGTGGCCTTCGTGCGCGCCGTGAGCGCTCCCGTCCTTGCCCCGGACGTGGCCAGGCGACGCGCTGTCCTGGCTCGGCTCATCGTGTGTGGGCGACGGCGCCTCGGGCGCGGCATCGCTGCCGCAGCCGGTCAGCCCGATCGCCACGCTGCAGGCGACCAGCAGCACGCGCCATGGCGTCGCTCGTGGATAACGCCTATTCATCGTCGTTCTCCCCGGTCGCCATGACCACAAGCCCGCCGGTGGCACGCTCCAGATCGGTGCCGGCGGCGATCAGCGCGTTGAGCGCGTCGAGATAGTCGCGGCGCACGTCGATGAGGTTGTTCTGTGCCGAGGTGATGGCCGGCGCGCCGACCTTGCCCGCGGCGAACGAGCGCCGGGTCAGTTCGAGCGTCTGTTCCGCAGCCTCGAGCACCGCGCTGCCGAGGGCGTCGGCGCTTTCGCGGGCGCCCCGATACGCGCTGATGCCCGACAGCACCTGCAGGCGCACCTCGCGCTGCAGCGTGTCCTGATCGAGCCGGGCGGCAGCGAGCTCGGCCGAGGCGATCTCGCGATCGCCGGCGTGGCGATCCAGCAGCGGCAACTCGAAGCCGACGCCGCCGCCGGTGATGTCGGCGCCGCCGTCACCGCGGCCGCCGGCCTCCTCGCGATAGAAGCCGAACACGGTCAGATTGGGCACGAGTCGACGACGCGCGAGCGACAGCTGCTCGCCGGCGGCCGCGACCCGCGCGGCTGCGGCATCCAGATCGCCGCGACGCCTGATAGCACGGGCCAGCAGCGTGTCGCGATCGGGCAGCGTGAGGTCCTCGAAGCCGATATCCCCGGCGATCGCCAAACGTCTTGACGGATCGATCGCCAGTCGGTCCTTGAGCTGCAGCCGGGCCCGAGTCGCCTGATCGCGGGCTTCGGCGAGCAGGGCCCGGGCGCGCTGGTGGCCGATGTCGGCGGCATTGGTCTCGATCCGGGTGCCGGCGCCGGCCTCGAGCCGTTTGCGGGCATAGGCGCTCAGCCGTCGGTTGACGTCGACCACACGCTCGGCGGTGGCGACCGCTTCTTCAGCGACCAGTACCGAGAGAAACGCGGCCCGCGTGCGCGCCCGGACGCTGGCGACCAGAAAATCGTAGTCGCCGCGGGCCGCCTCGAGCGTGTCGCGCGCGGCACGCTCGCGCAGCCCGCCCTGGCCCGCGATCCAGAATTCCTGGCTGATGCGGATGCCGATGTCGGTGCTCGATCGCTGCGGCTGCCGCCGACGACCGGCCTCGAGCTCCAGGCGCGGATTGGACGGTACGGGTACATCGGCGTCCGTGACTTCGCCGCTGCGGCGTTCGATACGGATGCGGGCGGCCCGCACCGCGGGATTGTACTGCTGCGCCCACTCGAGCGCGTCGTCCAGCCGGAGCGGCTGGGGTATCTGAGTGGCCGCGGGCGATGGACCGGCGGCCAAGAGCAGGCACACGGCGGCCAGCGCCGCCGCCTGCTGGCGTGCATGAATACGCATGCTGAATCCTCAACGCTTGATGACAGGCCGCCCGACGGGCGGCAGCGGAGATGGATTCAGGCGATGGGCGGATCGATCAGCGGGGCGTGGATGACGCTCTCGTAGCGCGTGCCGCGGGCATCGTCGTGCGCTGCGGCCGCGTCCGTGGCGAGCACGGCGTGGCAGGCGTGCAGGCCGACGAGATGGGCACTGGCGTGGCCGCAGTGGTCGCCGTGCTCGATCTCATCCGCGTCGGCAGAAGAGGCGGCGGCGGACGCCCCGTCGAGCGCGGTGGTCTCCACGTGGGCGCCGCCATCGGCCGCCGGCCAGTCCACGTGGCTGGCCCAGGCCTGGGCGCTGAAGGCCACGACTGCGATTAGCAGCGCGCTGATGAGCTTCAGCAGTGGCGGTCGGCCGGTGATCATTGAGTCAATTTAGCACACGCCGCGCGTACCCGCCCAACGAAAACGCGCTTATGGGCGGCTTCGAACGCGCGTCGTACGGTCGCGAAATCAGTATCGGGGCAACGGCCAATCAATAATTTTATATTATTCTTATCCCAATAAAGATTTATTTTTACTTATCAAAATGCTCGTCCATATTGAAGTCAAATCGCGGCCGACAGAGCCGCAGCCGCGCGTCATGTTCCGTGACCAGGCGCGAAGGCAGCGAGGAGATCGATATGGAAGCGACCGAAGCCCAGGCCGGGCGTGCCGGCACCGATACGGCATCGTATCCGAGCCGCCGGAGTCTGGCGAACGCCATCCGCATTCTGGCCATGGACGCCGTCGAGGCTGCCAACTCCGGGCATCCGGGCATGCCGATGGGCATGGCCGATATCGCGGAGGTGCTGGTCAACGATTATCTTCGATTCAATCCCGCGAATCCGCACTGGGTCGACCGCGACCGGCTGATCGTGTCGAACGGGCACGGCTGCATGCTGCAGTACGCGCTGCTGCACCTGACCGGCTACGATCTGCCGCTGGACGAGATCCGCAACTTCCGGCAGCTGCATTCGGCGACTCCGGGGCATCCGGAGTACGGCCTGACCCCCGGCGTGGAAACCACCACCGGCCCGCTCGGCCAGGGGCTGGCGAACGCGGTCGGCTTCGCCCTGGCCGAGGCCGCGCTCGCCGCGGAGTTCAACCGTGACGACGGCGCCATCGTCGATCACTGGACCTGGTGCTTCGCCGGCGACGGCTGCCTCATGGAGGGCATTTCGCACGAGGCCTGCTCGCTGGCCGGCCATCTCGGCCTGGGCAAGCTGGTCGTGTTCTATGACGACAACGGCATCTCGATCGACGGCGAGGTCGCCGGCTGGTTCTCGGACGATACGCCGGCACGGTTCGAGGCCTACGGCTGGCAGGTGGTGCGCGATGTCGACGGCCACGACGCCGACGCGATCGTCGCCGCGATCGAGACCGCACGGGGCGACACCACGCGCCCCACCCTGATCTGCTGCCGCACGGTCATCGGCTGGGGGGCGCCCAACAAGCAGGGGACGGAGGGGGTCCACGGCGCCGCCCTCGGCGCGGCCGAGGTCGCCGCGGCGCGCGCCCGGCTCGAATGGTCCGACGACACGCCGTTCGCCATCCCGACGGCGATCTACGACGCCTGGGACCATCGCGCCCGCGGCACCGCGGTCGAGACGACCTGGCGCGAGCGGTACGAACGCTACGCCCACGCGCATCCGGAACTGGCGAGCGAGTTCACCCGGCGCCAGGAGGGTGCTCTGCCGGAGGATTGGCACAAGCATCTGATGCGGCACCTGCACCACGTGCAGGCCGAGGCCGGTAGCGACACCGCGAGCCGCAAGTCGTCCAAGGCGATGATCGAGTTCTTCGCCCCGCGTCTGCCGGAACTGTTCGGCGGCTCGGCCGACCTGTCCGGTTCGAACGGGACCGACTGGGGCGGGCACGTCGTCATTGGTGCGCCGGCGTACCGCGGCAACTACCTGCACTACGGCGTGCGCGAATTCGCCATGACCGCCATGGCCAACGGCCTGGCCCTGCACGGCGGCTATATCCCCTTCACGGCGACCTTCCTGACGTTTTCCGACTATGCCCGCAACGCGGTACGCATGGCCGCGCTCATGGGCGTGCGCCAGATTCTGATCTACACCCACGACTCGATCGGTCTCGGCGAGGATGGCCCCACGCATCAATCGGTCGAGCATGTGTCCAGCCTGCGGCTGATCCCGAACCTCAACGTGTGGCGACCGGCCGACGACGTCGAGACGATCGCGGCCTGGACCGCCGCCATCGAGCGCGCCGACGGGCCAAGCGCGCTGGCCCTCTCGCGCCAGGACCTGCCGCATCTGGATCGCGACGTACCCACGGCGGAGAACATCTTCCGCGGCGGTTACGTCATCCACGAGCCGGCCGGCGAACCGGAGGCCCTGATCATTGCCACCGGCTCGGAGGTCGCGCCCGCCATCGCGGCGGCGGGCGACCTGGCCGCACGCGGTCGCGCCGTGCGCGTGGTTTCCATGCCCTGTCTCGACGTCTTCGAAACACAGGATGCCGCCTATCGCGCCTTGGTGCTGCCCGACCGCATCCGGGTACGGGTCGCGGTCGAGGCCGGCGTCAGCGCGCTCTGGCGACACTACGTCGGTCCGTACGGTCGCGTGCTCGGCATCGACCGGTTCGGCGAATCGGCCCCGGGCCCGGAGCTCTACCGGCACTTCGGCCTGACCCGCGCCGACATCCGCAGCGCGGTCGAAGCGCTGCTCGAATCCGAAACCGCATAACAGAACACCAACGCATTCGCTCATCGCGAACAGGAGGAGCCGCATGGACACCCAAGCACTCGAACAGACCGCCCGGGCGATGATCGCCGACGGCAAGGGGCTGCTCGCCATCGACGAGAGCACGCCGACCTGTGGCAAGCGCTTCGCCGACTACGGCATCGACAACACCGAGGATAACCGCCGCGACTATCGGGCGCTGCTGCTGAGCACGCCGGGCCTCGGCGAGAACGTCAGCGGCGCGATCCTGTACGACGAGACGCTGCGGATGACCACCGCCGACGGCACTCCCTTCGCCCGCATGATGGCCGATCACGGCATCATTCCCGGCATCAAGGTCGACACGGGCGCCAAAGATCTGGCTGGTCACCCGGGCGAAAAGGTCACCGAAGGCCTGGACGGCCTGCGCGAGCGGCTGGCCGAATACCACGACATGGGCGCCCGATTCGCCAAGTGGCGGGCGGTCATCACGATCGGCGACGGCCTGCCCAGCCGCGGCTGCTATGCCGCGAACGCCCACGCACTCGCCCGCTACGCCGCCCTGTGCCAGGAAGCAGGCATCGTGCCGATCGTCGAACCCGAGGTGCTGCTCGACGGCGACCACGACATCGATCGCTGCTACGCGGTGACGGAGGAGACACTCACGCGTCTGTTCGCGGAACTGCGCGATCAGAACGTGCATCTGCCGGGGCTCATCCTGAAGGCGAGCATGGTGCTGCCGGGCAAGAACGCCGCCCAGCAGGCCGACATGCGCGAAGTCGCGGCGGCGACGCTGCGCTGTCTCTACGCCACGGTGCCGGCCTCGGTGCCCGGTGTGGCGTTCCTTTCCGGGGGCCAGAGCAATGAGGACGCCACCGCGCATCTGGACGCGATGAACCGGCTCGACGGCGGCCGCGCGCCCTGGAAGCTGACGTTCTCCTACGCCCGCGCGCTGCAGCAGCCGGCACTGGATATCTGGCGCGGCGAGGCCGCGAACGTCGACAAGGCCCAGGCCGCCCTGGCCCATCGTGCCCGCTGCAATCGAGCCGCCGCGCAGGGGCGCTACGATCCGGCGCAGGAGAAGCAGGTCGCCTGATCGAGGCCCTACGGGACGTCAACGCGCGATCGCGCGACTGCAGCAATCGGGAGACACACGATGTCGATCAAGCATCCGGTGTTCGCGGTGACCGGTTCGTCCGGCGCCGGCACATCGACCGTTCGCGAGGCGATGGAGCACATCTTCCGCCGCGACGGGTTCAAGGCCGCCACGGTGGAGGGCGACTGCTTCCACAAGTACGAACGCATGGAGATGAAGCGCCAGGTCAAGCTGGCCGAGGAGGAGGGCCGCCACTTCAGCCATTTCGGCCCGGAAGCCAACCACTTCGACAAGCTGGAGGCGCTGTTCCGCGAGCACGGCGAGAGCGGCGGCGGCAAGCGCCGCCACTACCTGCACAACGCGGAGGAGGCAAAGGCCTGGGACCAGGAGCCCGGCACCTTCACCCCCTGGGAGGAGGTGCCCCAGGACTGCGATCTGCTGTTCTACGAAGGCCTGCATGGCGGCGTGACCACCGACGAGGTGGATGTCGCCCGCCATGTGGATCTGCTCGTGGGCGTGGTGCCGATCATCAACCTCGAGTGGATCCAGAAGCTGCACCGCGACAAGCTCGCTCGCGGCTACAGCACCGAGGCGGTCATGGACGTGATCCTGCGGCGCATGCACGACTACGTGCATTACATCACGCCGCAGTTCTCGCGCACGCACATCAACTTTCAGCGCGTGCCGACGGTGGATACCTCCAATCCGTTCATCAGCCGCTGGATTCCGAGCCTCGACGAAAGCCTCATCGTGATCCGCTTCCGCGATCCCAAGAAGATCAACGTCGACTTCCAGTATCTGCAGTCGATGATCCATGACTCGTTCATGTCCCGCCGCAACACGCTCGTGGTGCCCGGCGGCAAGATGAGCTTCGCGATGGAGATCATCATGCAGCCGCTGATCGAGTCGATGGTCACGACCGGGGTCGTGCGCTATCGCTGAGACACGGCCCTACGGATGACCGGTCACGAGGCCGGCGGCCTTTGCGGCCGTCGGCCAGACCGTGTCCGCGTGGTCGGCCAGAAAGGCCCGGAATGCCTCGGCTGCCGGCGACAGGCGCTTGCCGTCCCGATGCACCATGTACCAGTGGCGCACGATCGGGAAATGCGCCACATCCAGTATCTGGAGCCGGTTTGCGTAGAGATCCAGCTCCAGCGTATGCGCCGAAACCAGCCCCAGGCCCAGTCCGGCACTGACGGCCTGCTTGATCGCCTCGTTGCTGGTCATGACCATGGCGGGCTGGAATTCGACCTGGTGACGGCGGGCGAAGCGTGTCATCGCCGCCCGGGTGCCGGAGCCCTCCTCGCGCACCACGAACCGCTCGGCCGCCAGCGCCTTGAGCGGGATCCGCTTCCGGTCCTCCAGCGGATGACCGATGGGCGCGATCACCACCAGCGGGTTCTCCATGAAGGCCTCGCCCACCAGCCCCTGGTCGGCCGGCGGTTCGCCCATCACGACCAGATCGATGCGATTGTCCTGGAGCAGCTTGAGCAGCGCCTGCCGGTTGGTCACCGACAGGTTGATCGCGACCTCCGGATACTCGCGGTGGAAGGCCGCGATCAGATGGGTGATGAAATAGTTGGCCGTGGTGGCCACGGCGACGTAGAGGCTGCCCTTCGACACCCCCTTGAGTCGCGCCACGACGTCGCCGATCTCGTCGATCTGGGCGGCGATCGTGCGCGCGTAGCGCAGGATCTCCTCGCCCGCCGTGGTCAGGTAGATCTGCTTGCCGAACTGCTCGAACAGCGCCAGACCCACCGCTTCCTCGAGACTCTTGACCTGGATCGAGACCGCCGGCTGCGTCAGATGCATCTCCTCCGCCGCCCGCGTGTAGCTCGCGTGCCGGGCCACGGCCTCGAAAACCTTGAGTTGGCGGAGGGTTATGTTCATTCAACGCACCGAATCGGGGGACTTGCGAGGCGGCGTTACCGGGTCAACGCATCGCCTCATATTTTCTTATCCAAACAATAATAACTATTTACTTTTATTTATCAATGACCGGTTCTAGTCTGACCCTGTCGCGAGCAATGCATGCGCCCAACGTCAACCCGGAGAATGGAGATGGCACAGACAATACAGAACGACAAGCGCTACGAAGCCGGCGTGATCCCCTACAAGAAGATGGGCTACTGGGAACCGGACTATCAGCCGATCGATACCGACATCATCGCGCTGTTCCGCATCACGCCGCAGCCCGGCGTCGACCCGGAAGAGGCGGCCGCGGCGGTCGCCGGCGAGTCGTCGACGGCGACCTGGACCGTGGTCTGGACCGATCGCCTGACCGCCTGCGAGAAGTACCGCGCCAAGGCGTATCGCGTGGATCAGGTGCCGGGCAACGAAGAGCAGTACTTCGCCTACATCGCCTATGACATCCAGCTGTTCGAGCCCGGCTCGATCGCCAACCTGACCGCGTCGATCATCGGCAACGTCTTCGGTTTCAAGGCCGTGAAGGCGCTGCGTCTCGAGGACATGCGCATCCCGACCGCCTACATGACCACCTACAAGGGGCCGCCCACCGGTATCGTCGTGGAGCGCGAACGCCTCGACAAGTTCGGCCGCCCGCTGCTGGGCGCGACCACCAAGCCAAAGCTCGGCCTGTCCGGCCGCAACTACGGTCGCGTGGTCTACGAAGCGCTCAAGGGCGGCCTCGACTTCGTCAAGGACGACGAGAACATCAACTCGCAGCCGTTCATGCACTGGCGCGATCGCTTCCTCTACGTCATGGAAGCCGTGAACAAGGCCACCGCCGCGACCGGCGAGGTCAAGGGTCATTATCTGAATGTCACTGCCGCAACCATGGAGGAGATGTACGAGCGGGCCGAATTCGCCAAGGAGCTCGGCTCCTGCATCATCATGATCGATCTGGTGATCGGCTACACCGCGATCCAGTCGATGTCGAACTGGGCGCGCAAGAACGACATGATCCTGCATCTGCATCGCGCCGGTCATTCGACCTATACCCGCCAGAAGAATCACGGCGTGTCCTTTCGTGTCATCTCCAAGTGGATGCGCATGGCCGGCGTGGACCATATCCACGCGGGTACGGTGGTCGGCAAGCTCGAGGGCGACCCGAACCAGATCGCCGGTTTCTACGACGTGCTCCGCGAACCGCACAACGAGCAGAACCTAGAGCACGGCGTGTTCTTCGATCAGGACTGGGCGGGCCTGAACAAGTGCATGCCGGTGGCCTCGGGCGGCATTCATGCCGGTCAGATGCACCAGCTGCTGCACTACCTCGGCGAGGACACTATTCTGCAGTTCGGCGGCGGCACGATCGGCCACCCGGACGGCATCCAGGCCGGCGCGACCGCCAACCGCGTGGCGCTGGAGGCCATGATCATGGCCCGCAACGAAGGCCGCGACTACATGGCCGAGGGCCCGGATATCCTCCAGAAGGCCGCGAAGGACTGCAAGCCGCTGCAGCACGCGCTGGATACGTGGAAGGACATCACCTTCGACTACACCTCCACCGACACGCCGGACTTCGTGCCGAGCACCACGACGAGCGTCTGAGACGCGATCGAATCAGGAGACACGCCATGCGTATTACCCAGGGCACCTTTTCCTTCCTGCCGGATCTCACCGACGAGCAGATCAAGAGGCAGGTCAAATACTGTCTCGACAACGGCTGGGCCGTGAGCCTCGAGTACACCGACGACCCGCATCCCCGCAACACCTACTGGGAGATGTACGGACAGCCAATGTTCGACCTGCGAGACCCCGCCGGGCTGATGATGGATCTGGAGGAGTGCCGCAAGACCTATCCGAAGCACTACATCCGGGTCACCGCGTTCGACAGCACGCACCAGTGGGAGACCCCGCGGCTGTCGTTCATCGTCAACCGTCCGCCCGAGGAGCCGGGCTTCCGTCTGAAGCGTCAGGAGCAGGAGGGCCGCAAGGTCCGCTACACCATCGACAGCTACGCCAGCGATCAGCCGGAGGGTCAGCGGTACTGAGTCGCCGCTGACGGGGTGGACCACGGATACAACAGGAGACGGTGATGAGTGTTGCCGACAAGCCGGACGAGACCCGGGCGGACGAGAAGACGCTGGATGCCGATGCGAAGGTGGATCTGGATGCGGTCTTCGAGGAGTCCCGCATTCAGGAGGTCTTCGATCAGCTCGACCACGATCTCGTCGGGCTCAAGCCGGTCAAGACCCGCATTCGCGAGATCGCCGCCCTGCTGCTGGTCGACCATGTCCGACGCCAGTTCGATCTGGCGTCGGACAGCCCCACCCTGCACATGTGCTTCACCGGCAACCCGGGGACCGGCAAGACCACCGTCGCCGAGCGCATGGCCGACATCCTGCACAAGCTGGACTACATCCGCGAGGGGCATCTGGTCTCGGTCACCCGCGACGATCTCGTGGGCCGGTACATCGGCCACACCGCGCCCAAGACCAAGGAGGTGATCAAGCGCGCGATGGGCGGCGTACTGTTCATCGACGAGGCCTACTATCTCTATCGGCCCGAGAACGAGCGCGATTACGGCCAGGAGTCCATCGAGATCCTGCTGCAGGTCATGGAGAACAACCGCGACGACCTCGTGGTGATCCTGGCCGGCTACAAGGACCGCATGGATCGCTTCTTCGAATCCAATCCGGGATTCCGCTCGCGCATCGCCCACCACATCGACTTCCCCGACTATCGGGCCGACGAGCTCGAGTCGATCGGCGAGCTGATGATGAACGAGGAGAACTACCACTTCAGCGACGACGCCCGGCAGGCGTTCTCCGAGTACATCGAGCGCCGCATGCGCCAGCCCCACTTCGCCAACGCCCGATCGATCCGCAACGCGCTGGATCGCATGCGCCTGCGTCAGGCCAAGCGCCTGTTCGAGGCCCGCGGCTCGATCACCAAGTCCGACCTGATCACCATCCAGGCCGACGACGTGCGCGCCAGCCGGGTGTTCGACGAACCGCTCGACGACGAGGCCGGGGCATGAGCGCCCGCGATCTCATCATCGCGCCGTCGATCCTCTCGGCGGACTTCGCCCACCTGGGCGACGAGGTCGACGCGGTGCTCGCCGCCGGCGCCGACTGGATCCACGTGGACGTCATGGACGGGCATTTCGTGCCCAACATCACGATCGGGCCGCTGATCGTCGAGGCGCTGCGCCGGCACGGCGACGCCACGCTGGACACGCATCTGATGATCGCACCGGCCGACCCATATCTGGAGGCCTTCGCCAAGGCCGGTGCGGACATCCTCTCGGTGCAGGCCGAAGCCGGACCGCATCTGCACCGTTCGCTGCAGAACGTGCGCAACCTCGGCGTTCGCGCGGGCGTCGTGCTCAACCCAGCGACGCCGGTCGAGGCGGTGGCCCACGTGATCGACGACGTCGACCTGATTCTCGTGATGTCCGTCAATCCGGGTTTCGGCGGCCAGACATTCATTGGCTCGGTACTGCCGAAGATCGAACGCCTGCGGGCCATGATCGGCGAGCGTGACATCCGGCTCGAGGTCGACGGCGGTGTGACCGCGGACAACGCCGGCGACATCGTGGCCGCCGGCGCCGACACGCTCGTCGCCGGCTCCGCGGTGTTCCGCGGCGGTCCCGCGGCCTACGCCGACAACATCCGCGCCATCCGGGCGGCCGGCGAGGCCGCCCTGGCCTGACCCGGCGTTCGACGCGGCTGTCGCGGGCGCGCGGCACTCGCCCGACCGCCGCCACGTGCCGAGCGAACCGGCGCGTCGACGCACGCTGCCAGAACGATCGGACGATCCTGCGTTTTCGGATCGTTGCCGCCGTCATCCCGACGTCGCGACCGCCGCTGCCGATGCCGACGTCTTGGCAGCATGCGATCGCGCGGGTAACGTCTCGCCCATCATGATTGAAACCGCCGCCCACACGATCGCCGCCACGGCGGATCGCGACGACGACCCGGCCGCTGCCGCCGCGGACTGGCCCGCATGGCCGACCTACGGCCTGGTCGAGGATCTCCTGCCGGTGCTAATGCGCTGGCGCAACGCCGGACGGCGCGCGGCGCTGGCCACGCTCGTGACGATCGAGGGCTCGTCGCCGCGGCCGCTGGGCAGCGAGATGGCCGTCAGCGATCACGGCGAGGTCGCCGGCTATGTCTCCGGCGGCTGTGTCGAAGGCGCCGTCGCCGCCCATGCGGCCGGCGTGCTCGCCGGCGGTCCGCCGGTGATGCTCGACTACGGCGCCGGCAGCCCGGTGCTCGACGTGCAGCTGACCTGCGGCGGCCGCATCGGCATATTCGTGCGCGCGCTGTCCGATCTCGACACGTATGTGGACACGCTGCATGCCGCGCGTCGGGCGCGTCGTGCGATCGAGGTCACCGTCGATCTGGACGACGGCCGCCATCTGTTCGACACCGCGCTGCCGCCGGGGCGGCACGGATTCCGCAGACAGCATCTGCCGCCGCCCCGGCTGGTCGTCGCCGGCGGCGACCCGGTCACGCTGGCGTTGTGCCAGCTTGCGCCCACCTTCGGCTTCGAGACGATCCTGCTGCGGCCCTACGGCCCGAGCTGCGCCCCGCCCGGCACGACGCTGACGCACTATGACACCCGACCGCTGGCGCGGGCACTGTCCGAGTTGCATCTGGATGCGCATACCGCCGTCTACACGCTGACCCACGATCTCGATGACGACGACCGCGTGCTCGCGCATGCTCTGGCCTCGCCGGCGTTCGCCATCGGTGCGCTCGGCAGCCGGCGCAAGACCCGTGAACGGGCCGCTCGTCTGCGCGATGCCGGGTTCGACGCCGCGGCCATCGATCGGCTCAACAGCCCGGCCGGACTGGACATCGACGCCCGGCAGCCCCGGGAGATCGCACTCTCGGTGCTCGCCGAACTCACCACGCACCGGCCGCACGCAGACGCCGGCACCTGTTGACCGCGGCGATCGTGCTGGCGGCCGGCCGCTCGCAGCGCTACGGCCGCGCCAACAAACTGCTGGAAGCGACGCCCGACGGGCCGTTGATCGGCCATGTCCTCGACGTCCTGGCCGCCGCCCCGGTACGTCCCATCGTGGTGGTGGTCGGCGCCGATGGTCGGCGTGTGGCCCGAATCGCGCGCCGGCACGTCGCGCATTCGGGGCGGCTGCGCGTCGTGTCGAACGCGGCCTACCGCGAGGGCATGGCGTCGTCGCTGCGGGCGGGTCTATCGGCACTGCCGCCGCACTGCGGTGGCGCCCTGGTCTGTCTCGCGGACACGCCCGGCCTGGATCGGCGGCTGATCCGGCGTCTGCTGGCCCACCGCCGCCCCGGCGTGGATGTCGCGCGCCCCCAGCATGGCGGCGTGCCGGGCCATCCGGTCTATCTGTCGCAGCGTCTGATTACCGATTTAACGGATCTCGCGGGCGATCGGGGGGCGCAGCCGATCATTCGACGGGTCCCCGCGCATCGCCGGCGGACATTCGAAGCCGGCATCGAGGCCGTACGGGATATCGACACGCCCGGGGCGCTGCGCCGATTCGTTTCGGCGTCACGGCGCGGTCACAAATCGTCACGATAGTCAAAGCCAAAACAAAGCGCGCCGGCGATCGTATAGGCTATTCATACAGCGCGGCGACAACGCGCGTTCCACCGAGTGACGCATCGGTCGCAGGCCGATCAACGGAGAAAACGATGGCAGACGATAACGACAGTCGCGGCCGGGGGGCCGATCGCCCCGAACGCGACGAGTTGACGCACTCCCCCTCCCGTCGGCGCTTCATGAAGAGCGTCGGAATGTCGAGTCTGGCCGCGGCGACCACCGGCGCCGGCCTGGGGAACGCCTGGGCCGACGAGGGCGCGTCCGAGACCGAGGCCGCCGACGCCCCGGCTGAAGGCACCACCCGCGTGTCGTTCAAGATCAACGGCCAGGCCAAGCAGATCGACGTCGCACCGAACGTGATCCTGCTGGACGCGATCCGGGACGAGCTGCAGCTGACCGGTACCAAGAAGGGCTGCGACCACGGCCAGTGCGGTGCCTGCAACGTGCAGGTCAACGGCACCGTCATCAATTCCTGCCTGAGCCTGGCGGTCATGCATGAGGGCGACGACATCACCACGGTCGAGGGCCTGTCCCGTAACGACGGCGAGTTGGGGCCGCTCCAGCAGGCCTTTCTCGAGCACGACGCCTATCAGTGCGGCTACTGCACCTCCGGTCAGATGATGACCGCCGACTATGTGCTCAAGAGCAAGCACATCGGCAGCGACGATGCCGCGGTGCGCGAAGCCATGAGCGGCAACATCTGCCGCTGCGGCGCCTATAAGAACATCCTGTCGGCGGTGCAGTCGGCCCGCGGCAAGGTCTAGGAGCAGGACATGCGAAATTTTGCCTACCAACGCGCGGGCAGTGTGGACGCGGCGGTGGCCGCCCATAGCGGTCAATCGTCGTCCTTCGTGGCCGGCGGTACCACCCTGCTCGATCTCGTCAAGCTCGACGTCATGCAGCCGGAACGGATCGTCGACGTGCGATCGTTACCGCTCTACGACGTCGAAAGACTCGACGACGGCCGGCTCAAGGTCGGCGCGATGGTGACCAACACCGATCTCGCCCATCACCCGATCGTGACCGAAAACTATCGCGTGCTCTCCGAAGCCCTGCTGGCGGGCGCATCCACGTCGCTGCGCAACAAGGCGACCACCGGCGGCAACGTCATGCAGCGGGTGCGCTGCCCGTACTTCCGCGACGGCGTCTCGGCCTGCAACAAGCGCGAACCGGGCTCGGGCTGTGCCGCGATCGGCGGCCTCAACCGCAGCGTGCACGCCGTGCTCGGCACCAGCGACCAGTGCATTGCCAGTCATCCCTCGGACATGTGCGTGGCCATGGCCGCGATCGGCGCGACCGTGCTCGTATCGGGTCCGAACGGCGAGCGCGAGATCGATTTCCTCGATTTCCATCTGCTGCCGGGCGATTCGCCGGACAAGGAGCATGCGCTCGAAGCCGACGAGCTGATCACGCACGTCGTACTGGACGCGCCGATGGAGGGCAATCGCTCGCACTATCTCAAGCTGCGCGACCGGGCGTCGTATCAGTTCGCCCTGGCCTCGAGCGGTGTGGTCATCGCAACAGAAGGCGGCACGATCCGCGACGCGCGCATTGCGCTCGGCGGCGTGGGCACCAAGCCCTGGCGCGCGACCGAGGCCGAGCAATCGCTGATCGGCAAACCTGCCAACGAAGCCAGCTTTCAACACGCCGCCGAGCTCGCCTTCAAAGAGGCGACCGCCTATGAACACAACGCGTTCAAGATCCCGCTCGGTCAGCAGGCGATCGTACGCAGCCTGACCACGGTCACGGCCTGAGCGAAGGAGTCAGTACATGAGTGACGACAAGCACGGCAAGATCATCGGCGCGTCGAGATCGCGTATCGACGGTCCGAAGAAGCTCCGCGGCGATGCGCCCTATGCGGCCGACCATCACCTGCCGAACATGGCCTATGCCTACGGCGTGTTCAGCACCGTGGCCAACGGCCGGATCACCGGTATCGATGTGTCCGAGGCGCGGACCCTGCCCGGTGTCATCGACATATTTCATCACGACCATTTTCCGAACCTGTATCGGACGCCCAGCACGTTCGCGCAGGAGAACAAGGTCGACGAGACCCGGCTGCCGTTCGAGGACGCCAAGGTGCACTACCCGGGCCAGTTCGTGGCGCTGGTCGTCGCCGACACCTTCTCGAACGCACGCGACGCCGCCTACCGGGTTCGGGTGGACTACGAGGAAGACGAGCCCGTCGCCACGCTCGCTCAGGCCATGGAAAGTGGCGAGCCGACACCGCACGCTGCCAGCGGCCACACCCGGGGTGATCCGGACAGCGCCTGGAACGATGCGCCGCACCGGATCGAGTCCACCTACATCACACCCATGGAAACCCACAATCCCATGGAAATGCACGCGAGCACCGCGTACTGGGACAAGGGCGATCTCGTGCTTTACGAGGCCTCGCAGGGCGTGGTTTTCGCCCGCAACGTGATGGCCAAGGTCTTCGGCATCCCGCCGGAGCGTGTCGATGTACGGTCACCGTTCATCGGTTCCGGCTTCGGCAGCAAGCTCTGGATCTGGCCGCACGCGGTCGCCGCCGCGGCCGCGGCCCGCGAGGTCGGGCGGCCGGTGCAGCTGGTCGTGCCGCGCGAGGAGATGTTCACCACGACCGGCCACCGGCCGCCCACACACCAGACACTGCGGCTGGCGACCGACGCCAACGGCAAGCTGCAGGCGCTGAGCCACGACGGCATCAACACGACCTCCATGGTCAACACGTACATCGAGAAGACCGGCAGCTGCACCAAGAGTCTCTACGCCTGCCCCAACCTGCGGGTGAGCCACGCCACGCTTCCGGCCAATCACGGCACACCGACCTCCATGCGCGCGCCCGGCGCGGCCCCCGGCCTGTTCGCACTGGAATCGGCGATGGACGAGATGGCCGAGTCGATCGACATGGATCCGCTGGAATTCCGGCGTGCGAACTACACCGAAACCGATGAGAGCCTCGATCTGCCGTTCTCGAGCATTCATCTCATGGAGGCCTTCGACCGCGGCGCCGAAAAATTCGGCTGGTCGAAGCGGACGCCGGAGCCCGGCTCGATGCGCGACGGCGACGAGATTATCGGCTGGGGCATGGCCGCCTGCAACTGGGAGGCCCTGAAGATGGATTGCGACGCCCGCGTATCGCTGCGGGCCGACGGCACTGCCTTCGCCTCCTGTGCGACCCAGGACATCGGCACCGGCACGTATACCATCGTGGCGCAGGCGGTCAGCGACATCACCGGCCTGCCGCTCGAGCGCATCGAGGTCGAACTGGGCGACTCGAGCTATCCGTCCGGCCCGGTCTCCGGCGGCTCCTGGGCCACCGCGACGACCCTGCCGGCGATCGCACAGGCCGCACGCAACGCCATCGATGCCCTCAAGACCTACGCCACGGGTGACGGCGGCGCGTTCTCCGGCAGCGAGGCCGATACGCTGACCTTCGCAGACGGCACCCTTTCCGACGGCAACGGCAAATCGGTGGACTATGCCGAGGTGCTCAACCAGCTCAAGCTCGCCAACGCCGACGGTGAGGCGCACACCCCGGCCGCCACCAACGACGAGTATTCCTTCCGGTCGTTCGGTGCACACTTCGTCGAGATTCGCTGGGATCCGGGCATCTCCAACCTGCGGGTCTCGCGCGTGGTCAGCGCCATCGACGTGGGCCAGGTCATCAACCAGACGACCGCGGCCAACCAGGTGGAAGGCGCGATCGCGATGGGCATCGGCATGGCACTGTTCGAGAACACCGAGTACGACTCGCGCAGCGGGCGGCCGGTGAACAACAACTACGCCGAGTATCTCGTGCCGGTACACGCGGACCAGCCGGAAGAAGTCGACGTGATCCTGCTGGATCATCCGGACTATGCCTTCAACGAGTTTGGTGCCCGTGGCATCGGCGAGATTGGCATCACGGGCCTGGCCGCCGCGGTGGCCAACGCCGTGTACCACGCTACCGGCAAGCGGATCCGGGAGCTGCCGATCACGCTCGATAAACTGATGGTGACCTGACACCACGGCACCGCACGCGCTCTTCGGGCGGCCTTCGGGCCGCCTTTTTTTGGCCCCGGATACAGGACCATGGCGAGACGTTAAACCTGTCGGGATTTGCGTTGTCCGACAACCTGATGCCCGAATCGGGGTCTGTCGAAAGCGTTCGTACAATGCATGTCCTGATCATCGAAGACAACGATGCGCTCGCCGTCCGGATCGGCACCTATCTGGAGGAGGCCGGCGACGAGCCCGACTTCGCCTACGACGGCCGGCTTGGCCTGAGGCTCTGCGAGATCAACCAGTACGACGCCATCGTGCTGGATGCACGACTGTCACGGGCGCGATGCATCGATTTCTATCGAGACCTGCACGCCCGTCTCGATAACCCGGTACCGATTCTCCAGCTGGGCCGCGGCCGCACGGACGAGCATCCGACATCGCACGACGGTCTCCCAGCCGGTGCGGACGAATGCCTCGATGCCTCCTTCTCTCTGCACGAACTCCGCCGCTCGCTCCAGACACTGGTGCGTCGGCGGAGGGCAAGGTCACGCGAGGTCGTGGCCGGACCGCTTCGCATGGATGTCGACCAACGAATGGTTCACTGCGAGAGTCGATCGGTCGAGCTCTCGCCCATCGGCTTTCGTATCCTAGAGATGCTCGCCCGGGCCTTTCCCGGGATGGTCACACGCGACGAGATCGAGCACCGCGTCTGGCAGGGCGACCCACCCCGCTCGGACGCCGCCCTGCGCGGGCATATTCATCGTCTGCGCCAGATACTCGAGTCGACCACCAGCGGACCGACGATCCGCACGGTACCAGGCGCAGGCTATAAGCTTTCGATCGAAATGGAGAACGAAAGAAAATAGAAAATAAATTCTAATTATCAATTATTTGCGAAATAATATTTATGTGTTTTATATCTTTTGATTCGAGATTATGCCGCCTGAGAGCGCGAGCAGTTCGCCCCGCGGGGGGAGGAACTGGCTGCTTGAATATTGACGGCGCGAGCCGGGCTGTGGCGATCCCCGTAGCGCGGGCCGACGATGCACGACCCAGTGCGCAGTTCATGTGAAATCCACGCCAAACGCGATAATGAACTGATTTTCATTGACTAGACTTTAGTCGTAATACGCGAGCAGGCGAATCCCGCGGCATCGCTGGCGCGTAGTATCCACAAACGACAAGATGCTGCGGGTCGCAGCACTCGCCCTCTTTGCACGCGCATGCTGGCGCGAGCATTCTTGCCGGCGACATCACGACCTGCAGATCGGTTGAACAAGTACCGGAGGAGAATCCGATGAGAATAAGCAAGGCCGCCCTTCTGGGCGCGTTGATCGTGCCCGCGGTGGGCGTGACCGCCGAGTTGCCGGAACACAATTATCCGACACAGGCGCGCGTGGAATACGTCTTCGGCTGCATGCAGCAGCTTGGTGGCGAAAACTACGACACGCTGTACAAATGCTCCTGCAGCATCGATTACATCGCGGACAAGCTGAGCTACGACGACTACGTCACGCTGGACACCTACACACGCGGCGCCCAGGCGGGTGGCGAGCGGCCTGAAGTCCTTCGCGAAGGCGATCTGGCACGGGGCAGCCGAGCGGAATTCGACAAGATCAAAAGCGAAGCGGCGGACCGCTGTCTCATCGACACCACGCAGGCAGACGATGGGTCTGGAGACGCCGAATGAGCGCCGGCAGATTTGATTGTATGCCGCAGCGCGATCATCGCCAGAGCGTTCGTTCTGCAGGCATTTTTTTGCTGCAGCGCAACGCGCATTTAGCCTCGCAAAACCGGTGCGGCACCGCAGCGAAAAGATTCGGCCGAACACGCGGCCTGCCTGACCGTACCGTTGTGGGCGTCGATCGCGAGCCGCAGAAACACCGCGATCGGGAAGATTTCCCGGTTGTTGGAGCGGATTCGAAGCAGCATTCTCGGCATGTGTCTCATGACCAACGCCGTCGTTCCCAATTGACGGTAAATAGGACGCGTGCTATCGAAGAGCGTGAGGGGTTGACCGGACATCGCGTTCGATAACCCAAAGGGATGGCCGCCACGGTCATCGACAACGATGGGCATCCGCCCTTCGAACATGAGACGGAGGAGAAACGTCGTGAAATTTAATCCAGTCAAGGGGGCACTCCGCGCGACGACTACGGCATTCGCCGTGTCTGCGCTGATGGCTTCCTCAACAGTCCTCGCCCAGGACAACGGCGACAAGGAGAGCTCCGACAAGAGCGACTCCGGCAGCACGAACCTGGTCGAGATGCAGAAGGATGCGTCGAACTGGCTTATGTGGAGTGGTCAGTACAACGGCCAACGCTACAGCGAACTCGACCAGATCACCGCCGAGAACGCCGGCGAGCTTGCGCCCGCGTGGACCTTCTCCACGGGTGTGCTCCGCGGCCATGAAGGCGGCCCGCTGGTCAAGGGCGACACGCTCTACATCCACACGCCGTTCCCGAACAAGGTCTTCGCGATCGATCTCGATTCGCACGCGATCAAGTGGAAATACGAGCCGACGCAGAACCCGCAGGTCATCCCCGTGATGTGCTGCGACACGGTCAACCGCGGCCTAGCCTACGGTGACGGCAAGATTTTCCTGCAGCAGGCCGACACTACGCTGGTCGCGCTCAACGCGGAAGATGGCAAGGTCGTCTGGAAGAGCAAGAACGGCGACCCGAGCAAGGGCGAGACCGCCACGAACGCCCCGCTGGTGATCAAGGACAAGGTCCTGACCGGCATTTCGGGCGGCGAGTTCGGCGTTCGGGGCCACTTGACGGCCTACAACATCGAAGACGGCAAGCTGGCCTGGCGTGCCTACAGCACCGGCCCCGACGATTCGATGCTGATCGACCCGGAAAACACGATCAACGGCATCACGCAGGAGCCGGTCGGTGAGGACACCAGTCTCAAGAGCTGGGAAGGTGACCAGTGGAAGATCGGTGGCGGCACCACCTGGGGCTGGATGACCTACGATCCGGAACTCGATCTCGTGTACTACGGCACCGGTAACCCCGGCACCTGGAACCCGACCCAGCGTCCGGGCGACAACAAGTACTCGATGACGATCTTCGCCCGCGATCCGGACACCGGTGAGGCCAAGTGGCTCTACCAGATGACGCCCCATGACGAATGGGATTATGACGGCGTCAACGAGAAGATCCTGGTCGACCAGAAGATCGATGGCGAGATGCGCAAGCTGGTCGTTCACTTCGATCGCAACGGCTTCGCCTACACGCAGGATCGCACCAACGGCGAGCTGCTCGTTGCCGAGAAGTACGACCCGGCGGTCAACTGGGCCAGCAAGGTCGACATGAAGACGGGTCGCCCGCAGGTCGTGGACAAATACTCCACGTCGGGCAAGGTCGGTACGAACGTCGAGAACATCTGCCCGGCGGCGCTGGGTTCCAAGGACCAGCAGCCGGCGTCCTACTCGCCGAAGACCGGTCTGTTCTACGTGCCGACGAACCACGTCTGCATGGACTACGAGCCGACCAAGGTCGACTACACCGCCGGCCAGCCCTACGTGGGTGCCACGGTCGCCATGTATCCGGGTCCGAACGACATTACGAACCCGGTCAAGGAGCCGATGGAAAACCGCATGGGCACGTTCATCGCCTATGACGCCACCACCGGCAAGATCAAGTGGTCCGTGCCGGAGCGTTTCTCGGTCTGGAGTGGCGCCCTGGCCACGGCGGGCGACGTCGTGTTCTACGGCACGCTGGAGGGCTACCTGAAGGCGGTTGACGCCGAGACTGGTGAGGAGCTCTACAGCTTCAAGACGCCGTCGGGCATCATCGGCAACGTCAATACCTGGAAGTACAAGGGCAAGCAGTACATCGGCGTGCTCTCGGGTATCGGCGGCTGGGCCGGCATCGGCATGGCCGCAGGCCTGACCGACCCGAACGCGGGTCTGGGTGCCGTGGGCGGTTACAAGGACCTCAAGAACTACACCCAGCTGGGTGGCGTGATGACGGTCTTCGCCCTGCCCGATTCCGTGGTCGAGAAGACGGAGTCCGGCAGCGACGAGGTCGCGTCCAATTAAGACGCATCGTCGTATGACGTAAGTGTCGTACCAGCCCGTACTCGCCGTACCATCTGGTCGGCGGGTACGGGCTTTTTATTGGCTGCTAAAGGCGGCCCGTGCAAAAGAGGAGAAGAGAATGATCAAGAATGGCCCGGCGATAGCGGCGATCGCTCTTGCAATGGCGCTGCCGTTCGCAACGACCACTGTTTTTGCCCAGGATGACGAGCCGATCGTCAACGATTACAGCAACATGGGCGCGGAATACAACCCGTCAGACGATTCGGGCGGCGATGCCTCGAGCGATGACACGAGCGCGTCAACGGACGCCGACGCGAAAAGCGCTTCGACTGACGAGTCGTCCGCCGACGAGGCATCCGGATCCGGAAAGGACGACGGCCAGCTCTATGTCGTCGAATGCACCGACGGCAGGGACTGCAAGGTCGGCGACGATGTGATGACGGGCTACGAGAAGTTCGGCAGCCACTGCTCGCAGTGCCATGGCCAGAACGCCGAGGGCAGCACCTTCGCGCCCAGTCTCGTTCAGCGCCTCAAGGACATGAACCAGGGTCGATTCACCGCGGCGGTCGCCGGCGGCGTGACCCGAATGGATTCGACGACAGGCCAGTACAGCGTCATGCCCGCCTGGTCGGAGAACGACGACGTCATGAGTCATCTGCAGCAGATCTGGGCGTTCCTGCGTGCACGCTCCGACGGTGAGCTCCCGGCCGGGCGCCCCGAGCCGCTGAAAGGCAACGGTTAGAGTTCGCGATGCCGGTCTGGCGACTGGCGCTCGGGGTAACGACGGGCACTATGCTGGCGCTGTCCGTGGCGGTCGCCGGTGACAGCGCCGAAACCGCCCTCGCCGTGAGTGAGCTCGCGCCCGGCATCTATGTACACGAGGGCGCGCAGGCCGACGCCGATCGACACAATCGGGGCGACATTGCCAACATCGGCTTCATCGTCGGGTCGCGGTGTGTCGCAGTGATCGATACCGGCGGCACCCCGACAATCGGCCGTCGACTCAGAACGGCAATCGAGCGCGAGACGAATCGCCCGGTGTGCTACGTGATCAATACGCACATGCATCCTGATCACGTGCTCGGTAATCGTGCGTTCGTCGAAGGCGAAACGCAGTTTATTGCGGCTGAGGGGTACTGGCGGGCTCTATCCACGCGCGCCTCGTCCTATCTCGATTCGGCAGCCGATCACATCGGCGTCGACGCGGACGAGCGCTGGATCGTCGAACCCGATCGGATGATCGCGGACCAGGCAACGATCCGGCTCGGTGACCGATCGCTCACCCTTACGGCGCATCAGCGTGCTCACACCGACAACGACCTGACCGTGTTCGACCCGAAGAGCGGGACACTCTGGCTCGGCGATCTCCTCTTCGTCGATCGTGTGCCGTCTATCGACGGCAGTCTCAGCGGCTGGCTCGATGTGCTTGCAGCGCTCGAGGATCGCGAGGACGTGAATACGGTGATACCCGGCCATGGCCCGCCCGGTCACGATCTGATGCGGATGCTCGGGCCGGAGAAGCGCTACCTGACTCATCTGCGCCGGGATGTTCGAAAAGCGATCGACGACGGCTACGGGATCGATTACGCGGTCGCTCACGCAGCCCGTGAAGAACGCGACGACTGGCGGCTGTTCGACCAGTACCACCCGCGCAACGTGACCGCCGCCTATACCGAACTGGAGTGGCAGTGATGAACTCTCGAGATCGGCACGGAAGGAATCGGCTGATGCTGACGATCGGCATCATGGCCACCTGTCTCGCAGCCGCCCTGACGCTGCATGCCGGCCCGAGCACGGCGCAATCCAATATTCGTTCGACCGACCGCGCGGAGGTCGCCTGGAAAGCGCTCCGCGACGAGCATTTCGGCGATCGTCCAATCGTGGACGGCAGCGACGTGATCGCGCTCGATGCGCCGGATCAGGCCGAGGATGCTGCGGTGGTGCCCATCACCATCACCGACAAGCGGGCCGATACGGACCGGCCATCCATCGAACGGCTCTGGCTGGTGATCGATAACAACCCCGTGCCCATGTCGGCGGAATTTCGTTTCGGGCCCGCCGCGGCGTCCGCGACGATCGGCACGCGCGTTCGGGTCAATACCTACACCTATGTGCGCGTGCTCGCGGATACCGGAGAGGACTCGCTCTACATGGTCAAGCACTACGTGCGGGCCGCCGGCGGCTGCTCCGCACCGATCGGCTCCGACCCCACGGAGGCGCTCAAGCACATGGGTGAGATGCGGCTTCGGCGGGTCCGCCGGAACGCCGGCGATGCCGCCCGCTCGCAGCTGCTGATCCGCCATCCGAACATCACGGGGCTGCAGATGGATCAGCTCACACGCCATGTCTGGCCCGCCCATTTCGTCGATGCCATCACCATCCGGAAAGGCGACGCGCTGGTGCTTGACGCATCGATGACGTTCTCGCTCAGCGAAAACCCCGCGCTGGAATTCGATGCCCGACGCGGCGCATCCGGTCCCATTAGTGTCCGGGTGCACGACAACAAGGACAATACGTTCGACAAGACGTGGCAGCCGCAGACCGCGCAGGCCGCGCACGAGGAGGAAACCGACACATGACACGCCCCAAGACAGACATCTCGCGAAGGCTACGCGCCGTACTGGCCACCAGCGTGGGGGTGGCCGGCCTCCTGGTCGCCACCCACGCTTTCGCGCAGAAAGATGACGCCCAGAATCCGGCCAGCGAGACGCTGCGGGTCTGTGCGGATCCCAGCAACATGCCGTTCTCGAACGAAGAACGCGAAGGCTTCGAGAACAAGATCGCCGCCCTATTCGGCGAAAAGCTCGATGTGCCGGTCGAATATGCCTGGGCCGCCGAGCAGATGGGCTTCGGCCGCAATACGCTCAAGCGCTGGATCTCCGAGGAGAATCGTTACGCCTGTGATCTGGTCATCAGCATCGGCAGCGGTTTCGACGTGGGTAAGGCCACGCGGCCCTACTACCGTTCCACCTACGTCATGGCCTTCCGCGAGGATCACGGTCTCGATTCCGTCGAGGCGCCGGACGATCTTCTCGACCTGCCCGAGGACCAGCTCGAGTCGCTGCGCATCGGCGCGTTCACCGGCTCGCCGGCCGCCAACTGGCTTATCGAGAACGGCTTTATCGACCAGATCGTGAGTTACCGGGCACAGTCCGGCGGCTACGATTCCGATCCCGGCGACATGATCACCGACGATCTCGTCGGAGACGATATCGACATCGCCGTGATCTGGGGGCCGATTGCCGGCTACTACGCCAAACAGGTGGATGCCGATATCACCGTGGTGCCCTTCACCCGGGCGGACGGCAGCCAGTTCGATTTCCCCGTATCCATGGGCGTGCGCTACGGCAACGATGCCTGGCTCGAAAAGGTCCAGAGCCTGATCGACGACAACCGGGAAGAAATAATTGCGATCCTCGAGGACTACGGCGTGCCGCTGGTCCCGCTCCGCGAGGAGGATCGCCAACCCATGGAGGACGACGATGATTGAACGCCTGATGCGTGGCAACGGCCGCCTGCTGTGTCTGTGTATCGCCGCCGCCGTGCTGGCGGCGGGCGCACCGCTGGCCGCAGCGGATACGAACAAGGACGAGTTCTCCAAGGCCAACCAACTGCTGTTCATGACGGACCACTTCGTCGGTCTGCAGACGCCGGCGCGACTCGAGTACACGTTCGAGCGCACCGGCAGTCCGGAAAACGACTTCACTGATGAGGTCGAATTGAAGGTCGCTGAAGGCGACGAGCATGGCAAGAAGGTCGAAACCAGCTTTCTGACGGGCGACCGCCATCGCTATACGCCGAACGTCGACGCCGCAACCGGCAACCCCGTCATCATGATGTTCCTCCAGAACGACGTCTCGTCCATCGCCGAACGCAGCGGCGGGAGCTGGCGCTACCTGCAGCGTCGGGTCAAGACGGCGCTGGAGAACAGCGCCAAGGTGACCGAGGAACAGGCCGAGTACAACGGCCGGAAGATCGACGTGGAGCGTATACGCCTCAAGCCCTTCGCCGGCGAGGAGGAGCATCGCGGCCAACTCGACGACCAGGTCCAGAAGCGTTACGTGTTCACGCTCTCCGATGCGGTGCCCGGCGGCGTGCTCGAGATGCGCAGCGAGATGCCCTCGCCCGCCGAGAATGGCGAGCCGCTGGTGGAACGGCTCACGCTCGCTTCCGTGTCGCATGGCGGGAACGGGGGGCAGAAAGATGGCGACAGCGCTCAGTGATCGCCTCCGTCGGCGCGTCGCCGGCTGTCGTCGCACAGTCGGCGCGGCGGCCGTCGTGCTTGTGATCGCACTGATGGCCACCCCGTTCGCCTCGGCGGCGTCCGGCGATGAGGGCACGGATCAGCAGCCCGAGCGGCTGCTGATTCTGCCTTTCGACATGGTCGACAGCAGTCTCCAGGGCGAAATGAATCACGGCCCGCTCGAGGCCGACGTCGCACGCCTGCGACGCACCGCGGACATTCTGCGTCGCTCGCTCGGCGACCGCGACGAGTTCGAGCTCGTCGACCCGGATTCCGTCTCCGAGAAGATCGAGGAGGCTGCTAGCTCCTATCGATATCTGTACGAGTGCAACGGCTGTCAGATCGATCTGGGCAAGGCGGCGGACGCGGATCTCGTGATGACCGGCTGGGTACAGAAGGTCAGCAACCTCATTCTCAACATCAACGCCACGCTCTACGACGTTGACACGGGTCAGTCCGTCGGCGGCGGCTCGGTCGACATGCGCAGCAATACCAACAAGTCCTGGCGGGCCGCCGGCCTGTATCTCGTCGAGCACGCCATGCTCGAGAACTATCACTCACGACAGCGGGCCCGGGCCGCCGCCGAGACGACGGCGACATCGCAAACCGGCGAGCAGTCCGAGGTGCCCTGAACGTGCGTCGGTCGGCCCGATCGTCGACAGCCCGCATGACGTTATCGCCGTCATCGTGAACCGCGCGGGCTGAAGCCGTTTCGAAACCGGGCCGAAAGCGGATCGGCACGTGCGGGCCGCATCGCCCGGATCCCCGCTGCATGATGCCGGTAGATCCGATAGGACAGCGCGTGCCGCGCCCGGTCATGACACTACTTCGAGGGCACCAGCGGTACAACGGCGAAATCGACGATACGCCGGATTGCAGCATTGATCGTTGTCGCCAGTTCGTTGAATGGCGCGCATTCGGTTGCCGTCGGCAGCAGCAGGCTCGCGGCATGAACCCGACCGTCCTGTTCGAAGGCGACCACGCGACACGGCATGTAAAGCATGTACGACGGATCGATCTCGATCACTCGACGCGCGTATTCAAGATTGCAGAACTGCACGATCACGGCATCCGGAAAATCGGCATGGCCGCGCCGGCGAACGGCGTCCCCGATATCGTTACGCCCCACGATCGCGAAATTCTCGTCGCCAATGGCCTGTTCGAGATCCAGCACGACGTCGGCGAACTGCTTGTCGGCCGGCGCGACGCGATCGTAGTGCTCGCGTTGCGCCTGGGCGGTCGCCGCGCTCGCGCCGAGAACGAGGAAGACGAGCAGCGCCAGGCGCGTGAAGTAAAGAGCCATCGTCGCGGTCTCGCAGGCGGTTTGATTACTGTAGCCACTCTATCGATCGCGGCGCTCTTCGGCCACAAGCCCGGCGCCACCACCAGGCAAACGACGGACCGCCACCGAGGATCATATTCGCAAGTCAAGTTTCGGCACATTCGACGCCCATATTGGATACAATCAAGGCGCAGATCTCTCTGGCCTTGTCGATCATGAGTACATCCCGCTACTACGCCGCACCCGGTGGGCTGCCGCCGCAGACGAACAAGCTCACGGACCGAGCCGTGTTCACCCCCGCCTACGCCGTCATTCCCGGCGGGGTGCTCACCGACATCGTCACGAGCGCGCTGCCCTTCTGGCGCGACACCCGCCTCTGGGTGCTCTCACGGCCGATGTCCGGCTTCTCCGAGACGTTCTCGCAGTACCTCATGGAGGTCGCCCCCGGCGGCGGCAGCGACCACCCGGAGGCCGACCCGACGGCGGAAGCCGTGCTGTTCGTCGTCGACGGGACGCTCACGCTCGAACTGGCGGACGGCACGCATACGATGGCGCCAGGCGGCTACGCCTTCATCCCGCCGGGCACCCCGTGGCGGGCGTCCAACCGTGGTGATGCGGCGGTGCGCTTCCACTGGATACGAAAAGCCTACGAGGCCGTTCCGGGCATCGATACGCCGCCGGCGTTCGTGACCAACGAGAACGATATCGAACCCATCGAGATGCCGGACTGCGGCGGCGTCTGGGCCACCACGCGCTTCGTTGACCCCCAGGATCTGCGCCACGACATGCACGTGAACATCGTCACGCTCCGGCCCGGCGGCGTCATTCCCTTCGCCGAAACGCACGTCATGGAGCACGGCCTCTACGTACTGGAGGGCAAGGCCGTCTACCACCTCAATCAGGACTGGGTGGAAGTCGAGGCCGGCGACTATCTCTGGCTACGCGCCTTCTGCCCCCAGGCCTGCTACGCCGGCGGCCCCGGGCCGTTTCGCTATCTCCTGTACAAGGATGTGAACCGACACATGACGCTCCACCGCTGAGCCGCATCCGCGGATGCGTCGTGTCCTACGGAATATAACGCGCGAACGGGCCGTACCGGCCGACAAAGCGTGCGAGCTCGGTATCGGCGCGCGACGCGGTCCGGGACGGCTCGCGGGTCGCGCCCGCGGGATCGAATATCGTCGGCACACCGCGGACCGGCGGTGTGCGCTCCGGTCGAGTCGTGTCCCGTGCCGGGTCGAAGGCGTCATTGAACAACATGCGCTGTCTCCTCTTGAATCGTGAACGACGTATCTGACGCCGTTACGATAGGACGAAATGCGGGCGCCATCATCGGGCTGGCGGGAAATGCGCTTTTGCGCGCACGGCACAAGCGGAGAGAATCGGTTGGATAAGCTGATCGCGATGACCGTGTTCGCGCGCGTGGTCGAGGCGCGTGGTTTTTCGGCCGGTGCCCGGGCGCTTGAAATGTCGCCGTCGGCCGTGAGCAAGCAGATCGCGCGACTGGAGGAATCGCTGGGCGTACAGCTGTTCTATCGCTCGACGCGTCGGGTCACGCTCACCGAAGCCGGCCGCGCCTATCACGAGCGCTGCATACGGATACTCGACGAGATCGCCGACGCCGAAGCGGCCACCACCGCGCTCAACGCCGAGCCGCGCGGCACGTTGCGGATTGCCGCCACGGTGTCGTTCGGACGCGTGGAGATCCTGCCGCGCATCGACGCCTTCATGCGCCGTCATCCGGAACTGTCGATCGAATGCGAGCTGACGGACCGCCACGTCGACCTGGTCGAGGACGGCATCGATGTCGCCGTCCAGTGGCGGGAACAGGTGGACGATCCCGATATCGTCGCGCGCAAGCTGTGCGTAAACCGACGCATCATCTGTGCGGCACCGCGTTACATCCGGCATCACGGCATGCCGCAGCGGCCGGAGGATCTGCGCGCGCACAACTGCCTCACGCTGTCCGCGCTCGACGAGTTCAACGACTGGGCGTTCGAGGACGCCGACCAGGGGCACCGCGTGCTGCGCGTGCACGGCAATTTCCGAGCGAATACGGTGGACGGGCTCTATGGCGCGGCGCTGGCCGGCCTGGGCGTGGCGCGGCTGTCGACCTGGCTGGTCGCACCGGACATCGAAGCCGGACGACTGGTGCCCGTGCTACCGGACTATCGCCACGACTATTCCGCCTTTTATATTCTCTATCCGCACCGGCGGCATCTGTCGACCAAGGTGCGTGCCTTCGTGGACTTCCTGGTCGATGTGTTCACCCCGGTGCCGCCGTGGGAAGCCACCGGTGGCAGCGACGACCCCGCTCGGGCCGAGAGCGGCCAAGGGGCGGACGACTAGACACCCTGGAGCGGGGACGCTCGGCCGTCCCGCCCCGGTTCCGCTATCGCGCGCCGGGTGGCCCGCGCCGGCGGGCGCCGCAGTGTTCTGTGATCCCGGGCACGGTCGTCACCGTGTCGCTTCAGTCGCTGCTCGCGCCGATGATGTCCTCCACCGCGGCCGTATCGACCGTGTCGTCGTGCCCGCCCCATCGCTGCCGCAGCCAGGTGGCCAGCGCGGCGATCTGATCGGCATCCATGTCGTCCGCGAAGCCCGGCATGGCCTGTACGCGTTCAAAGGTGCCGAAGGAACGCGCCTCGATGCCCTCGTGGATGACCTTGACCAGATTGCGTGGGCTGTCCAGTCGCAGCGTGGTGTTGCCGGGCATGGCGCTGGCCACCTGGGCCACGCCGCGCCCGTCGCTGCCGTGGCAGCCGGCACAGTTGTCGAGATAGAGCTGCGCGCCCTGCCCGTCCATGGTCGACGACTTGGCGGCCAGCGGCGTCGGCTCCGGCGGGTCGTCGCCCAGCAGCGCGCGGGTCATGGCGCTCAGGTCGTCCTCGCGGAGGTAGCGGGTGCTGTGGTGGAACACCGGATACATCTCGCTGTACATGCTGCCCTGCGGGCTGCGGCCATCGCGCAGAAAACGCGTCAGATCGGACGCCGTCCAGCCGCGGCCGGCCAACGCATCCGGGGTGAGCGCGGGCGCTTCGTAGCCGCCGATCACCGCGCCCTCGAGTCGGTGGTCGGATTCGACCGCGCCGAAGGCGTTGCGCGGCGTATGGCAGGCGCCGCAGTGGCCGAGGGTGTCGACGAGATATCGCCCGCGATCGGCGGTCGAATCGTCCGAGTCATCCGAGTCATCCGAATCGTCCGGGGCGAACAGCCAGTTCCAGGCATTGAGCGTCCAGCGCATGGAGAACGGCCAGGCAAGATCCGTCTGCGTGGACTGCTGATGCACCGGGTCGAGACTCATGAAATAGGCGTAGAGCGCGTCCGAGTCGGCGCGGCTGATGCCGTGGTAATCGGTGTACGGCATGGCCGGATAGAGCTGGGTGCCGTCCGGGAGCTCGCCCTCGGTGAGCGCGCGATGGAAATCGTCGGCGGAATAATCGCCGATGCCATAGTCGTCGTCCGGCGTGATGTTGGTGCCGTAGACCGTGCCGAAGGGCGTCTCGATCGGATGCCCGCCCGCATACGGCGTGCCGCCCTCGCTCGTGTGGCAGGCCGCGCAGTCGGCGGCCCGGGCGAGATAGCGTCCGCGCTCGACGCGGTCCGTGTCGGCACCGGGGTCGGCGGCTCGCGCGACGCCCGTGGCGGCGACCAGCAACCCGGCCATAAGCAGTACGCGTCGCATGATCAGCCCTCCTTGATGGTACCGGGGGTGGCGAGCACGGCGTCGCGCACGGCGCGGTAGTAGCGCACATAGCCGGTACAGCGGCACAGGTGATCCTCGAGCGCGTCGCTGATCGTGTCTTCGAGCGCCTCGCGCGCGACGGGTTCGCGCTGCAGCCGTTCCACGAGCACGGTCGCGGCGTTGACGAAACCCGGAGCGCAATAGCTGCACTGAAACGAGAAATGCTCGAGAAACTGCTGCTGGACTTCCGACAGCGAAGCGATTTCGCCGTCCTCATCGCGCTCGGCGTGGCCCTCGACCGTGCGGATGGACTTGCCTTCGAAGAAATGCGCGCCCGTGATGCAGGTGCGCCGTTCCTCGCTGGTGCCGTCCTCATGATCGACGATCACCGTGCAGGCGCGGCACAGGCCGATACCGCAGCCATAGCGTGTCCCCGTGAGGTTGCGATACTCGTGCAGGTAATCGAGCATCATCAGTTCGTTGGGCACGTCCTCCACGGGTTGGCGGCGGCCGTTGATGGTGACGTGCAGCGGTGTGCTGGGAATACGATCGCGTTCGCTCACAGAACCTCCCGGATACGCTCGGGCGTGATCGGCAGCCGATGAAAATGATGATTGATGGCGTGCGCCACGGCGTTGCCGATGGCGCCGGCGACGGGGATCATCACCACCTCCGCGATGCCCTTCGGCGGGTCGGTACGCGACAGCGCCGGCAGAATCTCGGCCGTCTGCTTCCAGACCGCGACTTCGCTGGCGCGCGGGATGTGGTAGCGGTTGATGTTCCAGGTGCCGTTGCCCGGCCCGTCCTCGTAGAGCGGCATGTCCTCGTACAGCGCGTGGCCGATACCCATGGCCAGCCCGCCTTCGAGCTGGCCGTGGACCAGTTCCTCCACGATCGGATTGCCGCATTCGAGAAACGAGTGGTGGTCGAGCAGGCTCACTTCGCCGGTGCCGGTATGAACCGCCAGTTCGACCAGCGTTCCGCAGGCGCTGTAATAGGTCACCCCGGCGTTGTTGCGCTGGGTCGACGGATAGTCGACGTTGCGCCGCTCGAGCCGATGAAAGCCGCGCGCGGTGTCCATCGCAGCTTTCTTGTCGGGTCCGGCGCCACGGCCGTACTGCACCGCCAGTCCGTCGAGCGGCAGATTGTCGCTCGTGCCGTCGATATCGAAATCCGCTCGCGACCAGGCCCAGCGGTTGAAGGCGTGCGCCATCACGCCGGTCACGCGGCCGGCGGCGTGGGCGCGCTCGGCCAGAAACGTCAGTGACAACGGTTCCATGCCGTTGGCCGTCAGCTTGCCGTTCTCCCAGCGCGCGTCGGCCTCGCGCAGGACATAGGGTCGGGCCTGGCCGCCGCCGATGCCGCGGCGCCAGTACGCCTCGGCTTCCGGCCAGAGCGCGTGGCGGAATATCACCCGCGCGGCTTCAATGGTCGGAAACGACAGATAATAGGCGGAGTTGCTCGCGCTCGACGCCTGGATCAGCTGCGGCGTCCAGCGCGGGTCCCCGGCCGCCTCGTCCTGCTCGGACTGACTGATCGTGTACGGACTGGCGGTCTCGAACATCGCGAGATCGGACCAGTCGGTCTGGGCCGTCTGCACCACGTCGGCCGCGCGACCCAGCCAGGCCGAAACCACGGCCGCCTGACTGGTGGAATAGCCGGTGCCCATCTCGGCGCCGGTGTTGCGGATCTCGATCCGGCCGTCGGGCCGCAGCCGCACCTCCGAGAACACGCCCTCGGCGCCGTGTCCGAAGTCCTTCTGAACGCAGGCGAAGCCCACGCCGTAGCGATGCTGCGGGTGGGCGGCCTCGTATTCGCGCTTGCGCGCGTTGCGCTCGCGCCAGATCGGGTGCTTTTCGGCGCGCTCGAGAATCTCGTCGCCGCGCAGGTGACCGGCGGGAATCGCCCCCTGGGTGTTCTTCATGCCCGACTTGAAGACGTTCGCGCGCCGCAGCGCCATCGGATCCTTGCCGATGGCGGCCGCGATCTCGTCGACCATGAGTTCGGTCGCCGCCATGGTCTGGATGGTGCCGTAGCCGCGCATGGAGCCGGCCTCGGGCATGCGCGAATACGCCGCCTTGGCGATGAGATCGCTGCTCGGCATGTAGTAGATGCCCTGCGCGGCCGTGGTGCCGACGAACGCCACCGAGTTGGAGAAATTCGCCCGGCCGCCGCCGTTGGCGGTCAATTCCTGCTTGAAGACCCGGAACCGGCCGCTGTCACGCTCGACTGCCAGCCGATTGCGGATCGTGAACGGATGCCGCTTCATCGTGGACTGGAACTGTTCGAAACGATCGTTGGCCAGCCGCACCGGCCGGCCGTCGCCGTAGAGCGCGGCGATCAGGCCGTAGTAGGGAAAGATCGTGTTGTCCTTCGAGCCGTAACCGACCGTGTAGGTCGGGTGCAGGAAAAAGCGCGGCGACTCGAAGCCGGAATCCGACAGCATCGGCGTCATGCGCTTGACCATGTCCGCCGGGGACTGGCTGCCGCAGACCAGATGCACGTCGTGCGTGTCCGGGTCGTGCCAGGCGTTGGTGTTGTCCGCCTCCATGGCGAAATGGTCGATGTAGGGCGTTTGATACTCACCGTCGAAGACGAAGACGTCCTCGTCCGGCGAATCGAGCTGATCGGCCAGCTGCTGCGCGTGATGCATGGCGCGCTCGCCGTCCTTGCCGTTCTCCAGCGCCTCGGGCCATACCGGGTGACGCTTGCGAAAGTCCGGGTAGAGCACCGTCTCCTGCAGGGCCGAGAACACGTCGGGCGCATAGGCGTCCTCGCCGCCCACGCGGATATAGCGGAAGGCGCCGTAGGGCGGCTTTTCCGGGTAGCCGGTAGCCTCGCCGTAGACGACCGCCTCATCGGCGGAGCGAATGCGGTTCTTGGCCAGGCGGTAGCGCACGAAATCGTGGTAGATCAGCATCGCGACCGGATAGCCCAGATAGTCGGCCGTCTCGCCTTCAGAAAGGAAGAACGGCGCGTCGTAGAAGGCCGGCACCTCGATGCCGTCGCGCGCCATGTCCTGCGCCGTGACCACGCGGTCCGGTTCGAGGCCGGCGTCTTCGAGGGCGGACAGGTCGATGCCCGTGAAGCGGGCGTCGCAGCGCGTCGCGCGCAGAATGAAGGCGTGGGACTGCTGATCGGGCCAGTGCGGCATGTCCCGGGCGCGGATGTCGCGGGCGAATACCTTGGAGCCGGTCACCTTGGCGATGCCGTCCAGGCGGAACCGCATGCCCTCGCCCGCGCGCCAGACGTTGTCGGTCGGCGCCAGCACCTTGTCCTCGAACAGCGAGGCGAACGCCGGGCTGCCGAGATTGGCCACGTAGACACTCACCCCGGCGATCACCGATCGCTTGAGGAACTGTCTGCGGGAAGCGTCGAAGGTCGTCATCGGTTCGGCCCTCCGATGGCCGTTGCGGGCTGTCTGTCCTGATCCACTGAAAACATCTCCTGCGCTTGCGCCTAGCCGTCGACCAGCCGTGTCGCGATGGCGTTGTGTTCGCGTACGAGCGCCGGCAGATCCACGCCCAGCAGTTCACCCCGATGCACGCGCAGCCGGCCGTTGATGAGACTGAGATCCACGCGCGGCGGCAGGCAGAAGACAAGCGCGGCCAGCGGGTCGTGAACGGCGCCGCCGGCCAGCGGCAGACTGTCCAGCCGATAGCCGACGATGTCGGCGGCCATGCCCGGGGCGAGCTGGCCGATATCGCCGCGTCCGAGCACTTCGGCGCCGCCGCGCGTGGCCAGCCGCAGCGTATCGCGGGCCGAGAGCGCATCCGGCCCGTTGGCCAGACGCTGCAGCAGCATCGCCTGGCGCGCCTCGCTGAGCATGTGCGACGAATCGTTGGACGCCGAGCCGTCGACGCCCAGCCCGACCCGGGCACCGGCCTGCTGCAGGGCCTTGACCGGTGCGATGCCGGAGGCCAGACGCATGTTGGAGCTCGGGCAGTGGGCGACGCCGCAGCGATGGGCCCCCAGCCGATCGATCTCAGCGGCATGCGGATGCACCATGTGCGCGAACCAGACATCGTCGCCGACCCAGTCGTTGGCCTCCGCATATTCCACCGGGGTCTGGCCGAACTGGGCGCGACAGTAGTCCTCTTCGTCGCGGGTTTCGGCCAGATGGGTGTGCATGTCCACGCCGTAGGCGCGGCCCAGACGCGCGGTCTCGCGCATGAGATCGGTCGACACCGAGAACGGCGAGCACGGCGCCAGCACGATCCGCGTCATCGCCCCGTCGCGGTCGTCGTGATGGGTCTCGATCACGCGCTGCGAGTCCTCGAGGATGAATTCTTCGTCCTCGACCGCGTGGTCCGGAGGCAGCCCGCCGGCGCTCTCGCCCACCGACATCGACCCGCGCGAGGCATGAAAGCGAAACCCCATCGCCGCCGCGGCGGCGATCTGATCGTCGATGCGTGCGCCGTTGGGCCAGATATAGGTGTGATCCGCGGCGGTGGTGCATCCCGAGAGCATCAGTTCGGCGATCGCCACACGGGTCGCGATCTCGATCGCGCGCCCGTCCATGCGTGCCCAGATCGGGTAGTGGGCGACCAGCCAGTTGAACAGATTGCTGTCCTGGCCCGCCGGCAGATTGCGGGTCAGCGTCTGATAGAAATGATGATGCGTGTTGACCATGCCCGGAATCAGGATATGGCCGCTCGCGTCGATCACCTCGTCGACCGGGCCCTCGCCCGCGACATCCGCGCCGATCGCCTCGATGCGATTGTCGCGGATGCGGATGTCGGCGTCCTGGAACAGCCGGTCGGCGTCGTCGCAGGTGGCGATCACCGAGGCGTTGCGGATCAGCGTCGTTGCCATAGGTTGTTCTCGCGGTCGGAAATACTAGCTGCCACGATAAGTGCTGTAGCCGTAGGGCGAGACCAGCAGCGGCACGTGGTAATGCTCATCTTCGTGGGCGATGCCGAAACGAATGACGATCTCGTCGAGAAACGCAGGATCGTCGAGCGCCTCCCGCCGCTGTGCGAAGTAGGCGCCGACCCGAAAGATCAGTTCGTAGCGGCCGGCGGTGAATTCGGCGCCCTCGAGCAGGGGCGTGTCGCAGCGGCCGTCGGCGTTGGTCGTGCGTTCGACGAGGACGGCGGCATCGCCGGGCGCGAGACGCCGCAGCGTGAGGTCGATACCCGCGCCCGGGCAGCCGTTGGCGGTATCGAGTACATGCGTCGTGAGATAACCCATCGATCAAGGCTCCTGTGCAGTGTTTGGCGGCATCAACGGGGGCCCGGCGAGCCGTGTTCCGGCGTCGTGGCCTCGGCCTGGTCCTCGGCCGCGGATTCGAGTTCGGCGCGTTCCGCGGCCGCGTCGATATCGTCGGTGCGGCCGTTGAGCGCGCGGTTGGTGACCACGGCCGCCACGGATGTCAGAAGGATGCCGCTGTGCACGATCGGCGTGGTCCACTGCGGCAGCGCGGTGAAGAAGTCGGGGGCCGCCAGCGGGATCATCCCGCAACCGAGCGACACCGCGATCACGAGCTGGTTGTTCCGCTGCGACAGATCGGTCTTGCTAAGGATGTTCAGACCGGCCGCGGCCACCATGCCGAACATCACCAGGCCGGCGCCGCCCAGCACCGGCTTGGGTATCGAGGCGACGACGAACGCCGCCTTGGGGAACAGGCTCAGCAGCAGCAGGATGACGCCCGAGACGACGGTGACATAGCGGCTGGTGACGCCGGTCATGCCGACGAGCCCGATGTTCTGCGAGAACGACGTATGCGGAAAGCCGTTGAACACGCCGGATATGAGCGTGGCCGCCCCGTCGCCGTAGAGGCCGCGGCTGAGCCGGCGTCGATCGACCGGTTTGCCCACCATTTCGCCGAGCGCCAGGAACATGCCGGTGGATTCGACCAGCGTCACCACCATGATGATGCACATGGCCAGCACGCCGGAGATCGGGAATTCGAGCATGCCGAAATGCAGCGGCGTGACCACCTCCATCCAGTTGCGGCCATCCAGCCCCGCGAGATCCACCTGCCCCAACAGCGCCGCGGCGATATAGCCGATGCCGAGCCCGAGCAGCACGGAGACATTGACCCACATGCCGCGACCGAAGCGGTTGATCAGCAGGATCACGGCGAGCACGAACAGCGCCAGGCCGAGATGGATCGGCGCTCCGAAGTTCTCGGCATTGGCGCCGCCGCCCGCCCAATTGATCCCGACCGGCAGCAGTGACAGACCGATCGAGGTGATGACCGTGCCCGTGACCAGCGGCGGGAAGAACTTCAGCAGACGCGTGAAGTAAGGCACCAGCAGCAGGCCGAACACCCCCGAAGCGAACGTGGCGCCGAAGATGCCGGCGATGCCGATCTGGCCGCCCGAGGCCATGGCCACCATCGGACCCACGGTCACGAAGCTCGAGCCCATGACCACCGGCATGCGGATGCCGACCATCGAGACGCCGAGCGACTGGATCAGCGTGCCCACGCCCGCGCAGAGCAGATCCGCCATGATCAGATAGGAGATCTCGCTGCGCGGCAGTTCCAGGGCATAGCCGACGATGAGCGCGACGGCGACCGAGCCGGCGTACATGACGAGCACATGCTGCAGCCCCGTCAGAACGAGCTCGTGCAGGGGCAGTTTCTGGTCGGCGGCGCAGGCGGCCTCGTTCGGCGGTGCGTCCGATCGCTTCGATGACATCAGCTCTCCTCCTCGCGTGTCTTGTCATGATCGACCGCCATGCACACGGCCGACCTTCTTGACCGCAGGCCCTCTATTTCTTCGTGTACGGACACGTGGCGGTCAGCTACTGGACGCCGGACGTCCCGGCGGCCAATTCTTGAAGTGTTTTGGGCGCGGCGGCGCAAACGCGCCTGCCTTGGACGTGCGCAGACCCAGCCGGACCAGCGACTCCGCCACGGTCACCGCGGCGGCGACGCCGTCGACCACGGGGACGCCGACGCGCGCGACCACCCGCGCCTGCAGATCCGCCATGCCGGCGCAGCCGAGACAGACCACCTCGGCACGATCCCGAGCGACGACGTCCTCGCAGCAGGCGACGATGGCCTCGATCGCCGCGGCGGGATCGCGTTCCAGGTCGAGCACCCCCCGGCCGGTCGCGCGTACCGAGGCACAGCGGGCCGCCAGGCCCGCGAGCGTGAGGCGATCCTCGATCAGCGGCACCGCGCGTTCCAGGGTGGTCACGACCGAATAGCGACGGCCGAGAAACTGCGCCGTGCTGGCGGCCGCTTCGGTGATATCCACCACCGGCACGTCGAGCAGTTCCTGTAATCCTTCTCGACCGTGTTCGCCGTAACCCGCCTGGATCACCGCATCGAACGGCTCGGGAAAGGCCCGCACCGCCTCCATGACCGCGACCGCTGCCAGGTGGCTTTCGTAGTTGCCTTCCACCGACTCCGCGCCGAAATCCGGGGTGAGCGGCACGATGTCGGTGCCGGGGGCCGCGACCGCGGCCGCCTGCCGCCCGATCGCGCCGGTCATCGACTCGGTGGTGTTCACGTTGACTACGAGAATGCGCATGCGTGGCTCCGGACAATCCACCGGGGGCTATGCGCCGGCGGGTGGGGCGCGACGGTTGCGAGTCGCCGGACGACCGCTGCCAGGCGGCCGATCCGCCGGTCCGAACGACCTCGCGGTCTGAAAACCAAGCCCATTGCGCGCGGGCCGCGGGTCACGGCCGTGCCGCCCGATGGATCTCGACGGGGCCGTCCGGGATGGGGATCTCCTCGCAGTTCGCGCCGGGGCCCTGACGATCCACGATCAGAAAGTCGGCGTCGGCTTCGAGCGCGATCATGGGGTGATGCCAGATGCCCTTGTGGTAGTTCACGCCCTGGCCGTAGCCGCCCACGAAAGCGCGCAGGGCATCGCGCGGCGGCGCCTCCCGTCCACCCGCGACCACGACCAGAAACGGGTGGCCCGACAGCGGCATGAAGATCTGACTGCCCAGCGGATGCCGCTCCAGCAGGCGTAGTGCCACCGGTGACTCTTCCGCCTGCACATGCGCGAGGCTGATCTGAACCCGGCCCTGTTGATCGGTGACATCGACATCCGCCAGATCGTGATACCGCCGCGCCCAGCCCTGATTCATCGGCACCGCCTCGTGGCCGGCCGTCTCGATCACGTCGCCATAGGGCGCGAATGCCGATGCCGTGAGCGGCTCCGCCTCGATTACATGCGTTTCGGCCCGGCTGTTCATTGGTGAGGTCTCTTCTGCGCGTCCGTCGATGCTCGTGTTGGATCCGCGCGACACGGATTCGCACAACGGGAGCGGGATATTCGTTACAAGTCGTATCGCGTTTATGAATACACGTCAAACGATCTGTGAGATACAATCGTATATCAAATTGGATACATATTGGCGGCAACCACTGTGTCGCCGATCCGCAAAACCAAAGGAGATTTCGCATGACGCAGCCGACGTCCGGCGCCATCCCGGCGCCCAGCACCATGGATGAAGCGTGTTTCGTCGCGCATTTCGGCGCGATCTACGAGCATTCACCATGGGTGGCGCGCTGCACATGGCAGCGCGGCCTGGGCCGCGAGCACGACGCCGTCGACGCCCTCGCGGGCGCCCTGGCCGCTGAAGTCGAAGCCGCGGATACCGAGGCCCAGCTACGCCTGATTCGCGCCCATCCCGATCTCGGCGGGCGTGCCGGACTCGCGGGCGAGCTGACCCCCGAGTCCGCTCGCGAACAGGCCGGCGCCGGGCTCGATGCCTGCACCCCGGCCGAATACGATCGACTGCAGTCGCTGAATACGGCCTATACCGAGACCTTCGGCTTTCCTTTCGTCGTCGCGGTCAAGGGACTGACGCGGGAGGACATCCTCCAGGCGATGGCCCAGCGCCTCGAAAACACACCCGAGGTCGAGCGCCGGCGCGCGCTGGACGAGATCCACCGCATCGCCCGTTTCCGGCTGGAGGCCCTCGCCGGCCCGGCGTTCCCCCTCGATCAACCGGCGTAGGGATGCTCCGCGCGCCAATGGCGCGCGATCTGGTCGCGTCGGGCGATCCAGACGCCCGCGTGTGACCGCACGTAATCGAGAAAACGCGCGAGCGCGGCGGCTCGGCCGGGATGGCCGGCCACGCGCCCGTGCAGCCCGACCGACATCATCTTGGGCGCGGTCTCGCCCTCGGCGTAGAGCGTGTCGAACGTGTCCTTCAGATAGGCGTAGAACTGGTCGCCCGAGTTGAATCCCTGGGGCGCGACGAAGCGCATGTCGTTGACGTCGAGCGTATAGGGCACGATCAGCTGCGGCGCGCCGTCGACCCGCTCCCAGTACGGCAGATCGTCGGCGTAGGAGTCGGCGTCGTAGAGAAAGCCGCCGTGCTCGGCGACGAGCCGCCGCGTGTTCGGGCCGCAACGGCCGGTGTACCAGCCGACCGGCCGCTGTCCGGTCATGCGCTCGATCGATTCGACCGCCAGCCGGACATGCTCGCGCTCGGTCGCTTCGTCGACATACTGGTAGTCGATCCAGCGCCAGCCGTGCGCGGCGATCTCGAAATCCGCCGCCACCATGGCGCGTGCGGCCTCCGGATTGCGCTCCAGCGCCATGCCGACCGCGAACACGGTGGCGGGCAGGCCGCGCTCGGTGAACAGCCGGTACAGCCGCCAGAACCCCGCCCGGCTGCCGTATTCATAGAGCCATTCCATGCTCATGTGGCGCACGCCCTCGCGGGCGTCGGTTCCGATCATCTCGGACAGGAAGCTCTCGGAGGCGGCATCGCCGTGGAGGATGTTGTTCTCCGCGCCCTCCTCGTAGTTGATCACGAACTGGACGGCCAGGCGTGCCCCGCCCGGCCATCGCGGGTCCGGCGGATGCGCGCCGTAACCGACCATGTCGCGCGGATAGTCGGGCGAAATCCCGTCGTCGGTATTCATCGCTGGTGCTCCTCGTCGATAGTCCGCCCCGACGCGCGGCGCTCGCACAGGTTTCGGACGTACTCATGTGTCGTGAAAAATCGTGTCAGTGCGGGACCGCCCGCGGGCCGGCCGCGGGATCGGCAACGGCCCCGGGCCGATGGCATTTCCGGCCCATCGGATCGCGCGGTTCCGGCAGAGGCGTCCTCGAGGCCGCATTCCGAGCGCCGCGCGGCGAAAACAGGCGAGCCGACGCGGCGCGAACCGCCCGTCGGCATGCCTCAGGCGGTGCTGTCGAGATCCGTGGAAAAGATCTCGCGCAGATCGATCTCGCGATTGCGCTGCTCCAGCCCCAGCCGCTGTTCGCAGGCGCGCAGATGATCGACCATCGCGGTCACCGCGGCCTCCACATCGCTGCCGGTGAGAATGTCCAGCAGCTCGGCGTGTTCGTCGTGCGTGCAGGCCGTGCGCTGCATCGGCTCGTACAGCCCGATGATCAACGAGGTGCGTCCGATCAGCTCCTTGAGGAACGACTTGAGCACCTGATTGCCCGCGATGTCGGCGATCTCGAGATGAAAGGCGCCGGAATAGCGGATCCAGTTGCGGCGCGCGCTGTCCTGATGCGCGGCGTGATCCTTGTCCACCAGACGCGCCAGGCGATCGCGATGCTCCGGCGTCATGCGCGGCACCGCGGCCTCGACGCTGGCGGCCTCGATAACGCGCCGGGCGGCAAAGACTTCACGCGCCTCTTCGACGCTGGGGCTCGCGACCATCGCGCCGCGGTTGGGGCGAATATCCACGAGCTTCTCGCTGGCCAGACGGAAAAGCGCCTTGCGCACCACCGTCCGGCTCACGGAAAAGATCTCGCCGAGATTGTCTTCCGGGAGCTTGGTGCCGGAAGGCAGTCGCTGCTCGAATATCGCATCCGCAATGGCGCGATAGATGCCCTGATCGGTCGAGCCGCCGCTCTCGCCCTCCAGCGCTGCGGCGTGATCGACCGGCGCGGCACGGGTTCGTTTCGTTCCTGCCATCTGCGATGCTCCTGTTACGCGTCCACGCGGTTCAGATTACGGAAGCGGCCACGTTGTATCAATAAAATCGCTTTTTTGTATCCTATCAATGAAACGACGGGACGCGCATCAACCAGAAGATGGGCGCCGGCCCCCGATATGCGCGGTGACGCGCGCGGCCGCCGCATGTACGGCATCGCCCAGCGGTTCGATGGCCGCATCGTCGATGCGCGCCGTCGGTCCGGATACCGATAGTCCCGCAATCGCCTCTTCGAAGACATTGAAGATCGGCGCGGCAATGCATCGCATGCCCGGATGCCGTTCCTCGTCGTCGACGGCCCAACCCCGCCTGCGGATGCCGTCCAGCGCGGCGTGAAGCTCTGAAGCGCTGGTGATCGTGTTGGCCGTGAACCGCGGCCAGGGTTGGTCGCCGAGCATCCGTTCCGCACGTTCCGGCGGCATATGGGCCAGCAGCGCCTTGCCGATGCCGGACGCCTGGGGCAGCCCCCGTGTACCGGGCGGCAGAAAGGCGCGGATCGGGGCCCGCGTCTCGACCTGCGAGACGTGGACGACGTCGTGCCGTTCGATCACCGCGATGTTGCTGGTCTCACCCGTCTGGTCGGTCAAATCCCGCATGGCCTGACGGCCGGCCTCGAGGTAGTCGCTGCGGCGCGCATAGGCATGGCCGATGCAGAAGGCCTCGACCCCGATCGACCATGTCTGTGCTGCGGCGTCGAAATCGACCAAGCCACGGCAGCGCAGCGTTTCCAGAACGCGATGCGCCGTCGACGGTGCCATGTCCGAGGCCGCCGCGAGCACCTTCAACGTCGCCGCGCCCTCTTCGGCCACCCGCTCTAACAGGGCCAGCCCTCGATCCAGGGCCTTGATGCGGACACCCGCCGTATCGCTTGCGGGTTCCGCACGGGGGCGACCGCGGGCGCGCGCTGGAGGTCTATCACTCATGCCGCTGCCGTTCGATGCCTGTCTTGGTCCGCCGAATTTTTCGCGCGCGTGGCCCGAGCACGGCATGTGTCGGCGGTTTTTCCATGAAATCAGACATTTGTATTTTTCCGCTCGATTTGTACCAAATTGTAGCATTTGATTGAATACATATCGCATCGGCTCTAGAGTTGAACAAAACAACGCGAGGAGAACCGATGCGCACCCAGAATCCCGTATTCATCCCGGGGCCGACGAACATGCCGGATCGCCTTCGACACGCGATGGACACGCAGACCGTGGACCATCGGGCCCCGGATTTCGCCCGTCGCTTCCTGCCGTTGCTGGAAGATCTGAAGACGGTGTTCGGCACGCAGCTCGGCGAGGTGCTGCTGTTCCCCGCCACCGGGACCGGCGGCTGGGAGACGGCGGTGACGAACACGCTGTCGCCGGGTGACGAGGTGCTCGCGGCCCGGCACGGGATGTTCTCGCAGCGATGGATCGACCTGTGCCGCCGGCAGGGTCTGTATGTCCACGCCGTCGAGGGCCAGTGGGGTGAAGGCGTGCCCGTCGACGAATACGCACGGATTCTGGCTGCGGATAGCGATCATCGGATCAAGGCCGTTCTGGCCTGCCACAACGAGACCGCCACCGGTGTTACCAGCGACATCGCCGCCGTGCGGGCCGCGCTGGACAAGGCCGACCACCCGGCCCTGCTGTTCGTCGACGGCGTGAGCTCGATCGCGAGCATGGACTTCCGCATGGATGAGTGGGGCGTGGACGTCGCCGTCACGGGGTCGCAGAAAGGCTTCATGCTCGGTGCGGGGCTCGCGATCCTGGCGTTCAGCCCGCGCGCGATCGCCGCCTGCCGCGATGCCCGCTGTCCGCGGGCCTATTTCGACGTGGAGGCGATGCGCGAGGCCAACCGCGCCGGCAGTTTCCCCTATACCCCGCCGGTGGGCCTGATCAACGGGCTGGCGGAGAGCGTCTCGCTGCTGCTGGACGAGGGGCTGCCGCGCGTGTTCTCGCGGCACCATCGCATCGCCGAGGGCGTACGCCGGGCGGTCGACGCCTGGGGCCTGAGCCTGTGCGCCCGGCGCCCCGCGCTCTACTCCGACACCGTCACGGCGATTCGGGTGCCGCGCGGCTTCGATTCGAACGCGCTCGTGCACCACGCCTACGAGCACTACGGCGTGTCGTTCGGCGCCGGCCTGGGGGAAGTCGCGGGCAAGGTCTTTCGCATCGGCCATCTGGGCGACATGACCGACGTCATGGCGCTGTCGGGGCTGGCCACCGCGGAGATGGCGATGGTCAATCTCGGCTATCCGGTGGAGCTCGGCTCGGGCGTCGCTGCGGCCCAGCGCTACTACAGCGCGACCCGCAATCGCTGGAAGCGGGAGGTGGCGTGATGGATTCGCCCCTGGCCCGCGGCGCCGCCAACGCCGACGCCGCACCGACCCATGACGATGTCCAGGCCGCACACAGGCGGATCGCTGACTGGATTCACCGGACGCCGGTGCTGACCAGCGCGACGCTCGATCGCATGAGCGGCGCCGAGCTGTTCTTCAAATGCGAGAACTTTCAGAAGGCCGGTGCCTTCAAGGCGCGCGGGGCGACCAACGCCGTGTTCAGCCTCGATGAGGCCGCGGCCGCCCGGGGCGTGGCGACGCATTCGAGCGGCAATCACGCCCTGTCGCTGTCGCGTGCGGCGGCCTGCCGGGGCATTCCCTGCACCGTGGTCATGCCACGCACGGCGCCGAAAGCCAAGATGGATGCCGTCCGCGGCTACGGCGGCAAAATCGTGACCTGCGAACCAAGCCTCGAGGCACGCGAGCGGACCCTGGAATCGATCGTATCGCGATCGGGCGCGAGTTTCGTGCATCCCTACAACGATGCCCGCGTGATCGCCGGCCAGGGCACCTGTGCCCGCGAACTGCTCGAGCAGGCCGGCGGGCTCGACGCCGTGGTCGCACCGATCGGCGGTGGCGGCATGATCAGCGGCACGTCACTGACCTGCGCCGCCCTCGCCCCGGAGACGCGGGTCTTCGCCGCCGAGCCCGAACAGGCCGACGATGCCTGGCGCTCGCTGCGGGCGGGCCGGATCATCGAGGACGACGCGCCGGACACCGTCGCCGACGGATTGCGGGTATCGCTGCGACCGCTGACCTGGCACTTCGTCCATCGCCATGTCGCCGACATTCTGCTCGCCAGCGAGACCGACATCGTGGATGCCATGCGCCTGATCTGGCAGCGCATGAAGATCGTCGTCGAACCCTCCAGCGCGGTGGCGGTGGCCGCCATCCTCAACAACCCGAGCGTATTCGCCGGCCGGCGTGTCGGCGTGGTGCTGACCGGCGGCAACGTCGATCTCGACAAGCTGCCGTGGACGCAGCCCGTCTAGCCCCGCTTTCATCACAAGAAAAACCACTGCATACGAGGAGATCTCATGCCCGTGAACATCCCCGCCGACGTCGGCGCAGGCATCGAGGCTATCGATACGCCCTGCCTGCTCATCGATCTCGACGCCTACGAACGCAACATCCAGCGCATGGCGCGCTTCACTCGCGACCACGACCTGCGCCACCGGGCGCACGCCAAGACCCATAAATCCGCCGATATCGCCCACGACCAGATGGCGGCGGGTGCCGTCGGCGTGTGCTGTCAGAAAGTCAGCGAGGCCGAGGCCCTCGTGCACGGCGGCGTACGCGACGTGCTCGTATCCAACGAAGTGGTCAATCCGCACATGATCGAACGCCTGGCGGCCATGGCCCGGCAGGCGCGCGTACTGGTCTGTGCCGATGACGCCGCGAACGTCGACGCGCTGGCAGCCGCCGCCGCACGCTACGACGCGAGGCTGGAAGTGCTGGTGGAGATCGATGTCGGCGCCGGTCGCTGCGGTGTCGCCCCGGGGGCGCCGGCCGTGGCCCTGGCCGAGCGGATCGATGCCGCACCGCATCTGGCATTCGCCGGCCTGCAGGCCTACGAGGGCAAGGCGCAGCACGTGCACGACTTCAACGAACGGCGGGCGCGCATCGACGAGGCGATCGCGCGGACGCGGGACACCGTCGAGCGCCTGGAGCAGGCCGGACTCGCCTGCGACATCGTCGGCGGCGCCGGTACCGGCACCTACGCATTCGAAGGCGGCAGCGGCGTCTACAACGAACTCCAGTGCGGCTCGTACATCTTCATGGATGCCGACTACCAGCGCATCGCCATGGCCGACGGCCGGCCGATCGACGACTTCGAGAACAGTCTGTTCCTCTATACCACGGTCATGAGCAAGACCAAGGCCGACAAGGCTATCTGCGACGCCGGCCTGAAGGCCCAGAGCGTGGATTCCGGGCCGGCCGTGGTTTTCGGTCGCGACGATATCGAATACATCGGCGCCTCCGACGAGCACGGCGTGATCCGGGACCCGGACAACGTGCTGCGGCTGGGCGACAAGTTGCGCCTGGTGCCGGGCCACTGCGACCCGACGGTGAATATTCACGACTGGTATGTCGGGGTGCGCGGCGGCGTGGTGGAACGCCTGCTGCCGGTCACCGCCCGCGGCATGTGCCTCTGAGCGGAGCCGTAGATCATGCTGATCATCGATGAACAGACCGCCGGCCATCTGCTGGATGCACAAGAGGCGTTTCACGCCGTCGAGGAGACGTTCGCCGCCATGGCGCGTGGCCAGGCGCGCAACTTCCCCGTGGTGCGGGAGGCGCTGGGCCATGCGGACGCGCTCTACGGCTTCAAGTCCGGGTTCGACAGCGCGGGCGCGACGCTCGGACTCAAGGCCGGCGGCTACTGGCCGCACAACGCCGAACACGGGCTGACCAACCACCAGTCGAGCGTGTTTCTCTTCGATCCGGATACCGGCCGCCCGACCGCGATGGTGTCGGGCAACCATCTGACCGCGATGCGCACCGCCGCCGCCTGCGCCGTGTCCATACGGCACCTGGCCCGGACGGACGCCGACACCCTCGGCATCGTGGGGGCCGGCCATCAGGCCGTCTATCAACTGCGCGCGGCCGCGGCCCAGCGCCGTTTCGAGCGGGTTGTGGCCTGGAATCGCACCCCGGGCCGGCTCACCGAGCTGGCCGCAGCCGCCGAGGCGCTCGGCCTGGCCTTCGAGACACCGCCGCTGCATCGCCTCGGCCACGAGGCGGACGTGATCGTGACCATCACATCGTGTCACGAGCCGCTGCTGATGGCCGAGCATGTCGGCCCGGGCACGCACCTGGCCTGCATGGGCACCGACACGGCGGGCAAGCAGGAGATCGATCCGCTGATCCTCCAGCAGGCGCAGGTCTTCACCGACGAGGCCGCCCAGGCGGTAGGCCTGGGTGAATGCCAGCACGCGGTGGATGCCGGCCAGCTTGACGTGGAGCGCATCCAGGCGTTGGGCGACGTGGTCACCGGCCAGTGCGCGGGCCGGACGGCCGCCGGCGACATCACCGTATTCGACGGCACGGGCGTCGGTCTGCAGGACCTTTCGGTGGCCCGACGCGTCGCGGCACGGGCCCTCGAGGCGGGCCGCGGCCAGCACATTCATTTCGGCCATTGAGGGCGCCATGATTCTTGAACGAACACCCGTGTATCGCCGCAACGGCGATCGAGCCCGATGCAACGCCGGCGTGCCGCTGCGCGAGCTGGCGTATACGCTCGCGCTCCTGACCGCGACGGGCACGCTCGGCGCGGCGCATGCGGCGGAGGCCGCCAACTCGACGCGGGCCGACAAGCCCGCACAGAATGCGAGAGCCGACGAGACGGCGCCGGCGAAAGAGGCCTCGACCGAGCACACCGACGATCCGCAGTCGCTGCGCAAGATGTTCACGCAGGGGGATTTTGACGGCGAACTTCGCCTGCTTTACTTCACCAATCGCAACGCCTTCTTCGCCGAGGACGTGGACCGGAACACCGCCACGGTCGGCGGCCACCTGGGATTCACCAGCGCGTCGCTACACGGCTTTTCCCTGCGTGTGAGCGCCTATGCTCAGCGCGGCATCGACCACGCCGGCGACCCCGCGGAGCGCAACCGCGACCTCGGGCCGGATCTGTCGACGCTGGGCGAAGCCTATGTTCAGTGGCGGGGCCGTGACTTTCGTGTCCGCGCCGGCAACCAGGCCCTTGATGCGCCGTTCACGGCGACCTACGATTACCGGATCATTCCCCAGCTCTATCAGGGCGTGTCCGCGCGCTGGGGCGATGACACACGGTTTCTGACCGCGATGCGCATGTTTCGCTACAAGTCCCGGATCAGCGAGTCCTTCGACAGGACCACCAACTACAACCGCGAGTTCGAACCCTTCGCACCGAACACCGACGCCCACACCGACGGCTTCTGGGCCGTGGGTGCGGGCGACACCGTGACGGCGGGGCCCGCCGAGTTCGCCGGGCAGGCCTGGTACTTCGAGTACAAGGACTACGCCCGCATGTTCTACACCGAAGGCCGGATCGCCGAAGCCGAGGGTGACTGGCGCCCGTTTCTCGGTCTCCAGTACATCCGCGAGACCGAGGACGGGCGCGCCCTGGTCGGCGAGGTCGATCATCACACCTACGGCGCCCAGCTCGGCGTCGAACACGGCTCGCTGACTGCGACCCTGAACTACGACGCGATCCCCAGCGAACCGGATACCTATCTCAACGGTGCGCTGGTGACGCCCTACGCGCATAACGAAGCCTCCGGCCCGCTGTTCGCCCAGCCGTTTCTGACCAGCACGCAGGATCTCGGCTCGGGTGACGCCTACGCCGCCGAAATAAAGGGAGCGCCGCTGGCCGATACCGTACTCGGCGCGCGCTACTCGTACATGGATCTCACGCCGGCCGCGGGCGCCGGTTCGATCGATCAGTCCGAGTATCTGATCTACGGCATCTACCAGTTCGACGGTGCGCTTTCGGGGCTCAGCATCGCCGACTTCATGGCCTACCAGAGCCAGCCCGGGCAGCCACACGACTTCTGGGAAAACCGGCTGAAACTGAGCTACTCGTTCTGACCAAACGGCGGCGCGGTTGCCGGCTCAGGCGGATGCCGGCCCCTGTGCCGAACGGTCCCAGTCGTAAGGTTCCAACAACAATTCGGCCGGTTTGTATCCAAACCAAAGACCATTTAGTATCCCGAAACGGTACCGGTGCAAGGACGCCGGGCCGGGATCCGACCCATCCAACTGGCACGTAAGTCGCACCACGAGCGGTACGCGGTGACGCAGCCAGGCCACCGGATCGACCCCCGGTCGACCCGGTCTTTCTCCAAGTTGAAACCAACCAACAATTGCCGCGGCATCCCGATCCGGGCGATCACCGTGCCGCGGCATCAGAAAGAGATGTCATGGACGCGTATCTGATCGAATTCGGAAACATGCTGCTGCGCTGGCTTCACGTGATCGCCGCGATCGCGTGGATCGGCGAGTCCTTCTATTTCGTCATGCTGGACAACGGCCTGAAGAAACCGGCCGCCGCGGACGACCGGCACCGAGGCGTCTTCGGCGAGATGTGGGCCGTGCACGGCGGCGGCTTTTACCACAACCAGAAATACGCCACGGCACCGGCGAAGCTGCCGGACGAGCTGCACTGGTCCTATCTGAAGGCGTATACCACCTGGCTGTCGGGTTTCGCCCTGTTCGGCCTGCTCTACCTGACACGGCCCGAGATCTATCTGGTCAACGGCGACAGCGCCTGGGGCTGGGCCGCACAGATGAGCGGCTGGCAGGCCAACCTCGCGGCACTCGTCTTCCTGCTGCTCGGATGGGTCGTCTACAACGAACTCTGCAAGCGCATCAGTCCAACGATGAACCGCGACGGGCTACTGGGCGCCGCCGTGGCCGTGCTCATGCTGATCGTGGCCTATCTGGCGACGCACATCTTCGCGGGGCGCGCCGCGTTTCTACTCGTCGGCGCGGTCATGGCGACCGCGATGGCCGCCAACGTCTATTTCTGGATCATCCCCGGCCAGCGTCGCATGGTCGCGGCCATGACCGCCGGTGAGACGCCCGATCCACTCGACGGCAAGCGCGGCAAGCAGCGCTCGGTCCACAACACCTATTTCACGCTGCCGGTGGTTCTGCTCATGCTGAGCAACCACTACGCCTTTCTCTACACCCATTCCTATTCCTGGGTGATCATCGCCGTGTTCATCGTGGCGGGTGCGCTCATCCGGCAGTTCTTCGTCTCCATGCACGCCGGTCACGTGCAGCCGCTCTACCCGGTGGCGGGCGTCGTGCTCGTCGCGCTCGCGTTCGCTCTGGCCGCTCCGGCCGGTTCGTGGCACGCTCCTGAAGACGACCGCACCGAGAACAGCGAGCAGACGGCGTCCGACGACGCGGCCGAGCCTTCGTTCGAGGCGGTGAAGCAGGTGGTTCAGACGCGCTGCACCGCCTGCCACGCGGAGTCGCCCTCCTACGCCGGATTCAGTGCTCCGCCGGCGGGCATCGTGCTCGAAGACAGGAGCGGTATCCTGAAACATGCGTCCCAGATCAAAAAGGCCGTGGGCAACGGCAACATGCCGCTGGGCAACGTGACGAAGATGACAGATGAGGAACGCGAACTGATCTCGGCCTGGCGCGCGTCGGAGTAGCGCGCTCCGGCCATGGCATGGCGTATGCCCGAACCGTCCGGTGCCTTTGTCACGGTCGGTTCGGGCACTCTCGCCGCCGGCCGCGCGCGATCCAGTGACATCGAGATCATCGATCCGTGCGATGACGTGATCCGTTGACGTGATGAACCCGGGCGACGGGAAACATTACGGGAATTCTCGTCGGTATACGGAAGCGCCGAAAAGGACTGGAGCCCGGGCTAAGGGCTTTAGGCCGATTGCGGGCTCGAGCGGGATTCCATTTGGTGCCGCCGGAGGGACTTGAACCCCCATGGCCTTTCGGCCACCAGGACCTAAACCTGGCGTGTCTACCCATTCCACCACGGCGGCGTGCGGCGGCTATCGTAACCGATGCGCGGTCGCCAAGCAGCCTCAGTGGCGCGTGTGGCGCGTCTTGAAACGGCCGGTCAGCAGCGAGCGCTCGGTCAGCGGCATGCTGATGTAGAAACCCTGGGCATAGTCGATGTCGCGGGCGGTCAGCCACTCGAGCTGGAACCGGGTCTCGACACCTTCCGCGAGGACCTCGATGCCCAGATCATGGCCCAGCCGGATGATGGTCTCGATGGTGTGCTCGTCGCGACTGTCCGCGCCGATGCCGCGCACGAAGTCGCGATCGATCTTGAGCGTGTCGATGGGCAGATCCTTCAGATAGGCCAGCGACGAGTAGCCCGTGCCGAAGTCATCGAGCGCGACATGTACGCCCTGCTGCTTGATCGCGGTCAGGATGCGCGTCGCCGTTCGATGATCGTGCATGACCGCGGTTTCGGTGATCTCCAGACACAGGCGCGCCGGCACCAGGCCGCTGCTGTCGAGCACTTCGGCGATCAGTGACGGCAGGTCGCCGCTCAACAGCGTGACGACGGAGACGTTGACCGCGACCGACAGCGTGCCGAAATCGCCGTACCAGCGCGCCGCGCTCGCCGCGGCCGAGCGCAGAACATAGCGGTCCAGCGCCATGATGAGCTGGTTTTCCTCGGCGACCGGGACGAAATCCTGCGGTGCCAGCAGGCCCAGCTGCGGATGACGCCACCGGATCAGCGCCTCGGCGCCGATCGACGTCCGGCCCGGCGCCACCGACCGGATCGGCTGGAATCGCAGCGGCAGATCGCCGGTCGTGATCGCGGTCCGCAGATCCTCTTCGATCAGCCGCTCGTCGTGGAGTCGGCTCGACTGGGTCGGGTCATATTCGCAGTGGGCAAGATTGCGAAGATAGGCGTTGCGCAGGGCGATACCGGCGCGCTTGGTCAGATCCTTGAAGTTGACCGCATGCAGGGGCGCGCGGGCGTTGGCCGTGCGTATCGATAGATGGAGATGGGCGCGATCGGCTCGAAACGGCTCTCGGAATGCCTCGTGCGCGATCCGCGCCAGATTCTGCGCATCGTCCACGCTCGCGTCGTAGAGCACGCCGAACTCGACGCCGCCGAGCACGCGGGCGAGCAGCACCTCGCGCTGGCGGAACGCCCGCTTCAGGCGGCGCCCGACCTGGCGGATCAGCGACTCCGCGATCTGATAGCCCTGGATGTCGAGGATGCGCTGCCAGCGATCCAGCTGCAGCAGCAGAAAGCCGACTGAGCGGCCGTGCTGGACGCAGTCCGCGAGCATGCCTTCGGCCCGCTCACGCAGGAGGTTGGCGTTCGCGAGCCCGGTCAGCGGGTCGTAATAGGCCAGACGTTCGATATCGCGGCGCCGCTGGATACGCTCGGTGATGTCGTGCAGCTGCACCGAGATCGACGCGCGCCGACGGCCGCCCGCCGCGCGCCACACCATCGACATCTCAACGTCCACCCAGTGCCCCTCGGCGTGACGTACGCGGGTCTCGCCGCAGAGCAGATGCTCGTCGCGCTTGACCCGGCGCACGAAGGTTTCCAGCGTGGCCGCCGGCTCCGCGCAGATGTCGTAGAGCGAGAGCGCGCGCGTCTGCTGGTCGTCGTAGCCGAGCACGCGCTCGAGGCCGCTGCTGGCGTTGCGCAGCGCCAGCGTGACCGGATCAATCACGATCAGGCACTCACCCGCCTGGGAGAGCACCTGCGCATGACGATGGCGCATCTCCTCGATTCGCGCGTCGAGGTGGCGCCCGGCGGCGATATCGCGCAGAACACAGAACAGATGCTCGATGTGGCCGCCGGAGCCGCGGTACACGTTGAGCGTGGCGGTGGCCTCGACCGCGCTGTCCTGCCGGGTCCGCAGGTGCACCCGGCCCGTCCAGCTGCCGTTCTCGCGAGCCGCGGGATAGATTCGTTGCGTGCCCTGCGTCCGGCTGGCCGGCTGCAGGAAATCGACCAGGCGCAGCCCGAACAACGGCTCGTCCGGGGCTAGGCCGAGCAGCGTACGGGCGCGCGGGTTGAGATATTCGAGCGCGCCGCGGGGCGAGGCGATCGCCATCGCGTCGGCACTGTCCTCCACCAGCAGGCGCGCCTGGCGGGACAGGGCCGCGGAGCGGTGCCGGCGATCCGCGGCGATGATGCGTGCCGCGATCGCGCCGATGCGCAGGGCGCGATCACGTTCGACGCCGCTCCAGGTACGTCTCTCAGCTTGTTCGTGACAGACCACACCGGTGAGCTCGTCACCGACGCGGATGGGCGCATCCAGCATCGAGCGAATGCCGTTGGCGACCATGTAGTCCGTCAGCGCGTCGCCTGCATGCGGCGGCTCGTCGGCCTGCTCCACGCTGAACAAGGCGCCCGCGGCGAGCGTTTCGACGTAATCCGGCCGCTGCGACAGATCCAGGCTCAGGCCGAAATCGTTGCGACCGGTCTCGCGGTGGTCGTGAACGCGGTGCAGACGCTGGAAATCGGCGGAGAACAGCCATATCGAGACCCGGTCGACGCCCAGCGCGGCTGCGGCCGTGCGGGCGATGGCCGCGTAGGCCCGACCGATATCCTCGAAATGGGTGCTGGCAAGCGTCTCGATGCGGATATCGTCACCGCCATCATTCTCCGGCGTCGCGTTCATGGCCGGTGATCGTCGCGATGGTGAACGCCCATGATCAGTTTGGTCCGTCGCTGTCGAAGGCGTCGCGGGGGACGTAGTGGGCCTGGTCGAGTTCGTGGTTGGCGCTGTAATCGATCGGGCAGTCGACGAGCACGACACCACCGCGCTCGAAGGCGGCTTCCAGAACATCGGCCAGATGCGTGCCGGCGGTCACCCGCATGCCGTGCGCGCCGTAGGCCTCGGCGTAGGCGACGAAGTCGGGGTTGCCGAAGGACATGCCGAAGTCGGGGAAGCCCTCGCCGGCCTGCTTCCAGCGGATGAAGCCGTACCCGTCATCCCGCAGGACCAGGACCACGAGATCCATCTCGAGCCGTACGGCCGTCTCCAGATCCTGACTGTTCATCATGAACCCGCCGTCGCCGCAGATGGCGAGCACGCGGCGGTCGCCGTGCACCATGCGTGCGGCCATGGCCGCGCCAAGCCCCGCGCCCATGCTGGCCAGAGCGTTGTCCAGCAACACGGTGTTATTGCCGTAGGCGGGATACATGCGGGCGAACCAGACCTTGTAGATGCCGTTATCGAGACTGATGATGTCGTGTCGCCCCATCACGCGACGCACCTGATTGACCACCCGCTGCGGTTTGAGCGGGTGGCTGTAGTCGAACTCGCATTCGTGCAGGCGTTCGTTGATGTAGGCGCGCATCCGGGCCAGGCGCTCGCGCTCGAAGTGGACGCCGTCCAGCAGCGTTCGCAGCGCCTTGAGCGTGTTCGAGATGTCGCCGATGACTTCATGCGCGGGGCTGTAGTATTCGTCCGGATCCGCGGATACGAAGTCGATGTGAAGGATCGTCTTGTTCATGCCGGCGTTCCATACCGCCGGCGGGTACTCCACGACGTCGTAGCCGAGCGTGATCACGAGGTCGGCCTCGTCGATCGCGCTGTGCACGTAATCGTGTTTGTGGATGCCCATGCAGAACAGGCTCTGCGGATGATCGTCGGCGAGCACGCCCTTGCCCATCTGCGTACCGATCGCGAACAGTCCGGTCGCTTCGACCAGCGCCTGCAGCTGCTGGGTGATGCGCTTTCGATTGGCCCCCGCGGAGTAGACGATCAGCGGCTGCTGCGCCGACTGGATCATGTCGGCCGCCTGGGCCAGCGCCTGCTCGTCGGCGTTGGGACGGCGCAGCATCACGCGTTTCTGGGGCACCGAGGGCTCGATGGTCTCGCCGGCGATGTCTTCGGGCAGTTCCAGATGCACCGCGCCCGGCCGCTCGGCCTCCGCGACCTTGAAGGCGTGGCGGATGCTGCGCGGAATCACGCCGCTGTCGGTCAGCGAACTGTTCCATTTCGTCACCGGTCGAAAGGTGTCGACCACGTCGATGAGCTGGAATTTGCCCTGCTTGTTGTCGCGAATGGCCTTCTGGCCCGTGATCGCGAGCATCGGCATGCCGCCGAGCTGCGCGAAGGCCACGCCCGTGAGGAGATTGGTCGCCCCCGGCCCGAGGGTCGACAGACACACGCCCGCCCGGCCGGTCAGCCGGCCGTAGGTCGCGGCCATGAAGGCCGCATGCTGTTCATGCCGCGTGACGATGAGCCGGATGCGACTGTTGCGCAGCGACTCCAGCAGGTCGAGATTCTCCTCGCCCGGCACGCCGAACACGTAGTCCACGCCCTCCTCTTCGAGGCAGCGTACAAACAGATCCGATGCCTTCAACGTCTGCTCCCGGTTATCGCGCCTTACCGAGCATAGCCGAAAGCCCGGCGTCTGGCGCCTCGATGCGGTTTCTAGTCGCTGCGCGGCCCGTCGCGCGCCGTCACCACCGCGACCGTGAGCCGTGAAACGCAGAGTTGTCGGCCCTCGGCGTCGAAAAGATCCGTCTGCCAGACATGCATACGACGCCCCACGCGAAGCGGATGACAGCGGGCCTGCACGCGGCCGGCGCTGGCGCCGCTCAGATGGCTGGCATTGAGTTCCACGCCGACGCAGCCGTAGCGGCTCCGGTCGACACACAGGTTCGCCGCGATGCTGCCCATCGACTCCGATACCGCACAGGATACGCCCCCATGCAACAGACCGAACGGCTGGCGCGTGCGTTCGTCGATTGTGAATTCGGCTTCCAGATGCGCGTCGCCGATCGCGGTATAGACGAGACCCAGCCGCGAGATCATGTCACGGTCGTTCAGCGCATTGAGTTCGTCCAGATCGACGGGTTCGAACCAGCGTCGTGCCACCGGGCCTCCCTCTTCAAGTGTGCATGCCGCTGAGGCATAGTACACGCCACCCCTTTCAAAGATCCTGCATCCCATGGCATTCAATACCGAGAACGCACCCGGCGTCGAGCCCGAGGCCCCGGACGCCACGCGGGGGTTCATCTTTAATCACACGATGGTCCGCATCGTCGATCCGGAGGCTTCGCTGGCCTTCTACACCCGGGTCTTCGGCATGCGACTGCTGCGCAAGGTGGACATGCCCGAAGGCGAGTTCACGCTCTATTTCCTCGCCTGTACCGGCAACGACGACGTGCCCGAGGACAAGGACGCGCGGGCGCAGTACGTCAACGGACGGGAGGGCGTGCTCGAACTTACTCACAACTGGGGCACAGAGGACGACCCGGACGCCGGCTACCACAACGGCAACGACGAGCCGCAGGGCTATGGCCACATCTGTTTCACCGTGCCCGATCTCGAAGCGGCCTGCCGCTGGATGGACGAAAACGGGGTCGTGTTCCAGAAACGCCCAGAGGACGGGCGCATGAACCACATCGCCTTCGTGCGCGATCCCGACGGCTACTGGATCGAACTGGTCGCCCGCCGCGGTTGAACCGCTCGGACCGCAGGCCGCCGCATCCGTCCCGCGCATCTGCGGGTGGATGCGGCCCTGCTTCCGCCTTCATTCCAGGTCGTCATCACACCCGCCGCGCCCTTTGGCGCGTCCTCGCAGTCGGCCGACACAACGCTCACATCGCTGCACTACAGGCGGGTCGCGCTCCGCGCGTCGGCACTGGTCCAGCCTGTTCTCGGCACGCGCGACTCAATAAGAACGTCCCTGCGACCAAGCCGTATCGCCGCTGGGGTGTGGATGTGGCCCGGCCGGGCTCAGCGCGGCGAACGCGACCGGATCCGCTTCTGCGCGAGCTGTGTCAGCGTCAACGTCTTCGCGAATTCCTCGCTTCGTCGGATATGCCGGGTCATGAGTTGTCGGGCGCCCTGCACGTCCCGCTCGAGCAAATGTCGGCAGATGGCGTGGTGCTCCGCATAGGTCTGCTCGATCCGGCTGCTCTCGGTGAAATCGAGACGCCGAATCACGCGGATGTGATTGTTCACGTCACGCAGGTACTCGCCAAGGGCGACATTCCCGCCGCCCTCGGCCAGCCGCAGATGGAAGGTCTCGTCGCGCGCCTCCATGGCTTCGGAACTGTCCGATCGCCCCGGCTGCGTGCGGGGATCCCACGCCCCCGCGAGTTGTTCGAGCTCCGCCGCCGGCATGAACAAGGCGGCCTTGTCGAGTGACAGCATTTCCAGCGCGATACGTACGTCGTAATAGTGCATCAGCCGGCCGACATCCAGGTCTCGGATGAAACAGCCCTGCTTGGGCCGTATCGACAGATAGCCTTCGGCCTCCAGCCGTTGCACCGCCTCGCGAATCGGAGTGCGGCTGACATTGAAACGCGCGGCCAGTTCGGTTTCGGTGACACGCGTGCCCGGATAGAGCTCGAACTCGAGGATCATGTTCCGGATCTCGGCATAGACGTGTTTGGCCGAGGCGATCCGGCCGCTCGAGCTCGCGGTTTCGTCGTTGCTCATCCTCCCCGACTCCCTGAACCTGCTTCCGGCATGGCGCTCAAAGGGCCGCGGACGAAAGCGTCGCCTGCCAAGCGAGCGCTGTAGCAGAATCGCGCTCTCCTCGCGCCTCTTGCCTGCGCTCGACTATAGCGGATATGCGATCGCGCGCGCCGCCATCGGCCCTATCCCGTCGAATGTCGGCGCCTTGACACCATTCCGAATCGCTGAGGATCTCGCCCCGCCGGCGTCTGGCGAAGCAACTATTGGAAATCGGCTGCTCACGAGATACCGGCGTGGGCCGCTCAGCGCCCCGCCGATGCACACCGGCCCTCCACTCTGCCACGCCAATCGCCACGCCCGCCAAGACAAGCGAGACCGAACCACGCTCGCGTATACGCGAGCGCCGAACACAAAAAAGCCGCAACGCGATTCGGCGATGCGGCTCCGGAGCCACTGCAGGCTGGCGTGTTTGGTGGGCCGTGATGGATTCGAACCATCGACCAATAGATTAAAAGTCGCACCTACAGGTACGGCACAAACCCGTGTCCGTTCGTTTGTCTGCCGTTAACTCACTGAGCTAATGCGACAATAATTGCCGACCATAAGACTTTATGCGACATTATCCGAACCCGGATACATGCCCGTGTCCGGACACCAGCCGGACACGGAAGGGACACGGATATGGCGCAGAAGCTCACGGATCGGAACGTCAAGGCACTGAAGCCGCCGAGCGGAAAGTACAAGATCACGTATGACACGGAAGTCCCCGGCTTCGGAATTCGAGTCACGAAAGCCGGCGTCAAGAGCTTCATTTTCAACTACGCCAGCCAAGGGCGTGAACGTCGGTACACCATCGGCACCTACCCGGCGTGGAGCGTAGCCGCTGCCCGCGAGGAAGCCGGCGACCTGCGAAAGTATGTTGACCGAGGCGGCGACCCGATGGCGGACAGGCATGCACGCCGAGCCGAGCCCACGGTTAGCGAACTGTCGACGCGCTATCTCGACGAACACGCCAAGCCGAAAAAGCGGGCTTCCAGCGTGGCCGGTGACAAGTTTCTGATCGACCGCCATATCAACCCGGAAATCGGCAATCTGAAAGTGTCCGCCGTCGCGTTCACTGATGTGGATCGCCTGCACCGCAAGCTGAGTGCTGACACGCCGACTCAGGCAAACCGGGTGCTTGCCCTACTCTCGAAAATGTTCTCGCTGTCGATCCGCTGGCAGTACCGAGCCGATAACCCGGTCAAGGGCATCGAACGGAATCAGGAAGCGGGACGCAAGCGATACCTGAGCGGCGACGAGATGCAACGGCTCATCAAGGCGCTGAACGAATACCCCTATATCCAGAAGGTCCGCGCGTCGGCCGAGGAAAAGGCAGAGACCGGGCAGACGTGGAAGATCCTGCATCGCGAGAAGCCGATGCGCCAGCGGCAACAGGCGTGCAACGTCGTTCGCCTCCTGCTACTGACCGGGGCGCGTAAGGGCGAGGCGCTGGCGGCTCGATGGGACCAATTCGACTTCGCTAAAAAGACCTGGACGAAACCGGGCGCGACGACCAAGCAAAAGACAGATCACGCCGTACCATTAAGTGCGCCTGCCCTGTCGCTATTGGCTGAAATCGAACAGACCGGACCGTATGTATTTCCCGGCAAGGACGGTAAACCGCTGGGCGAGATCAAGCACGCTTGGGCCAGCCTACAGAAACTCGCCGACCTCCCCGACGTGCGGCTGCACGATCTTCGCCATACCTACGCCAGCCAGCTCGTGAGTGCCGGCCTATCCCTGCCGATCGTTGGGGCGCTGCTGGGGCACACACAGGCCGCGACAACGGCCCGCTATGCGCATTTGATGGATGACCCGCTAAGAGAGGCCACCGAGCGTGTCGGCGCGGCTTACGAGGGCGCTGTGAACGGCGGAGAGTCGAACGTCGTCAATCTTCGGGGGCGATGATGGATATTGCATCTTTGCCAAATTGGGGGCCATGGCATGAGGTATTGCAGAACTGGCGCGAGGGTAATTTGACCCGTGCAGAAGTCGTAAATGCTCTGCAATCCGATATCGATCCACCGGCACCAGCGAAACAAATGCTGTGCGACGTGGTGATGGACCCACACGAGAAAAGCGTGGGCTGGGCGCGTGGTCCGAAAACCAGAATCAGCGCGGCCTATGCAAAGCGCTTATTACGTGAATGCGAGCTGTGGCGGGATGACATCGATCGTTATCGCGAATTTGGCGATCACGAGTTCGATACTCACGAGTTCAGGGGTTTTGCAGATGAAATTGAGCAGCGGGCGCGCATGAAAGGTACTTCGATGGACTTGGCACTGGAGATGATCGCCGAATCACGCGGGCTAAACTTCTACACGCTCCGAGACAAGATTCGTGAGGCGAAGCGGCTCGAAGGAGGTCGACTCGTTGAAACGGTAGTCGAGCGTTTTGGCGTGTCTACTGAAGAAGCGATCGACTTTGTAGCTGAACACTATCGCCACTCTAAAAGCGCCTTGCACCGCTCAGTTAATTGCGAGCATACGAAAAGTAAGTAGTAGAACTACTCACTAGAGGATTCGCGCCACCAAAAACCGACACTGACTCTCAAGCATCGACGTTAGGCAGCCGCGACCACACCACCGTTTGTCTGCCGACCGCGATGCTTCGAATCTCATTCACGAGGTAGAGAGTCAGATGAACCAAGAAAGCAAATCTGCACTTCTGGCGGAGTACTACACCCGCCAAGAGCTTGCCGAAGAATTGGGCATTACGCAGCGTTCGCTAGAGCGGTGGGCATGGCTGCGCAAAGGCCCGGCCCAGACGCGAATCGGCCAGCGAGTTTATTACCACCGCAGTGCCGTCGAGAAATGGCTTTCCGAGCAGACGGAGGCCGCGGCATGAGCGAGTTCCCCGAGCCGAGCAGCGAATACTACGTTACCGAACGATTCGAGCTTGCCGGTGGCCAGACCGTCACCGAGTTTGTAGCCGGCCCGTTCGATGATCCCGACGATGCCCGCCATGCCCGCGACTTCATACGCCACGATGCACCGAGTCGTCGTGTTCGTTGTGTCGAGGTCGTGAGCTTCGGGGACTGCCTGAGCGGTCCCAAAGAAAAAGCCGCCCGGAGCGAATCCTAGGCGGCTAACTGTGGGCGTAGCAGTG
>NZ_AYKH01000024.1 GCF_003788635.1 Salinisphaera orenii subsp. orenii MK-B5
GCCCGCGCGTCGACGCCGGTCGCATGGAACCGGCGTCGACGCGAACGCGGCAGCCCCCGGCACGCGACCGGCCAGCCTCGGCGTCGGCCCGTCGCGCCCGCGTATCGTCGGCACCCGCGGCATCATTCGACCCGCGCCGAGCCTGGTACGCGAACCGGGCCCGCGCGGCGACCGCGCTTGCCGCAGCCGGCGCCGGGCGCCAGAATCCGCGCCAGCCGCCGACCGAGCCCGTGTTGATGGACAAGCGCGATTTCGATTACGACCTGCCCGAGCACCGGATCGCCCAGCGGCCGCCGGCACGGCGCAGTGCCTCGCGGCTGCTGCATCTGGATCGCGAGGGCGAACGCGCGGACCGGGCGATCACGGATCTGGTCGACCTGCTCGAGCCCGGCGATCTGCTGGTCTTCAACGACACCCGGGTGCTGGCCGCACGCCTGTACGGCCAGAAGGCCAGCGGCGGTCGGGTCGAGGTCATGCTCGAACGCGTGCTCGACAGCGTCCGGATCTCGGCCAAGATCCGGGCGAACAAACCGCCGCGCGCGGACACGCGGATCGCCATCGGCGACTTCATGCTGCAGGTCACCGCCCGTCGCGGCGAGCTCTACACCCTGACGCTGGAGACCGGCACGGTCGCCGCGCTGCTGGACACCCACGGCCACGTGCCGCTGCCGCCCTACATCCGGCGTGCCGACACCCCGGCGGATCTGGAGCGCTACCAGACCCTCTGGGCCCGGCACGAGGGCGCGGTCGCCGCGCCGACGGCGGGCCTGCACTTCGACACGCCGCTGCTGGAGGCGCTCGCCGCGCGGGGCGTGGCCTTCGGCTACGCCACGCTGCACGTGGGCTCGGGCACCTATCAGCGCCTGCGCGAGGGCGACGTGCGCAGCCAGCGCCTACATGCCGAACGCGTGGCGGTCGACGACGCGCTCTGCGCCCTGATCGAGCGCACCCGGGCAGCCGGGCGACGGGTGGTCGCGGTCGGGACCACCGTGGTGCGGAGCCTGGAAAGCGCGGCGCGCCAGCCGGGCACCGAGGGCCGCATCGCGCCGTTTTCGGGCGAGACCGCGCTGTTCATCAAGCCGGGCGACCCGTTTCACGTCGTCGACGCCGTGCTCACCAACTTCCACGAACCGCAGTCCAGTCTGCTGATGCTGGTCGCCGCCTTCGCCGGGCGCGAACGCGTGCTCGAGGCCTACGCCCACGCAGTGAACGCGGAATATCGGTTCCTGAGCTACGGCGACGCCATGTTCATCGAACGGACCGCCGCCGGCTGAGGCCGCTCGACGTCACCGATCTGTCCGCGCTGGCACCCGACGCCGGGGCGCAGCCGACCGGCCGCCAGTCTGCCGCGGCCCGGTCGCACGGATCCGTCCCGGCGCCGGCAGGCCGAACGCATGTCCACGGCCACCACGCCGGTATCGATCGCGCCTAGCGCAGGGCCGCGCCCAGACCGACCCGGCGCACGAACGCCTCGATGAGGCCGTAGGCGCCGAACGCGATCAGTCCCAGGGCCAGGCCGGCGAGCATGATCCGCCCGTAGAGCCGGTCCTGAATCCACAGCATGACCCCCTCCACGCCGCGGGCCTCGGAGGGCTCGAGCGTGAGCGCGGCGTAGAGCACGAAACCGCCGACCCCGAGGAAGAGCAGCCCGCGGGCGAACAGGCCGAACCGGGCGACGGGATCAATCCAGGCCATCGCCCGCGGCGAGGCCTCGAACCATTTCCGGTAGCCGCAGCGCACCGCCTTGACCAGATGCGCCACGCCCGCGCCGACGATCGCCGCCCCCCCGGCGATCACCAGCATGCGGCCCGCCGGCCAGTCGAGAATGCGCTCGACCGCGCGCTGGACCGGCTTGCCGTTGCCGCCGGACCAGCGCATGGCGATCTGGACACAGGCCCAGGCCAGCGATATATGCAGCGCGGCACTCACCAGCAGCCCGCCCCGGATCGCCAGCGCGGTGGGCCGCCAGCCGTGGCCGTCCACATCCAGCGTGGTCTGCACGAAGCGCCAGAGGCCGTAGGCCAGCAGCCCCGCGGCCAGTCCGAACAGCACGATGTCGCCGCCGGTCTGATGGCCGATCTCGCGCATGGCGCCGTGCACGTCCTCCACCTCGTCGAACTCCAGCGCGGCGTTGAACGTCAGCGCGCCGAGCGCGAGATAGACGAGACCGCGCGCGCCATAGCCGGCCCGCGCGACCCAGCGCACCGTCATACGCGTGTAATCCATCCCCTGTCCCCCGCTATACTGCCGGCCCGTAAACGTCCCCGAGAATCCGATGTCCCCGCTGCCATTCTGGCAACTGCTGCTGATGCTCGTCGCCGCCCTGGTCGCGAGCCGTTTCATCGCCTGGTGGCTCTGGCGGGCGCTCGCGTTCTCGGGCCCGCGCGTGGGCCGCGGCCTCACCGGGCTGGCGCAACGGCCGCGGCTGGGCGGCTGGCTCCAGCGCCGGTTTCCCGGCACGACGCGGCTGGTGGCGGCACGGACCGCGGTCGACCGCTTCTCCGGGCTGCCGCTGACGCTGATCGCAGCGCTGGCACTGTATCTGATATTTCTGGGGGTGGGCCTGGTGGAGGATCTCGTCGAGGGCGAGGAGCTGATCGCCTTCGACCGCCGGTTCAACGACGCGCTCGGCGTGATCCGCAACCCGCATGTCGTCGACCTGTTCGGCTGGATCACGGGCCTGGGCAACACCGAGACCCTGGTCGCGGTGATGCTGGTGGCCACGGGGTTTCTCTGGGCACACGGGCGCCACCGCTACATTCCGGGACTGGTGCTCGCGGTCGTCGGCTCGCAGGCGCTGACCTATGCGGGCAAGTTCGCCTTCGACCGGGACCGGCCGGACTTCGTGACCTTCGCCACCGCCTCGACGCCGTCCTTCCCGAGCGCGCACGCCACCGGGGCGATCGCGGTCTACGGCTTCATCATCTACGCCATCGCCCGCGACCTGCCGGGCATGGGCCGGCGTTTCGAACTGGGCTATTGGGGCCTCGTGCTGATCGCGCTCATCGCCTCCAGTCGCGCGGTGCTCTCGGTGCACTACGTCAGCGATATCGGTGCCGGCCTGCTGGTGGGTGGATTCTGGCTGTTGTCGGGTTTTGCGCTTACCGAGTATCTGCGCCAGCGTGAGGGTGTCCGCCGTCTGTAGCTGTCTCGTGATAGGTTTGTTGGGTAATTAAAAATACCAACAACGTCGCGAGGGGATGACCCCATGATCTCGAAACTCTCACTCGGCTTCGCCGCCGGCGCGCTCGGCGGCCTGGCGACCGCGCTCACCATCTGGCTGTTCGGCACCCTGGGCATCACCCAGGCCGCCGGCGTCGGCATCGCGCCGTCGCTCGGCCCGGCGTTTCTCTACGGACCGATCATCTGGGGCGGGATCTGGGGCTGGCTGTTCCTGACGCCGCTGGCCGCCGGTCTGCCGCTACTGCTGCGCGGCCTGCTGCTCAGCCTCGGGCCGTCGCTGGCCCAGTGCTTCGTGGTGTTCCCGTTCAAGCTCGACGCCGGCGTGCTCGGCCTGGCGCTCGGCGCGCTCACGCCGGTCTTCGTGCTGATCTTCAACGCCGTCTGGGGACTCGTCACCGCAGCCACGCTCGCGGCGCAGGGCGCCGCGCTGCCTCGCCGGGCCCGCGTCTAGCCGCGCCTCGCCCCCGTGCCCCGGCGAGCGTCGCCGGGGGCGGGCCTCCCGCTATTCGCCGGCGTGCTCGGCGGCGTCGCGCTCGAACTGTTCCTCCAGTTCCTGGGCGGCCTCCATCACCAGCTTGGCGTAGCGGGTCTCGTCGTCGGCCGCGTGATAGTGCTCGAACAGGCGCTTCTCGTCATGGGCGCGGAACAGTGTCTTGGCACGCTTGATCTCGTCGGGCTTGAACCCCAGCACCTTGAGCGCGTCGCCGGCCAGCTCGAGGCTGGAGAGAAAGGTCTCGCGCTGGAGCACGGTCACGCCCAGGTCCATCAGTTCGTAGGCGTGCTTGCGATTGCGGGCGCGCGCGATGACCTGAATGTCCGGATAGTGCTCGCGCACGGTGCGCGCGGTACGCAGCGAGGCCTCCCGATTGCCGATCGCGAGCACGAACAGCCGGGCCTGCTCGATGCCCGCGGCACGCAGCAGGTCCAGGCGCGAAGCGTCGCCGTAGTAGACCTTGTTGCCGTACTTGCGCACGAAGTCCACCTGATCGGCGTTGATCTCGAGCGCGGTGAAGCCCACGTGCTTGGCCCGAAGCAGCCGCGCCACGATCTGGCCGACACGGCCGAAGCCGGCGATGAACACCGGATGCTCGGCGGCCTCGGGGGTCTCGAAGGCCGGCTCGCTTTTCGGCATGCGCCAGGTGTTGTAGTAGGCCACCAGCTTGACGAACAGCGGCGTGATCACCATCGACAGGGTCACCGTGGCGACCAGCAGATCGGCCTCGGCCTGCACGAACAGCCCGCCGGCGACCGCCGTCGACAGAATCACGAACGCGAATTCCCCGCCCTGCGGCAGATAGGCCGCCAGACCGCGGGCGGCGGGCCAGCTCAGGCCGTGTCGCCGGCCCAGCACGAACAGGATCGCGGCCTTGACGCCGATCAGGCCCGCCGTCAGCGCGAGCAGAAACAGCGGCTGCGCGGCGATCAGACCGAGGTTGATGGACATGCCCACGGCGATGAAGAACAGGCCGATGAGCAGATCCTTGAACGGCTCGATGTTGGCTTCCAGTTCGTGCCGGTATTCCGAGTCCGCCAGCAGCACGCCGGCCACGAACGCCCCAAGCGCCACCGAGATGCCGGTGGCCTCCATCACCACCGCCGTGCCCACCACGATCAGCAGCGTCATGGCGGTGAAGATCTCGTGCATGCGGGTCGCGGCGACCAGCCGGAAGATCGGCCGCAGCAGATAATGGCCGCCGACCACCATGGCCGCGAGCACCAGCGCGATCTTGACCGTCTCCCAGAGCGCGCCGAGGAAGCTGACCGATTCGCTGCCCGCGGTCAGCAGCGGCAGCAGCGCCAGAATCGGAATCACGGCGAGATCCTGAAACAGCAGGATCGCGAACGCCGAACGCCCGTGTCGGGCGGTGAGTTCGCCGCGCTCGGCGAGCAGCTGCAGGGCGAAGGCGGTCGACGACAGCGCCAGGGCGAGGCCCGCCACGATCGCCGGCACGGGCGGCATCTCCAGCACCAGGGACGCGGCCAGCGCCAGCGCCGCGGCGCTCAGGCCCACCTGCATGCCGCCGAGCCCGATGATGGTCTTGCGCAGCGCCCACAGCCGGCGCGGCTGCATCTCCAGACCGATGATGAACAGCAGCAGCACGACGCCGAACTCGGCGATGTGCAGCACCTGCTCGACGTCGCCGATCAGACCCAGCGCCCAGGGCCCGATGATCACGCCCGCCGCCAGATAGCCCAGCACCGAGCCCAGGCCCAAGCGCTGGGCGATCGGCACCGCGATCACGGCGGCGGCCAGAAAGATGGCGATTTCCTCAAGCAGCGGACCCACGTTCCATCCCCCTTGCAGTGCGGCCGACGACCCTCGGCCCCGTCGATTCTAGCCGAGTCGCCGGCCCCGCGCGGGCACGGCATGCACCGCGCTTGCTAAGGTCGGGCCGAGCCCGCGCCCGCCGCCACCCGCCATGACCCGAGCGACACCGACATGACCGCCGACAACCCGCGTACCGGCCCCGTGGCCCGCCAGCAGGCGATCTATTCGGCGGGCATGGCCGGCCGTCGCCCGCGCGTACCCGTGGCCGAGACCGCGCTGGAGGCCGCCGCCCAGCGACGCATGGCGGCGGCCGATTTCGCCTACATCGCCGGCGGCGCCGGGCGCGAGTCCACGATGGCCGCCAATCGCCACGCCTTCGAGCGCTGGCGCATCGTTCCGCGCATGCTGCGCGACGTGGCGCACCGGGACACCGCGATCACCCTGTTCGGCCGGCGCTACCCGCAGCCGTTCCTGCTCTGCCCCATCGGCGTGCTCGAAGCCGCCCACCCGGGCGCCGACGTGGCCGTGGCCCGGGCCGCGGCCGCGCGCGGCGTGCCCATGATCTTCTCCAACCAGGCCAGCCGTTCGATGGAGGACTGCGCCGCCGCGATGGAGGCGGTCGCCCCCGGCGCGCCGCGCTGGTTCCAGCTCTACTGGTCGAAATCGGACGCGCTGGTGGAATCGCTGGTCGCCCGCGCCGAGGCCTGCGGCTGCGAGGCGCTGGTGGTCACCCTGGACACCACGCTGCTCGGCTGGCGCAGCCGCGATCTGGATCTGGCCCATCTGCCCTTTCTGCTCGGCCGGGGCATCGCCCAGTACACCTCGGACCCGGTCTTCACCGCGGGCCTGGACGCCGCCGCCGACGACGGCCCGCGGCCGCCGGTGAACCTGACCACCCTGCGCAACGTGCTCGCCGCGGCGCGCCACTATCCCGGCTCCAGTCTGGCCGCGCTGACCAGCGGCCGGGCGCTGGCCGCGGTCCGCCGCTTCATCGCGACCTACTCGCGGCCGAATCTGACCTGGGGCGAGCTGGCCTGGCTGCGTCAGCGCACGCGTCTGCCGATCGTGCTCAAGGGCGTGCTCGACGCGGACGACGCGCGCATGGCCGCGGATCACGGGGTGGACGGCCTCATCGTGTCCAATCACGGCGGCCGCCAGGTCGACGGCGCGGTGGCCAGCCTCGACGCGCTGCCCGCGGTGGCGGCCGCCGCGCCCAAGCTGCCGGTGATCCTGGATTCCGGCGTGCGCGGCGGCGCCGACGTGTTCAAGGCGCTCGCGCTGGGGGCGACCGCAGTCGGGCTCGGCCGCCCCTACGCCTACGGCCTGGCCCTGGCCGGCGAAGCCGGTGCGGGCGAGGTCATGGACAATCTGGCCGCCGATTTCGAACTGATCATGGCGCTGGCCGGCTGCCGCGGGATCGACGAGATCCGAAACGGCGCCGCCCGCATCGTGCCCAACGACGCCCCGGCGGCCGGCGCCTGAGGCGGGCTCGAGCGTGCTGTTCGACTATTTCCCCTGGCTGATCGGCACCGCGCTCGTCGCCATCTTCTGGTGGCAGTCGCTCGGCGCCCGGTCGCGAGCCCGCCGGGCCGCGCTCGCGGCCTGCGAACAAGCGCGCATGACCTTCATCGACGAACTGGCCTTCGACCGCATCGGCCTCGGCCGCGGGTTTATCAAGCGCCGTTATCGCTTCGAGTTCTATCAGCGCGGCGACCGGCGCTACGGCGGCATCGTGGACATGCACGGGCTGCACGTCGCCCGGGTCCAGCTCGAGGCGCATCCGTTCAGCGAGGAGTCCGCCTGAGCGGGCGATGCTGGGCCGTCACACCCGCTCGAAGATTCCCGGCATGCACACACCCGATCACCGCCGGCGGCGCGCGGCGCTCCTGCTCGCGCTCGCCGGCTTCGTGTCCACCGCCGCCCTCGCCTCGACCGAAGCGGCCTGGCAGGCCTTCCGTGACGACGTCGAGGCCGGCTGCCGGGCGGCGGCCGACGACGACGGCTTCGAGGTCGAGACGATCACCGTCGACCCATTCGGCTCACAGCACTACGGTCTGGCCCGGTTGACCGGCCGCGCGCCCGGCACGGACCGCCGGCAGCAGCGGCTGTGCGCCTACGACAAGCAGACGAAGGTGGCCGAGGTCGGCACGGCGATGGCGATCGACGACCCGTCCGCCGCCGGGCGCGCCGCGGGCCCGTAAGGACCGCCGGTGCGACTCGGGTCGCCGCTCGGGCGCGTTCTTCGGCCGCGTCCGCTCGACCGGCCGGGACGCGCCGCCCTCAGGCCGCGCTGCGGCAGCGTCGATTTCGCCGGATCCGAAAACCGGCGCGGTGGCGTGAGCGGCGGGACCAGCCCCTATGCGCGCGGATCGCCGCGCTGGATGCTGTCGATCCACTCGTCCTCGGTGATGTGGCCCTCGCGGTCGGCCTCGGCCCGGTCGGCGTCGCTGAGCACGTCCTGCAGGCCGTCGATGCGCTTCCAGCCGGCCAGCGGCGCCCGGGCCCGGGCGTCCGGCACGTAGCGGGAGTTCGACAGCTTGCGGTAGCGATGGATGTAGCGCGGGCAGTTCTGCCAGACCGCATGCAGCGCCACCCGCACCACGAGATCGGCGCCCGGCCAGTCGCCGATCAGCGGGTCGTCGACGGCTACCGTCGCCCGACCCTGGGCGCGCAGGCGGAAGGGCTTCTCGAAGTCGATGAACAGCAGGCCCACCTCGGGATGGGCGTCGGCATTGCCCATCGACAGATACATGCCGTTGCCGTCGTAGTTGGGAAACGCCAGCGTGGTCTCGTCCAGCACCCGCACGAAACCCGGCGCGCCGCCCTTGTAGGACACGGTCGGCCAGCCGCGGGCATCGACCGTCGACAGGAAGAACATGTCGCGCGATTCGATGAAGGCCCGGGCCGCGGGCTCGACACCCGGGCTGGCGGCCACATCCTCGATGCGGTCGGCGAGTTCGCGGGTGTCGAACTGATCCTGCAGGGCCCGGTGGGCCGGGCCGTAGAGTCGGCTCATGGGCGTGCGCTCCTCGCGACCGCGGGCGGTCTTCGGATCAGCCTGTGCCGGCCCGCAGGGGCTGTCAAACCGTCGCCGGGCCTCAGCCGGCGCGACGCGGATCGGTCTCGGCCACCATCGGCTGCCCCCGATGACGCTCGCGCACGCCGCGCAGCGCCGCGTGCTCGGCGAAATCGAACATCTCGCGCATCTCGGCCCAGTCGACGAGGCAATAGACGCAGATCGCCGGATAATCCCAGGCGTCGAAGGCGCCGTCGGCGGCGACGTCCTCGAGTGCCGTCATCGCACGCGCGATACGCTCGTGCTGGAGCTCGTGGAACGTCGCGCCGTCGTGGATGTCGAGGCCGGACTTGTGCGACAGCACCAGCGCGACCATCGAATCGTTGGCGGCATCGACGAGCGTGAGCAGGTTCTCCTGATCCCAGCTCAGCGGCGCATGCTCGAATTTGTCGCTGAGATAGCGCGCGATCACCCGCGAGTCGTAGAGGGTGCGGCCGCCATCGACGAGCATCGGAATCTTGAGCGCCGGGTTGCGCGCCCGCAGGGCGTCGCGGTCGGCGCCGTAGATGTCCAGACTCTCGAACTCGTAGGGTCGATCGCCCAGCAGCAGGCGGGTGCGGCGGACATAGGGCGACGTGCCGGATCCGATGAGCTTCATGGCGGGTCTCGCGATGGAATGACGCGCTCAGTCTAGGCGCTCGCGCCGCACGACGCGACGCCGGGCGACCGGCGTATCGCCCCGGGCCGTCGAGCGGGCCGCGGGGCGACGCTTCGCCCGGCGGGCCGCGACCCGCTAGACTCGGCCCCACGACCCGCGCCGAGCCGACCGTGACCGACACCCCCGCCGCCGAGATCACCCTGCGTTTTCTGGCCGAGCCCTCCGACGTCAATTTCGGCGGCAACGTGCACGGCGGCAACGTGATGAAATGGATCGACCATGCCGGCTACACCTGCGCGGCCAACTGGAGCGCGAGCTACTGCGTGACCGCCTACGTCGGCGGCATCCGTTTTCTCGAACCGATCAGCGTGGGCGATCTGGTGACGCTGCACGCGGAGCTGATGCACACGGGCCGCACCAGCATGCACATCTCGGTGAGCGTGCACGCCCGCAATCCGCGCGAGCGCCAGCGGCGCTTCACCACCCACTGCATTCTGGTGTTCGTCGCCCTCGACGAAAGCGGCGGCAAGCAGCCCGTGCCCGCCTTCACGCCCGAGACCGATCACCAGCAGCGGCTCAACGACTACGCCCGCCGCATGATCGAACTGCGCGGCCAGCTCCGCAACGAGGCCGACGCCTTCCTGAGCGACTTCCTGCCCTGAGCCGCCCGGCACGACCGCGCGCCAAACGGCGCCGGGTCGATCGAGGTGCCGGCACGGCGGGGAACCGGGGCAACATAGCGCGTCCGCCCACCGGTACCGGAACCCCCGGCCCGATCGCCTGTCCTTAGAAGGAGCCCACCGAAGGCGACTCCATGCATCGACGCACCCTGCTCAAGACCTCTCTCGCGCTGGCCTCGCTCGGCCTGCCGGGCCTGCCCGCATTCGCCCGCCTGGGCGACGCCTCGGAGGCGCAGCCGTTCGACGGCGAGCGGCTCCGGCAGCGGGCCCGCGAACTCGCCGGGCGGCCGTACGAGTCGCACGTCGAGACACTGCCGGCGACGCTGGCCGATCTCGAGCCGCTGAACTATCAGAAGATCCGCTATGACCCCGCCCAGGCGCTCTGGTCGGGCGACGACGCCTTCGATCTGCGCATGACGTTCTTCCACGTGGGCATGCACTTCAACGTGCCGGTACACATGCACGCGCTCGATCCGGACACGGGCATGGCGCGGCCCATCCACTTCAGCCCGTCCCTGTTCGACTATGGCCAGGCCGGCGTCGACCGGGCGCCGCTGACAGGCCGCGATCTCGGTTTCGCGGGCTTCGTGCTCGCCAGCGCGATCCGCGACGGGCACGTCGACGAAGCCGGCGCGTTTCTGGGCGCGAGCTATTTCCGCTTCCTCGACAAGAACGAACAGTACGGCCTGTCGGCGCGCGGGCTGGCGGTGAACACCGCGCTGGCCTCGGGCGAGGAGTTCCCCGACTTCACCGATTTCTGGTTCGTTCAACCGGAGCCGGGGGCGACCACGGTCACCGTCTACGCCCTGCTCGACTCGCCGAGCGTTACCGGCGCCTATCGCTTCGACATCGACCTGCGCGAGCAGGGCGCGGTCCTGGACGTCGACATGACGCTGTTCACCCGCCGGCCGATCGAGCGGCTGGGCATCGCCCCCATGACCAGCATGTTCCTCAAGGGCACGAGCCAGAGCCAGGCCCGCGACACCATCCACCCGCAGATCCACGACTCGGACCGGCTGGAGATGTGGCGTGGCAACGGCGAGTGGATATGCCGCCCGCTGTTCAACCCGGAGACGCTGCAGTACAACGCCTTCAGCGACGAGAACCCGCGCGGTTTCGGCCTCGTGCAGCACGACCACGACTTTGACAACTATCGCGACGATGTCGCCTGGTACAACCGTCGGCCGAGCCTGTGGGTCGAACCCACCAGCAACTGGGGCGCCGGCGAGATCGCGCTCGTGGAGCTGCCAACCATGGGCGAGACCGTCGACAACATCGTGGCCTTCTGGATCCCCGGAGATCCGGTCGAGGCCGGCCAGCAGCTGGATTATGGTTACCGACTGTACTGGTATCCGCTGCCGCCGGTCAGCCCGAGCCTGGCGCAGGTGGACAAGACCTGGACCGGCATGGGCAACGTCCCGGAGGGCTGGATTCCGGGCGACCGCTCGCCCGAGGAGTATGCCCGCCGATTCGCCGTGGATTTCGTCGGTGATACCCTCGACGAGCTGCCCGACGACGCCGACGTGGTCGCCGACATCAGCATCTCGCGCGGTCGGCTCGGCATGGTCCAGGCACGGCGGTTCGAACCCATCGACGGCTACCGCGCAATCTTCGACTGGATCCCCGAGACCGCCTCGGACGAACCGCTGTCCATGCGGCTCTACCTGCGTGACGGCGACCGCACGCTCACCGAGACCTGGCTCTATCAGTGGGTGCCGCCCAAACCCTCGGAACGCTATTACTAAGCGCCCGCGCCACACCCGCCCCCGGCTTCGCTAGCATGGACGGCATGTTCGAGTCGTCGTCCACCCCCGTCCGCGCACCGGAGCGCCCATGGCCGCGCTGAGCGCGAGCCTGCTCTGGCGCCTGCCGCTCGCCCTCGGCCTGACGCTGCTCGGCGCCTGGGGCAGCGGCGCGCTGTGGTTTCGCGGGCCCCGCGGGTTCGCCGCAGTGCTGCTCGCGCTCTGGCTGGCCCTCACGCTGGTCGCGCTCGCCGGCCTGCTGGCGCCGCCGCTGCGCGAGCTGCGCTGGCCGTCGCTGCTGGCCTTCGCGCTGGTGTTCGTCGCGCTGATCGGCTGGTGGCAGACCATCCGGCCGGCCATGGACCGCGACTGGGCGCCCGACGTCGCACGCCTGCTGGAATCCGAGCGCGACGGCGATCGCGTGGTCCTGCACAACGTGCGCAACTTCGACTGGCGCACCCGCGAGGATTTCACCCCGCGCTGGGAGACCCGCACCTACGATCTGTCGCAACTGCGCTCGGCCGACCTGATCGCGTCCCACTGGATGGGCCCGGCGATCGCACACACGCTGGTCAGCTTCGGCTTCGCCGACGGCCGCCAGCTCGTGTTCTCGGTGGAGGTGCGGCGCACGCGCGAGTCCTCGTTCTCGGCCGTCGGCGGTCTGTTCAAGCAGTCCGAACTGGTGCTGATCGCCGCCGACGAACGCGACATCGTGCGCACCCGCTCGAACGTGCGCGGCGAGGACGTCTACCTCTACCGCGTGGCCCTGCCGCGGGCGGCGATGCGCGACCTCTTCCTCGCCTATCTCGACGAGGCCGAATCGCTGCGCCGCGAACCGCGCTTCTACAACACCCTGCTGTCGAACTGCACCACCATCGTCTACGACATGGTCAAGGCGATCGTGCCCGGGCTGCCGAGCGATTACCGCCTGCTTGCCTCCGGCTATCTGCCGGGCTATATCTACGATCTCGGCGCACTCGACACCTCCCGTCCGCTCGCCGAACTGCGGGCGCGCGGCCACATCAACACCCGCGCCGTCGCCGCCGATGTCGACGGGCACGCCGCGGCGGATTTCCCGCGCGCGATCCGCCGCGGCGTGCCCGCCCCCGACGGCGACCTGATCGAGCCGGGCCCGTCATCTGCACCGGCCGAGGCCGGAAGGACCGCCACACCATGACCGAATCCGTCGTTCCCGGCCCTGACCATCGCCCCGCCCGCCACGCCGCGCTCGCGGTTCTGGGTGCGGCCGCACTGCTGCTGACCGGCTGCAGCGTGCTCGGCGGCGGCGCGGCCGCCGACGACGCCGCGCCGACCGCCCGGCCCGAACCCGGCTCGGCCGTGGACTTCCGCGGCCGCTACACGCCGCTGTCGAACACCGCCATGGCCTTCACAGGCGCGATCGAGATCGACGACGCCGGGCTGACCGCCGCCAAGGGCCTGCGCTACGCTCTGGGCGCACCGGAAACCGTCTACGGACGCGACGGCTATCCCTCCGGTTCGGGAGATGCCCGCTTCGCCGACGTGCTGCTCATCGCCCCGGACACCCCGGTGACCCTGCGCGCGGTCGACAGCGAGCAGGTGGGCGCCGACGCCCCCAACGGCGGCCTGTGCCGCGAGGGCGAAACTCGCTACATCGCCCTGGCCGAAACCGGCACCGCGAGTCAGGCCACGCTCCAGCTCGCTGCCTTCTCGCGCGACCCGCTGAGCGCCGGCGAGACACCGGCGCTGTGCGGCACCTTCAACTACTTCGACGCCGGCGACGTTGGCGGCGACGCCGGGCCCTTGTCCGGGGCCACGGGCGAATAGGCGGCAGACCCGTCGATCGGACGGCGGCCCGACCGGAACGCAGACCGCGTGCGCGCCGATCGACGCGCACGGCGTTGCCTTCCGTCGGCCCGCCAACCCGAGCGATCGAAACGTCCGGCCGTCGCGGCGCCCGCCTTATCCGGCGACCCACCCGGCCGGCCATGCCGTGCGAACCCGGGCAATCTCGTACAGCGCGCGCCGGCCGACGACCAGGGCGCTCTAACGCGCCACCGCGGCGGCGTCGGCGGTCTCGCCGCGCAGGAAAGCCTCGATCTCGTCGATACGGGCATTGGCATCGCGATAGCCGATGTCGATGAGCGCGCGGGTATAGGCCGGATCGAACAGCAGATAGCTGGCCAGATCCGCACTGCGCGCGTCAGGGGTACCCAGCGTCTCCAGCAGAAAGCGCACCGACGCCGGGATGCGATCGGCCAGATCGGCGGCGATCACGGCCAGATCCTCGGAGGGCGAGATCACCAGCGGATGGACGACGCGCATCGGCTCGGCGACGGTGTGCTTGGGCGGCCCGGCGTCGGCGCCGCGGCCATAGGCGGCGACCAGGTCGTTCATGCGTTCGAGATGGTCGATGTCGGCGTCCAGATGATCCAGAAACAGCGCGTTCAGGAAAGTGCCGCAGATCTGGGCCAGCGGCGGCCGCGGCGGCAGACAGGCGGCCGAAGCCGAGGCATGGGCGAACTCGGCGTCGGTGAGCGCGCGGGCGCTGTCCGGGCAACGGATGCCGATGGCCAGCACGCGCTTCGCCCCCAGTCGGATCGCCGGGCTCAGGGGGTTGGTCAGGCGCATGGCGCCGTCGCCGAACCACGCCGACGCGTTCCCGGTGGCCAGCGCCACCGGCGGGAACACCAGCGGTATGGCCGCCGAGGCGCAGACATGGTCGACGCCGATCGTCGCCGGCAGGGCGATCCGCCGGCTCTTCTCCCAGAGCGGATGCCCGGGCCGGCCCTGGATGAAGGTGTATGACTTGCCCGAGTGGTAGCCGGTCGCGGTCACCGCCAGCGCGTACAGCCGCCGCTGAGCGACGGCCTGGCCGATGCCGGCCAGGGGCAGTTCGCGCGCGAGCAGCTCGCGCAGCGGCGCCGCATCGAGCAGGGCCTGGACGCGGCCGCCGCCCAGCATCCGCCCGAGGGCCGCGTCGCCGGCGAAACGCAGGGCGTTGCGTGCCATCGCGCTCAGGCCCGTGCGATAAACCCGATCCGCGGTCAGCCCCGCCCACAGCTCGGCCAGACGGGCAGTGCCGTACTGCAGCCGCGCGGAATAGCCGGCCAGCGCTGCGCCGTTGATCGCCCCGGCCGAGGCGCCGGTGATGATATCGAACGGCGCCGGCCCTTCGGCCAGCGACGGAATCTCGCCGATGCGCTGGAGCACGCCGGCCTGATAGGCCCCGCGCGAACCGCCCGCGGTCAACGCCAGCGCGGTCATGTTCGGCGGCCGCATGGCCAGGCGCGTGGCGGTACGGCTCATCGCCCCGGCAGCGCCGCATCCCGGCCGGATGTCGATACTCGCGTCATCGCTTCGTGTCCCGTGCTGGTCTGACCTGCCGGATCGAAAAGCAATTTGAATGCCAGTCCGCGACGACACCACGCCGCGGTCGAGCCGGTGCGGGTCAGCCGCGGCCGCTCTGGTCGATCACCCGATCCCGGGCGCCGCCGTCGAGCGCGGTTCGCAGATCCTCGGGCAGCGGCGTTTTGGCGAAGGGATCGGTGGTCATGAGCACGTAGACCGCGGTGGCGGTGCACAGCGTGCGGCGATCATCCGCATGCACGATCTCGTGGCCGAGCTCGAACGAGGTCCGCCCGAGACGCGCGACCGTCACCCGGGCTTCGAGCACTTCGTCGAAGTGCGCCGGCGCGCGCCAGTCCAGCGTGAGCCGCACCACCTGATTGTCCAGGCCCCGGGCGAGCAGCTCGGTATAGCCGCAGCCCAGCGCGCGCATGAACTCGGTCATGGCCAGGTCGACGTAGTCGGCGTAACGCGCGTTGAAGACCACGCGCTGGGCGTCGCACTCGTTGTAGCGCACGCGGAAGCGGTAACGAAACGGTTCGTTCATGCCCCCAATCGACCACGGCCGTGGCCCGATTGCAACGTCCAAGAACACGTCCCCGAGCGCGCCTGTCTCAGAAACAAGAGCCAATCGACAACCGGGAGGAGAGATGCCACACCATCCCCGTTTCGCCCCGACACAGACGCTCGCGGCCGCCGGCGCCGGACTCATCGCCCTTGCCAGTGCCGGCGCCGCGCTCGCCCTGGAGGACGGCCAGCAGGCCGTGTTCACCGGTGAACTCGAGGCCCCGGCGCAGGCCGAGTGGCCGGACGACGGGACCGCACGCGTCGCGCTCGTGCAGGTCAGCGGCGATTACAGCGATCCCGAGCTCGTGGCGGAAAAGGAGCTTGGTTCGGTCACTGAGGGCCCGGCGTCCTACGAGCTGACCGTGGACGGCAGCAAACTCGAAGACGGCCGCCAGTACGCGCTCAGCGCCACCGTGACCGACGGTGACGGCGACACGCTGTGGACCCGCGGCGAGCTGACGGCCATCGAACCCATGACCGGGCCGATCTATTCATCGCTGGATCTGACCGCGGCGAACGACGGCTGAGCACTCGCCGCCCGGCCGGCACCGGCGTGCCGGCGTGGCGTGCGTGCACCGTTGGCCCCCGTCGATACGGGCAGGACATGCGGGAATGCGCGTCAGCGCTCGCGGCGGCGCGGGCCGCGAATGGGCAAACGTCGGCCGCGGTTGATCGCGGCGGGCCGCGCACCGGGCGGCGCTCATCCACGCCCGGCAGGCGCACCTCAAGCCGGGCCGCTGGCGCTGACGGTCGTTCGCACACCGACGACTCGCCGCACCCCTCCTGCGCGATGGCGGCGTCCTCGAGCTAGTCTACTGCCGTTCGCGGATCGCGCCGCCCGTCGGCGCGGCGCGGCGCCCGCACCCGAGTGCTACGACCGGCCTTGAGCCGACGTATCGTCCGGCACCAAGCCCTCGCCGACGCTGACGACCCGATTGCGGCCGCCGCGTTTGGCGACATACACCGCCCGATCCGCGGCATGGATGAGCCGATCGATATCAGTCGTATCGCCGAGGTCGTGGGGATCGTAACTGGCGATGCCGATGCTGACGGTCAGCCCCAGCGGCGAGGCGCGCGCATCCGGCATCGGAAACGGCGCGGCGACGACCGCGCTGCGCAGGCGCTCGGCGATCTCGGCCGCGGCCGCCGGACCGGTGCGGGGCAGCAGCACCAGAAACTCCTCGCCGCCATAGCGCGCCATCAGATCCTCCTCGCGGCACAGGGCACGCAGCGCCTCGGCCACGTGGCAGATGGCGGCGTCGCCGGTGCGATGGCCGTGGGTGTCGTTGATGCCCTTGAAGCGGTCGATGTCGATGAACAACAGGCTCGCCGGCTGGCCGCTCTCGCCGTGCGAGTCGAGGCTGCGCATCCCCGCGGCGAGGAACTGGCGGCGATTGGGCAGCCGGGTGAGACCGTCGGTCAGGGCCTGGTGCTCGACCTCGCGCCGATAGCGGAACACGTGCCAGTACATGACCTCCAGCAGCAGCCGGATCGCGAGCACGGGCACGAACCCGGTGCCCATGTAGGCGGCATAGATCCACCAGTCGAGCCCGGTCTGCAGCCCGAACCACGCCGCCAGCGGCGGGAACACGGTGATCGCCATCAGCACCAGCGCGGCGAGCCCCAGCGGCTGCGCCAGCAGCAGGAACGGCGCGAAGATGAAGAAATACAGGAAGCCGCCCATGCCGTACGAGGTGCCGCCGTCGAGCCGTTCGAGGACGACCATGAAAGTGGCCTCGATGAACAACGGCGCGGCCAGCGCGGCGATGCGCGCGGCGCGGCCGTGCACATACCGGACGCTGGCGATCGCCCAGAAAAGCAGCGCGCCGCACTGCATCAGGCGCAGCCAGACGACGTGCCAGGCGCGCGTGGCGTCGATCGCATAGTCCCAGGGGATCATGCCCAGCACGAACACGGCGGTGATGAGCAGGGCCCAGAGCGTGAAGGCGCCGAAATCCCGGGCCTTGGCGTCGAGATATTCCGGCGAATGCACGGCCTGGAGCAGCACGCGCAGCGCCCGGGACCAACCATGCCCCTGCCGATCCATCGGCGTCGCCTGTTCCTGGCCCATTCGACTCGCCCGTCGGCCTTGGCGGCGCGACGCCCCTCGCGACGTTGTCGGCATTCATACTATCCGAGCCCCGCGCGTTTCGCATGCGACGTTCCGGTGAGTCCACGTGCCGTTGTATCGGCGCCCGATCGGCCAATCACCGCGCCCGGCGGCGCATGCAGCGCTCGCGGCGCAGCGGATCAGGGCAAGCCGCTACGCCGGGCCGACGGGCGGCATGGCGACGGCCGCCGACGTGGCCGCACTTCGAGCCCGGCCCACCAGCCGGCCGCGGGGCTGTACCGGCGGTCACGTCTGCGGCAGGCTCGACCCCATCGCCTTGAAGCCATCTCGCCATGCCGCGACAACCTCACTCGACGGCGCCGAACGCCGCTGTATTCGGCGCGCAGCCGCCCGAACCGGCGACCTATCGGCTCGACGACGACGGGCGGACCCCGAACAGCCGCTGGCCGGTCCTGCACTACCGCTCCACCAGCGCCGGCCCCATCGATCCGGCGGTCTGCGAGCGGCGTTTCGCCGCCAACGGCTGGCCGCCGCAATGGCGTGGCGGCGTCTTCGATTTCCACCACTATCATTCGGTCTCGCATGAAGCGCTGGCGATCCATGCCGGCGCCGCCCGGCTGATGCTCGGTGGCGAGGCCGGGCGCATCGTCGAGGTCGCCGCCGGCGACGTGCTGGTCCTGCCCGCCGGCACCGGCCACTGTCGGCTGGGCGCCTCGGCCGACTTCGCGCTTGCCGCGGCCTACCCGCCGGATCAGCAGCACTGGGACCTCTGCCGGCCGGGCGAGACCGACCCCGTCGCGGCCCGGGCGCGCATCGCGGCGCTGGGCGTGCCCGCCTCGGACCCGGTCACCGGCCAGACGGGCGGGCTGCTCGTGCACTGGCGCTGAGCGCGCCGAGGCGCGATCATTCGGGGCGCCGATTCAACGTTCGAGACCCGCATGACAACGAGCGCCAGCCGTGTGACCGACGCCCTGGGCATCACCCACCCCATCATCCAGGCGCCGATGGCGGGCGGCACCACCACGCCCGCACTCGTCGCCGCCGTGGCCGAGGCCGGCGGCCTGGGGTCGATCGGCGCCGGCTATCTGAGCCCGGCGGCCGTGACCGAGGCCATCGCCGAGACCCGGGCGCGCACGGCCCGCCCGTTCGCGGTGAATCTGTTCATCCCGCAGCCGTTCACCGCCGATGCGACGCGGATCGACCGGGCCAACGGCCATCTCGACGCCTTCCGCGCCGAACTCGGCCTGTCGCGCCCGGACACGCCCGCCCGCTACGCGCCCGACTTCGAGGACCAGTTCGAGGCCGTGATCGAGGCGGGCGTGCCCGTGTTCAGCTTCACGTTCGGGGCACTGGACGCCGCGCGCATTCAGCGCCTGCAGGCCGCCGGCACCTGCGTCGTCGGCACCGCCACCACCGTCGTCGAGGCGCGGCATCTCGAGACCATCGGCGTGGACATGATCGTGGCCCAGGGGGCCGAGGCCGGCGGTCATCGCGGCACCTTCCTCGGCGACGCCGCGGACGGGCTCATCGGGACGATGGCGCTGGTGCCGCAGGTGGTCGACGCGGTATCGATCCCGGTGATCGCCTCCGGCGGCATCATGGACGGCCGCGGCATGGCCGCCGCCCGCATGCTGGGCGCCGAGGCGGTGCAGATGGGCAGCGCCTTTCTGGCCTGCGACGAGAGCGGCGCGAAGCCCGCCCACAAGCAGGCCGTGCTCGCCGCCAGCGACACCCCGACCGCCATCACCCGGGCATTCTCGGGCAAGCCGGCGCGCGGGCTGCGCAATCGCTTCATCGACACGCTCGGCCCGTTCGAGCACGAGCTGCCGGACTATCCGGTCCAGAACGCCTGGACCAAGGACATCCGCGCCACGGCCGGCGCCCGCGACCGGCCGGAGTTCATGTCGCTGTGGGCCGGCCAGGCCGCGGGCATGGCGCGCGCCGAGGGCGCCGGGGCGCTGGTCGCGCGTCTGGCCGACGATCTGGAGGCGCATTGGACGCGGCGCTGACAGGCCCCATGGACCCCGCTACCAGCATGTCCGCGGCGGCGCGCAAGGGCCGGCCGCGATGCGGGGCGTGAGTCTCGCGGGCGACCTGGCGCGGGTTTTCGAGGCCGCACCGGGAATACCGCGCGTCGACACGGCCGGTCGGCGGCGGACCGGCCCGGTCACGGCGGCCGAGACACCGGCACTGCGGGCGATGCCGGCATGACGGCGCCCGGCATGGGGCGGCGAGCCTCGCCCTGGCTGCTGGTCGCCTGCGGCGCCACGATCGTGACCCTGTCGATGGGCGCGCGCCAGGCCTTCGGCCTGTTCATGGTGCCCATCGCCCAGGACGTGGGCGTGGACCGGGCCGCCTTCGGGCTCGCCATCGCGATCCAGAATCTGCTGTTCGGGCTGGTCCAGCCGAGCGTGGGCGCGCTGGCCGACCGCTACGGCGCGGGCCGCACCATCGCCGCCGGCGGACTGGTCTATGCCGCCGGCCTGGCCGCGACCGCGACGGCGGGGAGTGCGGCCGGCGTCAACGTGTCGCTGGGGGTGCTGGTCGGACTGGCGCTGGCCGGCACCACGTTCGTGGTCATCCTCGGTGCGGTGGGCCGCGTGGTGCCCGCCGAGCGACGCGGGCGCGCCTTCGGCATCGTCACGGCGGGCGGTTCGATCGGCCAGTGTCTGGTGGTGCCCGCCGTCCAGACGCTCATCGAGGGGCTGGGCTGGCGCACCACGCTCTACGTCCTCGCCGGCCTGATGCTGCTCGTGGTCGCGCTGGCGCGCGGCGTCACCGGCCGCGCGGCCGCACCCGACGCGGCTGCACCAGGCGCCGACTTCGGCCTGCGCGCAGCGGCGGGACACAGCGGCTTCTGGCTGCTCAACGCGGGCTTTTTCGTCTGCGGCTTTCATATCGCCTTTCTGTCGACGCATCTGCCGGCCTATCTGTCGGATCGCGGCGTCGACGCCGCCATCGGCGCCGCCGCACTGGCGGTGATCGGGCTGTTCAACGTCTTCGGCTCCTATTTCTTCGGCTACTGCGGCGATCGCTACCGCAAGAAGCACGTGCTCGCCTGGCTGTATCTGGCCCGGGCCGCGGTGATCGCGCTGTTCCTGCTGGCGCCCCTCGGCGCCACCAGCGCGCTGCTGTTCGCCGCGGCCATCGGCTTTCTCTGGCTCGGCACCGTGCCGCTGACCAGCGGCCTGGTCGGCGAGATCTTCGGCATGCGCAATCTGTCGCTGCTGTTCGGGGTGGTGTTCATGTCGCACCAGTTCGGCAGCTTCTTCGGCGCCTGGGCGGCCGGCTGGTCCTACACGGCCACCGGCGACTACGATCAGGCGTGGCTGGCCTCGATCGCGCTCGCGCTGATCGCGGCCGCGCTGCACTGGCCGATCCGTGATACCCCGCTGGGCACCGCGGCCCGCGCCGACTGACCGCCTCGAACCGGGAGCCAAATGCCGTATCTGCAACTGGACGTGAACGGCCGCCATCCGGCAGCGAAAAAACGCGAACTGGCCACTCGCCTGGCCAGCGCCTATGCCGAGCGCATGGACGCGGACATCCGCCGTATCACGGTCGCGGTGCGCGAGGCCGGCGAGGGCGGCATCTGGCGGATGATCGACGGCGAGCCGGCGCCGGTATCGATGCTGATGTGCGACATCCGGCGTGGACGGCCGGCCGAACAGCGCCTGGCCCTGGCCGAATGCCTGATCGCCGTCTGTGCCGACACGCTCGGCCTGGATCCGATGCGCATCAACGTCGAGTTCACCCAGCACGCCGGCGATGAAATGGTGCATCCGGCCCTCGGCGGCACCAGCCCCGAATGGTCGCCGCCCGGGGAATGAAGCGGCTGCAGCGATCGCGTGACGGCGCTATCGTGACGTGGCCACACCGGCCCGGACCCACATGATCGACGCCACCGACCGCCACCATCTGCAGCGCTGCGTGGCGCTGGCCGCCGAGGCGGTCGCCGCCGGCGACGAGCCCTTCGGCTCGGTGCTGGTGGATGCCAGCGGCGCCGTGCGCGCCGAGGATCGCAACCGCATCGCCGGCGGCGACGCCACGCGCCATCCCGAATTCGCCCTGGCCCGCTGGGCGGCGGCGCATATGGATATCGAGGCGCGCGCGGGCGCCACCGTCTACACCTCCGGCGAACACTGCCCGATGTGCGCGGCCGCCCACGCCTGGGTCGGCCTGGGCCGGATCGTCTACGCCAGTTCCGCGGCCCAGCTCGTCACCTGGCTCGACGCCCTCGGCGTCGCGCGCCCGCCCGTGCGCCCGCTGCCGATCAACGAGATCGCACCCGGCGTGGCCGTCGACGGGCCGGACCCGACGCTCGCCCCGGCCGTGCACGCCCTGCACCGGCGCTGCCACGGCCACGAAACGCCGGAGTGAATACGGCGCGCCGACGCGTCACCCGGGCCGGGCGACGACGCGGCCCTGCGCCCGTATCAACATGGCTGCGGCCGTCGGCGCGCCGGCTCTCCGCATGCAATATCGGGCTCGCCCGCCGCTAACGGCCGAACAACCACAGCAGCAGCGAGATCACCGCGCTGACCAGCACCATGGTGGTGATCGGGAAGTAGAAGGTCGTGTGCTCCCGGCGGATGACGATATCGCCCGGCAGCTGGCCCAGCGGCAGGCGCCCGAGCCACGGCCACAGCAGGCCCACGGCCACGACCAGCAGGCCGACGATGATCAGCGTCTTCGACATCGCGATATTCCGAGCCGTATTTCGAAACGGATGGGACCAACAGCATAACGCCCGCCGCCCGAGGCATGGCGTCGCCGCTGAGCCGGGCCGAGCCGCACGCGCTCGGTCTCGGCCGGGCGCCGGGCCGCGGCTGGAACGACGCGCGAGCCGCACGGCCGGCTGCGCCTGTGGCACGCCCCGTCGCACGGCGCCACTTCAAGAGATCGGTGCTTGCGGGTTAGGCTTGGCACCAACTTCGTTCGGACAAGGAATTCGACATGGCATTCGCTCTCTCGAACATGGCGGTCAGCAGCAGCGCCTTCGGCACGCATGATGCGATCCCGGCCCGGCACAGTCCGGAAGCCGACAACCTCTCGCCGGCGCTGGCCTGGCAGGGCGCGCCGGAGGGCGCCAAATCGTTTGCCGTGATCTGCCACGACCCGGACGCGCCGCTGATCCAGAACGGTACCTACGGTTTCGTTCACTGGCTGCTCTACAATCTGCCGGCTTCGACCAGCGAGCTCGCCGAGGGCACCGACAAGGGCACCGCCGGCGTCAACGACTTCGGCGAACAGAACTACGGCGGACCCATGCCCCCCGAGGGCCACGGCGTCCATCACTATTATTTCTGGGTCCTGGCGCTGGACACGGGCCTGGACCTGCCGCCGGGCCTGAAGTTGCACGAGCTGCTCGACAAGGTCGAGCCGCACCTGCTCGGCATGAATCGTCTGGTGGGTACTTACCAGCGCGACTAGATATGGCCTGCCGGCCCGACCCACCCGGCCCGAACCGCCGCTCGCAATGATGAGCCCGCCGCGCGCGTAGCACCCGGCCCCGGGCGTACCAGGGCCGGCCTGGGCGAGGCCGCGGAACGCGCTCTCGAGCGTATCCGGCAGGGCCGGGCCGTTGTGCCGCAATCCGGCGTCGCCGCGGCTCGTGCGGCACGGCACTTCCGGCGCCCGGTCCCGCACCCAGTCAGCCGGCGGCCCGTGGGTCGGGTCACCCGAACCCGGGCGCCACTCGCCCGGGCATGCGCCCGACCGGCGCGAGTTCAGCACCGCGCCGGCCTCGATCATTCGGGGCTTGGTGGCAGCGATGGTTCACGGCCATCGTCGCGCCCCTCGCCGAACGCGCCGGCGGCTCCGGCGTCAGCCGATTCCGAGCCCCGGGCGGCTTGGCACCGGCCAGGGCGCGGTGGCACGGACGCCAGCGTCGCGAGTGTCGACGAAGTGTGTGGCTGGCACGATCACCCGAGTGCGGTTTATGGTCGCCGGGTCCGATCCACGCCGTCCGGAGTTCCCATGGCGCTGTCCCCCTTTCATCTCGCGATCCCGGTTCACGACCTGCCCGCGGCGCGCCGCTTCTACGGCGAAACCTTCGGCCTGTCCGAAGGCCGCTCCGATACCCAGTGGGTCGACTTCGACTTCTACGGCCACCAGCTCGTCATCCACGAGCACCCGAAGACGCCGGCCCAGGACGGCGCCCACACCAATCCCGTCGACGGCCACGACGTGCCGATCCCGCATTTCGGCATCGTGCTCGAGTGGGCGGAATGGGAGGCGCTGGCCGAGCGCCTGCGCGCCCGCGGCATCGATTTCGTGATCGAGCCGCACATCCGTTTCCGCGGCGAACCGGGCGAACAGGCGACCATGTTCCTGCTCGATCCCTGTGGCAACGCGCTGGAGTTCAAGGCCTTTCAGGACCGCGGCCAGCTGTTCGCGACCTGAGTATCGGCTCGACATCCGCGGCCGCTTGATTTCGCGGCCGCCGGCCGCCATCTCGCAGGG
>NZ_AYKH01000025.1 GCF_003788635.1 Salinisphaera orenii subsp. orenii MK-B5
TGTGTGTCATGACTCCAGTATCCACAGACGGTGGGTCATTTCGTGACCCTACTGAGCTTTGTACATAATCAAGTCGAACTTTATCGCCAACTAGGAAGTTGCTGAACAATGTGTGGATTGACCGGCCTTTGGGACGCGCGCCATCGACTCGGCCCCGAACGCGCGCTCGCGGCCATACGCGACATGACGCCGACCCTCGCCTGTCGTGGCCCGGACGACGAGGGGGCGCACCAGGAGGCACAGGTCGGGCTGGCGCTTGGGCACCGTCGTCTGTCGATCCTGGATCTTTCGCCCGAGGGCCATCAGCCCATGGTTTCGCAGAGCGGGCGCTATGTGCTCGTCTACAACGGCGAGATCTACAATTTTCGTGACATCCGTGACGTGCTGGTCGGGGCCGGGTGGCAGTTTCGCGGTCACTCGGATACCGAAGTGCTGCTCGCAGCGATCGATCACTGGGGGCTCGATGCGGCGCTCGAACGGGCGAACGGCATGTTTGCGCTCGGTCTCTGGGACCGCGAGACCCGCCAGCTCTCCCTGGCGCGTGATCGCGTGGGCATCAAACCGCTCTATTACGGCTGGTCCGGTGGGCTTTTTCTTTTCGGCTCCGAACTCAAGGCGTTGCGCGCCGCGCCGGGGTTCGATGCGTCCGTCGATCGCGACGCCTTGACGCTCTATCTTCGGTACAACCACATTCCGGCGCCGTATTCGATTCACGAGAACGTGTACAAGCTGCCGCCCGGGGCCATTCTCACCCTGGATCAGACGCAGGCAGGGCAGGCGCCGGGCGCCGGCGTCGATCATCAGCAGGATCTGGTCCGGCGCTTCTGGTCCGCGCGGGACGTGGTCGAACGCGGCGCGGCGAATCGCTTTGCCGGTACGCCGGACGAGGCCGTGGACGAACTCGAGGCATTGCTGCGCGATGCCGTTGGCAGCCGGATGGTCGCCGACGTGCCGCTGGGCGCCTTTCTCTCGGGCGGGGTGGATTCGTCCACGGTCGTCGCGCTCATGCAAGCGCAGTCGGAGCAGCCGGTACGGACGTTCTCGATCGGGTTCAAGGAGGGGCACTACGAGGAAGCCCCGCACGCCAAGGCGGTAGCGGAATATCTCGGCACGCGGCATTCCGAGTTGTATGTCAGCCCGGCCGAGGCCCAGCAGGTCATCCCGCATCTGCCGGAGATGTACGACGAGCCGTTCGCGGATTTCTCCCAGATACCCACCTACCTCGTCTCGCGGCTGGCCCGTCGCGATGTCGTCGTCAGTCTGTCCGGTGACGGCGGCGACGAGCTGTTCTGTGGCTACAGCCGCTATTTCTGGAGTCAGCGGGTGTGGGGGCGTGTCGGCGGAATGCCCTCGATGGCGCGCCGCTCGCTCGAACGTGTACTGCGTGCGTCACCTCGACTCTGGGGCCGCGCGCTCGGCGCGCTGCTCGAAGTCATGCCCGCACGCTTTCGCATGCGGGATCCGACGGACAAGATCGCGCTGCTCGCTGACATCATGGGCATGAACGCCCCTGAAGAGCTGTATCTGAAGCTGATCTCGTACTGGCCGGACCCGGAAGCGTTGGTCATTGGGGGTCGGGAACCGCAGGGTTTCGTGACGAACCGATCGCGGTTGCCGGATCTGGACAGTTTCGTCGAGCGCATGATGTATCTCGACCTTGTCGGCTATCTACCGGGTGACATCCTCACGAAGGTGGACCGCGCCAGCATGGCGGTTGGGCTCGAGGCGCGCGTGCCGCTGCTGGACCACCGCGTCGTGGAGTTCGCCGCATCGTTGCCGTTGGAACTGAAGATGCGTCATCCGGAAGGCAAGTGGCCGCTACGCGAGGTGCTCTATCGCCATGTGCCGCGTCGTCTCGTGGAACGCCCCAAGCAGGGCTTCGACGTGCCGCTGGAGCATTGGCTGCATGGCCCGCTGCGGGAATGGGCGGAATCGCTGCTGTCACCGGAGCGGCTGGCGGCCGAAGGATTCCTGGATGTGGGCCGTGTCCGCCGTATGTGGGCCGAATTTCTGGATGGCAGGGGCGTCGCGGGCAAACGCGAGATCTGGTCGATTCTGATGTTCGAAGCATGGCTGGAGCGCGCTCGGGTCTGAGACTGAGCGAATCGGACGGACATGATATATCGACCCCGCTGGATCGGCTGCGGATAGTTTGCGAAAGCCGCATGACAGCCTCATAATCCGCGTCTCGCCGCGGCATTGCATGCGTCGCTTTACCGTGATCGTTTTCTTCCTTGCAGAGAATTAATAATGACCAAGGGTGAGACCCGAATTGCGGTGATAGGTCTGGGCTACGTCGGATTGCCGCTGGCGGTCGCGTTCGGAAAACGCCACGAAACTCTGGGTTTCGATATCGATGCCACCCGGATCGCTCAGTTGTCCGAGGGCTACGATTTCACGCGCGAAGTGGCATCCGGGGAACTGGCGGCGGCGAGTTCGCTCCGGTTCTCGTCCGTCGCGGACGATCTGGCGGCGGCGAATGTTTATGTCGTGACCGTGCCCACGCCGGTGACTGATGCGAAAGTCCCGGATTTCGGGCCGCTCGAGGCGGCGTCGCGGTCGATCGCTCCCTATCTCAACGACGGCGACATCGTCGTGTACGAGTCGACGGTCTATCCCGGCGCCACCGAAGAGCACTGTGTGCCCATCCTTGCCTCGGGGTCGGGACTGACCTATAACGAAGGCTTTTTCGTGGGTTACAGTCCGGAACGGGCGAACCCGGGCGATGCCGCGCACGGGCTGGCTCACATCATGAAAGTGGTCGCGGGTTCCACTGATGCCGTGGCGGATCGGTTGGTCGAACTCTATAGCCCGATCGTACCGGCCGGCATTCACCGGGCTTCAAGTATCGGTGTTGCCGAGGCCGCAAAAGTGATCGAGAACATTCAGCGCGACATCAATGTGGCGCTGGTCAACGAACTGTCGAAGATATTCTCCCGGCTTGGTTTGGACACCCAAGAGGTACTCGAGGCGGCCGGAACGAAATGGAATTTCCTGCCGTTCCGGCCTGGCCTGGTCGGCGGACACTGTATCGGTATCGATCCCTATTATCTGACCTTCAAGGCTCAGGCGGTGGGGTATCACCCGGAGATGATCCTGGCCGGCCGACGCATTAACGACGGCATGGGGCGCTACATAACCCACGAACTGATCCGCCTGATGCTTCGTCGCCGGATTCAGGTCAACGGTTCCCGCATGCTACTGATGGGCGTGACGTTCAAGGAGAATTGCCCGGACATCCGCAACACGCGTGTCGTGGATATCGTCCGTGAACTGCAGGCCATGGACGTACACGTCGACATCTACGACCCTTGGGCGGATTCGGCCAAGCTCGAGCACGAGTACGGCATGACGCTGGTGGAAACACCGGAAACGGGCGCCTACGATGCTGCGTTGATCGCCGTCGGTCATCGCGAGTTCCAGGCCATGGGCATCGACGCGATCCGCGGCTATTGCAAGCCGACGCATGTGATCTACGACGTCAAGTACACATTCCCCGCCGAGGCGACCGACGGGCGACTATAGCGGCCCGGGCGAGTCCGGGTGACGACTGTTTTCCCGCCGCTGGCCATGTCACACCGCAGAAAATACCGGTGACGTGAACGCATCGCCACGGCTTAAAGCACAAGGTTTCAACGCATGAAGATACTGGTGACGGGGGCCGCGGGATTCATCGGCTACCATGTCGCACAACGCCTGCTCGATCGCGGCGATGTGGTAGTCGGGGTCGATAACATGGACCCGTACTACGACCCGTCCCTGAAACAGGCACGGCTCGATCGTCTCGCGCCGGACGAGCGGTTCACGTTCGTCCACCTGAATATCGCCGACCGGCAGGAGATGGAAACACTCTTCGCGCGCGAGAAATTCGATCGGGTGGTGCATCTCGCGGCCCAGGCCGGGGTCCGTCATTCCATCACGCACCCGCACGACTACATCGACAGTAATGTCACGGGGACGTTGAACGTGCTCGAGGGATGTCGCTATAACGCTGTCGAGCATCTGGTCTATGCGTCGACGAGTTCTGCATACGGGCTGTCGACGGATATGCCGTTCTCGCCGCAGGGGGATGCCGACCATCCCGCCGCGATCTACGCGGCATCCAAGCGAGCCACGGAACTCATGGCGCATTCCTACTCGCATCTTTACGGGCTGCCCACCACCGGCCTGCGGTTTTTCACCGTATACGGACCCTGGGGACGGCCGGACATGGCGCTTTTTCTGTTCACGCAGAAGATGCTGGCCGGCGAATCGATTCCGGTGTTCAACCACGGCAAGCATCGCCGGGATTTCACTTATGTTGACGATATCGCCGAAGGCGTCGTCAGGACGGTCGACGTGGTCGCCACCCCCGATCCGACATGGTCCAGTGACACGCCGACGCGGGGCACCAGCATCGCGCCGTGGCGGATCTACAACATCGGCAACGGTCAGCCGGTGCCGCTGATGCGTTACATCGAGCGTCTCGAGGAGTGTCTCGGAGTCCAGGCGGAGAAGGAATACCTGCCGATGCAGGCCGGGGATATCGAGGCCACGCACGCCGATGTCGACAGTTTGTTCGAAGCCGTTGGCTATCGTCCCGAAGTGTCGGTCGAGGACGGTGTGCGAAACTTCGTCGACTGGTATCGCAGCTATTACGAGGTTTGAACGATCCCTCTAGACGTCGTGCGGCCCAACTGGTGCTTCTCAACCGCATCGGTTGTAGCCCGGTTATCTACGGGAATAGTGAGCCTCGCCGGTCAGCGTTTCGTGTAGAAATGAAGTCCAGTCTCGAATCTGGACTGTCCCACCGGACACCAGGCTTGCAACCGCTCTATCAGCGCTTGATGGCGGTGTGTATGTCAATCGATATGTTCTCGGCTGACTTCGCTGGCTGATAACGACGCCTTGGTGCGTAACTGGGCATTGTCGCTACCACACTGAGTGTGAAGGCAGTTCAACCGGTTATGCGTTTCGGATGAGCTTCGCCGGCGAATGTCTGCACTGTGATGAGTGCCGAGGCTCGTACGGCGCGGCACCCTCAGGCGATTTGCCTCTAGGCCCGCCGAGCAGCGGGGCCGCTATCGGCCGACACGATTTGACGTATGACCATCAGATAGCGGTCGATGACGATGCTTTCCTCGAATTCGGCCTGCATCTTCTTCCGACCCTGTTCGCCCATCGCCATCCGTTGATCCTCGGTGAGCGCCATGACATCGCGCATGCGGTCGGCAAGGTCAGCGGCGTCGCGCGGCTTGCACAGGTACCCCGTCACACCGTGCTCGACGGTGTTGCGACAGCCGATGGCGTCGGTCGTGATGATGGGCTTGCCCATGCTGGCGGCTTCCAGCAGGGAGCGTGGCGTGCCTTCGCGATAATAACTCGGTAGCACGATGCAGTCGGCCTGGGCGATCGTGTGTCGAACGTCCTCCACGGCGCCGCGATAGCGAACGAGGCCTTCGCGCTCCCAGGCCCGGATCTGCGCGCGCGGTATGGCTGTTCTGTTCTCCGCGCCGAGAAAGCCGAGGAGCTCGCATTCGATATCGGCGCCATCGCCTTTCAGGCGCCGGGTTGCTTCGATGAACTCGCCGATGCCCTTGTCCCACAACAGTCGCGCGCTGAGCACGAAGCGGAATGGACCGCGATCGGTTATGGCTCCCTGTTCGCGCTCTTGCGGCGCGAAGCGGGCGGTGTCCACGCCCGAGCCGGGTAGGCAGGTCGCCCGCTCGGCGTCGACGAGGCCGGCCTTTTCGAAGAGTGCGTAGTCGTCGGCGTTCTGGAAGAAAACCATCGCCGCGCGCTTCATGCCGAGTCGGTAGAGACCCCGCACGACGCGGGTCAGCAGGTTGTCGCACATGAATACGGTGCCCAGCCCCGCCACATTGTGTACCGATGGCACCCGCGTCAGGCGACAGGCGATGCCGCCGTAGACGTTGGGCTTTACGGTGTAACCCAGGTAGACATCGATCCGCTCTCGAATGAGCAGACGAACGAGTCGAGCCGTAAGCAGCGCGTCGCGCAACGGGTTGGTGCCCGCATTGTCCATGGGCAGCGAAACGAATCGCAGGCCGGCGGCCTCGAGCCGTTTTGCGTTGTCGTCATAAGGCGCTGCGGCGATGACCTCGTAGCCGGCGTCCTGAAGCGCGCGCGAGTCGCAGCCGAAAATTTGCCAGATACCAGGCGGTGTTGGCAGCGATGAGAATTCGTGTGGGGTGAGTCAAGATATTGGTGCAGCGTCTGTATCTGAAAAAGGCGTTGGTACGTCTCTTTGATCCGGAGCCGCATGGGCCGGTCGAGACGACCATTCTGGTCGCACCAAATTAACTGGCATGGACTGAAACATTGCTGAACGCACGCTCGGGCCTCGGGTCTTCGCCTGGCCGCATCCGGCTGGCCTCTGGGGTCGCGGGTAAGCGTTTTGGAAAGAGCCGTTTGGCGTGACGAACGGTCAGGCGAATGCTAGGAATCGCATGCCTTGAATCAGTGCCCTTATATGTCTCGGAGGCGTGTTCGTCATACGGGGGTTCGCTCACGCCAAGTCGTTGGTGCGAGCGATATTATAGCGAAGCGTGCGAGCGTAAGTCGCTGTGTGTGCGCTTTTGTTCCATGCTGTCGCCGTGAGGGATACGAGATGGGCCGCAGACGCTACCCGGCGACCGTGGCCTCAGTGTCAGGCAGACCGTTAGGCCCCGGCGAGGCCCAGCGCATCGTTAATCCACCGCGCGTTATTCAGGTACCACTGCACGGTGTCGCGGATGCCATCTTCAAGCCCGCGCTCGGGATGCCAATCGAGCTCGCGCATTATCCGACTCGGGTCGAGCGCGTACCGACGATCATGATTCTTGCGATCGGCGACGAACGTGATCAGCCCAGAGTAGGAGCCCAGCCCCCGATTCGGGACGAGGGTGTCCAGCGCATCGCAGACGAGCGTTGCGATCTCCAGATTCGTTTTCGGCGCCAATGCGCCGATGTTGTAGCGTTCGCCAACCCGGCCGTGTTCCGTCACGCGGCGTAGCGCTCGCACGTGATCCTCGACATGCATCCAGTCCCGCACGTGGCGGCCGTCGCCGTACAGGGCGATGGGCCGACCCGCGAGCGCATCGATGATGATCCGCGGTATCAGTTTTTCGGGGTGCTGGCGCGGGCCGTAGTTGTTGGTGCTGGCCGTCGTGAGCGTGGGCAGGCCGTAGGTCCCGTGCCAGACGCGCACGAGATCGTCCGCGGCTGCCTTGGAGGCTGCGTAGGGTGAGTTCGGCGACAAGGGAGTGTGCTCCGTGAAGCGGCCGCCCGCGTCGGCGGAGCCGTAGACCTCGTCGGTGGACACATGATGGAAGCGAAATGCGTCTCGCGCTGCGCCGTGCAGCGTCTCGTAGTAGTCGCGCGCGGCCTCGAGCAGATGATGCGTGCCGACGACGTTCGTCTGGATGAACGCATCGGAGTCCGCGATCGAACGGTCCACATGCGATTCGGCGGCGAGATGAACGATACGGTCCGGCCGGTGTCGGTCGAGGGCGCGCGCCACGGCGGGCCGGTCACGGATATCGATCGCTTCGAACGCATAACGCGGATGACCGGCGGCCGCGTCCAGCGACAACGGACAGACCGCGTAGGTCAGGCAGTCGATATTGACCACCTCGTGCGGACTGTTCTCGAGCAGATCCAGTATCAGCGCCGAGCCGATGAACCCCGACCCGCCCGTAATCAGCAATTTCATGCGCGTGCCGGCGACAAGTGAATTCGGGCCGATGTTCGCACGATGGATCGGCATCCGGTGCATCGAGTGCGACGGGCGCAGCCGCGCGCGCTCATGCGCGGCCGGCGGGCGCCAAGTGAAGCCATGCCATTGATTCGGGTCCGTGAATTGCGTTTTGCTGCGGAATATATATCGTAGACCGCAATAAGCAATCGTTTGCAGTGGCCGTGTGCGTGGATCGTCGCCATCTCGCCGGCCCTGATTTTTGAAGTTCCGGGGGACCAATCGACCCATGATCGCGCTAGGCCTTGCTCTGATGGCTTTCTGTGTCAGCGTGGCTGCAGTCTTGGTGCTGCGTCCGGTCTGTTTCTATTTCGGGCACGTGGATCACCCGGGCGGCCGCAAGCGGCACGATCTGGCCACCCCGCTCAGTGGCGGTCTGGCGATCAGCCTGAGCATCCTGGCGCTGGGCTGGGGCATCGTGCCGACCCGGCACTTTTCCGGTTTCGCGGTCGGGCTCGTTGTGCTGCTGCTGCTGGGCGGCATGGACGATCGCAAGCACGTGCCGGCCTCGCTGCGGCTCGCCCTCCAGACGATTGCCGTGACCGTCGGCATGTACTGGCTCGGCGACGTGCGCCTCGAGGATCTCGGCGCCATCACCGGCGGGGACAACGTGCGGCTGGGCGGTTTTTCGCTGCTGTTCACGGTCTTCGCCGCAGTCGGCATCATCAACGCCGTCAACATGATCGACGGCATGGACGGCCTTGCCGGCGGCTTCTCCGCACTGCTGATTTCGGTGATTCTCGCGCTGGCCTCCGGTACGGCCGCGGTCAGCATCGTCATGCTCTGTCTGACCATCGGCAGCATCTTCGGTTTTCTCGCGTTCAACCTGCGCACGCCCTGGCATCGCCAGGCCCGGATCTTTCTGGGGGACGCGGGCAGCCTTGTGCTCGGCTATATCCTCGTCTGGTTCGCCATCGAGGCCTCGCAGGAGGCGACTTCCATCATTCGTCCGATCACCGCCGTCTGGCTTTTCGGGCTGCCGCTGATGGACACCTGTTACCTGATGGGCTCGCGCGTGCTCCGCGGCAAGAGCCCGCTCGCAGCGGATCGGTACCACTTCCACCATCTATTGCAGCGCTCGGGGTTCACGCCCGGCTGGGCGCTCTACATATGGCTGATCGTGGCCGGTGGATTCATGGCCGCGGGCGTGTGCCTGCAGTGGCTGGGTGCGCCGGATGTAGTGCTCTGCATCGGCTTCGTGGTGACCTTTGCTGCCTATTGTCTGACCATGAACATCCTGTGGCGGCGTCGCAGTGCACGCCGTTCGCGCCTGCGGCGCTGGCTCAAGACGCCCGGGTCGTGAGCGGTTTCTCACGCTCGGGTGCGCGGCTGATATCGGCAAAGTGAATCGCGGGTACATGGCCTTTTGAGGCGCTATTGAGAGCGTCCGGAACCCGGGCGTCGTTTCACCCGGCGCATGCCTCTAGCGCGCATATTCGCGAAGGGGCGTGTGAATGCGCTTCCTCGCACCCACCTCATTGCGGATGTGCGAGCTCGTTGTACGCCACCTCGATCGACCGAGTGGTCATGGCCCGCTGAATGTCGCGTCGTGCCCCGGGCCGATGATCGGCGCCGTGCACAGTGGCGGTCGCGAAACAGCGGCCTCTCGCGCCGCAGGACTTTTTGCGGGACGTCGGCCCGGCTGGCAACACAGAGACCCCATCGCGAGGCGCGTGCGTTGCCTCGGCACCGCCCCGGGCAAGCGGGACTCGGTGCATTTCGGGGAACCGGTTTCGATATACCCCATGAACGGTCGATTGGCACGATCGAGCCGCGCGTGAACGGATCGCCGTGCGAGATTTCGGGCCGAGGATAGCTACTCGCGCATCGAAGTGCGGTGACGCGGAGTCGGCGGCTGACGAGTACCGAGGCATCGGCGGTCGAGAACTCGGATACTGATCGCGCCATCCCGCCGGTCAGGCTGCCACCTCGATCGGCGTCACGCTCGCCCCAGCTGTGTGGTCTTGCCACATCCCGGGGTTTCGCCTAGAACGCCAGAATCACACCCATGCCGACGGCAATGTCGTCGCGAAAGCCTTCCTCCGTCTCGACGCGGCGATCGTCGTTCAGGCCAAGTCCGCCCTGGACCCCCACGTTCTGGCTGATCCAGCCCTGTTTCATGAAACCGCGCAGCCCGTATTCGGGATTGAACAGATTGTAGGACTCAACCTGCGGCGTGGGGCGGTCGGGGGCGGCCAGGTCGAACGCGACCTCCGGATCGGACGACAGATCCGCCTCGGAGGCGTTCGCCGCGTCCTGGCGAAAGCCCTGCGTGACCAGCTCCGCAGTGGAGACATCGTCCGGCACACGCAGGTTCAGTTCCTCCGGCAGGATGAACTGGCCGTCTGCGCCCCGTTCGGGCACCCGCAGCGACTGTGCGGCCATATCCGCGGCTAAATCGCGTGTCGAGCGTGCCGGCGCGGGCGGCTCAGAACCCGCTTCGTCCGCCGGGTCCAGTGACGTGTCCAGCCGGAGAGGCGGGGCGGATGCTAAATCCGTTTTAGTCGTCCCGGTGTCGGGTGCTGCTGCGTGCTGTGATGGAGCGGGAGCGGGAGCGGGTGCCGGGCTGTCGGGATAGGCGGCCAGGTTGGCATTGGTCGCGTGGGCCGAGGACGCCGGGCGATCGTGCCAGATGAACGCGCCGGCCGCGCCCGCGGATACGCCCGCAATCGCGGCCGCCGTCGCAATGTAAGCCACTCGCCTAGCCATGACGTCATCCTGCGAAAGACGCAGATCGTGAAATCCGGTGCCCCAACGGCTCATATCATCGCGCCAGAACCGCGCGGGCGCAATGGGTCGGCGCGGAAATCCGGCGGTTATTCAGGAACGTTGCCGCGACACTTTATGTGATGCCGGCTAAGTGACGCGCAACGTCAGCCAACGCGATTCGACTGTTTTGCGGATAGTTGCCGATGTGTCGTTGAAACGTGGCGTTGAATATCCAGGAGGGATAAAACAGGGGAGTAATCGAACTTTTGGCTATTTTGACAGCCTAGTTGTGCTTATGTCGACGAGTGTGCCATCACTCCAATATCGCGGCTGGTTCGCGTTGCGAATGTAGGATGTGGCTTCGGATCGGGCCTTTGCCAGGCGCGTTCGATAATCGTGGACAGTAAAAACCATCGCGTACAGGCACATAACCGGCACAACAGCGGTGATCGAAGCACGCATAAAAGTCGCGACGCCGGTCGGGTGATGTGGCTCGTTGAGCGTTGTATCGCTTCGTAGATACAGGCCGCCCGCGATTCCTATTACCAGAACCAGCATGTACTGACTGACCGGCATTACAATGACTCCACTGACCATCGCATGTAGGCCCGCCGCAAGCAAGGATGCCGTGATTGCGACGCGCATCGCATCGGAATCGGTCGCGGCTTGGCGTGTGCCGACGGGATCGATGGTCCGGCGCGCAAACGCCAGCCATTCGAGCAGCAGGTGGCCGAGCAGTCCAGTCAGTAGTACCGCGGCCGGGAGCCCCCACTCCACGGCCCATTGAACCACCGCGCTGTGAGGATGCGAGGCAATGCCGTTATCGAGTGCGGCGAACTGCAGCGGGCCAAGCCCTAGCCAAGGATCGGCCGCGATCTGCGCCAGTGCCAACTGCCATAGCGCAATACGGCCGGGGGAATCTGACGAGACGAGGCGTCCCATGCCGGCCACCGCGCCATCGCCGGGAAATAGCAGAGCGTTCAGCAATAGGCCGGATACGCTCAGCACCACGGTCCATTTCAGATGCCTCAGGCCCGGTCGGCCGAAGGCCAGGGCGACGAACACCGTGGCGATGACGGTCGCCAGCGCCGTCCCGCGCCCCATCGAGCGCCAGTATAGGGCCCAGATGAAGACGCCGATCGACAGGGCCAGGGCATACCAGAAAACGGGCCGGACCCGGCATGTCGGGCTCGGCAGAATGAGCGCCAGCGCCAGGAACGGCATCACCCACGTCTGATACTGGTTCAGGAAGCGGATATTCGCGAAGATGGTGAGCGGTTCCGGATAGCGCAGCGGTAGGCCGGTGGCGAAGGCGGTGTAGATGATGCTCAGCGCGGCGAAGGACCACAAGCCGGCCGGCAATATGAAACACAGGGCGTTAAGCCGCGCATCGGCGATCGCCTGGCGCTTGAGAGCAGCGGCGATGACGCAGGCGGATATCGCCATCAACGTCAGCTGCGCCACGCCGAGCAATCCCCAGGCCGGCAACTCGCTGGCCAGGCTCGACACGAGTCCGACCGCCAGGATCGGCCCGCCAAATGAAAGAAGCCATCGCGGCAGTGCGCCGGTGAGACGTCCGCTCGCCAGCGCGATCAACGGCGTGCCGCTCAGGAGGACGGCCAGCCAGAGCCGGCGCTCGTCGAAGGAGCCGAGAAACGGAAACAGCCCAGCCGAAAGGGACCCGATCGAGGCCAGAAGCAGCTCATTTTTATTCTTGTGCTTCATTGGCTGAAAACTGCCGCCTCACCAAAGTATACCGAAGTATCTCATCCCAAAAAGCGGTCAGACACGAAAAGATCCGCATCGCATCAAACCTTCCGGCATGGCTAGCGACGATCCGTCGCCATACTACGGCTGATTCCGCTTTTTCGGACGGCCGCGACGCCGGGGGCGCGTACGTTGTTTCAATGCGGTCTCGATCTGCTCGCGGAATGCCTCGTTGCCGAGGACGACGTTCTGGCGCGTGCAGTTGCGAATCTCCTGTAGTGCCTCCGAGTCGAGTCCTTCCGTCACGAGGCCCGGTTAGGCCACCCGTCGCTCGGCGCCGGTCCGGCCGAGGCGTTGATAAAGCGGATGCGGTGTCGGCCAGGCGTCCGCCGTGCCGTGAGCCTTGGCTTTATAACTCGACCATCGATAGTCGCCGGGTCGATCCATCATGTTGTGCGCCCGGGCCGGGGTGAGTTTGATATAGCAATAGCACGTCAACAGATAACGCTCGGCTTCGACGAGCCTCGGACGATAGCGGCTCTCCCAGAGTGTGCCGGTCCGCTGGTGGCGCCGACTGACACGCTGCAGGTATCGTCGCCCGACCTACGGCCTCATGCGCGAGTCGGCGTTTGCCTGCTGCGGCCTGGGCAGGGATGCACATGGTTGATAAGCATGGATATCGCAGCCGTCGCGGGGCGCGGCATCGCGCAGGCATCGAGGTATAACAGATAGTCGTCCTAGTCGAAGACACAGGCCTCACGGGAGATGCCCCGCTGAGAGTAATGTGCTGGGGGCGCTGACGAGATTGAGGTGGGGTGAGCATGGCCTGTGCTCAACTAAGGGGCTTCGGAGCTACCAAGCTTTTAGGAACGTCTATGACCCTTGGTCTCTTTAAAACATAAAAGCGCATCAAGCTATGACTTAATTTGCCTGACTGCGGGAGCCGTGCCAGCTCAAATGATCCTTTTTTCTTTCCTTAAGTGCCAAAAAAAGAGCGGTGCCCTTGGGCCGCCGCTCTTGGAAAGGGGGCCCGCAATGTGCCTGACCCTCTTTTTATTTTCGACGCGAACTAACTTCCGCTTCTGCAGTTGCTGGGCAGGTTTTGGCTCGGGATGTTGCTCGAGGAGCAAGTCCAACTGATAGAACCGGTGTTTTCTGAAGGCGCGAGCTTTAGAGTCGGAGTAGAAGCACCAGAGATTCCGAGATCATTGTAGGTAACCGTAATTTCGCCGCCAGTCCCGATTACGACTTTCTGTACATTCTCGCCGCTGATGTCCGTCCCGGTATCGCTGTCTGAAAGGCCGGCTTCTGTATTGCTCGTGGGAAATGAGCCGCTAGTCTGATAAGTCTCCGCTACAGCGGTTTTTGCGTTGCTTGCCAGACTAAGACCTTCTGAAACTTTGGCTCGAGTTACATAGTTTTGATACTGCGGAATAGCAATCGCCGCCAGAATGCCGATGATCGCGACCACGATCATCAGTTCGATGAGCGTGAAGCCTTGTTGTTTCTGCATGGGTTTCCCCCTGAAAAGATGTGCGGTGAGCGGGCGCCTCAAGGCGCACCCAGGCAACTCGCATTGAGCGTGCCAGCGCGCTGACTCTATTCAAAACAGCGGGTTAGGCGCAAGCCCTGCGCGAGGTGTCGCGCAGCGTCACGTCACATTGTGACGTGGCGCGTCACATCTGCGTCCGCGGTTAGCGCCCGCGGTAGGTGATGCGGCCCTTGCTGAGGTCGTAGGGGGTGATCTGGACGGTGACGCTGTCGCCGCGCAGGATGCGGATGTAGTGCTTGCGCATCTTGCCGGAGATGTGGGCGGTCACGATGTGGCCGTTTTCGAGTTTCACGCGGAAGGTGGTGTTCGGCAGCGTCTCCACGACGGTGCCTTCCATCTCGATGTGCTCTTCTTTTGCCATGGACTCCTGAACTCTTGACAAACGATTAACTGACCAATTATCGGCCATCGCGCGGCGCGGATCAATGCGCCCGGGGCGCACTTCAGACGCCAGTATGGTCGCGCGACTGCGGCACGTCGATGGTGAAGCGCCAGGGCGAGGCCGGCCCGGGCCTGGCGCGCTCGGTGCGCACGAGCTTGAGGAACTTGCTGCGGGGCAGGTCGACGGCGCCCATCCGGTAGAGATGCGCGGAGCCGACCTGGCCGTCGATGAGCGGAAAGCCCCAGGCCTGCAGTTGCCGGCCCAGCCAGACGAGCGCGATCTTGCTGGCGTCGCGCTCGCGGGAGAACATGGATTCGCCGAAGAACATGCGCCCGAGCGCGACCCCGTAGAGACCGCCGATGAGCCGGCCGTCGCGCCAGACCTCGATGGAGTGGGCATCGCCGAGGGCGTGCAGCTTGGCGTAGGCGGCGCGCATTTCGGGCCCCAGCCAGGTGCCCGGGTTGCCTTCGCGCGTGCCCGCGCAGCCCAGGACGACGTTGTTGAAATCGCGGTCCAGGGTCACCGCGTAATCGGCCCGGGCGAGCGTGCGCTTGAGCCGGCGCGAGACGTGAATGTGGTCGGTCTGGAACACGGTGCGCGGATGCGGGCACCACCAGAGAATGGATTCCTCCGGGTTGTACCAGGGAAAGATGCCCTGGGCGTAGGCCCGGCGCAGGCGCTGCGGCGAGAGGTCGCCGCCCATGGCGAGCAGGCCGTTGGGCTGGTCGAGCGCGAGCTCGGGATCGGGAAAGGCGCCGTCCGGCGTGTTCGGGTCCAGCCAGTACACGCGCAGGCCGCTCACGAGGCGGGCGCGGTGTCGTCCGCGAAGTTGCTGCGGGTGCGTTGCTGGTGCTCGTAGGCGGCCATCATCTCGGCCTCGCGGTTGACGAAGTCCTCGACCGCGCCGGCCAGACGCGGGTCGGCGATGACGTGGTTGGACCAGGTGGGCGCGGGTTCGAAGCCGCGCCGGATCTTGTGCTCGCCCTGGGCGCCGGCGTCGAAGCAGGCCAGGCCGTGCTCGATGCAGTATTCCATGCCGGCGTAGTAGCAGGTCTCGAAGTGCAGGCTGTGGTAGTCGGTCGCACAGCCCCAGTGGCGGCCGTAGAGCGTGTCGCCGCCGAGCATCATGAAGGCCATGCCCACCGGCGTGCCCTGGTGCCAGGCGACGAAGAAGCGCACCCGGTCGCCCAGACGCGCGCTCAGTTCCGCAAAGAATTCCGGCGTGAGGTAGGGCGCCTGGCCGCGGATGGCGTAGGTGCGGCCGTAGAAGGCGTAGAGCAGGTGCCAGAGCTCCTCGTCGATCTCGTCCGGGGCGAGGGCGGTGACGGTGACGCCGGCCTCGCGCATCCGCCGGCGCTCGCGGCGGATCTCCTTGCGGCGCTTGGACGACAGATGCGAGAGAAAGTCCTCGAAGTCGGCGTAGCCGCGGTTGTACCAGCGGTACTGGCAACCGCGCCGGGTCGAGGCCCCGGCCTCGGCCATGCCGGCGGTGCTGGCGTCGTCGCCGAACAACAGATGCAGCGAGGAGCGTCCGGCCTCACCCGGCAGCGCGGCCAGCGCGTGCGCCAGCGCCCGGCGGTCGGCGTGGCTGGCCGCGAGCAGGCGCGGGCCCACCACGGGCGTGAACGGCACCGCGCAGACGTACTTGGGATAGTAGTCGAGCCCGAGCTGGTTGTAGGCGTTCGCCCAGGCGAAGTCGAAGACGAATTCGCCGTAGGAGTGGTCCTTTTCGTAGAGCGGGGCGGCGCCGATCAGGCGGCCGTCATCGGCCTCGAGCAGCAGATGCGCGGGCCGCCAGCCGTTGTTTGGGCCGACGCTGCCGCTGGCCTCGAGCGCGGCGAGAAAGCCGTGGCGGACGAACGGCTGCGATGTGGCCGCCAGGGCGTCCCAGTCGCGGGCGTCGACGTCGAGGATGGAATCGATGTGGCGGGCTCGAGCCATGGTGTCAGTCGGATCGGGGCCGGCGGATCGTCGGGGCGATGGCCGCGGACCGGTGCGCGAACGAGCGGGCCGGCGCCGGAAACCCGGCCGCCGGCCCTACACCATACGCCGTAACGGGGCGATCAGTTCAACGCGTAGCTCTGGTGTATGGTCTCGCGCAGGGCGTACTGCACGCAGGCGTCGTGCTCGAACTCGCTCAGGGCGTCGGCCTCGCCGCTGGCGCGGTTGGCGTCGCGCAGATGGCCGTCCTCGTCGAAGCTGACGATTGCGCCGAGCGTACGGACGTGGATCTCGCCGTCGTCGTTGACGTTGTCGTCGAAGTCGACCTGAACGTAGCGCAGCCGCCGATCGGCGAAGCGCGGCAGGTCCTGCTTGCCCTCCGCCACGGCGGAGGCCTCGTCCTCGCTGAACTCCTCGATGGCGCCATCGTGGGTCAGCAGGAAATGGCGTGTCGACATAACCGTCCTCGTGTCTGCCTGTCGATAGCGCTAATATGTGCACAAAGCGCGCCAATTCAAGCGCCTGGGCGGCAACGTGAGAGGGCTTTCTCAACGCCGCGGCCGTTTCGGTCCGGTTACAATCCGCTGATCGGTCAATGCCTTGCCGTATTCGGCGGGCATGCCGGCGCGACTTCGCAGGAATTCGATGGCAAAAGCGATCGCCAAGCAGAACAAGGCGGCCAAGGCCGGCCCGAAGCCGAGCAAGCGCAAGGACACGGGCGCAAACGACGCGCCGGTGAGCCGTTATCGCCAGCGGCTCGGCCGGCTCATGCGCGAGGCGGTGCTGTTCGCCGCGGCGGCCGTGACGCTGTTCCTGCTGGCCGCGCTGGTCTCCTACAGCCCGCAGGATCCGGGCTGGTCGCGCCTCGGCGACGGCTCGCCGGTGGCCAATCTGTTCGGTGGCCCGGGGGCGTGGTTCGCCGACGTGCTGCTCAGCCTGTTCGGCTATCTCGGCTTCATATTCCCGTGGCTGGTGCTCTACGGCGGCTGGCTGGTGTTCGCCAACATCGACCGGCCGGCCGGCGACGCGCTGTCCAAGAGCGTGCGCGCGGCTTCGCTGCTGCTGTGGCTGATCTCCGGCTGCGGCCTGGCCTGGCTCGCGCTCGGGGCCAACGGCGACGCGCTGCCGCAGGGCAGCGGCGGCATCATCGGCGCGGCCACCGCCGGCGCGCTGGCGGAGGTAATCAACATCGTCGGCGCGGCCTGGCTGCTCATCACGGTGTTCGTGATCACGCTCTCGGTGGGGCTGGGCTTCTCCTGGCTAGTGGTGACCGAGCGTACCGGCGCGTTCGTGCTCGGCGGGCTGCGGGGCGGCGTGCGCGGCACGTTCGATCGCCTGGGCGCCTGGCGCGCCTCCCGCGCGGAGCGGCGCGCGAGCGCGCCGACGGTCAAACACAGCGAGCCCAAGCCCGAGCGCAAGCCGAAGAAACGCGTCGCACCCACGCTCGGCGCCGAGAGCGACGACACGTCCGCCAAGCCGGCCGACACGGCGGTGCCGGTCAAGAAGCCCAAGAAGAAGAACAAGGCCACGCAGCTCGATCTGCCGATGGAGGAGCAGGCCGATGTGCCGGCCTACGACCCGGAGACGGACAGCCCGATCCCGCCCACCGCGCTGCTGGACGCGGCACGGCCGCCGATCAACGACCGCGACACCGACGACGCCGTGCTTCAGCGCATGTCCGAGCAGCTCGAGCAGCATCTGGCCGATTTCAACGTCCAGGCGAAGGTCGTCGCGGTCGAGCCCGGCCCGGTGATCACCCGCTTCGAGCTGGACCCGGCGCCAGGCGTGAAGGTCAACCAGATCTCCAATCTGGCCAAGGATCTGGCGCGGGCGATGTCGACCACCAGCGTGCGCGTGGTCGAAGTGATCCCGGGCAAGTCGGTGGTGGGGCTGGAGATCCCCAACGCGGATCGCGAGGTCGTGGCCCTGCGCGAGATTCTGGAGTCGCCGCGTTACACCGGCCTGGCTTCGCCGCTGACGCTGGCGCTGGGCAAGGATATCGGCGGCAATCCGGTCACGGCGGACCTGGGCAAGATGCCGCATCTGCTGGTGGCCGGCACCACCGGCTCCGGCAAGTCGGTGGCGATCAACGCCATGATCCTGTCGATCCTGCACAAGGCGCACGCCGAGGAAGTGCGCCTGATCATGATCGACCCCAAGATGCTGGAGCTGTCGGTCTACGAGGGCATTCCGCACCTGCTCGCGCCCGTGGTCACGGACATGAAGGACGCGGCCAACGCCCTGCGCTGGTGTGTCGGCGAGATGGAGCGCCGCTACAAGCTCATGGCCGCGCTCGGCGTGCGCAACATGGCCGGCTTCAACACCAAGGTCCGCAAGGCGATCGACGCCGGCACGCCGATCGAGGATCCGCTGGCCAAGAACGGCCAGTCCGACGCGGACGCCGAGGCCGGCGAGCCCGTGCCCACGCTGGAACCGATGCCGGCGATCGTGATCGTGGTCGACGAGCTCGCCGACATGATGATGGTGGTCGGGAAGAAGGTGGAGGAACTGATCGCCCGCATCGCCCAGAAGGCGCGTGCGGCCGGCCTGCACATGATCCTGGCCACGCAGCGGCCCTCGGTGGATGTGATCACCGGGCTGATCAAGGCCAATATCCCGACCCGCATCGGCTTCCAGGTCGCCTCCAAGGTGGATTCGCGCACGATCCTCGACCAGCAGGGCGCCGAGAGCCTGCTCGGCCACGGCGACATGCTGTATCTGCCGCCGGGCACCGGGTTTTCCACCCGCGTGCACGGCGCCTTCGTGGACGACCACGAGGTGCACAAGGTGGTGGAATATCTCAAGCAGACCGGCCAGCCGGACTATATCGAGGATATCCTCGAGGGCGGCGCCGGGGACGGCGAGGGCGGCGCCGACGACGAGGAGGACGCCGAGGCCGATCCGCTCTACGATCAGGCCGTGGCCATCGTCACCAAGACCCGCAAGGCCTCGATATCCTACGTGCAGCGGCGCCTGCGCGTGGGCTACAACCGCTCCGCCCGGCTGATCGAACAGATGGAGAACGCCGGCGTCGTGAGCGCGGCCGAGGGCAGTGGCGGGCGCGAAGTGCTGGCCCCGCCGCCGCCCGATGACGATTGAACCCCGACGTGCTGCGGACGTCCGATAGGGTGTCCGAGGGGGCTGACGGGTTCAGTCTCGATTCATGGCCCACGGCTCAGCCTCGCAGCCATCGCGATACCGCGCCGTTTTTGTTTTCAGGAGTCTCTATGCCCGTTCGCCGCCTGCTCGTTTTCGGCCTGCTGCTGCTTGCGGCCCCGTTCGCCCAGGCGAACGGCGTGGACGATCTCGAAGCCTTCTACGACCGCGTCGACACGCTCACCGCGGACTTCGAGCAGCGCCAGATCGACGATCGCGGCAACGTCATGCAGCGGGCGAGCGGCATCTTCGTGCTCTCGCGCCCGGATCGGTTCCGCTGGGCCTATCAGGACCCCTACGAACAGATCATCGTCAGCGACGGCAACGTCTTCCGTTTCTACGACGTGGACCTGGCACAGGTGACCGTGCGCGACATCGACGCGACGCTGCGCGCCACCCCGGCGCTGCTGCTGACCGGCGGGGCCGCGCTCGAGGACGCCTTCAACATCAGTGCCGCCGGCAATCGCGATGGCATGAGCTGGGTGCGCCTGACCCCGCGGGCGGACGACACCGACTTCGAGGAGGTCCGGCTCGGCCTCGACGATCAGGTGCCGGCGGTCATGGAACTCCAGGACAGTCTCGGCCAGACCACGCGCATCCGTTTCAGCAACGTCGAGATCAACCCCGCGATCGACGACGATCGCTTCACCCTCGATATTCCGGATGACGTCGAGGTGGTGGACGGCCGCGGCATGAACGGCGGCGGCCGCCGATGAGCGGCAACGGGCCCGCGCTGGTGTGCCTGCGTCTGTGGGTCGCGGTCGGGCTCGCCGGCTGTGCGGTACTGCTCTACGCCTGCCTGATGCCGAACCCGCCGAGCCCGGGCATCTCCAATTTCGACAAGGTCGAGCATTTCGCCGCGTTCGCCGTGCTGGGCACCTGGTTCGGCGGCATCCTCGCCCCGCGTTACTGGGCGGTACTGTTCGGGCTGCTGGGCTTCGGCCTGCTGATCGAGCTCATCCAGTCCGGCATCGACTACCGCAGCGGCGATCCGCTGGATTTTCTGGCCGACGGCCTCGGTGTCGTCGCCGGTATCGGGCTCGCACGGCTCGGCGCCATGGGCTGGCTGCGTTATATTGATGCCCGTGTCGCAGCAAACGGAAATCGATCTGGATGAGGGCGCCGGGCTGGCGGGTCGCCCGCTGGCCGACCGGATGCGGCCGACGCGTCTGAGCGACTACGTCGGCCAGAGCCACATCCTGGGCCCGGACAAGCCGCTGGCGCGCGCGCTGGCGGCCGGGCGTATCCACTCCATGATTCTCTGGGGCCCGCCCGGTACCGGCAAGACGACGCTGGCGCGGCTGCTGGCCGCGGCCGTGGACATCCGTTTCGTGCAGATCTCGGCGGTCATGGCGGGGGTCAAGGACATCCGTGCGGCGGTCGCCGACGCGAAGGACGCGCGTTCGCGGGACGGCCGCGGGACACTGCTGTTCGTCGACGAGGTCCATCGTTTCAACAAGGCGCAGCAGGACGGCCTGCTGCCCTACGTCGAGGACGGCACGCTGGTGCTCGTGGGCGCGACCACCGAGAACCCGTCATTCGAGGTCAACAACGCGCTGCTCTCGCGCACGCGCACCTACGTGCTGCGCGCACTCGACGCCGACGTCATCCGCACGCTCATCGACCGGGCGCTGGCCGACGCCGAGTACGGCCTCGGCGATCGCGGGCTGGCCATGGACGACACCCTGCGCGACCGGCTCCCGGGGCGCGCCGACGGCGGCGCGCGG
>NZ_AYKH01000026.1 GCF_003788635.1 Salinisphaera orenii subsp. orenii MK-B5
CTGATCGGGTCGCTGCCCGCTTGCAGAGGACGATCTCTGCGGGTGCGGATGCACCGGCGGACCGTTTCGTCGTACCATGGGCGGGGTTGCCAGGGTGGAAAACCGTGGTACACTCCGCCGTCTTTTTCGCGGGCGATAAAAGTTAACGCTTAGGCCAGTAGCTCAATTGGCAGAGCAGCGGTCTCCAAAACCGCAGGTTGGGGGTTCGAGTCCCTCCTGGCCTGCCACGTTAAGCGTTATCGCCCACCTTCGGTCGAGTCGTCGATGGCAACCCAAGAAAAACGCACGAGCTCCCTGCTCGACACGGCGCTGCTCTGGCTGGCCGTCGCCGTGCTGGTCGCGAGTATCGTCGGCTATTACTACTTCACGGCCCACACGGACCTGGTTCGCGTGCTGGGCATGCTGGGTGGGGCGGTCGTCGCCGTGCTCATCGCGCTGCAGACCGCCATCGGCAAGAATGCCTGGGCCTATATCCAGGGTTCGCGCACCGAGCTGCGGCGCATGGTCTGGCCGACGCGGCGCGAGACCGTGCAGACGACGCTCATGGTCGTGGTCGTCGTGCTGATTCTGGCGATCTTCATCTGGGCGCTCGATGTGCTGCTGGCCTGGGCGGTTCAACTTCTGACGGGCCGCTAGGCGCGCGAGGCAGATTCGTATGGCCAAGCATTGGTACGTGGTGCATTCCTTCTCGCAGTATGAGAAGAAAGTGCGCGATTCGCTCAAGGATTATGTCGCGCGCCACGGCATGGAAGACTACTTCGGCGATATCCTCGTGCCGACCGAGGAGGTCGTGGAGATCAAGGACGGCAAGCGCCGCACCACCGAGCGCAAGTTCTTTCCGGGCTATGTGCTGGTGCACATGGAGATGAACGACGAGACCTGGCACCTCGTCAAGAGCGTGCCCCGGGTGCTCGGCTTCATCGGCGGCACTGCCGACCGGCCGGCGCCGATCTCCGACGCCGAGGCCGACCAGATCCTCAATCGGGTCGAGGAGTCGGTGGAAAAGCCGCGCCCGAAGACGGTGTTCGAGCCGGGCCAGGAGGTGCGCGTCATCGACGGCCCGTTCGCCGACTTCAACGGTGTGGTCGAGGAAGTCAACTACGACAAGAACCGCCTGCGCGTGGCGGTCACGATCTTCGGGCGTTCGACCCCCGTGGATCTCGAGTTCGATCAGGTCGAAAAGAGCTGAAGCGCGGACGCCACAGGGCGTTCATACAGTCACATCAGGGAGCCCGGGCAGCCCCGCGGCGCTGGTACCTGAAGGAGTCATGACATGGCCAAGAAGATTGCAGGCTACATCAAGCTGCAGATCCCGGCCGGCAAGGCCAATCCGAGTCCCCCCGTGGGTCCGGCACTGGGTCAGCACGGCGTGAACATCATGGAGTTCTGCAAGGCGTTCAACGCCGAGACGCAGGACACCGAGCCCGGTCTGCCGATCCCCGTGGTCATCACGGTTTTCTCGGACCGCAGTTTCTCCTTCATCAAGAAGACCCCGCCGGCGTCGATCCTGTTGAAGAAGGCGGCCAACATCCAGTCGGGCGCGGCGGATCCGCTGCGCAACAAGGTCGGCACGGTCACCGAAGCGCAGGTCCAGGAGATCGCGGAAACCAAGTGGCCGGACCTCAACGCGGCGGACATGGATGCGGCCATCCGCATCATCAGCGGCAGCGCCCGTTCCATGGGCATCAAGGTGGAGGGCTAGTCATGGCGAAACTGTCAAAGCGCAAGGCGGCCATCCGTGATCAGATCGATCCGTTCCGGCTCTACCCGGTCGACGAAGCCCTCGACGTGCTGAAGAAGGTCTCGAGCGCGAAGTTCACCGAGTCCGTCGAGGTCGCGGTGAATCTGGGTGTCAATGCCCGCAAGTCCGACCAGAACGTGCGCGGTTCGACCGTCATGCCGCATGGCACGGGCAAGAGCGTGCGCGTGGCCGTGTTCACGCAGGGCGACAACGCCGACAAGGCCATCGCGGCCGGCGCCGACGTGGTCGGTCTGAACGACCTGGCCGAGCAGGTGCAGGCCGGTGAGATCAACTTCGACATGGTCGTGGCGACGCCGGATGCGATGCCCGTGGTCGGCCGCCTGGGCCAAATTCTGGGGCCCAAGGGGCTCATGCCGAACCCCAAGACGGGCACGGTCACGGCGGACGTCGAGACCGCCGTCAAGAACGCCAAGGCGGGCCAGGTGCAGTACCGCACCGACAAGGCCGGCATCATTCATTGCGCGATCGGCAAGACCGATTTCGACAATGCCGCGCTGCGCGAGAACCTCGCCGCGCTGATCGCCGACCTGAAGAAAGCCAAGCCGGCGAACGCGAAGGGCATCTATCTTCGCAAGATTTCGCTGTCCACCACGATGGGTCCCGGCCTGGCCGTGGACGCCAGCGGGGTGGCGGCCTAGGAATGTGGGCCGGGGCGCGCGCTGTCGCGTGCGTCCCGGTCGACGAAGGAGTTCTTTGTAGCGCAGTCCGCTCCGGAAGTGGCTGCGTCGTCAAAGACCGTGAGGCGAGCCGAGGCATCGGTTCTTAAAGGCGATATCGCCAGCCTGCGCAGATGACGTGTGTCGTCCCGCTGTCTCGACACGGGCGACGGTCGTCGAAGGGGCGTTTCCGAGGAAATGTCCGCTCAATCATCCGTCGGCGGTTGCCGGCGGTTTGCTCAAGGAGTGATGACTATGGCCATGAGTTTTCAAGCCAAGCAGGCCATGGTGGCAGAAGTCAGCGACGTGGCGACGCGCGCGCATTCCGCAGTCCTTGCGGAATACCGCGGTCTCACGGCGGGCCAGATGGATGACCTGCGCGTCAACGCCCGCGAGGGCGGCGCGTATCTGAAGGTCATCAAGAACAATCTGGCCAAGCTGGCGCTGAAGGGTACCGACTACGAATGCATGACCGAAGCGTTCAAGGGGCCGGTGATCCTGGGTTTCTCGCTGGAGGATCCGGGTTCGGCCGCACGCGTGGTCAGTGATTTTCGCAAGTCGCACGATGCCCTCAAGGTCACGGCGATCTCGTTCAACGGGCAGTTGCTGCCCGGCGAGCAGCTCGATCGTCTGGCCAAGCTGCCGACTCGCGACGAGGCGTTGAGTCAGCTGATGCGTGCCATGAAGGCGCCGGTCGAGAAGCTGACCCGCACCACCCGCGAACCGGTTGCGAAGCTCAGTCGCACCGTGGCTGCAGTCCGCGACGAAAAGCAGGCTGCTTGAAGTAATTGAATCGGGGCCTTGCGCCCCAAACGTATTAGGAGTTGACAATGGCTGCTACGAAGGAAGAAGTACTCGAAGCGATCTCCGAGATGTCCGTGATGGACGTGGTCGAGCTCGTCGAGATGATGGAAGAGAAGTTCGGCGTTTCGGCGGCGGCCCCCGTCGCGGTCGCCGGTGCGGCCGGTGGCGGCGAAGCCGCGGAAGCCGCCGAGGAACAGACCGAGTTCGACGTGGTGCTCTCCAGCTTTGGCGAGAACAAGGTCGGCGCGATCAAGGCCGTCCGTGCCATCACCGGTCTGGGTCTGAAGGAAGCCAAGGAAATGGTCGAGTCGGTTCCGGCGACCCTGAAGGAAGGCGTCGAGAAGGCCGATGCCGAGGAAATGAAGGCGAAGCTGGAAGAAGCCGGCGCGTCCGTCGAACTCAAGTAAAGGCAGGTCGCTGGTATACATTGCCAGAAGCAATAACTTGACGATTCCGGGAAAATGGCTGGTGGCCGTGTGCTGCCGGCCTTTTCCTGTTGCCGCCGACCGACGCCTGCGCACGCTTAGCGCCGCGGACCGCCCCCGGGCCCGCGGCTCGTCCAACCATGAGGGTTGAGAGACATGGCCTACTCGTTTACCGAAAAAAAACGTATCCGCAAGGATTTTGCCAAACAGCCGTCGGTGCTGGAGATGCCGTTTCTGCTGGCAACCCAGATCGACTCCTATCGGCAGTTCCTGCAGAAAGAGCTCGATCCGGACAACCGGGCGGGCGTGGGTCTGCATGCGGCGTTTTCGTCGGTGTTCCCGATGGCGAGCCATTCGGGTAGCGCGGCGCTTGAGTACGTCAGCTATCGGCTCGGCCAGCCGGTCTTCGACGAGATGGAGTGCCGTGTCCGCGGGATGATCTACTCGGCGCCGCTGCGGGTGACCGTGCGTCTGATCATCTACGACAAGGACAGCAAGGCCAATCCGAAGCCGGTCAAGGACATCAAGGAGCAGGAAGTCTACATGGGCGAACTGCCGCTCATGACCGACACCGGCACCTTCATCATCAACGGTACCGAGCGGGTCATCGTCAACCAGCTCCACCGTAGTCCGGGCGTGTTCTTCGACCACGATCGCGGCAAGACGCATTCGTCCGGCAAGTATCTGTATTCCGCGCGCGTGATTCCGTACCGCGGTTCGTGGCTCGACTTCGAGTTCGATCCGAAGGACAGCGTCTACGTGCGCATCGACCGTCGCCGCAAGCTGCCGGCGACCATCCTGCTGCGCGCGCTGGGCTACGACACCGAGCAGATGCTCGAGATGTTCCACGAGACCACCATGTTCCACCTGTCGGACAACGGCGTGGAAATGGAGCTCGTGCCCGAGCGGCTGCGCGGCGAAACGGCCACCTTCGACATCAAGGCGGGCAACGACGTCATCGTCGAGGAAGGCCGTCGCATCACCGTGCGCCACATCCGCAAGCTTGAGGAGGCCGGCGTCGAGACGCTGGCGGTGCCGGAGAGCTATCTCGTCGGCAAGATCCTCTCGCGCGCGATCGTCGATTCGGAGACCGGCGAAGAGCTCGCGCCCGCGAACTCGGAGCTGACCGACGAGATGATCGAGGCGCTGCGGGGCGCGGGCATCACCGATATCCCGACCCTGTACATCAACGACCTCGATCACGGTCCGTACATCTCGAACACGCTGATGGTCGACCCCAGCACCACGCAGCTCGAGGCGCTGGTCGAGATCTATCGCATGATGCGTCCCGGCGAGCCGCCGACCAAGGACGCCGCGGAGAACCTGTTCGAGAACCTGTTCTTCAACGAGGACCGCTACGACCTGTCGGCCGTCGGCCGGATGAAGTTCAACCGGCGCCTGGGTCGCGACGACGCGACCGGCGACTCGGTCCTGGCCAACGAGGACATCATCGCGGTGCTCGCCGAGCTGGTCTCCATTCGCAACGGCATCGGTCAGACCGACGACATCGATCATCTGGGCAACCGCCGCGTGCGCAGCGTGGGCGAGATGGCGGAGAACGCCTTCCGCACGGGCCTGGTGCGCGTCGAGCGCGCCGTGCGCGAGCGCCTGTCGATCGCCGAATCCGAAGGCCTGATGCCCCAGGATCTGATCAACGCCAAGCCGGTGGCGGCCGCCGTCAAGGAGTTCTTCGGCTCCTCGCAGCTGTCGCAGTTCATGGACCAGAACAACCCGCTGTCCGAGGTCACGCATAAGCGCCGCGTTTCGGCACTCGGCCCGGGTGGTCTGACCCGCGAGCGTGCCGGCTTCGAAGTCCGCGACGTGCATCCGACCCATTACGGTCGTATCTGCCCGATCGAGACGCCGGAAGGCCCGAACATCGGCCTGATCAACTCGCTGTCGGTGTACTCGCGGACCAATCAGTACGGCTTCCTGGAGACGCCGTATCGCAAGGTCGAGAACGGCCGTGCCACGGACGAGGTCGAGTATCTCTCGGCGATCGAGGAAGGCCGCTACGTGATCGCCCAGGCGAACGCGAAGGTCGACGCCGACGGTCAGCTCGTCAACGAACTGGTCTCGTGCCGCTACCAGAACGAGTTCACGATGGCCTCGCCGGACCGCGTCCAGTTCATGGACGTGAGCCCGAAGCAGATCGTGTCCGTCGCCGCGGCGCTGCTGCCGTTCCTCGAGCACGACGACGCCAACCGCGCGCTCATGGGCGCGAACATGCAGCGTCAGGCGGTGCCCTGCCTGCGCGTGGACAAGCCGCTGGTCGGCACGGGCATCGAACGCAAGGTGGCCATCGACTCCGGCAACGCCGTGACCGCGCGCCGGGGCGGTGTGGTCGACAAGGTCGACGCCTCCCGCGTCGTGGTCCGGGTCTACGACGACGAGACCTCGGCCGACGAGTCCGGCGTGGACATCTACAACATGGTCAAGTACACGCGCTCGAACCAGAACACCTGCTTCAACCAGAAGCCGCTGGTCAAGCCGGGTGATCGCATCGAGCGCGGCGACGTGCTGGCCGACGGGCCGTCCACCGACATGGGCGAGCTGGCGCTGGGCCAGAACCTGCTCGTGGCCTTCATGCCGTGGCACGGCTACAACTTCGAGGACTCCGTGCTGATCTCCGAGCGGGTGGTCGAGGAGGACCGCTTCACCTCGGTTCACATCGAGGAGATGACCTGCGTGGCCCGCGAGACCAAGCTCGGGCCGGAGGAGATCACCTCGGACATCCCGAACGTCAACGAGTCCGCGCTCGGCAAGCTGGACGAGTCCGGCATCGCCTACATCGGCGCCGAGGTCTCGGCCGGCGACATCCTGGTCGGCAAGGTCACGCCCAAGGGCGAGACCCAGCTCACGCCGGAGGAAAAGCTCCTGCGGGCCATCTTCGGCGAGAAGGCCTCGGACGTGAAGGATTCGTCCCAGCGCGTGCCGCCGGGCATGGACGGCACCGTGATCGACGTGCGGGTGTTCACCCGCGACGGCGTCGAAAAGGACGCCCGCGCCCTGTCGATCGAGGAGGACGAGCTGGCCGCGGTCCGCAAGGACCTCAACGACCAGCAGCGCATCTTCGAGGACGACCTGTTCGATCGCCTGCGGTCCATGCTGCTGGGCAAGGTCGCCGACGGCGGCCCGAACAAGCTCAAGGCCGACGCCAAGATCACGGCCGCCTATCTGGACGATCTGGATCGCGAGAAGTGGTTCGACATCCGGCTCCAGGACGAAGAGGCCCAGTCGCAGCTCGAGTCCATCGCGCAGCGCCTCAAGGACCAGAAGGCCGACTTCGAGCGCCGCTTCGCCTCCAAGAAGGAGAAGATCACCCAGGGCGACGAGCTCGCCCCGGGCGTGCTCAAGATGGTCAAGGTCTATCTGGCCGTGAAGCGCCGCGTGCAGCCGGGCGACAAGATGGCCGGGCGGCACGGCAACAAGGGCGTGATCTCGCAGATCGTGCCGGTCGAGGACATGCCGTATCTGGAAGACGGTACCCCGGCCGACATCGTGCTCAACCCGCTGGGCGTGCCCTCGCGCATGAACATCGGTCAGGTGCTGGAGACCCATCTGGGCTGGGCCGCGCGCGGCATCGGCCTGCGGGTCGGCGAGATGCTGGAGCAGCAGAAGGCCGTCGGCGAGATCCGTGAATTCCTGAAGAAGGCCTACCACACCGAAGGCGGCACCCAGGAGGACATCGACAGCCTCACCGACGACGAGATGCTCGCCATGGCGCAGAATCTGGTCGGCGGGATGCCCACGGCCACGCCGGTGTTCGACGGCGCCAACGAAGGCGAGATCCGCGAGCTGCTCAAGCTGGCCGGTCTGCCGGAGTCCGGCGAGACGACGCTGATCGACGGCCGGACGGGCGAAGCCTTCCAGCGGCCGGTCACGGTCGGCTACATGTACATGCTCAAGCTCAACCATCTGGTCGACGACAAGATGCACGCCCGTTCCACGGGGCCGTACTCGCTGGTCACCCAGCAGCCGCTGGGCGGCAAGGCGCAGTTCGGCGGCCAGCGCTTCGGCGAGATGGAGGTATGGGCCCTGCAGGCCTATGGCGCCGCCTACACGCTGCAGGAGATGCTCACGGTCAAGTCCGACGACGTCGCCGGCCGCACGCGCATGTACAAGAACATTGTCGACGGCGACCATCAGATGAGCGCCGGCATGCCGGAATCGTTCAACGTGCTGACCAAGGAAATCCGCTCGCTCGGCCTGAACATCGAACTCGAGGAAGACGATCAGTAGGGGACAAGGCGGTCGGCCCGGGCGCCCGGGCCGGCCCGCGGCGGCGTGCCGCCGTGTATTCCGGCGTACCCCTTCTGATCCGGAGTAGGACATGAAAGATCTGCTGAATCTGTTCAAGAGCGCTGACGACGTCGAGGAGTTCGACGCCATCAAGATCAGCCTGGCCTCGCCCGACACGATCCGCTCGTGGTCGTTCGGCGAGGTCAAGAAGCCCGAAACCATCAACTATCGGACGTTCAAGCCCGAGCGGGACGGCTTGTTCTGTGCGCGCGTCTTCGGCCCGGTCAAGGACTACGAGTGCCTGTGCGGCAAGTACAAGCGCATGAAGCACCGCGGCGTGATCTGCGAGAAATGCGGCGTCGAGGTCACCCAGACCAAGGTGCGCCGCGAGCGCATGGGTCATATCGACCTGGCCTCGCCGGTCGCCCACATCTGGTTCCTCAAGAGCCTGCCGTCGCGTATCGGTCTGCTGCTGGACATGCCGCTGCGTGCGATCGAGCGCGTGCTCTACTTCGAGGCCTATGTGGTCACGGACCCGGGCATGACGCCGCTCGAGCCGTTCTCGCTGCTCTCCGAGGAGGAGTATCTCGACACGGTCGAGCAGTACGGTGACGAGTTCGACGCCAAGATGGGCGCCGAAGCCGTGCTCGACATCCTGCGCAACATGGACATGGGCGCGGAAGCCGCGCGCATGCGCGAGGAACTCAACGCCACCGGCTCGGCGACCAAGATCAAGCGCCTGGGCAAGCGCCTGAAGCTGCTGGAGTCGTTCCAGCAGTCGGGCAACAAGGCGGAGTGGATGATCCTGCGCGTGCTGCCGGTGCTGCCGCCGGATCTGCGCCCCCTGGTGCCGCTCGACGGCGGCCGTTTCGCGACCTCGGATCTCAACGATCTGTATCGCCGCGTGATCAACCGCAACAACCGCCTGCGCCGCCTGCTGGAGCTCAACGCCCCGGACATCATCGTGCGCAACGAAAAGCGCATGCTGCAGGAGTCGGTGGACGCCCTGATCGACAACGGCCGTCGCGGCCGGGCGATCACCGGTTCCAACCGCCGCCCGCTCAAGTCGCTGGCCGACATGATCAAGGGCAAGCAGGGCCGGTTCCGTCAGAACCTGCTCGGCAAGCGTGTCGACTATTCCGGCCGTTCGGTCATCGTGGTCGGCCCGACGCTCAAGCTGCACCAGTGCGGCCTGCCCAAGAAGATGGCGCTGGAGCTGTTCAAGCCGTTCATCTACAGCCGGCTGCAGTGGCTGGAGCTCGCCTCCACGATCAAGGCGGCCAAGAAGATGGTCGAGCGCGAGGAGCCGGAAGTCTGGGACATGCTCGAGGAGGTCATCCGCGAGCACCCGGTCATGCTCAACCGCGCGCCGACCCTGCATCGTCTGGGCATCCAGGCCTTCGAGCCGGTGCTCATCGAGGGCAAGGCGATCCAGCTGCATCCGCTGGTCTGCACCGCCTTCAACGCCGACTTCGACGGCGACCAGATGGCCGTGCACGTGCCGCTGTCCATCGAGGCGCAGATGGAGGCCCGCGTGTTGATGATGGCCTCCAACAACATCCTCTCGCCCGCCTCCGGCGAGCCGATCATCGTGCCGACCCAGGACGTCGTCCTCGGCCTGTACTGGATGACCCGCTCGCGTGTGAACGCGCTCGGCGAGGGCATGACGTTCTCCGACGTCTCCGAGGTCTATCGCGCCTACGACGCCGAGCAGGTCCACCTGCAGGCGCATATCAGGGTGCGCATCGACGACACCGACATGGACGAGGACGGCAACACGACCGACGTGACCCGGATCGTCGACACCACGGTCGGGCGGGCGCTGCTGTTCGAGATCCTGCCGAAGGGTCTGCCCTTCCAGCTGATCAACCACGAGCTGGACAAGAAGGCGGTCGCCGGCGTCATCAACGCCAGCTATCGCAATGTCGGTCTCAAGGAGACCGTGGTCTTCGCCGACCAGTTGATGTACACCGGTTTCCGGATGTCGACCAAGGCCGGCATCTCGATCGCGGTGGGCGACATGGTCATCCCGCAGGAGAAGCAGACGGTGCTGGCCCGCGCCGAGGACGAGGTCAAGGAGATCGAGGAGCAGTACACCTCGGGTCTCGTGACCCAGGGCGAGCGCTACAACAAGGTCATCGACATCTGGTCGCGTGCCAACGAGCAGATCGCCTCCGCGATGATGGACAAGCTGGGGCTGGACGAAGTCACCGACGCCGACGGCAACACCATCGACCAGACGTCGTTCAACTCCATCTTCATGATGGCCGACTCGGGCGCTCGCGGTAGTGCGGCCCAGATCCGCCAGTTGGCGGGCATGCGCGGCCTCATGGCCAAGCCGGACGGCTCGATCATCGAGACGCCCATCACCGCGAACTTCCGTGAGGGGCTGAACGTACTCCAGTACTTCATCTCCACTCACGGCGCGCGCAAGGGCCTGGCCGATACCGCGCTCAAGACCGCGAACTCGGGCTATCTCACCCGCCGCCTGGTGGATGTCTCCCAGGACGTGGTGGTCACCGAGAACGACTGCGGTACCGACCAGGGCCTCAAGATGTACCCGATCGTCGAGGGCGGCGACGTAGTCGAGCCCCTGCGCGAGCGGGTGCTCGGGCGCGTGCTGGCCGCCGATGTCGTCGACCCGGCGACCAATCACACGCTGCTCGATTCCGGCAAGCTGCTTAACGAGAAGGACGTCGATCTCATCGAGACGAGCTCGATCGACGAGGTCTTCGTGCGCAGTCCGATCACCTGCGAGACCGGTTTCGGCGTCTGCGCCGCCTGTTACGGGCGCGATCTCGCCCGCGGCGAGCGGGTCTCCATCGGCGAGTCGGTCGGTGTGATCGCGGCCCAGTCCATCGGCGAGCCCGGCACGCAGCTGACCATGCGCACGTTCCACGTGGGCGGCGCGGCCTCGCGTGCGGTCTCCGCCGACGGCGTGGAGGTCAAGACCGCCGGCACCGTGAAGCTGCACAACGTCAAGACCGTCGAGCATGCGGAGGGCGGCCACCTGGTGGCGGTCTCCCGTTCCGGCGAGATCGGCGTCATCGACGAGAACTTCCGCGAGAAGGAGCGTTACAAGATCCCCTACGGCGCGCGCCTGCACGTCAACGAGGGCGACCGGATCGAATCGGGCGCCCGTCTGGCGGACTGGGATCCGCACACCCATCCGATCGTCTCCGAGGTCGCCGGCAAGGTGAAGTTCGAGGAGTTCATCGAGGGTGTCACGGTCCAGCGCGAGATCGACGAGATCACCGGCGTGTCCACTCTGGTGGTCACCGAGCCGAAGTCGCGCGGTCAGGGCAACAAGGATCTGCGGCCCATCATCAAGCTGGTCGACGAGTCCGGCGACGAACTCAACTTCCCGGGCACCGAGATCCCCGCGGCCTACAGTCTGCCGCCCAAGGCCATCGTGGTCGTCGAGGACGGCCAGAGCGTGGTGGTGGGCGACGTCTGTGCCCGCATCCCGCAGGAGTCCTCCAAGACGCGCGACATCACCGGCGGTCTGCCACGGGTCGCGGACCTGTTCGAGGCCCGCAAGCCCAAGGTGCCGGCGATCCTGGCCGAGGCCCAGGGCACGGTCCGCTTCGGTGAGGCGACCAAAGGCAAGCAGCGGCTCAAGATCGTCGACTCGGACGGCTACGAGACCGAGCTGCTCGTGCCCAAGTGGCGTCAGATCAACGTCTTCGAGGGCGAGCACGTCGAGAAGGGCGAGATCCTCTCCGACGGCGAGCCGATGCCGCACGATATCCTGCGGCTGCAGGGCATCCCGAAGCTGGCCGAATATCTGGTCAAGGAGATCCAGGACGTCTATCGCCTGCAGGGTGTGCGCATCAACGACAAGCACATCGAGGTCATCATCCGCCAGATGCTGCGTCGGGTGGAAGTCACCGATGCCGGCGATACACCGTTCCTCCAGGGCGAGCAGGCCGAGTACCAGACGGTGCTCGAGCACAATCGCCGGGCCGAGGCCAAGGAAGAGGTGCCGGCGACGTTCGAGCGGCTGCTCCTGGGCATCACCAAGGCCAGTCTGTCCACCGAGTCGTTCATCTCCGCGGCCTCCTTCCAGGAGACCACCCGGGTGCTCACCGAGGCCGCCGTACGCGGCGGTCGCGACGATCTCCGCGGGCTCAAGGAGAACGTCATCGTCGGCCGTCTCATTCCGGCCGGTACCGGGCTGGCGTACCACGAGCAGCGTCGGCGCGACCGTCTCGGCCCGCTGGACCTCAAGGGCGCGCTGCCGCCCACCGAGGCGCCCGCGGAAGCCGACATCGACGCCTCCGAGGCCGAATCCAGCAACGAGGATTCGATCTGACGTGGGGCGGCGCGCGGCACGGCTTGACATGGCCGTGCGCCGCCCGTACTATCCGCCGTCCTTTAGCGGCAGTCCGGTGTACGCCGGGCTGCCTCACTATTTTCATCGATCGAGCAGGGTGACGACGTGTCCACGGTCAACCAACTGGTCCGCAAGGGCCGCAAAGACAAGCGCCAGAAGAACGACGTTCCCGCGCTGCAGGGTTGCCCGCAGCGTCGTGGCGTCTGCACGCGCGTTTACACCACCACGCCCAAGAAGCCGAACTCGGCGCTGCGCAAGGTGGCGCGCGTGCGGCTGACCAACGGCTACGAGGTGGCGAGCTACATCGGCGGCGAAGGTCACAACCTGCAGGAGCATTCGGTTGTGCTCATTCGTGGCGGCCGAGTCAAGGACCTTCCCGGTGTGCGTTACCATACCGTCCGCGGCGCGCTCGATGCCTCCGGCGTCGAGGCCCGTCGCCAGGGCCGGTCGAAGTACGGCGCCAAGAAGCCGAAGTCCTGATTGCGCCCGCCTGGCTCAACGAATAGGAAAATCTAGAATATGTCCCGTCGTGCATCCGCGCCGCGCCGCGAAATCCTGCCTGATCCGCGCTACCACAGCGAACTGCTGGCCAAGTTCATGAACATGATCATGGACGACGGCAAGAAGTCGAAGGCGGAGATGATCGTCTACGGCGCGCTTTCGCAGATCTCCACCAAGAAGGGCACCGACGAGCCGCTTGACGTGCTCGAGGAAGCGCTCGACAACGTCCGGCCCGCGGTCGAGGTGAAGTCGCGGCGCGTCGGTGGCGCCACCTATCAGGTGCCGATCGAGGTGCGCGCGGTGCGCCGCACCACACTGGCGATGCGCTGGGTGATCGACGCGGCGCGCAAGCGCGGCGAGAACTCCATGGCCCGCCGGCTGGCCGGCGAGCTGATTGATGCGTCGGAGCATCGCGGCGCCGCGGTGAAAAAGCGTGAGGACACCCATCGGATGGCCGATGCCAACAAGGCGTTCTCGCACTTCCGCTGGTAAGCGCCCCCATTTCTCAGGTTCAAGAGACTCTCATGCCCCGCAACCATCCACTCGAGCGTTATCGCAACATCGGCATCATGGCTCACATCGATGCCGGCAAGACGACGACGACCGAACGTGTTCTGTACTACACCGGCATCTCCCACAAGATGGGCGAGGTGCATGACGGCGCGGCCGTGATGGACTGGATGTCGCAGGAGCAGGAGCGCGGCATCACGATCACCTCGGCTGCCACCACCTGCTTCTGGCAGGGCATGGAGCAGCAGTACGATCAGCAGTACCGCGTCAACATCATCGACACGCCCGGCCACGTCGACTTCACCATCGAAGTGGAGCGCAGCCTGCGCGTGCTCGACGGCGCCGTCTGCGTGCTGGACGCCAACGCCGGCGTCGAGCCGCAGACCGAGACGGTCTGGCGCCAGGCGGACAAGTATCACGTTCCGCGCATCACGTTCGTCAACAAGATGGACAAGCTGGGTGCGGACTACTGGCGCTGCATCGAGATGATGAAGAAGCGCCTGGCGACCTACCCGGTCACCATCCAGCTGCCGATCGGCGCCGAGGACGAGTTCGAGGGCATCGTCGATCTCATGCGGATGCAGGCGATCTACTGGAACCAGGAAGACGCCGGCCGCACCTTCGAGGCGCGCGACATCCCCGAGCATCTCCAGGCCGATGCCCAGAAGTATCGCGACGAGATGATCGAGGCGGCCGCCGAGGCCGACGAAGAGATCATGGAGAAGTATCTCGACGCCGGCGAGCTGAGCAACGACGAGATCAAGTCCGGCCTGCGCAAGCGCGTGATCAACAACGAGATCACGCTCTGCATGTGCGGCACCGCGTTCAAGAACAAGGGTGTCCAGGCCATGCTGGACGCCGTGATCGACTATCTGCCGTCGCCGACGGAAGTGCCGCCGATCAAGGGCCAAGACGCCAACGATCCCGAGGTCGCCATCGAGCGCTACGCCTCCGACGATCAGCCGTTTGCCGCGCTCGTGTTCAAGATCGCCACCGACCCGTTCGTCGGCTCGCTGTCGTTCATCCGGGTCTACTCCGGTGTACTGAAGTCGGGCGACACGATCTACAACCCGATCGAGAACAAGAAGGAGCGCGTCGGCCGTCTGCTGCAGATGCACTCCAACTCGCGCGAAGAGATCAAGGAAGTCCGGGCCGGCGACATCGCCGCCGTGGTCGGGCTCAAGAGTGTGGTCACGGGCTATACGCTCTGCGCCAACGACTCGCGGGTCATTCTCGAGCGCATGGAATTCCCGGATCCGGTCATCGCGGTCGCGGTCGAGCCGAAATCGCGCGCGGATCAGGAGAAGATGGGCGTTGCTTTGTCGAAGCTGGCGCAGGAGGATCCGTCCTTCCAGGTGCGCACCGACGAGGAGACCGCCCAGACCATCATCTCCGGCATGGGCGAGCTGCATCTCGAGATCATCGTCGATCGTCTCAAGCGTGAGTTCGGCGTGGAAGCCAATGTCGGCGCGCCGCAGGTTGCCTACCGCGAGACCATCCGCAAGCAGGTCGAGCAGGAAGGCAAGTTCGTTCGCCAGTCCGGCGGCCGCGGTCAGTACGGTCACGTGTTCCTGCGCATCGAGCCGCAGGAGGAAGCCGGGGCCGGCTACGAGTTCGTCAACGCCATCGTCGGTGGCGTGGTGCCGAAGGAATACGTCGGCGCGGTCGACAAGGGCATCCGCGAGGCCATGGCCAACGGTGTGGTCGCCGGCTACCCGATGGTCGACATCAAGGTCACGCTGTACGACGGTTCCTATCACGACGTCGACTCGAACGAATCGGCGTTCAAGATCGCCGGCTCGATGGCGTTCAAGGACGGGTCGCGCAAGGCCTCTCCCGCGCTGCTCGAGCCGATGATGGACGTCGAGGTCGTTACGCCCGAGGAATACATGGGCGATGTCATGGGCGACCTGAACCGTCGTCGCGGCACCGTGCGGGGCATGGACGATATCCCGACCGGCAAGCAGCTGTCGGCGTCCGTGCCGCTGTCCGAGATGTTCGGTTACGCGACGGACCTGCGTTCGATGAGCCAGGGCCGCGCGACCTACACGATGCAGTTCGACAACTACGCACAAGCGCCCTCGCATGTCGTCGAGGCGCTTACTCGCAATCAACCGGAAAAGGCATAAGAGGAACGCGCCGTGTCCAAATCAAAATTCGAGCGTAGCAAGCCGCACGTAAACGTCGGCACGATTGGTCACGTGGACCATGGCAA
>NZ_AYKH01000027.1 GCF_003788635.1 Salinisphaera orenii subsp. orenii MK-B5
GACGCTGAAAGCCGCGAGAGCGTCGGTTATGGCCGCGTACGGCGTCCTCCCCGCGCTGGTGAACGAGAACGTCACCGGCCCGGCGGTACGCGAAGCACAGCGCCATCTCGCGCAATGGCAGTTACAGCCCATCGCCAAGATGATTGCCAACGAGGCGGCGGCGAAGTTCGAGACCACGGCGGAGATCGACGTATTGCAGCCGTTGCAGGCGTTCGATGCCGGCGGCCGCGCCCGCGCCCTGTCGGGCGTGCTTCAGGGCCTGGCGCTGGCGAAAGAATCCGGCCTATCCGAGGAACAGATACAGGCCGCGCTGGCGTTTTCCGGCGTGGCGACCGAGTTGCAGCAACGCGCTGCGTCAGCCGAGCCGCCCGGTATATAGGCGGACCCGTCTTAGTGCTGAGTCACGGGATTGAAAAGGAACCGGCACGGCTGGCGGCGTTGTGCTCTAACTACGTGTCACACAGCGCGCGGCCAGCATCTTATCTGCCGAGGTGAGCCGCCGTGAACTATGACCGCATGCAAGCCCGCATCGAGCGGCTGATCCATCGCATCGGCAAGCCGGCGGCCATCGTGCGCATCGTCACGACCGGGCCGGCCTACGATCCGGTCACCGAGGAACAGGCGTTTGCGATCACGCTGGCCGAAACCGGCTATACGCTCGAAAACCGTGCCGATACGCTGGTGCAGACCGGCGACCGCGTGGGCGTGATTGCCACGGATGGCGAGGTCGAGCCGAAGCTAGCCGATAAAGTCGAGATCGACGGCACGCGCTATAGCTTCGTGGACCTGCAACCCGTCAACCCCGGCGGCACGATGCTGATGTATCGCTTTCAGGCGCGGGCCTAGCGTAACCCTCCCGCTCGGTCGGTATAGCCGCTGTCGGCGGTGCCGGTGGGGGCTTTTTTCGGACACGAGACGATCCCGCAACCCGGACACCAGCCGGACACAGAAAAGCCGGCACTTGGCCGGCTATCGTAAGTCTTTGATTTTATGGTGGGCCGTGATGGATTCGAACCATCGACCAATAGATTAAAAGTCTACTGCTCTACCAACTGAGCTAACGGCCCCGATCGGCGCGCATGATACCCGATCCGACGCCGAAAATCAGCGTCCGTGGCGTGCATTCAGCGATATCGTGTCGGGTCCGCGATACCGGCGTCACGAAAGCCCTGGCGCCGGAGACGGCAGGCATCGCAGCGGCCGCAGGCACGACCCTCGGCGTCGGCCTGATAACAGGTGACGGTGTCGGCGTAGTCCACCCCGAGGGCTGCGCCACGCTGCACGATCTCGGCCTTGCTGAGCTCCATGAGCGGCGTGCGGACCGCTACACCACGACCGGTTTCCACCGCCGCTCGGGTCGCGAGCGACGCCAGGGACTCGAACGCCTGGATGAACGCAGGCCGACAGTCGGGATAGCCCGAATAGTCGACGGCATTCACGCCGATATAGATCGCTTCGGCCTCCAGGATCTCGGCCCACCCCAGCGCAATCGACAGAAACACCGTGTTGCGCGCCGGCACATAGGTCGGTGGGATGCCGTTGGTGGCTGTCTCCGGCACGTCGATTGCGGGATCGGTCAGGGCCGAGCCACCCATGCCGTCGAAATCGATCGTCACGCACTTGTGGTCGGCGACATGCGGCATTGCGGCCGCAATCCGCCGGGCGGCTTCGATCTCGGCGGTGTGGCGCTGGCCGTAGTCGAAGCTCAACGCGTGGCACTCACAGCCGTCGGCGGCCGCTTCCGCGAGGCAGGTGGTCGAATCCAGCCCGCCGGAGAAGAGCACGACCGCGCGGGGCGTATCGGCCGTGTCCTGCGCTACCGTCATCGTCCCGGCGCCTCGCCCCAGAGCTGCTTGTGCAGCTGCAACTGGAAACGCACCGGCAGGCGATCGGCCACGATCCAGTCCGCGAGATCCCGGGCCGGCATCTGCTCGCTGCTCGGCGAGAACCAGACATCGCAGCCCGCCGGCAGCTGCAGTTCGGCGACGCGATCACGCGCCCAGACATAATCCGCCCGCGAACAGATCACGAACTTCAGCTGATCGTGACCGGTCAACGCCTCGATGTTGTCCCAGCGGTTGCGGGCCGCTTCGCCGGAGTCGGGCGTCTTGATATCGACCACGCGCGACGCGCGGCTGTCCACGGCCCGGATATCCAGCGCCCCGGCCGTCTCGACGGACACCCGGTAACCGGCGTTGCACAGTCGGCCAACCAGCGCTGCACAGTTGGGCTGGGCCAGCGGTTCGCCGCCGGTGACGCAGACGTGGCGCGCCTCCAGGGTTCGAACACGCTGCATGATCGCGTCCAGCGGCATCCAGTCGCCACCGCTGAACGCGTAGGCGGTATCGCAGTAATGGCAACGAAGGGGGCAGCCCGTGAGGCGAACGAAGGTGGTGAGCGCCCCGGCATCGCGCGCTTCCCCCTGGAGCGAGCAGAAGATCTCGGTGATCCGCAGCGCGTCGACGCGTTCCGGGCGCCGCCCGGCGGCCCGGGGCGCCCTGGCGGCCCCGGCGCCGGGGCTCAGGGCCACGGGCATTCAGCCTCCGATCGCGTCCAGACGCTTGCGAGCGAGTTCCGCCGCGTTGTCGTCCGGGTACTGATCGATCACGCGCTGGAGCGTGCCGCGCGCGTTGTCGGCCTCGCCCTGTTCGTCCTGGATTACGCCGATCTTGTAGAGCGAACCCGCGACCTTGTCGCTTGCCTTGAAGCGGTTGACGACGGTTCGAAAGGCTTCCAGCGCGGCGTCGTAATTCCGCTTAACGTAGTTCGCCTCGCCGAGCCAGTACCAGGCGTTGTCGCTGTAGCGCGATTCCGGATGAGCGTCGAGAAAATCCTCGAAGCCACTGATCGCGGCGTCGTATTTGCCGTTCTTGAGTTCGTCGAACGCGGCCGTGTAGGCCTGCTCCGCGGCGCCCGAATCACTGCCGCTCGACGCCGACCGGCCGGTGTCGTCCTGCCCGGTGCTGCCATAGCCGCCGCCGGAGCTTCCGTAGCTGCCACCCGAGTCCGAGCCGGCACCGGCGTCGCTTTCGCCGATCGGCTGGAATTCGTCGCTCGCATCATTGCCGCGAGCGGCGCCACCGTCCTCAAGTGCGCTCAGCCGTTTATCGAGGTTCTGATAGAGATCGCGCTGGCCCTGTTCGCTCTGGCGCAGCTTGTACTGCAGCGTATCGATCTGACCGCGCAGATCGCGGACCTGCTCCTGCAGCCGCTGGATGTCCTGCAGCAGCGAGAACACATTGGGCCCGCCGCTGCTGTTCTGGGCGACCCGTACCGGCTGGTCCATATCGGACGGCGCGGCCACGGCCGGCCGGGCATTCAGCCCGGCCGAAACCGCGACGATCCCCGTCACGACCGCTATCGATAGAGCGTGACGCATGATTATCGCCTACTTGGTGTAGATGAACTCGACCCGGCGGTTCTTCGAATAGGCTTCCTCACCGGAGCCGAGTTCAGCCGGGCGTTCCTCGCCGAACGACAGCGTGGACAGCTGGCTGTCGCTCGCGCCGGACAGCACCAGTGCCTGCTGCACCGACTCGGCACGACGCTCGCCGAGTGCGACGTTGTATTCACGGGTGCCGCGCTCGTCGGTGTGGCCTTCCAGACGCAGGTTGACGTCCGGATGCTCGCTCAGATAGCGACCGTGGGCGGAGATTGCCTGCGAGAAACGCGACGGAATCGCGCTGCTGTCCAGGTCGAAATAGATGATCCGGGTGGACAGCGGATTGTCCGGGTCGGTGAACATGCTGCGATCCTCGGGATCGATCCCTTCCAGACCACGCACGTCGATATCACGGCCGGACTGCATGCCCATGCCCTGATCGCCACCGCCGTCCATGCCGGCGGCCGGCAGATCCTCGCCGTCGCGCAGGTTCTTGTTGCCGCCGCAGGCCGCAAGCGCGAACGCGGCAAGCACCATTACAACGGCCAGCGCACAGCGCCGCCCCACTTGATTGGTCATGACACTCATCCCTTTAAGAACTCCTTTACGGTGAATCGGCCCCAGGCCGTTAGTGATTGTGGCATCAGTTCGAGTCGGCTCTAGTAGCCGAGCGGTCCCCACGCCGGCTCGCGAACCTCACCGCTCTGGGACAGGCGCGTCTTGGTCTCGCCGTCGATCGTAACCGTGGCCAGCTCGTTATTGCGGCCTTGCTTGGCGTAAATGATCGCCTGCCCGTTCGGTGCGAAGTTCGGGCTGTCGTCCAGCGGGCCTTCGCTGACGATACGGATATTATTGGTCTCGAGGTCCTGCACCGCAATGCGGAAACCGCTCCCGCTCTTCTGGACCAGGGCCAGCTTATCGCCATCGGGTGAGAAGTCCGCGCCCTGATTGGATTCGCCGTCGTAGGTCATCCGCTCGACCTGACTGCCGTCCCGGCGCATGCGATAGATCTGGGGCTTGCCGCCGCGATCCGAGGTGAAGGCGATGTGCTGGCCGTCCGGAGACCAGGTGGCTTCGGTATCGATGGCGCCGTTATTGGTCAGCTGCGTCAGCTGATTGGTATTCAGGTCGTAGCGGTAGATCTCCGGATTGCCTCGATAGGACAGCGTCAGCGCCAGGGCGTCGCCGTCGGGCGACCAGGCCGGTGCGCCGTTGATGCCCTCACGCGCGGAGATCTCGCGGATGTTGCCGCTGGCGAGATCCTGCACCCGCAGGCTCGAACGACCCCGGTCGACGTCGAACGCCACATAGGCGAGTTTCGAGCCGTCGGGCGACCAGGCCGGCGACATGATCGGGTCGCGCGAGGAATAGACCGTCGCCGGGTTGTAGCCGTCGTAATCGGAGACGATCAGCCGGTAGCGCAGCCCGCCACTCTCCTGCGCCATGGTGATGTAGGCGATCCGCGAGAGGAAGTAGCCCTTCTCACCGATGAATTTCTCGTAGACGAGATTCGCGATGGTGTGTGCGGCATCGCGCAGTTCGTTACCGCCCGCGTTGAGCTGGAAACTCGAGATCGAGCGCTCCTGGTAGACGTCCAGCAGGTCGAAGCGGATGCGATACCCACCGCTGCCGTTGGCCTCGGCCGAGCCGACGACGAGGTTGTCGACCGATGCGCTCCGCCAGTTCTGATAGTTGACCTCATCGGGATCGCTCGGCGTGGCGACCATGCTGTCTCGATCGAGGACATCGAACAGGCCGGTCGACTCGAGATCGTCGCTGGCGACCTGGGCGATATCCAGCGGCAAGGTCTGGCCGCTCGAGTCGAATGGCGCTATGGCGATCGGCACCGCGCCGTCCGCACTTTCGGTGATGTCCACCTGGAGCGCGGCGCGTGCGGGCATGATCGCCAGCAGACTCAGCGCCAGCGCGGCCGTGCCTAAAAGGATCGATCGGGGCGTCGTTGCTTTCATTTATCCGGCTCGAAGTTGAACTCGATTTCTGACTCGAAGACCGCGTCCGAGGGCGCACGCGGCAGCGGATCGGACTTGCGGATCGCCTGTTCCACCGAGCGTTCGGCGGCCGCGCCGCCACAGCTGCCCAGCAGCTCGAATCCCGAGATCTGCCCGCCCGGCAGTTGCTCTACGCGCACTTTACAGGAAATATCGTTCGCGCCCGGCGGGCGGATCCAGTTCGATTCCACGCGATCCTTGATGGCCTGTATGTAGGCGCCACGCTCGCGCGAGGTCGCTGCATCGCGCCGCCCCGCGGCCTCCCGGGCCATGGCTTCGCGCAACGCCCGTTCCCGCGCACGCTGCTCGGCGGCAGCGGCTTCCTGGGCCGCCTTTTCGCGGGCCCGCCGTTCCGCTTCGGCTTTCGCCTTGCGCTCGGCCTCGGCTTCGGCCTTGCGCTGCGCCTCCTCACGGGCCTTGCGCTCGGCTTCCTCGCGTGCTTGGCGCTCGGCCTCTTCCCGGGCCTTGCGCTCAGCCTCTGCTCGGGCTTCACGTTCGGCTTTCTCCCGGGCTTCACGCTCGGCCTGCTTTCTGGCCTCTTCCTCGGCCTCGCGTTCGGCTTCGGCCTCGGCTTTTCGCTCGGCCTCCGCTTCGGCCTTGCGCTCGGCTTCCGCTTCCGCCTTGCGCTTGGCCTCGGCTTCGGCCCGGCGTTCCGCCTCGGCCTCTTCCTTCGCCTTGCGCTCGGCTTCGGCCTCGGCCTCGCGTTCGGCCGCTTCGCGCTTGCGCTCGGCTTCGGCTTTCGCTTCGGCCTGACGCTTGGCCTCGGCTTCGCGCCGTTGTTCCTCGGCCCGCCGTTCGGCCTCGGCCTTTTTCTCTTCGGCCTCCGCCTCTGCCGACGCCTCGGCCTGCTCCGATTCGGCCGGACTCGGGGTTTCCGGTTCGGGCTCCGACTCGGTCTCGGTCGGTTCAGTGTCGGAAGCCGACGGATCCGAGGCCTCGTCCTTATCGGCGCCGGCCGGCTCGATCACCCGGGCCTGCACGATTTCCTGGCCGCGATTGCCCCGCGAGCTCGCGGAATCCGTGGCGAAATTGACGCCGACAAAGAGAAGCGCGGCGACGACTGCGTGCACGCCGACAGCCAGAATGACCGCGCGCCAGTTGTCCCGGAGCGTTGTCATCACTTCAGTCGGAACCTCCGTCCGTTTCGACCTGATCGGTGAGCAGACCGACCCGCTCGGCCCCGGCCTGCTGAAGCATCACCATGCCCCGAACCACGTTGCCGTAGCTGCCGGCGCCGTCGCCGCGCACCGCGACGGGGGCGTCCGGGCGGGCGCTGATGATCCGCGCCGCGATCCGCTGGACTTCGCCCGGCGACAGCGGCGTGTCGGGGTTGTCGCCCACGTTGAGCGACAGCTCGCCGTCCGCGGTCACCGTCAGCACGATCGCCTCGTCGTTCTCGACATCGAGCGTCTCCGCCGGCGCGTCCGGCAGATCCACCTCCACGCCGTTGGTCAGCAGCGGCGCCGTGACCATGAAGATGATCAGCAGCACCAGCATCACGTCGATATAGGGCACGACGTTGATTTCGGCGTTGAGTCGGCGTTTGCCCCGCATGCGCATCGATTGCATCGTCGGTTCCCGTCGCGCTCAGAGTTCCGGCGGCCGGCGCACCGGCTCCGGATCGGCGGGCGGCGGCTTGGGGGCCGCCCGCGGCGTGGGGTTGGCGGCACTCATGCCGCGCTCGACGATCCCGCTCATCTCTTCCATGAACGTCTGGAAGCGGTTCTCCAGAAAATCCACGCGATTGCTGAAGAAGTTGTAGGCCACCACGGCCGGAATCGCGGCGAAAAGACCCATCGCCGTGGCGATCAGGGCCTCGGCGATGCCGGGGGCGACCATCGCCAGGCTCGCCTGCTTGACGTTGCCGAGCGCGATGAACGCACTCATGATGCCCCAGACCGTGCCGAACAGGCCGACGTAGGGACTGATCGAACCCACCGTCGCCAGCAGGGCCAGCCCGCGCTCGAGCCGTTCGAGTTCCCGCGACAGGGCGACCCGCATCGCCCGCTGCACCGAAGGCACGATCTCATGCGGCGAGGCGTTGCCGTGCTTGCGCTGGCGACGCAGCTCCTCGTAGCCCGCCCGGAAGAGCGCGGACATGCCTTCCGATGCCCCGGCGCTCTGGTCGGTCTCGTCATAGATGTCCTTGATGTTGCCGCCGGACCAGAAGCGATCCTCGAACCACTCCATCTCGGCCCGGGTGCGCTTGAACAGACGACGCTTGCTGAAGATGACGACCCAGGACGCGATGGAGGCCAGCAGCAGCGACAGCATCACGAGCTGAACCAGCAGGCTGGCCTGCATGACCAGCCCCCATAAAGACATGTCCGTCGCGACGCTCATTCCATCTCCTTGTACAGCTCGGGTGGCAGCGCACACGGCTTGAAGCCGCGGAGTCTGACACAGGCGACCGTGAATCGAGCCTTAATGAGCAGGCGATCCACGCAGTATATTTCCTGCGCAAAGACAATGCGTGCGCGCCGTCGTTCAATGACTTCGGTGACGATCTCGAGTTCGTCGTCCAGCCGCGCGGGCGCACGGAAACGCACCTGCGCGTCGGCCAGGGTGAAGGCCACGCCGTGCGTGTCCGCGAGCGCGCGGTGCGTCGCCCCGCGCGACTCCATCCACAGCGTGCGCGCGCGCTCGAAATACTTCAGGTAGTTGGCGTGGTAGACGACCCCCGTGGCGTCGGTGTCCTCGTAGAACACGCGCACCCGCGTGCGGGCTGCAACCGACGGACTCGGCGCCGCGTCCTCAGCCATCGCCGTTGAACAGGTCGGCCGGCGCGTCCGGGCCACCGCCCGGCGCCGGCAGGCCGTGGTACCGATAAGCTGTGGGCGTGGCGACACGCCCGCGCGGCGTGCGCATCATGAAGCCCTGCTGGATCAGGTAGGGTTCGATGACGTCCTCGATGGTCTCGCGCGCCTCGCCGATGGCCGCTGCGAGGCTGTCCACCCCGACGGGACCGCCCTCGAAGGTCTCGACCAGCGCACCGAGGAGCTTGCGATCCATGACGTCGAAGCCGTTGTCGTCGACCTTGAGCATGTCCATGGCCCGGGCCGCCACGGCCTCGCTGACCCGGCCGTCGGCCTTGACTTCGGCATAGTCGCGCACGCGCCGCAGCAGGCGGTTGGCCACCCGCGGCGTGCCCCGTGCGCGGCGGGCCAGCTCGGCGGTGCCGCCTTCGGCGATCTCCACGCCGAGAATGGCCGCCGAGCGGCCCACGATCGTGCCGAGATCCGCCTGGCTGTAGAACTCCAGTCGCTGCACGATGCCGAAGCGGTCGCGCAGCGGCGAGGTGAGCGCGCCGGCGCGCGTGGTGGCGCCGACGAGTGTGAACGGCGGCAGATCGAGCTTGATCGAACGTGCCGCCGGGCCCTCGCCGATGACGATGTCGATCTGGTAGTCCTCGAGTGCGGGATACAGCACCTCCTCGACGACCGGGGCCAGGCGGTGGATCTCGTCGATGAACAGGACATCGTTGGGCTCGAGGTTGGTCAGCAGCGCGGCCAGGTCGCCCGGGCGCTCGAGCACCGGGCCGGAAGTCTGGCGAAAGCCGACCTGCATTTCGTTGGCGATCACGTGCGCGAGCGTGGTCTTGCCGAGGCCCGGCGGGCCGAAGATGAGCACGTGATCGAGCGCCTCGCCGCGGGCGCGTGCCGCGGAGACGAATATCTCCATCTGCTCGCGCACCGCCGGCTGGCCGATGTATTCAGCCAGCCCCTTGGGCCTCAGGGCGCGGTCGATGCGCGCGTCGTCGCCGCGGGCGTCCGGGTCGATCAGACGTTCCGATTCGGTCACGAACGCACCGCCCGGCGCAGCGCCTCGCGGATCAGCGCCTCGCTGTCGTTGGCCTCGTCATCGAGGCCGCGCATCAGCCGGTCGGCCTCGGCGGGCTTGTAGCCCAGCGCCATGAGGGCATGGCGCGCGTCGTCGATCGCAGTGCCGGCCGCGGTGCCGTCGGCCGCCGCCACCGGCGTGGGCGACAGTGCCGGGGCGAGCCCGGTGCCGGAGAGCTTGTCGCGCATCTCCACGAGCAGGCGCGCCGCGGTCTTCTTGCCGACGCCGGGCAGACCGGTCAGGCGGGCCGTGTCGTCGGCCTCGATGGTGGCCACGAAATCGGCCACGCTCATGCCGGAGAGCACGGTAAGCGCCAGCTTGGCGCCCACACCCGAGACCTTGATCAGCTCCCGAAACAGGCTGCGTTCGTCGGCACTGGCGAAGCCGTAGAGCAGCAGGGCATCCTCGCGCACCACCATCTGGGTGAGCAGCGTGACCTCGCCGCTGCTCTGGCCGAGCGTGAAGAACGTCGACATGGGGGCTTCGAGCTCATAGCCCACGCCGCCCACGTCGAGCACCAGCCGCGGCGGCTGCTTTTCGACGATGTGTCCACGCAGCCGGCCGATCATGCGCGTCGTCCCGTATCCGTCGGCGCGACCCGCATGCGTCCGGCGGTGCGCGCGTGATGGGCGTGGCATACCGCCACCGCGGCCGCGTCGGCGGCATCGGCCTGGAGCGGGCCGCGCACGCCGAGCAGCATGCCGATCATGTGCTGGATCTGGACCTTGTCCGCGTGGCCGCGCCCGACGATCGCCTGCTTGACCTGGGTCGCGGTGTATTCCGAAACCGCCAGTCCCCGGGCGGCCGCGGCACAGATGGCCGCGCCGCGCGCCTGGCCCAGCTTGAGCGCGCTGGCCGCATTGCGGGAGACGAACACATCCTCGATGGCCATCTCGTCGGGCTGGTGCGCGGCGATCACGTCCGACAGACCCGAGAAGATCAACCCGAGCCGGGTCGGGAAGTCGGTCCGCGGCAGCCGAATGCAGTCGATCACCCGGGCCGACAGCGACGCATCGCCCTCGATCACCGCATAGCCGGTGATCGTCGAGCCGGGATCGATGCCGAGTATCCGCGGCACGGCGCGTCAGGCCGGCGCTTCGGCGAGCGAAGCTTCATCGAATTCGACGTTGGTGTAGACGTTCTGCACGTCCTCCAGATCCTCGAGCGATTCGATCAGCTTCATGCAGGTCCGGGCGGTATCGCCGTCCAGCTCCACGGTGGTTGCCGGACGCATGGTCACATCGGCATCGGCGGGCGGGAAGCCAGCGGCCTCGACCGCCGCCTTCACTGCGCTGTAGTCGTTGGGGGCGGTCAGCACCTCGAAGGAGCCGTCCTCGTACTCCACCAGATCCTCGGCCCCGGCCTCCAGCGCCGGCGAGAGCACGGCCTCGTCGTCGATGTCCGGGCCGTAGGTGAGCACGCCCTTGCGGTCGAACAGATAGCCCACCGATCCGTCGGCGCCGAGATTGCCGCCGTTGCGGTCGAAGGTGTAGCGGATTTCGGAGACCGTACGGTTCTTGTTATCGGTCATGCAGTCGACCATGATCGCCGCGCCGCTGGGCCCATAGCCCTCGTAACGGATCTCCTCGTAGCTGTCGGCCTGGCCGTCGCCCGTGCCGCGCTTGATCGCACGCTCGATGTTGTCCTTGGGCATGTTCGCGGCCAGCGCCTTGTCGTAGGCCAGCCGCAGACGGGGATTGTCGTTCGGGTCCCCGCCGCCCAGGCGGGCGGCGACGGTGATCTCGCGAATCAGCTTGGTGAAGATCTTGCCGCGCTTCTTGTCCTGCGCGTTCTTCCGGTGCTGAATGTTCGCCCACTTGCTATGACCTGCCATAACGCTCGTCCTGCGCTACCAAAGTCGCCTGATTCTAACAGGCGCGCACGCCCCGGCCGCGCCTATATCTCGATCTGGATGCCGAGCTCGACCACGCGCTCGGGCGGGATGCGGTAGTAGGCCGTCGCGCGATTGGCGTTCCGCGACATGAAGGCGAACAGCCGCTCGCGCCAGATCCACATGCCCGGCCGCTCGGTGGTGGGGATCAGCGTCTCGCGCCCGACGTAGAAGGTGCTCTCCTCGAGATCGACATCGAGCCCGAACTCGCTGGCGAAACGCAGCGCCACGGGCACGTTGGTCGCCTGCATGAAGCCGTAGTGCAGCTGGACGCGGACGAAGCCGCGACCGAGATCCTCGATCTCCATCCGGCGCGCCGCCGGCACCTGTGGCACATCCTGGGTGTAGACGGTCAGCAGGATCACCTGTTCGTGCAGCACGCGGTTGTGGCGCAGGTGATGCAGCAGCATCGGCGGCGTCCGGGGGCCGGCGTCGGTCATGAAGATGGCGCTACCGTCGATGCGATAGGCGTCGTCGTCGAGCCCGGCGATGAAGTCCTCCAGCGGCTCGGTGTCCTCGCGCAGCTGCCGCCCGACCAGCTCCCGGCCGCGCCGCCAGGTCGCCATCAAGAAGAAGATCGCGGCGGCGAGCGCGAGCGGGTACCAGCCACCGTCCGGCACCTTGAACAGATTGGCCCCGAAGAAGGCCAGATCGACCACGAGCAGCACCGCCGCAATCACGCCGGCCAGCCGCGGCGACCAGTCCCAGCGATAGGCGACGAAGAACGCCAGGATCGTGGTGATCACCATGTCCATCGATACGGCCACGCCGTAGGCCGCGGCCAGATTGCTGGAACTGCCGAAACCGATCACCAGACCGATGGTCGCGATCATCAGGATCCAGTTCACCGCCGGGATGTAGATCTGGCCGTAGGACTGGCGCGACGTCTGCACGATGTTCAGGCGCGGCAGCTGGCCGAGCTGGACGGCCTGGCGGGTGAGCGAGAAGACGCCGGAGATGACCGCCTGCGAAGCGATGACCGTGGCCAGCGTGGCGAGCCCCACGAGCGGATACAGCCCCCAGGACGGCGCCATTTCGTAGAAGGGCTGTCGCAGATCCGGGTTCTCGAGCATGAGCGCGCCCTGCCCGAAGTAGTTGAGCACCAGAGCCGGCAATACGAGACCGAACCAGGCGATACGGATCGGCGTGATGCCGAAATGGCCCATGTCCGCGTACAGCGCCTCGCCGCCGGTGACCACCAGAAACACCGTGCCCAGCACGAAGAACGCCGCCGTGCCGTTGGCGGCGAAGAACTGCACGGCATGGGCCGGGTTGAGCGCGGCCAGTACCGTCGGGTGCTCGATGATGCTGGCCGCACCGAGCAACGCGAGCGCAGAGAACCACACCAGCATCACCGGCCCGAACAGCGAACCGACGGCCGCAGTGCCGCGTTTCTGGATCAGGAACAGGCCCACGAGTATCGCGATCGTGATCGGCACCACGTAGGGCGTGAAGGCCGGGGTCGCGACTTCCAGCCCTTCGATCGCGCTCAGGACCGATATCGCGGGGGTGATGGTGCCGTCGCCGTAGAGCAGCGCGGCGCCGAACAGACCCAGCAGCATCAGCAGGTAGCGTCGGCTCGTCTTTTCCGTCTTCCAGGGATTTAGGAGCGCGACGAGGGCGATGATACCGCCCTCGCCGTTGTTGCCCGCACGCATGACCACCGTCAGATACTTGATCGAGATGACGATGATCAACGCCCAGAAGATCAGCGACAGCACACCGTAGATGTTGGCCGGCGCGACCGCGATGCCGTCGTGCGCATAGAAGGCCTCGCGCAGGGCGTAGATCGGGCTCGTGCCGATGTCGCCGTAGACGATGCCCAGCGCCGCGAGACAGAGAAACGGCAGGCGCTGCCCGCCGCTGTCGCTGTCTTCACCGGCCGCGTGGCTTGCGTCGTTGCCGTTACCC
>NZ_AYKH01000028.1 GCF_003788635.1 Salinisphaera orenii subsp. orenii MK-B5
GCGCGCGGCCGCTCTTACCGCCCCTTGGCCTGAGCATCAGCTCAAGCGAGCTGAGCTTTGTACATAATCAAGACGCGGATTATGGAAGCGCTCGATGTAATGGAAGACATCGGTCCGGGCTTCGGCCAGCGTCTGATAGCGCCGCCGGTTCACGCGCTCTCGCTTGAGTATGCCGAAGAAGCCTTCGGCCGCAGCGTTGTCGCCGCAGTGGCCGACCGCGCTCATGCTGCAAATCAGGTTGTGGCCACGTAGAAAGCGTTGGTAGTCGTCGCTCGTAAATTGCGTGCCTCGATCCGAGTGCAACACGACCGGCTCGTCGTGCGTTTCACGTTGCCAGAGCGCCATCAGCACGGCCTTGAGTACGAGATCACGGGTCTGTCGAGAACTCATCGACCAGCCCACCACGGCTTTGTTATAGAGGTCGACGACGACGCACAGGTATAACCAGGCTTCAGCGGTCCGGATATAGGTGATGTCGGTCACCCACTTCGTGTTGGGTTCGAGCGCGACGAAGTCGCGCTCGAGATGATTACGCACATGCGTCGGCCGATCGCCGGAAGGCTCGGCCCGCCAACGCCGCCGCTGCGGGATACCCTGGAGACCGTTGATGGCCATGAGTCGAGCCACCCGATTGCGGCTGACGGTCTCGCCCTCGAACTGCAGCGTCTCGGTAATCCGCGGTGCACCGAACACGCCATCGCTGTCGCGATGCAGCGTGTGGATCTTCTCGGTCAGCCGCGCATTGGCGCGAGCCCGAGGACTCGGCGACCGGTTGGCCCAAGAATAGAAACCGCTGGTCGAGACCTTCAGGCAGCGGCACATGAGCTGGACAGGATAATCCGAGCGACAACGCTGGATCGTCGCGTACCTCACGACGATCCCTTGGCGAAGTACGTTGCCGCGTCGCGCAAAAAATCGCGCTCCTTTCTCACCTGTGCCAGCTCGCGCTTGAGGCGAGCGAGCTCTTGATCACGCGGCGTGCCGCTGCCCTGAAATACGGGCTTCGTCGAACGCTGGGCCTCGCGGCACCACCGGTTGAGCATGGTCGGACTGAGCCCGAGATCGCGGGCGACCGCGCTCGCACTGCTTGATGACGATCGCACGAGTTCGACGGCCTCGGCCTTGAACTCGGCACTGTACTTCTTGCGTGGCATAACACTCCTTTTGCCGGCCCATGATGAGCCTTCTTTGAAGTGTCCGCATTAACGGGTGAGAACCCAGTCGATCGCGTCCAGATACATGGCCAGGTGCCAGTCGTTGAACGCGCGCGGGTTCACGCCGGCCACCAGGGCGAACAGGCCGAGCACCATCAGGCGCTGGATGTGGTGGGCGTAGCCGTTGTCCAGCACATTGGCCATGGCGTCCGCCACGCAGGTCATGTCGGTATCGCCGTCCCAATAGGCGCGTGGGACCGGCAGGTCGGCGGACAGCGCGTTGCGTTCGGCGTAGCCGGGCATCTCGCGCCAGTAAACGCCGCGGACGAACTCGCGCCAGCCCAGGATCTGTCGCACGAAGCCTTCCACGCAGGCAATGGGCGCGTCGCCGGCCTCGTAGGCGGCGACGGCGGCGTCCACGCACTCGCGCGGGTCCAATAGGTGCAGGTTCAACGCGGCCGACAGTCGCGAGTGGTAGGCAAAGCGCACGCCGGTCCAGAGCGCGTCCTGGTAGGGGCCGAAGACGGGCAGGCGGTGTTCGATGAAATCGGCAAGGGCGGTCCGCGCTTCGTCACGCGTCACCGGCAGGTCGAAGCCGTCGGTATGGCCCGGGTGATCGGGATAGCGCGTCTCGATCAGTTCGATGACGTCGCGGGTGCACGCATCCGGACGGAAGGCGCGGACATGCGGCAGCGCGCCCGGGCCCTGACGGCCGAAGGTCTCGCGGTTGGCCTTGTCGAAGTTCCACTGGCCGCCGGCGGGTTCGCCGTCATTCATCAATATGTCGTGCTCGCGGCGCAGGCCGCGGTAGAAGTCCTCGAGCACGATGCGTTGGCGCTCGGCCGCCCAGGCGTCGAACGCCGCTGGGTCGCAGTAGAAGTGGCGGTCCGGCCGGACCTGGAGGGCCCGATCGTGTTGGTCCGCGCACTCCTGCAGCAGGCTCTGCACGCGGTGGTCGCCGCTCTCGGTCATGACCAGGCGTTTCGGCTGGTGGATGCGGATTCGCGCCGAGAGGATGTCGGCGAGACCGCGTCCGCTGTCGCGGCGGCGATCGGCGCTCAGCGCGTGATAGTCCACCTCGAAACCGCGGTCGCGCAGCGCATCCCGGTGATGGCGCATGGCGGCAAAGAACAGCACCAGGCGTTTCTTGTGACACCACACGTGGGTCGCTTCGGTCTCGTTCTCCGCCATCCAGACGACGTCGCGTTCGGTGTCGAAGCCGTCGAGCGCGGACAGCGTCGGGTCGAGCTGGTCGCCAAGCACGATGACGAGATTGCGGACGCTGGACATTCAAGGCTCCTTAAGGCCCGCGCCGGGCCGTCAATGACTGATGCCTCGATCGTACGCAGACGCGGGATGAATGGATGGCGGGGCCGGCGCCGTTCCCGTCATCGTCTCGCTGCAGAGGGCCGCAGCGGGCCATCGTCCGCGCCGCGTGTTGGCGCACCCGAACGCATGCGGCACACTCGGCGCAGCATTCCACCGGACGGGCCGAAGACGATGCCGTTCCAGGCGCTGCGTCGGCGACAGGCCGATGCGTCGATCGATCACACCGAACTCGAGCGGGCCGCAGGCCTGCTGCGGGACGCGAAACGCGTGCTCGTGATCACCGGTGCGGGCATGTCGGCGGACTCCGGGCTGCCGACATATCGCGGCATCGGCGGTCTGTACGACACGGACCGGACAGAGGAGGGCGTGGCGATCGAGGACGCCCTCTCGGGCGCCATGTTCGAACGCGATCCGGCGCTGACGTGGAAGTACATCGCCCAGATCGAATCCGCCTGCCGGGGTGCCGCGCCCAACCGCGGGCATGCCGTGCTCGCCGAATGGGCGTCGCGTTTCGAGCGGCTGTGCGTGCTGACCCAGAATGTGGACGGCTTCCACCGCATCGCCGGTAGCGACGACGTCATCGAGATGCACGGCAATATCCACGGTCTGTCGTGCGTGGCCTGTCGTCATCGGACACGCGTCGACGACTACGCCGGGCTCGGTGCGCTGCCGCCGCGCTGTGAGATCTGCGGAGGCGTGCTACGGCCGGATGTCGTGCTCTTCGGCGAAATGCTGCCCGCCCGTGCCGTCACGCGCTACGAGCGGGCGCTGTCCGACGGCTTCGATGTGGTGATGAGCATCGGCACCACGGCCGTGTTTCCCTACATCGCCGCGCCGGTGCGTGAAGCCTGGCAGAGCGGCTATGGCACGATCGAGATCAACCCGCAGCCGACGGATATCTCACGCTTCTGTCATGCCATAATGCGCGCGCCGGCGGCGAGGGTGCTGGAGCGGTTGTCGGAACGCATCGGTTGAACACACGTCACGAGACGGCCTGTCGCGCCGTCGTATGCCACGCAGTGAAAGGTAGGGCATGAGCGAGAGCAAGAGCACGAACATCGTCTGGCACCAGGGCACGGTCGAACGCCCCCAGCGTGAGATCCTGAACCGCCACCGCGGTTTCACGATCTGGTTCACCGGGCTGTCCGGCTCGGGCAAGTCCACGGTGTCCGTCGCGCTCGAGGAGCGCCTGCACGGCATGGGCTGCCGGACCTATCGGCTCGATGGCGACAATGTCCGCAGCGGCCTGAATCGCGATCTGGCCTTCTCGCCGGAGGATCGTATCGAGAACATCCGCCGGATCGGCGAGGTCGCCAAGCTGTTTCGCGACGCGGGCGTTATCAACCTCACCGCCTTCATCTCGCCCTACCGGCGCGATCGGGAAATGGCCCGTGCGCTTAGCAGCGACAACGACTTCGTCGAGGTGTATGTCGATGCGCCGCTGGATGTCTGCGAGCAGCGCGATCCGAAGGGGCTGTACAAGCGGGCCCGCGCGGGCAGCATCCCGAATTTCACGGGCATCAGTGCGCCGTACGAGCCGCCCGAGGAGGCGGAGATCCATATCCGCACGGGCGAGTCGAGTGTCGACGAGTGTGTGGAGCAGATCGTGGCGTATCTATTGGCCAACGACTATATCGAGAGCGGTCTGGTCGAAACGGCCGGCGACGGCTGAGTCGGGCTCGGTTTTCGGTGTGGCAGCCTTGCGATTCGGCCCCGCGGCGCGAAATACGATCGGCGTGATAGGCTACGCCGCTGGCCCCAGCAATGTCCGAATCCCCAGGAATCTCCGTAATGACGCGAATGTTGCTTTGTGGCGTGGCGCTCACGCTGCTCGCGGCCTGTAGCCTGAATCCGTTTCAGCGTGGTGACAGCCTGCGCGTTCTCGAAGAGAGCCGCTACTGTGGTACGCCGTCCCAGGACTCGGACGCCGTGTTCTTTGGCGACTCCGCACGGTTCGGCGACTGGATTGCCTATCGCAGCATCGAGGAATTCGATGCCGATCTGGCTGCGGATCGCGGCGTACTCGTGGTGGAGATGGGGCAGCGCCCGACCGGCGGCTACGGTATAGATCTGGACCGCGACAAGACGGCTATCGAGGATGACACGCTCACCATCGGCATGACGTGGTCGGCGCCGCGGCTTGACGCGGCGGTCAGTCAGGCCCTGGTGGCGCCCTGTGTGGTGTTGCGCCTGCCCCAGGGGGATTACACCGACGTGCGGGTCGTCGATCAGCTGGGCGACGTGCGGGGTACTGCGACAATTGATTGATCGTGTCCAGGCCTTGAGGTCCGGACAAGACGCGCGCTCGCCGGCTGTGGTGTGACTCGAACCCGGCGGCGTGCGTGTATTCTGAATCGAATGGAAGACTGGCCGGTTTATGCAATTCCAGAGCATCCTCGTAATCTGTACCGGCAACATATGCCGTAGCCCGCTCGCGGAAGGCCTGTTTCGCCGCGATGCGCCGCGGTTGAACGTCTCTTCTGCCGGTATTGGCGCCGTGGTCGGTGGGACAATGCCCGATCCCGCCGCCCGGATAGCCGAACGCGAAGGCCTGGCTCTGGAAACGCATCGCGGCCGGCAGGTCGACGAACAGATCATTCGCGACCATGATCTCGTTGTGGTAATGGAAGAGGGGCAGCGTCAATGGCTGACGACGCGGTTCCCGCAGAGCCGGGGGCGGGTGTTTCTGCTGAGCCACTGGCGTGGCGGTGAGGACATCGCCGATCCGTATCAGCGTTCGGAGGAGTTCTTCGAGCACATCTACGCCGAGCTCGAGCCCTGTGTGGCGGACTGGGTTCAGCGTCTGGTTCCGGGATGATGGGTTTCGTCGGCCACGGGGCCCGAGACCGTCGCCCACCGGCGGCGTCGATGCTCAAGCGAACCGGTGCCGTCGACCCGACCCGGTTTCTTTCGTGTCTCGAGCGGCACGGCAACGATGGTCGAAGATCGTGATCTCAAGCAAGAAAGAGTTACGCATGCAAAACGGCATTCATGGGGGGCCGGCGGCCCAGTCTCGGGCGAGCCGGCTGTTTCGGGGCATCCTGGTGACCACTCTGGCGACCGCGGGCCTGACCGCCTGTGCGTTGCCGGGTTACCGTTCCGATATCTCGGATAGCGGGCATTGGTACGAGTTCGGCTCGGACGAAGAGCGTACCTATCCTGAAGTGCCCGAAGAGGAAGTCGACTACGATCCGCGTATCGTGTCGATCACGCCGGGCCTGCTGGAGCGACAGGTGCGCGAGCGCGAGAACGATTCACTGACCGCCGAGCAGCAGCAGGTGACCGCGGCCCCGTCGACGGTCGAGAACTACACCATCGGCCCGGGCGATGTTCTTAAGGTGATCGTGTTCGGGCAGCCCGACCTGACCAACCCGACGGGCAGCAGTGGCTCCAGCGATGGCATGCAGGGGCAGCTGGTCAGCGCCGACGGTACGATCTATTTCCCCTACGCCGGCGAAGTCGACGCCGGAGGCATGACCATTCAGGAATTGCGCCGCGAGCTGTCGCGGCGCTTGGCGGGCTATATCCGCGAGCCGCAGGTCGACGTGCGGGTGGTGCAGTACCGCAGTCAGCGGGTGTTTATTTCCGGCGATATCGTTAAACCCTGCACCGTGCCGATCACCGACGTGACGCTCACGGTGCTGCAGGCGCTGGACCAGTGCGACACCCTGGCGAGTAAAGAAGGCGGTGGTGTCGGCGTTCAGAACGTCGTGTTGATTCGCAACGGCGAATCCACGGCGCTGGATCTCAACGAGATCTATTCATCCGGCAAGCCGATCCCGTTACGTCCGGGTGACCGGTTGCTGGTGGACGACAGCGCCAACCGCGTATTCATGGTCGGCGAGTTCACCGAGCAGACGGCGCTGCCGTATTCCACCGGCGGCATGTCGTTGAGCGACGCGATCGCGGATGCCGGCGGTGTCGACCTCGAGACCGCCGATACGAGCTCCATTTATGTCATCCGCGGGTTCGTGGATGAAGAGGAGAGCGCCGATGGCGGCGTCAAGACCAAGGTGCGACCGACGGTCTTCAAGCTCGACGCGAGCTCGGTCGGTGGTTTTCTGCTTGCGAATCGGTTCCGGCTGGAGCCCCGGGATGTGGTCTTTGCCGCACCGGCCAGTCTCGTGAACTTCAACCGTGCGCTCGCGTTGATCACGCCGTCGCTGGACCTGCTGTTCCGCAGCTATCTGCTGTATGACCGCGCCAGGGACGACTAATCGGGTCGCGTGAGAGTCGGTCGAGCCGGTGTCGCACTCGATGCGGCGCCGGCTCGGTATGAGCGATGCTTGCGGATACGGAAACGCTGAACGTGCGAGACAAGCGACATAGCAACCACGGCCCGGCAGTAACGGCAGCTGCATGGGCGTCGACGACGGGCTGGCGTTACAGCACAGGTGCGTCTGCGGCCCGGCGGCGTATATCTTTTGCGCCGGGCGCCGTCTGCGGGTCGCGCTCGGCCTGCGTGCCGTCGCTGCTCCCAAGTCAGCGTCGTATCTGTCGATGATCGCTGTGTCCATCGACACGTGGCCGTGTTGCCGATGGATGCGGCTCGCATTCATCGGTGCCCTCATGGTGGCCGTCACGGGCTGCGGTACGCTGCCCGGTTACGAGGGCCGTGTGAACGAGCGACGTGGTCTGCTGGGAATGTCCGGTTCGTCGGTGGTGACCTACGACGAACATCTGGCCGCTCAGCAGAAAGTCGTCTACAAGCCGCGCCTGGTATCCGTCACGCCGGAATTGCTGCACCACGATATGAAGGTGAGTGCGGCCGAACTGCGCCGTCCTCCGACCGGGAATCCGGCCGCGCCGGAGCGGGAAAGTTATCGACTGGGTGTCGGTGACCTCATCAAGGTCATCGTCTACGGCTACCCGGAACTCAACAACCCGGGGTTTGCCTCCGGGGCCGGCGTGCGCGCTGGGACCGGGCCCGGCGTTGACAGTGGCAGCGGCCCGCCTGGTCGCGCCGGTGAGTCTGCCGGGAACCCGGGCCCTATGTTGGCCTGGTTGGTGGAACGCGACACCGCGGGTGGCCCGGCGCTGGCGCCCAGCCCGCTGATCGAGAGCGATGGGGTCAGGGCGACCAAGGGTGGATTCGTTCGAGGGCAGCCGGTATCCGCCGATGGCACGATATACGTGCCGCATGTGGGGCAGGTCGAAGCGCGGGGACGCACGCTCGCAGAGCTTCGGCAAGCCGTGAGCCGGCGCCTGGCGGGTGTGATCACGCAGCCCGCGGTAGATATCCAGATGCTTCAGTACCGAAGCAAATACGTCTATGTTTCGGTCGAGGAGGCGGCGCCGTGCGCGGTGCCTGTAACCGACGTCGAACTTACCGTGCTCGAGGCGCTGAATCAGTGTGACACGCTGGCGCTGCTGGCTCGCGAGAGCGCGGATGTTCAGCGCTACGCGCGCCAGGATGAGGATAAGACGGCGATTTCCCCGGAAGACGAGCGCCGGATCCGCACGGTCGGCGTGGATAGCGTCATACTGTTTCGCGATGGCAGAATGCGCCGCCTCAACCTCAATGAGTTGTACGCAAAAGGCGAGACCGTTTCGTTGCAACCCGGTGATCGTCTGCGGATCGACGATCATAACGACCAGGTCTTCATGGTCGGCGAATTCCGTATTCAGCGCGCGGTGCCGTACTCCAGCGGCGGCATTTCGTTGATCGACGCGATCGCTGATGCCGGCGGTGTGGTGCCGGAAAGCGGCGAGGCGCAGACCGTCTATGTGCTGCGGGATTTCGTGCACGAGCGCGCCGTGGATGCCGGTGACAGCGACGATAACGCCATCATCGTCCGACCCAAGGTCTACAAGGTGGACCTGGATTCGCCGCAGGGCTTCATCCTGGCCACGCGCTTCCGATTGAATCCGCGTGACGTGGTGTTTGCGGCCTCGGCGCCCTTGGTGCCGTTCAACCGCGCGATCGACGAACTGGTGCCGGAACTGGACGACTTGCTGGATAACCTCCTGATCCTGACGGACAACGACTGACTTCTAGAGACTACTGAACGTATGCAAGACACTCATACCGGCACTGCGAATCTGCCTTCGCAGAACACGTCCGCCTCCAGCGACGGCTACGAATCCGAAGTCAGTCTGCCGCGCCTATGGGGATTTCTGCGTAGCGGGCGCTGGACAATCGCTGCTTTCGTGCTGGTGGCGATACTGCTGGGTGTCTTTTACTTGCTGACGACGCCGTCCATCTATCGCACGGATGCACTGGTGGAGATACAGCCTGAAAGTACATCGCCGCTTGACGGGCTGACGAGCGATATCTCTCAGCTCGCCGGAGGGGGTAGCAAGAGCCCGGCACAGGCACAGATCAGCATCATGCGCTCTCGGTCGGTGGTCGGCAAGGCCGTGAACGATCTCGGGATGACCATCAGCACGTCCGCCAACCACTTTCCCTATATTGGCGGGTTGGTTGCGGGTAGCCGCGAGCAGGGGCCGCCGGCTGAGGATGCAGTTGATGAAGATGCCGGTTCGTGGTTCTCTAATTTCGCCTGGTCGCCGGTTGGTATCTCGGTCACTCGCTTCGAGGTGCCTGACGCTCTGAAGGGCAAGAATTTCACGCTGCGGGCACTGGGTGGCGGCGAGTTTGTCCTTTTCGGGCCTGAAGGCGAGCGGTTGCTCGAGGGGGAGACAGGCGAAAAGGCGACTGGACGAACCGAGGAAGGCGGCGATATTGAGCTTTTCGTGCGGGATCTGATGGTTTCCAATCCGCCCACGGAATTCTCGGTGAAGCGCAATCACTGGCTTTCGGTCGTCGATTCGCTTGGTAGCAGCCTGCAGATTGCAGAGCAGGGCGAAATGACCGGCATCGTCGAGATGGCCTTGGCTGGGAGTAGTCCGTCAGGCATCACCGAGAAAGTGAATGCCGTCCTGCAGCACTATGTAAGGCAGAACGTAGAAGCAAAATCCAAAGAAGCGGAACAGAGCATTCAGTTCCTTGAGAAGAAGCTTCCAGAGGTTAAGTCCGAGCTTGATGCCTCCGAGGCCAAACTCGCTTCTTATAAACAGAATTGAATCGCCCCGGGTTCGTCGGAGGCTCCAACTCTTGAGAAACTGGAGCCATGAAACAGAGCAAACGTTATTCCCCGGAAGTCCGTCATCGCGTGATCCGGATGGTCTTCGATCATCAGGGCGAGTACGCCTCGCAGTGGGCCGCAATCGGCTCGATCGCCGGCAAGTTCGGCTGCACACCTGAGACGCTGCGCCATTGGGTTCGCCAGGCCGAACGTGATCGCGGTCTGCGCGATGGCCAGACCACCGAAGAGCGCGAGCGCGTCAAGGCGCTCGAGCGCGAGAATCGCGAGCTCAAGCGTGCCAACGAGATCCTGCGCAAGGCATCCGCATATTTTGCCCAGGCGGAGCTCGACCGCCGAGGCAAGTGATGATCGATTTCATCGATGATCACCGCAACGTCTACGGTGTCGGGCCGATCTGCACGGTGTTGCCGATCGCATCGTCGACGTACTACGACGCCAAATTGAGACAAGCGAATCCGGAGCGCCGATCCGCTCGCCAACAGCGCGACGCCCGAATGCGTGAGGCGATTCAGCAGACCTGGGAGGCCAACAAGTGCGTTTACGGGGCGCGCAAGGTCTGGCGCCAGCTACAGCGAGACCAATGGCAGGTCGCCCGCTGCACGGTCGAGCGTCTGATGCAGGATATGGGCCTACAGGGCGTCACCCGCGGGTGTGCGCCTCGCACGACGCGCGCTGACCCGCGCCAGGCCGTCCCCGAGGATCACGTCCGTCGGGACTTCACGGCGGATGCGCCCAACCAGCTCTGGGTGGCGGATTTCACGTACGTTGCGACGTGGCGCGGCTTTGTCTACGTCGCCTTTGTCATCGACGCGTACGCCCGACGCATCGTCGGCTGGCGTGCATCGAGCGCGCCCAACACGAGTCTCGTACTCGATGCGCTCGAGCAAGCCATCCATGACCGGCAACCCGCCAAGGGCCTGATTCAACATACCGACCGCGGTGTCCAATATCTGTCGATTCGCTACAGCGAGCGGCTGACTGAGGTCGGCATCAAGCCCTCGGTCGGGCGCGTTGGTAGCTCGTATGACAACGCCCTGGCCGAGACCGTAATCGGGCTGTTCAAGACGGAAGTCATCCGCCGGATGGGCCCGTGGCGTCATCTCGAAGCGGTCGAGTTCGCAACACTGGACTGGATCGACTGGTTCAATCAGCAGCGCCTGTTCGGGCCGATCGGCGATATCCCGCCGGCCGAGGCTGAAGAAGACTTCTATGCCACACTTTCCGAGTCCGCCAAAGTGGCGTGACTCAAACCCACGAGCCTCCGGTAATCCCGGGGTGATTCAGTTCCGACGCGACGTGGGCATCGACTACGACGCGTTCGTGATCGGGCTGGCAGCTCGCGCCCATCCGATGAAGGATCACGACAATTTTCTGCGCGCCGCTGCGTCGTTCGTCGCCGACCACCCGAACGCTCTTTTTCTACTTGCCGGTGAGGGTACGGATGACGACGAGATCATCGATCGAGGTATCGCTGAATACGGCTTGAACAAGGCGGTGGTCCGATGCGGACGCCTTGAAAATACGGTCGCGTTCAACTGCGCGCTGGACGTCGCCTGCATGTCGTCCGCCTGGGGGGACGCGTTCCCTAATGTTCTCGCGGAGGCAATGGCCTGCGGAGTGCCCTGCGTCACCACCGAGGTTGGGGATGCACCGGCAATTGTCGGCGACACGGGCATCGTCGTACCACCGCGCGAGCCAGGCGCGCTGGTGCGCGGCTGGGCACAGCTAGCGGAACTCGGATCGGCAGGGCGAGCGGCTCTCGGGGCGCGTGCGAGAGAGCGCGTCGCGCAGCGCTATGCGCTGCAGCGAAGTACGCAGCGCTACATCGAACTTCTTGATTATGTACAAAGCTCAGCTCGCTTGAGCTGATGCTCAGGCCAAGGGGCGGTAAGAGCGGCCGCGCGC
>NZ_AYKH01000029.1 GCF_003788635.1 Salinisphaera orenii subsp. orenii MK-B5
ACGGCTGATCTACGCCGCGCGCTGGATTCTGGCGCCGATCTATCTGGGATTGAGTCTGGCGCTGCTGGCGCTGCTGGCGCTGGGCCTGAAGTTCTTTCAGGAAGTGCTGCACGTGATGCCGCAGATATTCTCCATCAAGGAGACCGATCTGGTGCTGCTGGTGCTCACGCTCATCGACTTGGCGCTGGTCGGCGGGCTGATCGTCATGGTGATGCTGTCCAGCTACGAGAGTTTCGTCTCGCGGCTCAACCTCGCCTCGGATACGGACAAGCTGGGCTGGCTTGGACGCATGGACTACACCAGCCTCAAGAACAAGGTGGCCTCGTCCATCGTCGCGATATCGTCGATCCATCTGCTCAAGGTGTTCATGAACACCCCGAACGTCGCCGAGTCGCACCTGCTCTGGTACGTGGTCATCCACATGACGTTCGTGATCTCGGCGTTCGCGATGGGCATCCTGGACAAGCTCACGCGTCACGACTGACGGCCGTCGCAATGCCGGTCGGTTACGGCCGGCCGTCGGCGATTTCCGGCGGCCGGCCGCGTCGGTCGACGTCAGTCGCGGCCCTGGGTGAGCGCCTGGGCGACGGCGTTGGCATCCTCGAAGTGCCGGCCCTCGAAGCTGCGCAGACGGGTGAGCACGTCTTCCGGCGCGCCGTTGCCGGCGGCCACGCCGGCCAGTTCACCGCCCGTGGCCGGAAATTTCGCGCCGTCGAGATAGCCGGCGATATCGGTGGGGTCGTGTGCCATGGGTCGTGTCCGATGGTTGAATGAAGCCCGATCGCAGCAGCAGCCGTGACGCCGGTCAACGCGGATTTGTACGGAGGCCGCGGCCGTGCGGTGCGGGGGCGACATCGCCGCTGGCGGCGAACGGATTGCCCGGCGTGGCCGGACGCCGCTGCAACGATCCGCGCCGGCAGGCGTATCCTCGGCCGGTACGTTCGCCCTCACCGTCGGCGCGATCGTCGCCGTGCCGCCGCTTTCCGACGCCCATGCCGTTGACCGACCGCTCATGAAAATCGGCCGCTATCGTTTCGCGCCGCCCTGGTGGGGCCTGCTGCTGTTCGCGATTGCCGCGACGCTGTTCTCGGCGCTGGGCGCCTGGCAGATTCAGCGGGCGCACTACAAGGAAAGTCTGGTGGCCGCGCAGCAGGCTGCGCGCGAGGCCGGGCTGACGCGCATGCGGCCCGAGCGTGCCGCCGCCGAGGGTGATGCCCGCGTGTCCGACCTCCAGTACGGTCGGCGCTACATCGCCGAGGGCCGCTACGACGGCGCCCACCAGATTCTGCTGCGCGATCAGATGCACGGGCAGACGGTCGGCTATCGGGTGTGGACGCCGCTGATACTCGACGGCGGCATCCGCGTGATGGTCGATCGTGGCTGGGTGCCCGATCGGGAGCGGGACACGCGGCCGGACCCGCCGGCGCCCGTGGGCCCTGTCCGGATCCAGGGGTTCTGGCGCAGCTTTCCGCAGCCGCCGCTGCAGTGGGGCGTGCAGCAGGCCTGCGAGGCCCGTGGCTGGCCGCGCGATCTGAGCTATCCGGGCGCGGCCACGGTGCGCTGTCAGTACGAGGCGCCGGTCGTCGACGGGCTGCTGCTGCTGGACCCGGCCGATCCGCATGGCTTCGTTCGCGACTGGGACGAGGATCTGGTGGGGCTGTCGCCGTTCGGCCACTACGCCTATGCGTCGCAGTGGTTTCTGGCCGCCGTGGGCGCCGGCGTGATTCTCGTCGTGGTCAACCTGCGGCGCGACGGCGACGCGTGATAACACGTGCCGCCCGGCCGCGGATGGCTCCGGGCCGGACGAAGCCGCTAGCCGGCCCGCGCGAGACGTCCGCGCATGGCCGCCGCAGCCGCGGAACGCGCCGGCAGCCGCACCGGGGCGGCTGCCGGGGGCGTTGCGCCGACGCGCCTCGGTTCGGAACCGCGCGCCTAAACCGGTAGACTCCTGTCGTTTGCGCGAGCCGCGCCGGTCGGTGCGCTCGCGGGCCATTTGAACGCAGAGGGCAGATGACTACCAACACCACCACCGCCACGCGCATCGACGGCAAGGCGATCGCGGCCGACATCCGCGCCCGCGTCGGCCGTCAGGTGCACACACTCGTGTCCGATCACGGCGTGACCCCGGGACTCGCCGTGGTGCTCGTCGGCGAGGATTCGGCCAGCCAGGTCTATGTGCGCAACAAGCGCAAGCAGACCCTGGAAGCCGGCATGCAGTCGTTTGAGCACAACCTGGACATCGACACGCCCCAGGCCGAACTGCTCGAGCTCATCGACAGGCTCAACCGCGATCCGGCGGTCAACGGCATCCTCGTGCAGCTGCCGCTGCCCGAGCAGATCTCGGACGCCGCGGTGATCGCCGCGATCGATCCGGACAAGGACGTCGACGGCTTCCACGAAGTCAACACCGGACGACTGTGGAGCGGCGGCAACCCGCCGGTGCCCTGCACGCCGCTGGGCTGCAGCCTGCTGCTCAAGCACACGCTGGACGGCGACCTGGCCGGGCGGCACGCGGTGATCGTCGGGCGCTCGAACATCGTCGGCAAGCCGCTGGCCAACCTGCTGCTGCGGGAGAACTGCACGGTGACCATCGCGCATTCGAAGACCCGTGACCTGCCCGCGGTCTGCCGCCAGGCCGATATTCTCGTGGCTGCGGTCGGCCGGCCGAAGTTCGTGCGCGGCGACTGGATCAAGCCGGGCGCGGCGGTCATCGACGTGGGCATCAACCGGGTCGACGACGGCAGCGAAGGCAAGCGCAAGCTCGTCGGCGATGTGGCCTTCGACGAGGCCGCGGCGGTCGCCGGTGCGATCACGCCGGTGCCGGGCGGCGTCGGCCCGATGACCATCGCCTGCCTGCTGCACAACACCGTGCACGCCACCTGCGCCCAGAAGGGGCTGACCGTGCCCTCGGGCGAGGGCTAGCCCGACAGCGCGCACCCAAGTACACAACACCCGCGCGCGTTGAAAGCGATTGAGGATGTACGCCCGCCGGTACCGCCGGCGGGCCAGACAAGGAGACTCGGAGGATGAACGCGACGACCAACACCGCCACCGCCCCACGGCCCGAACCGGCCAGCGACATCGAGATCGCGCGGGCCGCCGCGATCAAGCCGATCGCCGACATCGGCGAGACGCTGGGCGTGCCGTGGAAGGCCATGGTGCCCTATGGCCACACCAAGGCGAAGATCGATCTGGACTACATCCGCTCGCTGGCGGACCGCCCGGACGGCAAGCTCATCCTGGTCACCGGCCTCACCCCGACGCCGCCCGGCGAGGGCAAGACGACGACCTCGGTGGGGCTGTCGGACGCGCTCTCGGCGGCCGGCCGGAACGTCGCGGCCTGCCTGCGCGAGCCGAGCCTCGGCCCCTGCTTCGGCATGAAGGGCGGCGCGGCCGGCGGCGGGCACGCGCAGGTCATCCCCATGGAGGACATCAACCTCCACTTCACCGGCGACATCCACGCCATCGGCATGGCCCACAACCTGCTGGCGGCGATGATCGACAACCACATGAACTGGGGCAACAAGCTCGGCATCGATCCGCGCCGCGTGAGCTGGCGCCGCGTGATCGACATGAACGAGCGCGCCCTGCGCGAGATCGTGGCCGGCCTGGGCGCCGGCAACGGCATGCCGCGCGAGGACGGCTTCGACATCACCGTGGCCTCGGAGATCATGGCGATCCTGTGTCTGGCCACCGACCTCGAGGACCTGCAGGCGCGCCTGGCGCGGATCGTGGTCGCCGAGACCATGGACCGTCAGCCGGTCACCGCTGCCGATCTGGAAGCCGACGGCGCCATGGCCGTGCTGCTCAAGGACGCGCTCATGCCCAACCTCGTACAGACGCTGGAGAACACGCCGGCGTTCGTGCACGGCGGGCCGTTCGCCAACATCGCCCACGGCTGCAACTCGGTGATGGCGACCAAGACGGCACTCAAGCTCGCCGACTATGTCGTCACCGAGGCCGGCTTCGGCGCCGATCTCGGCGCGGAGAAGTTCTTCGACATCAAGTGCCGCAAGGCCGGCTTGAAGCCGGCCGCGGCCGTCATCGTGGCCACCGCGCGGGCGCTCAAGATGCACGGCGGCGTGGGCCTGGACGACCTCAAGAGCGAGAACGTGACCGCTGTGCGCGACGGCTGCGAGAACCTGCTGCGGCACGTGCGCAACATCAAGGCCTTCGGCGTGCCGCCGGTGGTCGCGGTCAACCGCTTCGACACCGACACCGACGCCGAGCTGGCCGCCATCCGCGAGGTGGTCGCCGAAGAGGGCGTGGAGACGGTGATCTGCACCCATTTCGCCGACGGCGGGGCCGGCGCCGCCCAACTCGCGGACACGGTCACCGCGCTGGCCGATGGCGGCGAGAGCGACTTCAAGCCGCTGTACCCGGACGAGATGCCGCTGTGGGACAAGATCCGCACCGTGGCCCAGCGCATCTATGCCGCCGAGGACATCACGGCCGACAAGCAGATCCGCAATCGGATCAAGGCCCTGGAGAAGGCCGGCTACGGCGACGTGCCGGTGTGCATCGCCAAGACCCAGTACAGCTTCTCCACCGACGCCAGCCGCCGCGGCGCGCCGACCGGCCACACGATTCCGATCCGCGAGGTGCGGCTGTCGGCGGGCGCGGGCTTCATCGTCGTCGTCTGCGGCGAGATCATGACCATGCCCGGCCTGCCGCGCCGGCCCGCCGCGGCCGACATGGGCGTGCACGCCAACGGCGACATCCACGGCTTGTTCTAGGGCCTGTTTACACTTCCTGCGGGCGCCGCGTTGGAGACCGCAAATCGTGTCCGGCAAGGCGCGCGCCGCCGCGTCGTGGCGTGCCACGACCCAGGCTCGCAACGCCGCCGGGCGCGATTTGCGGCCCAACCCTTCGGGCCAAGCGCTGTTGTGCGGCAATCCAGCGTTGTAGCACGCTTGTGCAGAATGACTGCACGGCGCGTACTACGCCTCGTCTTGCCGCACAACAGCGCTTGGCGCGGGCTCGCATGAAGTGTTAACAGGCCCTAGCCGATCCGGGCGACGCCCGGCCGCGGTGCTTGTATCGCGGCCCGGGCCTCGTTAGTCTTGATTCATAAATCGATCGCATGAACGACATGGCGATGACCGCACGACATTCCGCACCGCATCCGCCGCGCGTAAGCCGCACGGCTGACGGCGTGCGTGCGGGCTATTTTTACGGGTATTGGTTTAGCCGCTAGGCGTCTGACCGACCCGGACAGGCGCCCCGACGAGGACGCCTGCCGCGACATCGAAACCCCCGGTTGGCGTCCCCGACCGGGGGTTTTTTCGTTTCCGGCCACGGCCGGACCCGACCGAAGGAGCAATGACATGAACTACGGCGACTACCGCAACTGGCGATTTAGCGCGGGGCCGGCCCCCCGTTACCGCTCGCATCCGATCGTATCCGGCGCGCATCGCGCCGCCCCGTCTGCAAGGAGTCGTCATGACCGCCCATCTCGCCGCTGTCCGTAGCCACACCGCCGCCGAACTCGCCCCCGCCACGGCTCGCCGCCACGTCCACGCCCTGCCGTCGCCGGCCGAGCTGCGGACGGCGATGCCGCTGGATCCCGCCCGTGCCGAACGCATTCGGGCCCAGCGCGGCGCCATCCGCGCGGTGCTTGCCGGTACCGACCCGCGCCCGCTGGCCATCGTCGGCCCCTGTTCCCTGCACGACCCCGAGGCCGCCCTCGACTACGGCCAACGGCTGGCCGCAGTCGCCGATCGCCTGGCCGACGATGTGCTGATCGTCATGCGGGCCTATGTCGAGAAGCCGCGCACCACCGTCGGCTGGAAGGGGCTGCTCCACGACCCGTCGCTGGACGGCGGCAACGATCTCGCACGCGGGCTGCGCGTCTCGCGCGACCTGCTGATGGAGCTCGCCGGGCTCGGCCTGCCTTTGGCCACCGAACTGCTGAGCCCGGTGGCCGCCGACTATCTCGAGGATTGTCTGGCATGGGCGGCGATCGGCGCGCGCACCACCGAGTCCCAGACTCATCGTGAACTGGTCAGCGGACTGGATCTGCCGGTCGGCTTCAAGAACGGCACCGACGGCGACCTCGGCGCGGCGCGCGATGCCATGCAGGCCGCGGCCTGCCCGCACGCCCGCTTCGGCAGCGACGCCGACGGGCGGCCGGCCTGGATCGAGACGGCGGGCAATCCCGACACGCATCTCATCCTGCGGGGTGGCCGTGGCGGGCCCAACTGCGATGCGGCGGGCGTGGCCGCGGCCCGGTCGATGCTCGCCGCCGCCGGGCTCGTGCCCGGGATGGTCGTGGACTGCAGCCACGCCAACAGCGGCAAGGACCCGGCCCGCCAGCCGGCGGTGCTGGATGAGGTCATCGCCCAGCGCCGCGCCGACCCGGCGGCGATCGCCGGGGTCATGCTCGAAAGCCACCTCCGGCCCGGCCGGCAGGGGCTGGACGCGCCGCTGGCCTACGGCGTGTCGGTCACCGACGGCTGTCTCGGCTGGGCCGATACCGAAGCCGCGCTGGAACGGCTGGCCGCCGGCTGACACGCCTGGTTCGGGCGCCGACCCGGCGTGGGCCGGCGCCCGCAGCCGGGTCGGGCATCAGTCGTCGTAACGATAGCCATAGCCGCGATGGCCGCGGTAGCCGCGACGATCGCGATCGTGATCGCGGCCGCGCCAGCCGCGGTCGTCGTAACCGTCGTCGCCGTCGTGGGTGATCATCGTACCGCCCGCGGCGCCGGCGGCACCGCCGATCAGGGCGCCGGTGCGCCCGCCGAGCTCGTTGCCGATGGCACTGCCCAGGGCGCCGCCGATGCCGCCGCCGAGCGCGGCGTCCAGGGTGTCGTCGTCGAAGGCCATCGCCGGGGCGCTGGCCATACCGGCGAACAGCGTGGCCGCGGCGAGCGTGTTGCGGATCGTGTGCGTCATGTCAGCCTCCAGTGCGCGTGGTGAGCGCTTCGTTTTGTGTGTTCAATACGAATTTAACGATAAAGGCTGAACGGCGTGTGAATCCCTCGAAAGAAATGGGCGTCCGGTGCAGGCGCTCGGCACGCCGCGGCCCCCCCCC
>NZ_AYKH01000030.1 GCF_003788635.1 Salinisphaera orenii subsp. orenii MK-B5
CGTGAACACGTCGGCCAGCGCATCCTCGACCGCGTACAGCATCTCGGCGGTAAGACTGGCGCGGTGTAGCGGGCTGGTCCCGGTCCACGGCCGCTCAACGGGAATGCCGATCTTGAAGTGCAGGACTTCCCCGGCCAGCACCGTATCCGAACGCCCGCCGCCGGTATCCGGCACGGTGACGCGATAGGCGACCGGCTTGGAACCTCGGGTCGAAACGGTCCAGCTATTGGCGGCCACGAGCGTATCGCCGCGCATGACGAACAGCGCTTCGCCGCAGAATCCCAGCGACCGCCCGGCCATGCCCAGCACCTCGGGCGTCAGCAGGTCGATGCTCGTCTCCGCCTGAGACAGACCGTGCTCCCATAGGGACACGCAGGTCTGCACCGTGCCGGTCAGCTCGGCGAGATTGCGCCGGCCGATGATGTGGTCGGCCCGGAACTGCAACGCCTGTTCGGTATAGTTGGCGCGCTGCTCCAGGGTATCGCCGCGGTTAAACCATTTGGCGGGATTCCATTGCATCATGCGCCCCGCTTGGCTGCGCGTTTCACGTTACGGCTGAATTGCTTGACGTTGCGCCGGACCATGCCCGCCGGGCGATGGTTAGAACTGCCGAACTCCAGCGACAAGATATAGGGCGCTGCGTTGGCGAACTCCAAGCGCGTGCCCATCGGCCACGCTGCAATCGCGGCCAACGCTTCGGCCTTGGCTTCGGCCGCGCTTGTACGATCCACCGGGCCATCGGGCGCGTTGCCGACACCGCTACGCCAGTTCGCCGCTGCGAAGCCGGTATCCTGGGGCGTGTCGTCGATTACGTCGGTAATCAGTTTCGTGGCCGCAGACTTATGGGCGTGCTCGATACGCTTTTCGGTCTTTTTAACGAACCTGTCCACATCTCTCGCAAAGCTCATCGGCTAACCTCGCACCTGCACTGTGTAGACCGCCACGGCATCGCGGGCGTATCGGGGTTCGACGTGAATCAACTGATACTCGGTGCCGGCGATCACGAGCGCGTCGGCCGTGTCGCTGCTCGATAGCGCCGGGGCGAACGGCAGGCTATCCGCCGCAATCTCCACCTGCGCGTCGCCGCGCTGGATCAACGTGCCGTCGATGTAGTCCAATTCGTACGCACTCGGCGGGGCGACCTTGATGGCATGCGTTGTGGTCTCGCCGGGGCCATACGAGCCGCTGACCGGATCATAGGCGCCCTTCGTGGTGCGCTTGTACGTCGCGGACACGCCGAGCCGCTCGAATACCCGTTTGGCACTGGCGGACAAGCTCATGCGCGCCGATACCCGCGCAGCAGGTCCGCCGCGCCGCTGTGCTGCAACGCCTTGGCAATCCACGCCGCCGGGCGGTCGCGGCTAACCGACAGGCCATTACCGTAGTTCACCGTCTCGCGCGTCGCGCTGTTGACCAGCGTGATCTCGTCTTCGAGATAGCCGGCCAGCCGATTGAAGGCTTCCAGCACGGCGGCCGGCGGGTCGGTTTCCTCGCCCACGGTCGCGGTGATGCGATAGGTGCCGGCGTCGAACTCGTACCCCAGCGGGGTCGGGTTCTGCACGACGGTGTGCCAGTCGCCGCCGGACCAATACTCGATGGTGTCGATGGTGGCCGGCGTCAGCGGGGGCGTCCAGTCGCCCGAACCGCAGAGTACCCACGTCACCGGGCGAGGCTGCCAGCGATGGGCGATATAGCCCTCGATGCGCTGCCAGAGCGCGGCCACGGTGCCGGGCGCGGCGTCATCGCCGGCATAGTCCGCATCGACCACGCGCTGCTCGGGCTGGCCTTCGCTGACCTTGAGCACGTCCATCATGGGAGATACACCATCATCGGCGGGCGGGCCTTGGGCGCGGCCATGTCCCAAGATCGGGATTCGACGCTCGATTCCTCGTAGGCCGGATTCGTTACCAGCGACAGCTCGGACAAAACCGCTGCATGGACTGTGCGGATCAGCGCCTGCCCTTCGGCCGGGTCTTCTTCCTCGACCGTCTCGGCCTGTTGCACGGCACGTTCGGGCGGGATGCGGAAACCGGGCGAGATGCCCACCGCCAGCCCGGCAGTCAGCAGGGCGATGGCGTCGCGGACAAAGCTGGTATCGGCGACCTCGGGCGGGATCGTGGCATCGAACGTCAGTGCTTCGGCCGTGTCTTCCAGCGACAGCGTGCCCGTGCCCCGGCTGGCCAGCGGTTTGCCCCAATCGTGGCCGACCAGCAGCCGGACTTCGCGCTCGGTCTCGACGGAATGCTTGAAGGCATGGGCGGCGAAACGCTCCTTACGCGGCCGACCACGCCGCCCGCCATCGGACAGCGTGGCCGTGGAACCATAGGGGAATCGGCCCCGAAGTTGCAGCGCGCGATCCGACGCACCGCGAACCTCGATTGTGCCGCCGGGGATTCCGTACAGCATCACTGAAGGCCCGTCAGGACTCTCAGCTGTTCGGTTCGACTGATCGACACGTCCATCGTGACAAGCGCGGTCAGCCGGAGGCCGCCGGAGGCCGCGTCGCTGTATACGTCTCTGATTAAATCGACCGCGCCCCACGTCGCCACGAAGATCGGCGACTGGCCGCCCGCGTTGGTGCTCAAAAGCGCCTTGCTGGCCGGCGTGCTGCCGCTCGGTGCCTTCAAGGCGTTGTGCGACTGCGTGACGCTGCCCAACTTGGCGGCGAGCCGGTCGTACTCGGTCACGCCAGAACCGGCATCGAAGATCACGTCGTCCATCGCGTCCCAGACTTCGGGCCGGATCAGCGCCCGGACACTGCCGGGGCCGCTCGCCGCGTTGTTGAGCATGAACTCGGTCACCGCCTTGCGGAAGGCCGCGTAACTGGCTGCCGCGTCCACCGCCGTCGAGTCGATACCGTAGTCGGCGGCCTTGGCGATCACGCCGGCGGGCTGGCCGTTGCTGCCGCTGCCCTGAAAGACCGCCTCGTCGATCTTGGCCTGCATGGCGCCCTGCATGTCGCGCCGGATTGCGGCCTCGATGCCGGCCGACTGCTTCATGGCCTTGCGGGTCAGCCGCATCTGAATGCCGAGCGTGTGGTCGGGCGCCAGCGGCCGGTCGACGGTGGTGAACTCGCTCGGGCCGGCCACGTCGCCGCCCTCGGTCGAGGCCCAGCCTGCGGTTACCTGCGAGGTGCTCACCGGGTACTCGATGCCCCCGGCGGACACGTTGACCATCTGCGCGCCCATCGCGCCGGCCACGCTCTGCGGGAACAGCCGGTCGATCAGCGGCTTGGTGGCAATCGGATCGGGCACGGTCGCGGAGGTGGTCTCACCGGCCCGCGTTTCGAGAGCCGCATACGGGATCGGCACGCCGCGATAGCCGCCGGCCTGTCGCAATTCCTGCACGACTTCGGCGGTGGCGCCATCGAACTGTCGGCCCTCGTCGAGGTGCAGCGCGGCCTGGCGCATCTCAAACTTGTCGACCAGCGCGCCCCATTCGCTCGCCTCGCGGGTCTCCAGGTCGGCCCCGGCGTCGCGGCGCTCGGCGTCCTCGGCGGTGATCGCGGCTTGGTAGCGCGATTCGTTCACCTGATATTCGCGGTTCAGGTCTTTAAGCGAGCGCTGCTCGTCTTCGCTCGGGGCTTCGTTGGCCGCCAACTCGGCAAGATTCGAGCGAATCTCCGACTGGCGCTTCTGAATCTTGGCGGATTCCAGCATTGCAATGTCCTGTGTTTGGGCCTAGCTAGGTACTGTATATATATACATTAATCAGGCCGCAAAGTCAAACCGAGATTGCACTTAACGCTATTCGCTTCGACGTTCGGCCGTCAGCGATCGTATATGTGCAATAAACTTCGACTGCTCGGGATCATAGGGGGCCAGACCGACCTCGATACGGGTCTTCCGGCTGTGGCACTGCCGGCAGAGGCATTGCAGGTTGGTTAAATCAAATGCCAGCTCCGGCGCGTCGCGCACGGGTTTAATGTGATCCACCTCGATGCGGCCCCGGTGTCCGCACTTCACGCAGCACCAGTTATCGCGACGGCGGGCGGCCTGACGTAGGGCGGGCCAGCGCTTGTCACGCTGCACACGCGCGCTCGGGCCGCGAAAACGATTCTTCACGCCCACGTCAGCCCCTTGCGCTCCGGTATCGGGCGATCCTGTCGGCGCACGCCTTCGGCAATCGCCAGCGAGGCCGCCGATACCGGGTCGATGCGGCCGAGACTGCGCTTCTTGGTCAGCTTCGAGTTGCCGCTGTCATCGGTAACCACCACGCAATCGTTAACCGCCGATGCCATCAGGCGCGAGGGGGCCATGCTCACCCGACCGTCGAACACCGCCTTGGTAAACCGGGCGGTATCTTCGCCGCCGTCCTTGAAGCCGTTACCGCGCCAGACAATCGGCACGCGCACGCCAGCGGCGAACAGGGCTTCCTGAAATTCGCCCTTTCGATAGCGGTCGCCCACGATGCACGCCATCGGCCAGCCGTCCAGCCGTTTGACGATCTCGGCAATGAAGCTGTCGGCCGGCACGACCTTTTGCCCCATGACGATCAATTCGCCGCGCTGGTGCATTTCCACGTAGCTGTCGCTCACCCCGTCACGCTGCCCGCGATCTTCCAGCGTCGGATCGTTGCCGAACGCGCCGAACACTTCCAGCCGGCCCGACGTAGGCCAGTACATCGCGCACGCCGACATACTCGCAGTGCCGCCCAGGTCGATGCCGACGATGGCGTGGCCGTCGCGCTGGGGCGGGTCGCTGCTCTCGACTTCGAGCCATTCGTCCAGCGTCATCAGCCGGTCGCGCCGCTCGCCGCTGGTCCGTTCGTTTCTGTTGAACAATCGGTACTTCGACAGGACCGAACCACCGCGCGCAATCGCCATCGTGGCCTGCGTCTGGAGCCATTCGGGCGAACTACCGATCCCGTGCTTGCTACCGGGATTCGCCAGCAGGATCGAATCCATGTCGTCCACGGGTAAGCCGGGTTCGGGTCGATGTTCTTGCGTATAGGTGCCCGGCGGCGGATCGTCCAGCCAGCGCGAGAAACTGTGCGCGTTGCTCGATGCCGACGTGGATATCATCAGGCACACGCCCGAGCGTTTGCCCAGCCCGGACAGCAGCGCGCTTTCGAGATCGTCGCCCTTGTCGTCGGGCCAGTGCGCCCGCTCGTCCATGATGCAGAGCGTTGGCGAACTACCTAGCGCGTTCTTGGGTTCGGCCGAGATGCAGCGCAGGATGTGTTCCCCGTCGTACTCGATTTCGAGCTTCTGCCCGCGCCGGAACGTCAGCTTCTCGTACTCGGCCGGGTCCATCGTCAGCGCCAGGCCGGCGACGTAGTTCCAAACAATCTGTGCTTGATCGCGTGTGCGCGCCGCCACGATGATCTCGCGCCGGGGCTGGGGCGACCATGCGCCTACCAGATGCCCGAGCGCCAGACCGCCGGATATGGCCGACTTGCCGTTGCCACGGGCCACGGACAAAACGCCGATTTTATTCCCGCCACGCAGGGACTTACGGATGAATTGCCGCTGAAACGGGGCCAGCTTGAGCGGTTTTCCAGCCCTCGGGCCTTCGGGCACCTTCAAACCACCAATGAAATCAATAGCTTGCTTGGCTCTCGCCATCTAGATCACCTGTAAATCGACATAGATGAGCCCGCTCCGCGACCCTCCCCACGGACAGAAGTCGCGGCATTGGGACCAAATAAAACAATCACTTAGTGTGCCGCCGGCATGTCGGCCCAATCACGAACCGTGCGGACCAGCGATGCCAGCGCCACGGCTTTGTCGTTGTTGTCGTCGCATCCGTGATAGATCAGCGAGCCAATCGACACCGCGCATAAGTGCGCAAACTGCACCGGCTCGATGTTTCTGGCTTCCATGTGCGCGATCAGCGCGGCCAGTTCGGTATCCATTCGGTCGTTGTCCATAGCTGCCTCTAATACAGGGGGAGGGTTGTTAGTTACTTAGTGGAGCGATTTGCACCACCCTCATGTCAGGCGGGCGAGTGTTGGCTTGTGCGAGCGCTGACTACCTCGCTGCACAATCGTTAACTGGCCGATGGCCTCAAGATGATCGCGGGCTTTCAGATAGCGCCGCTTACTCCAGCCCATGATCCGCTCGCCTGTTGCGCCCGGTAGCT
>NZ_AYKH01000031.1 GCF_003788635.1 Salinisphaera orenii subsp. orenii MK-B5
AGCTACCGGGCGCAACAGGCGAGCGGATCATGGGCTGGAGTAAGCGGCGCTATCTGAAAGCCCGCGATCATCTGGAAGCTATCGGACAGCTAACGATTGTGCAGCGAGGCAGCCAACGCTCGCACAAGCCAACGCTCGCCCGTCTGACATGAGGGTGGTGCAAATCGCTCCACTAAGTAACTAACAACCCTCCCCCTGTATGGGAGCAGCAATGGACAACGAACCAATGGACGAACGATCACGAGCCAGAATCGACCGGGCGGCGGACCACGTGCACGACATGGCCCGACGCAGCGGGCTGACCCGTACCGAGCTGGCCGAGCTGGCCATCGCCACTGCTGCCGGCGTACTGAATCGCGCATGGCTCGAACACGAGCTGACCGACGACGAGATGGTGGCGGCGATCAGTGATGCGCAATTCGAGTTGCGCGCCATCGCGGTCGAGCGCACCGGGCGATTGCAATGATCGTTTGGTCGGTCGGAGCGCGGTCTGGTCCCAATGCCGCGGATTATTTCCGTGGGGAGGGTCGCGGAGCGGGGGCATCTGTTTCACACAAGCGAGCCTTTGAATGACTGAAGCCGAAAAAGCAATTACCGCGATCGAGCGCCTGCCCGTGCCACAAGGGCGGCTCGCGGGCGACAAGATCACCCTCGCGGCGTATCAGCGGCGGTTCATCGAGGGCGCGCTCGCCGATAACGTCACGGTCGGCGTCTGGAGCATCGGGCGCGGCAACGCCAAGACCGCGACAGCGGCGGCACTGGCGGTGACGCACCTAATCGGCGAATGGGGCGTGCAACCCCAGCGGGAAGTCGTCATCGCCGGCCGCACGAAGGATCAGGCCGCGACCGCGTTCCGGTTCGCTCAGACGTTCTTGGAGAACCTGCCCGATGACATGGTGCGTTTCGGCAAGGTCCAGACTCGCGAGCATCCGCATTTCTCGTTGAAGATCGAAGCCGACGACGGCCCGCACGAACTGCGCGCCATCTCAGCGGATGGTAAGTCCGCGCTCGGCGGTGCGGCCACGCTGGTCATCGCCGACGAACGCGCCGCCTGGCGACCGGGCCGGGGCGAGGAAATAGAAGCCGCGTTGCTCACATCATTGGGCAAGCGCGACGGCCGCATGTTGATAATCAGCACCTCCGCCCCTGACGACGCGAACTCGTTTTCGCAATGGTGCGACAACCCGCCGACGGCTTGTTTCGTGCAGGAACACCGCCCCGCACCGAATCAGGATGCTGACGACTTCGACAGTCTCATGGAAGCCAATCCCGGCGCTGTCGAGGGCATCGGCGCCCGGCCTGAATGGCTCGTGCAGCAGGCGCAACAGGCGATGCAGCGCGGCGGCTCGGCGCTGGCGTCATTTCGCAATCTTCACCGTAACGAGCGCGTGGCCGCCGAGGGGCGCGACATGCTCGTGCAGGTGGACGACTGGCTACGCTGCGAGGCCGACGAGCTACCGCCGCGCGAGGGCAAGGTGATTATCGGGCTGGATCTGGGCGGCGCGGCATCCATGACCGCATCGGCATTTTACTGGCCCGATACGAAGCGGCTCGAAGCGCGCGGCTGGTTCCCATCGAACCCCGATCTATTGGCCCGAGGGCATCGCGATCATGTCGGCGACCGATACAGCCAGATGGCGCGCGACGGCGAGCTGCGGATGCTGGGCGATCAGACGGTGCCGATCCGGCAATGGATCGCCGAAACCCTGGCGCATGTCGTGGATTCGCCCATCGAGTGTATCTGTGCTGACCGGTTCAAACAGGCCGAAGTCGGCGAAGCGCTGGCAGCCGAGCAGGCAAATGCGCGCGTGATTTGGAGGGGCATGGGTTGGCGCGATGGGGCGGAAGATGTCCGCCGATTCCAGCGGGCCGTGGCGGACAAGAAAATCGCGGCGGAAAAAAGCCTGCTGATGCGCTCGGCGCTGTCCGATTGTGTTGTGGCGCTGGACGAGAGCGGCAACGGTAAGCTTAGCAAGGCCCGCTCGACCGGGCGTATTGATCCCGTGGCGGCGGCCGTGTTGGCAGTCGCCGAAGGATCACGACGCGACGCCCGGCCCGTGCGGCGTACCGGGGGCTTCAAATGGGCATGAAGGCCCGCAAACGCTACGACCGGCCGAGTGCCCAAGCCTACCGAGATAAGCGGTGGCCGGCGTTACGGCTGGCTGCGAAACGTCGTGACGGCTGGCGGTGCGTCCAATGTTCACGACGCGGCCGGCTTGAGGTCGATCACATCCGGGCCGTTCGCGACGCGCCCGAACTGGCGTTCGAGATGTCGAATCTTCAAACGCTCTGCGGTTCCTGTCATGCCCGGAAGACCCGCCTGGAAATGGGCTTCCCGCCACCGAATCCCGAGCGCGTCAAGTGGATGCGCCTGATTGACGGGAAATAATTGATTTTGACGCCTAAAAATAAAACACTTGTACGAATGTTTGTTATACTGTATGGGCATACAGCTATAGCTAGATAAAGCCTTTCGGAAGGAGAACGCCCATGCTGGAATCCGCCAAGATTGCCAAGCGCCAGTCGGAGATTCGCGCCAATCTCGCCGAGCTGGCCGCGAACGAAGCGCCGAACGAAGACGAGCAGCGCTCTCTTAAAGACTTGAATCGCGAGTACCAAGTCAACGAGTCGCGTTATCAGGCCGCGATCACCGCCGAGGATGCCGAGCGCCGCGACGCTGGCGCCGACCTGGAGACCCGTGAAGGTTCCGAATGGGATGCGCTGGTCGACCAGTTCGAGGTGCGGAGCGTGTTCGCGAATCTGGCGAGCGGCGAGAATAGCCCGCTGTCGGGCGCGACTCGGGAAGTCGTGGACGAGATGCGCAGTCACGGCGCCTATACCGGCACGCCCGTGCCGTGGGAGGCCCTGGAGCAGCGCGACGCCACCACGAGCACCACGGTCCCCGATCCCGTGCGGACCCAGAACATCATCGACGCGCTGTTCCCCGGCTCGGTCATGGGGCAGATGGGCGCGCGGATGATCGACATCGGCAGCGGTGCGCAGGAATACCCGGTCAACACGTCGAAGACTTCGATCGCGTGGGCATCGACCGAGGGCGGCAACGTCGCCGACTCGACCGAGTACCAGACGAACAACCGCGTGCTGCGCCCGGATAACACGCTCGGCGCGACGGTCTCCATTACCCGCAAGGCGCAGCTGCAGTCGGCCGGCATCGAAGATGCGATCCGTCGCAACGCTCGTAACGCGATGCAGGTCGAGATGGACAAAGCCGTATTTCAGGGCTCGGGCAGCAACGGCGAACCGCTCGGCGTTATCTCGGGCGCGTCGACCTACGGCATCCAGACCACGGCCGTGGATGCGGCCGCGACCTATGCGGCCTATCGCAAGGCAGCGGTCGAGTTCATGCTGGCGAATGCGGCCACGAGCGTATCGGCCATCCGCGCGCTGATCCGGCCCGAGATCATGGACAGCATGGACGCCCAGATTTTCGACAGCGGTTCGGGCGTAACCGAGTTCGACCGCCTGATGGCCAAGCTCGGCGCGGTGGTCTTGAGTCACAATGCGCTGGCCGATCCGACCGGCGACCCGGTGGCGAGCAATTCCCTGCTGACGACCACGGCCGGCGGCACGCAGCCGATCTTTGTCGGGCGCTGGGGCGGCATCGACGTTGTAAGAGACGTGTTCACCGACGCCCAGAGCGGCGGCCTTCGCGTGACGATGCTGGCCACGATGGACGTGACTGTCAGCCGGCCCGAGCAGATCCGCATCCTGTCCGGTATTCAGTAATGCTGTTCGCCGCCCCCGACGGCAGCCTGGAAGTTCGCGCGGAGTCCGATGGATCACGGACCCTGCGCGGGCGTTTTCCCTACAACAGCCTGGCCACGCTGTCCGATGGCGGGCGGCGCGGGCGACCGCGTAAGGAAAAGTTCGCCTCCCATGCGTTCCAGTACAGCGTGAATGCGGAAGTCGATATTCGCCTGCTGGTCGGCCACGATTGGGCGAAGCCGCTCGCCTCGCGTGCGACCCAATCGCTGGCGCTGGACGATAGCGCCGAAGCGTTGACGTTCGAGGCGAACATCGCGCCCGAGGTCGCCGATACGTCGCACTTCAAGGATGCGATGGCGCTACTCGCCGCCGGACTGGCGGTCGGCATCTCGCCCGGTTTCAGAATCCCGCCCGAGCGCACGGTCGACAACGCCGAGACGGTCGAGGAAGAAGACCCCAGCGAAGGCCAGGCCCTGATCCGCACGGTGCACGAGGCGATTCTGTTCGAGCTGTCGCTGGTCACGAATCCGGCCTACGAAGAATCGAGCGTCGAGGCGCGTTCGTGGCAGCCGAACCCATCCGGCTGGAACCGTCGCAATCTCGCCGCGCTGGAACGCGCGCTGCTGCACCTGTGATGGACGTGCTCAAGCAAAACGAAGGCCAGCCCGAGCAGTACGTGACCGATGCGGACTATGCCGGCGACGACGGCGCGCCCGGCACGGTGGCCGCGCTCTGGCAGCGCATCGAGGGTTATATCGCCCATCGCTGGCATGAACGCCCGGTAACGTGGGTGCTCTGCGGTTCGGGCGACTGGACGCCCCCGCTGACCCCGGCGCGGGTGGAGACGGTGGAGGTCTGGCGCGACGGTGCGTATCGGACCATCGAGACCCCGGCCGGGCCGCTGGGTTATGCCTTCGAGGCCGGCACGTATCGCGTGAAGGCCACGGTCGGCGATGACGTGGACCCGCCGGCGGCGGTGCTGGCGGCGTTCGATCGCCTGCTGCACTACGTACAGGACGAGTGCGCGCTGTCCGCATCGGTGACACGCGCTTCGCTGGCGCTGGGTAACGGACTGTCGGACGAGTTCGAGCGCTCCCCGACCTGGATGGCGCGCGCACTACAGTACAGCGGCGCGGCCGATCTATTGCGGCCATACCGGAGGGCTTGACGATGGGCGTATTCGATTGGTTCCGGCGCAGCCCGCGCGACGAGCAACGCGCCAACTACACCGAACAGGCGTTGCAGTTCCGGGCCGACCACATCATCGGCCGGCGGAATCTCGCCGAGCTGACCGGCACGGTGCAGACGTGTGTGTCCCTATGGGAGCACGGGCTAAGCCAGGCGGAGACCGGCATCGACGTCCTGACGCCCGAGGTACTAGGCATGGCCGGGCGCTCGCTGGGATTCTGCGGCGAAGCGCTGTTCGTCATGCGCGGCGACACGCTGGTGGCGGCGAATAGCTGGACCGTTTCGACCCGAGGTTCCAAGCCGGTCGCCTATCGCGTCACCGTGCCGGATACCGGCGGTGGGCGCTCGGATACGGTGCTGGCCGGGGAAGTGTTGCACTTCAAGATCGGGACGCCCGTGGAGCGCCCGTGGACCGGCACGAGTCCGCTACACCGCGCGAGTCTCACCGCCGAGATGCTGTACGCCGTCGAGGATGCGCTGGCCGACGTGTTCACCAATGCGCCGCTGGGGACCAAGGTGGTCTCCACGCCCGAACGGCCGGCGCAGGACAATACCCAGATCGAGCGCA
>NZ_AYKH01000032.1 GCF_003788635.1 Salinisphaera orenii subsp. orenii MK-B5
GATCCTCAAGGACTATGCGCGCACGCCCGGCTGGTTCGGCCGGCTGATCGCGCCGATCCTGATCTGGCGCGAGTACAGCGCGCTGGTGCGGCTTGCGGGGCTCCAGGGTGTGCCGTCGCTTCACCGCCGTCTGGACGCCCGCGGGCTGCTCATGGAATACCTGCCGGCCCGGCCCTGGCCCAGCGCCGACGCGCCGGACGCGGCCTATGCGCGACTGCGCACGCTGGTCGACGCCATGCACCGCCGCGGCATCGCGCACTGCGATCTGCGCGCGGCCGGCAACATGCTGGTCGACGATCAGGGCCGGCCCTACATCGTGGATTTCGTCGCCCGGGTGCAGCGCGGTGCACGCTGGAATCTGCCCTGGAACTGGCTCTATCGCCAGTTCGTGCGGGCCGACGAGAGCGCGCTCGCCAAGCTGCGGGTGCGCTACGCACCGCATCTGGCCACGGCCGCCGATCGGCAGACGCTGTCGACCCAGGGGCCGCTGGAGCGCATCGCCCGCGCCATCGGCGAGAACACGCGCAGTCTGTTGCGCTATTTCGTCCGTTCGCGCTAGCGCCGACGTGTTCGCGTGACCTGGCTCCTGCGCTTTCTGACGTTGTTCCTGCCGCTGCTGCGCTGGCCGCTGCGCGCCTGGATCAACACCCACACCACGCCGTCGGATCTCGACGAGATCGCGCTCGAGGGCGACAAGCCCGTCTGCTATGTCCTGCCGGTGGGCAGCGTCATGGACTGGCTCGCCCTGGAGGCCGCCTGCGCGGAACGCGGCCTGCCGCGTCCCTATCTGGCGGCCAATCGCCTGCCCCGGACCAACCGTGCGGTGGTGCTGGCGCTGCCGGTGGGCCGGGGTCGCACGCGCTCCGAGCTGCAGCGCATCGTTTCGCGTGGGCTGCACGATCGCAGTTTCGACGTCCAGCTGGTCCCGGTTTCGGTCTTCTGGGGACGTAACCCGGTCAAGGAGACCTCGATCCTGCGCATCCTGTTCGCGGACAGCGAACGGCCCGGCCGCCTGCGCAAGCTGCTGATCGTGCTCGCCAACGGTCGCAACACGCTGGTCCATTTCGGTCAGCCGCTGGATTATCGGGGCTTTCTGGACGAGGCCGCCGCGCCGGCGACCCTGGTGCGCAAGCTCGTGCGCGTGCTGCGGGTGCATTTCCGCCGCCAGCGTGCGGCCACGCTCGGCCCGCCGCTGTCGCGGCGCAGTCAGCTCATCAACTCGCTGCTGGCCGATCCCGACGTCACCCGCGCGATCGCCGAGACCGCGCGCCGCGAGGGCAGCACGGTGGCCGCGGTGCGCGTTCGCGCCCGCGACATCGCCAACGAGATCGCCGCGGACTATTCCAACATCGCCATCGGCTTCATGCTGCGCGTGCTCACCTGGCTGTGGCATCGCATCTACGACGGCATCGACGTGCGCCATCTCCCGCGGCTGCGTTCGGTCTCACACGACCGCCGCGAGATCATCTATCTGCCCTCACACCGCAGCCATATGGACTATCTGCTGGTGTCCTACATCCTCTATCGGGAGGGGCTGGCGCTGCCGCAGATCGCCGCGGGCATCAATCTCGACTTCTGGCCGATCGGCGGTCTGCTGCGGCGCTGCGGCGCCTTCTATCTGCGGCGCAGTTTCAAGGGCGATCGGCTCTACACGGCGGTGTTCCGCGCCTACGTCGAGGTGCTCATCGCCCGCGGCCAGCCGATGAAGTTCTATCCCGAAGGCGGGCGCAGCCGCACCGGCCGGCTGCTGCCGCCCAAGACCGGCATGCTCTCGATGACGGTGACGAGCGCGCTCGGCGAGGGCGGTGCGCCGGTCGCGATCGTGCCCGTCTACATCGGCTACGACCGGGTCATGGAGGTCAACAAGTACTTCGATGAACTGCGCGGCACGCGCGCGAAGAAGCGCGAATCGATGGGCGATCTGGTGCGTGGCTCGACCAAGATTCTCAAGCGCAAGTACGGCCGCGTGTTCGTCTCCTTCGGCACGCCGATCGACCTCTGGGACTACGCCGACGTCCATCTGCCCGGCTGGCGCGACAAGATGGCCGATCTCGACGCCGAGACACGGCCGCAGTGGCTGCAGTCGTTCGTGGCCGGCCTGTCCGAACGGGTGATGGAGGGCATCAACGCCACCGCGACCCTCAACGCCACGGGACTCGCATCGCTGATCCTGCTCGGCAGCCCGCAGAAGGCCATCGCCGAGAACGAGATGACCGATACCCTGGCGCTGCTGGCCGGGCTGGCGCGTCGCTGCCCGTACTCGCCGGATGCCACCGCACCGGAACCCGACGGGCCGGCGCTGCTGGCCGAGGCCGAGCCGCTGATGCGCCTGGTGCGCCTGCCCCATGCCTGGGGCGACGTGCTCACGGTGGAGTCGCGTCAGGCAGTGCTGCTGACCTACACCCGCAACAACGTCATGCATCTGTTCGCGCTGCCGTCGCTGGTCGCGAACTTCTTCGCCCACTTCGAGTCGCGCAGCCGCGAGGCCATGCTCGCGGACGCGGCCGAACTCTATCCGCTGCTCGCCTCGGAGCTGTTCCTGCGCTGGCAGCCCGAGGAAGCGCCGGCGGCGCTGGACGCCGCCACCGACGCGCTGCTGGACTGCGGCCTGCTGGTGCCGGGCGCGCAACCCGGCCAGCTGCGCCGGCCGCAGGCCGGTTCGCCGGCGTTCGCGGCGCTCATGAGTCTGGCGCGCATCATGCGCGAGTCGCTGGAACGCTATGCGATGACCGTGATGCTGCTCAGTCACAACCTCGAGGCCGGCGAGGTCGAGCGCGGTCGGTTCGAGCGCCAGTGCCAGCTCATGGCCGAACGCATGGCCATCCTCACCGGCCGCAACAGCCCGGAGTTCTTCGATGCGCGGCTGTTTCGCAATCATCTGCAGACGCTGGTTCGCGTGGGGCTGCTGCACCAGAAGGGCAGTCGTCTGACCATCGACCCCGCGCTGCGGGATCTGGCCGAGCACGCGCTGCAGCTGCTGGGCTCCGACCTGCGCCAATCGCTGGCCCATCTGACGTCGCTGCCCCAGCTCGAGGACGGCGCCCCCGGAGAGACGCGCGCCGGCAGCGGCTGACCGAGGCAGGATCAGCGCAGTTCCGCACCCCGCCACAGATACAGCGGTTGCGGGCCCGTGCTGTGCGCCAGCCAGCGTTCGAACGCCGAGCCCGCGGGCCCGAGCTCGGCCTGTGGCGCGACGGACGCCAAGCCCGCCGACAGCGTCGCCGGTGCGTGGCCACCGCGGTAGTAGCGGATCACCCGGGCGTTATCGACGCCGGCCCGTTCGCGGGCGATGTCGATCACGTCGTCGATATGCCCGATGGTGTCGACGAGCCCGAGCTCGCGGGCGTCGGGGGCGGCCAGGATGCGGCCGTCGGTGATCGTGTCCAGATGGGCCCGGTCCAGATCCGGACGCCGGCGTTCGAGCACGTCCACGAAACGTGCGAACAGCGAATCGACCACGCGCTGGACGATGGCGCGCTCCTCGGCGGTGGCCGGCCGCAGGGGCGAAAGGATGTCCTTGTGCGGGCCGGAGGTGTAGCTCTGGTTCTCGATGCCGAGCTTGTCGAGCAGGCCGGCGGTGTTCACGCCGACGAGGATCACCCCGATCGAGCCGGTGATTGTGGTCGGCTGGGCGATGAGCGTGTCCGCGGCCAACCCGACGTAGTAGCCGCCCGAGGCGGCCACGCCGCCGAAGCTGGCGATCACGGGCACGCCGGTGGCCTCGTGATAGCGGCGGATGCGGGTGTAGATCTCGTCGGCCGCGGCGACCGTGCCGCCGGGGCTGTCGATGCGCAGCACGACCGCGCGGATCGCGTCGTCGGCCTCGGCCCGGTCCAGCGCCCGGCTTACCTGTGCCAGGGTCGAGGGCTGCTCGATCAGGCCGAAGGCCTGCCGGCTCGGCGTATCGGAAATGAAGCCCGAGATCGGCAGCCACAGAATCTTGGCCGAGCCCTCGCCGCGAATCGTGGTTTCGTGAAGCGCGTCATCGGCGTTGCCGAAGGGAGCGGTCACGAACACGCAGCCCGACAGCGCCAGCAGCGCGCTGACGAGACCGACGAGCCGAAGGAGACGCGGCCCCGGACGCATCGCTCAGTGGACCTGCGTCTGCCAGTTCTCGATCTCGGCGACGATGCGCTGACCGGCCTGCTCCAGGCAGTGGCGGGGGGCGGCGCGCCC
>NZ_AYKH01000033.1 GCF_003788635.1 Salinisphaera orenii subsp. orenii MK-B5
CGTTCCTCCAGCGCTTCCCTCATGCCCTCGCTGCCGGCCCTGACCGTGTTCGTGCCCACCTTCGTGCTCGTCTCGCTCACGCCCGGGATGTGCATGATGCTGTCGCTGAGTCTGGGCATGCGCCTGGGCGTGCGACGCACGCTGCCGATGATGGCCGGCGAGCTCGCCGGTGTCGGGCTGGTGGCGGTGGCCGCGGTGGTGGGTGCGGCCGCGCTCATGCTCCGCTATCCGGCGGCGTTCATGCTGCTGAAGTGGGGCGGCGGCGCCTATCTGGTCTATCTGGGAGTGATGATGTGGCGCGATCGCGGGCCCGCCGGGGCCGTCGAAGCGGACTCGCGCACGACCGGCACGGGCCCGGCGAACCTGGCCGTCCAGGGCTTTGTGACCGCGGTCGCCAACCCCAAGGGCTGGGCCTTCTTCATCGCCCTGCTGCCGCCGTTTCTCGAGGCGTCGCAGCCGCTGGCGCCGCAGCTCGCACTGCTGGTCGGGCTGATTCTCGGCATCGAGTTCTGCAGCCTGCTGCTCTATGCCGGTGGCGGCCAGCTGGTGCGCGATTTTCTCCACCAGCGGCGCAACGTCGTGCTGCTCAACCGCGTTGCCGGCACGCTGATGGCGGCCGTGGGCGTCTGGCTGGCGCTGGACTGAGACCCGCGTCGTCTCCAGCCGGGGCGGCGTCAGCGCGCGGCGTCGATGGCCTCGCAGAGCCGCCGGGCGCCGTCGAGCAGGCGCAGCGTCGGCCGCTGGATGAGATCGGGCGGCACGAAGTGCAGCTGGTCGTCGGCCACCGCCTGCAGTCCCGGCCAGGCGCGCCAGTCGTCCAGCCAGTCCGGGCGCTCGTCGCCCATGCCGCTGGCGACGATGACCTCCGGATCCCGGGCCAGCACCGACTCGATGCTCACCTTGGGCGCCAGCGTGGCCACGTCGGCGAAGATGTTGCGGCCGCCGCACAGCCGGATGAGCTGGCCCACGAACTGGTCGCGCCCCAGCGTCTGCAGCGGTTCGTCCCAGACCTGGTAGAACACGCTCACCGGCGCCCGATCGGCGTAGCGTCGGCGCAGCGTCTCGATGCCCGTCCGAAAGCGCCGGGCGGCTGCGGCGGCAGTCTCGGCGTGGCCGGATAGACGGCCCAGGTCCACGATCGCGCGGGCGACGTCGTCCAGCCGCCGCGGCCGATCGACGTACACCGGAATACCGAGGGTGGCGAAGCGCTCGCGTGTGGCCCGCGAACCGCCGTCGCCTGACGCCCAGGCGACCACCAGATCGGGGTCGAGCGCGACGACCGCCTCCAGGCTGACGCTGGTGTAGCCGCCGACCTCGGGCAGGGCCCGCGCCGCGGCCGGATAGTCGCTGTGCGAGACCGCGCCCACCAGCGCCTCGCCGGCGCCGGCGGTGTAGAGATTCTCCACCAGATGCGGCGCCAGCGCGACGATGCGTTCGGCCGGCGCGTCCAGCTCGATCTCGCGACCGAGAAAGTCCGTGACCGCGATGCCGTCGCCCGGCCACGCCGCGGGCGCGAGGCCGAGCAGGAGCACGGCGAGCATCAGGCGCGGCACGGCGTCGCCCACACGACGGCGGCCGATACCGGGCGATACGCCGAACGGCACAAGACCGTTCAACCCTCGCGCGACGCGTCGAAGCCATCCCCGGTCAGCGGCCGCCCGGCGCGCCGATGCCGGCACGACAGCCGTGGTGCGACGACGCCGATGACCGCCGATCTCCATCACAGAACGACGTCGAGGCCGACGATGACCGCGCACCAGAGCACGAGCGCGCGCCCGATCAGGGCCAGCGCCCGGCGAACGTCACCGTCGGCCGGCGGCGCGCCGCAGCCCAGCTCGGGGCGTGCGCGCTGCTGTCCGTGATAGCGCGCCGCGCCGCCGAGGCGCAGGCCGAGCGCGCCGGCGCCGGCGCTCATCACCGGCCCCGCGTTCGGGCTGTCGCAGGCGCCGGCCTGCGCGCGCCAGCAGGCCAGCGCCGCGCGGCGGTCGCCCACCAGGGCAAGGCTCGCCGCGCTCGCCCGGGCCGGCAGCCAGTTCAGCAGATCGTCCAGCCGCGCCGCGGCCCAGCCGAAGCGACGCCATGCCGGCGTGCGATAGCCCCACATCGCGTCCAGGGTGTTGGCCAGCCGATGGCCGACCACCAGCGCCGCGGCCGCCGCCGGGCCGCCGACCAGGCCGCCGATGGCAAACCAGAACAGCGATGCGAAGACGCCGTCGCTGGCGTTTTCCAGCAGCGACTCGATCACCGCGCGCCGGATCGCCGCGGCGTCCATGGCGGCGGTCTCGCGGCTGACCAGACGCGCGACCGCGCGGCGCGCCGCCGGCAGATCGCCGGCGGCCAGCGGCGCCGCCACGGCCTGGCCGTGTTCACGCAGGCTGCGCGCGGCGATGCACAGACTCGCCAGCACGGCGGCGACCATCCAGCCGACGGCCGCCGGCAGCAGGGCGACGGCCAGCGCCGTCGCCACCCCCGGCAACAACACCAGCAGCGCCACGGCGAGCACGCCGCCGATACGCCCGTGCGGCTGCAGATCGCGGCCCACGCGCGTGGCCAGCGCGCCGAAGCCGACCAGCGGATGCAGACGCCGCGGCTCGCCCAGCAGCCGATCGAACAGAATCGCGGCCAGCATCGCCAGACTCAACGCCACGCCGGGTCAGACCGTGAGCGCGGCCGCGACCACCACGGCCAGCTCCACGCATTCGATCAAGCCGCCGACGACGTCGCCGGTGTAGCCGCCGATACGGCGCTGCCAGAGCCCGCGCCAGGCCGCGCCGGCGGCGATCGCCGCGGCCAGCAGG
>NZ_AYKH01000034.1 GCF_003788635.1 Salinisphaera orenii subsp. orenii MK-B5
GCAGGCCGCGGGCTTCGTCGTAGGACAGCCCGCTGATTCCGGACTGCGTCATCGACCGGCCCAGGGAGTGGGCCACGGCGAACGCCGAGGCGCGGCGATAGAAAGCGAACCGGCGTTCGTAGACCGGCAGCACGTCGTCGACCGTCTCGGCCTCGCCCAGGCGGTCCTCGAAATCACGACGCTTGGCTGCCAGCCAGTCCATGAAGGCCGCGTCGGCGGCCACGTCCTCGGCCAGCTCCAGCGTCCATGTCATGTCGGTCTGCAGCGTGCAGACGCCGATGAAGCGTCCGCCGACGGCTTCGCGCATCATGCGCGGCGGCGTGATCCCGAGCCAGAAACCTTCCGGTTTGCGATAGAGATAATAGGACTTGTCGGGCACCGGCTGGAAACGGAAATCGCTCTCCAGCACGAACATCGAAGTGAACAGCTCGGTGGTGACCTGTTCGATGTGCTTGGGCGGCACCTCGGCGAGCGCGCCGCGCTGGTCGTCCAGCGTGGCGAGCACCGTGGAACCGCCCTTGCCCTGGGGATTGGGATTTCGGGCCATGGCGTCTCGGGGTCCGGGTTCGGCAAGCGGTGACCGACACTGTAGGGCAGGGCAGCGTCCGCGTCAGGTGCTGTGGTCGATGCGTCGCGCCCGCCGCCGTCTCGAGCGCGTGCCTCAGATGCCCGGCCGCCGTCATGGAGGCCAAGCGATGTTGATCGGCCGATCGCGGCGCCCCGCTCGGGTAGCGTGCCGGGCGGCACCGCCGGTGGCCATCGATCCGCTACGCGATGCCCGTTGCGCCGGCCCCCGGCATCGGCGACGTTCGGCTGTACGAGGCCGCCCACGTGGAGGCCTCGGCGCTCTGCCGACGGGTCGTGACGAGCGCCGGTGGCCTGCGCGGTCGGGCGCCGCCGCAACATCGGGCCGCCCGTATCCTCGGTGCAATACGCCCGCCGCGGTCTGTGGGCCGGCGTCTGCGCCACGTCCAGCGACGCGGGCGCCAATGATCAGCCGCGGGTGCTCAGTGATTCCGCCTCTTATCGATAATCCCGGTGGCACAGTTCGAGCGTTTGATCGCGGCGCTTGCCGCTGCTGACCGGTTTCACGTGTCGTTCTGAAGCGCCGGGGGAATGTCGTCAGGCGGTCGGGACCGCGTTCCGCGATCGCCCGGCGATCGCAGGGCCCGGACGGTCGATGCGGCGCGGCGGCGCGCGAATCGGCAGAGCCTCCGCCGGAGCGTCCGCTACGCACGCGCATGGCGACATGGCGCGCCGATCCGGCGGCCGCGACGCGTCATTCCGGCCCGGTGGCCACCGGGCGCGCCGGATCGCTGCTCCAGGCGCTCCAGGAACCGGGATACAGCCGTGGCAGCGGGCGGCCGAGCACGGCGTGGGCGAGGATCAGCTGACAGGCGCTGATGCCGGAGCCGCAGTAGGCGATGACGTCGTCACCCCGTGGCAGGGCGCGTTCGAGATCGGCGCTCGGCAGAAAGGCGCCCTGCGCGTCCAGCATCGATGCGCCCGGTACGCTGCGCGCGCCCGGAATGTGGCCGGCGGCGGCATCGAGCGGTTCCACCTCGCCGCGGAAGCGTTCGCCGGCGCGGGCGTCCAGCAGCACGGCGTCGCCCCGGGCGACGTCGTCGGCGCTCGCGATCAGGCGATCATCGAATTCCGGCTGCCAGTCGCTGGTATCGGTCAGCGGGGCGCCGATCTCGACCGGGTAGCCGCCGGCCTGCCAGGCCGACCAGCCGCCGTCCAGCACGTGCGCGGCCGGGTGACCGGCCCATTTCAGCATCCACCAGGCCCGGGCGGCCGCGATCTGGCCGCCCGTGTCGTCGTAGACCACGACCGTTCGGTCGGGCGTGATGCCCCAGTCCCGCAGGCGTGCGGCGAAGTCGGCCTCGGCGGGTAGCGGATGACGGCCGCCGGCGGCCGACGGCGGTGCGGACAGGTCCCGGTCCATGTCGGCATGCCGGGCCCCGGGTATGTGGCCCTCGGCCCACAGGGCGTGGCCGGCGTCCGCATCGGTGAGCCGGGCACGGGCATCGAGCACCACGAGCGGTCGCTGTTCGGCCATCCAGTCGGCGAGCCGGGCGGCGCTGACGAGTGCAGATGACATGAGCGACCTCCGGAGCGTGTTCTGAAATCGGCGGGAATCGGCAGGCCACCCGTCCGTGGCGGTGATTGACCGGGCCGGGCGCCTCTGGAACCATCCGCGATCATCCATCCAGAACGCGGTCATGCGCAATACCTCTTCCGAATCCGCCGACGCCTTGGCCGACGGGCCGCTCGCAGCCCAGCTGCTCTCGCCGGAGACCTTCCCCCGCTTCGTGGACGACTGCATCGCACTCATCGGCGACGAGATCCGCAAGAAGGGCATGACCCTGCGCACCGCCTTCAAGGTGACGCAGAAAGTCAAGCCGGACATCACAGAGCGCACGGTGCGCGAACTCTCGCCCGATTTCGTGCACGCGCTCGAGCCCTGCTACGCCAAGTATCGCGCCGAAGGCGGCGAGGACCTGCGTGCGCATCTCATCGCGCACGAGGACGAGGTTGCGGATGCCATGCTGATCGCGGCCGATCGCCGCGCGGAGCGCATCCACAACCGCACCATCCACTCGGCCTACGGCCGCGTACGCGGACGCGCCCGGCGCGAGATCTCCGAGGCGATGCCGCAGATCGCGAGCGTGATCGCCCGCCACGCCGAATAGGCCTTTTAGAAGGGCGCGGCCCAGGTCGCGTCACCGAAAGCGAAGCCGGCCCCTCGGCATCCGTGCCGCGCCAGCCGCGCCGTCGTTGCGTTCCGGCGGCGGCTCCGGCGCGTCCCGCGCGGATTCCGTGCCACCGTGCGGCGTCTGCGCTGACGGCAGCGCGGTATTCTCTACGCGTCCGACGGCGGCGCTCGTCGTTGGCCGACGGGCGTGTGCCGGCGCCGGGCGGTGGTTGATTGGAGGCCGTGCCCGCTCCTGCGGCAACGATTCGTTCGGCGGGACGCCGACGCGACGGGCATCGGCTCCCGCGCAGTCGATCGGCCGCGCCGGACCGCACCGGCTGCTCGGGCCGGTCGAGGCGAGCGCCGTGTTCGATCTGGCTTGGACGGGCGGCGGGACACTGTGGGCGGCGCCGACACGCGGCAAGGTCGCCGTCATCGCGAGCATCGACAGCGCCGCCGTGGCCGGCCTGTCGCGATGATCGACCGCGGCCTCGCACGGTGCCGATGACCCGGTAGCGAGCACGCCGCCATCGCTCCGGCCGTGCGGTGTCGCGCCGGCGTGCCGGTCTCGGGTTTCGTCGCGTATGGACAGGCGCGCCCGGACGGCGACGGTGCCTACGCCGTCTCGATGGGAGGGCTGCGGGCGCGGCGGAGATGCAGCCGCCGGTCGGCCGCCGTATGGTGCGCGGCTGGACGGACGACGGCCCGTGCGGCCACAAGAACGAGCGGGAGGCGCATGGCGGACAATCAGGGCTCATCCCTCGGTCGGGATTTCGCCGCCGGCGCGCAGGCGGTCCTCCCGCTGCTGCTGAGCGTGCTGCCGTTCGCGCTGATCACGGGCGTCGTGGCGGTCCAGCTGGGCTTCTCGGCGGGCGTGGCGAGCGCGTTCTCCCTGGTGGTGTTCGCCGGTGCGTCGCAGATCGTGGCCATGCAGCTCATCCACGACGGGGCGCCGCTGGCGATCATTCTGCTGACCGTGGCCTTCATCAATCTGCGTTTCACCATGTACAGCGCCTCGATCGCGCCGTATTTTCGCGGCGCTTCGGCCGGCTGGAAGGCGCTGGCTGGCTATCTGCTCACCGATCAGGCCTATGTGCTCGGGCTCTACGGCTTTGCCGAACGCGACGGCATCGGCCGACGGCTGGCGTTCTATCTCGGCGTGGCGCTGCCGCTGTGGTTCGGCTGGCAGGTGGCGACCGTGCTCGGGGCCACGCTCGGCGCGCGGCTGCCGGCGGCCTGGGGGCTGGATTTCGCCATCCCGCTGACGTTCATGGCGCTGGTGATGCCGGCCCTGCGGGACGCGCCGAGCTGGGCGGCGGCCGCAACCGGCGGGGCCGTGGCGGTGGCGGCGCACGACCTGCCGTGGAATCTGGGCCTGATCGCCGGCGCGCTGGCCGGCATCGCTGCCGGCATGGCCGGCGCTCGGATTCGCGGCGACGAGCCGGAAGCGCCGTGAGCCCGCTGATGACCGGCATCACGATCGCCGCGGCGGGCGTGTTGACGTTCCTGCTGCGGTGGTCGTTCATCGGCGCCAGCGACCGTCTCGCGCTGCCGGCGGCGGTGCGCCGGGCCCTGCGCTTCGTGCCGGCGGCGGTGCTGTCGGCGCTGATCTGGCCGGCGGTGCTCGTCAGCGACGGGTCGCTGCACTTGGCCCCGGACAATCTGCGCCTGATCGCGGCGGTCGTGGCCGCCGTCGTGGCCTGGCGCACCCGAAACGTGCTCTACACCATCGTCGCCGGCATGGGCACGCTCTGGGCGCTGACGGCCGGGTTCGGCCTCTGACGCTCGCGCGGGGTTCAGGCGTGAGGGGAGGGCGGCGCCGGGCGTTCGTGATGCGCCGGTGGGCCCGGCTGGCTGTCGGATGGCCGGCCGCGCTCCCGGTGGACGGGATGCCGGGGCGTCGCGACAAGCGCTATCCGAGTTGACAGCGCCCGCCGGCCGGCGGGCGCCGTTGGGGGCAGGTCAGCCGCTGTCGGCGTGTCGCAGCGGCACCGCGGCCTCCGGGCCGAATACCAGCGAGGTGAAGCTCTCCTGAATGTAGAGCGAGACGCTGGATTCGGAATGGCTGCTGTAGCCGATGGAGAAGTCCTGGCCGACGTGCAGCACGAAGTCGCCACCGCGCATGCTCATCACCACCGCGCCGTCCACCGCCGGCGCCCAGACGATCGGCCCCTTGAGGATGCGCCGTACGTGTTCCATCACCGGATAGCCCTGCTGGGTGGTGCGGGTGAGCTCGGTGTAGCAGCGCGGGCCGAGCGCGATCGCGTAGGTGCCGTCGACGCCGGCGCTGCGCAGGGCGTCGGTCGCCTCGGCGACCAGACCCGGATACTGGCCGTAGTCGTCGTCGGCGATGGTCAGCGGGCGATGCTCGGCGGTCTCCATCACGCCGGTGATACCCGCGGCCGCGTAGCCGTTGAACAGGGCGCCGTCCTCCATGAGGGCGGCGCGGCGCGCGGCCTCGGTGACCGCGTCGAGGTCGATGTCCGGCGCGCCGCGGGCGGCCGCCTCGAGCTCGTCGCGATCCATCTCGAAGGGAATGCGGGCCTCGATCAGGGGCTGGACCTGGCGCTGGCGGATGCGTGCGGCCGGCTCGGGCGCGGCGTCGAGCGCCCGGACCCGGCCCAGATTCACCGCGGCGCGGTCCCAGCCGTGCGGGCCCTCGAAGTCGAACAGCTTGCGCCCGGCCAGCATGCGCTTGAGCGTCTGCCGGGCCTCGTCCTCGATCTCGGCCCAGGCGGCGGGGGTGATCGGTGCCAGTTCACGATGCAGATGGTTCATTTCAGTCCTCCCGCAGGCTGCCGACGCCGAGCGAGCCGTCGGCCGCGGCCGTGTCTTCGGCGGCGGTCTCGTCCACGGCGTCTTCCTCGGCGGCCAGAATGTCGCCCTGGGTGAACAGATAGGTGCGCATCTGGGCGTCCAGCGCCGGGTCGCGCCGCCGCAGCCATTCCAGCGTCATCATCGCGTGCTCTTTCTCCTCGTCGCGGTTGTGGCTTAGCAGCGCCTTGAGTTCGGCGTCGTCGGCGGCGTCGATGCGCTGGCTGTACCAGTCGACGGCCTCCAGCTCTTCCATGAGCGAGACGATGCCCCGATGGGCTTCCAGGGTCTGCGCGGACAACAGCTCGACGGGCTCGTGAAACGAATCACTCGATTCGGCCATGGGAATCTCCACAGGATTGTCGTGTCCATCATCGGGCCGTTGCACCGGTCCGCGTCAAGTCGGCGGCTGCGGCCGATGGCGGCGCGCAATCTTCGCCGTCGTGCGTGCCGGGCGTCCGGACCGTTGCCTGGCGCGCCGGTCGCGGCTGTCGTCGCGTCGATCAACGCGTGCCGGCGTCCCGGGTCTCCGCATCGAGCGCGGCCCACCACGGCGCATAGCGGCTGTTGGCCGGATGCCGGCGGCTTTCGTCGGGCGCGCCGTCGCACCACCACACCGGGCCGCGTTCACCCAGCGCGACCTTGGCGGTCTGGACGCGTTCGCGCGCCGCCCGCCTCTCGCCGTCGTCGGCGGCATCGCGGACCGCGCGTCGTGCGGCCATGAGGTCGCGCACCCGGGTGTCACGCTCGGTGTCGGTCAGGGACGGGTCGCTGCGGCGCCACAGGCGGCTGCGGGCGACGAAGTAGCGCCCGTCCGGCGTGATCGGATAGTTCGTGTCCGTCATGGGTGTCGGAGCCTAGTGGATCGTGCGCCTCCGTGCGCGAACGGTCTTGCGGTCCGTCGGGCGGTGCGGGTTTGTGCTCCCGGCCCGCTCGACCTGCGCCGATCGCTCTTGTCGGCGCCCGACGTTATCGATCATGCCGTATCCGGCCGGTGCGACACGACATCGATCGTCGATCCGTGGACACGCCGACAACGATCGAGCTGCACCGCGCGCCCGAGTGTTCGGCCGCACGGCCGTTGCAGGGCCATGCGAGCAGGCACTTTATATTCATGGCGTGAATGTCCGATATCAAATCCATTTACTGTTCGTATTCGTCGGCGCGCCCTAGAATGCGACCCCGATACCGGCGGGCGCGGCGGGCGGATTATCGCCCGAGCTAGCCGCCTGTGGTGTTCACTCAACCCGAGGGAAAAAACGACATGTCTCAGTACTCGAACGACGTTGATGCCGTGGCAGCGCTGCGCGACGCGAACGGCAGCGCCTGGGCTGCCATCAATCCGGAACACGCCGCGCGCATGCGCGCCCAGAACCGTTTCCACACGGGCCTGGATATCGCCAAGTACACGGCCAAGATCATGCGTGAGGACATGGCCGACTACGATCGGGACTCTTCGCAGTACACCCAGTCGCTGGGCTGCTGGCACGGCTTCATCGGTCAGCAGAAGGCGATCTCGGTCAAGAAGCACTTCGGCTCGCTGAAGAAGAGCTATCTGTACCTGTCCGGCTGGATGGTCGCCGCGCTGCGCTCCGAGTTCGGCCCGCTGCCCGACCAGTCCATGCACGAGAAGACCACCGTGCCGTCGCTGATCGAGGAGCTCTACACCTTCCTCAAGCAGGCCGACGCCTGGGAGCTGAACCACTACTTCCGTGACCTCGAAGAGGCCAAGGAAGCCGGTGACGAAGTCGCCGCGAAGAAGGCGCAGGAGAAGATCGACAACTTCGAGACCCACGTCATCCCGATCATCGCCGACATCGATGCCGGTTTCGGCAACGAAGAGGCCACCTATCTGCTGGCCAAGAAGATGATCGAGGCCGGCGCCTGCGCGATCCAGATCGAAAACCAGGTGTCCGACGTCAAGCAGTGCGGCCATCAGGACGGCAAGGTCACCGTGCCGCATGCGTCGTTCCTGGCCAAAATCAACGCCGTGCGCTATGCGTTCCTGGAGCTGGGTGTGGACGACGGCATCATCGTCGCCCGCACCGACAGCCTGGGCGCGGGCCTGACCCAGCAGATCGCCGTGTCCAACGAGCCGGGCGATCTGGGCGATCAGTACAACAGCTACCTCGACGGCGAAGAGATCACGGATCCCTCCGAGATCAATGCCTCCGATGTCGTGATCAAGCAGAACGGCAAGCTCGTGCGCCTGCAGCGTCTGGCCTCGGGCCTGTTCGAGTTCAAGAAGGGCACCGGCGAGGATCGCGTGGTGCTGGACTGCATCACCAGCCTCAAGAACGGCGCCGATCTGCTGTGGATCGAGACCTCGACCCCGAACGTGGCGCACATCGCCAGCATGGTCGATCGCATCCGCGAGGAAGTGCCGGACGCGAAGCTGGTCTACAACAACAGCCCGTCGTTCAACTGGACGCTGAACTTCCGTCAGCAGGTCTTCGATGCCTGGAAGGACGAGGGCAAGGACGTGTCCGCCTACGACCGCGCCCAGCTGATGAGCCCGGAATACGACGATACCGAGCTCGCCCGGGTGGCCGACGAGTGGACGCGGGACTTCCAGAAGGAAGGCGCGGCCAAGGCCGGTATCTTCCATCACCTGATCACGCTGCCGACCTACCACACCGCGGCCCTGTCGACCGACCAGCTCTCCAAGGGCTACTTCGGCGAACTCGGCATGCTGGCCTATGTGGAAGGCGTGCAGCGCAAGGAAATCCGCGAAGGTATCGCCACCGTCAAGCACCAGGACATGGCCGGTTCCAACATCGGCGATGACCACAAGGAGTTCTTCTCGCGCGAGAACGCGCTGAAGGCCGGTGGCAAGAGCAACACTATGAACCAGTTCGGCTGAACGCCGGGGTCATGGTGGCGGCGGGCGTCCGTCCGTCGCGCATAAAAAAGCGGGACCCTTGGGTCCCGCTTTTTTTTGTGTCTGAAACGGGCCCGCCGTCCCGCCCCGGCCGGATGGGGCGACGACGGGATTCTGCCTCAGGCGGGCTGGCCGCCGGCGTGGCCGCTCGCGGATGCGTCATGGGCGGTCGGCGCTTTGCGCTGGCGGCGAAGCGCCTGGAAGGTCACGGCCCCGACGGCGATGCCGAGCACCGCGCCGATCGCGCCGGCGGCGGTCAGCGCGAACAGCGAGATCACCAGCCCCGCCCCGGCGACGACGACCCAAGTCCAGCCGCTCGTGCCGGCCCGGGCACGCGGATAGTAGCGCTGCAGCGCGGCCGCGCTCAGGCCGGTGATGAAGGCGAGCCCGAACGCGCCCGCGCCGCCCAGCGGATCGCTGGCCGCCCAGCGCATGGTCACGATGACCGCAAACGCCAGCAGGCAGTAGCCGAGACAGACCAGAAAGAAGTCCAGCTCCCGCCGGAAGGGCGTCGAGCGGGCGTCGGGGTCTGCTTCGATGCGGCGCAGTCCGTCGACCAGCAGCTCGCGCTCGCGCGGTGTGAAGGCGCTGCCGGCCGTGGCCTCGGTCAGCTTGGTCTGAAGTGCACTCAGTTCCGGATCGCTTGGCATGCAATGTCCCCTTGGTTGAGATCGGTTCCTCGTCGGTCGCCGCCTACTCTCGCACGATCGGCCGCGCGGGTGGAGTCGACCTCCGTGGCATGCGCGTTCGCGCTCACGCGGGCCCGTTCGCCGCGCCTTAATCCCGGAACAGATCGGGCTGGCGTGGTGCGGTCGCCGCTTCGGGCTGATTGCGCAGCCAGCGCGCGATCACCGCGAGCACATAGGCCTGTTCCCCCGCGGACAGCGCGCGCTCGGCGGGAATGCGATGCCAGCGCGCCAGGCATGTCCGGCAGCAGGTGCCGGTGGCGTGCTGGGCCACGAAGATCGGGTGGTTGCGCCACGGGGTCTGGCGGCCGTCGTTGGCCGGCCGGGCCGGGGCCAGGCGATCGGCGACGAACTCGGCGCCGTGCGCGAGCACCGCATCCAGACCGCGCTGGGCCAGATAGTCGGCCTCGCGCCGGCCGAGCGCGAAGCGGCGGCGGAAACGGGATTGGGCCAGCCCGGCGAACAGATCGTCCAGATCGCGCATGCCGGCAGGATAACCGCTCGGGCGGCGTGGCTCGACGTCCGCGGCCAGGCGCGTAATACTGAGGACCATGACCGATTCGAACGCGGCCCCGGGCGGGCTGCCCAGCGGCATCACCCGCGAGGTGCTCGAACGCGACGGCCTGCGCGAGACGCTGCGCCGCCGCCATCCCGATCTGCCCATGATCTCGAACGCCGGCATGCGTGCCTCGATCCGCGACACGCTCGCCGCCCGGCCGCCGCTGGCGGGCGCGGCCGACGGCGTCTGGCTGTTCGGCTACGGCTCGCTGTTGTGGAATCCCTGCGTCGCGGTTGCCGAATGGCGGGACGCGCGTCTCTACGGCTATCACCGCGATTTCCGCATCCGCCTGACCCACGGCCGCGGCTGCCCCGATGCGCCCGGTCTGATGCTGGGGCTGGTCCGCGGCGGCTCTTGTCCCGGCATGGCGCTGCGCGTGGCCGTCGACGATCTCGACCACGAACTGCTCATGATCTGGCGCCGGGAAATGCTCACCGGCGTCTATACCCCGCGCTGGGTCCGGCTGCGCACCGACGCCGGACCGGTCGCCGCGATCGCGTTCGTGGTCAACCGCGCGCACGAGAACTACTGCGGCCGCCTCGACGAGACCGAGGTCGTGCAACTGCTGGCCACGGGCCACGGCGAAATCGGTTCGGCCGCCGACTATCTGGACAGCACGGTCGCGCGGCTCGATGCGCAGGGCATTCACGACCGCCGGCTGCGGCATCTGCGGGCCCGCGTGGCCGCGCAGCGCGCCCGCATGGCCGCCTCCAGCGGCTAGCGGCTTCGGCGCGGCACCGCCCGCAGGGCCGTGGCAGTCGACGGGGGCCGCGTGCGGCCGACGTGGCCCGGTTTGCCGACCAGCCCGGCGGACGCCGACGCGCGGACGTGGCGACGCCTGCAACGCGGTAGGGCCTCGGCGACGGCGCCGACGCTCGACCGTGCCGGCGCCGCGAGCGCGCGGCCACGCCCGTCTTGTCCAACCGAGCCCTTGCGAAGAACGTATCCGCGGCGCCGGGCGCCAAGGTTTTCGCGCCGTGGCCGTCCGCGGTATCGGCGGCGCGTTCCCCGAGTCAGCACCGTCGGCGCGGCTGGTCCAGCCCGAGCGCGCTCTATGCATGCGGTGAACGGCCGGCCGGGGCGATGATTCGCGGCGCGGGTTCCTGTCAGGCGGGCGCATGCCGGGTCCGGCCCGGCGCATTCGCATCGGCATCGTCGAACGGCGGCCAGACGCGGTTGCGGCCCGCGTCCTTGGCCGCGTACAGCGCCGAATCGGCGCCGTCGATGAGCTGGTCGACCCGGAAACGCGCCAGCGACCCGGCCATGGCGCCGATGCTTACCGTGACCACGTCGTGGTCATGGCGTTCGGCGTGGCGGATGCCGAAGCCCTCGACCGCGCGCCGGATGCGTTCGCTGATGCGCACCGCGTCGGCCAGGCCGGCACCGTGCAGCAGCACCAGAAACTCTTCGCCGCCGATGCGCACGGCCAGGTCGCTGTCGTTGCGCAGCCGGGCATAGAGCGCGCCGGCGATGCGCTGCAGGCAGGCATCGCCCTCGGGATGCCCGTGGTGGTCGTTGAAGGCCTTGAAGTGGTCGACGTCGATCATGAGCGCGGCCACCGACAGATCGCTGCCGTGCAGGCCCGTCTGCAGCGATTCGATCCGCCGTTCCAGCGCGTAGCGGTTGGCCAGGCCGGTCAGCGGATCGTGACGCGCGGCCAGCTCGGCCTCCTCGCGCTTGAGCCGGTCCTGCAGGCGGCGCAGAAAGGCATAGCGGGTGTCCCATTCCATGCGATAGCTGGCCGCGATTCCCAGATAGGCCACACAGGGCATGATCGTCAGGCCCACGAGCTGGGTGGCCACGGTGTTGGCGTGGGGCAGCAGGACCGCCAGATAGGCCGCGACGATGAGGGCGGTCGTGGCGGCGGCGAATCGGAAGTCCAGCCGCTGGTTGACGCAGGCATAGATCAGCACCGGCAGCACCAGAAACTGGTACTGGTCCGCGGAGGGGCCGCTGTTGAGCGCGTAGACGAAGAGAATCTGCGCCACCATGGCCAGCGGTATCGTCGCCGTGAGGGACTCGCGCAGGATCAGCCCCGGCTCCCGCCGCACGAGCCAGCCGGCCAGCAGGATCGCCGGCGTGACCACCAGCAGATGCGCGACCAGTGCGATCAGGAAGGTCTGCGGCAGCAGCAGAAAATCCACGATCAGAAACAGGTTGTAGATCAGCAGGGTGGGCCCGATCGTGGCGAGCGTCACGCGCGCCTGATGGCGCCGGCGGTAGGTCTCGAAGGCGCGCTCCACCGCCGGCGGAAAGCGCAGGCCCGGGCCGCGGTTGTCGATGCAGCGCCGGACTTCGGCGCGGGTGATGGTCGGTTCGCTCATGCGCAGGACCGAGGCTCTGGAATCATGGTTACCGCGGTTGTTCTAGCACGTCGTCGGCGGCGCTTGAATACGCCATTCCGACGATCACTCCGGGTCGACGCGTCCGCGCAGTGTCTTCTTGCGGCCGCGTCGTGTCTTGTTGTCCACGCGTTTTCGGCGGGCCGCGCGACTGGCGCGCGTGGGGCGTCGTTTCTTGCGTTCGCGCGTGGCCGCGCGGATCAGCGCCTGCAGTCGCGTGAGGGCGTCGGCGCGGTTGGCCTCCTGCGTGCGGTGACGCTGGGCCTTGATCACGATCACCCCGTCCGCCGAGATCCGCTGGTCGGCCAGCGCCAGCAGGCGTTCCTTGTAGACGTCGGGCAGCGACGAGGCCCGGATGTCGAAGCGCAGATGAATCGCCGTGGCGACCTTGTTGACGTTCTGACCGCCGGCGCCGCGGGCGCGAATCGCCCGCAGCTCGATCTCTTGCATGGATAGGCCGACGCGGCCGGAGATCGCGAGCATGGTCACCGTCCGGGCCGCCGTGGGGCCGGCCATTGGAGCCGCTGGTACCGGGGCGCGGTCACGACTTGAGCCGGTAGCCGGTCCGGAAGATCCAGGCGACCAGCGCCATGCAGGCGGCCAGAAACACCGTGATCATCACCAGACTGAGGCCCACGCTGACGTCGGCCACGCCGTAGAAGCTCCAGCGAAAGCCGGAGACCAGATACACCACCGGGTTGAACAAGGTGATCTTCTGCCACAGGGGCGGGAGCATGTCGATCGCGTAGAAGGTGCCGCCGAGGAAGGTCAGCGGTGTGACGATCAGCAGCGGGACGAGCTGGAGTTTCTCGAAATTGTCGGCCCAGATGCCGATGATGAAGCCGAACAGGCTGAAGGTGACCGAGGTCAGCACCAGGAACAGCAGCATCATGAACGGATGCGCGATCTCCAGATCCACGAACAGCGACGCCGTGGCCAGGATGATCAGCCCGAGCATGGCCGACTTGGTCGCCGCCGCACCGACATAGCTGATCACGATCTCCACGTAGGAGATGGGGGCGGAGAGCAGCTCGTAGATGGTGCCGATGAACTTCGGGAAATAGATCGCGAACGAGGCGTTGGAAATGCCCTGGGTCATCAGCGTCAGCATGATCAGCCCGGGCACGATGAAGGCGCCGTAGCTCACGCCGCCGACCTCGTCGATGCGCGAACCGATCGCCGAGCCGAAGACCACGAAGTACAGGGACGTCGAGATCACCGGCGAGACCACGCTCTGGAAGAGGGTGCGCCAGGTGCGTGCCATCTCGGTCTTGTAGATCGTGGCGATGGCGTGGAAATTCATGCGCGGCCTCCCGTGTTGACCAGATCCACGAAGATCTCCTCCAGCGAACTCTTCTGGGTGTCGACGTCGCGCAGGCCCACCCCGGCGGCGTCGAGATCGCGGAACAGCGCGGATATGCCGGCCGCGCGGTCGCGGCTGTTGTAGGTGTGGACCAGCGCCCAGCCGTCCTCGCTCACGGTCAGATCGTGATCGGCGAGCGCCGCCGGCAGGCGTTCGAGCGGCCGGTCCAGCTGCAGGGTCAGACGCTTCTCGCCGAGCCGACGCATCAGTTCGTGGGTTTCTTCGACCACGATCAGCTCGCCGGCGTTGATCACGCCGATGCGGTCGGCCATCTGCTCGGCCTCCTCGAGATAGTGGGTGGTCAGAATGATGGTGACCCCGGACTCGCGCAGCGCGCGCACGACCTGCCACATGCTGCGACGCAGTTCGACGTCCACGCCCGCCGTGGGTTCGTCGAGAAACAGGATGCTCGGCTCGTGGGCCAGCGCCTTGGCGATCATCACGCGCCGCTTCATGCCGCCCGACAGCGTCATGAGCATGGCGTCGCGCTTGTCCCAGAGCGACAGCTCGCGCAGGACCCGATCGACGCGTTCGGGATCCTTCGGCTTGCCGAACAGCCCGCGGCTGAAGGCGACGGTGGCGCGGACCTTCTCGAACTGGTCCGTGGTCAGTTCCTGCGGCACCAGCCCGATCTTTTCGCGCGCCGCGCGATAGTCGCTGATGATGTCGTGGCCGTCGGCGGTCGCACGGCCGCCGCTCGGGTTGACCAGACCGCAGAGAATGCTGATCAGCGTCGTCTTGCCGGCGCCGTTCGGGCCGAGCAGGGCGAATATCTCGCCGCGCGGAATCTCCAGGTCGATGCCCTTGAGCGCGGTGAAGCCGGAGGGGAAGGTCTTGGTCAGACCGTGAATCGAGATGATCGGTGACGACACGGACGGTCCTCGGGTCGAGCGGACGGACGGCGGCCCGCGTAGGGTACGCCAGCGCGGCTGCGGCGCAACGCCCGCCCGCATGCGGCGGCGGTCGAACGCGCCCTCCGCCGTCCCGGGCCACGGCGCGGGACGGAACGGACGCGCACGGATGTGCCGCAACGGGCCGCGGCCGCTCGCCGCGGCGGGCCCGGCCGGTGCGGTTCAGCGGCCGCGGGAGCCGCGACGGCGGCCGACGGCGCGGCATTGGTGTGCCGGCGCCTCGGCGTTGGCCGGCCGTCCTCCGCGCCCCGGCGCTGCCTACCCTCAGGCGATGAAGTCGATCAGCGCGCGGTTGAATTCATCGGCGTGGGTCGCGTTGATCGCGTGCGGCCCGCCCTGGATCACCGAGACCGAGCTGTCGCCGATCATGTCCGCCGCGCGTTTGCCGCTGACCTCGAAGGGCACGATGGCGTCGGCATCGCCGTGCAGGATCAGCACGGGGACGTCGATGCGCTCGAGATCGCCGCGGAAGTCGGTGCGGCCAAAGGCGGCGATGCAGTCGAGCGTGCCCTTGGGCGAGGCGAAGGAGGCGATCTGGCGGTGGTACTGCCGGTTGGCCTCGCTGACCAGCAGGCCCTGCTCGCTGCTGAAGAACTGGGTCGTGAAGTCCTCGAGAAAGGCGATGCGGTCGCCGCGCACGCCGTCCTCGAACTGGGCGATGGTGGCATCGTCCAGGCCGCCGTCCGGATTGTCGTCGCTCTTGTAGAGATACGGCGGCACCGCCGCGGCCAGCACCGCGCGGGCGATGCGCTCGGAGCCGTAGCGGCCGAGATAGCGCGCGACCTCGCCGCCGCCCATGGAAAAGCCCACCAGCGTCGCCTCGCGCAGGTCGAGGTGGGTCAGCAGGGCCTGCAGATCGGCGGCGAAGGTGTCGTAATCGTAGCCGCTCCAGGGCTGCGACGAGCGCCCGAAGCCGCGCCGGTCGTAGGTGATCACGCGATGCCCGGCCTCGATCAGGGCCCCCACCTGGGGCTCCCAGCTGCGGCCGCTCATCGGCCAGCCGTGGATCAGGACCACCGGTCGGCCGCTGCCGTGATCCTCGTAGTAGAGCTCGACCGGGGCCTCGTTCTCCGTCGCAACCTGTAGAAACGCCATGACGTTTGTCTCGCTTTTCGTGTCGGAACTGCAGTCTCGCCCGAGTGCGCCGGCAGGGCAATGCGGCGGCGGTGCAACCCCGCCACCGGCCGGCTGCGTACTGGACCGATACGCTTCGTGACTGTATAAAAATACACAATGGAAACCGTACGCAAACTCGCCATCCTGGCCGATGCGGCCAAGTACGATGCGTCCTGTGCGTCCAGCGGCAGCGCGCGCCGCGATTCGGTCGGCGGACGCGGTGTCGGCTCGGCCGGCGGCTCGGGCATATGCCATGCCTATGCGCCGGACGGGCGCTGCATCTCGCTGCTCAAGATCCTGCTCACCAATTTCTGCATCTACGAGTGCAGCTACTGCATCAACCGCAATTCCTCGAACGTGCCCCGGGCGCGATTCACGACTGAGGAAGTCGTCGACCTGACCCTGGCGTTTTACAAGCGCAACTACATCGAGGGGCTGTTTCTGTCCTCCGGCGTCATCCGCACGCCCGACTACACCATGGATCAGCTTGTCCGGGTCGCGCGCAGCCTGCGCGAGGATCACGATTTCCGCGGCTATATCCATCTCAAGACCATTCCCGATGCCGACGGCGAACTGCTGGCCGCCGCCGGCCGCTACGCCGATCGCCTGTCGATCAACGTCGAGCTGCCGACCCAGGACGGGCTCGACCGGCTCGCGCCGGAAAAGGACCACCGCACCATCAAGCTGTCGATGGCGCGCATCCGTGCCCGAAGCGAGGCGCACGCCGAGGACCGGCGCGCCGCCCGACGCGTGACCAGTGCGCGGCCAAAGGCGGCCGGCCCGGGCCGGTTCGCCCCGGCCGGCCAGTCCACCCAGATGATCGTCGGCGCCGAACCCTCGACCGACGCGGACATCCTGTCGACCACGGCGGATCTGTACGCTGCCTATCGGCTCAAGCGGGTCTATTTCTCCGCCTTCTCGCCCATTCCCGACAGCTCGGCGGCGTTGCCCGCGCGGCGCACCTCGCTGATGCGCGAGCATCGCCTGTATCAGTCCGACTGGCTGCTGCGCTTCTACGGCTACGGCGCCGACGAGATCACGGCCGGCGGCGACGACCGCGTCACGCCCGGCATGCTGGATCTGGACGTCGACCCCAAGCTCGGCTGGGCGCTGCGCAACCGCGGTTTCTTTCCCGTGGACCTGAACCGCGACTCGCGTCCCCGGCTGCTGCGCGTGCCGGGGCTGGGCGTGAAATCGGTGAATCGGCTGCTGTCGATCCGGCGCTGGCAGCGGATCCGGCTCGAGGACCTGGTCGCGCTGAAGGCCGGCATCGCCCGCGCCATGCCGTTCATCGTCTGCGCCAATCACCGGCCCGCGGTCGCGGATGCGCCCGGCGCCGCGCTGCGCGCCCGGTTTGCGCCGCCCGCCGCCGCCCAGCAGACTTTCGACTTCTGATGGTCCGGCTGGCGACGAGCGGGGGTGGCGATGACAGCGAACACGACGCCGGTATGCGTGCTGACCGGCGACATCGTGCGTTCCGGCGCGCTCTCGGCCGAGACGCTCGATGGCGTGATGGCGGGGATCGAGGCGTTCTCGGGCGTCGTCGCCGCCTGGCCGGGGGCGCCGGACGTGCGCGAGGAGCGTTTTCGCGGCGACGGCTGGCAGCTGTATCTCGGCGCGCCGCGCTGGACGCTGCGCGCGGCCCTCGGCCTGCGGGCGGCGATCCGGTCGCGGCACCCCTCGGTGGAGACACGTCTGGCCGCGGCGTTCGGCCCGGCTCGCCTCGGCGCGCGGCTGGCCGCCTCCTCGGGCGCGGCCTTCGAGGCGTCGGGGCGGGCGCTCGAGGGGCTCGGCACGCGTCGGCTGTGGCGCTTCGGCGGCGGGCTCGGGTCCGTCGCCCTGGACGATCTGGCGGACGGCCTGTTCGCGGTCTGCGATCGCTGCTCGCAGGGCTGGACCGGACGCCAGGCCGAGGTGTTCGGCCGGCTCGCGGTGCCCGATGCACCGGCGATGATCGACGTGGCCGCGGCGCTGGAGGTCGCGCCGCAGACGGTGCACGCGCATTTCGAGCGGGCCGACGGCCACGCGTTGCTCGATGCCGTGGCCCGCTTCGAGGCCGCAGTGGATTCAGTCGTTCCGGGCCCATCAGTCGAATAAAGCTGATTTCTAAAAATCAGCCGAATAAGGCTGATATAACATCGCTCGGACGTCGCGCCACCGGTGCCCGGTGGGGCCACGGATACAGGAGGCGACCGTCATGCTCGCGACATTGACGATGCTGGCGTTCGCGCACGTGCTGGCCGATTTCGTGCTCCAGAGCCGCGCGATGGTCGCGCGCAAGCATCGGCGCGCCGTTCTGCTCCGGCATACGGCGATCGTGGGCGCGACCGCGTTCGTCGCGCTCGCGGCCTGGACGCCGGCTGCGCTGATCGCGGTCGCTGTCGCCACCCTCGCGCATGCGGGCATCGATGCCGCCAAACTGGCGCTGGCGCGGCGCGCCCGGCATCCCTTCGCGGCACTGCGGCTGTTCGGTGCCGATCAGTGCGCCCATCTGTTGTCGATCGGCATCGTGGCCGCGCTCCTGCCGCAGGCCTACGCCGAGGGGCTGTGGCCGGCGGTGCTCGGCTCGACTGCGGCCCAGGGGCTGGCGGCCGCGGCCGCGCTCGTCACCGGCGTCACCGCCGCGACGCGGGTGGGCGATCTGATGCTCGCCCAGCTGCTGGCCGGGATCCGGCACTCGCGTTCGGCCGGATCGCCAGGGTCCGCGGCCGGCCGGGCCGAGGATGCCGGTGGCGCCGACGAGCTGCGCGCCGGGGCCTGGATCGGCTGGCTGGAACGCGGTCTCGTCTTTCTGTTCGTGCTGCTCGGCGAGTTCAACGCTATCGGCTTCGTGATCGCCGCCAAATCGATCCTGCGCTTCGAATACGCGCGCGACCCGGCCAAGAGCGAGCTGGTCATCATCGGTACGCTCGCGAGTTTCGGCTGGGCGGTGCTCACGGCGCTGGCGACCGCGGCCGCTCTCGACGGTCTGTGGCCCGCAGGCGCGGGGTGACCATGCACCAGCCGTCCCTGTTCGGACAGGCGGAGGCCGGCGCCGAGCGCACCGTGGTGCGGTTCGCGCCCGATTTCGAGGCCTGGCGGCATGCCGCGTGTGTCCAGTGGCGCGCCGGCCGCGCGCCGGACGCGCTCTGGTGGCAGGCCGATCCTGCGGCGCGCGGCGACGAGCCGGCCCGGGTCGTCGGGCCACGCGTGCCGAAGGCCTTCGGAGCGCTGGCGCGCGCGGTGGCCTGCCACCGCAGCGTCGATCGCTGGGCGCTGCTCTACCGGCTGCTCTGGCGTGTCTCCCACGGCGAACGACATCTGTTGGCGCTGGCCGGCGACGCCGACGTGGCGCGGGCCAACCGCTATGCGAAAGCCGTCCGGCGCGATGCCCACAAGATGAAGGCATTCGTGCGCTTCCGCGCGGTTCCGGACCCGGAGGCGATCGACGGCGAGCCGCGCTACGTGGCCTGGTTCGAACCCGAGCACGAGATCATCGCTCACGTCGCCGATTTCTTCGTACGGCGTTTCGCCAACATGCGCTGGTCGATCCTCACGCCGGATCGCTGTCTGCACTACGAGGGCCGGGGCCGGCCGTGGTTCTCGGCGGGCACCCACGCGGCCGCTGCCCCGGCCGGCGACGCGCTGGAGGACGCCTGGCGCGTCTACTACCGCAGCATCTTCAATCCCGCGCGCCTGAAGCGGCGGGCGATGCAGTCGGAAATGCCGGCGAAGTACTGGAAGAACATGCCGGAAGCCGAGCTGATTCCGTCGCTGATCGCCGGTGCCGATGCTCGCGTCGCGGCGATGGAGGCGCAGTGTGGCGGCTCGGAGCGGCTGCGCTGCGGCCCGCGTCCCGAGCGCCCGGCGGCCCGGGAGGCGGCCGCGGTCGCACGCACGCCGGAGGCCTCGCTGGAACGGCTGCAGCTGCAGGCCGCGGCCTGTCGCGGCTGTCCCCTGTGGCGGCCGGCGACCCGCACGGTGTTCGGCGAGGGCCCCGCGGATGCCCGCATCGCGGTCGTCGGCGAGCAGCCGGGCGACGCCGAGGATCTGGCCGGGCGTCCGTTCGTCGGCCCGGCCGGCCGTCTGCTCGACCGCGCGCTGGCCGAGGCCGGCCTGGATCGCGCCGCGCTCTATCTGACCAATGCCGTCAAGCACTTCAAGTTCACACCCCGGGGCAAGGCGCGTATCCACGCCAAGCCGGCCTACCGCGAAGTCGCCGCCTGCAGGCCGTGGTTGGACGCCGAACTGGAACTGCTGCGGCCGGCGCTCGTGGTCTGCCTCGGCGCGACCGCGGCGCGGACCCTGCTCGGGCGGCCGGTCACGGTGGCCCGCCAGCGCGGCCGGATCGTCGAGGTCGGCGAGCGCGCCTGTCTGGTCACCTTCCATCCCGCACACGTGCTCCGCAGCGGCGCGGACGGCGACTACCGCGACTTCGTCGCCGATCTGGCCCGCGCGGCACGGCGCGCGCATGAGGGCGTGCGGCCGGTCTGACGAGATCGTAGCGGGCGCCCGGTGGGCGGCGCGTGGCGCATGAGATCGCGAACCGGCCCGCGGGCCGGCGGCCGACCGCCAGTCGTCGATCGTCGATGCCCGGACGCGTTCAAGACCGCCGCGGCCATGATCGCCCGCTTGTCCGACACACCGGGGTCGGCGTGGCCCGAATGCGCGGGTAGACTGTGTCGCGACAGTCCGCGGCAACGATGCGAGAGGCGACAGGCATGGGCAAATCGCTGCAGGATCAACTGCTGGCCAAGGGCGTGGCGCGGCCCAAGCAGGCCAAGAAGGCGCGGCGTGAGAAGGCCGCCCGGGACAAGGCCGCGCGGCAGCAGGGCGCAGCGGCCGATGCGCCGGACACCGCCCGCGAGATCGCGGCCGCGGAGGCGGCCAAACGCGAACGCGACCGGGCGCTCAACGCCGAACAGAAGCGCCGCCGCGAGGCCCGCGAGCGGGACGCATCGGTCGCCCAGCTGATCGAGGGCCACGCAGTGGCCGCCCAGGGCGACGCCGACGACGCGGTGCAGTACAACTACCACATCGGCGACGCGATACGGCGCATCGCCGTGAGCGACCGCCAGCGCCGCGACCTCGCCGCGGGCCGGCTCGGCATCGTCCGCCACGGCGGCCGTGCCGTGCTCGTGCCCCGCGAGGCCGCCGAGCGCATCGCCGCGCTCATGCCCGAGGTGGTCTGGCGCGCCCGGCCGGAGGACGATCCGGCGCCTGATCCGGACGACCCCTATGCCGACTATCCGGTGCCCGATGACCTGATGTGGTGAGGCCGTGCCCGCCGTTGCACCGACAGTGCACGGTTTTGCCGCTCGCTGCATCATGAACAGGCATGCCCGCCGGCTCGTGACGCCCGCGCCTGTGTCGGCCGGGACCGACGGGTCGGGCGTGCGGCAGGTGTGGGCACACGAGGTCGGATGTCCGGCCTTGACGCGTTTGGCCCGCCGCGGCGCGGTGTAGCCCCGCCGCTGTGCCCGCGGCCCGGCGCGTGACACCGGGGCTTTTCGAGCCGGCCTGGACCTGTCTGTCGGGACACGAAGCCCGGAGTGGTCCGGCTCTTGCATGCAACGGATGCAAATTCGCCGAAGCGTCCGCTCTCCCATGAAATCGACCGCCCCCGTTCACCGAGCCGCTCTTGCTGCGTTGCTGCTCGGTTTCACCGGCGCCGCGGCACTGGCCGCCGACAAGGCCGATAGCTTTGAGCCCGAGCAGGTGACCATGGAGTCGGCCATCGACCCGGGCGCGAACGTGCTGGTCAATCAGGCGAGCTGGGACGGGGCCAGCCGTATCCATGTGTTCAACCAGGACGATCTGAAGTACCAGGGCGTGCTGTCGATGGGGCTGACGTCGCAGTTCGAGATCAGTCCGGACGGCAGTCGTGTCTACACGCTGTCCGACTACATGGAGCGCTACACCTATGGGCCGGTTCACAGTGTGGTGCAGATCTTCGATCTGGAAACGCTCACGCCCGTCGCCGAGATCGAGGTGCCGAACAAGGCGGTGAAGGCGATCGGCATGAACCAGCTGATCGAAGTCAGCGCCGACGGCAAGCGGCTCTACGTGCAGAACGCCACGCCCGGCACCTCGGTCACGGTGGTGGACCTCGACAGCCGCGAAGTGGTCTCGGAAGTGCCCACACCGGGCTGCTACGGCATCGTCCCGGCAGCGTCGGGCCATCGCTTCACGACGCTCTGCGGCGGCGGCACGCTCCAGACCTTCGATGTCAGCGGCGAGGAGTACGCGCACACCACGTCGGACAAGATCTTCGACGTCGACGAGGACGCGCTCTACGTCGACGCGGTGCGCACGAAGTCGGACAAGCTCGTGTTCACCTCCTTCAACGGCAATCTCTACATCGTCGATGACAGCGGCGACACTCCGGTGCTGGAGCGGAAACTGAAGGTCGCCGAAGGCCTGGACGGCGACTGGGCGCCGGGCGGTTATGGGGTGACGACCTACAACGCGGCGACCGACACGGTCTTCATGATCATGCACGACGAAGCCTACGAGGGCAGTCACAAGGACGGCTCGGACGAGATATGGGCGTACAGCCTCGCCGATGAGGCAATCGTCTCGCGCTCGGCCGCGCCGGACCTGATCGCGATCTCCGTGACCCAGGGCGAGACGCCCGTGATCTACGGCTCCAACGAGATGGAGGAGACCGTGGATGTCTACCGGGCCGAGGGTGACGGGTTCGATTTCGAGAAGACCGCCTCGGACGACCACGTCGGGTGGACGACCTCGCTGTCCGTGGTGGCATCGCCGTGATCGCCCTGGCCAGCGCCGCCGCGAGCGTGTTCGTCCTGCTGGTCATGCTGCGTGCGGTCACGCACAAGGTGCTTGATTTCAACGAGCTGCAGGGGTTCGTGGCGGACTATCGCGTGGTGCCGGAGTCGCGCGCGGCGACGGCCAGCGCCGGCGTGGTCGCCGCCGAGTTCGCCATCGTCGCGGCCATCGCCCTGCCGGCGACCCGGCCCATTGGCCTGCTGGCCGCCACCGCGTTGCTGTCCGGCTATGCCGGCCTGATCGCGCTCAATCTGGCGCGTGGTCACAGACGCATCGAATGTGGCTGCGGCGGGGCGCCCCAGGTGCTCGGCGCAGCGCTGATCGTGCGCAATGCCGTGCTGGTGCTGCTGGCGCTGTTCGCCGCGGCCACCCCGGCGCGGCTCGAGAGTACGGCCGAAACCGTGGTCGTGACCTCCAGCGGGCTGTGTCTGCTCGCACTCTATGTGCTGTTCGAGCAGCTCAACGCCAACCGTCAGTACCTGAAGACCTCAGAGGCTCGATCATCATGACCGCCATCTATTTCGCGCTCGCCGTGCTCGCCCTCGCCGTGGTGGTTTTGTGTCTCGGCTTCGTCGTGCTCGCGCGCCAGATCGGGGTGCTCTACGAGCGCATCGCGCCGATGGGCGCGCTGATGAACGAGTCGGGGCCCAAGGTGGGCGAGGCCTCGCCGCAGCTCACGCTGGACAGCCTGAACGGTGGCCGGCTCACGATCGGGGCAGAACGCGAGTCGGCCACGCTGCTGTTTTTCCTGTCGCCCACCTGTCCGATCTGCAAGAAGCTGATTCCGGTCCTGCGTTCGGTGCGCGCGAGCGAAGGCGATTGGCTGGACGTGGTATTGGCCAGTGACGGTGAGGAGGGTCGTCAGCGCCGTTTCATCGACCACGTCGGTCTGACGGATTTCGACTATGTCCTCTCGACCGAGCTGGGGCTGGCCTATCGCGTTTCGCGGCTGCCTTACGCGGTGCTCGTGGACGCCCACGGCACGGTGCGCGCCAAGGGGCTCGTGAACACGCGCGAGCAGATCGAGAGCCTGTTCAACGCCCACGATCTGAACGTGGCCTCCATTCAGCGCTATCTCGGCGAAGAAGCGCATTCCTAATCGACCGCCCAGGAACCCGACATGAAGCGATTTCTCGACGCCCTGTTCGCAGGCACCGACGCCCGCGCTGAGGCACTGGTCCGCCGAACCGCCCAGCGTTACAGCCGCCGCAGCTTCATCGGCAAGGCCGGCCTGTTCATGGCCGGCACCGCGCTGCTGCCAGTGCTGCCCTTCGATCAGGGCGGGCGCGCCCATGCCGCGGAGGACGAAGACAGCGGCGATCCGAACGACGAGATGTCCTGCGATTACTGGCGCTACTGCGCGATCGACGGCAATCTCTGCAACGACTGCGGCGGCACCATCACCACCTGTCCGCCGGGGGCGGAGCCGTCCAAGGTCTCCTGGGTCGGCACCTGCCGCAACCCGAACGACGGCAAGGACTATATGGTCTCCTACGCCGACTGCTGCGGGCGGGCGATGTGCACCGGCAAATATTGTGTGAACAGCGAGCGCGAGCGGCCCGGTTATCAGATGGGGCTGCACAACGACATCAACTGGTGCATGGCCAACAAGTCGATGGGCTACCACTGCACGGTGGCCGTGCTCGTCGGCATGAACGAGGCGGGTTGAGACCGCGCCGCGATCCGAAGCCGTGCCCGCGTCGCGTTCGACGCGCGGTGGTTCGCGATCGCCTGATTTCCGCGATACTCGGCCTCGGGCTGGCACTGGCCGCTACGACCGCCCAGGCCGGCGCCGAGGGCGATTATGTTCTGCGCTGCAGCGGCTGTCACCGGATGGGCGGAGCCGGCAGCGCCCGCGGCGGTGTCCCGGACCTGCGGGGCTCGGTCAGCTCCTTCGCCCAGAGCGAAGCCGGCCGTCGCTATCTGATGCACGTGCCCGGGGTGACCACCTCGGGCCTGGACGATGCGGATATCGCCGCGGTGATGAACTACGTCATGGATCGCTGGGGCGCCGAGTCGCACAGCGACGATGTTGCCGCGTTCACCGCTGCCGAGGTCGCGGCGCTGCGCGCCGAGCCGGTGGACAACGTGGTGCGTTTCCGACGCACCGTGGTCAAGGACCTGCGCGCTCGCGATCTGCCCGTGGCGGCCTACCCCTGGCCCTGACGCCTGACGCCTGGCGCCGTGCCGGGCTGATCGCCCGTTTGCGGGCCCGCGCCGGGCGCGCCACCATGCGGCGATGAACCGCTGGCGTGCTGCGGACATCCCCGAGCAGACCGGGCGCGTCGCCCTCGTGACCGGCGCGGCCGACGGCATCGGTCGCGAGACCGCGGCGGCCCTGGCCGGTGCCGGCGCGACTGTGGTGCTCGCCTGCCGCGACCCGGCCCGAGGCCGGGCCGCGGCAGCGGCGATCCGCCGGCGTCATGCCGCCGGGGCGCTGCGAATCGAGGCGGTCGACCTCGCCGATCTCGCCTCGGTGCGGCGTTTCGCCGGGCGCTTCGCGCGGGCCCATGGCCGGCTCGATCTGCTGATCAACAACGCCGGCGTGATGGCGCTGCCCGAGCGGCGCACGGCCGATGGTTTCGAGTATCAGATTGGCGTCAATCATCTCGGCCATTTCGCGCTGACCGGCCTGCTGCTCGATCGCCTGTCCGCCGCCGACGCGGCGCGTGTTGTCACGGTCGCAAGCCTCAAGCACCGCTTCGGCGTGGTTGATCCGGCGGATCTGGACATGGTGCGGCGCGGCTATGATCCGCGGGCGGCCTACGCCCAGTCCAAGCTCGCCAATCTGCTGTTCGCCTTCGAGCTCCAGCGCCGGCTCGCAGCCGTGGGACGGCCGGTGGCGAGTGTTGCCGCACATCCCGGCTATGCGGCCACGGACCTGCAGCTGGCCGGCCCGCGCGAGCGCAGCGCCCGCTGGCACATCCGCGCGGCACGGCTGGCCAACGCCCTGTTCGGCCAGTCCGCTGCCCGAGGCGCGCTGCCGAGCCTGTACGCCGCCACGGCCGCGTCGGTGCGCGGCGGCGACTACATCGGCCCCGACGGCCCGCGCGAGCTGTGGGGGCATCCGGTGCGGGTACGCCCGCGCCGGAATGCGGGCTGTGTCGATGTCGCCCGTGCGCTCTGGGCGGTGTCGCTGGCGCGCACGGGCGTGCATTATCCGGTGTGAACGTGGGACAACGGAGGCTCGAACATGAGCGCCACGGACGGGCCCGAACGCGGGCGGCTGAGTCAGGTCACCCATTTCACCGCGAACCTGTCGCGCAACGCCGTCAGCGCCCTGGCCCGGCGCGTTGGCGGAATGACGCTGGAGATCGGCCGAACGCTCATCCTCGACCGGGCTCAGCGTCGCGTGCTCTCCGAGGAACAACAGGCCTGGATGAGCCGCGCCGGTGAGGCGGTCCGCGACGCGCGCCGTACGGCCGGCCTGTCGCGCGACGATCTGGCCCGCGCGCTGGATCTCGAGGACAAGAGCCTGCTCCAGGCCGTGGAGCAGGGCTCGGCCACGGTCTCCTTCGAGCTGATTCTGCGGCTGACGTCGCTGCTGGCCCGCAACGATCCGGTTCCGTTCCTGATCCAGCTCGTGCGCGGCTTCAATCCGCGGCTCTGGGCGCTGGCCGAGGACTGGGGCGTGGGACGGCTGCCGACCATGGTCGAGCGCGACCGCCAGTGGATGAACATCTACCGCGGCAACGAGGCGGCCCGGCAGCTGCCCGACGCCGCGTTCGACGAGGTCATGGCGTTCTGCGAGAGCGCGTTGACCATGGCGGTGGCGTTCCGCCAGGACCGCCCCGCGCCGTCGTCGTCTTCGGGCGAGGCCGCGGATCGATCCGGCCCGACGTCTTAGGCCTGTTGAGGTGTCGTACGTGCGCCGTGTTGGAGACCGCAACGTGCCCGGCAAGGCGCGAGCCGCCGGCTCCGGGCGTGCCACGACCCAGGCTTGCAAACCGCCGGGCGCCCTTAGTCGATCTTTCATGGGCCGGACCTTCGGGTGAAAGCGCCCACGAAATAAACGAGATGCGGCAATCCAGCGTTGCAGCACGCTGGCGCAGAGTGGCTACGCCTCGTCTTGCCGCATAACAGCGCTCGGCGCGGACACCGACGAAACCTCAACGGGCCGTATCGGGCGGTCAACGCTTCGAACGCCGCGTTGGAGACGACAGATCGTGCCCGATAAGGTGCGAGCCGCCGGTCGTGGCACGCCACGATCCGCACTTGCAACACCTCAGGGGCGGGTGGATTGCTCGTGGTCTGCTCAACGCTTCCGGCAGGCGCTGTCTAGCGGCAGGCCGAGGCGTCGTGCGCGCCGTGGCGTTGCTCGGTGCTGGCGTGACGGAACCCCGCATGGCCGCAGGACGACGCTTGCAACGGCTTGCGTGGAAGCCGGGAGGTCGCGGCTTGTTCGCCGGGGGTGGCTGTCGCATCGCTCGCGCCGTCGTCGATGGCCGGCCGTGAACCGCGAGGGCGGTCTCGACGCCTCGGCACTTGAATCCGGCGGTCCGGGAAGCAACCGTCAAGACATCACTCCTACAGGACGCTGCATGCAAACCGTCAAGATCGATCTCGTCTCGGATGTCGTCTGCCCCTGGTGTCCGATCGGCGAGGCGCGCCTGCGGCAGGCGATGACGCAGCTCGCCGACGAGCTGCGCTTCGAGGTGGAATGGCATCCGTTCCTGCTCAACCCGGACGTGCCGCCCGAGGGCCGGCCGATACTGGCGCACCTGAGCGAGAAATACGGCCGCAGCGAGAGCGAGATGCAGGCTTCGCAGGCCGAGATCGTCGCCGCGGCGCGCGAGCTCGGGCTCGACTTCGAGCAGGCGCTGGCGCGTCGTTCCTGGAACACCTTCGACACCCACCGTGTGCTCGCCCACGCCAAGGACCACGGCTGCGACGCGGCCATGAACCGGGCCCTGTTCGCAGCCTATTTCGGCCGGGCTGAGAATCCGACCGATCCGGCGGTGCTGGCCCCGATCGCCGAGTCGCTGGGTCTGGACGGCGCCGAGGTGCGTGCGATCCTCGCCTCTGATCGCTACAGCGAACGGGTCCGAGCCGAGATCGAGCACTGGCGCGCGCTCGGCGTCTCCTCGGTGCCGTCGTTCATCGTCGACGGCCGCTATCTGCTCGCGGGGGCGCAGCCGCCGGCGGCGCTGGCCGATGCGCTGCGCCGGATCGCGACCGAGGAAGACGCCGAGCGCGTCTGAGCTCAGTCCGGCGGGCGGTCGCCGACCTCGGCCGCGGGCGTCGCGGCAGTCGGCACCGGCGCCTCGCTCAGGCGCGCGCGTACGTTCGGCAGATAGTCCGGATACTCGCGCTGGACGAAGTCCAGCAGGGCCTCGCGCATGCGACAGCGCAGATGCCAGAGTTCCACCGAGTCGCCCGCGCTCATCAGAAAACGGATCTGCATGGCATGCTCGCCGGCCTCGACCACCTGGGTGGTGCCGATGGTGCGGTCCCAGGCGGCGTCGGCTTCGAGCATGCGCTCGAACGCCGCGCGCAGCGGCGCCACCGGCATGCGGTAGTCCAGCCACATGAACACCGGCCCCATGAGGCTGGTCGGTCGGCGGGTCCAGTTCTCGAACGGGTTCTCGATGAACCACTGCAGCGGCACGACGAGCCGGCGCAGATCCCAGGTGCGTAGCACCACGTAAGTGGTGGTGACTTCCTCCACCCAGCACCATTCGTCCTTGAACTTGAGTACGTCCTCGATCCGAAAGGGCTGCGACAGCGCGATCTGCAGGCCGGCGAGCAGGTTGGTCAGGACCGGGCGGGCCGCGAAACCGAGAATGATGCCGCCGATGCCGGCCGAGGCCAGCAGGCTGGTGCCGAGCTGACGGATGGATGGGAACGTCATCAGCGCCGCCGAGATGCCGATGATCGCGATCAGCACGGTCAGCCCGCGGGTGAGAAACCGCGCCTGCGTCTCGAGCTTGCGTGCGGCGTGGTGGCGGCCGTCGATCGCCGGATTCAGGCGCACGATGACGTCGCCGATCGCGGCGGTCGCCTTCAGCGCGGCCCAGGTCAGCGCCAGAATCAGCGCGAGGCTGTTCATGTGGCGCGTGGCCGCGATCCACGGCACGCCGTCGTCGGCGGCGTGCCATACCGCCTGCAGGGTGAGCAGAAAGATGACCACGCCGCCGGCGGTGTCGCACTGCTCCAGGAAATCGCGGGCGATCGCGCGCCGCTGGATCAGGCGATAGCCGAGCTTGATCAGCAGCGCATAGCCGGCGGTCGCGGCGAGAGCCGCGATCAGCGCGGTGGCGGTGGTCATCACCCAGGCGGAAACGGCCGGGTCAATGCCCTCGAACATATGGGCCCTCGGTTGGCGGCCGGGGCGACGATCGGCCCGGTCTCGACGATGGCAAGCAGTTTTCCTGCCATCGTCGTCGGCGGCAACCGGTGCATCGCGCGTGAGGCAGGGGATCTCTCAGCGTGCGGCGCCGGCGTGGCGGGGTATTGTCAGGCGGACGCGGCGGCATGGTGCTGCTTCGCGCGGTGCCGCCGAATCCACCGACGCCTATCGGGCGGACGGCGTTGGCGCGGAGGCCGGCCGCGCACTCCGTGCCAAGGAAATGCCCCGCGACCGATACGCGGCGAGGCGATTCGGGCGTCGAGCCTGACAAAGATCGTGGCGTGTCCACCGGGCCCGGCGGATTCGACCGGTTGCGCCGCCTTGCACGCGGCATCGGCGGCGACGCGCGCTCGGGGCCGGGGCGATCGGCAAGCGCGACGAGCGATCTCAGGTGACCATGGCCCCGAGCGAGTACAGGCCGAAGCAGGCGCCGACCAGCAGGCCGGAGGCGAGCAGGACGAGCGTGCCGTTCACCGCGTACTTGATGGTGGTGTAGCGGCCCGGGTTGGTTTCCTTGAGTTCGCGCGTGTTCGACAGCATCGGCGCGAGCCGCGCGAAGACGCTGTTGGCCAGGCCGCGTTCGTCCTCTTCGGTATTGGGCACGACGGTCGCGCGCATCAGGCGCTTGTAGAAGAAGTTCACGACCGGGCCGACGACGCGGGTGGGGCGCTCGACGTCGCACATGAGGATCACGCGGTCCTCCTCGGCGTCGTTGTGCGCGTAGTGCAGATAGGTCTCGTCGAACAGCAGCGCCTTGCCGTCGCGCCAGGAGTAGTCGGTGCCGTCGATGTTGATGTAGCAGGCGTTGGCGTTCGGCGTGGCCAGGCCGAGGTGATAGCGCAGCGAACAGGCCGCGGGGTCGGCGTGGCGGGTGAGCTTGGAGCCGACCGGCAGCACCGAGAACATGGCCCCGTTGACGCAGGAGACCTGCTCGAGCAGGCGCGTCGTCTCCGGGCACATGCGCTTGGCCGAATTGTGGGTGGTGCCATACCAGCGCAGGTAGAACTTGCTCCAGCCGTACTTGTAGAAGGTGCGAAAGCCGATGTCGTAGTAGCCGCCGGAACCGGCCTGCTTGGTCTGCTCGAAGACATCGTTGCGGTGCAGGGCGAGCGCCTCCTCGCGGATGGTGCGCCAGTTGCGCTGGATGACGTCGAGCTCCGGAAACCGGTCGAGGTCCATGATCGGCTGACGCGCCCGCTCCTGCGTGAACAGATACAGCAGGCAGTTGAGCGGGCTGAAGATCGGCCAGCCCTTGCGCAGATACTGTTTGAAGCTGTCGTAGCGAACGCGGCCGCGAAACCGGTAGACATAGAGGATCGACGCGGCGATGAACGTGAACACCAGCGCGAGGGGTAGCAGTAGTTCCACTTCGGCTCCTTGAGCGCGGTCTGCGCAGCAGACGGGCGGCGCCGACGAAGCGGCGCACGGTTTTACACACGCGCCAGCCTGCCGGTATCCGTATTAACACGGCGTCAAGACTGCAAGGTGCAGCATTCGGTCGCATTCCGGATGAGTCCGCTACCGATGCGCGGAACGCCACACGCCGGCGGCCCTTCCGGATCCGGCCTGGCTCGGCACGATGCGAGGTGTCCCGGCAGCGCGGCCGTGCCTCGCCGGGCGCCTGGAAAGGGCGCGCCGTCGGGGTCGTGCCTGTCGGGATTCGATCGGGGCGAGCGGCTGCGCTATCGTCTTTCGGCCGCGTTCAGTCGCGCGCAATGGGATGCAGGCCATCGTCGCCATCGTGGCCGGCGTCGATGGATTCGGGCCGGGCGCCGTTCGCCGTGAACGGTGTTCCGAAGCAAGGGCAGGGGATAACGATCACATGGATGACAGCAGGTTCGCGGGCAGGATACGCGCCGCGGTGTTCGCGTTTCTGGCACTGAGTCTGCCGCTGGGGCTCGGCGGCTGCGTCTGGCAGGCGGCCCAGTTCTGGGTCGCGGGCGATCAGGTCGAGCTGCGCGAGACTGACCCCGCCGCGCGACCGGCGCCGCGAGACCGGCCGCAGCTGCTGGTGCTCGCCATCGACGGCATCGACCGGGCGCTGCTGTATCGCATGCTGCGCGCCGGCGAGCTGCCGGAAACCGCCCGCCTGCTCGGCGGCGACGGCGCGGGCTTTCCGCATGCCGCCTTCGACGACAGCCTGCTGGCCACGCTGCCGACGTCGACGGCGGTGTCGTGGGCGACCATGATGACCGGTGTGGACCCGGCGGTGCACGGCGTCGCCGGCAACGAATACTTCGTGCGCGAGACCGGTGAATTCGCCGCGCCCGTGCCGGTGACGATCTCGAATGCCACCCAGGTCTTCCAGATCTACACCGAGGGCTACGCCAACGATCTGCTGGAAGCGCCGACGGTCTACCAACGTCTGCGCGAGAGTGATCCCGGCGTGCGCGTCTGGGTCGGCATGCATCAGTTCTACGCCGGTGCCGATCGCCTGATTCTGACCGACCGGACGGCGATGCTCGATGCCTTCCACTCGCTGTTCCAGACCCATGTGCTGGACTGGTTCACCGAGGACGACTCCCTGTCGCTGTTCCGTGAGCTGGACGAGGAGGTCATCGAGAACATGGACGATCTGCTGGAAAGCGAGGCCGCCGCCGACGTCATCACCATCTACCTGCCCGGGCTCGATCACTACGCCCACATCACCGACGCGCCGCCGGACGAGAGCCGTGCGACCTACCTCAGGCAGGGTATCGAGCCGATGATGGCCGAGCTGCGCGAGACGCTCGAGGAGACCGGTGCGCTCGACGACCGCTATGTCCTGCTGATGTCCGATCACGGCCACACCGGGGTGGTCCACGACGACGCCCATTCGCTGGGCATCGACGGCGCCGGCGAGCCGCGTCAGGTGCTCGAGGCCGGCGGTTTCACCGTGCGGCCGTTCGATCTCGAAGTGGCGGACGACGTCTTCTTCGACGCGGTGCTCGCCTACCAGGGGGCGATGGCCTACGTCTATGTGGCCGACCGCAGCACCTGTGCGGCCCACACCAGCCCCTGCGACTGGCGCCGGCCCGCGCGGCGATCGGATATCGACGGTGCTGCCGAGCTCTATCACCGCAACAATCTGCAGGGCCTGCTCGTGCCCGAGATGCAGGACACGCTGGATCTGATCCTCGTGCGCCGACACCGGGACGGCGGCGACGTGTTCGAAGTCTATCGCGGCGACGGCCGCAGCCAGTCGGTGGCCGACTATCTGGCCGCGACCCCGCGGCCGGCCTACCCGCAGCTGGCGGCCCGCCTGCGCGAGCTCACCGAGGGCCCGCACGGCGATCGCGCCGGCGACGTGATCCTGATCGCGCACAACGGCGATCGCGAACGCGCCGATGAGCGCTACTACTTCGCGCCGCTCTATCATTCGTGGCACGGCAGTCCGTCCCACCGCGACTCCGATATCCCGTTGATTCTGGCCCATCGGCAGAAGGACAGCGCGGAGCTCGAAGCGCTGATCGACTCGGTGCTGGCCGGCCGCCACCCGCAGCGCCGTGTCGCCGATCTGATCCTGCGGCTGCGTCTGGGCGCGTCGGCCATGGACTGAGTCGCGGCCCGCGGCTTGCCCCGACCGGCGCCGGCGGGCCACATTGGCGCCTGTGATCCCGCCCGGGCCGTCGTCGATGAGCGCAGACCGCGAGACCGACCCCCGTATCGCCATCATCGGGACCGGCTTCGGCGGCCTGTGCATGGCCATCCGGCTCAAGCAGGCCGGTATCGACACCTTCACCCTGTTCGAGAAGCACGATCGCATCGGCGGCACCTGGCGCGACAACACCTATCCCGGTGCGGCCTGCGACGTGGAGTCGCATCTGTATTCGTTCTCCTTTGCGCCCAAGCCGGACTGGTCGCGCAAGTTCGGCGATCAGGCCGAGATCCTGGCTTATCTCCAGGCGTGCGTGGCGCACTACGGTCTGGCGCCGCACATCCGCTTCGGTGTGGAGATCGCGGCGGCCGACTACGACGAGGCCGGCGGGCGCTGGCGGCTCACCACCACCGACGGCGATCGCCACGACGCGAACGTGCTGGTCACCGCCTGCGGCCAGCTCAACCGGCCGGCGCGGCCCGAGATCCCCGGGCAGGCGGACTTCGCCGGGCCGGCGTTTCACTCCGCGCGCTGGCGCCACGGCGTGGACATGGCCGGCCGCCGTGTGGCCGTGATCGGGACCGGCGCCAGCGCGATCCAGTTCGTGCCGCGGCTGGCCGAGTCGGCGGCGCGCCTGTCGGTGTTCCAGCGCTCCGGCGCCTGGGTCATTCCCAAGCCGGACCGGGCCTTCAGCCGGCGTGAGCAGCGCCGGTTCGCCCGCTGGCCGTGGCTCGCCCGGTGCCACCGCGGCTTGGTCTACTGGAAGAACGAAGCCCGGGCGCTCGCCTTCACGCGCTGGCATCGGATCCTGCAGGTCTTCGCCTGGGCGGCCCGCCGGCAGGCGCGTCGTCAGATGCGCGACGACGACAAGCGCCGCCGGCTCGTGCCGGACTACGCCATCGGCTGCAAGCGCATCCTGATGGCCAACGACTGGTACCCCGCGATCGACCGCGATCACGTCGACTTGGTCACCGCGCTGATCGCGCGGATCGAGGCCGATGCCGTGGTCACCGACGACGGCCGCCGTCATCCGGCCGACGTGCTGATCTACGCCACCGGCTTCCACGCCACGGACTTTCTGGCGCCGATGCGCATCACCGGGGCCGGTGGCCGCGAGCTGGCCGCCGCCTGGGGCGAGGGGGCGAGCGCCTACAAGGGCATCTCTGTGTCCGGTTTTCCCAACATGTTCCTGCTCTACGGCCCCAACACCAATCTCGCCCACAACTCCATCGTCTACATGCTGGAGGCCCAGGTGGACTATGTGATGCAGTGCGTGCAGGCCCTGCGCGACCCCGGCCTGCGCAGCATGGACGTGCGCCCGGAACGCGAGGCCGACTACACCCGGCGCATCCGCTCACGGCTCGAGGATACGGTCTGGGCCGGCGACTGCGGCTCCTGGTATCGCACCGCGGCCGGTCATCAGACGAACAACTGGCCCGGCTTCACCTTCACCTTCCGGCGGATGACCGCGCGGCTGGACCCGGACGACTACCGGTTCGAACCCGCCTCCGTAGCCGGCCAATGAGTGACGGACCGGACGCCGAAACCATCGTCGCCGCAATGCGCGCACTGCTGGATGCACGGGAAGCCGGACGCACCGTCTGTCCCTCCGAGGTCGCCCGACGGCTGGCGGGCGGCAATGACGGCGATTGGCGCGCGCTGATGCCCGCGGTGCGGCGCGTGGCCGCCGAGCGTGCCCGGGCCGGCGAGCTGGTGGTCACCCAGCGGGGCCGGGCGGTGGACGCCCTCCGCGCCCGCGGCCCGATCCGCATCGGCTACGCCGACTGACCGGACGCGCCGGGCGCGGATCGCGGCCTGATACACGTCGCCGCGCGACGTGCCGGCCGTCGCGCCCCTGATCCGCCACGGCCGGCGTCGGTAGCGGCCGCCCGCGACGCCCGCCTCGATGCGGTCCCGACATCCCGCGATGCAGGCGGATCTCCCGCCGTCTTGCGGTGGCAGACGCGTGGCGCTGTGTTTGCAGCGTTGTCGACGCCCGCGTCGTCGTCTGCCCTGCATCGTCGTTTGCCCTGGCGCCACGGCCACATTCGCCGGGCCTCGCGGCGCCGCGGCGATGCCCGTGCGTTCGCCGCAGCGGGGTGATCCGGCCGCGCATCGCCCATGCGTTCGCGACCGCGACGCACCGACGGCGGCTCGGGTCAGGTCAAGGCCATAGGGGTCTCGGCGGCGGCGGCGCGAGCGTCAGTAGCTTCTGGTGCAGCTGAACCAATCTGGTGCAGCGTCAGGGTGCGCAGGATGTCCGCCACGGGGCCCGGATGGCCGGCAAGTCGTTGACGCGGCGACGGCTTCGCGCGTCGCTCCGCGGCTGGCACGGATTCTGCGAGATTCGCCATGCCGCCGCGCTGGGGATCAATGGCGATCCGCGACTGCCAGCCGGTCGGCCGACAATCGAGAGGACACCAACAACGGCGTGCATCGATCTGCCCGGAGCGGATCGATGGGCGCCTTTTTTTTGGAAGCCGAACCATGCACAGACCAGCCACGGGATGCCCGGATTCGATTGGCGCGGCGATCGCGAGGCCCCCGGTCCGCGCGCTGTCGCGGCTCGTGGCCGCGCCCGCGGGATTCGCGTGCTAGGCGTTGTCTGAGTCGGCATGCCATTCATCGAAGGCGTCGGCGGCCGGGCTGCGGGTGGTTCTGGTCGATCTCGAACCCTGGTCCGTGGACCGGCTCGACGTGGCCCTTGCGGAGGCCGGCTTTCAGGTGCTGGCCTGCGTTTCCGAGCCGTCGGCGCTGTTCGATCGCGTGATCGAACTGGAGCCCGATGTCGTGATCGCCAGCTCCAATTCGGCCCGGCGCGACACGCTGGAATCGCTCATGCACATCGGCGAGCGCTACCCCAAGCCGATGCTCATGCTCTCCGATGCGATCGACCCGGATACCGTCGGCGACGCCGCGGCGGCCGGCATCAGCACGTATGCGGTGCAGGGCGTGTCCGCGGACATGCTGCGGTCGCTGATCGAGGTGACGGTCGGGCATTTCCGCGCCCGCGAACAGCTGCAGGCCGAGCTGGACAGCACCCGCCGGCAGATGTCGGAGCGCGAGGTCATCACCCGCGCCAAATGCCTCCTCATGGAGCGCTACGGCATGACCGAGGCCAACGCCTACACGACGCTGCGCAACATGGCGATGGCCCGGCGCCGCCGGTTGATCGCGGTGGCGCGCTGGGTGCTCGAGCGGGGGACGGTCTGATGCCGCGCCGCGTGCCGGTGGGGGCAGGCGAGCCGGTATCCGGGCCGCCGGCGATACCGATCATCGTCAATGCCGTAGCGACCGACGGCCGGCGTCTGGCGCCGGTCACCGATCCGGCACTGCGCGGTAACCGGTTCGTGCCCCTGCGCAATGCGCACACGGCAAGCGTCGACCCGGCCGCCCGGCGGCGGCAGCTGACCGACGGCCGGTCTCGCACCGTCGTTCCGCGACCGCCGGCACGGTCGTTGCAACCGCAGTCATGGATTCAACGCCCGCGCGTCGCCCGGCAGTTCGCTGCCCTCCAATGGCGGAATGCGTCGCGCAGGCACGGACTGCAGCCAGGGGCGTACGGCCGGTCGACGGCGGTACGCCCTTTTTCGTGCACGGGAGATGGAATTTGATGGCCGATGACGATCGCAACCCGCAGCGCCCGAATCGCCACGTGCCGCTGGGCGATCCGTTCGATGTCGAGGTGCTTCTGCATCAGCCGCATGCGCACGATCACGCCGCCACGGACGCCGGTATCGCCGGTCCGGCCGCGGTCGATCGCGAGCGCCTGGTCGATCGGCTGGTGGAGAGCACGGTCGTGCGTGCGGTGTTCGGCCATCGCGACGGCGCGCGCCGGCGTTTCCTGAAGGCCATGGGCGGCGGCACCGCGGCCGCCGCGCTGTCGAGCGTGTTTCCGCTCAAGGCAGCCAAGGCGGCCGTGCATCAGGAGCTGGACGATCTCGGCGGCCTCGAGAAGCGCCAGCTCAAGGTTGGCTTCGTGCCGATCACCTGCGCCACGCCGATCATCATGGCCGACCCGCTCGGCTTCTACCGCAAGCAGGGTCTCGACGTGGAGGTCGTCAAGACGCCGGGGTGGGCGGTGGCCCGGGACAAGGCGGTGAGCCTCGAGCACGACGCCGCCCACATGCTCACGCCCATGCCGCTGGCGATCGACATGGGCGCGGGCTCGGCGCCCATGCCCTTCTACATGCCGGCGGTCGAGAACATCAACGGCCAGGCGATCACGCTGCACCGGGATCATCGGGAGCGGCGCGATCCGCGCCAGTGGCGGGGCTTCCGGTTCGCCGTGCCCTTCGACTATTCCATGCACAATTTCCTGCTGCGCTACTACGTCGCCGAGCACGGGCTGGACCCGGACCGCGACATCGAGATCCGGGTGCTGCCGCCGCAGGACATGGTGGCCAACCTGCGCCGCGGCAATGTCGACGGCTATCTCGCCCCGGACCCGTTCAACCAGCGCGCGGTCCACGAGGGCGTGGGCTTCATCCATCTGCTCACCAAGGAGATCTGGGACGGTCATCCGTGCTGCGCGTTCGCGGCAAGCCGGCACATGGCCGAATCCATGCCCAACACCTTCGGCGCCCTGTTCAAGGCGATCGTCGATGCGACGCACTATTCCTCCGATTTCGGCCACCGCCGCGAGATCGCCGAGGCGATCGCCCCGGCGCGCTATCTGGACCAGCCGGTCAGCGTGGTCGAGCAGGTGCTCACCGGCCACTTCGAGGACGGTCTGGGCGGCGTCCACAACGTTCCGGATCGGATCGACTTCGATCCGTTTCCCTGGCACGCGATGGCGGTCTGGATCCTCACCCAGATGAAGCGCTGGGGCTATGTCCGCGGCGATGTCGACTATCAGGGCATCGCCGAGCGTGTCTGTCTGGCCACCGACTGTGGGCGGGTCATGCGCGATCTGGGTTACGCCCCGCCGGTCGAGACCCGCCGCCACTACACGATCATGAACAAGCGTTTCGACTCGACAGCGCCCGAGGCTTACGTCGATAGCTTCGCCATTCGCCGGACGCCGTGACCATGCGGCCCGGCACCGGCCGCGGGAACACCGCGGTGCCATTCGAACGAGACCGCACCGCGGTCCCGTCGCCGCGCGACCAAGGCGCGGCGTTACCGCCACTCATATGACCCATCGCAGGGAGGACGTCATGGAAAAACAGGCAATGACACGCGCGATTCTCGACGCCAAGAAGGCCAGGGGGATGCGCTGGACCGAGATCGCCGATCAGATCGGCATGTCGCCGGTGTGGACCGCCTCGCTGGCCCTCGGCGAGTCGTCGGCGCCGGAGGACATCGCCCAGAAGCTGTGTGCGGTGCTGGATCTGGGCGACGACGTGGCCGACGCGCTTCAGGTCTGCCCGCTCAAGGGCCAGTGGATGGACAAGACCGTGCCCACCGACCCGATGATCTATCGCTTCTACGAAATCATGGCGGTCTACGGCCCGGCCGTGAAGGCATGTGTCCACGAGGAATTCGGCGACGGAATCATGTCGGCGATCGATTTCAAGATGGATGTGGAGCGCGAGCCCGACCCGAAGGGGGACCGCGTCAAGATCGTGATGAGCGGCAAGTTCCTGCCCTACGTGCGCTGGTAGCGCGGGATCGCGGTGGCGGCTGTGTCACGGCCGCCACCGCGCCAGCCGACGCTTTTCGAATGCTTTCGATTCAATAAACCGGGGATTACTCGATGTCCTATCTGCAACCTGCCGAATTCGTCAAGAAAATGGTGGATTCCGGCGAATCCAAGATCTATATGGGTCGTCGCGACACCATCATCCGGGGCTACATGGCAGGGGCCATCCTGGCGCTGGCGGTGGTGTTCGCGGTGACCATCACGGTCAACACCGGCAATGCGCTGCTCGGCGCGGCCCTGTTTCCGGTCGGCTTCTGCATGCTCTATCTGATGAGCTTCGATCTGCTCACGGGCGTGTTCATGCTCACGCCGCTGGCCTGGCTGGACGGCCGGCCGGGCGTGACCATTCCACGCATCCTCGAGAACTGGGGGCTGGTGTTCATCGGCAATCTGCTGGGCGCGCTCACCGTGGCCTTCATCATGGCGGTCAATTTCACCTACGGCTTCTCCAGTCCGATCAACGAGGTCGGCCAGGCCATCGCCCATATCGGCGAGGGGCGCACGATCGGCTATCGCGACCACGGCTTCGGCGGCTGGATGACGCTGTTCATCCGCGGCTGCCTGTGCAACTGGATGGTCTCCATGGGCGTGGTCGGCGCGATGGTCTCGACCTCGGCCACCGGCAAGATCGCCGCGATGTGGATGCCGATCATGGTGTTCTTCTATCTCGGCTTCGAGCATTCGGTGGTCAACATGTTCCTGTTCCCGCTGGGCATTATTCTGGGCGGCGGCTTCACGGTCTGGGACTATCTGCTCTGGAACGAGATCCCGACCGTGCTCGGCAACATCGTCGGCGGTATCTCGCTGACCGGTCTCACGCTGTACACGACCCACGTACGCACTCAGGCAAAGCGCGAGTTCGGGTGATCGCGTTCGTCGCCGACCTTGCGGCGCGGCCGCGCGCGGCGACGATCCGCATGAGCCTACGGGGCCGGCGCCCGTCGCCGCGCCCCGTTTTCGCGTGACCGACCGGGACACCGTCATGTCCGAACAGCTGCGCATAGCGGCCGGCCAGTACTCCAGCGCCGGTCGCAAGGCGATGAACCAGGATTTTCACGGCCTCTGCACGCCGGAGGGGCCGGCGCTGGCCTCCAAGGGGATCGCCATCGCCCTCGCCGACGGCATCGGCAGCAGCGAGGTCAGCCACGTCGCCAGCGAAACCGCGGTCGCCGGCTTTCTCGACGACTATTACTGCACGTCCGAGGCCTGGTCGGTCCGCCGCTCGGCCGAGCGCGTGATCACCGCGACCAACGCCTGGCTGCACGCCCAGACACGCCAGAGCCCGTATCGTGAGGATGCCGACCGCGGCTATGTCTGCACCTTCAGCGCGCTCGTGTTGAAGGCCGCGACCGCCCATGTGTTCCACGTCGGCGATGCGCGTATCTATCGATTGCGCGACGGGCGTCTGGAGCAGCTCACCGAGGACCACCGGGTGGCCATCGGCGGCGGTCAGAGCTATCTCGCCCGGGCGCTGGGTGTGGGCGAGCGCATCGACATCGATTATCGCGGGCACTCTATCGCGACCGGCGATGTCTTCGTGCTGCTCACCGACGGCGTCCACGAGCATGTCGACGACGCGCGCATCGCCGAGATCGTGGCGGCGCACGGCGAGGATCCCGACGCCGCCGCGAAGCAGCTTGCGGCCCGGGCATTCGAGGCCGGCAGCGAGGACAACCTGATCGCGCAGGTCGTGCGCGTCGAGGCGGTGCCGCACAGCGATCCCGAGGATATCGCCGAGCGGCTGACCCGGCTGCCCCATCCCCCGGAGCTCGAGGCGCGCGACAGCTTCGAGGGCTACGAGATCGTGCGCCAGCTCCATGTCTCGTCACGCAGCCGCATTCATCTCGCCCGTGAGATGGAGACCGACCGCCCGGTCGCCCTCAAGACCCCGGGCAGTGATCTGCGTGACGATCCGGTCCTGCTCGAGCGGTTTCTGCTGGAGGAATGGATCGCGCGGCGTCTCGACAGTCCCCATGTGCTCAAGCCGGCCGGCCGCCGCCACCGGCAGGCGCACGTCTACGTCGCCATGGAATACATCGAAGGCACGACGCTGACCCAGTGGATGATCGACCATCCGCGTCCGGAGATGGCGGCCGTGCGGGAACTCGTCACCCAGATCGGCAAGGGCGTGCTGGCCTTTCACCGCCAGGAGATGATTCATCAGGACCTGCGCCCGGATAACATCCTCATCGATGCCACCGGCACGGTGAAGATCATCGACTTCGGCGCGGTCGAGGTCGCGGGCATCAGCGAGAGCGCCGGGCGGCTGGGGGCCGACGAGATCCTGGGCACCGAGCAGTACGCCGCACCCGAGTACTTTCTGGGCGAGCGCGGCACGGTGCGCTCGGATCTCTTCTCGCTCGCGGCGATCACCTACCAGATGCTCACGGGCCGGCTGCCCTACGGCACGCGGGTTCCCCGCGCTCGCAGTGCGGCCGCGCAGCATCGCCTGAAATACAGCAGCGCGATCGCCTACAACGCCGATGTGCCGCTCTGGGTGGACGGCGCGCTGAAGAAGGCGCTGCATCCGAACCCGGACCGGCGCTACGCCGAAGTCGCCGAGTTCGTCTACGATCTGCACCACCCGCGCAAGGCCTTCATGGCCGATCACGCCCTGCCGCTGATCGAGCGCGACCCGAACCGCTTCTGGAAAGGGCTGTCCGCCGTGCTCGGCCTGACGGTGATCGGGCTGTTCGCCTATATCGTGCGAATCGGTGGGGGCGTCTGAGCGAAGACGCTCTCGTCACGGATGTCAGAAATCCACGAACGGCTCCCCGGTGCCGCCGGCGGCCATCGCCGGCAGATGTTCGATGGCGTCGTGGATGATCTCCAGGTGCCGGTGGCAGTCCTCGCGGCTGGCCGCGCCGCCGAGACAGATACGCACGGCCTCGGGCGCCGGCGCCCGCATCGCGAACGCATCCGAGACCACCGCCGCGATACCGTGGCCCTGCAGGCGCGTGGCCAGCTCGATGCGGTTCCACGGCGCGGGCACCGGCAGCCACAGGTGAAAGGCCTCGGGCTGGCTGTGGTAGGCGATGCCGTCGAGCACGCGCGCGGCCAGGCGCTGGCGCGCGATCGACTCGGCGCGAATCGCGCGGGTGGCCGCGCGTAGCGTACCGTCCTCGATCCAGCGGGTGGCGAGCTGGATCATCGCCGGGTTGGCCATCACCGAGAGCGTGGCCAGCGTCGACGACAGCCGTGCCGTGTAGCGCACGTTGGGGGTGACCAGATAACCGATACGCAGCCCCGCGCCCAGCACCTTCGACAGCCCGGCCACATAGAAGGTCAGCTGCGGCGCGAGGGTAGCGATCGGCGCCAGGCGCTGCCGCGGCAGGCAGCCGTAGGGGTCGTCCTCGATGATGGGTACGCCGTAGCGCAGGGCGATATCGGCGATCGCCGCCCGGCGCTCGGCCGGCAGCGTGGCCGTGGTCGGGTTGTTGAAGGTCGGGTTCACGTACAGCGCTTTCGGCGGATGCGCCGCGCACAGGGCCGCGAAGGCGTCCGGGTCCAGGCCGTCGCGATCGGCGGGCAGGCCGACCGGGCGGATGCCCAGATGGGCGGCGATGCCCTTGATACCGGGGTAGGTCACCGCCTCGCAGGCCAGCGTATCGCCGGCGCGCAGCAGGGCAGCCATCAGCCCCAGCAGGGCCGCGTGGGCGCCCGGACACACGAGGATATTGGCAGGATCGGCGCCCGGCAGGCGGCGGGCCATCCACGCCGCGCCGGCCTCGCGGTCGGCGCGCGAGCCGCCGAATTCCTGATAGCGCAGCAGATCGTAGAGATCGCCCTGCTGGCCGAGCCGGGCGAACCCTTCGCGCAGACGGGCGACGAGCGCCGGATCGCGCGGCTCGGGCGGCATGTTCATGCTCATGTCGATCGGCCCGACCGCGCTCGCCCGATGGACGGGGTCGGAGCGCACCTCGCCGCGTACATAGCTGCCGCTGCCGGGCCGGCCGTCGATCAGCCCGCGCTCGGCGGCTTCGGCATAGCTGCGCGCAGCGGTGCTGAAGTTGATGCCCAGCGCTGTGGCCAGCGCCCGCAGCGGCGGCAGCTTTTGCTGGGCCCGTAGCCGCCCGGCCTGGATATCGTCAGCGATCGCATCGGCGATCGCATGGTAGGTCGGCCGGTCGCTGTCGGCGAGTGCGGCCGCCCAGCGGCTCAGGTCGTTGCCCATGGATGCCCTCGAATCGTGCGATCGCGCGCCGTGTCCCCGTTTCGGTGCGCGTGGTGCAGGCCGATCGAGACGCGGGCGGCGGCCCGACGCTCGATCGGCAAAGCCCGCATGGTAGACGCTAGCACACTTTTCGCCGACTTTTCGCCGAATGATCGGCAAATGATCGCACCATTAAAGCGATCATTTGGCACGGGCGTTGCAACACCCTGGCGCAGTCGGTGCGCATGTCGCCGCCGGCGGCCAGCCGTTCAAGCCACGCACGGGAGAGATGCGATGCCAGAAGTGACCACGCCGAAAACGCAGAAGGGCGATTATTTCGTCGACTACGAGGACAAGGTCTTCGAGGACGTCCAGGCCGAACCGGGCGAGAAGGCGCTCGTGACCTTCCATACGGTGGCCTTCGAGGGGTCGATCGGGCTGGTGAACATGCTTCAGGCCAAGCGTCTGCTGCGCAAGGGCTTCGAGACCAGCATCCTGCTCTATGGCCCGGGCGTGACGCTGGGCGTGCAGCGCGGCTTTCCGACCATTGGTGACGAAGCCTTTCCCGGCCACCAGAACTACGAGAACCAGCTCAAGGCGTTCATGGACGAGGGCGGCAAGGTCTACGCCTGCCGCTTCGCCCTGCAGGCGCTCTACGGCCACGGCGAGCCGGCGCTGGTCGAGGGTATCCAGCCGATCAGCCCGCTGGACGTGCTCGATATCCAGCTCATCGCGCGGCGCGACAACGCCTATGTCGTCTCCACCTGGACCATGTAGACCCGTGCGTCGCCACGCCCCGGCCCCGACGATCGCGGGCCGGGGCCGCGCGCATCTCGACGCGCCACCGATGAGCCTCTTGCCATGACATTGCCTACCCACAACCGCCTGCGGGTGGCGGCGGTACAGCTGCAGCCCGTCCTCGACGACGCCCACGGCACCGTCGAGCGCGTGCTTGCAGAGATCGCGGCCGCCGCGGCCGACGGCGCGCGGCTGGTGGTTTTTCCCGAGACCGCGGTGCCGTACTACCCGTACTGGTCGTTCGTGCTGCCGCCCATGACCATGGGCGACAGGCACCGCGCGCTCTACGAGCACGCGCCCGCGGTGCCGGGCCCGGTCACCGAGGCGGTGGCGGCAGCGGCGCGCGAGCACGCGATCGTGGTGGTGCTGGGCGTGAACGAGCGCGACCACGGCACGCTCTACAACTGCCAGCTCGTGTTCGATGCCGACGGCACCATCACGCTCAAGCGCCGCAAGATCACGCCGACCTATCACGAGCGCATGGTCTGGGGGCAGGGCGACGGCGCCGGCCTGCACGCGGTGGATACCGCGGCCGGGCGGATCGGTGCGCTGGCCTGCTGGGAGCACTACAACCCGCTGGCCCGCTACGCGCTTATGGCCGATCACGAACAGATCCACTGCAGCCAGTTTCCCGGCTCGCTGGTGGGCCCGATCTTCGCCGAGCAGCAGGAGGTCACCCTGCGTCACCACGCGCTGGAATCCGGCTGCTTCGTGGTCAACGCCACGTCCTGGCTGGACGCCGACCAGATCGGGAGCGTCACCCCCGACGAGGCACTGCAGAAAGGCCTGCGCGGCGGCTGCTACACGGCGATCATCGCGCCCGACGGCTCGCACGTCGTCGAGCCGCTGCGCGATGGGCCGGGCCGGCTGGTCGCCGAAATCGACCTGTCGCTGATCACCAAGCGCAAGCGAATGATGGATTCGGTCGGCCACTACGCCCGCCCGGAACTGTTGTCGTTGCACATCGACCGGCGCGCGCATCACGCCGCGCACGGCGTGCCGCAAGACGAGGCGCGCACCCCGTACCCATCCGCTCTCGAATCCGAGGAAGTCGACCATGGCGAACCCGAGCCGCAAGCTCCGCACCGAAATGCAGTCGCTGGGTCTGCGCCTGGCTGACCCGTCCCAGGGCGCGCCGAGCCGGCGCGGCGGCGCGGGGCCTTCCGACCACAAGGCCGTGACCATCGACGGCGCGACCGTGATGGTGCCGGTGCATACCGGCCACTCGAAGCGCTCGCCCTTCGAGACCGACGGCGAGGGCCGCCTCACCCGCAACGGTGAGCCGGTCACCACGATCCAGTTCGCCCCGCAGCCGCGCTTCTATGCGCGCAGTACCGCCGACGGCGTCCCCTACTGGCAGATCGCCCAGCTGCACAGCACCGACGTGCTCGCCACCACGGTGTTCCAGACCTGCGTGCGCTACGGCCGGCGTGCGACCTCCTGTCAGTTCTGCGCCATCGGCCAGTCGCTGGCCGATGGCCGCACCATCAACCGCAAGACGCCGGCACAGCTGGCCGAAGTGGCCCGGGCCGCGGTCGAACTGGACGGCGTCAAGCACATGGTGATGACCACCGGCACGCCGAACTTCACCGATCGCGGCGCGGCGATCCTGTGCGAATCCGCGTTTGCCGTGCGCAGCGCGGTGGATCTGCCGATTCAGGCCCAGTGCGAGCCGCCGGACGACCCGGTCTGGTTTGCGCGCCTGAAGGCGGCGGGCGTGGATTCGCTCGGCATGCATCTGGAAGCGGTCACGCCCGAGGTGCGGGCGCGCATCATGCCCGGCAAGGCCGAAGTCACGCCCGATGCCTATCTCGAGGCCTTCGAACAGGCCGTGGCCGTGTTCGGGCGCGGTCAGGTGTCGACGTACATCCTGGCCGGGTTGGGCGATACGCGCGCGGCCATCCTCGCGATGAGCGAGGAGCTGATCGCGCGCGGGGTCTATCCGTTCGTGGTGCCGTTCGTGCCGATCACCGGCACGCCGCTGGAAAACCACGAAGCGCCGAGCGCGGCGTTCATGGAATCGCTGCTGGCGCCGATCGGGCGCATGCTCGTCGACGCCGGCATGAAGTCGTCGGACATCAAGGCCGGCTGCGGGCGCTGCGGTGCCTGTTCGTCGTTGTCGGCCTACGAAAGCGCGAGCGCGTGATGCTGCTAGACGGCGACGACTACAAGATCGTGCCTTTCGTGCCGGGCGGTTACAGCATCAAGCGCGCCGACCGCGCCTGGGAGGTGCGCGCCGCGCACGCGCTGCGCCGCCAGGTGTTCTGCGCCGAGCAGGGTCTGTTCGCGCACGACGACCGCGACGGCCACGATGCCGGCGCGTTGCCGATCGTCGCGCTTTCCTGGAACGCCGGCATGGCCGAACGCGTGGTCGGTACCGTGCGTATCCATGCCCACGAGAACGGCCTGTGGCGCGGTTCGCGTCTGGCGGTCGCGCGCGGCTACCGGCGCACTGCCGGCCTCGGCCGCGAGCTGATCCGCGTAGCGGTGGGCAGCGCTCATGCGCGCGGTGCGACGCGTTTTCTGGCGACGGTCCAGCAGGCCAATATCAGTTTCTTCGAGAGCCTGCACTGGCGGCTGCTGGATATGGCCACGGTCTGCGGCGCGCCCCACGGGCTGATGGAGGCCGACCTCGCCCATTATCCGCCCTGCGCGGATCACGAATGCGCCGTGGTCGCGCCGCGGCGGCGCGCGGCATGAGTGCCGCGACGCAACGGCTGGATATCGTCGCCGCACGGGCCCGCGCGGCCGGCGGCATCGCGGGCAAGACCGATATCGCCGCGGTCATGAATACGCTGCTGCCCGACCATGCGCAGGACGCCGCCCCCATCCGCATCGGCGACGACTGTGCCGCCATCCCTCAGCACGGCCCCGACGGCGACGGCTATCTGCTGTTCGCGATCGAGGGCTTCGTCAACGCCTTCGTGCAGCGCATGCCCTGGTTCGCCGGCTACTGTGGCGTCATGGTCAATATCAGCGATATCGCGGCCATGGGTGGGCGCCCGACCGCCGTGGTCGATGCGGTCTGGAGCCGCGACACCGAGCGCGCGCGCCCGATCGTCGAAGGTCTGGCGGCGGCCGCCCGTGCCTACGACGTGCCCGTGGTAGGCGGCCACAGCAATGCCCACAGCGGCCACGAACAGCTATCGGTGGCCATCGTCGGCCGTGCCAAGCGGCTGCTGACCAGTTTCGACGCCCGCCCGGGCGACGTGCTGGTCGCTGCCATCGATCTGCGTGGGCGCTACCGCGAACCGTTCTCGCACTGGGACGCCAGCAGCGCGACGCCCGGCGCGCGCCTGCGCGGCGATCTGGAGCTGCTGCCGGCCCTGGCCGAAGCCGGGCTGTGCCACGCCGCCAAGGACATCAGCATGGCCGGCGTCGTCGGCACCGCGATGATGCTCGCCGAGTGCTCGCGCGTCGGCGCGGTGATCGATATCGACGCCGTGCCGTGCCCGCCGGCGATCGCGCCCGAGCGGTGGCTGTGCGACACCTTTCCCAGCTTCGGCTTCGTGCTCGCGGTGGCGCCGGCCCATGTCGATGCCGTGGTCGCTCGTTTTCAGGCGCGCGACATCGGCTGCGCGGCGATCGGCCACTGCGACGCCAGCCAGCGCCTGTACCTGCGCGAAGGCGCGGCCGAGCGCGAACTCTGGAATTTCGAAACCCATCCCTTCATGGCCTGCACGCCCAGCCGGGCGGGCGTGGCCACCGATGCCGGAACCTGTTGCCATGCCTGAAACCTGGTTCAACGTCCGCTGGCCGGACGACAGTCGCAGCCGCTGCTATTCGCCCTCGAGCACAACCACCGAGTTCTTCGAGGCCGGCGCGGCCTATCCGGTGCCCGAATTCATGCGCCGCAGCCGCGACGCGCTCACCCACGCCGGCGAGCGCGTGCGCGCAAAGTATGGCTATGCCTGCAGCGCCTCGGCCGAACAACTCATCGCCATCGAACGCCGAGCGATGGCGTTCTCCGGCGATGCCGCCGCGCGCGTGCTCGTCGAGGGCTTCGAACGATGAGCGCGCCACAACGTCGCGGTCCCGCGATCGAGCGCCACTGGCCGGTCGTCGTCATCGGCGGCGGCCAGGCCGGGTTGTCGGCCAGCTACTGGCTGCAGCGCCATGGCATCGAGCATGTCGTCATCGAGAAGAACCGCGTCGGCCATGCCTGGCGCCACCTGCGCTGGGATACGTTCTGTCTCGTGACGCCCAACTGGCAGTGTCGGCTGCCGGGGTTCCCCTACGACGGCGACGATCCGCACGGCTTCATGCCGCGCGACGAGATCGTGGCCTATCTGGAGCGCTATCGGGATTTCGTCGATCCGCCGCTGCGCGAGGGCGTGACCGTGACCCGCGTGGGCCAGTGCGAGGACGAGGGCGAAGACGCCGAGCCGGGTTTCATCGTCGAAACGACCGACGGCACGGCCACCGCCGACCAGGTCGTGCTCGCCGTCAACGGCTACCACGTACCGCGCGTGCCGCGCCTCGCCGAGCGCCTGCCGGCGGCCGTGCAGCAGTGGCATTCCGTGGACTATCGCAATCCGCAATCACTGCCCGCGGGCGGCGTGCTGGTCGTCGGCACCGGCCAGTCCGGCTGCCAGATCGCGGAGGATCTGCATCTGGCCGGGCGCCGCGTGCACCTGTCCGTGGGCAGCGCGCCGCGGGCGCCGCGTGCCTACCGCGGACGCGATTCGGTGGACTGGCTCGAACGCATGGGCACCTACGACGTCACCGTCGACGAACACCCCGAGCCGGCCGGGAAACTGCGCCACAAGGCCAACCATTACATGACCGGGCGCGACGGCGGCCGCGAGATCGACCTGCGCCGTTTTGCGCTCGAAGGAATGCAGCTCTACGGCCGTGTCGCCACCGTCGAGGCCGACGGCACGCTCGCTTTCGAGCCCAACCTCGCCGCCAATCTCGACGCGGCGGATGCCACCTACTGCAAGATACGCGACAGTATCGATGCCTATATCGCGGCCCAGGGCATCGACGCGCCGCCCGCCGAGCCGTTCGTGCCCGTCTGGCAGCCGCCGAGCGAGCCGGCGCAGCTCGACCTCGTCGCTGCCGGTATCACCAGCGTGATCTGGGCCACCGGCTTCGCCAGCGATTTCCGCTGGGTCGAACTGCCCCTGTTCGACGGCGCCGGCGAACCCGTACACCGGCGTGGCGTAACCGGCGTCGACGGCGCCTATTTCCTCGGCCTGCCCTGGCTCAACACCTGGGGATCGGGTCGTTTCGCGGCGGTCGGCGCGGATGCCGAACATCTGGTCGAGCGAATCGCCGAACGGGCCGCCGCACCCCAGCGCGCCGTGTCTTAGCGACTAACCTTGGAAAAGTCGCCACTCGGGCGCTCTGCGCGACCGACAGCTCGCCGGCGTCAAGACCGCGATCGAGCGGCTGGAACCATGCTCGACGGCACTCCGCCGGTGCCATGGCTGCGGCCCTACGAGCGCCTGCATATCGACGGTCTACGCTCGATGCTGTTCGTGCACACCAATGCGATTTTGCCGCCGGTCATGCGTAAGCCCAGTGCAGCGGATTCGGGCTGCCATCCCGAGAAGCTCGAGGCTTCGGTCGGCGCGAGGGGCGATGGCTGTGTAAAAAAACCGCGCTCCCTCTGAGCGGCAACGCGACGATCGGCTCGGCGGGTGCAGCTTTGTGCGAGACGACAGCCGCAGCATTCGCACGTCGGAAGGGCGTAATCGCACTCGTGTCATGGAAGCGATGCCTGCGCACCATGCTATTTCCATCCCATTCGCCAGACCGTCTGATCCTTGAGCTCACGCCAGGCCAGCGTGAACTCTCGGCCGGTCAACACGGCTTGCAGTACCACTGTGACGACGTTGTCTTGCTCGTCGCGCTGCAGTCCGGTGACGATGAAGTGCTTTTCCTTATGCTCCGGCCGGACGGCGGTCCATTTGCTATGCGCCAGCTTGTTCGGGTTGATGGCATTCATGGCGTGCCTACGCTATTCAATCCACGTTGCGTCGGCCATGGCGTATCGAAGCCGAGCCGGCCGACGCCCGGCCACTTGATCGCGAGATCGGCCGGATCGATGCCCCAGACGAGACCGAACAGGTTGATTTCGATGCCTTCGTCCCAGGCGGCCAGCACGCCGAGCGCACCGTGAAGCGAGAGCTGGTAGCCGCTGGCGCTCGGTGCGGGGGCGATCAGGGTGTCGTCGAGATAGTCCTTGCCGATGGCGGTGGCGGGCAGTTCGACGTTGAGTTCGGGCACCTTGCGCACGAGCCAGGCGGTGAAGGTGTTGCTGTTCGGGCCGGGCCAGATCCGGTACTCGCTGAACGGGTATTCGGGCATGGCCTTGTTGATATGGTCGATCGCGCGTTCGGCTACGCCGCCGCGCAGATCGAGCAGCAGGCGCGGCAGCGCGCCCGCCCAGCGCCGATCCGGGGCGCCTTCCCGCGACGACAACGCGGGATGGCTCCATGCGGTCACGTGGTGCGCGGTGTAGGTGGTGGCGCCCGCCGGCTTGGTCGCGACCCAGGTGTGCACGGCGAACAGACCGCGCCAGCTGAAGGTGCGGGCGGCATAGACTTGGACCACGGCTTCGGGCGTGTGCGCGGGAGCGGGTGCCAGGCCTGCTGACGAGCGGTCGGTGTCGTACCAGGCGCCGCCCAGCGTGACGTCCTCGTCGGCCAGCATCGCGACCGGGCCGGAGAGAGCGAGCGCCGCGATCGCCAACAGGCCGAAAAACCCGCGCCGGACGGCCGTCACGGGTGCGGCGCTCGCGGGGCGGCGAACGGAACGCGGGCGGGCCGTCGGTTCTCGTTGCGCGGTCGCGGAAGCGGAGTCGGCATGGCTGCATTCTGCCGTAGAACCGCGCGCGGCGTCGGGACGGGCGGCACGATGTGGTCTCGCTGTCGTGGCCGAGGCGCGGCGCCAGACATCGCGCCTGCGCGTAGGTTCTCATGCGCCGTTGTCATCGTAGGCGAATGCCGGTTTCGCGCCGTACCCGGGCGTAGCGGTCGATCGTGCATGCCCTCAGGCTCGGCGTGGTGGCCGACCGGAAACCGTTGCCGAAACGACCGGCCTCAACGTCGGCCTTGCCGTCGCCGCGCGCGCTGCCGGCTCGAAGCACGTCGGCGAGCGCCTTATGCGCGCTCCCCGTGCGGTGTTCACGCCTTGCGCGTCGCCGCCATATCCCGAAGACTCGACCCATCCGTTTCGAAATTCCGGCAATGGCCGACGCCATGAAGAGAGCCTGTGTCTGTATCGCCGCCGTGGTGTACGCGGTGGCGGGTGTGGCGTTCGGCCCGGCGTTGGCCGATGACTCGGAGCCGATCCGTATCTATGTCGACGAGTATGCCGAAGGCCAGGTGATGAGCCACGTGGCCAAGAAGGTGATCGAGTCGGAGTACGGCATTCCGGTGGAGTTCAAGAACGTGGCGGTCGGCCCGGCGTTCCTCGGCGTCGCCAAGGACGAGCGCTCGCTGTTTCTCGTGGCGTGGCTGCCGCGCACGCATGCGGCCTACATGGAGCGCGTCGGCGACGAGGTCGACAACCTCGGCGAGCTGTTCGACGGCGCGCGCCTGGGCTGGGCGGTGCCGGCCTACGTGCCCGAAGACGAACTGGGCACGATCGCCGACATGGGCAAGGCCGACGTACGGGAAAGACTCGGCGGCACCATTCAGGGCATTTCGGCCGGTGCCGGCCTCATGCAGGTCTCGGAAGAGGTCATCGACGACTATGGCCTGGACGACTACCGCCTGATCACCGCCAGCAGCGCGGCGATGACGGCCGCACTCAAGCGCGCGATCGACGACGAGGAATGGATCGTCGTCACCGCTTGGAGCCCGCACTGGAAATAGGAACGCTTCGACCTGCGCTATCTCGAGGATCCCGACGGCGTCCTCGGCGGGCGCGAGCACGTGGACGCCATCGCCAGCAAGCCGCTGGCCGAGAGCGCGCCCGAGGTGCACGCGCTGATCCGGCGAATGCACTACAGCCTCGACCAGATCAACGCGGCGCTGGTGGATGCGGAAGAGACGTCCTACGAGGCGGCGGCCCAGACCTTCATCGACGAGCATCCGGAGGTGATCGCCGAGTGGGTGGGGCAATAGTCTTCGGCACCGGCACGGTGAGCCGGCCCAGCCGTAGGGATGCGCTCAGTGCTCGCCGGGCGCGTTGCGCTGCGACGGAGGTCGTCCGAACGGCTTGATGCGCGATTGTGGATCGACCGCGTCACGATGGCGGGCCGCGGCTCCGGCCCACCACGACGGCTGTGCGAAGGTGCGCCCCATGTAGTCGCGCCAGTTCTCGGCGTTCGCGTGGCGCTGCGGCGCGCCTTGCTCGTCCCGGACCTCAGGCGCCGCCGGAATCGGGATCATTGCTGAGACCGGCAGGCAGCCGTGTTCCGATAGAAACGTTGCATGGCCATCGCCGCGCGGGTCCCGCCCCACTGGCCGGCCGAGTAGGTGACGATCGCGCTCGGCTTGTAGGAAACAGCGAGCTGCCGACGTGATTGAGCGGTTGGGCCAGCGCCGGACTCATGCGGTGGTTGTATCCCGCGCTCACCAACACGTAGCTATCCGCTGCGTCGATGCGTTCGGTCAGGGACTGGAAGGAGGCGGGCACGTCACGTCGGCCGTAGGCGAAATGCGGCTTGAAGCGGGGCTGAAATCGAAATCCAGCGGATCGATCCGTTCGATCTCGTGGCCGTCGCCGCGGGCCTCGATATGGCGGCCGCAGGCGCGGGCCACGCGCAGACCAAGGCGCGCCGGTTTCGGCAGCGTGCTGTCGCGAGCGCTGCCAAGAAAGACGAGATATTTCATGATCGTATCCGAACGGGCCCGGCGCTCGAACGGATACTGCCGGGTGTAACTGTGACCGGTCGCGACGGTGCGATTACGTGGGTATCGTTCAGACGCCGGGTGATGCCCGCGACGGGTCGCGAGTGGATTGGCCTTCGCGCCACGGCCAGGTCGACAGCCGCACGTGCCAACCGGCCGGCGTGCGATACGCGAGGCTGACCTCCACGGCCGCCCGAGCGTGGAGCGATGTCTTCGACAAGGTCTCGGCGCCGGCGAGCAGTTCGTGCGCGCTATCCAGTGCGACGCGGGGCGTGATGGCCATGGCATGATCGCCGTACTGTAGCCAGCGCGGCAGCCCGGTCTCGTCGAAATGCGCCCGCGGCGCGGCCGTATGAGCCAGGGTCACACGTTGCCACAGCTCGCGATAGAGCCCGCGGGGGTGGCATTCCTCGAGCGTGTTCTCATCGACGAAGCGCATCTCGCCGATGTCCTTGTCGAGCGTGGGCGCGAGGTCGACGAGCCGGTGCCAGGTACAGAAACGGCCTTCCACGCGGGTGAGGCCCGCGAAGGCGGTCTGGCGGGCGATCCAGGCGAGCTGATCCCGGTCGCAGTCGGCGAGCGTGGCGACGCCGGTGAAGTCGGGCCGGTCGGCGGGCACGCGCAGGTCGGCGTGCCAGTCGCCGGCCTGCAGCCAGAATACCTGTGTGTCGCGGTCGACGAAACCGGGTTCGCCCTCGGCGGGTTCGGCGTAGAGCGTGCGCCGCCACAGGCCGTGGTAGCGCGTCGGGACATGGCTCATGTCGGCGGCCGCTCGCCGGCTGGATGTGCCGATCCGGCCGGCGGCCGCGACCCGCGGGAACGTCGCTGCGCGCCTGCCCTTCGGATCGTGGTGCGACTTGGCCGCAGGCGCCGGCTTCGCGCAGTCGGTCCAGAGCGCGCACGCCGGCAGATTCTCGTGTGCGGCAACGTCGCACGGCACAGGACAACGCAGAAAGCCGGCCGCGTATTCGTGACCCGCCGCACTATCCGGCCTCGTCCTTGTGGCGCGCGTGCTGGCCCAGACTACCCGCGCCGCGCGCGCCGTCGGGTAGGGCGATCTCACCGGCGGCCAGACGTTTCTTGAGATAGTTGAAGGTCTGGATGGTCTGTGCCCACAGATGATCGCCCGCCGCGAGCGGTTCGTAGCGCGGGGTGTCGCCTTCGGCGATCAGCTCCGGCAGGGGCGCGACCTCGGTGTGATAGTCGGCGGCGAAGAACAGCGGGAAGCTGTAGCGCTCTTCGGCGACCTTGCGTACCCGATGCGAGGTGGCCACGAACGCGCCGTTGGTCCAGATCTCGAGCATGTCGCCGATGTTCACCACCAGCGCGTCGTCGCGGTAGGGCACGTCGACCCATTCGCCGGCGCCGTTCATCACTTCCAGGCCGGGCGCGGTCGGGCGCAGCAGGGTGAAGCATTCGTAGTCGGTGTGCGCACCAATGCCTTGGGCGTCGGTCGCGTTCGGGTCGAACGGATAGTGGATCAGGCGCAGCTGACTCGGCGGCTCGGTGACGTGGCCCAGCAGCGCGTCGTATTCGAGGCCCAGGGCGTGCTCGAAACCGCGCATCAGCGCGCGCCCGACATCGAAGACATCCTGGTAATAGGCATAGACGTCGTCGGCGAAGCCGTCGAGATCGGGCCAGACGTTGGCCCCCAGCATGGGCGTGCCGGCCACAACTTCCGGATGGTCGGCGGGTAGCTCGAAGGATAGATCGAAGGCTTCCTTGGCATCGGCCTTGGTCGGGTCAGGAGCTTCCTCGCCGGCGGGTACGTAGCCGCGGTGGTTGTCGGACTTACCGATGTAGTAGCGCATCTTGTCGTCGTAGGGCAGATCGAAGAAGCGCTGGGTCTGTTCGAACAGCGCGTTCTGGCGCGCTTCGCTGATGCCGTGATTGACCACGTAGAAAAAGCCGACATCGCGTGCGGCGGTGGCGAGTTCCTCGGCCACGGCCCGGCGCGCGGTCTCGTCGGCCGCGAACAGCGGGCCGATATCGATGGCCGGGATAGACTGGAAATCGGTGGGCTGGCGTGAGGTCATGTCGGCCTCCTGAGCTTTGATGAGCGGTTGGGCTGAACGGATTCGGGCGGGATGCGGGACGTGATCATTCGTCTTCGAGCACGACCACCGGCTGGCCGGCGGCCACCGCGGCGCCTTCGGCGATCGGCAGGCGAGCGACGCGCCCGGCCTGAACGGCGCGGACCTCGACTTCCATCTTCATGGACTCGACCAGGGCGACCAGCTGGCCGTCCTCGACGGCCTCGCCTTCGGCGACCTGCAGCTTCCACAGGCTGCCGGAGACCGGGCTGTCGATACCGGTCTCGCCCGCGGCCAGGGCCTCGGATTCGGCCGGCTCGGGAATATGGTCCTCGAAGGTGAACTGGCCGTCAGCCCGCCAGCGCGCCATCTCCTCCTGGAAGGCGGCCTCGCGGCGTTCGCGAAACGTCTCGATGGATTCCTGATGGGCATCGAGCCAGGCTTCGTGTTCGGCCAGCGAGAAGGTGACCGTCTCGGTTTGCAGGTCGAAGCGCCCGTGCAGGAATTCGCGCCGGATCTCGGTGAGTTCGTCGTGGCTGACTTCGTAGAAGCGCAGCTGGTCAAAGAACCGCAGCAGCCAGGGATTCTCGAAATGGCGCGTCTCGCGATAGCGGTTCCACATCTGCAGCGTGCGGCCGACGAACTGGTAGCCGCCCGGGCCTTCCATGCCGTAGACGCACAGGTAGGCGCCGCCGATGCCGACCGAGTTCTCGGCGGTCCAGGTGCGCGCGGGGTTGTACTTGGTGGTGACCAAACGCTGGCGCGGGTCGAGCGGTGTGGCTACCGGCGCGCCGAGATAGACATCGCCCAGGCCCATGACCAGATAGCGGGCATCGAAGACGATGTCGCGGATCTGGTCTTCGTTGTCGAGCGCGTTGATACGGCGGATGAAATCCAGATTGCTCGGACACCAGGGCGCGTCCGGGCGCACGGTGCGCTGGTAGATACGGATCGCCTCGTGGCAGGCCGGATCGTCCCAGGACAGCGGCAGGTGCACCACGCGCGATTCGACCTCGAGCTGTTCGACGTCGCGCAGCGCCCGTTCGGCGTGTTCGAGATGTGCCAGCAGATCGGCCAGCGCGAGCGTGTTCGGGTCGTAGTGGATCTGCAGCGAGCGGATGCCGGGGGTGAGTTCGGCCATGCCGGTCAGCGGGTGCTCGCGCAGCCACAGCATCCAGGCATGGGCACGAAAACGCAGCGCGATCTCGAGCGCCATCTCGCCGAACTCGATCAGCAGGAAGTCGTCGCCCGCACGGCGGTAAACGATGCGCTCGCCGGCCTCGGCCGCCGGCACCTCGCGCAGCACCGGGTGGCTACGCTCGGCGACGAGGCTCGGCGCGCGGGTGGCGGCGAGCGTATCCAGGCGGGCCTGCCGATCGGCCTCGAGCGCACGCGCGGTGTTCAGCGATACCGGTACGAAGCGCACGCTGTCGCCGGCGGCGAGCTGGCCGAGCTTCCAGCGCTCGGCGCGCACGGTGGTCGCGGGGCAGACGAAACCGCCCAGCGACGGTCCGTCCGGGCCCAGGATGACCGGCATGTCGCCGGTGAAATCGATGGTGCCGAAGGCGTATGCGTTGTCGTGGATATTGGACGGGTGCAGCCCGGCCTCGCCGCCGTCCTCGCGGGCCCATTCGGGGCGGGGGCCGATCAGGCGCACGCCGGTGCGGTTGGAATGAAAATGCACGTCCCAGTCGTGGTCGAAGAACGTGTCGATATCGTCTTCGGTGAAGAAGTCGGGCGCGCCGTGCGGGCCGTAGAGAACGGCGATCTCCCAGTGGCGCCCGGTCTCGGTGGGCGTGCCGAACACGGGTACGACATCCGCGGGCAGGGCGCGGGGCGTGATCGCATTGCGGGCGGCCAGCGGCAGGACATCGCCGCTGCGCAGGGCGCGGCCGACGTGGCCGCCGAACTGGCCGAGCGTGAAGGTCGCACGCGAGCCGAGATAGGGCGGGCTGTCGATGCCGCCGGCGACCAGCAGGTAGCAGCGCGCGCCGCCCGTGATCTTGCCGAGCTTGAGCTTCGTCCCCGCGGGCACGTCGAGCACGCGCCAGAGCTCGACGGGCTCGTCGTCGAGCGTGGCGGCAATCGGCGCGCCGGCGAGCACGATCTGGGTGGCGCGGTTGAAGCGCAGCGTCGGCCCGGTCAGCGTTAGTTCGAGTCCGGCGGCGTCGTCGGCGTTGTCGAGCAGCCGGTTGCCGAGCCGGAACGACCAGTCGTCGAACGGCCCCGACGGCGGCACGCCCACGTCCCAGTGGCCGGTACGCCCGGGCACGTCCTGGATCGTGGTCATCGTGCCGGGGGCCAGCACTTCGATGGTCGGCGGCGCCCATTCCAGGTCGGCCAGCCAGCGGGTATGGAAATCCGCGCGTTCGAAACGGGCGTCGCGCAGCACTTGCGACAGCCAGGTACGGTTGGTCTCGATGCCGTAGACCCGCGAGGCCTCGAGCGTGGCGGCCAGGCGCTCGACGGCCTGCGCGCGATCGTCGGCGTGGACGATGACCTTCGCCAGCATCGGATCGAACAGCGGCGATATCTCCAGCCCGGCCTCGATCGAATGATCGATGCGCAGGCCGTCGCCGGTCGGGAACGTCACCTCGGTGAGCAGGCCGGCAGAGGGGCGGAAATCCTGGTGCGGGTCCTCGGCGTAAAGACGCGCCTGTACGGCATGGCCGCTCGGGGCGAGCTCGGCGCGCAGGGCGGACAGATCCATGGCCTCACCGGCGCCCAGGCGCAGCATCCAGTCGACGATATCCACGCCCCAGACGGCCTCGGTCACGCCGTGTTCGACCTGCAGGCGCGTGTTTACTTCCAGAAAGAAGAAGCGCTCGCGTACGGCATCAAAGATGAACTCCACCGTGCCCGCGCTGCGATAATTCACCGCTTCGCCGAGGGCGACGGCGGTTGCGTGCAGTTCGGCGCGTACGGCCTCCGGCAACGCCGGTGCCGGGCATTCCTCGATGACCTTCTGATTGCGGCGCTGGGTCGAGCAGTCGCGCTCGCCGAGGGCGACGACTGTGCCCGCGCCGTCGCCGAAGATCTGGACTTCTAGATGCCGGGCGGTGGCGATATAGGCCTCGACGAACACGCCGGCATCGCCGAAGTTGCGCTCGCCCAGTCCGCGTACGGAATCGAAGGCGTGCGCGAGCTCCGCCTCGGTCTCGCAGACCTGCATGCCGATCCCGCCGCCGCCCGCGGTGGATTTGAGCATCACCGGATAGCCGATACGGGCAGCTTCGGCGGTGGCGGCATCAACGTCGTGGAGCAGCGCCGAGCCGGGTACCAGCGGCACCCCGGCGTCCTCGGCGATCGCACGCGCCTCGTGCTTGAGGCCGAAGTCCCGGATCTGGTCGGCCGTCGGCCCGAGAAACACCAGGCCGGCCTGTTCGCAGGCGGCGATGAACTGCTCGTTCTCCGATAGAAAGCCGTAGCCGGGATGGATGGCCTGGGCGCCCGATTCGCGCGCGATGGCGATCAGCTTGTCGATCGCCAGATAGGTGTCCGCCGCGCCGCCCTCGCCGAGTGAGTAGGCGGCATCGGCGGTGGTCACGAACGGCGCGTCGCGGTCGGCCTCGGCATAGACGGCGACGCTTGCGATGTCACGGGCGCGCAGGGTGCGCTGGATACGGGTGGCGATGGCGCCGCGATTGGCGATCAGCACGGTGTCGAACATGGATGACGATCCAAAGGTCGATGCGGGTCGTCCCGCCGGGGTTCGCAGCGCCGCGGGGTCGTCCCCGCGCGCGGTCAATAGCGGGCGCTCAGTCCCAGATCAGCACTTCCAGCGGCGTCGGGTTGAAGCCGCTGCAGGGATTGTTGAGCTGCGGGCAATTGGAGATCAGCACGACCACATCCATCGCGGCCACCATCTCCACGTACTTGCCGGGCCCGGAGATGCCGTCGTCGAAGTACAGCTCGCCGTTGGCGGTGACCGGCACGTTCATGAAGAAGTTGATGTTGTGGGCGATGTCGCGCTTGGTGATGCCGTACTCGGGGTGGTTGGCGATCGCCAGCATCCAGTTGTCGCGGCAGGAATGCATATGCCGCTTCTCCAGGTCGTAGCGCACGGTGTTGGACTCGCTGGCGCAGGCGCCGCCGAGGGTGTCGTGGCGCCCGCAGGTATCGGCGCTGATCGTGAGCATCACGTTGGTCAGGTTCGAGCGCAGCTCGCTGCCGGTGGTCAGGTAGACCTTGCCCTGTTCGCGCACGGTATCCATGGCGCTGTAGCGCTCGGATGGATCGGCGGCGTTGAAGAACAGGGTATCGGCGGCCTCGTTGCCCTCGACGTCGACGATACGAATCGTCTGGCCGGCCTTGACCGTGCCGATGTAATGGTCGCCGGCATCGATCAACTGGCGAAAGACCGCGTTTTCCTCGCGTTGCTGGCTTGCGATGGTCATGAGTGCTCCTTGTCGTATCGTCGGCTTCAGGCCGCGCCGAGGTAGTACAGGCGGTTGTTCTCGAAGCCACGGGCGTTTTCTTCGCAGTGGTTCAGGCAGACATCGTCTGCGGCCACGGGGGCGGCTTCGCCGAGGGCGATATCCACACCGCGCCTGGGGTATTCGGCGGCTGGATCGAGCGGGTGCGGGCAGGTATGCAGGGCCACGAGCGTGTCCATCTCGAAGCGCAGGGTTACGCTCGCGCCGGCCTGGCAGTGGCCGGCGACATAGCTCAGGTTGCCGTCGTCGTCGGCGACCACCTTGCTGAACAGATTGAGATTGGCCGCCAGATCGCGCGCGCCCAGGCCGTACTTCGCCAGTTCGATGAGGAAGCTGTCGTGGCCGGTCTGGGTGCGGTCATTGAGCGCGGCCTGGAAGCTGACCGGCTGCCAGCCCTTGTCGATCATGTGGCGAGCGTGCAGGTTGCCGCCGACGCTGTCGTGCCAGCCGAGATCGTCTTCGATAATCGAGGCGAATATGCGGCCCATATCGGAATACAGGCAGTTGCCACGGGTGAGCTTGAAGGTGTGCTGGCACTTGAGCGTGTCCGGCAGGTTGAGCCGCTCCAGCAGGTTTTCCGGGTTGTACATGAGCAGGCCGACGTTGGTGTCGGGCTCGTGCGCGGTAAGCCGCATGGTGGTGCCGCGGCGCAGGCGCAGCGACCAGTGTTGGCCGCCGGGCAGATGGGTGGTGTAGGCGGGTTCGCTCATGAGTGCATGTCCTCCTCGATTTGCTTGGCCTGGGAAGGCGCGTCCTCGCGGTTGCGTTCCACGTCCAGGTCGTAGGTGATGGTGGCGCCGTACGCCTCGGGGGCGTGCGGGTCGTCCCGCCACTTGTCGAACACCCAGACCCGCGTCCCCAGCGCGAAGGCTTCGTCGATGTCGTGGGTGATCATGAAGATGGTGAGCTGCTGCTCGCGCCAGAGGCGGGTGACCAGCTCATGCATGTCCTGGCGGATGCCGGGATCGAGCGCGCCGAAGGGTTCGTCGAGCAGCAGGATGCGCGGGCGCATCATCAGCGCCTGGGCGATCGCCAGGCGCTGCTGCATGCCGCCGGACAGCTCGTGCGGATACTTGTCGAGGGCGTTTTCCAGGCCCACTTCGGTCAGGCGTTCCAGCGCGGCCTCGCGGGCCTGACGCCGACGGCTGCCGAACAGCTTGCCCAACAGCTTCGAGCGCGACAGTTCCTCGGCGATGAGCGTATTGCCCAGCACCGTCAGATGCGGCAGCACCGAGTACTTCTGGAACACCACGCCGCGGTCCGGCCCGGGCTCGCCGGGGATCGGTTTGTCTTCGACAAGCAGCTGGCCGCGGGTGATCGACTCCGTGCCCAGCATCATCTTCAGGAACGTCGTCTTGCCGCAGCCGGACGCGCCGACGATGGTGACGAACTCGCCGGGCTCGACGCTGAAGTTCAGCCGTTCGAGCACGACGTCGCGCCCGTAGTGCTTCTCCAGTCCCTTTGCTTGCACGAGACTCATGACGCGGCCTTTTCGTCAACGTGATACCAGGGGAACGACCACCGCGAGATCCACAACAGCGCCTGATCGATGACAAAGGCGAGCAGGGTGATCCAGGCCACATAGGGCAGGATCACGTCCATCGCCAGATAGCGGCGGACCAGAAATATGCGGTAGCCGAGGCCCTCCTGGGCCGCGATCGCCTCGGCCGCGATCAGGAACAGCCAGGCGCTGCCCAGCGCCAGCCGCGTGGTCGAGATCAGGCGCGGGGTGAGCTGGGGCAGCAGCACCCGTAGCATCACCTGCCAGGAGCTGGCGCCCAGTGTCTGGGCCTTGATCCGCTGCTCGTTGGGCAGGCGCAGGGCCTCGCCGGTGAGGTCGCGAATCAGAAACGGGGTGATGCCGACGACGATCAGCACCACCTTGGCCATTTCCCCGGTCCCGAAGGCGATGAACAGGATCGGCAGGATCGCCAGCGGCGGGATCAGCGAGACCACCGTGATCAGCGGCGAGAACGGTGCCCGGAACAGCGGCAGGCCGCCGCTTAACAACCCGAAGACGAGGGCGGCGACCGCGCTGATGCCGACGCCGATACCCAGTCGCTGCAGGCTGGCCGCGGTGTCAGCCCACAGCGGGATGGAGCCGGTCCGGACGTTGGCTTCGGTGGCCATCCCGGCGAAGGTTTCGGCCATCTGCGCCGGTAGTGGCAGCAGTCGGTCGTTCGGATTCTCGGCGTGGCGGGCGTTCGAGACGCCCAGGTAGACGAAGGCGATCAGCAGAAACGGCAGCAGCGCCAGCGCCACCCGCGCGGCCCGGCGCGGCTTGAGATTGATCAGTCGCTTCATGACAGCGTCTCCGGCGGTCGAAATAAGAGCGCGGCGGGCGTTGGCCCGCCGCGGGGTCGACCGTTACCGGTTTTCGGCGACTTCTTCCGTATAGCGCGGCTCGAACCGCAGCTTGACGTTGGAGTCGCTGCCGTAGGTGCCCGCCGGCGTCTCGATGCCGATGACGTCCGGCGACGGCGCGCCCTGGCCGAGCAGGCCGTGCTTGAAGCTGAATTCGGCGACGCGCTGCATGGTCTCGAGCAGCTCGTCGTCGTTCATCAGCTCGGCGGCCTCGGCCGGATCGGTATAGAGGTGGGTCGCGTCGAGCTGTTCGCGATAGCCCGCGACGTCGGTGCCGGCGGCTTCGGCCATGATCTCGAGCGCTTCTTCGTCGTTCTTGGCGATATGGTCCATCACCTCGTACCAGGCGCCGGCCAGCGCCCTGCCGAAGTCCGGGTTGTTCTTCAGCGTCTCGGTGTTGACCACCATCATGTCCAGGATCTCGCGCGGGATCTGCTTGGATGTGTAGACGACGTGGCTGTCGGGCATCTCGTCGATCGACATCAGCTGCGGGTTCCAGGCCGCGACGGCGTTGACGTCGTCGTTGGCGAACACGCCGACGATGTCGGCATCCGAGGTGTTGACCGTTTCGATGTCGCGCTCGGTCAGGCCGACGGAGTCCAGCGCCCGGGCGAGGAAGTAGTGGGAGACGCTGAACTGCACGAGATTGACGCGCCGGCCCTCGATATCGGTGAGATCGTCGCTGCCCTTGAGCACGATGCCGTCGTTGCCGTCGGAATAGTCGTTGATCAGCAGTGCGGTCGAATCCACGCCCGAAGCCGCGGGGATGGTCAGCGCATCCATGTTGGTCATGGCGCAGCCGTCCATGTTGCCGGAGGTGTACTGGTTGACCGACTCGATGTAGTCGTTGATCTGGACCACCTCGATATCGATGTCGTACTTGTCGGCCCACTTGTCGACGATGCCCGCCTTGTCGGCATAGGCCCACGGCATCCAGCCGGCGTAGATGGACCAGCACACGCGGAAGCTGTCGCGGCTGCCCTCGGCCGCGTGGACCGGGGCGAAAGCGGAAAAGACCATCGTCACGATGGCGAGGAGAGTGGCGATGCGGTAACGGGCGGGCATGGAAAGCCTCCGGTTTGCGGCGGAAAAACACGGGGGTACCGGTAGCAGCGCTGCCTGGTGACCTCCCGGGCTTTTGTCCCGCCGTGTAACCCCGCAGACCGTGTCAGCCGGCGAGGTCGACCGCTCTCGGACCAGTCGCTGCCGATCTCTCGGCAGCCGGAACCCTAGCGTTCCATTGCATATCTGATTGTGTGGCAGCTGAAGCTGCCGATACCCGATCTATGTCGTCACCCGATACAAAGCAGGATTCCTGCCAACTTGCGTCGTTACTTTTATTTCAGCGACTTAAGGGATGGCTTCACGCTCGGAGCCGGTTTCGTCGCGGTTGGCTGTTGCGCCTTGATCGCGCGTGATGCACCGCTGCGGTGCGTTCTGCTGGTGCAGGTCATGCTCAGCGCTCGGGCTGGTCGCGCGAGCGTGAGATCCGGAGCTCCTGGGCGAGCAGATGACGCGCCAGTTCGACCAGGTCGCCGATGCTGTCGACCACGGCGTCGGGGCGGTCCGGGTGTCGGGTGGTGCCGGGGAAGATCCGGTCGAGCCATGCCTGATCCCAGCCCGCGCCGTTGTAGAACACCGCGGTCACGCCCGCACGCTTGGCCGCGATGACGTCGGTGGTGGAGTCGCCGACGTACCAGGTGTGCTCGTCGGCGTCGCGGCCGACGTTGCGCAGCGCGCACAGCAGCAGGTCGGGATGCGGTTTGCGGTGGTCCACGTCGTTGCCGCAGGTCAGGGTGTCGAACAGATCGGCCCAGCCGGTGCCGTCGACAATGGCGAGCTCGTGGTTCATGAACTCGCGGTTGCGGTTGGAGATCACGCCCAGGACGAGGCCGAGCGAACGCAGGTGCTCGAGGTGGGCCCGGATATCGGGCTCGAGCGGGGTCACCTCGCCGACGAATTTGCGGTAGGCCTCGTCGAAGGCGCCGTGCGCGCGCTGCTTGGCGTCAGGATTGTCGCCGAACAGCACCTCGAAGATGTCCGTGCGCGAGATCCTGCGCTCGGCGACGATGCGCGGGTGCAGCGCACGGTTGTCGCGGACGTACTTGACGAGCTTCGCGTCTTCGATGGTCTTGGACTGATCGGGCGAGAGCAGTTCGTCCAGCAGGCCGAGTTCGTCCAGCCGCGGCAACACGTCGTCGACGGCGTGATACATGGCGTCGTGGGTGTCCACGAGCGTGGCGTGCCAGTCGATCAGGATGACCGCAGGCGAGGCATGCGGCAGTTGGCGAATGCTCACGATCTGGCTTCGGTTTGGATCTCGGAGCGGGCGGCGGCGTGTCGGTTCCGGGCGGCAAGTGGCCGGCGGCGATCGAGCGCCGGGCCGGCCCGCCGACGGCGATCGCCGCCGGCGGATGGCTTCGAGTCGGGTTCGCCCCTGCCTCAGGCCGGCAGCGCGCCGGTTTCCTTGGCCTTGTGCGTCGAGATCGCGTCCATGAGCTCGGGGGCCAGCACGTCATAGGGCTGCAGACCGAGCTCACGCAGGCGATCGCGTACCGCGCCCATGTTGTCCGGATTCTCGCCGGTCTCGATGATGGAAGAGACGAAGGCAGCGAACTTCGGCTCCGACCAGCCGGACTCCGAGGACAGCTCGGTGTGGACGAAATCCAGACCGTGGAAGGGATGATGCCGATCCTCGATACGGCCGAACATGTGCACGCCGCATTCCTTGCAGGCGTGACGCTGGATGGCCGCGCTCGAGTCGACCACTTCGAGCTTGTCTTCGTTCTCGACTACGCTTACCGCGTCACGGGAGACGACCGCGATCAGGGCGAAGCGGGCGCCGTCCGGCTTCCAGCACTTGCTGCAGCCGCAGGCGTGATTATGGGCGGTCTGCGCTCCGACCTTGACCTTCACCGGATTGCTGCTGCAGTGGCAGCTGAGCGTGCCGCCGGCGAAGTTCTCGCTGCCGGGTTTGATGCCGTTGTCGATGGATGGATGGATCGCCGGTTTGCCGTTCACCGTGCCGCCCGATGCCGGCCCCTTCGACGTCGAACTGTCGGCCTGTGGCGGTCGTGCGGCGGTGTCGTCGTCGCTTTTGCCGGTCAGGGCGTTGATGATCTTCCTGAGCATGATTGTGCCTCCTTCTCGCAGAGCGGTTTATTGATATCGGGTGTCATCGAGCGTCGCGATCGACGCCTGTGTCGATCACGCTCGATGCATAACCACTCGTACTATCAGGTGCACGACCGCTTCTGTCCAATAGGGATTGTGCGCGCCTCGCATAACGCGCTGTTATGCGAGGCGTCGCCGCGGTCCCGAATGCGGAGACGCGGGCCGCCGTTCAGGCCGCGTCCTGATCTTCCGCCTCGGCGGCGAAGTTCTCCACCATGTCGAGCAGAATCTGGGCGCTTTCGATCTGATAGGCGTCGATCTCGTCCTCGCTGCCGGCGTTCTGCGCACGCAGCTCCTGTTCCTGCGGGGACTCGCCCTCTTCGCTTTCCTCGAACGCTTCGTAGTTCTCGAAGGGGGGCTTGCCCTTGGCTTCGCGCTGGGCGTTGGCCAGTTCCAGGCTGCGCTGCTTGATGGCCTCCTGTTCGGCGCGGCGCTCGGCCAGGTTGAGCGATACTTCGGTGCGCTGACTCTGCTCGCGGGCGAGTTCGATCCGATTGACCCGATACTGGTAGTCGGCTGCATCGGCGACGCGCGCCTCGTGCTGGCGCTCGAGCGTGTCGATCATGCCCTTGAGCTGATTCGACTTGGGGTAGACGGTCGGCTCGATGCGATCCCAGGGCAGCGCGTTCGGCAGGGCCGATTCGCCGATCTTCTCCGGGTCGACCGTGGCGGGGAAGGAGATGTCCGGGGTCACGCCGCGATCCTGGGTGCTCTCGCCGGTCACGCGATAGAACTTGGCCTGGGTCAGCTTGATCTGGCCCTCGGACAGCGGCAGCAGGGTCTGCACCGTCCCCTTGCCGAAGGTCCGGGTGCCGAGCACCAGGGCGCGCCCGTAGTCCTGCAGCGCGCCGGCCACGATCTCGGAGGCCGAGGCGCTCAGCCGATTGACCATGACCGCGAGCGGGCCGTCATAGAACGGGCCGGAATTGCGATCGCCCAGCACCTGGGTCTCGCCCTCGGCGTCCCGGATCTGGACCGCCGGGGCGGACTTCATGAACAGGCCGGTGAGCTTCATGGCCTCGCCCAGCGCGCCGCCGCCGTTGTTGCGCAGATCGAGCACGACACCGGCCACGTCCGCCTGCTTGAGTTCGCGGAGCAGCTTCTTCACGTCCTCGGCGGTGCCGTTGTAGAACGAGGGCAGGGCGATCAGACCGACCTTGACGGTCTCGCCGTCGCGTTCGAGTTCGATGATCTGCTTGCGGGCGGCCTGATCCTTGAGCTCGATCTTGTCGCGTTCGAGCGTGACCGTCTTGGTCTGGCTGTTGTCGGCGGGCGAGACCTGCAGACGCACGGTGGAACCCTTCTCGCCGCGGATGAGCTGCACGGTCTCGTCCAGACGCATGCCGACCACGTCCACGAATTCGCCGTCCTCGCCCTGGGCGACGGCGGTGATGCGATCGGTGGGCTTGAGCTTGCCGGACTTGGCCGCCGGGCCGCCGGGAATGAGCCGCACGAGCTCGGCGTAGCCGTTCTTCGAGCGCAGCTCCGCACCGATGCCCTGCAGCTGCAGGTTCATGTCGATGTTGAAGTCCTCGGAGCGCCGGGGCGAAAAGTAATCGGTGTGCGGATCGTAGCTGTGGGTGTAGGCGTCCATATAGGCCGAAAACGCGTCCACCGGCTCGGCCTGGCGCAGCTGCTTGAGTTCGTTGGAATAGCGCTGGGTCAGCCGTTTCTGGATCTCGGCGTCGTCCAGATCGTCAAGCTTGAGATTGATGATCTGATTCTCGATCTGCTGGGTCCACAGTGCCCGGCGCGCGGCCGCATCCTCAGGCCACGGCGCCTCCTCGCGGTCGACGTCGAAGCTCTCGTCATCCGTGATGTTGAAGGAGTCGATGCCCTGCTTGATGCGGGCCAGCGCCCACTGGTCGATCTGGATGCGGCGCTTCTGGTAGGTGTTGTAGATGTCGAAGGCCGCGCGCGTCTCGCCCTCCTTGAGTTCGTCGTCCAGCGCGTGTTCGTACTTGTCGCGCAGGCGCTCGATGTCGGATTCGAGAAACACGCCGCGGGTGCCGTCGAGCTCGTCGATGTAGGCGTTGAAGAACTTCTCGGAGAAGTCGTCGTCGAGCGTGACCTTGTTGTAGTGATTCTCCTGGAGCTGCTCGACGATCTCACGATCGATCTCGTCCTGATTGTCCTCGGGCTCGAGCGGCTGGTAGCCGTCGGCTTTGCCGCCGCCGGCGTCAGGCACCGCCTCGGGCGTGTCCGAGGCGCAGCCGGCCTGTGCGAACAGGGCGAGGGTCGTCACCAGGGTCAGGGCGAGTTTGCGCATGAAGAACTCGTTGTCGTTGGGGCATGTGCGAACCGCCTCGACGGATTCGCAGTCGCGGCCGCTGGGGGGCCGCTTGTGTGCAATGGTCGTGTGTACAGGCTTTATCGCGCGACGGATTCACGATACACGATCCGAACCTTTCAGCTGGACAGTTCGAGCCGGGGAAATGTTTCTGCAGCGGCTTGTTTCCGACGCGTCGAGGCCGTCGCAGGCCACAAGATGCCTGTTTTCACGCGACCGTGCCAGAGATCGGGTCCCGATGCGCTCCGGTTCAATCCGTAGTGTCGACAGCGCAGGCGGCTTCCGGGGGGCCGCCCTCGGGCAGACGGAAGAAAGTGAGCTCGTGCTTGTTGTGCGCCAGATGCAGCAGTCGAGCGCCCGGAATCGCCAGAAAACGCGCGCAGAGGGCAGCGTCGACCGGCCCCTGACACTTGACCGTGATGATGACCGCGGCGCGAGGGCAGGCCGCACACCAGTAGCGCGCCAGTTCGAGCAGCCGCTCGGGATAGGCGATCAGGTCGGAACAGATCCAGTCCACGGCGCCCACATCGGCCGCGCGCACCGCGAAGGCGTCGCCCGCGCGATGCGCGACCTCCGGCCGGTCGGCCAGCGCCGGCGCCAGCTCGGCCCGGTCGACCGAGATCACCGTGGCGCCGAGTGCGGCGAGCACCCAGGTCCAGCCGCCGGGCGCTGCCCCCAGATCGAGACAGCGATCGCCCGGGCCCGGCCGTCGGCGGGCCAGCGTCAACGCCTCCCAGAGCTTGAGATAGGCGCGGTTGGGCGGGTTGTCGCGATCCTCGACGAAGGCCGGCGTTCCGTCGGCGAAGGCGCTGGTCGTGACCGGCGAGGCGATGAGCGTGTGCCGGTCCCACAGCGTCCAGCCGCCGAGCGGCGCGGTCGGCGGATCGGCCGGGAAGGTCAGGGCGCGAAAACGGATCGGCGGTAGCCGGTCGGCGATCAGCTGCGCCCGGCGATGATGCGCCACGCGATGCAGCGTCCAGTTGCGCTGGAGTGCCCGCAGCGCCCGTGCACCGTCGCCGATGGAGTCGATGGTGATCGTCCGGGGCGCCAGCCAGCTGTTCCGGGCCCAGGCGGCCGGCCGCGCGGCGCCGGCGACGAAGACCAGATCGTCGGCGACCGCCACCACTCGCTCGCCGCGCTGCGATATCTCGTCTATCAGCGCGTCGACGTGGTCCGCCGCGGCGACGTGGATCACGTCGTGACCCGTGGGCGTGCCCGAGCCGGACGCAGCCATCCCTACGCCAGGATCAGCCGGAGCGCCGGCAGCAGCAGGATGAGCGCGAGTGCGCGGGCGAAGGTCTTCTGATTCACGCGGTAGTGCAGCCGGTTGCCGACGAGTATGCCGAGCGTGATGCCGGGCACGGTGGCCAGCGCCATCAGGGCGAGCTCACCGCTGAGCAGCCCCAGCTGCGCATACACGAGGTTCTGCACCACGGTGCCGAAGAAGAAACCCATCGTGAGCACCGAGCGGGCCAGCGCCTTCGGATAGCGCAGGCTGACGTAGATCAGCAGCGGAATCGGCGAGACGCCCACCGCGCCGACGATCACCCCCGAGACCAGGCTGCAGCCGCCGAGCGCGGCGCGCTCCGCGCTTGAGGCCGGCGGCGCCGTGCTCGGTGTCGGCGTGCGCCAGAGCATCAGCGCCACGTAGACCAGAATCACGCTGCCCAGCCCGCGTCGCAGCAGTTCCGCAGGCAGGAACGCCAGCAGCTGGGCGCCGATGACAACGCCGACGGACAGCCCCAGCGCCGCGACCGGCCCGCGGCGCCAGTCCATCTCGTGCCGGGTCAGCCAGGCGAGGATGAGGTTGGGCACCATCACAACCATCGCCACCACTGGAATGACCTCGCGAAACGGAAACAGCATCACCAGCACGGTGGCGGTGACGGTACCCGAGCCGAAGCCGGTCAGCCCCTGCGCGCAGGCGCCGGCCAGCGCGGCCAGATTGAACAGCACGATCTGCATGTCCGGGCGTCTCTCCGATGGGCGGCCGTGCAGGAGCGGCGGCGCGACAGGGTAACCGAGCCCGCCCGTCGGCGTCGTGCGCGGCCCGTCGCCTCGACGCGCATCGAGGCGGGTGACGGCAAGCCGGCGAAGAGGCCGCGTGCGGTACAGTCGGCGTCCGCTTCGGCCGTATCGGCGACCGCAGCGCCCCGGGCGCCCGGATCGATATCGGGGACTGCTAGGGTCGCCAGTGTGTGCGCAACCGCCTATGCCGCGAGACCGGCGCCACCCCTACCGCGAGTGCGAAGCCGTGAGCGACGTCGCCCCGCCGCTCGAACGGCACGATTCGCACACGAATCGGCGGAAGGCCACACGGGCGTGCCGGACGACGGTCGCGGTGGCGGGGCGGCCGTGTCCGCTGTCCGTGGCCGACAGGCGCGCCGGTGCGACGCCGTCGGCCTTGGGAATGTGGCGTGCCGGCGCCCGGCCTGATCCAGGTCGCGGATGAGTTGGATCGCAGGAGGCGAGCACGACGCCTGGCGATATCTGCCGTGCCGGCTTGCCTGGCGTGCCGCGACGGCGGATCGTGGGCGATCGCCAGCCGTGGTCGGCCGCCGGCAGCGGTTCGAGCGCGTCCGGCCGGCCGTCGCGCCCCAGAGCGCGCGTTGCGGCATGCGGAATGGCCAGCGCCTCGATCATGCCCGTGGCGCTCGCCCCGAGGCGACGGTGCGCGGGCCATACCCCGCCGCGCCGTCCGGCGGTCAGAGGGGGTTTGTGGTGCTCGAGCACGGTCCCGGCTGACGCGTGCCGGCCGGGACCGTTCCACATCCGTAGAATCGGCGGCATGATTCGACCACCACGTTACGCGATTTCACGCACGTGCGCCTGACTCGTCTGCAGCACCTGGCCGCATTCGACCGCCTGGCCGACAGCCTGCGCGTGCTCATCGCGCTGGCCGGCGTGGTGGTGTTCACGGGGCTGCGGGACGACCCGCACGAGCTGATTCCCCTGCTGCTGGGCGTGATCGCCAGCGCCATCGCGGAGACCGACGACCACTGGCGTCACCGGGCCCGGGCGCTGGCCGTGACCCTGCTGTGCTTCTCTCTGGCGGCGCTCACCGTCGAAGCCCTGTTCGGCCACCCCTGGGCGTTCGCGCCGGCGCTGTTCGCGGGCTGCTTCGTGCTGGTGATGATGGGAGCGATCAGCGGCCGCTACGCGACCATCGCCAACGCCACGCTGCTGCTGTCCGTCTACACCATGATCGGCGTGGACCAGCACAGCCAGCCCGGGGCGCCGTTCTGGCGCGAGCCGCTGCTGCTGGTGGCCGGGGCCGGCTGGTACGGGGTGCTGGCGCTGGCCTGGAACGCGGTGTTCGTGCACCGCCCGGTGCGCCATGCGCTGGCGCGACTGTACGACGCGCTCGACGCCTATCTGGACTGCAAGGCCGAGCTGTTCGAGCCGGTGCGCGATCCGGACATCCCCGGCAAGCGCATGCGCCTGGCGCAGGCCAATGCCCGGGTCGTGGCCGCGCTCAACGACACCCGGCTGGCGCTCATCGATCGGCTGGAGGGGCGATGCTCGCGCTCGGCCATGGATGCCAACCTGCGGCTGTATCTGGCCGCTCAGGATATCCACGAGCGCGCCAGCTCCGCGCATTATCCCTACCAGGCGCTGGCACGCGTGTACTTCCACAGCGATCTGCTGTTCCGCTGTCAGCGTCTGATCCGGCAGATGGGGCGCGCCTGTCGCAGCCGGGCCGAAGTCCTGCGCGTCGGTGAGCCGTTCACCGATACCGGCGGGGTGGAGCAGGCGCGCGCGGATTTCGAGGCCGCCATCGAACACCAGCACGCCGCGCCGTCGCCGGCCGGGGAGGATCTGCGCTACGCCGTCGACGAGCTGGCGGGCAACATGGCGCGGCTGGCCGAACGCGTCGGCGCGGCCCACGACGCCGCCGAGGACTGGCCCGACCGCGTGCTGCAGAACCCGCTGCCGCGCACCCCCGCCGAGTCCTGGCGGCGGGTCACGGTCCAGCTCACCCCGGCGTCGTCGCGCTTTCGGCACGGGCTGCGGCTCGCACTGGCCATGCTCGCCGGCTACGTCGTGCTGGAGCTGGTGCATCCGGATCAGGGCTACTGGATCTTGCTGACCACCATGCTGGTCTGCCAGCCGGACTACGGCGCCACCCGCCAGCGCTTCGTCCAGCGCGTGGGCGGGACCGCGCTCGGTCTGGTCGTGGGCTGGGCGCTGCTGCGTCTGTTCCCGGCACCGGAATTCCAGCTATTGCTGATGATCGGTGCCGGCGTGGCCTTCTTCGCCGCGCGTTTCCGACGGTATTTCGTCGCCGCGGGTGCGATCAGCGTGTTCGTGCTGCTGGCCTTCAACCAGGTCGGCAACGGCTTCGACCTGATCTTGCCGCGCCTGCTGGATACGGTCATCGGCGGGGCGATCGCCGCCGCGGCGATGCTGCTCGTGCTGCCGGACTGGCGCGAGCGCGAACTGCACCAGCGTCTGGCCGAGGCCCTGGCCGCCTACGGCCGCTACCTGCGCGCGATCTTCGCGCAGTACGGCAGCGGCAAGCGCGACGATCTCGACTACCGTATCGCCCGCCGCGACGCCCACAACGCCGACGCCGCGGTGAGCACCCATGTGGCGTCGGCCCTACGCGATCCGCGCGGCTCGCGCGGCGACAGCCGCGAAGCGCTCGCCGTGCTCGCCTGCGCGCAGACGCTGATCGGTCACCTGTCCACGCTGGGCGCCCACCGGGCGGCTCTGGACGCGCGTGACGACAACGCCCGGCTCGCCGAGGCGGTGACCTATGTCGCCGATAGCCTGGAGGAGGCCGGCCATGCGCTCATTCGCGGCGAGCCGATGCCGGTCGACAGCGACCACGAGGCGGCACTGCGGGCCCGTCTCGCGGCCTGGCCGGCGGACGACGACGGCACGCGACGCCTGCTGGCGATGCAGCTGCGGCTGCTCATCGACGAATTGTCGGTGCTGCGCCGCATCGGCCAGGCCCTGGTGCGCTGAGGTTCAGCCGCGCTCGGCGCGGGGGTCGTCCCCGGGCATCGGCAGGCTGGCGAGATGGAATTCGCGCAGCACCTTGATCGTCGGTCGCAGCATGAAGTTCACCGAGCCGATCACGAAGCACCAGATCGCGGCGGTCTCCAGACTCTTGTAGAAGAACAGGATCGAGCCGACCAGAAACATCAGCGCGGCGCAGAAATCATTGAGCGTGTAGAGTTTTTCGTAGATGCCGTAAACGCGGGCGTGCGTTGGGCTCGGATGCGCGCCCGGCCGGGTTTCGAAAGGTTTCATCGGCACTCCTTGGCGATCGTGTCGCGGCCATTGTAGGCGTGCGGTCACGTGAGCTGTCTTGGGTGAACCACGGAGTCGGCCGCCGCGGCGGCAGCGCGGGTCGTGGCCGGCGGCGACGGCAAGGGCCGGTGCGCGGGTTGTCCGCGTCGGCGAGCGCGCTGTGGCGATGGGCACGGCGCCTCGAAGTCGGCCGGTTCCGGTTCGGCGTCTGCCAGTCTGGCCGCCTTGCGCCTTTGTATCGGTGCAGCGGTGCCGTGGGGTCGGCGTCGTCGAACGGCTCTTGAGCACGCAAGTGTCAGCAGCAATACGACGAGAGGCAGCCCCGGGATCCGGATGCCGAGAGGCCCGGATTGTAGCGCGCTTCGCGCGCGCGACCGGCGCCGTAGAGCGATCGATGGACGACAGACGTCGGCCGGTGCGCTGCGCTTTCCCGCATCGCGGAGTGCGCGGAAGATGGGTACGGGTACCGCCAACCAGGGGCGGGGCAGTTCGGCAAACCGGGTGCTTGCCGAGAGCGGCAGAAGCGCGCATACCGCCGCGCGAGTGGCGCTCCCTACGAGAATCGAACTCGTGTTTCCGCCTTGAGAGGGCGGCGTCCTGGACCGCTAGACGAAGGGAGCGTCGCGGCGCGCGCCGCACAGTATAGCGTTGTTGCGTAATGTCTCAAGGGCTGGCGTGAACGCGCGCTTTCATTCCGGCCCGCCGCGTGATTCGACGAGCCCGTTGTAGCGGGCCACGAAGCGCCGATCGATGCGGTCCTTGATGCGCCACAGCCAGTAGCCCGCGGGCGCGATCGGCAGCCCGCGCGAGGCCACCGCGCGCCGGTCGCCGGTGCTGATCAGGGCCAGCGCGTGGCGTGGCGGGTCGAAGCGCCGCAGTCGGCGGCCTTGAACACTGCGGCGCAGATTGGCCGCGAGCACGCGCCCTTGGCGTACGGCGGTGACGCCGGCGCGCGGTGCCCCGGCCGGCGTGCTGGCGAGGTCGCCGCCGGCAAAGACCGTTTCGTGCGAGCTCGATCGCAGCGTCGCCGCGACCTGTACGAAGCCGTCGTCGTCGCGGCGCAGGCCGCTGCCGGCCAGCCACGCCGGCGCCTCGGCGCCGGCCGCCCAGATCACGCGCTCGGCGGCGATGCGGCGGCCGTCGGCGGTGACGAGCGCGCCGGGCGGCGTGTCGACGACCGTTTGCCCGGTGTGCACCGCCACCCCCGCGGCCGCCAGGGCTCGGATCAGATAACGCCGGACCGGCTGCGGGTGGTCGGTCAGCAGGGCCGGCGAACGGGTGAACAGCGCCAATCTCGGCGGTGCCGGTCGGTTCCGGCAGCGGTGGGCGAGCGCCAGCGCCAGTTCCACGCCGCCGGCGCCGCCGCCCACGATCGCCACCGGCGCGGCGCGGGTTTCGTGCGCCAGTGCGTCGACGGCCGCGAGCAGCGGCCCGGTCGGCTTGACCGCGATGGCGTGCGGCGCCGCCGCCGGCGGCCGGGGCGGCGCGCCGCTGTTCAGCGAGAGCCGGTCGTAGGCCAGCGTGCGGCCCCCGTCCAGCGTCAGCCGCGCGGCGTCCGCGTCGAGGCCGGCGGCGGCGGCGCGTATCCATCGGGCGCCGGCGTAGCGGGCCAGTCCGATCAGGTCGATCTCGATCTCGGTGCGGCGGTAGTGGCCGGCGATCCAGCCGGGCAGCATGCCGGAGTAGATCATGCGCGCCTGCGGCTCGACCAGGACGATCTCGAGGCCCGGCAGCGGCCGTTGGCCGAATGCCCGCAGCACTTCGACGTGGGCGTGGCCGCCGCCGACCAGCAGCAGCCGCTTCCGCGCTGTCGTCGTCATTGGCGGCCGGGCGGGGCGTTCATCGGAGTGCCGCCATGCCCTCGGTGCTCAGCCGCCAGAGGATCAGCACGGCATAGATCGTCACCAGGGCGATGCAGACCAGCGTGATCGTGCGCGGTCCCTTCTGTTCGGGCACCGGCTCGCCGCGCAGACGCCGCAGGCGGATGATGACCAGACGCACGGCGAGCCAGCCGACGAACGACAGGATCAGCAGGCCGAGGAGCAGCTTCATGTCGGCTCAGCCGCCGGACAGCGGCGCCGTCAGCCGCTCGACGAACAGCCCGGCGAGCCGGGGCTCGAGGCAGAGCGCGAATACGACGCCGAAGGCCGCTCCCCACAGATGCGCGCTGTGGTTGATGTGGTCGTGGCCGAAGCGGCCGGCATACAGGCCGTAGGCCGTGTAGAGGCCCGCGAACACGATTGCCGGCAGCGGAAAGAAGAAGACATAGATGGTCGACCACGGCGCGATCAGGATATAGACGAACAGCACCGCCGAGACCGCCCCCGAAGCGCCCAGGCTGCGGTATCGCGAATCGTGTCGGTGGGCCAGGTAGCTCGGCAGGATGGCGACCACGATCGCGGCGAGATAGAACAGCGCGTAGCCCGCCATGCCGATGTAGCGGGTGAAAAACCCCTCGATCGCGCGGCCGAAGAAGAACAGCGTGATCATGTTGAACAGCAGGTGCGGGGCGTCCGCGTGCACGAAGCCGTGGGTCAGCAGCCGCCAGGCCTCGCCGCGGTTGACCGCGGGCGGCCAGAACAGCAGGCGTTCGAGCTGGGTCCGGTTCTGGAACCCGGTCATGGACAGCGCGCAGGTCAGCGCGATCAGGGCAATCGTGATGGCCATGGGCGTTCTTCGGCTGGAAACGACGAACCACCGACGACGCCGGCGGCGCTCCGATTATACGGGCGCCGGCGTCGCCGGGTGTCTTGGTAGCGTCCTGGTTGGCGTCGAGAAGGCCGGCCGGTCCGTTCGCGCGCCGCCGCCGTGCGCCGGCCGCGCCGCGGTTCGCTTGGCCCCGGCGTAACCGGTGTCGCGGCCCCTGGCGTGCGCGCTAGCGCTTGACCGCAGAGTGCGCGCGCCCGGCCGCGCCGAGCATGATCTTGCCGATGCGCAGCCCCGCCTGGCCGGCGGTCTCGCCGCGGTGGAAATCCTCGTTGCGCGGGTCGAGCTCGTAGAGATGATGACCGCCGTGCGGCGAGGTGGTCACATAGTCCACGCGCTCGGCCTCCGGCACGTCGGCGCGCTTCTGCAGGCGATACAGCAGGTACACCGCCAGCAACAGCAGGAAGCCGGTGTTGGTGAAGAACAGGCCGTTCGGGCCCGCCCGGTCCATGACCGAGGCGGCCACCACTGGGCCGATGCAGCTGCCGATGCCGTAGGCCAGCAGCAGCGTCGTGCTCGCGGCCGTGATCTGATGCGTGGGCATCTGATCGTTGGTGATCGCCACCGCCACCGGGTAGAGCGCCGCCGCCAGCCCCATGTAGAGGCCGACCATGCCGATGAGGGCGTACGGATGCACCGTGCCCATGGCCGGAATGGCGATGCTCGCGCCGGCGGCCACGGCCAGCACACCGAACAACACCCGCCGGCGATTGAAGCGATCGCACATCCGCCCGACCGGCCAGGCCGCGACCATTGCGCCGATGATGGCGCTGGCCATGAACAGCGACACGCGGTCGGTGCTCAGGCCGACGCGGTCGGCGTAGACCGGCGCCATGGCGTAGAAGGCGCTGGTGAGCAGGCCGCCGATCAGGGAGCCGCTCACGCCCACGGGCGATATCTTGTAGAGCCGCTTCAGCGAGATGCGCTCGGCGTCCTCGGTCGCCGGTGCGTGCATGCGCGTCAGCGACAGCGGGATCACGGCGAGCGTGACCAGGATCGCGGCCAGCGTGTACGGCAGGGTCGAATCCGGCGAGCCGATGTTGATCAGCAGCTGTCCCGAGGCGGTCGAGAGGAAGAACACGACCTGATACACCGCGAACAGGCGCGCCCGGTTCTCGTTGGTCGCGCGGCTGGAGAACCAGCTTTCCATGACGATCATCAGCCCGGCCATGGCGAAGCCCGCCAGCCCGCGCAGCGCGGCCCAGAGGGGGGCGTTCACCGCCAGCGGATAGATCTGGATGCTGACCGCCAGCGTGGTCGCGAACACCGCGAAGGCGCGGATATGGCCCACACGCTCGACCACGCGTTCGGCGAAGACCGTGCCGCCGACGAAGCCGATCGAATAGCAGACCATGATCCAGCCGATCAGACTGGTGGAGAAGTTCTCCATGCTCAGTCGCAGGCCGAGCAGCGTCATCAGGAAGGCGTTGCCGGCGACCAGCAGCACGATGCTGGATATCAGGGCGATCAGGGACGTGGCCAGTTTCGTCATGGCGGAACTCGAAGAGCGGCGAAGAGGGCGTCGCCCGTCCGGGGCGGCGCTGGATTGTGGTTACGGTATCGGCGGCAGGCGCGAGACCCTGCCCCCGGGGCGTCATGCGCTTTCGACGTGCAGCCTCAGCTGTGGATGATCGAAGGCCACCCGACCGGCGATGGCCGCGACGGCCTCGATCGGCTGCCTGTAGACCCAGGCGGCGTCCTCGAGCGTCTCGCCGCCGGGCAGCTGCAGATGGTAGTACTGCGCCTCGCCCTTGTGGGGACAGTGCGTGCGTGTGGCCGAGGGATTGAGCCGGTCCGGGGCGATATCCGCGTGCGGCAGGTACCACCGCGTCGGATAGCCGCGTTCGTGCAGCGTGATCGCATCGCGCGAATCGGCCAGCAGCACCTCGCCCGCGGACACGCGAACCCGTACCGGGGCTGCCTCGAGATGGATGCGATCATCACGCTTCGCCGCCATGGCGCTGCTCCGGCCGGAGAATAGGGAACGCGCGAGCGCACACCGGTACGCGCGTACGCTAAGAATTGGTTGTCCACCACCGGTTTTCAAGACGCCACCGCGCGCTGTCATGAAAGTTTCTTGGCGTATCCGCGCGCGGTGGCCGCGGGCCGGGCCGGCGCTGCTAATCTGACGCCCTTTGGGGCGGCGGCCGATAGGGCCGGAACGACAGGAGCAGCGCATGGATTTCTTCTACAACCGGGCCGAAGATGTCGTCGACGAGGTCCTCGACGGCTGGAGCCGGCTGGCGCCGACCGCGCGCAGCGCGCGCGCCTCGGGCGTGCGCGTGATCGTCGATCGCGACTGGTCGCGCGATCACGTGGCCGTGCTCTCCGGCGGCGGCGCGGGCCACGAGCCCGCGCATGCGGGCTTCGTCGGTCGCGGCATGCTCGCCGCGGCCATCGCCGGCGATCTGTTCACCTCGCCGAGCGTGGCGGCGGTGCTCGCCGGCATCCGCGCGACCTGCGGGCCCGCGGGCTGCCTGCTGGTCATCAAGAACTACACCGGCGACCGGCTCAATTTCGGCCTGGCCGCCGAGCGTGCCCGCCGCGAGGGCTATCGGGTGCGCTCGGTTATCGTGGCGGACGATATCGCGCTGGCCGGCACCGACCAGCCGCGGGGGCTCGCCGGCACCGTGCTCGTGCACAAGATCGCGGGGCACGTGGCTGCCGACGGGGCCGATCTGGACACCGTGGCCGACACCGCCCAGCGCGTCTGCGACGGCCTGTGTTCGATCGGCCTCGCCCTGTCCAGCGCCACGCTGCCCGGGCATGCCATCGATCCGCGCGCGCCGGAGCTCGGTCTGGGCATCCACAACGAACCGGGCGTCTCCGCGGTCGCGCCGAGGAATGCGGCCGAGGCCATGGCGCTCGCGCTCGAGCCGCTGCTCGCGGCCGCCGACGCCCGTTTCGGTGCGGACGTACCGACGGTGGTGCTGCTCAACAACCTGGGCAGCTGCTCCACTCAGGAGATGGGCGTGCTGCTCGACACGCTGCTGAGCCGACTGCCGGCGGCGCGCGTGGCCCGCCTGATCACCCCCGCACCGGTGATGACGTCGCTGAACATGCACGGTTTCTCGGTCACGCTGCTGCCCGCCCACGACGACTTCATCGAGGCGCTGGCCTCGCCGGTCGCGGCCATCGGCTGGCCCGGCATGCATATCCCGCATGCGGTCGAGACCTTCGAGCCCGAACTCGACACGCGGGAACCGGCACGGACCGGGCGTCGCGATGCGGCACGTGAAGATGCGATCCGCGCCGTGGTCGATGCCCTGATCGACGCTCGCGACGAGCTGGATGCCCTGGATGCGAAGACCGGCGACGGCGACACCGGCGCGACGTTCGCCGCCGGCGCCCGGGCGGTCGCGGCCGCGCTGGACGCGGGCGCACTGGCCAGCGGTGACGACGCCGGTCTCGCCGAAGGCATCGGCGATATCCTCGCCCGCGACATGGGCGGCTCCGCCGGCGTGCTGCTGTCGATCCTGGCGACGGCGACCGGCGCCGGCCTGAACGAGGGCCGTGACTGGACCGCGGCGCTGGCTGTCGGGGTCGAGCGCATGCGCCACTACGGCGGTGCCGCGCCGGGCGATCGCACCTTGCTGGATGCGCTGATGCCGGCCATCGAGGCTCTCGCCGACAACGGCGATCTGACCGCCGCCGCGGCGGCCGCGCGCGCCGGCGCCGATGCCACCGCGAGGATGACCGTGGCCCATGCCGGGCGTGCCGCCCAGGTGCGCGCCGACGCCCTGACCGGCGTGACCGATCCGGGCGCCGAGGCGATTGCCCTCGTATTCGAGGCGATTGCCCCGAGCTAGACGCAACGACTGTTGCGCCAAGTGGGACAGTTGTTGCGGCCGGGCGTCGCGATGCAACAGCTGTCGCGCTGCACGGCGTTCGGGCAGCGATTCGTTCCGCTTAATAAATATCAATAAATTCATTAAGATATTTGATTTTATTGTGCCGGTTTCGTGTCTCTTGATGTAATCCGCAAGCTGGCATGTGCCTTGCTCCTGTCTCTGCTGAATACAAGGCGGCCATCGTGAGTTGCCACGAATAACAAGGCGTACGAGGAGATTCCTTCAGCCCCACCGGTTTCGCTGCATCTGCGATGGCTGCTGGTAAGCCATGTCGCGCTCTTCCTCGCTCGTCTCATGTTTTGGATTGCAGCAAACAGGAGCGCACGACGTGAACGATTCCGATATCTGTCAGAACTACATCGGCGGCGCGTTCGCGGCCGCCGGCGGCGAGACGATTGCCGTCGAGAACCCGGCGACCCAGACGACCCTCGGTCATATCCCGGACAGCGACGTGGCGACGGTCAATCGCGCTGTCGCCGCGGCGCGCGCGGCCCAGCCCGCCTGGGAAAAGCTTCCGGCCATCGAACGCGCGGGTTACCTGCGCCAGATCAGCGCCAGGTTGCGCGAACGCGTGGCCGAGTTCGCCGACCTCATAGTGCGCGAGCAGGGCAAGGTTCGCGCGCTTGCCGAAGTGGAGGTGAACTTCACCGCCGACTACATCGACTACATGGCCGAATGGGCGCGGCGTATCGAGGGCGAGGTGATCGAAAGTGACCGTGCCGGCGAGAGCATCTTCCTTCTGCGCAAGCCGGTCGGGGTGGTTGCCGGGATCCTGCCGTGGAACTTCCCGTTCTTTCTGATCGCGCGCAAGATGGCGCCGGCGCTGGTGACCGGCAACACGGTGGTCATCAAACCCAGCGAGGAAACGCCGCTCAACGCCTACGCGTTCGCCCGGCTCGTCGCCGAAACCGGTCTGCCGGCCGGCGTGTTCAATCTCGTGGGCGGCCGCGGCGCGAGCACGGGCGATTCCATGTGTTCGCATCCCGACGTGGGGCTGATCACTTTCACCGGCAGCGTGGCCACGGGCTCCCGCATCATGGCCACGGCCGCGAAAAACCTCACCCGGGTGAATCTGGAACTGGGCGGCAAGGCGCCGGCGATCGTGCTGGCCGACGCCGATCTCGATCTGGCGGCGAAAGCCATCTGCGATTCGCGCACGATCAACACCGGCCAGGTCTGCAACTGCGCCGAGCGAATCTACGTGGAGAAAAGCGTCGCCGAGCCGTTGGCCGAGAAGATCGCCGCTCATCTGAAGGCCACACGCTATGGCGATCCATCGGCCGAGAATGAGCTCGACATGGGCCCGCTCATCAACAAGGCCGGGCTGGACAAGGTCGTGTCCATGGTCGAGCAGGCCAAGGCCGACGGCGCAACCGTGGTTACCGGTGGTAGCGCGTCCGATCTGGGCCAGGGCTATCACTACCTGCCGACGCTGCTCACCGACTGCCGCGCCGACATGTCGATCATGCGTGACGAGATCTTCGGCCCGGTGCTGCCCATGCAGACCGTGGATTCGTTGGATGAGGCGATCGCGCTCGCCAACGACTCCGACTACGGCCTGACGTCGTCGATCTACACCACGAACATCAACGCTGCGATGCAGGCCGTGCACGCCCTGCAGTACGGCGAGACCTATATCAACCGCGAAAACTTCGAGGCCATGCAGGGCTTTCATGCCGGCCGGCGCAAGTCGGGCATCGGCGGCGCCGACGGCAAGCACGGCCTCTACGAGTTCATGGAGACGCATGTCGTCTACATGCAGCACGGCTAATCGGACCGAGGAGAACCATCCCAATGAAAATAAACAGATCCACCGCAACTTTCGCCTGGCGGCGGCGAGCCATCGTCGCGCTGGCGCTGGCCGCTCTCTGGCAACCGGCCCTGTTCGCCGAAACCGGCGGCGGGGAGCGGCCGCCGGCCGATGTCGACGGCCAGCGCATCATCAACGCCGATGACGAACCCGGTAACTGGATGAGCACCGGGCGTACCTACGACGAGCAGCGCTATAGCCCGCTCGACGACATCGACGCGGAGAACGTCGGCGAACTGGGTCTGGCCTGGCAGTACAAGCTGGACGTCGACCGCGGCGTCGAGGCCACCCCCATCGTGGTGGATGGTGTGATGTACACCACCGGGGCCTACAGCATTGTTTATGCCTTCGACGCGGCGTCGGGCGAATTGCTCTGGAAGCATGATCCCAAGGTCGATCGCACCCAGGCCGCCAACTTCTGCTGCGGCGTAATCAATCGCGGCGTGGCCGTGTGGAAGGGCAAGGTATTTCTCGGCACGCTCGACGGGCGCATGGTCGCCATCGACGCAGAGACCGGCGACGAGGCCTGGTCGGTCGATACCATCATCGATCACGATCGCAGCTACGGCATCACCGGCGCTCCGCGCATCGTCAAGGACAAGGTGATCATCGGCAACAGCGGCGCCGAATTCGGCGTGCGCGGCTATATCACCGCCTACGACACCGAAACAGGCGACCAGGCATGGCGGTTCTTCACCGTGCCGGGTGATCCGGCCGAGCCGCAGGAAAACGAAGCACTCGAGATGGCGGCCAAGACCTGGCACGGCGACGCCTGGATCGAACAGGGCGGCGGCGGCACCGCCTGGGATTCCATGGCCTACGATCCGGATCTGAACCTGCTCTATGTCGGCGTTGGCAACGGCTCGATGTGGAACTACAAGGCGCGCTCGGATGCCAAGGGCGACAACCTGTTCCTGTCGTCAATCGTCGCGATCAACCCGGACAACGGCGAGTATGTCTGGCATTACCAGACCACGCCGGGTGACGCCTGGGACTTCACTGCCACCCAGCATATGATCCTGGCTGATCTGGAGATCAACGGTGAACAGCGTGATGTGATCATGCAGGCGCCTAAGAACGGCTTTTTCTACGTACTTGATCGCGAGACGGGCAAGATCATTTCGGCCGAGAACTATGTGCCCGTCAACTGGGCCGAGAAGATCGATCTCGAAACCGGCCGGCCGGTGTTCACCGATCACGCCAAGTATTGGGAGCAAGATGAACCGGTGCTGGTCAAGCCGGGTTTCTGGGGCGGCCATAACTGGCATCCGATGTCCTACAACCCGAACAGCGGGCTGGTCTACATTCCCAAGCACGAGTTCGAAGTCACCTACAAGGATGTGAGCGATCCGGAATGGACGTCGCAGAAGGGCTTCTATCAGCTCGGCACCGAGGCCGCGGCCATGTCCGACGACGCCGAGGAGATGCAGGCCTGGGCGGATCGCTGGACCGGCGGACTGCTCGCCTGGGATCCGGTCAAGCAGGAGAAAGTGTGGGAAGTGCCCCACAAGACCATCTTCAATGGCGGCACGCTATCGACCGCGGGTAATCTCGTGTTTCAGGGTACGGCCGACGGGCGAGTCGTCGCCTATCGGGCAACCGATGGCGAGAAGCTCTGGGAATCGCCGGCCAACAGCGGCGTCATGGCCGGTCCGGTGACCTACATGGCGGATGGCCAGCAGCACGTCACCTTCATGGTCGGCTGGGGTGGCGCGTTCTCGACGTTCGCCGGTGGCCAGTCCAAGAACGCTGGCGTGCGGCCCTATGCCCAGGTGCTCACCTTCAAGGTCGGCGGCGACGAGACACTCGCCGAGCCGGATTTCCCGCCACTGGCCAAGCCGGAACCGCCCGAACAAACGGCGAGCGCCGCGGATATCAAGGCCGGCAAGGATCTCATGAACGCAAACTGCAGCCAGTGTCACGGCATGAATGCGGCCAGCGGCGATGTCACCCCGGATCTGCGTCGGCTCTCGGCCGAGACCCACGAGCAGTTTGCGGCCATCGTCATGGGCGCGCGTCTGAACAAGGGTATGCCGTCTTATGCGGGCGTCCTGGATCCCGAGGAAATCGAAAAGATACACGCTTACGTGATCAAGCGCGCCAACGACCTGCTCGACGAGAACTACGGCGGCGAGCCGGCCAGCAACTGAGCCCTTCCGCCGGCCCGTATTTGAGCCGCGTCCTGTGACGCGGCTCTTTTTTTGCGCCGCGCTTACGGTTCAGTGGCGGTATTTGGGGGCGACGATATCGAGCCGCGCCATGCGCCGATAGATCGTCGATCGCGCTACGCCGAGTTCACGCGCGACTTGGGTGACGTTCCACTGGCAGCGCCTGAGTCGCGCGATCAGCGGTGCATGCGATGAATCGGGTTCGGCATCGGCCGGCCCGGGCGAAACGGAGGATGTTGCCGTGCCCGGCGCGTTGGCCGCAGTATCCCGAGCGCTATTCGGCAGATCGTTGGCGGTGATGCCGTGTTCGTCGGCCAGTGCCAACGCAAAGCGCAGCACGTTACGCAGCTCGCGGATATTGCCCGGCCAGTCGTGGGTGTGCAGCACGGCTCGGGCTTCGGCCGTGATCGATGCGGGCGCGGCCAGCGCCCGGGCTTCGGTGACGATCACACGATCGATCAGCCAGTCGAGATCGGTTCTCTCGCGCAGTGCCGGCAGGGTCAGCGTGCCCCCGGCCAGGCGATAATAGAGATCCGCGCGGAACGTGCCGGCAGCGATTCGCGCTTCGATATCGCGATGGGTCGCAGTGATCACGCGGACATCGAGTGCGATCGGCGTGTCGCTTCCCAGCGGCAGAACCTCGCGCTCGGCAAGCACGCGCAGCAGCCGCGTCTGAAGATCGAGCGGCATGTCGCCGATTTCGTCGAGAAAGAGCGTGCCGCCGTCGGCTTGTACGAACCGACCGGTCATGCCGTCGCGGCGCGCGCCGGTGAATGTGCCGGCGGCATAGCCGAACAACTCGCTTTCGATCAGCGACTCCGGCAGCGCGGCACAGTTGATCGCGACGAACGGCTGGTTGGCGCGCGGGCTGGTGGCGTGTATGGCACGGGCTAGCACTTCCTTGCCACAGCCGGTTTCACCCTGGACCAGCAGGTCGATGGGTTTAGCCGCGAGCCGGCGCGCTTGATCGGTCAGGGCCATCATCCTCGGATCGTCGCCCGCCATGGTGTGTAGCGCGTCGGCGCGATGCGATGCGATCGGTACCCGTGTCGCGGCGGCGCGGGCACGGCGTGGCTGTGTCAGCGCAGCGTGGAAATCGGCATCGTGCCAGGTCGTCAGCCGGCCGAGGCTTTCGGCCTGGCGTAATGCATGCACGCGATCGCGGCCGTCGCGAAAGAGGGCGCCGATGCCGTGGCCCACGACGCCGCGTTCGGCGTGCGGATCGAAGAGTCGGCGCGCGCCGGTATTGGCACCCACGACGCACCCGTCGTCGTCCAGCGCGAGCATCAGATCGGCGTGATGGTCGACTAAAGCCGCCGAACGGCTCAGGCGCAGCAGCCAGCGATCGCGAAAATGATGGCCGAAATAGCTGTCTTCGATCAGGCGTGCATAGAGTGAGGTCAGATGGCGCGCGAGGTGTTGGCTGTCCCGTGCACCCGGCATGGAAAGTGCCGAGATATCCAGCACCGCGGCCACGCGACCTTGTGGATCGCGCAGCGGCGCTGCGGTGCAGCTCAGGTCCAGGTTGCCGGCGTAAAAGTGATCGTCGCGGTGACAGGTCAGCGTGCGTTGTTCGGCAATACAGGTGCCGATGCCGTTGGTGCCGACGGCGGCCTCGTTCCAGACCGTGCCGGTGCGAAGCCCGGCTGTAGCGAATGGGGAATCGGCGCGGGTGTCGCCCAAGCATTCGAGAGTTGCGCCCTGGGAATCGGCGAGCATGGTGATGTAGCCCAGTGGCGCGATGTGCGGATACAGCTGGTGCATGCCGGCCCGAGCGACGTCGAGATAATGGCCCACTCGTTCGCGTCGCTCGCGCAATTGGGCCGCATCCAGCTCCGGAATGCCCGGATTGCGCCCGGGGGCCAACCCGTGGTCGCCTGCACAGCGCAGCCACGACTGCTGTATCAGTCGCTCGCCCTGTTCCTGCGCGACGGCCTGCCCGGTATCGAGCACCCGGCGGATGATTTGGCTGTGAGGCTGGGTCATGGTGGCTTGTATTTCTGCCGTGAGGGTCTGCACCGTGTTGTACTATTCCGGCTGCCGGGCGCCGCTGCAAGCCACGGTTGATGTTGTGAGTCGGCTTGGCAGCCCGTTCCGCGCGATCCAGCGTCCTAGCGCAATGTGATCTTCCATGCCTGTCTGGGGTAATGCTTACGTCAGTCCAGCCTTGCGTACTTAAATGATGCCGCATTGGACGCGACTGTCGGGAGGCGCGCACATCAACTCGCTTCAAGCTTTCGTTCGACGCAACCGAGCCGGGCCTGGTCGAAGAACATCGTGTCGCCCACGAAAAGCTCGGAGCCCGAGCACGACGTGGGCCACTGTTGCCTCGGTAGCCGTGTGGCGGATCTGTTTGGCTGCGGTAAACCCGGCTCGGACGGGAAAACCGTCGACCTTGAGACCGGCCGCGGCAGCGGCGCCGTGATTGCTGCGAGGTTGACAGGCCTCGGTTGCCTACCCGCAAGGCGTGGAACACGGCGTCGACGTGGGCCGGCAACGCCGGTGTGTTCCGGTAGGCCATCGCCCCGCGCATCGTCGCTTGATGGAAGCGACGTTGTTAACGCCTGTCCAATGCCTTGGACGCCCGCAAGACCCTGCATGTCGGTGCGCCTCTGGCGACGAGGGGTGGCCGGAGTGGCCAGGGTGGGGTGGTCGGTGAAATGTTGCCGATAAGCTTGAACAAGTACCAAGAGCCAAAAGGCGTCAACGCGCGGCCGGCTCAGCCGCGGTAGCGATAGCGCAGGTGCTCGTCCTTGCTCGGGCCGGCGATGTGCCAGATCAGGTCGAAGCCGTTGTCCACCAGCTCCAGCCGGGCCCGGTAGCGGTCCGCGCCGCAGTGGTGGGCGCGGCAGCATGCGAGCGCGCCGTCGCCGGCCGGGGCCAGTTCGAACAGCGGTACCGGCCGCTCGCGGCCGAAACGCTCGTGCGCCAGCGACAGCCGATCGCCGGACCGCTGCCAGTGGTAGACGTTGCGAAACGCCACCGCGCGGTCGTGACCGGCCGGCACGAAGCTGCCGTGCTCGTGCAGGCGGATGCCGTCGGCCTCGCTCACGGCCTCGATGCGGGCCTCGCCGTGGCCGCGCCAGCCGGTGCCCGATCCGGGTCCGGGGGTCGCTTCGAAGCACAGGCGTTTCAGCCCGGCCAGACGTCGCCACGTCTCTATAATGGGCGCGCTGTTTTCAGACGACGGGGCCGATCCCGGCATGGCGATACTCGTGGGTGTGACGGTGCTGTGGGCGTTTTCCTTCAGCCTGATCGGAGTCTATCTGTCCGGCCAGGTCGATAGCAGCTTCGCCGTGCTCACGCGCATCACGCTGGCGCTGGCGGTGTTCGCGCCGATGATGCGCTTCCGCGGCATCGGCCGGCGGCCGGTGTTGGGGCTGATGGCCGTGGGCGCGCTCGAGCTGGGGCTGATGTATTTCTTCTTCTACCACGCGTTCACGCTGCTCAGTGTGCCCGAGGTGCTGCTGTTCACCATCTTCACCCCGGTTTACATCACCCTCATCGAGGATCTGCTCGCGCGGCGTTTCAGCCCCGGCTATCTGGCCACCGCCCTGGTCGCGGTGGCCGGGGCGGCGGTGATTCGCTACACCGAGCTCGGCTCGGACTACTGGGCCGGCTTCGCGGTCGTCCAGGGCGCAAACCTGTGTTTCGCCGCCGGGCAGGTGGGGTATCGCCGGCTGGCGCCGCGGCTGCCGGCGGACGTACCGCTCCACGCTCTGTTCGGCTGGTTCTTCGCCGGCGCCTGGCCGCTGGCCGCGCTGCTGTTTCTGCTGATCGGCGATCGCACCATGCTGCCGACGACCGGCCTGCAGTGGGGCGTGCTGCTCTGGCTCGGGCTGATGTCGTCGGGGCTGGGCTACTACGCCTGGAACCGCGGCGCGGTCCGGGTGGACGCGGGCACGCTCGCGGTCATGAACAACGCGCTGATTCCGGCCGGTCTGGCGGTGAATCTGCTGATCTGGAATCGCGACGCCGATCTCGCGCGGCTGGCCGCCGGGGCGGTGATCATCGTCGCGGCGCTGGTGATAAATCGGATGTGGGTGCGCCGGCGGGCGCCTCAGCCGGATTCCGCGTCCGCCGGCTGATCGAGCGCGTCGGTCAGCCTATCGAGGAGGGCGTGCAGCCGGACCACCTCGGCTTCGCCGAGACGGGCGTTGAGCGCCTGCTGGGCCCGTTTCCAGCAGCGCTGCGCCTCGCGGCGTCGGGCAGCGCCGTCCGCGGTGGCCGCGATCAGGCGGCTGCGCCCGTCCGCGCCGCTGTGGCGCGTGATCCAGCCCTGGCGTTCGAGCGTGTTCAGGGTGCGGGTGAGCGTGGAGTTGTCCAGATGCATGCGCTGCGCGAGTTCGCCCGCCCGCAGCGGGCCGTTGACCACGATCTGCGACAGCAGCGAATACTGGGTGCCGCGCATGCCGGCGGCGGCGAGATATTCGTCGTAGTGGCGGGCGACGACGCGACCCAGCTGGTGCAGCTTGAAGTTGGTGCAGCCCTGTGGCCGTGATGTCTCCGTATCCATCACGTCATTGTGCGTGTCGCCGGCGGCATGGCAAGCCGCCGGCCGCCGTGCGGGCTCATCCGGCCGCGGCTGGCGAGGCGCTCGATCCTCGATCGGCCGCTGGTCGGCATCAGCGTTTCGCATCGATGGCCCCGGTGTCGGCGCAGCGTGCCGAGATCACCTGCAGCGCGCCCAGCCAGATCAGCGGCACGATCTCGATGAAGATGCGCTGTTCGACCAGGCGGCCGACCACGACCGCGAACAGCGCCAGCGGCAGAGCGAAACCGATCAGGGCCAGCGCCAGCCGGCGGTCGAGATGACGGCGCCAGACCAGCAGCGGCAGGTACAGGCCGGCCGCAAAGCGGGCGATGTAGGTCAGCGCATACAGCGGACTCGACAGTGCGACCAGGTTGTAGATCAGATGGAACTCGTACTGGGTGTCGCCCAGATGCGCGTTCGGGTTGACGTTGTCGGCGAACAGCCACTGCAGCGGCAGCTGAATCGCCGCGAACAGCACGGCCTGCGCGGCGAGAAAAGCCGCCCAGTGCGAGAACGACAGCCGCTGCCAGAACAGCAGCGCGACGAACGGCAGCAGGAAGACCGTGGTTTCGCGGTTGAGCGTGGCCACGGCGAACACGGCCAGATAGGCCGCGATGCCCGCCGCGTGCGGCCGTTCGGCCAGCCGCGAGAGCATGAGCACGAGCGCGAGCGTGAACACCGCCGCCGGGAGATCGTAGACGTAGTAGTAGATCGCACGCGGTGTCCACGTGCCGAGGTCGAGTATGTCGTCGCTGGCCGAAAAGGACTGCGTGATCTGCAGATCGGGCGTGATCAGATGCAGCAGCATCGGAATGACGACGGTGAAGGCCAGCAGCCGTCGCGAGAGCGTGTTTTCGCCGATGCCGAACTGCGCGAGTGCGCGATAGGCCACACCGATCAGGGCCATCCAGAAGCCCATTTCCATGAGGCCGAACAGCAGGGTTTCGCCCAGGGGCGCGACAGCCTGGATACTGGCGGCCGCGGCCGGCAGCAGCACGCGGTGCTGGAAGGGTTCGACCGCGTTGAAGTCCACCAGCCGGGCGAACGTGGTCAGCTCGAACGCCTCGGTCGTCGTCAGTCGCAGACACGTCAGAAACAGCGCGATCAGTCCCGCGCCCAACAGCCATAGAAGCCGTTCGGTACGGGCATGGGCCGCCGGCGAGCGAGGGGCGACGGATAGAGACATGGCGAGGCGGCGGCCGAGCGGTGTTCGATTACGAAAGCAATAACGCCTGCGACCGCGCGGAAGTTCCACTCAGCCGCTGCGCGCCCCGCCCCCGGCATTCGCGCCGTTTCAGTCTAGCAGCACGGCGGCGCGAGGAATGTGATTTGCGCGCGGCCGGTGGCTTCGACGACACCGCCGGCGTCATCGTCGTGCGGTTGACGCGCTGGCGGCGGTGTCGTGGATGGCGGCCGGTGTACCGGCTGAAGTCGTCCCGGAGGTGACCACGCTGTGCCGGCGCGAAAACGGCAAGTGTGACGCCCATCGATTCGTCGACGCAGCCTTCCGCCTGCGTCCGCTGAAGTCGCAGGCTGCGGCTGGCCAGCATGCGCCGACTTTTGCGGAAAAGACCGGCGCGAGCGCGTCGAGGCGTGTCGCGATGCGGTGCACACCGAGGCGTCGATGGCGACGCCGGCGATCCGGCTGGCCAGCCGTTGTGCGGGCACCGGTTCGGTCGCGGTCTTAAGCCAGTCGTCGCCTCGGACGGTGCCCGCGCCCACGGCGTCGGTGGCCACGACCACGTAGTCGCCGTTGGCCGCGGCGTCGCCGCAGCGCGTGGCCATCGCGACCCGGCCGGGAGCAACAGGATGAGCGCGATCGTCCGACGCATTGTTTCTGCTCGTCGGGCCGGGGCCGTACCGCTCCGGGCGCGGGCGAATCGCCGTGACCTGCTATCGTTTCGGGCTCGTTCGAATCACCGTGTCGGAGATTGCATGAGAGCCGCCATCCTGAAACAGCCGGGGGGACTGGAACGCATCGAGACCGTGGAACGCGCGGCGCCGGAGCCGCGCGACGACGAACTGCTGGTCCGGGTGCACGCCAGTTCCCTCAACTATCACGACTATGCGGTCGCCAACGGCAGCATTCCGACCGAGGACGGCCGCGTGCTCTTGTCCGACGGCGCCGGTGAGGTCGTGGCGGTGGGCCGAGACGTCGAGGCATTCGCGGTCGGCGATTCGGTGATCTCGACCTTCTTTCCGCACTGGACGGATGGCCCGATCTCGCCGGCCAAGCGCGCCGGCACGCCGGGCGATCGCGGCCCGGGCATGGCCGCGGAGTACGTCGTCGGCCCGGTCGGCGCCTTCACCCGCGCGCCGGCGGGCTGGTCGCACGCCGAAGCGGCGACGCTGCCCTGCGCCGCGCTGACCGCCTGGCGCGCGCTCATGGTCGAGGCGCGCATCAAGCCGGGCGACACCGTGCTGACGATGGGCACCGGCGGGGTATCGATATTCGCGCTGCAGTTCGCCCGCGCCGCCGGGGCGCGGGTGATCGCCACCTCCGGTTCCGACACCAAGCTCGAGCGTCTGCGCGCCCTCGGCGCGGATCACGTGATCAACTATGCCGCGGACCCCAAATGGGGCAAGACCGCGAAACGGCTGACCGACGGTCGCGGCGTCGACGCGGTGGTCGAGATCGGCGGCCCGGAGACCCTCGGCCAGTCGATCGCGGCCTGCCGCATGGGCGGCCATATCAGCCTGATCGGCGTACTCACGGGCGTGGCCGGCGAGGTGCCGACCGCGCTGTTCTTCTACAACAACCTCCGCATGAGCGGCATCACCGTCGGCAGCCGGGCCCAGCAGCAGGACATGGTGCGCGCGATCGAGGCCAACGACATGCGGCCGGTCATCGACACCACGTTCGCGCTCGACGAGCTGGCCGACGCTTTCCGCCATCAGGCCGCCGGCCGGCACTTCGGCAAGATCGGGGTCTCGATCCCGTGAGCGCGTCGGCGCCGCTCGAGCCCGGTTGCCGCATCGCGCTGCTGGCTACCGGCGGTACGCTGGAAAAGCGCTACGACCCGCATGCGGGCACGCTCGCGCTCGGCACGCCGGTGGTCGAGGAGCTGCTGGCCACGCTGGTCCAGCCGGACGTCGCGGTGGACGTCGAGCGCGTGATGGCCGTCGATTCGCTGGATCTCGACGACGCCGGGCGCGATGCGATCGTGGCTGCCGTCGACCATCGCATCGCCTCCGGCGACTGCGATGCGGTGATCGTCACCCACGGCACCGATACGCTCGCTGAGACCGCCGCCGCGCTGGTCGCCGGACTGAAGGCGCCGGCGGTGCCGGTGGTGCTCACCGGGGCGATGGTGCCCTGGGCCTGCGCGGGCAGCGACGCGGCCCAGAATCTCGCCCAGGCGCTGATGGCCGCGCGCCTGCTCGCTCCGGGCGTGCACGTGGTCTTTCACTCGCGGGTCGTGCCCGGCGAGCGGGTGGTGAAAGACTACGCGCGTCTCACGCTCGTCGACGGCCGCCCGGGCTGAGGCGGTCCCGGCGGGCGTGGCACGGTCGGATCGGATGACGGGCAGGTCTGGGCGCCCGGAGGCGGCCGGCGCATGAGCCGGGTCGTGCGCAATCTCACCGAGGGACCGATCGTCAGCGCTCTGGTGCGCCTGGCCGTGCCGATCGTGTTCGCCAATCTGCTCCAGACCGCCTACCAGCTGATCGACACCTTCTGGGTCGGCCGGCTGGGTGCGGCCGCGGTGGCCGCGGTCTCGCTGAGCTTTCCGGTGATCTTCTTTCTCATCTCGCTCGGCCTGGGCCTGGCGATCGCCGGCACCATCCTCGTGTCCCAGTACAGCGGCCGCGGTGACACCGTCCAGGTCAACCGGGTCGCGGCCCAGGCGCTGGTCGGCGTCATCGCGCTGTCGCTGGTGCTGGCCGTGGCCGGGGTATTCATCGCAGCGCGGCTGGCGGCGTTTCTCGGCGCCGACGCCGAGGTGCTGCCCATGGCCACGGCCTACATGCGGGTCTCGTTCGTCGGTCTGCCGTTCCTGTTCGCCTATGTCATCTTCCAGTCGCTGATGCGCGGCGTGGGCGACGCCGCCACGCCGCTCTACATCGTCACCGGCACGGTGGTGCTCAATTTCTTTCTCGACCCGCTGTTCATCCTCGGCTGGGGACCGATGCCGGCGCTCGGCGTCTCCGGCGCGGCGCTGGCCACGGTGGTCACCCAGGGGCTGGCGGCGGTGGTGGGGCTGTGGATGCTGTTCTCGGGCCGCTACGGCATCGCCCTGCGCGCGCGGCATCTGCGTCCGGATCCGCGGCTGCTGTGGCGTCTGTTCAAGCTCGGCGCGCCGTCGGCGGTGGAGCAGTCCACACGCGCGCTGGGACTGATGCTCATGACCATTCTGGTCTCCGGCTTCGGCACCGTGACGCTGGCCGCCTACGGCATCGGCACGCGCATGCTCAGCTTCGTCATCATCCCGGCGCTGGGTCTGTCGCAGGCGACCTCGGCGCTCGTCGGCCAGAACATCGGCGCGGGCAAGATCGCGCGCGCCGAACGCACCACCTGGCTGAGTGCGGTCGTGGCCCTGGTCACCTTGTCCGCCTTCGGGGTGCTGGCCTTCATCTGGGCGGAGGCGATCGTGGCGGTGTTCGTGCCGAACGCGCCCGCGGTGATCGCGGAGGGCGCGACGTTCGTGCGCTTCACCGCGCTGGCCTATGGTCTGATCGGCGCCCAGATCGTGATCACTGGCGGTTTCCGCGGCTCGGGCAACACCCTCGTGGCGATGGCCATCGCCCTGATCTCGCTCTGGATGCTGCAGTTTCCGCTGGCCTGGCTGTTGTCCGAGCGCACCGGGCTGGGAGCGCTGGGCATCTGGATCGCCTATCCGGTGCAGAACGTGCTGACCGCGGCGATCGCCGCGATCTGGTTCGCCCGCGGGACCTGGAAGCGACGCCAGGTCATCGAGGCGGATGACCCCGAACGCGCCGCCGCCCGCTATAGGCCCGGAACGCTGACAAACACGACACTGCGCTGACCGGCTTTCAGGCGGTCTCGATGTCTGCGTTGGCGGGTGTCACCTGGGCCGGGCGCGCGTCGCCGCCGGCATCGCAGCGACCGAGATGGATCGCACAGACGACACGCAGCATCGAGGCGAGATTCGCGACCTCGCCGCGCTCGGAGACGATTTCACTGTAGAGCTCGCCGATGAATTCGGATACGGAATAGCCCTGCTGGCCGGCCAGCGCCTCGAGAATCCGCCAGAACTCGTGTTCCAACCGGACGCTGGTCACGCAGCCGTGCAGACGGATCGAGCGGGTGGTGCTGCGATAGCGCGCCGGGTCCGCCGATGCGTAGATATGGCACATGTCTCCTCCGGATTGCGTTTTGTCCGCAATTTGATCGTTAGCGGTCTGAAACTAACGCTCGCGCCGGTCGTCGGCAATGTAGTAGGCGGGTGTTACCACCGCCCGGGTCGCCCGCGCTAGCCTCGAAGTCGAGACAAAGAGACGGACTTGAGTCCGCCGTGGACGCCGAGGAGATCACACCATGTCCGATCATGCCGTATCGCGGCGCGCGTTTCTGCGCGCCGGCGGGGCCGTGCTCACGGGGACGCTGGCATCCACCAGCGGCGTGCTGGCACTGATCGCGCCGTCGACGAGCTGGGCGCTGGAACTCGAGGCCCTCGACGCCCATCAGGCGGCGACCGTGCTGCAGTTCACCCGGCACGTCTTTCCGCATGATCGCCTGGACGACGCGGTCTATGCACTGGTCGTCAAGGATCTCGATGCCGGCGCGGCCGAGGACCCGACGACTCGCCGCATGCTGACCGACGCCGTCCGTCGGCTCGACGAGGCCTCGGGCGGCGAGTGGCTGTCGCGCAGCGCGGCCGAGCAGTTCGTTCAGGTCCAGGCGATGGAGGCCACGCCGTTCTTCGCCAAGGTCCACAGCACGGCGGTCGTGTCGCTCTACGACAACGACATGGCCTTCGCCCATTTCGGCTATCCCGGCAGGAAGGGTGATCCGGGCTATATCCATCGCGGATTCAACGATCTGCACTGGCTGCCCGATCCGCCGGACGGGGCCAGCGGCCCCGTCCCCGAAACGGCCTGAGGAGGCGAGCATGGATATGTACGACAACCGAACGACTTTCGCCGCGGACGACGACGGCGTCGTGGTGGTGATCGGCTCGGGTGCGGGCGGCGGCACGCTGGCCAACGAGCTCGCGCAGAAAGGTGTGGACGTGGTGCTTCTCGAGGCGGGCGGGCTGCACACCACCGACGAATTCATCGCCGACGAATGGCCGTCGTTCAGTCAGCTCGCCTGGACCGACACCCGCACGACCACGGGCGACTGGCGGGTGGCGCGCGATTTTCCCAATCTGCCGGCCTGGATCTGCAAGGCCGTCGGTGGCACCACGGTGCACTGGGCCGGCGCCAGCCTGCGCATCGAGCCGCACGAGTTCCGCGCCCGCAGCACGTACGGCGATCTGGCGGGCGCCACGCTGCGCGACTGGCCGCTGTCTGCCGACGATCTCGCGTCCTACTACGACACCGCCGAGAAGAAGCTCAACGTTACACGGACCAACGGCCTGCCGGGCCTGCCGGCGAACAACAACTTCAAGGTCATGCATGCCGGGGCGACACGCCTCGGTTATGAGACCTGCCACACCGGTCGCATGGCGATCAACAGCGTCAACAAGGACGGCCGGAATCACTGCATGCAGCGCGGCTTCTGCTTCCAGGGCTGTCGCTATGCCGCGAAGTGGTCGACGCTATACACCGAAATTCCGGCCGCACTGCAGACCGGCCGGGTCGAGCTGCGTACCCGCGTACACGTCGCGCGCATCGAACACGACGACAACGACCGCGTGACCGGCGTCGTCTACTTCGATGCCGACGGCCGCGAGCGGCGTCAGGCCGCGCGGGTAGCCGCGGTGGCCGGCAATTCGATCGAGACGCCCCGGCTGCTGCTCAATTCCGAGTCGTCACGATTCCCCAACGGTCTGGCCAACGGTTCGGATCAGGTCGGGCGCAACTACATGCGCCATACCACCGGCACCGTCTGGGGCGTGTTCGACAAGCCGGTGGAGATGTACAAGGGCACGACCATGGCCGGCATCGTCCAGGACGAGGCGCGTCACGATCCGAAGCGTGGGTTCGTCGGCGGCTACGAGATGGAAACGATCTCCCTCGGTCTGCCGTTCATGGCGGCGTTCTTCAACCCGGGCGGCTGGGGCCGCGGTTTCACCGAGGCCATGGAGCAGTATCGCCACATGGCCGGGATGTGGCTGGTGGGCGAGGACATGCCGCAGGCCGACAATCGGGTCACGCTCAGCAGCGAGGCCAGGGACGCTTTCGGTCTGCCCGTCGCCAACGTCCACTACACCGATCACGCCAACGACGTCGCCATGCGCGAGCACGCCTACACCCGGGGCGCGGCGATCTACGAGGCGGCGGGTGCGACCCGCACCTACCGGACGCCGCCGTATCCGTCGACGCACAATCTCGGAACCTGCCGTATGAGCGAGCGCGCCGCGGACGGCGTCTGCAACGGCCACGGACAGAGCCACGAACTGGCCAATCTGTTTATCTCCGACGGCAGCCAGTTCACGACCAGCGCGGCCGAGAATCCGACGTTGACCATCGTCACGCTGGCGATACGCCAGGCCGATTACATCGCGGAACGAATGCGCGCACGGGCGATCTAGCTAGCCGGCGGGTGATGGACGGGCGATGACCACGCCCCAGCATCATCCGCTCGAACCAAACCGTGGCCCGGTACGTCGAGGCCCGGCCGTGCTGCGTGGCCGGGCAGCTGCTGCTCCGGCCCGGCTCGTTCAGTGTTCGCGCAGGGCGCGGATGAGTTCGTCCTTGCTCATTTCCGAGCGCTGGCCGATGCCGATCTGCTGCGCCTTCTCGTAGAGCGCATCGACCGACCAGTCCTCGTATTCGGGATGCCGCCCGCCCTTCTGACCGGCGGCTTCGCGGTCGGTATTGGCGATGCGCGCGGCCTTTTCCTTGCTCATGCCTTCTTCGCGGAGGGCGTCGTACTGCTCCGGATCCTTGATCCGGCGGTTATCGTCCCGGCTGTCGCTCATGTCATGCTCCAATGTTCCACTGGCCTTCATTGTGGCGGGCCGTCCGCAACGGGGAACTCGTGAAACTACCTAGGCAATCCCACGGCCGGGCGAGGGCGCGCGCATGACTGCGGCCGACCCGGATCTCCAGATCCACGCCGCCAACGAGAGGGGGCGGGACTATGTCGTGGGCGACATCCACGGCTGTTTCTACATGCTCGACGCGCTGCTGGCGCGCATCGGCTTCGATGCGACGCGCGATCGGCTCTTCTCGGTCGGCGATCTCGTCGATCGCGGGCCGGACAGCGAGCGCGCCGGGGAATATCTCGACCGGCCCTGGTTTCATGCGATCCGCGGCAATCACGAGGACATGCTTCTGGACGCGGTCGCCGAGGGCGGCGAGGCGGCCTCGCTCTGGCGCATGAACGGCGGCGGCTGGTTCGATGCTCTGGATGCGGCGAGCCGGGCGGCGTTGACGCGCCGGGTCGCGGCGCTGCCGCATGCGATCGAGGTCGCGCTGCCGAGCGGCGGCTGCGCGGTACTCGTGCACGGCGATCTGCCCGGCCGGGACTGGCCGGCGCTGCGGGCCGGGCTCGCCGCGGGTACGCTGCGCGAGGACGATCGGGTGGCCATGGTCTGGGATCGCGAGAGCGCCCGCCGGATCGAGACCGGCCGCGGCGGGGTCGAGGTGACCGGCGCGGCCGTGGTGTTCCTCGGCCATACCCCGATGCCGGCCCCGATCGCCTCGGCCAACACGCGCTGGATCGATACCGGCGCCTTCATGGGGCGCCGCCTGACGCTGGCCGAGCTGGCCGCCGATGGCCGCGTCTGGTCGCTGGCCGCGGATCTGGAGGACTGCGAACACGACTGGCGGCACGTCGGCACGCCGGGCTGATGCGCCCGGCTGATGCGTAGCGTCGATGCGGCGCGTCATTCGCCGCCGGTGAGCGAGGCGCAGTCGCTGGGCGGCGGGCGGCCGGCGAAGCGTTCGTCCAGCCAGGCGACCGCCGCGCCGGCGTGCGTGACCGCGGCACTGATGTGCTCGCCGAAGGCGAGATCGAAGCGCACCGGCACACCCGCGCGGCAGTAGCGCAGCGCCAGGGCGAGGGCGTCCGCGCGGGGCGTCACCTGATCGAACCGGGCGTGATAATAGAGCAGCGGCGCGTCGAAGCCGCGCTGACCGAGCGTGTTGGCGGCGGCGACCCGCGCCAGCGCCGGCTGCTCGAGCGGTTCGTCGACGGTGGTGTATTCCGCGAAGGTGTCGAAGCTGTAGCCCGACAGCAGCGGGTCCTTCACCCAGGCCAGCTCCTGGCCGACGCAGCTCTCGGCCAGATCCGCGAACATCGCCCGGCCGTGCGCGTTGAGCAGCGCATCGACGTCGATCTCCTCATGGGCCCGGCTCAGCCCGATCACGGCCGCGAAGTACAGGCCGGCGAACAGGCCGCCGTCGATATGCCGTGCGGTGCCGACGAGATCGGCCGGCGGGCCGCCGGCAGCCACGCCCGCGATCGGCAGCTCCGGCGCGTAGTCGGCGGCCAGCTCGGCCGCCCAGAGACTGGCGAAGGCGCCGCCCGAATAGCCCCAGAGCGCGACCGGCGCCTGCGCGTCGATCGGCGTGTCGGCCAGCAACGCCCGCGCCGCGCGGATGCCGTCGAGCACGCCGTGGCCGGCGTTGGGCCCGGCCAGGAACTGGGCCTCCGGGCCCTCGTAGTCCGGCAGCACGACGATCCAGCCGCGGCTGAGCGCCTTGTTCATCAGCCCGTGTTCGACCATCGAGCCGGACAGGATCTCGCGGGAGGGCGCGCAGCGACGCGTGAGCGCATCGTAGGCCACCTGGTAGGACAACAGCCGCGGTTCGGGATCCGCGGGGATCAGCACCGTGGCCACGTTGATTTGGGGGCGGCCGTGGGAGTTCGTGCTGCGGTAGGCCACCTGCCAGGCGCGTGCGTCGACGTCGAAGAAGTAGTAGGCCTGTGGCGCGATCGGCCGGTAGCGCAGGATCATGCCCGGCGGGGTCGCGGCCAGTTCGGCCGGCAGGCCACGGGCGTGGAACGGATCGTCGTCGGGCTCGGCGAACGGGGCGGCCGGTGCCGGATAGGCCGCGGCGCCGGCTGCGACGGCCTCCGGCGGCATCGCCGCGCCGACGGCGGGCGGCCGCCCGGCGCAGCCGGCGACCTGGGCCAGGACCAAGGCCAGGGACAACAGCAGACCGGCGGCGGGCCAACGCAATCGCGACTCCCATTCAGGCCGCCGCGACCGCGGCGGCGCGATCGCCGAGACTATACGCTCAGATGTTTCTGCACCAGGTCGTCGGTGAGGGCGTCGATCTCGCCCTCGGCGACGAGCCGGCCGTTCTCGAGAATGCGGAACTCGTCGGCCACGCGCCGGGCGAAGGGCAGTTTCTGCTCGACCAGCAGCACGGTGAGGCCGTCCTCACGGTTGAGTCGTTCCAGCGTGTCGCCGATCTGGGCGACGATGTTCGGCTGAATGCCTTCGCAGGGTTCGTCGAGGATCAGCAGGCGCGGCTCGAACACCAGCACGCGCCCGATCGCCAGCTGCTGCTGCTGGCCGCCGGACAGGTCGCCGCCGCGGCGGTTGCGCATCTCCTTGAGCACGGGAAACAGCTCGTAGACGCGTTCGAGGGCGTTCGCCGAGCGATCCGCACGCACGTGCACGCCGAGCTGCAGATTCTCGGCAACCGTCAGCTGCGGAAAGATCTCGCGCCCCTGGGGCACGTAGCCCACGCCCAGGCGGGCGCGCCGGTCGGCCGGCAGCCGCAGCAGGTCGGTGTCGTCGAGCCGGACCTCGCCCCTGGCGTGCACGAGCCCCATCACGCACTTGAGCAGGGTGGTCTTGCCCATGCCGTTGCGGCCCATCAGGCAGCTGATGCGCCCGGGCGTGACGGTCATGTCGACGTTCCAGAGGATATGGCTGCCGCCGTAGTATTGGTCGAGCCCGCGCAGGGTCAGGCTCGCGGCCCGGCGGTCGGGCGTGGTTGCGGCATCATTCACCGAGATAGACCTCCACGACGCGCGGGTCGTTCTGGATGGTGTCCATGGGCCCTTCGGCCAGCACCCGGCCCTCGTGCAGCACGGTCACGGTGCGCGCGATCGAGCGCACGAATTCCATGTCGTGCTCGACGACCACCACCGAGCGTTTGCCGGCCAGACGGGTGAGCAGATCGGCGGTGCGTTCGACCTCCTGGGGCGTCATGCCCGCGACCGGTTCGTCGATGAGCAGCAGCTCGGGCTCCTGCATGAGCAGCATGCCGATCTCCAGCCACTGTTTCTGGCCGTGGGACAGGCTGCCGGCGGCGTCGTGCCGGCGCTCGGCCAGGCCGACGAGCTCGAGCGTCTCGTCGATATGCGCGGCCTGTTCGCCGGACAATCGCGCCAGCAGCACCGGCCAGACGCCGCGCGCTCCGGCCATCGCCAGTTCCAGGTTCTCGTGCACGGTATGACGCTCGAACACGGTGGGCTTCTGGAACTTGCGGCCGATGCCGGCCTGGGCGACGCCCGGCTCGTCGAGGCTGAGCAGGTTGATGTTCTGGCCGAACCAGGCGCGTCCGGCGTCGGGGCGGGTCTTGCCGGTGATCACGTCCATCATCGTGGTCTTGCCGGCGCCGTTGGGGCCGATGATGCAGCGCAGCTCGCCGGCGTCGACGTAGAGCGTGAGCGCGTCCAGTGCCTTGAAGCCGTCGAAGGACACGGTGATGTCCTCGACGTAGAGGATGGTGCCGTGGCGCACGTCCGGCTTCGCCCCCGCGGCCGGGCGATTGACGAAGTCGAACACCCGCGAGCGATCGGAAAAGCTTTCCAGCAGGGCCGGTGTTTTCATGACGGCTCCTTTCGGCGCATCCGCCGGCGTAGTTGCGACACCAGGCCGACGATGCCCTTGGGCAGAAACAGAGTGACGGCCACGAACAGGATGCCCAGCGCATAGGGCCAGATCTCCGGGTAGGCGCCGGTCAGCCAGGTCTTGGCGAAGTTGACCGCGCCCGCGCCGAGCGCGGCGCCGTAGAGCGTACCGCGCCCGCCGACGGCGACCCAGACCACGGCCTCGATCGAGGCGATGGGCGAGAACTCGCTGGGATTGATGATGCCGACCTGCGGCACGTAGAGCGCGCCGGCGACGCCGGCGAGCATCGCCGAGACGGTGAAGATCCACAGCTTGTAGTACGCCACGCGGTAGCCGGTGAAGCGGGTGCGGCTCTCGGCGTCGCGGATCGCCTCGAGCACACGCCCGAGCCGCGAGGTGACGATGAAGCGGGCGATCAGGAAACCGAGCAGCAGACCGACGCCGGAGGCCACGAATAGGGCGTTGCGGATGCCGTCGGCCGACAGCTCGTAGCCCAGGATATCCTTGAAGTCGGTCAGGCCGTTGTTGCCGCCGAAGCCCATCTCGTTGCGAAAGAAGGCCAGCATCAGGGCATAGGTCATCGCCTGGGTGATGATGGCGAAATACACGCCGGTCACCCGGGAACGAAACGCCAGCCAGCCGAAGACGAGCGCCAGCAGACCCGGCACGAGTACGACCATGGCCATGGCGAAGGGAAAGAGATCCATCCCGTGCCAGTACCAGGGCAGATGCTCCCAGTCGAGAAAGACCATGAAATCCGGCAGCACCGGGTTGCCGTAGACGCCTCGGTCCCCGATCTGGCGCATCAGGTACATGCCCATGGCATAGCCGCCGAGGCCGAAGAACGCGGTATGGCCGAGGCTGAGGATGCCGCAGTAGCCCCAGATCAGGTCGATGGCGACCGCGAGCAGGGCGTAGGTGAGATATTTGCCGATCAGCGCGACCGTATAGTCGGTCACGTGCAGGGCGCTGGCCTCGGGCAGGTAGACGTTGCACAGCGGGACCGCCACCGTCAGCGCGATCAGCACGACCACGAAGATCAGGCTGCCGGTATCGCCGAGCATGCGCGTGAGTACGGGGCCGTGATTGGAATGACGCATCACGAGCCCTCCGCCGCGCGGCCTTTCTGCGGGAACAGCCCGCGCGGTCGCTGCTGGATGAACAGGATCAGGAATATCAGCATCAGGATCTTGGCCAGCACCGCGCCGGTGTGCGGCTCCAGGAATTTGGTGAGCACGCCCAGCGATAGGCCGCCCACGAGCGTGCCCCAGAGATTGCCGACGCCGCCGAAGACCACGACCATGAACGAGTCGATGATGTAGGCCTGACCTAGGTTGGGGCCGACGTTGGTCAGCTGCGAGAGGGCCACGCCGGCGATGCCGGCCACGCCCGAGCCCAGGCCGAACGTCAGCGCGTCCAGGCGCTGGGTACGGATGCCCATCGCCCGTGCCATGTCGCGGTTCTGGCTGACCGCGCGTACCTTCAGGCCCAGCGAGGTGCGGTTCATCACGAGGATCAGCGCCGCGAACACGGCCAGCGAGAAGGCGACGATCACCAGCCGGTTTTCGGTGAGCGCGAACATGTCGTTGAAGTGGAGCTGGCCGCTCATCCACTCCGGCGCGGACACCGAGCGGTTGAGCGGCGTGAACACGGTGCGCACGAGCTGCTGCAGGAACAGGCTGACGCCGAAGGTCGCCAGCAGCGTCTCCAGCGGGCGGCCGTAGAGCCACTGCACGATCGAGCGTTCGATGAGGATGCCGACCAGCCCGGAGACCACGAACGCAGCGGGGACCGCCAGCACCAGCGCCAGCCCGACGTGGCCGGGCAGCAGCTGCTGCATGACAAACGCGGTGTAGGCGCCGAGCATGATCAGCTCGCCGTGGGCCATGTTGATCACACCCATTACGCCGAAGGTGATCGCCAGGCCAATGCCCGCGAGCACCAGGATCGAGCCCAGGCTCAGGCCGAAGAACAGCGTCTCGAGCTGGTCGTAGACGCCGCGCCACCAGTCGATGCGCTCGACCTCGGCGGCGACCGCGGCCCGCAGTTGCGCCTGGTCGCGGTCTTCGGTGTCCTCGGGAATGAGCAGTAGGATGTTGTTCAGACGGTTGTAGACCATCTGGTTGAAATCGCCCGACAGCCGTTCGACGGCCGCGAGCTTGGCGGCGTTGTCGCCGGTGTTGAGATCGTTGATCGCCAGCGCCCGGTCGATCGCCTCGAGCACGGCGTCGTCGTTTTCCTCCGGGCGGTGCGCGCGCAGGGCGTCGGCGGCCGCGTCGTCGAGTTTTTCGGTCATGGTCTCGACCGCGGCCAGACGCGTCTCGGCGTCCTCGGCCTGCAGGCGAAGTTGGGCCTGGCCGGACTCGATGCTGCCGCGCAGGCCGACGTTGGTGCGCACCGGCTCGAAGTCGCGGGTGGCGGCTTTGCCGGCGGCCTCGAAGGTGATCGGGTCGCGCAGCACATAGGTTTCGTCGCGCTCCTCGGCGGCGACGAAGACCCGTTGATCGGATTCGCGCACGACGAGCCGGTTGTCCGCGAAGGCGGTGAGCAGTTCCGGGGTGTGCGCGTTCGGATTCGCGACCAGGCGGTTCAGGATGTCGCGTTTCTCTGGATAGCTGGCGTCGGCGAGCTCGGCGATTGTCGCTGCGTACTCGGTGCTGTCCTCGTCTTCACCGGTGTCGGCTCCGGGCTCGGATTCGCCATCGGCGCCGGCTTGCGCCTCGGCGGTATCGCCGGGTTCGTCGCTCGCCTGGGCGTCGCGGCCGCTTTCGACCGTCGCGTCATTGGCGGGCGCGGGGGATTCGGACGTGGCCGGCGTTGCCTCGCTCGCGTTCGAATCGGTGTTCTGGCCTTCGTTCTGGCCGTTGTTCTGCGCCAGGGCGCACGGCGCGAGCGCGAGCACTGCAAGCAGCGCCAGCACGGCGGCGGCCGTTGTTCCCCGTGGTGTGCATGTCCGCATGATGGACTCGGTTTTGGCTGTGAAAGACACCGGACCCGCTCGGGCCCGGTGTCGCCTCTGTGGATCGAGGTCAGGCCGTGCGGGCCGTTATTCCTCGTCCTCGGCCATGTCGCTCATCTGTCCACTGCATTCCTCGGTTTCGGTGTTGTAGTGACCGCAGTCGAGCTCGACCCAGTCGGCCTTGAGCTTCTTGCTGTCCGGCAGGAAATCCGACCATGCGTCGCCCGGGATTTCCTCGTCGGTCTCCCAGACCACCGAGAACTGGCCGTTGTCGGTGATCTCGCCGATGTAGACCGGCTTGGTGATGTGGTGATTGGGCAGCAGCTCGGCGGTGCCACCGGTGAGGTTGTCGACCTTCAGGCCCGGCAGCGTGTCGATCACCGTATCCACATCCGTGGTACCCGCCTTCTTGACCGCCTTCACCCAGAGGTTGAAGCCGATATAGGTGGCTTCCATCGGGTCGTTGGTCACGCGGTCGTCGTCGCCGGTGTACTCGTGCCAGTTCTCGATGAACCGTTCGTTGGCCGGCGTATCGATGCTCTGGAAGTAGTTCCAGGCCGCCAGATGGCCGAGCAGCGGATCGGTATCGATGCCCGAGAGTTCCTGTTCGCCCACGGAGAACGCCACGACCGGAATGTCCGCGGCCGAGATCTGCTGGTTGGCCAATTCCTTGTAGAAGGGCACATTGGCGTCGCCATTGATGGTCGAGACCACGGCGGTCGGCTTGCCCATCGAGCCGAAGGCCTTCACCCGTGAGACGATGCTCTGCCAGTCCGAATGGCCGAACGGCGTGTAGTTGACCATGATGTCCGAGTCGGCCACGCCCTGATCCTTCAGATACTGCTCGAGGATCTTGTTGGTCGTGCGCGGATAGACATAGTCGGTACCCAGCAGCACCCAGCGTTCGATGCCCACCTGATTCATCAGGTAGTTCACGGCCGGGATCGCCTGCTGATTGGGCGCCGCGCCCGTGTAGACGATGTTGCGCGAGGATTCCTCGCCCTCGTACTGCACCGGGTAGAACAGCAGCCCGTTCAATTCCTCGAACACCGGCAGCACGGACTTGCGCGAGACCGACGTCCAGGTGCCGAAGACCACGTCGACCTTCTCCTGGGCCAGCAGCTGGCGCGCCTTCTCGGCGAACAGCGGCCAGTCGGATGCGGGGTCCACGACCACCGGTTCGAGATCGCAGCCCAGCAGGCCCCCCTTCTCGTTCTGCTGCTTGATGAGCATCAACGCGGTGTCCTTGAGCGTGGACTCGCTGATGGCCATGGTCCCGGACAGCGAGTGCAGCACGCCGACCTTGATCGGGCATTCGACATCGGCGTTGGCGTTGGCGTCGGCGGCGTGGGCCGAACCCAGACCGCCGGCAGCCAGCAGCGCCGGTGCGATCCAGCGCGTGATGAGCGTGTGTTTCGTCCAGTTCTTCATCGTGATGTCCCCCTGATGTGACGGGTGGTGGCGGATGATTTCGTGTGTTGTCACGCGTCAGGCCGGCGTATCCGCCAGCGCGGCCCGCGCCTCATAGAGCCCTTCGAGCGTGATCTTTCGAACTTCGCGTCGGCTGGCTTCGATATGCGCCGCCAGCAGGCGCTGCGCGGCGGCCGCGCGCCGGTCGGCGAGTGCCGCGAGAATCGCGGCATGCTCGTCGTAGGTGGCGGCAATGCGTGCCGAGACGGTGAAGTCCAGCCGGCGGATCACGCGGATGCGTTCGGTCACGTCGCGGTGCATACGGGCCATCTCGTCGTTGCCGGCGGCGGCGACCAGGCCGGCGTGAAACTGTTCGTCCAGATGCCAGGCCCGCGTGCTGTCGGTGGTGCGCCGGGCCGTGGGCACCTGCCAGACGGCCTCAAGCTCGGCCAATGCGGCGGGCCGCTCGGCGCGCGCGCAGAGGCGACGCACGGCGGCGCTCTCGATCACCACACGAACCTCGTAGAGTTCGTCGAAACGGGCGAAGTCGAAGCGCCGCACCTGCCAGCCGCCGCCGGCCGGCGTTTCGACATAGCCCTCGCGCTGCAGGCGGAACAGGGCTTCTCGCACCGGCGTGCGGCTGGCGCCCACCCGTGCGGCGATCTCGTTCTCCGAGAGTCGGTCGCCCGGCATCAGCCGGAAATCGAAGATGTCCGCCTTGAGCCGGTCGTGCACGCGATCGGCCAGCGGCATCCGGGGCCGGCCCGACGCAGCGGGTTTGGCCGCAGCCGTGTTGCGGGTGGCCGGCGTGCTCACGCGGCCGCCTCGTCTGCGATCACCAGCAGCGCGTCGCCGGCCGAGACCAGCGTGCCCTCGCTGCAGCGCAGGGCGCGGATCACGCCGGCGGCCGGGGCGTCGACCGCGAACTCCATCTTCATCGCCTCGACGACGAGCAGGGTGTCGCCCGCGGCCACGCGGTCGCCCTCGGCGACGTGCAGCTTCCAGACGTTGCCGGACACGTCCGCGCTCACGGCTTCGCCTGCGACCGTGTCCTCGATTGGCGCGGCGGCGGGGCCGGCCTCGGCCTCGGGTTCGGCGTCGGCCTGGGCCTGCCAGTGTTCGACTTCCTTCGCGAAGGCCGCGCTCTGGCGTTCGCGAAACGCGGCAATGTCGTCGGCGTTGGCGTCGAGAAACTGCCGGTACTCGGCGAAATCGAAGACCTCTTCGGTAATCTCAGCGTGCAGCCGGCCGGCCCGGAAGTCCGCGCGCATGTCGGTGAGCGTGTCTTCGTCTACCGGGTAGTAGCGCACCTGGTCGAAGAAGCGCAGCAGCCAGGGCTCGCCCGGCGCGAACTGTTCGTTATGCCCGAACTTGTTCCAGATCGGCAGGGTACGCCCGACCAGCTGATAGCCGCCCGGCGAGTCCATGCCGTAGATGCACATATAGACGCCGCCGATGCCGACCGTGCCCTCGGCGGTGTAGGTACGTGCCGGGTTGTACTTCGACGTGACCAGGCGATGGCGCGGGTCGATCGGTACCGCGCAGGGCGCGCCGAGATAGACATCGCCCAGGCCCAGCACCATGTAGCTGGCCGACAGGATCGTCTCGCGTACCTGCTCGCGCGTGTCCAGACCGTTGATGCGCTGGATGAAGTCGACGTTGTTGGGCAGCCAGGGCGCGGTGTCGCGCACGGACTGGCGATAGCGGTCCACCGCGTCGAGCGTGGCGCTGTCCTCGAAGGCCAGCGGCAGATGCAGCACGCGGGTGGGCAGTTTCAGGTCGTCGACTTCGGGCAGATCCGCCTCGAGGGCGACCAGCGCGTCGACGAGATCGGCCTGATGGATCACCCGGCCGTCGTAGTTGACCTGCAGCGAGCGCACGCCGGGCGAGAGTTCGAGAATGCCCTCAACCGGGTGCTTCTCCAGTGCCTGCATGAGCAGGTATACGCGCAGGCGAAAACGCAGATCGAGTTCGTTGGGCCCGTATTCGATCAGGATGTAGCGATCGCCGGCCTGGCGATAGGCCACCGCCGGGCGGCTGCCCGCGGCGGGCCGCTCGGCGAGCACGCAGGGCGACACGGTGTCCGCGGGCGCCGGAATGGGCAGCGTCTCGCGCGTGTCGGCCACGGCGAGTGCGTCGCAGGCGGCGTCCTGCTCGTGCTGGCGGGCGGTGGCTTCGTCGAAGCCGAGCGCCACGAAGCGGATGGTGTCGCCCGGCGAAACCTGGCCGACCTTCCACAGTTCGGCCGCAGCGATGGTGACCGGGCACACGAAGCCGCCCAGGGACGGGCCGTCGCGGGTCAGGATCACCGGCATGTCGCCGGTGAAGTTGATGGAGCCGACCGCGTACTCGGTGTCGTGGATGTTGGAGGGGTGCAGCCCGGCCTCGCCGCCGTCCTCGCGGGCGAAGGTGGGCTTGGGCCCGTTCAGGCGGATGCCGAGACGATTGGAGTTGTAGTGGACTTCCCAGTCGGTGGCGAAGAAGGCCTCGATCGAATCCTGCGTGAAGAAATCGGGCGCGCCGTGCGGGCCGTAGAGCACGCCGATCTCCCAGTGCGTGGGATAGTCCGGCACGAGCGCGGCGGGCGCGGCCTGCGGCTCGCGGGTGGGCGCCGGCGTGGGCGCGTTGGGTCTGGAAGCATCGCAGATCGCGAGCATGTCGGTCGCGCGCAGCGGTCGGCCGGCATGGCCGCCGAACTGGCCGAGCGCGAAGGTCGACTTGCTGCCCAGATAGTCGGGCACGTCGACACCGCCGAGTACCGCCAGATAGCTGCGACAGCCGGCCTCGGCCTTGCCGACGACCAGCGTCTGGCCGGCCTTGGCTTCGACCGGCGCCCAGAAGTCGATCGGGGCGTCGTCGAGCGTGGCCGGGGTGGTCGCGCCCGTGAGGGCGATCACCGCATCGGTATGAAAACGTATCGTCGGCCCGAGAATGGTGCACTCGATCCCGCCCGCGGACTGGTCGTTGCCGACGATCGCATTGGCCAGGCGAAAGGCATAGTCGTCCATCGGCCCGGAGGGCGGCACGCCGATATGCCAGTAGCCGGTGCGCCCGGGATAATCCTGGATCGTGGTGTAGGTACCGGGCTTGACGATCTCCAGCACCGGCGGCGCGTAGGCGAAGTCGCCCAGGAAGGCGGTCGATACCTCGCCGGCGGCGAATCGTTCGTCGGCCACGATTTGGCGCAGATAGTCGAGATTGGTGGCGATACCGGACAGCCGCGTGGCGTCGAGCGCGTTGGCCAGCCGCGCGAGCGCTTCGTCGCGGGTGTCGCCGTGCACGATCAGCTTGGCGATCATCGGATCGAAGTGCGACGACACCTCGGTGCCGGCGGCCACCCAGGTATCGACCCGGACATGATCGGGGAACACGACTTCGGTGAGCACGCCGGGTGAGGGCGCGAAATCGAGCGCCGGCTGTTCGGCATACAGGCGCACCTCGAAGGCCGCCCCCTGCGGGTTCGCCTCGAAAGCGGCGAGATCGGGCGGCGTGCCGGCCGCGGTCTGCACCATCCATTCGACCAGGTCCACGCCGGTTGCGGCCTCGGTGATCGGATGCTCCACCTGCAGGCGCGTGTTGACCTCCAGAAAATAGAACTCGTCGCGCGCGCCGTCGTAGATGTATTCCACGGTGCCGGCGGAGCGGTAGTTCACCGACTCGCCCAGACTCACCGCGGCCGCCATCATGGCGTCGCGGGTGGCCGCGGGCAGATGCGGCGCCGGCGTTTCCTCGACGACTTTCTGGTTGCGCCGCTGCAGCGAACAATCACGCTCGCCGAGGGCGACGACCGTACCGCGGCCGTCGCCGAAGATCTGGACCTCCACGTGGCGCGCCTTCTCAATGAAGCGCTCGAGAAACACGCCGTCGTCGGAGAAATAGTTCTGGCCGAGGCGCGCGACCTTGTCGAAGGCGGCTTCCAGCTCGGCTTCGTCGTTGCAGCGCGACAGCCCGATGCCGCCGCCGCCGGCGGTGGACTTCAGCATGACTGGATAGCCGAGTTCGGCTGCCGCGGTCTTCGCGTCGTCAAGGCTGTCGAGCAGGCCGGTCCCGGGAGCCAGCGGCACGCCGGCGGCCTCGGCGAGCTCGCGCGCCGTGTGCTTGAGGCCGAACTGTTCGATCTGCTCGGGCGTCGGCCCGGCAAAGGCGATGCCGGCAGCCTCGCAGGCGCGGGCGAAGTCGGCGTTCTCGGAAAGAAAGCCGTAGCCGGGCAGGATCGCCTGCGCGCCGGATTCGCGTGCGGCTTTCAGCACCGCGTCCACGTTCAGATAGCTTTCGGCCGCGGTATCGCCGCCGAGCGCGATGGCCACGTCAGCGGCGTCCAGATGGGTGCTGTCGCGGTCGCTGTCGGCATAGACCGCGACGCTGCGAATGCCCATCGCCTTGAGGGTGCGCGCGCTGCGTACGGCGATCTCGCCGCGGTTGGCGATGAGGACGGTGTCGAGTTCAGCCATGGTCGTTCGCCTTTGCTTGCTGGTCTGCGATATAGGCGCGCCAGCCGCCGTATTCGGTCACGTCGCGCGCGGTGTCGGCGGCCCAGCCCTCACAGATGAAACTCTTGACCTCGCGCCCGTCGGCCAGCGTCAGCGTGCCGATGCCCAGCGGCGCCGAGATGAGGGCGACGAACGAGCCGAAGGCCGTCACCGGCACGTCCCACAGCTCGACCTCGATCGCGGCGCCGCCGCCGGCGGGTTCGCGGATCAGGCCCGGTTTGGGCGGCGTGGTGCCGGCAAGCGCGAGCAGTCGGTATTCAGGCGCGGTCGTGGTCTGTTCCACGAACCGCGCGTCGCGTTCGGTGAGCTGCCCGTTCAGCGGCATGCCCCGCAGGTGCGCGCCGACCACCGCGAGCCGGATGTGATCCGGCGGCGGTTCCGGCGACGCGACGTTCGGAATCGCGTCGGCGGGCCGGTCGCTGTTGCCCAGCGGCCAGCGCCGGTGGTTCTGCCAGTCGCGGCCGAGCGCGGCGAGACGCGCGTCCTGCCAGGCCGGGGCGATCAGGGTGATGCCGGCCGGCAGGCCGTCGTCGCGAAAGCCGCCGGGCAGGGCGAGCGCGCAGCAGTCGAGCAGGTTCACGAAATTGGTGTAGGTGCCGAGGCGGCTGTTGCGTTCGATCGGCTCGGCCGCGATCTCGGCCTGGCTGTATATCGTCGGTGCCGTCGGCACGATCAGGGCGTCGATCGGCGCGAACGCCGCGTCGGCCGCGCGCCGCAGCTCGGCGAGGCGGTATTCGGCGCGAAACGCATCGACCGCGCGGGGTGCGCGGCCCGCGGAAATGATCTCGGCGACGGCGGGGTCCGCGTCGGCCGGGTGGGTGTCGATGAATTCGCCGACCGCGGCGTAGCGCTCGGCGATCCACGGCCCCTGGTAGAGCAGGGCGGCGGCCTCGGCGAACGGCGCATAGTCGATCGTCACGATCTCGGCGCCGAGCGCGCGCCAGTCGGCGACGGCGGCTTCGAAGGCTTTCTGTGCGCGCGCATCGCCGAAGAATTCCGGCGAATCCGGCACGCCAAGCCGCCAGTGTGTCGTCGTCCCCGGTACCGCGGCCGCCGGCGCGGGGCGCGGTCGGGCATAGGCGTCGGCGGGATCGAAGTCGATCAGCACGTCGGCGACGCGGTCCGCGTCGTCGACCGTGAGCGTGAACAGCGACACGCAGTCCAGCGTCCGGCAGGCGGGCACCACGCCGCGGGTGCTGATCGCGCCGCAGGTGGCCTTGAGGCCGACGATGTTGTTGAAGCCCGCCGGCACCCGCCCCGATCCGGCGGTATCGGTGCCGAGCGCGAAGGGCACCTGGCCGAGGGCCACGACCACCGCCGAGCCCGAACTGGAGCCGCCGCTGATCATGCGCTCGTCGAAGGCGTTGGGCACTGCGCCGAAGGGCGAGCGCGTGCCCACGAGGCCGGTGGCGAACTGGTCGAGGTTGGTCTTGCCGATCAGCACGGCCCCGGCCGCCTGCAGGCAGGTGACCGCGTGGGCGCTGGTTTCCGGGGTGTAGGCGAAGGCCGGGCAGCCGGCGGTCGTCGGCAGGCCGGCGACATCGATGTTGTCCTTGACCGCGAACGGCACGCCGTAGAGCGGCAGGCGATCGATATCGCCGTCGACGGCGGCCAGGCGCTCGCCCAACGCGGCGAGCTGGCCCGCCAGATGGCTCTCGTCCGCGACGCATATCCAGGCGCTGTCGTCGGCCGCGATGGCACGGCGCAGTGCCGTCAGGTGTGTCTCGGGCGTCGCGTCACCGCTGCGGTAGTCGGCGAGCCAGTGTTCAACGGTGAGTGGCGGCATCGGTCTGCATACGAGGATGTATACAACGACTGAAGCAAGCGCTGTGCCACATCGATCTCAAAGCCAAAGAACGTCGATCCGGCCCCGCTGTGGGCCCTGTCGTGCGGCCTCGGGTGGCATCGGCTGCGTTCTCGTGGTGCAGATGCCTCACGAGGGTGCGGCGCGCGGGCCCGGGCGACGCCGCCGCCCGAGACGAGCCCGGAGCGTCGGGCCACGCCGGTCGATGCGCCCTCTGGCGGCCGGAAACGTGTACCGGAAACGGCCGGATGTATCGCGGGTATTGCAACTCCGCGGCGACTGGCCGATATATCTCTTCAATGGCGCACTCAACGACGCCGCGAGGCGATATGTCGCGTGGAAACGCCCACTCTGAAAATTGAAATCGCCTGTTGGCACGATCGCGAACGCCCCGCGACCGGTCGGCGCCTGTTGGTCGGCGAACCCGAAGCGGCCGGTCTCAACCGGGCCGGCTACGACGCGCGCATGGCCGCGCTTGCGCCGGCGCCCTCGATCTGGGCCGATGACGCCGAGCCGAACGTCCTGATGCGTCGCTACGAGCTTCAGCTCGATCGCATGCCCGCCTCGGTGTTCGGTGCCCTAACCGGCCTCGCGCAAGAGCCGGGGCTGGTCCTGCTCGTCGAACGGGCCTGGATCGGCAACGTGCTGGCGCGTTATCTGCGCGACTGGGCCGCGCGTACCCCGCGCATGGAGCGGCGGATGAACCGGGCCTGGCAGCAGTCCCGCCACGCCGCCCAGGTCGTGTTCGACGCCATCGATCCGTCGCCCGACTCGGCGCCGCCGACGCGTGGCGACGGTGATCAACGCTCCTGAAAACGCTAGGCGAACGCCGGGCGAGCGTCTTGTGGGCTGCCGTACGTCGCGTCCTTCAAGGCCCGAGCTATCGATCGCCGCGCGCCGCGATCGAGCTGTGCGACGGCGCAGGGGGACAAGAAGAATGGTTCATGGGGGCCGATCCGGAAGACATGAGCGCCCATGAAATTCACAAGGTGCGGCCACCCCGCGTTGTCGCGTGCGGGTGCCGAGGTGAGGGCGCGGTGCGCACGACGCCTCGTTCTGCCGTCCCAAAGTGCCGGGCGCGGGCTCGCATGACGTGTTGGCCGCGCCCGGCTCGGGCGGCCCGACCGCCGGGCTCTTGGCGCACGCGATATGGGCCCGGACGACAGGCGCCGTGGCCGGACGATGTCGCCGCGTGGGGCGAGCACGACGTGCATGTCGCAGCCCCGGCCCCGCCTCGCCAACCCGTGAGGCGTGTTGGCGATATCGCCGCTTGTCGCGCGGTGCGGGTCTCCGGGACCTGAAACCGGCGCCTATCGGGGCAGGTGGGGTAGACCGCCCGCCGTTGCGCGACGGGCACGGCGGATACCGGTCGGCGGAAGGCGTGAGCCGTGGCGCCGACTGCGCCCGCACGATTTGGCCTACGGTGGGCAGCAGTCGTGGCCGCGCGAATCGCACCGCCGTCGACGGCGATGACGAGTCGGGTGTCGAGCGTCCATGCGGCCACGCGGCGGGCGTGTCGCGCCGCGGGACAGAGAAATCGGCCCCGTTGGGCGTCGGCTCGACGGCGATGTCCAGAGCGCGTCGCGACCAGGGCCGGCACCACCGCTTGGCCGGAGCACGGCCCGGGTGGCCGCGCGATGCGTATCGCCGGATTCTAGAAGATGCCGGCCTCGAGACCCGCGGCGAGCGTCAGCCCCAGCTCCTCGCACTGGGTCTCGAAGGCGTCATCGAAGGCGCCGCGGCAGATCAGCGGATCGCACACCGCCTTCCAGCGCAGGCCGGTGGTGATGCTGGCCACCGCGCGTTGCGTGCCCGTGCCGTCGCGGCCGGCGCGCACGTACAGGGCGTAGGGCAGCGCCTCGGTGTGGTCGATGCATTCGTAGTAGATGCGGTCGAAGAAATCCTTGAGTGCGCCGCTCATGTACCCGAGGTTCTCCGGCGTGCCGAGCACGACGGCGTCCGCTGCCAGCACGTCGTCGGCGCCGGCCTCAAGCGGCGCGATCCACTCGGCCTCGACCTCGGTGACGTCCGGATGGCGCGCCCCGCGCAGCACGGCCTCGGCCAGGCGGCGGGTATTCGGGGAGGGGGCGTGGGCGACGATCAGCAGGCGTTTCATGGCCTCAGTCTAGGGGCTGTCAGCACGTCATACGAGCGCCGCGTTGGCGAACGCACATCGTGTGCGGCAAGGCGTGAGTCGCCGGTCGTGGCGCGCCACGATCGAGACTGACAACGTCGCAGCGCGCCCACGGTTGTTATGAGCAGCCCAACAGGTCGGACCAAGTCCGGGGTGCACTCCAGACTTGTCGCACGCTGGCGCAGAGTGACTGCGCGGCGCGCACGACGCCGCGTCTTGCCGCCCATAATCAATTTTCAGGAAGCGCTTGGCTCGAAGTCGCATGAAACGTTGACAGGCTTCGACCGCCCGGGGCCAGGGCGATGGCGAGGCCGGGTCGTCCATAACGAGAACGCCGCAGCTGCCTGTGTATCATTCAGGCCATGAATATCCGTGACATCGACCTGAACCTGCTCGTCTTCCTCGATGCCCTGCTGCGCGAGAAGAGCGTGACCAAGGCCGCACTGGCCATGGACATCAGCCAACCGGCAATGAGCAATGCCCTGCGGCGGCTGCGCAAGCTGCTGGGCGATCCGGTGCTGGTGCGCACGGCGTCCGGCATGCAGCCCACCGCCCGCGCCGAGGCCCTGCGGCGGCCGGTGCGCAACGCGCTCTCCCAGATGGAGGCCGCGATCGCGCCCAACCGCGCCTTCGAGCCGGCCACCGCCGAACGCCTGTTCACCATTCTGATCACCGACTACGCCGCCTCGGTGCTGATGCCCCGGGTGGTCGGGGTGCTGGAGGAGGAGGCGCCCAACATCGCGCTCAATATCCTCTCCGCGGGCAGCGATGCCATCGACCAGGTCGAGCGCGGCGAGGCCGATTTTCTGGTCAACCGCTTCGGCAAGCTGCCGGCGAACTTCCACCAGCAGCGCCTGTGGAGCGACCGCATGGCCTGTCTCATCCGCAAGGACCATCCGGCGCTGCTGGCCGCCGGCGGCGAGCTGACGCTGGAGACGTTCCTGTCGGAGAAGCATATCCTGATCACCCAGACCGGGGTCGGTCTGAGCCGGATCGACGAGGTCCTGGCCGACGCCGGCCGCTCGCGGCGGATCAGCGTGCTCACCCGCCACTACCAGCTCCCGCGCGAGCTGGTCGCCAACAGCAACATGATCGTGGCACTCCCGGCGCGCATCGCCCGCTACCAGGCCCGGCATCTCGGCTTGGCCGTGCTCGAGCCGCCCCTCAAGCTGCCGGCCTTCGACATCGGCATCGCCTGGGGCGCGCTCGACCATCACGACGTTGCCCACCGCTGGTTGCGCGAACGCATCGTCACCATCGCGCGCGAGGCACTCCAGCAGGGCCCGCACCACGCCTGACGGCTGCGGTGGTCGACGGCTGTGGCGGCAGCCGGCCGCGCGTGCGGCGCGGGCCCGTGCCGGGTCGCCGCGGCACGGCGGTACGTCGAATGGGAGGCCATACGCGGTGGGGCAGGCCGATGAGGGCCGGGCGGCCGGTCGCGGCTTCGTTCGCGGTAGCGCCGACACGACGCCGTCGGACCGGCTGCTGTACGCGAGGGCGCGGGACGCGTCGGCAGGCAATCGCCTGCAGCGGATCGCGGATGCCCGAACCATCGTGCGGGCGCTTTCAGTCGGGCCGTCCGGAAGCGATCGACGGCGGCAGCGCATGAAGGCAGCGTTGGTCTGAGACCTTGGTCGCAGGGATGCGCTTTCGTGATTGTAAATTTCGAGCGTTCGCTATATTTTTAATCCGAGGAGGAAACGCATGACCGACAGCCCCAACGAACGATTCGATCTCACTGGCCGCGTGGCCCTGATCACCGGCGCCGGCGGCGGCCTGGGCGCCGGCTTTGCCGAAGCGCTCGCCGCGGCCGGCGCCCGGACCGTGCTGTGCGCACGCCGCGAAGGCCCGCTCGAGGCGGTCGCCGAACGCATCCGAGCTGCGGGCGGCGAGGCGGCCGTGATCCCGATGGACGTGGCCGACAGCGGCTCGGTCGCGGCCGGCTTCGACGCCGCCGAGGCGCAGTTCGGCACTGTCGACGTGGCGGTCTGCAACGCCGGCATCGCGATGGCGGGATTCGCCATGGACATGCCCGAGGCGGACTGGCTCAAGACCATCGAGGTCAATCTCAACGGCTGCTGGCGCGTCGCCATGGAGACCGGCCGGCGCCTGCGCGCCGCCGAGAAGTCCGGCAGCGTGATCAACATCAGCTCGATTCTGGGCCACCGCGTGGCCGCCGCGGTCGCTCCCTATGCGGCGTCCAAGGGCGCGCTGGAACAGCTCACGCGCAGCCTGGCGCTGGAATGGGCGCGCTACGGCATCCGCGTGAACGCGATCGCACCGGGCTATATCGCCACCGATCTCAACCGCGAGTTCTTCGAGAGCGAGCCGGGGCAGAAGATGATCAAGCGCATTCCGCAGAAGCGCCTCGGCGACGTCGACGACCTGGTCGGCGCGCTGCTGCTGCTGGCCTCGGACGCCGGGCGCTACATGACCGGCTCGACCATCGCCGTCGACGGCGGCCATCTGCAATCCTCGCTTTAGGACGCATTCCATGGACTTCAGCCTTCCCGCCGAGATCGAGGACTATCGCCAGCGCATCCGCGCTTTCGTGGAGGCCGAGCTGATCCCGCTCGAGGCGGACCCGGCGAACTACGACGCCCACGAGAACATCGCCCCCGACGTGCTCGAGCGCATGAAGGCCAAGGCGAAGGACGCCGGCCTGTGGTCGCTGCAGATGCCGCGCGCCCGCGGTGGGCAGGGGCTGTCGATCGTGGGCATGGCCGCCTGCTACGAGGAGATGAACCGTTCGATCTTCGGGCCGGTGGTGTTCAATTCGGCCGCGCCCGACGACGGCAACATGATCGTGCTGGAGCGTGTCGGCACCGAGGCGCAGAAGGCGTGGTTCCTGCAGCCGATCGTCGACGGCGAGGTGCGTTCGTCGTTCGCGATGACCGAACCGCCGCCCGGCGCGGGTTCCGATCCGACCGCGATGCGCACTACCGCCACGCGCGACGGCGACGACTGGGTCATCCACGGCCACAAGCACTACATCACCGGCGCGGGCGTGGCCAAACACTTCATCCTCATCGCGCGCACGTCGGAGGACACCCGCAAGGGCCTGACCGCATTCCTGTTCCACGCCGACGATCCGGGCTGGGAGATCGTGCGCCGCATCCCGATCATGGGTCCGGAGGAGCACGGCGGGCACTGCGAGATCCGCTTCGACGGCCTGCGCATTCCCGACCGCAATCGGCTGATGGCGGTCGGCGACGGGCTGAAGGTCACCCAGATCCGCCTGGGCACGGCGCGGCTGACGCATTGCATGCGCTGGCTGGGGCTGGCGCGGCGGTCGATGGAGATCGCGGCCGATTATGTCGCCGAGCGCGAGGCCTTCGGCGTGCGCCTGGCCGATCGCGAGGGCGTGCAGGGCATGCTCGGCGACGCCGCGATGGCGATCCAGACCGGGCGCCTGCTGACCATGCACGCGGCGTGGCAGCTCGACCAGGGCAGCTTCGCGCGCAAGGAGGTCTCGATGGCCAAGGTCAACGTGTCCGAAACGCTGCACCAGGCGGTGGATACGGCCATTCAGCTCAACGGTGCGCGCGGCTATTCCAAAGACACGGTGCTGGAATGGATCTATCGCTACGCGCGCCAGGCGCGGCTGGTCGACGGCGCATCGGAGGTGCACAAGATGGTGTTTTCGCGCACATTGATGAGCGAGGGCGCCGACTTCTGGCGCTGGGACTGATGCCGGCGACGCGCAGGACATAGCAGGACAGCCCGGCGGTACCGCGCCGCCAGAACGCGCGGGCCGCCTTGTTCGACAGGACAGGGCCTTTTCGGAGGAGATCCCATGGCACAGGCCGACTACGAGCAGCTGGCGCGCAATCCGGCGAACCATTCGCCGCTCACGCCCGTGAGCTTTCTCAAGCGCTCGGCTTATATCTATCCCGAGCGCACGGCGGTCATCGACAGCGACGTCACGCTCACCTACCGGGCGTTCGACGAGCGCTGTCGGCGGCTGGCCAGCGCGCTGTCCGAACGCGGCGTCGACAAGGGCGACACGGTCGCGGTGCTCTGTCGCAACACCCACGAGATGCTCGAGGCCCGCTACGCGATCCCGATGCTCGGCGCGGTGATGAACCCGATCAACACGCGGCTCGACGCGGCCACCATCGCTTTCATCCTCGAGCACGGCGACGCGAAGCTGCTGATCTGCGACCACGCCTTCGGCAAGGAGGCCGGCCCCGCGCTGGAGCGCCTCGACACGCCGCCCGAGACGGTCGTGGTCAGCAGCCACCACGGTGCGACCGGCGAACTCTACGGCGAACCGTATGAAGACCTGATCGCGGACGGCGACGCCGCCTTCGACTGGGACAAGGTCGCCGACGAGTGGGACGCGCTCACGTTGCTCTATACCTCCGGCACCACGGGCGATCCGAAGGGCGTGGTCTATCACCACCGCGGCGGTTATCTGGCGGCCATGAGCAACGCCATGGCCTTCAACATGACCGCCGATTCGGTCTATCTGTGGACCCTGCCGATGTTCCACTGCGACGGCTGGGGCTATGTCTGGTCGGTGACGGCGGCCGGCGCGACCCACGTGTGCCTGGACCGGATCGATTCGGATCTCATCCACCAGCGCATCGAAGCGTTCGGCGTGACCCACATGTGCGGCGCGCCCATCGTGCTGAATACGCTGCTCGGCGATTTCGACGCCCGCGGCATCACGCTGAGCGCACCCGCGGCGTTCGCGCTCGGCGGCGCGGCGCCGCCGGCCACCGTGATCCGCAAGGCCCAGGAGATCGGCTTCGACATCACCCATCTCTACGGGCTGACCGAAACCTACGGCCCGTCGGCGCTGTGTGTCTGGCAGCCGGAATGGTCCGAACTCGAGATCGATGCGCTGGCCGGGCGCATGGCCCGCCAGGGTGTGGCCAATTTCGCCATCGACGACTTCACCGTGCTCGACGTCGACGGCACTCCCGTGCCCCACGACGGCGAGACCATCGGCGAGATCTGCATTCGCGGCAACACCGTCATGGCCGGCTATCTCAAGAATCCGTCCAAGACGGACGAGGCTTTCGCCGACGGCTGGTTCCATTCCGGCGATCTGGCCGTGACCCATGCGGACGGCTATATCGAGATCAAGGACCGCGCCAAGGACATCATCATCTCGGGCGGGGAGAACATCTCCAGCCTCGAGATCGAGGAGGTGCTCTACCGCCACGAGGCGGTGGTCGAGGCCGCGGTGGTCGCCCAGCCGGACGACAAATGGGGCGAGACCCCCTGCGCCTTCGTGACTCTGCGCGCCGACGCGGCGCTCGACGAGCGCGCGCTCATCGATTTCTGCCGCGAGCATATGGCCCACTTCAAGGCGCCCAAGCGCGTGGTCTTCGGCGAGCTGCCCAAGACCGCGACCGGCAAGATCCGCAAGAACGTGCTGCGCGAGCAGCTCTGAGGGGCGTCTGCGACGAATGGACGGCCCATGAACGCGCATCGATGCGCTAAAGGTGGAACCGCGACGCCCACCGCGAGATAGACGGGGCGTCGCGCCGGAACACATCGGCCGATCGCCCGCGGCGGATGTGCAACAGAAAACATCAACGGGTGCGCAACGAGGAGAAAACGACATGGCTTCGACAGCAATTCGGCGCATGGCCGTGGCGGCACTCGCCGCGGCCGGCATCGTCGGCAGCATGGCCGCCCAGGCGGCCGAGGATCCGATCAAGCTCGGCGCGGTGTATATCCGCTCCGGCAGTGCCTCCAGCTACGGCGCGTTCGCCGAGCAGGGCATGAAGCTCGCGATCGAGCAGATCAACGACAACGGCGGCGTGCTCGGGCGTCAGCTCGAATACGAGATCGAGGACAGCCAGGGCAACTCCGGCACCGCGATCCAGGCCATGCGCAAGCTGGTCTATCAGGAGAACGTCGACGCGCTCATGGGCATCGACAGTTCCGGCGTGGCCCAGGGCGTGGCCTCCACCGTGCCGCAGCTGCAGACGCCTCTGATCATCACCCACGCCGCCACGCCCGACGTGACCGGCAAGATGTGCAACGACTACGTCTATCGCTTGAGCGTCAACATCGTCCAGAACATGCGCGGCGCCGCCGAGATCGCCGCGGACAGTGGTGCCAAGCGCTGGACCACGATCGGTCCGGACTATGCCTTCGGGCGCCAGTCCTGGGACTTCTTCGGCCAGGCGCTCAAGGAAAAGAATCCCGACGCCGAGCTGATGAGCGAGACCGCCTTCCCGCGCTTCGGCGCCGAGGAGTTTACGCCCTTCATCAACAGCATCATGGACGCCGATCCGGACGGCGTGCTGATCTCGCTTTGGGGCGGCGACCTGGTCAACTTCGTGCGTCAGGCCAGCGACCTGGGCTTCTTCGATCAGGACATGGAGATCATGTTCACCGTGGGTGCGGCCACCGAGGTGCTCGACGCGCTTGGCGAGCAGATGCCCGAAGGCGTCTGGCTGGGCACGCGCTACTGGTTCGATGCCTACGACAACCCGACCAACCGCGACTTCGTGGCGGCCTACAAGGAACGCTACGACAAGGCGCCGAGCTATAACGCGGAAGGTGCCTACGCGGCGGTCTACGCCTACAAGGCGGCCATGGAGAAGGCCGGTACCACCGACGGCCCGAAGGTCGCCGAGGCGCTGTCGGGGATGAGCTTCGATTCGCCGATGGGCGAGATCACCTTCCGTGCCGGAGACCATCAGACGCTGGTCGGGCCCACCTGGGGCAAGGCCGGGCCGATGGACGACGAGTTCGGCATCCGCAGCCTCACCGACGTGCACGTGTTCGACGGCAAGGACGTCACCCCGGCGGTCGAGGAGACCGGCTGCTCGCTCTAGTCGCTTGGCACGCAGACGTCGCGGCCCGGCTCGCACCGGGCCGCGGCGCCCTGCGTGATCGTGCCCCTGCATCGTCGGGAGACTCGACATGACCGCATTCTTCACCGCCTTGCTCAACAGCCTGGACATCGGTCTGCTGCTGTTCGTGATCGCGGTCGGGCTGAACATCGTGTTCGGCGTGCTCAACGTCATCAACTTCGCCCACGGCGCGCTGTACATGATCGGCGCGTACCTGGGCTTCAGCCTCATCGCCATGCTCGGCTGGCCGTTCTGGGCCGCGCTGATCGTCGCGCCGCTGGGTGTGGCCGCCCTCGCGGTGGTCCTCGACCGGCTGGTGCTGCGCTTCATCTACGGGCGTGAGATCACCGACAGCCTGCTGCTCACCTTCGCGCTGTTGCTCGTGCTCAACGAGTCGGTCCGCATGATCTGGGGCTCGGGCATCCACGTGGTCGAGCCGCCGGCGCTGCTGGCCGGCACGCTCGAGCTGCCGGGCGGCGTGCTTTACCCGGTCTACAACCTGTTCGTGATCGGCGTGGGGCTGACGATGCTCGCCGGGCTCTGGGCGCTGTTCAACCGCAGCCGCGTGGGGCGCATCATGCGTGCGGCCTCGCTGGATCCGGACATGGCCAAGGCGCTGGGCATCAACACGCGGCTGGTGGTTACCGGCGCCTTCGCCTTCGGCGCCTGGCTGGCCGCGGTCGGCGGCGTGGTCGCCGCACCCATGCGCGCGATCGATCCCGGCATGGGCGACAAGATCATCATCGAGTCGTTCATCGTGGTCGTCATCGGCGGCCTGGGCAGCTTCCCGGGGGCGCTGATCGGTGCGCTCGTGCTCGGCGCGATCCATGCGTTCGGCGGCCGCTATTTCCCCGAGGTCAACATGGTGCTGCCCTTCATCGGCATGGCGCTGGTGCTGCTGGTCAAGCCCAACGGCCTGATGGGCAAGGGAGCGGCGTGATGAAGAACGCTATCGTGCTGATCGTGCTCGCCGTGGTGCTGGCGGGCCTCGTCGCGCTGCCGTGGGTGGCGCCTTATTTCTATATCTTTCTGGGTACCGAGGTGCTGATCCTCGGCCTGTTCGCGGCCAGCTTCAATCTGGTGTTCGGTTACAGTGGCATGCTCAGCTTCGGCCATGCCGCCTTCTACGGCATCGGCGCCTATGCGACCGCGCTGATCCTGCTGCATCTGGAGTGGCCGTTTCTGGCCTGCCTGGTCGTGGCCATGGGCGCCGGTGCGCTGCTCGCGCTGGTCATCGGTTTTCTCAGCGTGCGATTGGACGAAGTCTATTTCGCCATGCTCACGCTGGCCTTCGGCATGATGGTCTTCGCCGTGGCGCACCAATGGCGTTCGGTCACCAACGGCAGCGACGGCATCGCCGGCTTCATGCTCGGCGATTTCGCGCCGGGAATCGACTGGTCGCTCGGCGACCCCGCCGTCTACTATCACGTCGTGCTCGGCGTGGTGGTGGTCGCCGCGGCGGTGCTGTATCTGATCTGTCGCTCGTCGTTCGGGCTCATCCTGCGCGCGATCCGCCAGAACCCGGAGCGGGTGTCCTTCTGCGGGCTGGACGTGCGCCGCTACCGACTGGCCGCCTTCACCGTGGCCGGTGCGTTCGCGGGGCTGTCCGGCGCGCTGATGGCGCCGTTCCTGCGCGTGGCCAGCCCCGAGATGCTGCACTGGTCGATGTCGGCCGAGCCCGTTCTCATGTCGATTCTCGGCGGCACCGGCTACTTTCTCGGACCGTTCTTCGGCGCCGCCGTCTTCGTGCTGCTGGAAAGCTGGATCACCGGCTTCACCGACGCCTGGATGCTGGTGCTGGGCGTGATGCTCGCGCTGATGGTCATGTTCTTCCGCCGCGGCGTGCTTGGCACGCTGCTCGACTGGGTGCAGGGCAACCATGACTGATACCACCACCACCAACGAATCCGGCCCGGTGCTGCAGATCCGCGATCTCAGCCGTCGTTTCGGCGGGGTGGCCGCGGTCTCCGGCATCGATCTGGACGTCGCGCCGCGCGAGACCGTCGCCATCATCGGCCCGAACGGCGCCGGCAAGACCACGCTCTACAACATGGTCTCCGGCCGCCTCAAGCCGACTACCGGCACGCTCACCTTCGAAGGCCGCGACATCACCGGGCTGGCGCCGCACCGCATCAGCCGCCTCGGCGTGTCGCGCTCGTTCCAGATCAACAACATCTTCACTGAGATGACGGTGCGCGAGAACGTGGAAGTCGCGCTCACCGCCCTCCACGGCTGGGGCAAGCGCTGGTTCAACGTCGCCACCCGCGCCAAACCGCTGCAGGACGAGGCCGATACCCTGCTCGAACGGCTGTCCCTGAGCGAGCTCGCGCACAAGCGCGCCGGCACCATCAGCTACGGCGACAAGCGCCTGCTCGAGATCGCCGTGGTGCTGGCCACGCGTCCGCGCCTGGTACTGCTCGACGAGCCCACCGCCGGCATGACGCCGCAGGAAACCAAACGCGTCACCGCGCTCATCAAGAGCCTCGCCGAAAGCGGCGACTACACCTTCCTCATCACCGAACACGACATGGACGTCGTCTTCGGGGTGGCCGATCGCATCCTGGTCATGCACCGCGGCGAGGCGCTCGTCGTCGGCACGCCGGCCGAAGTGCGCGACCATCCGGAGGTGCGCCGCGCCTATCTGGGCGAGGAAGACGAAGAAGACGCCGAGGAGACCGCGTCATGATGCTCGAACTCGACGACGTGCATACCTACTACGGCGAAAGCCACGCGCTGCAGGGCGTCACCCTCCAGCTCGCCGAAGGCGAGACCGTCTGCCTGCTCGGGCGCAACGGCGCCGGCAAGTCGACCACGCTCAAGAGCATCATCGGCCTCACGCCGCCGCGCCGCGGGCGCGTCGTGTTCGAGGGCGACGAGATCCAGCGCAGGCCCGCCCATCGGATCGCGCGCATGGGTATCGGCCTCGTGCCCGAGGACCGGCGCATCTTTCCGGGCCTGTCGGTGCGCGAAAATCTCGACGTCGCCCAGCGCAAACGCCGCGGCGAGACGCCGAAGTGGTCGATCGAACGCATCTTCGACAACTATCCCATGCTTGCCGAGCTCGCCAACCAGGACGGCGCGACCCTGTCCGGCGGTCAGCAGCAGATGCTCGCCGTCGCCCGCTCGCTGATGACCGAACCGCGCCTGCTCCTGCTCGACGAGCCCAACGAGGGCCTCGCCCCGGTCATCGTCAAGCAGATCGGCGCGCTCATCGACGACCTCGCCGCCACCACCACCATCCTGTTCACCGACCAGAGCGTGCACTTCGCCCTCAAGCACGCCAAACGCGCCTACATCCTCGAAAAAGGGCGCATCGTCCACGAGGCCGGCGCCGCCGAGCTGCGCGAGGATACGGCCACGCAGGACCGGTTTCTATCGGTGGCCTGAGCCCGCGGCCGGCAGCCCGCTGGGCTGTCCCGGATCGGTGTGGTGTCCACGGCCGTCTTGCCGGCACGGCGCGATTCGCGATCCCGCGGCGCGCATCGGGCGCTCCGGCGCGTACGGGCCGGAGCGCGTTGTCGCGTTGGCCCGCTCGATCAGACGCCGAACGGGCCGGGCCCGGCGTCCGGGCGGTTCCACCGCGCGGGGCGTGTCGCGACGAAGCCCTCGACGTGCCAGCGTTGGCTGCCCGCGACGTAGCGACGCTGCCAGGCGCGGCCGGTAGAGGCGAGAAAGCGGGCGTGGATGCCGGCGGCGCGCTGGGCGTTGTCGTGGAACTCGACGTGGTGGTGCGCGAGCACGAGACGCCCGCCGGGCACAAGCACGCGGGCCACGTCGCGCGCGAGGCGATCGAGCGCGCGCGGTGCGAGGTAGTACAGCAGTTCGGCGATCACCACGGCCTCGTAGCGCAGGCCCGGAAACGCCGCGGGCAGCGCGATCTCAAAGGCCTCGGCATGGGCGTGGCCGGCCAGCGCGGCGCGGGTGAGCCGAGTGGCGCTCGCGCTGCCGTCGCAGGCGTGCAGATGCAGCGCGCGCCGGGCGAGCGTGCGGCTGTTGGAGCCGTTGCCGCAGCCCAGTTCCAGTAGGCGTGCGTGTGGCCGGGTGCCGAGCGCGCGCAGGATGCGTCCACGCTTGATCGCTTCGTCGCGGGCGGTGAACGTCTGCCAGGGATCGGCCGTGGTACGGAATTTGGCCTCGAAGCCGGATAGGTCGATGGCGCGGCGCGGCGAAGCGCTCATGGCCGGCTGCCGAAGACTTCGACCGGCCGGCCGAAACGGGCGAGCAGCGCGGGCGTGATCGTGAAGCCGTCCGGATCGTCGTCGACGGCATCGATCTGGGTGCGATAGCGCCGTAGCGCGGCCTGCTTCATCGCCGCGCGTGCGCCGAGCGTCCGGCGCCACAGGCGGCCCGCCGGGCGCGGCCGGTGCGGTGTCTGGCGCGGCCAGACCAGATAGGACAGGCGCGCGATCGAGGCCGGCCAGGCCCGGGCGACGGCCCGCGCGACGGCGCGATGATCGGCGTGGTTGTCGTGGCGCGAGGGGGTGACGATCAGATCCGGGCGCGGCCGGCGGGCGAGATCGCGAGCCAGGCGCGCGGTCGTGGCCGGGCCGTCGAAGCCGAGCGCGCCGTCGGCATAGCCGAGAAAGCGCAGATCCTGACGGCGCACGCCGGCGCGGCGCATCACCTGACGCGTTTCGCGATAGCGCGCGGCGCTCAGGCGCGCCGGCGGAAATCGCCGGCTGTTCGGATGCGAGGCGCGCCCGTCGGTCACGAGCGTGACGTCCACCACCACGCCGCGCCGGCGCAGTGCGACGATCAGGCCGAAGGCGCCGATGGCTTCGTCGTCCGGGTGGGGGGCGACGACGTGGGCGCGGGCAATACGGGCCGGCAGCGGCGACCTCACAGCGAGGGCTCGATCGTGCCGTCGGCGGCGGCCGCGCCGACCTGCACGCGCTGGGCGTCGGGGGCGGGCTGGCGCAGATAGACCATGAGATCGGCCATATGCGCGCACAGCGGGTCGGTCTCGAAGAACGCCGACAGGCCGACCGACTGCTGGGTCAGGTGGAGCGCTTGTTCGCCGGCGTCGAGCACGCGGCTGCGCGCGCTGGCCACGCGGGCGGGATGGCTGGCCGCCGGCGTGTCGAACAGCTGGGCGGCGGTGTCGCGACAGACGCCCGCCGCGCTCGCGGCGACGTCGTAGAGGCGCCCGAGCCGCGCAGCCTGATGGGGGTCGCCCGCGCGCCCGCGCGCCACGAGGTGATCGCGCACGCCGTCGAACAGCCCGGCGATGCCGCCGGCCTGCACGGCCACGAACCGCAGCGCGCCCGCGCTCAGCCAGGGCTCGTGCTCATAGTCGCCGGGGGTGCCGATGACGGCGTCGCGGGCGCCGAGCGGCGCGTCGTGCCAGCGCACGAGATGTGTCTCCGAACGCTGCATGCCGAGCACCTGCCACCAGTCGCTATCGATCGCCGGCGGCGTGGCGTCGAGGTCCACGACCAGCAGCTGCTTGGAATCGCTGTCGGCAACATCCGCGCTGACCAGCGCATGCGTGAGCAGCCCGGCACCGGAGGCGAACGCCTTGCCGCCGGCGAGCCGCTCGCCGTCGAAAGCCAGCGGCTCGCCGGCCAGCGGCGCGTTCCAGACGCCAAAGCAGGCGCCGGCGCGGGCCTTGGCGTGCAGCGCGGTGGCGGTCTCGGTGTCCGCATAGCGGGTGATGATCTGCAGCGCGTCGATATGGCCTTCGAACAGCCGGCCGAGCGGCAGATCGAAGCGCCCGGCCGCGTAGAGCCGGCGCGCGAGCGTCAGGTACGCAGTCAGATCGCGCGGATCGCTCAGTGCGAGGCCGGTCTGCAGGCGGGCGATGCCCGCGCGCATGTAGGCGGCATTGGGCTGCGTGGCGTCGAGGTCAGCCAGTGCCACGGTATCGGCGCGGGTCGGTTCGTCGGGCAGAGCGCTCATGGGCTTGGACATGCGTGTTCGGTTTCCAGGGCGTGCAGGCGGGTCTCGGCCTGATCGAGGGCGATCTCGTCGGCGGCGCAGGGGTCGGGCACGACGGCCATCACGAAGGCCTCGGCGTTGTCGCAGGGCGCGGCGAGGCGGCGCAGTTCGTCGGCGTCGATCGCCAGCAGCGTAGCCAGTTCGTCACGGATCGCGGTCTCGTGCAGGGCGGCGAAGGCCCGCCGCGCCGCCGCCGCGCGGCGAAAACGGGCGAGCGCGGCATCGGGCGCTTCCACGCGCGGCGGGTTGCGGTCGGCCGCGCGGGTACGCAGCGTCTCGGCCAGGCCCGCGTCGGCCCGCCCGATCAGGCGCGAGGAGGTGGCCACGCGTACGGCGCGGTCGTGGCGCACGCGATAGCCCGCGCGCCGCGCGGCCGTCACCAGCCGCAAATCCTCGTGCGCGGCGATGTCCTCGAAGCCGCCGAGCGCTGCGTATACCGCGGCCCGGAAGGCGAGGCTCGCGCCGCCCTGCGACGGATGCGAAGGCGCCGGGTCGTGCGGCAGCGGATCGACCGTGCGCTGCAGACAGCGCAGGCGCTCCCAGTAGCGTTCGACGCGCCGGTGCGCTTCGCTGGGCGCGGCGTCCGGGCGCTCGATATAGCCGGCGACCACATCGACCGCGGCGAGCGCATGCCGGTTCGCGGCCAGCCAGTCGTCGGCGGGCACGCTGTCGGCGTCGGTACTCAGCAGAAAGGCGTCGTCCGGCGCGGCGTCCGCCGGGCCGCCACGGGCCAGCGTGGCGGCGCCCAGCGCCATCGCGGCGCGGCGCGCGCGCCCGGCGCTGGCCGGCTGCTGGCGGGGTATGCGCTGCGTGACCACGGCATAGGGCAGCGCGGCGGCGCGCTGTTGCACGTAGCGCGCGCCGCCATCGCTGCAGCCGTCGAACAGCAGACAGAGCACGAAGGTGTCGTCGGCCACGGTCTGGCGCGCCAGGGCGTCGAGCAGGGCGGGCAGATGGTCGCGTTCGTCGCGCACCGGTACGCAGACGGCGAGTGTCCACGCCGGCGCGCGGATATCGCGTGTCGGCGACGCGTGGTCCGGCGCGGCATGGGCCAGCCCCGCAGCCGGCATGGGCTGTCCGGTGTCGCGCATGGCAGGCGGAATGGACATGATGAGGCACGATACCCCGCTTCTCGCGGGCGGTTAATGCGTAGTTCTGCGGGCCGTTCGGGCGGGCCCGCGATCATGGGCGTCGGTCGCGAAAGACTCATTTGGATCAAGCCGCTATCGAGCGGGCCGTCATGTTCGAGCCGCCGCGGGCGGTTGTCGACGAAGCGCGAGTCCGTCGCGCACCCGAGTTCGACGCGGAAACGCGCCGCAGAACCTGCCACGCCGCGCGTATCGGCCGATGCCGGATGGCGTGGCCGCGCCGGCGCCGTTCAAGCTCGCGACGGTGAGGCCGGAACGGCGGGGTCGATCATCGCCCGGTCGGGGTGCGCCATCAGCCGGCCGACGCTGGCGGGGCGACCGGCCACAGCGGTATAACGGCGCGACGGCGCGGTCGGCGCGGGCCGGGTGTCGGTCGCGAGGGGAGGGTGCCTGACGGCGCAGATGGTGGTCGCGGCGTCTTGTTCGAAATAGTACGGATTTCCCGGGGCCGTACTTCCGGCTAGCTTGAGCGCATGATTGATGCGCCGAGCCATTCCGATCGCCTGGTCGGCACGTATCTGATCGTTCGTCCGACCGACGGTTGCGTTCGGCTCGTCGCCGCGACGGGCCGGTACGTGCGGGTAGCGAGCGGGCGGGGAACGGCGAGCACGACCGCCCGGTCGGGCGACTATCGGTGTGCGGCGGCGCGCGGGGCGGACCGGCGTTCGCGTATAGCAAGCGGTTGCCGTCGGCGCGGGCCGGGATACACATCTGGGCCCTGTACGCGGCGTTTCCGGCACAGACCGGGGCGGCCACGGAGCGCGTGTCGACAGCCCGCGTGGAACGCTTCCGGCCACGGGGCCGTGGCCGGACGGCGGCGAAACGATGGTCGCCCCGGCCATGAAACCGAACCGACATGATCACGGTCCGATGACATCGGGCCCAGGCCCGGGTACACGGCGAGACAGGAACCAAGCGCCCATGTTCATCATGCACATCGCCCTGCAGGGCTGTCTGCGCGCCCACGATGTCGAGTACGGCATCACCGCGGATACCGGCGGTCACATTCGCTACCTGCTCGAGCTCGTTCAGGCCTCCGCGCGCGATCCGGACGTGGAGCGCATCGAGATCGTCACCCGCGCCTTCGAGGCGGGTTTCACCGACGGCGACTATCGGCGCGGCTGCGAATACATCAACCCCAAGGTGCGCATCGTGCGCCTGCCCACGCCGGACCCGGGCTATCGCCCGAAAGAGCAGCTCTGGGACCAGCTGCCCGCGTTCGCCGACGCATTGGACGACCATATCGACGGCCTCGAGCGTGGCCCCGATCTGCTCCACGCGCACTACGCCGACGCCGGCGAGGTGGCCGCGCGCCTGAAGGCGCGCCGCGGGCTGTCGTTCGTGTTCACCGCGCATTCGCTGGGCCGGCCCAAGGTGGGCTACGCCGCGGCCATCGGCTCGACCCGGGCCGATGCGATGACGCCGGCGCTCGAACGTCGTATCGGCTTCGAGAATACCGCCCTGCGGGAGGCGGATCTGGTGATCGCCTCCTCGCGCGACGAAGCCGAGCTGCAGTACGCCGACTATCCGGACTACGTGCCCGGGCGCATCCGGGTGATCCGCCCGGCCAGCGACCTGCAGACCTTCGAGCGTGCCCGGCCCACCGAGCGCGTCGAGCGCATGCTGGGGCGCTTTCTCAGCGAGCCGGACAAGCCCGCGCTGCTGGCAATCGCGCGCCCGGTCACGCGCAAGAATCTGGCGAACCTGATCCGGGCCTACGGCGAATCGCCGGCGCTGCAGGCGCGCGCGAATCTGGTGATTCTGGCCGGCGGGCGCCAGTCGCTCGACGCCCTGGAGCCCGAGATCGCCGACAACCTGCGCGAGATGCTGGCGCTGATCGACCACTACGACCTCTACGGCCGCGTGGCCTATCCCAAGCAGCATCGCGGCGCCGACGTGCCGGCGGTCTATGCCTGGGCGCGCGAACGCCGCGGCGTGTTCGCGAACGTGGCCTTCAACGAGCCGTTCGGCCTGACCCTGCTCGAAGCCGCGGCCAGCGGCCTGCCGGTGATCGCCACCGACAGCGGCGGCCCCAACGACATCATCGAGCAGTGCGACAACGGCGTGCTGGTCAACCCCTGTGCGACCGATGCGATCGCGAAAGCCGCGCGCGATATGCTCGGCGATCCCGAGCGCTGGCAGCGCTACGCCGACAACGGCCGCCGCGCGAGCGCGATCTTCGACTGGCCGCGGCACGTGCAGCACTACCATCGCCTGATCAGACGACTGCTCGGCCGTGCCGATACCGCCCGCGAAGTGCCGCGGCGCACGCGCTACCGTGCCCCGGCCGACGCTGCGCCCGAGGCGCTGCTGATCTGCGACATCGACGGCACGCTGGTGGGCTGCAGCCACGGTATTCACGACTTCAACGGCTGGCAGCCCGGCCAGTCGCGCATGGCGTTCGGCGTGGCCACCGGCCGCAGTTTTCACAGCGCGCTGCAGATCCTCGAGCAGTCCGATATCGACTGGCCGCGTTTTCTCATCACCTCGGTCGGCGCGGAGATCCACTGCCTGAACGCCGACGGCGTGACCTATCGGCTGGATACCGACTGGCAGGCGCATATCGACGCCGGTTGGTCGCGCGAGGCCATCGTCGACGCGCTGGCGGAGCTGTCCGAGCTTACGCCCCAGAGCGCGCTCGAACAGCGTCGGCACAAAATCAGCTATCTCTGCCCGGGCGGCCTCGCGATCGCGCCGAAGATACGAGGCGTGCTCGCCGCCCGCGGTATCGAAGCCACCGTGATCCACAGCCACGACCGCTTCGTCGACGTGCTCCCCGCACGCGCCTCCAAGGGCGGCGCCGTCGCCCATCTGGCCGCGAGCCACGGCATCCCGCACGCGCGCGTCTACGTCGCCGGCGACTCCGGCAACGACATCGAGATGCTGCGCGCGCTGCCCTGCGCGATCATCGTCGCCAATTACCGCGACGACCTCACCACCGTCCCCGGCCTGGACCACGCCTACCTCGCCCGAGCCGACCACGCCCGCGGCGTGATCGAAGGCGTCGAGCACTTTCGCGCGCGGAGTAACGTGTCGTGAGGTAAAGGCACGGCCGCTGGGTGTGAGCGGCAGCACCAACGGACGTGCAATTGCAGATTTTCAGGCAGCGAACGTCCGGCTCGGCCTCCTGCGTCACGAGGCGCTTTTCTTAGCTGCCTACGCGGCAGCGAACCTGCGCGTGTGGGACGCGGGCTGGCCGGAATCTTTCTTAGCTGCCTACGCGGCAGCGAACAGGTAGATGTTGCAGACGCGGTTGCGCGGGATTTTCTTAGCTGCCTACGCGGCAGCGAACGAACCACCGCTGGCAATCGTTCGAATCCCCTTTTTCTTAGCTGCCTACGCGGCAGCGAACGTCACCACCACCACCATCGCGATCGAGCGCAATTTCTTAGCTGCCTACGCGGCAGCGAACGCGTCGGATACGCTCTCGAACGCCGGGCAATATTTCTTAGCTGCCTACGCGGCAGCGAACCTGCCGCGCCGCGTGACCGTGATCGCGGTGCATTTCTTAGCTGCCTACGCGGCAGCGAACGCGAGCTCGCGGGCGCTCGCGCCGGAGTGGTATTTCTTAGCTGCCTACGCGGCAGCGAACCTGATCACGGCGCCGGGGTCGCTCACGGTGCCTTTCTTAGCTGCCTACGCGGCAGCGAACCGCGCCGTCTCCGGCCTGCCGGCGCACGTGGATTTCTTAGCTGCCTACGCGGCAGCGAACGAATGCAGGCTCAAGATCAGCTGCGCCATCTTTTTCTTAGCTGCCTACGCGGCAGCGAACGCCATGCCTGATCTGCTGACCGCCCGCCAGCTTTTCTTAGCTGCCTACGCGGCAGCGAACGCATGCGGTCAATAGCATCGAGAGCGCGATCATTTCTTAGCTGCCTACGCGGCAGCGAACTATGCCAGCCGGAGCAGCCGCAGCGAATCCGTTTTCTTAGCTGCCTACGCGGCAGCGAACTCACAGTGCAGATTTGATTTCCTGCACGGGCTTTTCTTAGCTGCCTACGCGGCAGCGAACGAGACGCCGAGCAGCCGCTTTTTGAACTCGGATTTCTTAGCTGCCTACGCGGCAGCGAACCGGCCGCGTTTGCGCAACTCGCCGGGGACGCTTTTCTTAGCTGCCTACGCAGCAGCGAACGACGTGGCGCGCATCGGGTATGACCCGGTGACTTTCTTAGCTGCCTACGCGGCAGCGAACGCGGTGAACTCCGGGGCGTTTCCTTGGGTGTTTTTCTTAGCTGCCTACGCGGCAGCGAACGGAAATCAGGTCGATTTCGTCGCTCAGGTCTTTTTCTTAGCTGCCTACGCGGCAGCGAACCACCGCTGGCAATCGTTCGAATCCCCTTTTTCTTAGCTGCCTACGCGGCAGCGAACCCGTCATACGTCACGTGGTAGAGCCAGCCGTCTTTCTTAGCTGCCTACGCGGCAGCGAACGCCTACGGCGTCTCGGATTTCATCGTCGTGTCTTTCTTAGCTGCCTACGCGGCAGCGAACGACATGCCGATAGTGGCTGCCGTCGACATCAATTTCTTAGCTGCCTACGCGGCAGCGAACTCGCCGGTCTGGCAGGACACCCTGGCGGTGACTTTCTTAGCTGCCTACGCGGCAGCGAACCTGGGCGTGCTCGGTCTGCCAGTAGTCGGTCCTTTCTTAGCTGCCTACGCGGCAGCGAACTGCACGGGGATGGGCGAGGGGGTCGCGCAGCTTTTCTTAGCTGCCTACGCGGCAGCGAACTCATCACTCGCACCCCGGGCCGATCTGGTCCGTTTCTTAGCTGCCTACGCGGCAGCGAACGCGCGAATGGGGCTTTCACTGCCCCAACGGCTTTTCTTAGCTGCCTACGCGGCAGCGAACGCCGGACATCTCCTCCAGCTCGCCGTCGGTCATTTCTTAGCTGCCTACGCGGCAGCGAACGAGATGCACAAGCAGCTGGGGGAACTGCTCGATTTCTTAGCTGCCTACGCGGCAGCGAACGGCGCCCTGTCCGGCCACGCCGGCAAGCGCATTTTCTTAGCTGCCTACGCGGCAGCGAACCCCGATCGGATTGTCGTCGGACAGAACGGCTTTTTCTTAGCTGCCTACGCGGCAGCGAACACCAACAAAGCGATCTCAGCAGACAATTTAGATTTCTTAGCTGCCTACGCGGCAGCGAACCGTTTATGGGAATACGTCAACACCTTTATTAATTTCTTAGCTGCCTACGCGGCAGCGAACCTCGGACCCGCGACCAGATCGCGAGACATTCATTTCTTAGCTGCCTACGCGGCAGCGAACGACTCATACAAGCACCCCGCGCTACCCGGCCCTTTCTTAGCTGCCTACGCGGCAGCGAACTCGTATCCGTTCATCGATTTTCAAGACGAGCATTTCTTAGCTGCCTACGCGGCAGCGAACCCGGCGGCGGCGGTCATGCGTTCGATGTTCATTTTCTTAGCTGCCTACGCGGCAGCGAACGGCGCCGAGTTGGTCGCGGCGCATGCGGACTATTTCTTAGCTGCCTACGCGGCAGCGAACCTGCAGGGTTCGCGGGTCCATGTGTCCGAGCATTTCTTAGCTGCCTACGCGGCAGCGAACGAAGAGCGTGACGCCGTGGCCGCTCTCGCCAATTTCTTAGCTGCCTACGCGGCAGCGAACAGCGCGTGGCAGAAGCTCCAGCGTAACGCGCTTTTCTTAGCTGCCTACGCGGCAGCGAACCGCTTCAGCAACAGTTTGCCACCGCCGCACAGTTTCTTAGCTGCCTACGCGGCAGCGAACACCAGCGTTTCGATCAGCTCCGCGCGGTTCTTTCTTAGCTGCCTACGCGGCAGCTAACGCGTCGATGATCTGGAGTTTGTCGGCAAACAGTTTCTTAGCTGCCTACGCGGCAGCGAACGCTCGAACAGCCCGACGCCCGACAATGACCTTTTTCTTAGCTGCCTACGCGGCAGCGAACTCGATGCACCTGTGCGAGCAGTTCCAGGCGATTTTCTTAGCTGCCTACGCGGCAGCGAACCAGCCGCCTACGGCATCCTCGACGGCGCGGCATTTCTTAGCTGCCTACGCGGCAGCGAACGTCGGCGGCGTACTGATCGGCGGCGCGTTTCATTTCTTAGCTGCCTACGCGGCAGCGAACCACCGTACGTCACGGGCAGCAAGAAGATTCTCGTTTCTTAGCTGCCTACGCGGCAGCGAACGCCCCGATTCGGAGGTCGAACTGTAATGCGATTTTCTTAGCTGCCTACGCGGCAGCGAACTCCATGAATCGCCGGACGCGGTCGTAATGTTCTTTCTTAGCTGCCTACGCGGCAGCGAACTGCAACTCATGGCCGACGAGGCGCGCCGGCGTTTTCTTAGCTGCCTACGCGGCAGCGAACGGACTGCCGCGGGGCCCTGCGCCATCGCGGCCTTTCTTAGCTGCCTACGCGGCAGCGAACGACCAGCTGACCGCGGATATCGCCCGTCTCGTTTTCTTAGCTGCCTACGCGGCAGCGAACTTTCAGGACGCGGAGGCCATACGGCGGAACAATTTCTTAGCTGCCTACGCGGCAGCGAACTCATGCCCGCGACCGCTCGAGATCCGGGGTACTTTCTTAGCTGCCTACGCGGCAGCGAACCGCGATCTACCGTTCACCGCGACCCTCGCCAATTTCTTAGCTGCCTACGCGGCAGCGAACCCCTCCACGCCGATGCCGAGGCTCGCGAGAATTTTCTTAGCTGCCTACGCGGCAGCGAACGCGAGCAGCTGGCGGTGCGCGCCGGGGTGGCATTTCTTAGCTGCCTACGCGGCAGCGAACACCTCGGCATCGCCACTGGAGCTGTTGCGGATTTTCTTAGCTGCCTACGCGGCAGCGAACTATCGCCCCTGGACGGCCCCACACGGCGTGCTTTTCTTAGCTGCCTACGCGGCAGCGAACGGGCGGGATATGGCACATGCCTACAAATTCGTTTTCTTAGCTGCCTACGCGGCAGCGAACATCATCTGAAAAAGGTGCGGCGACAATCGTTATTTCTTAGCTGCCTACGCGGCAGCGAACGCTCACCCGCCCATTCGACACGGCGTGCCACTTTTCTTAGCTGCCTACGCGGCAGCGAACCGCTCGGTTTCGGCATCGACCAGCAGGACAAATTTCTTAGCTGCCTACGCGGCAGCGAACCCTTGCTGCCTGGCGGTCTTTTCGCTGTATCCTTTCTTAGCTGCCTACGCGGCAGCGAACCTCATGGTGATCTAGCGCCGACTCGACACACTTTTCTTAGCTGCCTACGCGGCAGCGAACGATGGAAAAACTCGGGTATGGGTGGGCCTACCTTTCTTAGCTGCCTACGCGGCAGCGAACGTCGTCGTGGCCGACTGGACGGATCATAATCATTTCTTAGCTGCCTACGCGGCAGCGAACGTTGTCGGGCGTTGGGTTATTCGATGCGTCTTTTTCTTAGCTGCCTACGCGGCAGCGAACTTCGATCGGTCCGGGCTGGCGTCCTCGCCGTATTTCTTAGCTGCCTACGCGGCAGCGAACCTCAGGACGAGCTCGACCCCGCGACTGAATATTTTCTTAGCTGCCTACGCGGCAGCGAACCCGGACGTCGAACGGGCCTACGAGCGGTTCCATTTCTTAGCTGCCTACGCGGCAGCGAACAGACCGCGTTGAATCCCACACATCGGCCTCGATTTCTTAGCTGCCTACGCGGCAGCGAACTTTGCTCTAGCCGGTCTTGGTCGTGGCTCTTGTTTCTTAGCTGCCTACGCGGCAGCGAACCTTAAGATTTCGAGTCTCGCGTCGGTTTTTCCTTTTCTTAGCTGCCTACGCGGCAGCGAACGATTTCTGCTTTGTGCTCATGAGCCTCGTTACTTTCTTAGCTGCCTACGCGGCAGCGAACCAGGCCGAGCGTCTGTGGGCGATGCCTTGGAGTTTCTTAGCTGCCTACGCGGCAGCGAACGCTGGCCAGTTGTAAAGGATTTCTTTACTGCTTTTCTTAGCTGCCTACGCGGCAGCGAACGCTGCGATCAGTGCACGCTCATGAGCGTCTCTTTTCTTAGCTGCCTACGCGGCAGCGAACAAAAAGCCCCATCAAGCGGGGGAGCACTTGATTTTCTTAGCTGCCTACGCGGCAGCGAACGCGCGGGAGTCTCGAATCTGACGACTGCGTTCTTTCTTAGCTGCCTACGCGGCAGCGAACTAGAGACATATATTTACAAGCTATTGATTTTTAAAGAACGGCGGCAGTACAGGCGCATTTCCCCCTATTTATCGGGGAAGCGCCAAGTGACTGATTTATAGACTATACGTTTGGACGCTGAGAAAAAGGGTCAAAACCATGGGATGGTCGCGCCACGACTGAGCCCGTATGTGTTGAATTGGCCAGGTTCGGGATTCGGCTGAACGGGGCCGTGCTCGATGAACAGACTGAAACGTTGGCCGGTGCTTGTACTGCGTATCTGTACGAACGGTAGTGACACGCGTTGTTCGACGCTGTCGGGGATGCGTTCCAGGACGGTGGCTTCTGACTCGTTGTGCCGGCGCATACGCCGTCGCCGCAGACGTTCTGCATTGGTCTTGAACTGCCGCCGCGATACGGTGCGGTGTGAAGCATCCGCAGGGGCCGGCGCTACTTCGCCGATCTCGGCGTATTCCCGCATGCCGCCGAGCCAGGCGGTGGCCATGAGTGAATCCAGGTCTGTTGGCGTGGCATGGATACGTAATCGGTTGCCAATGTCTCGCGGTTGCAGTCGATGGGCCGGAAAACTCACGCCGATCGCGCTCGCATCGAGCGCGACAAGTCGGCGATGCAGTTTCGAGAACAGGGCGCCCATGAGTTGGCCTGCGGGAAAATCCGGGTCCGGCCGAAGCTGGATGTCGACGTAATGCGATGTCATCAGCCGCCCTCCCCGAAGACGCCGCCACGGATCAAGGTGGCCATGACGAAATGCTGCTGTTCCGGCGCGGGCTTTTCGTCCTTGAGCATCCAGCGATCGAGCAGCGTGTAGAAGTCGACCTTGGCTTTCGGCTGACGGTAGGCGGTGCCTTGTGTCGTGACGGATCCGTAGGGTTCGACCGCGATCGGACCGAGCGCGTTGCTGTCGGCGTCCGGGTATTAGGTGTCGACGGTGCGCAGGGCGTTGCCGAGTTTCTGTGAATGCATGCCCGCAATGCCGTCGACAGAGTAGAGCGTCTTGGATTTGTCACCACGGCTGCGATCGAGGATGAGCTCTTGCGATGGGAATACTTCCTGACCAGCGCCGACGCGGGCGAAGGCGGTAATCTCGAACAGGGCATACTGTTCGCCCGCCAGCCCGTCCGCGATCTGTGCGGCCAGTGCGTCCACGGATGACTGAGCGGCACCGTGGGCCTCGAAACGGCGAAGATCGAAGGCCAGTGCATCAAATGTCCATTCATATTCGGTCTTGCCCTTCACGAGCTGGCGAACACGGACTTCGACTTCTTCTGCCACCAGCCGGTTGCGCCAGAGGAAGCGGCCGTTGGCGATATTGTGGGCGTAGCGCTGTGCGAGCGTGCCGAAGCCGTGCTCGGATGCGTAGCCGGTTACGGCTTCCGACAGACGTTGTTCGTACGCGGCGTTGTTGCAGGCGGAAGGTTTGCCGGCCCCGCCGAGCACGCGCAGGCTGAACCGGGCCTTGAGCGTGTCGGCGTCGTGCGGGAGAGTGGCGACGTCCACCGTCTGCAGATTCGGGTTTTCGATCGCCGCGTCGAGTTTAGCCGGGTCCTGGTCCTTGGCCTTGAGTCGGTTGGAGATCGTGCCGCGCACGGATTTTTCGCGCAGTGTCACCGCCGGCCAGTCGGCGCTCTGGCCGCGGGCGTCCCAGTCGCCGGCATGAAACAGGGCGTCGGATGGGTCGAGCTTGCGCTCGAAGGCGAGTACGGAAGCGGTCTTGGGTGCGTCGTCTTTCTTGGCCATGATGATTCTCCCCCTAGGAGTGTTTGTGGTCGCGATAGTCGTTGTTCAGGCGATACACGCCGTGCTCGAGGTCGTTGTCGACGTACCAGAGCAGTGACTCGGGTCGATCGAGACGGTGTGGACTGACCCACTGGCCGATCGAGTACAGGCTTTCGACAAAACGAAACGGTGTCGTCGCGTCGCGCGCGTTGGCGACTTCACCGGGCTCGTGGGTACTGAGCGTGCCGTAGCCGATCGGAATGGGTACATGCCACCCCGGTGTGCTGCGGACCTCCCAGCGATGCGCGCCGTCATCTGCGTCGATGACGCACTGGTGGTGGAGCCGGGCGAAGTCCAGCCAGGCATCGAGACGCGACGCGCCGGGGGCCGTCGTCTGGAGCGCGTCCAGACGATCGGTCAACGCCTGCTCATTCAGCACGAGCGCAAAGCCGGGCAGTAGTCGGCTGCGGTGCTTTCGAAACATGGCTTCGTATTCGTCGGCATCGTCCGGCATGGAGACGAGCTGTGGGTGGCGCTTCGTGTCGTTACGGGGAATCACGCTGCCGCCGGCGATGCGCATGCCGTGCACGATGTCGTCGATGCCCTCGGCGATGTGTGCGGTGCGACCCTTGTCTGCCCTGCAGTTATCGCCGCTGACGGCGAATACGAGGCTGATGTCCATGTGCATGCGGCCCTCTTCGGCGATGGCCGCGGTGTCGCCGTCCTTGTTCACGGGGTTGCGGGTTAGATGAAACTGCTGAAGGTTGTAGCCGGCGGATGAGGACAGGATTTCGTGGCTGTGACACACCACGCCGATCTGTTCGAGTTGCAGATAGAGATCGTCCGGCAGCTTGCGTTCCAGCGCATGCATGAAGCCCACGAAGGCGCTCATGGCCGGAAATCCCCAGGTCAGCGGGCTGGAAATGGCGTTCGCGTTCTGTACCCGCAGCCGGGGCAGAATCAGAAGGTGGCGGGGCTTACTCATCGTCGAATACCTCGGCGAGCGCGGCGAGTTCTTTCTCGAGCTGCGCCTGCCAGTCCTTGCGAGCGCTCTCGAGTGCATTCCTGACGTTGGTGTCGTTTTCGGCCGCTCTCGCGAAGTGGCGATGTTCCGCATCGCCCATGCGCAGTTTCCGATGGCGGTCGAGGCGCGCGTTCAGCCAGCGGCTGAAGTCCTGGCACATCTCGGGTAGCCATTCGGTTTCGACCAGGGTCTCGGCGAACTCGCGGTCCATTTCTGCGCGATGCGGGTCGAGCCAGCACTGTTGTTCGATGGGTAGGCGGCACTGCCAGTCGTCGGTCCAGCCCGGCGGCAGTTGATGCATCTCGCTCGTGAACACGATCAGCTCGTCGACGAGTTCCGCAGTGAGCTGATCGCGATAGTCGCGCGTGTGCATGTTGCGGGTCGGGTCTTCGGCCAGGAAAGTGCCGAGTTCGCGGATCGTGGCGCGCACGTTGCGGCGTCGGCCATAGGCGTTGAACGCCGAGGACGAGCGGATCGGTGCGACGGCGCGGGATCGCCAGAGCGGCGGCGCCGATCCCAACAGATAACTGTTACCGCCGCGTTCGCTGTTCAGCTGTGAAATGTTCTGCGGTTTGCTGCCGCCGAAACGCTGCACGGCCAGGCCGGGATAGTCGCAATACCCGGTTTCGCTGGGCTGGTCCTTTCGCCGTGCGTCGCGGGCCGCTTTCGCTTCGTCCGAAAAGCGGTCGCGATTGATGGTCTGGAAGACGCGATGGGCCAGCGAAGTTGCATAGAGCGGTGCCAGCAGATGGAAGTCGTCGTTCACGGCCGGGTCGTCGCCGACCAGCCAGAACAGTTGCTTGCCGCGCGTATGCGATGCGTACCGGCCGCCCGGCTCGGTGATCGTCGCAAACTGCTGCATACGCTCGCGACCGGTCTGGGGGTCGTCGCTCAGGGCGGCTTCTAGATCCGGATCGGACTGTTCGACGCGTTCCAGGAGCGTGCGACCGTCGACGTCGATCTTCAGGAACTTGAAGACGTCCAGAGCGGCGGCGTTGCCGACCACGTCCACCGTGAATTGGTCACCGAGCAGGTCGGTGCCGACGACAGCGCCCGGCCGCGGGGCGCCGGGCGGCGCGTACACGCTGGAGCCCTTGGCGTCGGGATGAATCGGTTTGAGCGAGTGGGTCACCACCTGGAGCTGGGCCACCCGTCGGGCGGCGTCCGCGAGCCAGTGTTCGTAATCGAATTGGGCGACCAATGCTTCGTGCTTCGGGTCGTCCTCGGCGAGCTTCTCGACCTTTCCTGCCAGGCGCTCGCTCAAGAATTCCTGAATGGTCAGACGTAGTTTTTCTGTTTCATTGGTGCTGCCCCGCATATCCCCTCGCGCACGCGTTGTTGGTCGATGACTCTGTTGTCCCAAGACTAGTCATCGGCTGGGTCAATGCATGACCTTTGCTTTCTCGCCGATCATGTTTTTCTGAAACCCAGTAGCGGATGCGAGAGCCAACCGTTCTCGGAGGCATCCATCTGAATCGTTCCGAACAGGCGTGCGCACTGCTCCAGGTCCATGTCGCGTGCCTCGGCAAGGGCCGCGAGCTCGGTCATGTAGTCGGCGTTCGCCCAGGGCGTGATGCGTTCGGCAGTCAGCGTCTCGTCGCCGATGCGGCGATTGAAGCGGCCTTCGACCGCGGTTTCCTGGGGTGGGCCGAACTTCTGCGGCTCGCTTTGTACGAGCTGATAGTCGGTTTCGTCCTCGTTGGGCAGGAGCACGAGTTCGACCTGCGCGGCGGTCTGCTCACGAAAGCGTTGCTGCTGTGCGAGGACGCCGGTAAGCCACAAGTCGGGGCGTGAATAAGCGCTATGGGCGGCGAGTGCCGGCGCGGCTGGTGCGCTGCGTCGGCGGCGACCTCGGCTCGGTTGTGTCGGCGCCGGCGCCGGCGCTGTCGCGGGCGCGAGCAGGTCGTCGGCCATCCGGGCGTGCTCGAGATCCACCAGGCTGTGGCGGGCATCGAGTGGTTCGCGAGCCACCAGGCGCGGTCGTGCGTCGATGATGCGGTATTCGTCTTCGGCCAGCAGTTGGGAGAGGGCGTGGCTCGCAAGTCGGTGGTCGCTGTCCTCGAAGCCGGGGCGGCGGAACACCGGTTCACCCGGCTCGGCCGTCAGCGCGCGCCAGTTGCGCTCCAGCAGGATGATGTTGTCGTGTTCCGCCTCGCCGAGGCGATGACGACGCACGCGCCCGGCCAGCTGGATGATCGAACGCATGGAGGAGGGCTCGACCACGGCCCAGTCGTAATCGTGGTCGCGGCCGACCTCGGTGACTGGAGAGCCGAGCACGATGAACAGCTGATCGGGTTCGGTGGCGTGGTCCAGATGGCGGCGTATGTCGGCGAGTTCGTAAACGGCGGCCGGGTCTCGGCGATCCAATGCCGCATCCAGCCGGGTTTCGATGGCCGAGCGCGCCAGTAACGGGAACTGGGCGTGATAGACGCACAAATGAAACCGGACCCCGGGCGGCGCATCGAGGGCATAAAGCGCCCGGGCGATATCGAAAAGCGGGCCGATATTCGCCATGCGGATGAGACCGAAGCTCACGCGGTGGCCGGTGTGCGGATCGGTTTCGTGATGGTGCTCGTGCAGGGCCATCGCATGGGTTTGAAGCGCTTCGGCGAACTGTCGCGGAAGTTCGTCGCGCTTCGAACGCGCGACACCGAGCTCGGTGATCCTGGCGCGGCGATGTGGCATCGCCTTCGACAGCGCGGTGGCGCGACGCGCGGCGAATGCGTCGTGCCGGGCGCGGAACGACGCGCTGTCTGAACAGTCGTGGTGCACGCGATCATGCTCGTCGAACCAGGCGCAGCAGATGTCCAACGGTTGGCCCGGCTCGCCGCGGTTCTTCTGGAACTCCGCGCGTCCGGCGCGATAGGCGCGAAACAGGCCTTCGACCATCGCCGGCGGCAATGTGGCGGAGGACAGGATGAGCCGGGAACCGAGCAGCCCGGTCCAGTAGACCAGCCGACACAGCGCAGGCATGTCGCTCTGGCCGAAATCGTCCGGCTCATCGAGGATCAGGTCGGCCCCCATCAGGCGGAGCATCGGCGCGATCTGGCCGCCACCGCGGAGGCTCTCGGTGGCCGGCATCAGATGATCGATGGTGCAGACCAGGATCGGCGCGGCGATCAGCGACCGTGCATGCGGGGATTTCACGACCCGTGACAGCAGCGGATGCTCGTCGATGCGGCCGTTGAAATGAACATAGCTGTCGCTATCGAACAGAGGTTCCGCCGAGCTGCGGCCCTGGGTATCGAGTTCGGCTTCGCGATGATGGAACAGCGCGCGGCTGGCCTGTCCGCCGACGCGAATCGCGAGATCGTCGCTCGATAGATTGAGATCGCGCCGATAGGCGCTGCCAGTCTGTAATGTGAGCGTGCGTAGCCCCAGGGCGATGGTGAAACGCGTGCCGCGGTCGGGATCGGACAGGGCGTAGCAGATGCGGCCGTTGGCCAACGTCTTGCCGCAGCCGGTCGAAGCCATGTTGATGCCGAAGAACCCCTGCCGCTCGCTGCGATCGCGCAGAGACGCGCTCAGGTCGAACGCCCGATCCTGCCAGCGAAAGCGTGCGTCCTTGCTGCGCCTGCGAAAGCCCTTGTGACGGGCGATTCGCGGTAGCGCGGCAATGGTGTCGGGCAGACGATGGCTGATCGCACCGACCTCCCGGGTGACGCCCAGCAAATGATCGTCGAGTCGCTGCGCCAGCGCGTTCTCGCTGTCTGTGTTGGCGAACAGGGGAAAGTCGGTATCGCCCGCCGTCGGGCGATGGCGAGCCTGATCGCTCAGGCTGGAGTAGTGATGATCCGCCAGCATCAGACACAGCCGCGCGATATGCAGCGCGTACGGGTTGTGGATATCGACCGCGGCGAGCGTCGATCGACGGGCAAGGCTTTGGCGCGCGATGCGGGTGGCGCGCTTGCACCACGCATGGCTACGGCTCGGCAGACCGTGCGGGAACGTCCAGTACGGCGCGATCGTTGCCGCATCGTCGGGCGCATCGATTTCATTCCAGCCGGCGTGGATACCGTCCGGCAGGTCGGGAATCGAATCGGCGTTGTCCCGCGTGGACTTGCGGCCGATGCGTTGCTGCGCGTCGTTTTCGTCGTAGCTGGGCAGCACGGGCAGACGATGATGACTGATCACGAGCCAGCCCACCGTTCGGGCGATGGGCGGCAGGTCGGTTAACGGTAGGGGCGTATTCCTGTTCTGGCCGTCCCTGACGAGGACGCTCAGCCAATGCGCTTCGTCGATGGCCTCGGGCTTGCGTAGCCGGGCCAGCCAGTCGGCGTCGCCACTGTCGCCCACGAATGCCTGCAGCAGCCTGAGCGATATCCATTCGTGTCGATAGCGATTACGCTCGATGTTCTTTCCCGTGAGCTTGTCCTGAAACGCCTGGCAGGCCTTGCCGAAATCGTGGAACAGGGCGGCGAGCGAGGCGAGCAGGTGAATATCGGTGAGGGTATGCCAGTCGTTTTCGTCACGGCTGCGCAGAACATCGCTGCGCGTGGTGTGGGTCGGGACCGCGCCGCGAAAGTTGAATTGCGACGCGTCACCCACGACCCACAGCAGTTCGCTGTGATCGCGTCCGCGTATCCAGTGGCAGGCCACGGCCGTGTTCTTGCGCGCGTTCTTGCGCAGCATCCGGCGCAGGGTGTCGAGGCCCGCTTTCGTGATCGGAGTCTGCCAGGTGCGTTCGCCGCGGCGCTCGGCGAACTGATCGAGGACTCGGCGAGTCTCCTTGAGCGCGTTCTTGCGACACTGCGAGACGAGGACGACGTTCATTCCGAAGCGGCCCGGCGTGCCAGGTCTTCGGCGACGCGTTTGATGGTATCGATCATGCCGTCGAGCGCTTCCACCTGGGTCAGGCGCTGGATACAGGCCTGGCGGAACTCCTGTTCCTCATCCCCGCGTACAGCCGAAATGAATGCCTGCGGCAGGATGACGCCGTCCTTGATCAGGTCGGCCACGTCGAATACCAGGCCGCCGCGTCGTGTCTTGCCGTGGAGCACGGCCAGTCCGTGCGGCAGCCCCAGTACCCAGCACGCAGTTGCGGCCAGCCCGTACGCCAGATAGTTGCCGTGATCGAGAAACCGGTTCGCCGGATCGGTGCCGCTGCCGCGTTTCGCACGGGTGAACTCGCCGTAGTCGACACTCCCGGCAGCGAGCTTGAAAAGGGTGCGGGTCAGGCGGGCCTCGAGCGTTAGCAGTTCCGTGGTGTCGCGGGCGTTGTCGATCGGCGGAAGCTGCGCATCGACTGCCGCTTCGAGCCTGGCCTTGTCGACGTTGAAGCCGGCATCGGGTAAGGCACGGTCGGTGGTCCAGAGCGTGCGGATCGTTGCCAGACGCGATCGTTGAAACGCTTTCGCCGCTTCCAACCTGAGTGCGTCATCGAACCAGAAACGTACCCAGTGCTGCAGGTACTCGGTGGGCCGATATTCGCTTTGCGGCGTCAGCCAGGCAACGTCGACGTCGACTTCCGTCGCCGAGAACAGCGGTGTGCCTCCGCCGCCGCAGAATCCGACGAGCACGCCGGCCTTGGCGAGTTCCCGCATCGCCGCCTGCGTGATCGATGTGCCCGTGCCGAGGAGAATCGACGTCGTATTCGCGATGGGAATATTCCAGTATCTGGATTCACGCCCTTCGTCGGTGACGTACGAAACCCGCCCGCCTTTGACCAGCACACGACAGTGCTGCAGGTAGTACAGGTTCGCGCGCTTGGAGTGCAGGATCGTTTTCAGATCGCTGGGCGCGAGATCTTCCATGCTGTCTCCCCCGGGTCCCCACGGGAACAAGCCTCGCCGTAGAACCGGCATGCATGCAAATCCCGTGGTCACGACGGCTGCGGGGCGTTAGGTCAGCGGGGCGTCGTCTGTGGGGGTGCGGCTCCGGCTGCGCGGGGCGGTGTCCGTCGCGGCGTCATGCGACGGCGTTGTGCACTGTGCGCCGTGCTGGTGCAGTGTTGCTTCGTTGTCGCGCAACGATCCGTCGTGTGGGGCCGCTTGGCGTCAGAACGTGACGGGGGTGTTGATCCAGAGCACGCGCGCGACGACGTGGCCGGGGTTGTAGTAGCGATGCTGCTGCGTGGAGGCGAAGACGAACGAGTCGCCCGCCTGCACGTAGTAACGTTCGCCGTCGACGGTCAGCTCGATGCTGCCTTCGAGGACGTAGCCCAGCTCTTCGCCTTCGTGGCTGATGGCGCCGTCGCTCTCGGCGCCGGGCTCGACGATGTGGATGTTGCCTTCCAGCCGCGAGTCCGGGCTGGTCGGGGCGACGCGTTCGAGGATGATGCGGCCGCCGTCGCCGCCCTTGCGCAGCGTCATCAGTTCGCGCGCGCCGGCGCGCTGGACGATGGTGTTCGTGCGTCCGGCCTCGAACAGCGCGGCGATACTCGTTTCCAGCACGGCCGCGATCTTGTGCAGCACGCGAAGGGAGGGCGCGGCGTGACCGGTCTCGATCTTCGAGATCATGCTCTCGGAGCAGCCCGCACGGCGGGCGACTTCGCGCATGCGCAGGCCGCGTGCCAGCCGCAGGTAGCGGAGCCGGATGCCCAGTTCGCTGTCCGCGGCCGGGTGGGCTGGTTCGCCGAGTTCGTTGTTCAACCTGTATCTCCGCCGATCTGGCCGCTCATGGTACCGAAGCGGGCGTGTGTCGCGGCGCCGCGCCCCGGGGTGACGACGCGTCCGAGCCATCGTCTGGCACGAAAGTTGTATTTCCATTTATTCAAGTGCATGACCATAGTTCAAGGCATGATGTGGGCCAGCGGTGTCCTCCAGAGCTTGTACTGGGTGGTTTCATGCCGCTGTTTTCGAGTCGAACGACTCAATCGCGAGGGAGTGACGCTATGAAATGGGGAATGATCAAGGGGGCCGTCGCCGCGAGCGCCGTGGCTCTGAGCCTGGCGGCCGGGCCGGTGCAGGCCAAGGAGACGGTGAAGATCGCGTTCATCGGGCCGTTGACGGGCGGCGCGTCGTCGATCGGACTGGGCGGGCGCAACTCGGCGCAGCTCGCCGTGCAGCTGCGCAACGAGGACCCTGATACCGAGTACGACTACGAGCTGGTCACGCTCGACGACGCCTGCAAGCCCAACGTCGGCGTGCAGGTGGCCACGAAGGCGGCCGCGGATCGCGAGATCGTCGGTGCGATCACGCAGTACTGCTCGGCGGTGGCGATGGCGGCGGTCAACGTCTACCACCGGTTCCAGCTGCCGGTGATCGTCTGGGGGGCGGTGCTGCCGGACATCACCTACGGCAACGACTACCCCGAGGTGCATCGCGTCAACGGCACCATGATCAACCAGAACGAGACCGCGGCCCGGTTCATGACCGACAAGGGCTACGAGAAGTGGGTGATCATCCACGACACCACCGACTACGGGAAGGGGCACAACAAGTACTTCTCGAAGTCGCTGAAGGCCAACGGCGGCGAAGTGCTGGGTACGTTCGGGGTGTCCGCCGATCAACAGGATTTCACCGCGGAGCTGACCGAGGCCAAGTCCATGGACCCGGACGTCATCTACTTCGGCGGGCTGACGCCGGTGGGCGTGCGCATCCGCCGCCAGATGGAGCGCCTGGGTATCGACGCCCAGTTCGAGGGGACGTCGGGCATCATTTCCGATTCCTACATCGATGGCCTCGGCGATCTGGCCGAGGGCACGGTGGCCTTTCTCGAAGGCGCGCCGCTGTCGAAGCTGCCGGGCGGCGACTACTTCAAGGCGCAGTACGAGGAGGCGGGCTTCTCCGAGCCGGCCGAGGCGTACGGCCCGTTCGCCTTCGCGGCGACCGGCCTGCTGATGGACACCATCGAAGAGGTGGGACCGGATCGCGCCAAGGTCACGAAGGCATTGGCCGAGGTCGATGACGCCGACTCGATCGTGGGCAAGATCCGCTTCGACGAGCACGGCCAGAACGAGGTCGCGCAGATCACCAAGTACGTCGTCCAGGACGGCGAATGGGTGGTCTGGGAGGACAGCGAATACGCCAGCGGCGAGCGCAGCCTCACGGGCGCTGAATAGCCCTGTCTTCCTTCGGGTCGACGCGTACGCGCCGCGGTCGTTGCAGAGAGCACGCCCGCGGCGCCCGGGCGCGTCGGCTGTCATGAATCGCTGTCAATCGAGGAGCCCATCGTGGACGCAGCACTGCTGAGTCAGTACGTCGTCAACGGCCTCATGCAGGGCATGATGTACGCGCTGGTGGCCGTGGGGTTCACGCTGTTCTTCGGCGTGCTCAATGTCATCCAGTTCTCTCACGGCGACGTCCTCATGGTGGGCTCGTTCGTAGGGTACAGCGCCATCATGGGCGTGATCGCCGTCGGCATCGACAACCCCTATATCGCACTGGCGGCCGCCCTGATCGCGGCCGTGACGCTGGTCGGACTGCTGGGGGCGGTGATCGCGCGGCTGTTCGTGTTGCCGCTGCGCTCGTCGCCACCGCTGAACACGCTGCTCATCACGCTCATGCTGGGCACCGTGCTCAGAGAGAGCGTGCGGCTGTTCTTTCCGCACGGTTCGCACCCCAAGCGCTTTCCGCCGCTGCTGCCCACCGATTCGATCGCGATCGGCGGCTTCGATCTGCGCGTGGACAGCGTGATGCTGCTGATCGCCGGTCTGCTGGTGATCGTGGCGATCCATCTGGTGATCAACCGGACGCGGCTGGGGCTGGCGATCCGCGCCGTGGCGCAGGACGAGGAGACGGCGATGACCATGGGCATCAATTTCCGCTTCGTGGTGCTGGTGACGTTCGTGATCGGCTCGGCCGTGGCGGCCTTCGCCGGGATCATGAACGGGCTGTACTACAACGAGATCAACTTCAACAGCGGCCTGCTGCTGGGGGTGATCGGCTTCGCCGCGGCGATCGTGGGCGGCCTGGGCAGCATCTACGGTGCGATTCTCGGCGGCTTTCTGTTCGCCGCCCTGCAGACCGTCGGCGCGGTCGCGATGCCGTTCGACAGCGCCTACAAGGACGTCTTCGCGTTCACGGTCGTCATCGCGCTGATGGCATGGCGGCCGACGGGGCTGATCGCGGAACGCGTGAGCGAGAGGGTCTGATCGTCATGGACAACGTTTCTCAGGCATCGGCCGCCCGGCGCCCGGATAGCCCGCAGGTGATTACTTCGCTTGTCATGGGGCTCGTCGGCGGCGCGCTGCTGACCGGATTCGCGGCCTGGTTCCTCAAGGCCGAAAGCGAATACGTGGTCGGCTTTCTGTTGCTGCTCGCGGTCGTGGGCGCGGTCGCCGCCTCGCGCCTGGGCGCGCTCGATCGCATCGGCGTGGCCTTCGGCGCATACGAGAAGAGCCTCTATGCGATCGTGATCGCGGGCGTGCTCGTGCTGGCCTGGATCTTTCGCCAGGACCATTTCACGCTCCTGATGATCACCACCGTGATGGTCTACATGCTGGCGGGGCTGGGCCTGAACGTGCAGTTCGGCTATCTCGGGCTGATCAATCTCTCGGGCGCGTCCTTCATCGGCGTGGGTGCCTACACTTCGGCCGTGCTGACCATGCACAGCGCGATCCCGCCGCTGCTCATCCTGCTCATCGGCGGGGTGCTGTCGGCGCTCGTCGGCTGTCTGCTGATCCTGCCGGTGCTGCGCACGCGCGGCCACTATGCGGCCGTGGTCACGATCGCCTTCGCGATCCTGTTCGAGAGTTTTCTCAAGGTGAACGACATCCTCGGCGGGCCCCAGGGGCTGCCGGTCGGCGCGATGTCGTTGTTCGGCTGGAGCTTCAACAACCCAATCACGTTCGGCGGCTTCCAGGCTTCGTTCTACATGAACTACCTGCTGCTCACGCTCGCGGTGCTGGCGCTGGCCTTCGCCCTGGTCAGACGGGTCGAACGCTCCTGGATCGGGCTCAGCATGGACGCCGTGCGTCTCGACGAGACCGCGGCCGCCTGCTACGGCATCGGGATCCGCCGTTGGAAGGTCCTCGGCTTCACGCTCGGCAATTTCCTGATCGGCGTGGCCGGCGCGATCTACGGCATGATGCTCGGCTTCATCGCGCCGGCCAATTTCGGGTTCAGCGATTCGCTGATCCTCGTGTCCATCGTGCTGCTCGGCGGCATCGGCAATCCCTGGGGGCTGGCGCTGGCGAGTGCGATCGTCGTGATCCTCCCGGAGAAGCTGCAGATGATCCAGGAGTACCGTTTTCTGCTGTTCGCCTCGCTGGTCGTGCTGGTTCTGCTGTTCCGGCCCGACGGTCTGCTGCCGCGCGGCATGCGCAACTATCTGCCCGGCCGAAAGGTGGCGCCATGAGCGAATCCGACACGCTTTTGTCCTGCACCGACGTCACCCGGTATTTCGGCGGTCTGCTCGCGCTCGACCATCTCGATCTGGATGTGCACCGGGGCGAGGTGCTGGGGCTGCTGGGGCCGAACGGCTCGGGCAAGACGACGTTCTTCAATGTGCTCACCGGCATCTATGCCTTCAGCGAGGGGCGTGCGGTGCTGGCCGGGCGCGACGTCACGCGCGATACCGCGCAGGCGGTCTACAAGGCCGGCGTGGCGCGCACGTTCCAGCGCTCGCGGCTGTGCCTGTCGCTGTCGTTGTTCGACAACATCATGGTCGGCAATCACAACCGGCTGAGCCTGGGGATGACGTTCAATCTGCTGCGCCGGCGCGCCTTCGCGCGCGAGCTCGAGGCGAACTTCGCCGCGGCTCGCGATCTGGTCGAAGTGTTCAGCCCCGCGCTGGCCGACCGGATGAACGAGCCGGTGGCGAACTTTCCCATGCTCGACCGCCGCCGCATCGAGATCTGCCGGGCGCTGATCAGCCGCCCGAAGCTGCTGCTGCTCGACGAGCCCTCGGCCGGCATGACGCACGAGGAGACCCATCAGCTCATGGACGACATCCTGGCCGTGCGCGCGCACACGCCGGAGCTGGCGATCGTGATCATCGAGCACGAGACCAGCGTCATCGAGCGCATCACCGACCGATGCGCGGTACTCAACTTCGGCAAGAAGATCTGCGAGGGCAGCTACGCCGAAGTCATCGAAAACGAAGAGGTACGCGAAGCGTATCTCGGTGCGGCGTAGAACCATGGGCGATAAAACACTCGACATCGAGAATGTCTACACGGCCTACGACAAGGCCGACGTGCTCGAGGGCGTGTCGCTGAGCGTGCGTCCGGGCCGCATCACCTGCCTGCTCGGGTCGAACGGTGTCGGCAAGACGACGCTGATCCGTTCGATTCTCGGCCTGACCGCTCCGCGGGAGGGCCGCATCACCTTCGGCGGGCGCGACATCACGGGCATGTCGACGCACCGGGTGATCGCCACGGGCATCGCCTGCATTCCCGAAGGCCGCAAGGTCTTTCCCAAGCTCACCGTGACCGAGAATCTGCGCATCGGCGCCTACCAGGTGAAGGCCGAAGCCGCGATCCGCGAGCGCATGAACGAGGCCTACGAGATCTTTCCGCGTCTGGCCGAGCGGCGTTCCCAGCTCGCGGGCACGCTCTCGGGCGGCGAGCAGGCGATGCTGTCGATCGGCCGCGGGCTGATGTCGTCGCCCGATCTGCTGCTCATCGACGAGCCGTCGCTGGGCCTGTCGCCGCTGTTCGTCAAGGAGAACTTCAACGTCATCCAGCGCATCAACGAGCGCGGCGTGACAGTGTTCCTGGTCGAACAGAACGTGCGCCAGACGCTGGCGATCTCGCACTACGGCTACGTGCTCGGCAAGGGGCGCGTCGTGGCCGAGGGCGAACCCGACACACTCACCGATAACGAAGAGGTCAATCAGGCCTACTTCGGCTGACCCTGGCCGCGAGGAGTTCGTACCCATGCCATCCACCGATCCCGTAGCGCTGACCCAGGCGCTCGTCCGCTACAAGACCGTCAATCCGCCGGGCGAGGAGCATGACTGCGCCCATCATCTCGGCGATATGCTCGCGGCCGCCGGCTTCGACGTGACCTATGTCGATGCCGGCGAGAGACGCACCAATGTCGTCGCCCGCCTGGGCAACGGCGCGGGCACGCCGCTGTGCTTCACCGGCCATATCGACACCGTGCCGCTGGGCGCCCAGCCCTGGCGTGTCGACCCGTTCGGCGGGGAGGTCGTCGACGGCCGGCTCTACGGCCGCGGCGCCACCGACATGAAGGCCGGCGTGGCCGCGTTCGTCGCCGCCGCGATCGACCACGCCGACGCGCTGGCCGCGGGCCCGGGCGTGGTGCTGGTGATCACCTCGGGCGAGGAGACCGGCTGCGACGGCGCCTTCCATCTGACCGAACAGGCCGGCGTGCTCGGCGAGGCCGGGGCGATGGTGGTGGCCGAGCCCACCAGCAACCAGCCGCTGGTCGGCCACAAGGGCGCCCTGTGGCTGCGCGCCTTCGCACGCGGCGTCACCGCCCACGGTTCAACGCCGGAGCACGGCGACAACGCCGTCTACAAGGCGGCGCGCATGGTCGGCGCGCTGGAACGCTTCGACTTCGGCCGGCCCGCCCACGAGGTGCTCGGCCGCGACACGCTCAACGTCGGCACGATCGCCGGCGGCATGAACATGAACTCCGTGCCGGACGTCTGTGAGGTCGGCATCGATATCCGCACCACGCCGGGGGCCTCGCATGCCGACATCCGGCGCGATCTGGAAGCCGATCTCGGCGGCGATCTGGCCGAGCTCGAGACCCTGGTGGATCTCGAAGGCGTCTGGACCGATCCGGGCGACGCCTGGGTCGCCGAGGTCTATGCGGTGATGGCCGAGATGCTCGGTGAGACCCCGGTGCCGCGCGGTGCCGCCTTCTTCACCGACGCCTCGGCGCTGACGCCGCACTACGGCGACATCCCCACCGTCATCCTCGGTCCGGGCGAGGCCGCGCTCGCGCACCAGACCGACGAATACTGCGTGGTGGATCGCATCACGCAGGCCAAGGCCGCCTACGCCACGCTCATGCAGCGCTGGTCGGCCGCGTGACGGCCGCATCCGCCGGCGCGTGCGACGCGCTCACGGCCATGGTCGACGGCACGCTGACCAGCGAGCGGCTGGTCGGCGACTGCCTGGCCCGCATCGACGCGCGGGAAGCGGCGATCGGCGCCTGGGCGCATTTCGACGCGGAGGCCGCACGCGCAGCCGCACGCGCCTGCGACGACGGCGCGCGCGGCGGGCTGCTGGCGGGGTTGCCGGTGGCGGTCAAGGACGTCTTCGACACCGCCGACATGCCGACCGCCTACGGTTCGCCCATCTACAGCGGCCACCGACCGCAGGCGGATGCCGCAGTGGTGGCGCTGATCCGGCGTGCCGGCGGCGTGGTGATGGGCAAGACCGTGACCACCGAGTTCGCCATGTTCGCCCCCGGCCGGACGGCCAACCCGCACGATACGGCGCACACGCCCGGCGGCTCGTCGAGCGGCTCGGCGGCCGCCGTCGCCGATGGCATGGTGCCGCTCGCGCTCGGCACCCAGACCGCCGGTTCGGTCATCCGGCCGGCGTCGTTCTGCGGCGTGGTGGGCTACAAGCCGACGTTCGATTCGATCTGCCCGACCGGCTTGAAGAACGCCGCCTGGACGCTGGACACCGTCGGCGTGTTCGCCCGCGATGTCGCCGATGCCGCGCTGTTCGCCGGCGTGCTCGATGGCCGCCGATGCCGGGCCGATGCGTTCGACGCCTCGCGTCCGCCACGCCTGGGGCTGTGCCGGACGCCGCAGTGGGCCGCGGCCGACGCCGATACCCGGACTGCGATGGCCGAAGCCGAGCGGCAGGCGGCCGCCGCCGGCGCGACGGTGTGCCCGATCGATCTGCCGCCCGAATTCGACGCGCTGCTGGCGGCCCAGCACACGATCATGGCCTACGAGCTGGCGCGTACGCTGGCCTTCGAGTTCGATACTGCGCCCGACCGTATCAGCGCTGAACTCGGCACGATCCTGGATGAGGGACGCGCCATTCCGGCGCGCGACTATGCCCGGGCACAGCAACGTCGCCGTGTCTGTCAGGCGCAGCTCGACGGGATCTTCGCGCAGGTGGATGCGCTCATCGCGCCGAGTGCGCCCGGCGAAGCGCCCAGACGCACCGCGGGCACGGGCGATCCCGTGTTCAACCGCATCTGGACGCTGCTCGGCACGCCCTGCGTGAACGTGCCGGGGCTGACCGGGGCCAACGGGCTGCCGGTGGGGGTGCAGGTGATCGGTGCACTGCACGAGGACGCGCGTACGCTGTCGGCCGCGCGCTGGCTGGAAGCCACGCTTTCGGGGGCGACCGCGGGCTGACGCCGCGGATCAGCGGGCTCGTCGCGCCGCCAAACGCGGCCGGCGCGACCGGATGGAACAGCGGCCCCCGCGTCGTGCGGTCGCCTGCGGGAGGGATCCGGCGTGGCCGCGCCGGCCGCGCACTCGCGCGGGGATGCGGGTCCGGCGTCGCCGGCCGCACGACTCGGCGTCCGGGAGGGACGGATCACGCCGGTGCGTGCTGCAGATACCGCTCGAGGACCTCCCGCATCGTTTCGGCGTAGGTCGTCACCGACGTGCCCTGGTCGTGATACTTGCCGCGCTTGAGATACCAGTCCTGAAGCATGGCCTTGATCAGCGAGGCCAGCAGACGGGCGTCGACGGGACGGAACGCGCCGGCCTCGATGCCTTCGGCGATGATGTCGTGGTAGACGCGCTCGGTCTCGCGCTCGATGGCCACGGCGTCGCGCTTGCGCGACTGTGCCAGGTGCCGCGCCTCCATGTAGGAGAAATAGAACCACGGCCGCATGAGCTCGCTGAGAAAGAGATGGCTCTTGACCGCGACATGCAGTTTCTCGTGCGGGTCATCGATGTCGCGGGTGAAGTCGTGGAGCGTGCGCCGGGTGAGCATGAAGCCGTGGCTCTGGATCAGGCCGACGAGATCGTCCTTGTTGCGGATGTAGGCGTAGAGTCCGCCCATGCTCAGGCCGGCGTCGGTGCACAGATCGCGCAGGGTCATGCCGGTGAAGCCCTTGGCGTTGGCCAGCCGCAGGGTGGAGTCGATGATGCGCACGAGGTTGCGCACCGCCACGTGTTCCTTCTTGATGCGGATCAGGTCGCGGTTCTGGCGATAGAGCGTCGTGCAGATGTCCGTTTTCGAGACGCTGACGATCTCCTTGAACTGGTCGAAATCCAAATCCGCCACGATGGTGCCGCTGCCTCTTGTTTGTACCCGTCGGATGGGCGCACAGCCTAGCGTCTGTGGCCCGGCGGCGACACTCGGGCCATGTGGCATGGGCCGGAAAATGGGCTGGAACGACGGCTGATTGCAGAACGCAATTCCACAAAGCGCCGCGATTTGCTAGGTTCTCGTCTGCTTTTATCCGTATACAAAAGGAAACAAGATGTCGCTGCTCGAGGAGCTCCGGGGCCAGATGCGCCTGCCCGTCATCGGTTCGCCGATGTTCATTCTGTCCAACCCGGACCTGGTGATCGCCCAGTGCCGCAGCGGCATCATCGGCGCGTTCCCGGCGCTTAACGCGCGCCCGGCCGACCAGCTGCCGGTCTGGCTGGAGCGCATCACCACCGAGCTGGCCGCCGCCCGCGAGGCCGATCCAACGGCGAAGATCGCGCCGTTCGCGGTCAACCAGATCGTGCATTCGTCCAACGACCGGCTGGAGCAGGATATGCAGGTCTGCGCGGATTACCGGGTGCCGATCATGATCACCAGCCTGCGCGCGCCGCACGCGGCCGTCGAGGTGGCCCACGACTACGGCGGCCGGGTCTTTCACGACGTCATCAGCGTGCGCCACGCGGAGAAGGCGATCGAGGCCGGGGTCGACGGGCTCATCGTGGTCTGCGCGGGCGCCGGCGGTCATGCGGGCACGCTCAGCCCGTTCGCGCTGGTCTCGGAGATCCGCCGCTTCTGGGACGGGCCGCTGATCCTGTCGGGTGCGATCACCCGCGGCGAACACGTGCTCTCGGCCCAGGCGATGGGCGCGGATCTGGCCTATATGGGCACGCGCTTCATCGCCAGCACGGAGGCCAACGCGGCGCCGTCCTACAAGGAGATGGTGACCACTTCGAGTGCGAAGGACATCGTTTACACCAACCTGTTCACGGGCGTGCACGGCAACTATCTGCGCGGCTCGATCGAGAATGTGGGCCTGGACCCGAACGATCTGCCCGAGTCCGGCAAGGATGCGATGACCTTCGGCTCCGACCGCGACGAGAAGAAAAAGGCGTGGAAGGACATCTGGGGCGCCGGGCAGGGCGTCGGCAACGTCGACGACATCAAGCCGACCGGCGCGATCGTCGATCAGCTCGAGGCGGAATACGAGGGCGCCCGCGCCCGTCTGTCGCTCTAGAGGCGCCGGCGGGTACGGGGTCGCCTTAGACGCGATCCGTGCCGGCCCGCGTCGAGCGCCGTGGGCCTCGGCCGACCCTCCACTGGCGCAGGGCGGTCTTGGCCGTGCCCGCGTGACAAGACCCGGCGCGGAGAACGTCAGGCGCGACCCGTGTCGCCCCGGCGGCCTTCGCCGCTGCCGCGGCGAAGGCCGGGCCTAGCGAAGTGCTGTAGTCGCCCCGCGCCGCAAACCTCCGGGTGCGCGGCCGTTCGTGGCGGCGGCAGTCGTTGCACGCCGTGTGTGCCAGCGCGAGCCTGCCGGCACGCCGAAGCGCGCCGCCGGTGACCGGCCCGGCCCGTCCTTCGATGCCAGTGCGGCGCTGGTGTCGCCCTGGAACTGGCCCGGTCGATGCCGGACTCATGCCGCGTTTCGTCCGGGGCGTCGGCGCGCGGGCGATCGGGCCCGTGACGATCGGCGCCTCGGCCGCTCCGGGCGTCCTGTTCTGTCGTGGCCGTTTCGCCTGTCATGAGCGCCGGGCGGCGGTGTCGCGTGTCCGGCTCCGTAGCACTGCCCATATACCGGCGCGCCGCCCTCGGTTTTCATGCCCACACACGACACGCCGCGGTGGCCGAGCCGCCGCGGCCGAACCACTTGCGGTGCGTCGCTCGGGCGCATCCGCTGCCACGGCACTGTCGATAACGCCGGTGGCGTGGCGGCCCATCCAACGGAGTCATCATGCAAATCGAAACCATGCACAAGACGCATCCGAAACCGGTGTCCTTCCAGGACGAGCTCGCCGATTGCCTGTCGGCCTGTCTCGAGTGCGCGCATACCTGCGCCAGCTGCGCCGACGCCTGCCTCGCCGAAGACAGCGTGGCCGATCTGCGCGGCTGCATCCGCACCGATCTGGACTGTGCCGACATCTGCACCGCGACCGCCCGGGTGCTGTCGCGCCAGACCGCGTTCGGCGAGTCGCCCGCGGCCACGCAGGTCAAGGCATGCCGTGACGCCTGTCAGAAATGCGCATCGCACTGCGAGTCGCATCGGAGTCATCACGCGCACTGTGCGCACTGCGCCGATGCCTGCAACGCCTGCGCGGCGGCCTGCGACCGGCTGCTCGGCGTGATCGACTAATCGACCGCCTGGCCGCCTGCGGCGGTCCGGCATCGGGCCGCCGAGCGACAGGGCCCCTGCGTGATCGCGCAGGGGCCTTTTTCGTGTGCGCCGTCGGAGTGGCCGTCTCGGTTCAGCCCTTGCGCTTGAGGAAGCGGTTCATGATCTCGCGGACTTCATCGGAGACCAGGCGCTCGCCGAAGACTTTCGCCTCGCGGTCGATCTGACCGTCGACGTCGTCGCTGCCCAGCCCCGCGCGCATGAGCTGCTTGGTCAGGCGCACGGCTTCCGGCGGCTTGGCGGCGAGCCGCTCGGCGAGCGCCGTGGCGTGCTCGCCGAGCTCGATCGCCGGCACCCGGTAGGCGATCAGGCCCATGCGCTCGGCCTCGGCGGCGTCGAGGGTGTCGCCGGCCAGCAGCAGGCGGGCGGCGTTCTGGCGGCCCACGAGCTGGGGCAACAGGAGGCTGGAGGCGGCCTCGGGCACCAGCGCCAGGTCGATGAAGGCGGTATAGAAGCGGGCCCCGTCGGCGGCGACGACCAGGTCGGCGTGCAGCAGCAGAGTGGTGCCGATGCCGGTCGCCTGGCCCTGGACGGCGACCACGACTGGCTTGTCCAGCGCGCGCAGGGCCTTGATGAAGGCCAGCGCCGGACCGGCCGCGCCGTCCTCGCGTTCATGTGGATCGACGTTGGCGAAGTCCGCGATGTCGTTGCCGGCGCAGAACATCTCGCCCTCACCAGCGATGAGCACCGCGCGTACATCGTCGCTGTCCGCGGCGTGATCCATGCACCGGCGCAGATCGGTGTACATCGCCCGGGTCAGGGCGTTGCGCTTGTCGGCGCGGTCCAGGGTCACGTGCAGGACCTGAGACTCGGTCCGGGCGCGGATGTGGCCGCTTTCGAGTTCGGGTTCGGACATGGTGGTGCGGGCCTCGGCGGTCAGAGAATGTAGAGCAGCAGACTTTCGGCGATACAGGCGGGCTTGTCACTGTCTTCCAGCTCGATGGTGACCTCGTTGCAGATCATGTAGCGGCCCTCGCCGCGTTCGTCCACGGATTTCAGCCGCACGCGCGCCCGCACCCGGTGGCCCACCGGCACTGGCGCCATGAAGCGCACCTTGTTCAGGCCGTAGTTCACGCGCGTGGATACGCCCTCGACGCGGTAGATGTCGTTGACCAGCGGCGGCAGCAGCGACAGCGTGAGAAAACCGTGCGCGATGGGCCCGCCGAAGGGCGACTCGCGTTTCGCGCGCTCGACGTCGACGTGGATCCACTGGTGGTCGTCGGTGGCGTCAGCGAAACCGTCGACGCGCTGCTGGTCGATGGTCAGCCAGTCGCTGGCGCCGATCTCTTCGCCGGCAAGCGCCTGCAGTTGTTCGATGTTGTCCAGGGTTCGCATTGGATTCTCCTCTTTTTTCAGTTCGTTCCGGCGCCCGTCAGGCGGCCGTCGGGCATAAAAAAGCCGGCTGCAGCGCGCCGCGGCCGGACCGCTGCGCGCCGCCAGCCGGCGGCTCGTGGCCGGGCGGCCATCGTCAGCCGATCTTTTCTTCCAGTTCCGGGATGATCTTGAACAGATCGCCCACGAGGCCGATGTCGGCGACCTCGAAGATGGGCGCCTCCTCGTCCTTGTTGATGGCCACGATGGTCTGGGCGTCCTTGATCCCGGCCAGATGCTGGATCGCGCCGGAGATGCCGAAGCACATGTAGAGTTCCGGCGAGATGATCTTGCCGGTCTGGCCGACCTGCATGTCGTTGGGCACGTAGCCGGCGTCGACGGCCGCGCGGGACGCGCCCACGGCAGCGCCGATCTTGTCGGCCAGGTCGTAGATGACCTTGAAGTTCTCCTCGCTGCCGACGCCGCGGCCGCCCGAGATGACCTTGGGTGCGGTCTGCAGGTCCGGCCGGTCGCTGGAGGCCTGCTCCAGATTCACGAAGCGGGTGTGGCCCGGCAGCTCCGCGTCCAGCGACAGCGTCTCGATCTCGGCGCTGTTGCCGCCCGGCGCGGCCGGATAGGAGGCACAGCGCACCGAGGCGACCAGCACCTGATCCGTCGGGGCGGCGACCGTGATCACGGCGTTGCCGGCATAGATCGGCCGGTCGAACTCGTGCGCCGAATGCACGCTCATGATGTCGGTGACCATGGCCACGCCGAGCTTGGCGGCCACGCGCGGCATCAGGTCCTTGCCGAAGGTCGTGTTCGGCCCGAGCACGTGGCTGTACTCGCCCTGCTGGGCGGCGGCCACGATCTGCGGCGTCAGCAGGGCGGCCATCGGATGCGCGTTGGCGGCGTTGTCGGCCTGCAGCACCCGCGACACGCCCTCGATCTGCGCGGCCTCGGCGGCCACGCTCGCGCCGTCTTCGGCGAGTACCAGCACGTCGATGCCGGTGGGCGACATCTGCTGCGCGCAGGCCACCGCGCGGGCGGTGGACTCGTTGAGCGAACCGTCCAGATGGTCGGCGATGATCAGAATCTTGTTGCTCATACCAGGCCCTTTTCCTTGAGTTTGGCGACCAGCTCGTCGACGGACTCGACCCGTACGCCCGCCTCGCGCGTGGGCGGCGGGGTGGTCTTGAGCGTCTCCAGCCGGGCGGCGGCTTCCACGCCGAGATCATCCAGGCTCATGTCCTCGATGGGCTTCTTCTTCGCCTTCATGATGTCCGGCAGCTTGAGATAGCGCGGCTCGTTCAGGCGCAGATCGGCGGTGATCACGGCCGGCAGGTCGACCTCGATCGTCTCCAGGCCGGCGTCGATCTCGCGCGTGACCTTGGCGGTCTCGCCGGACAGCTCGATCTCGGAGGCGAACGTCGCCTGCGGCCATTCCAGCAGCGCCGAGGTCATCTGGCCGGTCTGGTTGGAGTCGTCGTCGATCGCCTGCTTGCCCATCATGAAGACCTTGGGCTCTTCCTTCTGAGCGATGGCCTCGAACACCCGTGCGGCGGTCAGCGGCTGGACCGGCTCGTCGGTCTTGATGTGGATGGCGCGATCGCAGCCGAAGGCCAGCGCGCTGCGCAGCTGTTCCTTGGCCGCGTCCGGGCCAATGGTCACCGCGACCACTTCCTCGGCGGTGCCGGCTTCCTTCCAGCGCATCGCCTGTTCGACGGCGATCTCGTCGAAGGGGTTCATGCTGTGCTTGACGCCGTTCTCGACCACGCCCGAGCCGTCGGGCTTGATCTGGATGCGCACGTTGTAATCGATCGCGCGCTTGACGCTCACCAGTACTTTCATGTGTCGTCCTTTTTGTCGCTGTTTCTCAAAGACATCCGATCGCGGCTACATCGCCGAATACTTGGGCCCGCCGCCGCCTTCCGGCGGCACCCAGGTGATGTTCTGTGCCGGATCCTTGATGTCGCAGGTCTTGCAGTGCACGCAGTTCGCGAAGTTGATCTGGAAGCGCGGGTTGCCGTCGCCGTCCTCGACCACCTCGTAGACGCCGGCCGGGCAGTAGCGCTGCGCAGGCTCGGCGTATCTGGGCAGATTGTGCTCGATCGGGATCGACGGGTCGGTCAGCTTCAGATGGCAGGGCTGATCCTCTTCGTGGCCCGTGTTGGACAGATGCACGGACGACAGGATGTCGAACGACAGCTTGCCGTCGGGTTTGGGATATTCGATTTCCTGGCACTCGTCGGCCGGTCTGGTGGCCGCGTGGTCCGGCGTGGTGTCGTGCATGTTCCAGGGCGCTTTGCCCTTGAACCAGTTCTGCTCGATGTAGTTGAGCGCGCCGCCCTTGAAGGTGCCGAACTTGTGCAGCGAGGCGCCGAAGTTGCGGCTGGCGTAAAGCTCCTCGTAGGCCCAGCTGTTTTTGAAAGCGTCCGTGTAGCCGGTCAGTTCGTCGCCGCCTTCGCCGCCACCGGCCAGCGCCTCGGCCGCGGCCTCGGCGGCGAGCATGCCCGACTTCATGGCGGTGTGGTTGCCCTTGATCTTGGCGAAGTTGAGCGTGCCGGCGTCGCAGCCGATGAGTGCGGCCCCCGGCAGCGTCATCTTCGGCAGCGAGTTCAGCCCGCCCTTGGTGATCGCGCGCGAGCCGTAGGACACCCGCTTGCCACCCTCGAGATACTTGGCGATCTCGGTGTGGTGCTTGAAGCGCTGGAATTCCTTGAACGGCGACAGATAGGGGTTTTCGTAGTTCAGGTCCACGATCAGCCCCACGGCGACCATGTTGTCCTCCAGGTGATAGAGGAAGGAGCCGCCGCTGCCGGACGTATTCAGCGGCCAGCCGGCGCCGTGGATCACCAGGCCGGGCTCGTGCCTGTCGGGGTCGATCTCCCAGATCTCCTTGAGGCCGATCCCGTAGTGCTGCGGGTCGACGTCGGCATCGAGGCCGAATTCGCGGATCAGACGCTTGCCGATATGGCCGCGGCAGCCCTCGCCGAACAGCGTGTACTTGGCGCGCAGCTCCATGCCGGGCACATGCCCGTCCTTGGGCTCGCCGTTCTTGTCCACGCCCATTTCGCCGGTGACGATGCCCTTGACCACGCCGTCCTCGACGATCGCGTCCTGGGCGGCGAAGCCGGGATAGATCTCGACGCCGAGTTCTTCGGCCTGTTCGGCCAGCCAGCGGCCGAGCTGGCCCAGCGAGATGATGTAGTTGCCGTCGTTGTGCATCGGCGCCGGCACGAACGCATTGGGCATCTTCTTCGACTTGGTCTCGCCGGTGAAGAAATACACTTCATCGCGCGTGACCGGTACGTTCAGCGGCGCGCCTTTTTCTTTCCAGTCGGGGAAGAGCTCGTCGAGTGCGCGCGGCTCGAACACCGCGCCGGACAGCAGATGGGCGCCGACCTCCGAGCCCTTTTCGACGATGCAGACCTCGAGATCGGGACTTTTCTGCTTCAGTCGGCAGGCTGCGGACAGCCCGGCCGGTCCCGCGCCGACGATCAGCACGTCGTACTCCATCACGTCACGTTCGATTTCTTCAGTCATGCGTTCTCGCTATTGGCTGCCGCGCGGTCTCGCGACGGGCGCCCCGGCTTCCGGCCGCCGGAGCCGCCGCGGACGAGACGCGAGAGGTTGCGCAATGATGGCAGCGATGGGCTCAAAACTCCATTTGCGACAGGACCCGTATCGACGACCGGGCCGTTTGTGATGCGGGCGCGCATCGGTCGGCTAGAACTTCATGCCGGGCATGTTCAGCGACGCCGTGTTGCCGCCGTCCACGGCGATCGCCTGGCCGGTCATGAAGCTGGCGTCGTCGCTGGCCAGGAAGGTGATGACGGCGGCGATCTCCTCCGGCCGTCCGTAGCGCCGCAGCTCGCAGCGCGAGCCCAGCTTGTGGGTCTTGTCATGGGCTTCGGCGTAGTCGAAGACCGGCTGGGTCATGCCGGTCTTGACCAGGCCGGGGCAGACCGCGTTGACGCGGATGCCGTGCTCGCCCAGATCGCATGCCGTGGTCTGGGTCAGGCTGATGATGCCGGCCTTGGAGGCGCTGTAGGCGTTGCCGCCGGCGCCGGATCGCAGGCCCGCCACCGAGGCGGTGTTCACGATCGCCCCCGCTTCGCGCGTGCGCATGTGGCGGGCGGCGGCACGGGTGCAGTGCAGCGTGCCGAACAGGTTGACGTCGACCACCTGGCGCCAGGTGTCGGTCTCGTTGGCGTCGACCGCGGAATAGTCGCGGCCGGAGATACCGGCGTTGTTGCAGAGCACGTCGATGCCGCCGTGGCGCTCGGCGATGTCGTCGATCAGGGCGGTCGCGGCGGTCTCGTCACAGACGTCCAGCACGCGGGTCTCGACGTCGCCCGCATCGAGCGCATCGCCGATCCGTTCCAGGGCCTCGGCGTCGCGGTCGACCGCGATCACCCGGGCGCCTTCGGCGGCGAACCGCTGCACACAGGCACGGCCGATGCCGCTGGCGGCACCGGTGATCAGCACAACGCGTTGATCGAATCGTTTCATGGTGGGAACAGCGCGCTTGGACGGACTCACGGATTCTACTCCTGCGAATCGAGGCGTCAAATTAAATGAAACTGTGTTTCGCTTGGTGTAATTCCGTTGGCGGCCAGACCCGAACGGTCAGGTTGACGCCGTTCAGACGGCGAGGCGGCACCTTCAGGCTCGATAAGTATACTGTATACATAAATAGGGCGCTGTCCAGCCCGCGCGCCCACTTGTCATCCTTCGGTCCTGCGATGCAGTCGGCGCAAAGTCGGCTGCCGGGGTCAACGCCCGCGGCGATCCCCGTACGCCATCGGATGCTTTCGAGACAGCGACTGACGCTGGCCGACTGTCTCCGGTCGGCCCGACGGTGCTGATCTAACGACGATAACGCGCCTGAAACGCTCTTTTGCAAGATGCAGCGACTGTTGTCGGTGTGAGTGTCTTGTGCGAGAGACACCGATTCGGGAAGTGAAATGCGGTTTCAAAATACAGTTGACGCCCGTGGGGTGGCGTGGCAGCTTTGATCGAAACAAGCATAACCAGCGATGGCGGCCCGGGCACTGCGACCCGATAAAACAACAGCCCGCCCATCGTCGATATGAGGAGGAGAGTCGCGATGGCGGAGCGTCACGTGTCCGCTTGGCCGGCGGGATTGCCACGGCATCTCAGTCTGCCGAGAACGAGCCTGTACACCAATCTCGAGATATCGGCGCGCCGGTATCCTGATCAGCCGGCCATCGTTTACTACGGTCGCGTTCTGACCTACGCCGAACTGCATGACGAGGTCGAGGCGCTGGCGGGGCATCTCCGGCATCTCGGCGTGGTCCGCGGCGATCGCGTGCTGCTGTTCATGCAGAACGCACCGCAGTTCGTGATCGGCTACTACGCCATCCTGCGCGCGGACGCGGTGGTCGTGCCGGTCAACCCCATGAACCGCACGGCCGAGCTCGGCCATTATCTGGCCGACACGCAGGCCGCGGTCTGTCTCTGTGGCCAGGAGCTGTTCGATGCGATCGAGCCGCTGCTGGGCACCGAGGCCCTGACCGACGTCATCGTGACGGCCTATCGCGACTACATCGACCCGCGCACCGACCTGGACCTGCCGGCCGAAGTCGCCGCGCCGCGCCGCGCCCTGGAGCGCGCCGGTGTGACCGACTGGCAAGAGGCGATCGCGGCCGGACACGCGCCCGGAACACACACCGCCGGGCCCCAGGATCTGGCCGTGCTGCCCTACAGTTCGGGCACCACCGGGGCGCCCAAGGGCTGCATGCACACGCACGCCTCGGTGATGGCGACCTGCGTGCACGGGGCCCACTGGATGCACAGCACCACGGAGTCGGTCACCCTCGCCACGCTGCCGTATTTTCATGTCACGGGCATGCAGGGCGCGATGAACTCGCCGATCTACGGCGGCTCCACCATCGTTCTGATGACGCGTTGGGATCGACGCACCGCGGCCCGCCTGATCGAGCGCCATCGCGTGACCAACTGGACCAACATCGTGACCATGGCCATCGATCTCCTCTCCGACCCCGAGATCGATCGCTACGACCTGTCCAGCCTGAACAACATCAGCGGCGGCGGGGCGGCGATGCCCGAGGCCGTCTCCGACAAGCTCATGGCGCTCACCGGGCTTCGCTACATGGAGGGCTACGGTCTGTCCGAGACGATGGCGGCCACACACATCAACCCGCCGGATGCGCCCAAGAAGCAGTGTCTGGGCATTCCCGTGTTCGATGTGGACTCGCGCATCATCGACGTGGATACCGGCGCGGAGCTGGGGGTCGGCGAGGTTGGCGAGATCGTCAGCCGCGGCCCGCAGCTGTTCTCCGGCTACTGGAATCGGCCGGACGAGACCGAGGCCGCCTTCATCGAACTCGACGGTGCCCGTTTCTTCCGCACCGGCGATCTGGGCTATGTCGATGCGGAGGGTTATTTCTTCATCGTCGACCGCGTCAAGCGGATGATCAACGCCTCCGGCTACAAGGTGTGGCCGGCCGAGGTCGAGGCGCTGATGTACGGCCATCCGGCCATCCGTGAGGCCTGCGTGATCTGCACTCCGGACCCGCGGCGCGGCGAGACCGTCAAGGCCTGCGTGGTGCTGGCCGAGGGCGCCGACCCGGTCACGCCCGAACAGATCATCGCCTGGTGCCAGCAGACCATGGCTGCCTACAAGGTGCCGCGGGCGGTGGAGTTCCGGGACGCCCTGCCGCGTTCGGCCACGGGCAAGGTGATGTGGCGGGCGCTCCAGGAAGCTGAATACGACAACAGCGGTGCTGGCGCTCCGGCCTAGAGGCATGCGGCCGCGCTCGTCGCGGCCACGATAACGATGCGAGGCGCCGGCGGGCGCCATCGTCGTGAACCGGAGGAGAATCGAGCTTGGAACTGTTCATACAGCAAATCCTCAACGGCCTGACGCTGGGCAGCATCTACGGCCTGGTGGCCCTGGGGCTGACTTTGGTGTACGGCATTCTGCACGTGCCCAACTTCGCCCACGGCGCGCTGTATATGGTGGGCGCGTACGTGTGCTACTTCGCCATGGTCGAGCTCGGCCTGAACTACTGGGTCGCCATGGTGGCCGCGGCCGCGGTGGTGGCGCTGCTGTCGGTCCTCTGCGAGCGGCTGGTGTTTCATCCGCTGCGTCACGCGCCGCCGATTCACGACAAGATCGCGGCCATCGGCATCCTGCTGTTTCTCGAGGCGGTGGTGCAGATGCACTGGGGGGCGGACTTCCGCCGTATACCCACGCCTTATAACGAGATCCTGCGCCTGGGCGAGCTCACGCTGCCGGTCCAGCGCCTGCTGATCATCGGCGGCGCGTTCGCGCTCATGGGCGCGCTGCATCTGTATCTGAAAAAGACGATGACCGGCCTGACCATCATCGCCATGGCGCAGAATCGCGAGGGCGCCTTCCTGGTCGGGATCGACGCCAACCGGGTGGCGATGATGACCTTCGCGATCGCCGGCGCGCTGGCCGCGATCGCCGCGAGTCTGTTCGCTCCGATCAACCTCGTCTATCCGGCGATGGGGCATCTGGTACTGCTCAAGGCCTTCGTGATCATCATTCTCGGCGGCATGGGCAGTATTCCGGGCGCGATCATCGGCGGTCTGATCATCGGCTTCGCCGAAGCGCTCGGCGGTTTCTACATCTCGAGCACCTACAAGGACGTGATCGCCTTCGTGCTGCTGGTGGTGATCCTGTCGATCAAGCCCACCGGCCTGTTCACCAAGGGGGTCCGCTGATGAACCGCGCCATCGATTTCTTCCTGAGTTCGACCATGCGCTGGCTGCTGCTGGCCCTGGCCATTGTGTTCCCGCTGGTGGTCACGAGCGAGTATCTCGTCTACGTGATGGCGCTGGCCTTTGTCTGGGCCATCGCGGTCTACGGGATGAACATCATCACCGGCTACTGCGGGCAGCTGAATCTGGCCCACGGCGGCTTCTTCGCCATCGGCGCCTATGCAGTCGCGATCCTGACCGTCGACCACGGTTGGCCCTTCTGGCCGGCGTTTGCGATGGCGGGCGTGTTCGGTGCGGTGTTTGGTCTTCTGGTGGGCGTGGTGTCACTGCGGCTCAAGGAGCACTATTTCGCCATCTTTACGTTGTCCGTCGGCTACATCATCTATCTGTTGATCGACAAGTGGGAGGAACTCACCCACGGCTCGCTTGGCATCATCAGCATCTCGCCGCCGGAGGGCTTCGGCCTGGTCGACTTCACCCAGACTGTGCCGTTCTACTATCTGGTGCTGGCCTTTCTTGCGTTCGCGATATGGATCACGCGACGGATTTCAGAGTCACTGCTCGGGCGAACCTTCCGCGCGATCCGCATCAGCGACGATCTGGCCCAGTCGCTGGGCATCAACCTGATGCGCAACAAGGTGCTGGCGTTCGTCATCTCCACCGTGTACGCGGCCTTCGCCGGCGGGCTCTATGCCGGCGTGGTGCGCTTCATCGGTCCGGAGCAGGCGAACTTCATCCACACCTTCGACATGATCGCCTACCTGCTGGTCGGCGGCTTCGGCACCCTCATGGGACCGCTCGCGGGTACGCTCATCGTGACCTGGCTCACCCAGGCGGTGCAGGGGCTCGAGGAGTATCGGATGATCGTGTTCGGGCCGCTGCTGGTGCTGCTGGTCATCTTCTTTCCAAAGGGGATTGTGGGCACTTTCCTGAGCTGGCGTGGACGCCGCCTGGCACGCCAGGCCCCGCGCGGCGACCGCGCTTCTCGTACGGGTGGGTCGGAGCCGACCGCCGATCAATCGCAGGGAGCGCGCAACAATGCTTGATATCCGCAACCTCACCAAGCGCTTCGGCGGTCTCGCCGCGGTCAACGACGTGAGCGTCGAGTTCCCCGCAAATCAGATCAACGCCATCATCGGTCCCAACGGCGCCGGCAAGACGACGTTCTTCAATCTCGTGGCCGGCGCGATGGCGCCGACCGAGGGCGTGATCGAGTACAAGGGCCGGAACCTGGCCGGCGAGGCGCCGGATGCGATCGCCCGTCTCGGGGTCGCGCGCACGTTCCAGACCACGATGCTGTTCGAGGAATCCACGGTCCTCGACAACCTCATCGTGGGCCATCGGCTGCGCACCGGCTCGAACCTCTGGGACGTCATCGTCAATTCCAGGCGCCTGAAGGCGGACGAGAAGCGCTGCCGAGAAAAGGCCGCGGAGACGCTCGAGTTCGTGGGCCTGTCGCATATCGGCCATCGCTATATCGCCGACACCAGTCAGGAGGAGCGCAAGCGCGTCGCCTTCGCGCTGGCGCTGGCCACCGACCCGGAGCTTGTGCTGCTCGACGAGCCGGCCGGCGGCGTCAACCCGGAGGAGACCGACGGGCTCATCAACCTGATCCACAAGATGGTCGAGCACGGCGTCACCGTCTGCCTGATCGAGCACAAGATGGACATGATCATGCGCATCGCCGACAAGATCATCGTGCTCGATCACGGCGAGAAGATATCCGAAGGCACGCCGGACGAGGTCAAGAACGATCCCGTCGTCATCGAAGCCTACCTGGGGAAGGAAGATGCTGAAGCTTGAGGGCGTCGACGCCAAGTACGACAGTTTCAAGGCGCTGGACGGCATTTCGATGTCGGTCGAGCCCGGCGAGCTGGTGGTGCTGCTGGGCGCCAACGGCGCCGGCAAGACCACCCTGTTCAACACCGTCAGCGGCCTGATGAAACCGGCCGCCGGGCGTATCAGCATCGACGGCAAGGACGTGACCGGGCGCAAACCTTCGGCGCTGGTCGCCGCGGGCGTGGTCCAGTGCCCGGAGGGGCGCAAGCTCTTTCCCAGCATGTCCGTGCTCAAGAATCTGCGCCTGGGCGGCTATGTGCATCGGCGCGATCGTGCCGGCATGCACAAGACGCTGGAGCAGGTGCTCGCGATGTTCCCGATTCTCGACGAGAAGAAGGACGAGCCGGCCGGTTCGCTCTCCGGCGGCCAGCAGCAGATGGTGGCGGTCGGGCGTGCGCTCATGGGCCGGCCCAAGCTGCTGATGCTCGACGAGCCGTCGCTCGGTCTGGCGCCGCTGGTGGTCAAGCAGGTCTTCGAGACGGTGCGGCAGATCAACGCCGAAGGCACCACGATCCTGCTGGCCGAACAGAACGCCTACGCCGCGCTCAAGATCGCCAATCGGGCCTACGTGATCGAGAACGGCCGCCTGACCATGCAGGGCGACCGCGAGGAAATGCTCGGCAACGAAGCCGTGCGCAAGGCCTATATCGGCGCTTGATGCCGGCCGGCCGAGCGCGCGTATCGAATCAACCGCTGTACACAACCAACCCTGGATAGAGAGGGGGAGATCAGAGATGACATTCACCAAGACAATTCGTCGCGTGGCGGCGGCCACCGCCCTGGCCATGGGCCTCGCCGGCGGAGCGCATGCCGCCGAAACCGTCAATATCGGCTTCACCGGGCCACTGTCCGGCGGTGCGGCGCTCTACGGCGAGAACACGCTCGAGGGTCTGCGCATGGCCGTGGAGGAGATCAATGCCGACGGCGGCATCGACGTCGACGGCACGCAGTACGAGATCAACATCGAGAGTCTCGACGACATGTATTCGCCCAGCCGTGCCGCGGTCAACGGCAAGCGTCTGGTCCAGCAGTCCAACACGCCGGTGGTCTTCACGCCGCATTCGGGCGGCACCTTCGCGCTGCAGGCCTTCAACGAGCGCGACGGCTTTCTGATCATGTCCTACACCTCGATCCCCTCGGTGACCGAGAAGGGTAATGAGCTCACGGTCAAGATTCCGCCGAACTTCACCGATTACGTCGAACCGTTCACCAAGATCGCGATGGAACGCTTCGGCAAGAAGCTGGGCGTGGCCAACGCCACCCACGACTATGCCAAGTACTGGACCAAGGCCTTCGTGCCGGCGTGGAAAGAGGCCGGTGGTGAGGTCGTGGCCAGCAACCCGATGGACTACAACAAGTCCGCGGACTTCTATACCGGCGTGAGTAAGGTGCTGTCGGCTGACCCGGACGTGCTCTTCGTCGGCGGAGCCTCCGAGCCCACCGGTCTGGTGGTGCGCCAGGCCCGTGAACTCGGCTTCGAGGGCGGCTTCGTGGTCATGGATCAGGCCAAGATCGACGAGGTCGCCAACGTGGCCGGCGGCATGGACGCGGTCGAGGGCGCGGTGGGCGTCACCCCGCTCGCGCATTCGGACAACCCGGGTGCTGCGGACTTCGTCGAGAAGTACAAGCAGGAGCACGACAACGTCGCGACCTCGGAGACCGCCTACAACTACTTCGCCATGCATCTGGTCGCACGGGCGATTGAACAGGCGGGCACCGTCGACGACCCGATCGCGATCCGGAAGGCGATTCCCGAAGCGCTGGCGGACCTTCCGGCCGAGTACAATCCCTACGATGTGCAGGAGATCAGCGACGACGGTGATCTGATCATCGACGCCGAGGTGGCCGAAGTGGTCGACGGCGAGATCGAGCTCCGCCGCATCTCGGATCTCAAGGACGACGACTGAACGCGTCCGTAGCAAGGATCGACGAGGAGCACCTGCGGGTGCTCCTTTTCGTTGAGTGATCGGCGATCGCCGTCCGGCGGCGACCGCCCGCAGCCATGAGTACGCAGCAATGCGCGTGAACCGACAGATCATCCTCGCCCGCCGGCCCACCGGGATGCCCGACGACAGCAACCTGGTGATGCAGGAGGGCGCCGTTCCCGAGCCCGACGAGGGCGAAGTGCGGGTGCGCACCATCTATCTCTCCCTGGACCCCTACATGCGCGGACGCATGAGCGCGGCCAAGTCCTATGCCGCGAGCGTGGCCGAGGGCGCGGTCATGGAAGGGGCGACCGTGGGCCGGGTCGACGTCTCCCGGCATCCGGACTTCGAGGCCGGCGACTACGTGCTCGCACACGGCGGCTGGCAGGACTATTCGGTCCAGCCCGGCAAGGCCCTGCGCCGGCTCGATCCGCAGGTCGCGCCCATCACCACCGCCGTGCACGTGCTCGGCATGACCGGCTTCACCGCCTATGTCGGGCTCGACGAGATCGGCCGGCCCGAATCGGGCGAGACGCTGGTGGTCTCGGCGGCCGCCGGCGCGGTGGGCCAGGTCGTCGGCCAGATCGGCAAGATCCGCGGCGCGCGGGTGGTCGGCGTGGCCGGTGCCGATGACAAGTGCCGGCACGTGGTTGAGGCCTACGGCTTCGACGCCTGTGTGAATTATCGTGACGACGACTTCGAGGCGCAGCTGGCCGCGGCCACGCCCGACGGGATCGATGTCTACTTCGAGAACGTCGGCGGCGCGGTGTTCGATGCCGTCGCGCCGCGGCTCAACGATTTCGCCCGCATGCCCGTCTGCGGCCGCATCGCGCACTACAACGACACCGAGGCCCCGCCCGGGCCGGATCGGCTGCCCGGCTTCATGGGCCAGGTGCTGGTCAAGCGTCTGTTGATCAAGGGTTTCATCCAGTTCGACTATCGCCACCGCCACCGCGATTTCCAGCGCGACATGAGCGCCTGGGTGGCCGAGGGCCGGGTGACCTATCAGGAGGACATCGTCGACGGCCTGGACAATGCGGTCGACGCCTTCCAGGGACTGCTGTCCGGCCGCAACCGCGGCAAGATGCTGATCCGCGTCAGCGACGACCCGACCCGCGGCTGACCGGACCACGCCCGTGAGCGAGGCGTTCGCGGTCGATCGGCTGTTCGCCCGCCACGGGCCGGCCTACCGCTGGTACGCGACCGTCACGGTCATGCTCGGCACCCTGTCCGTGGTGCTGGCCTCGACCATCATCAACGTCGCCGTGCCGGCGATCATGGCCCGTTTCGCCGTCGCCCAGGACCAGGCCCAGTGGCTGGTCACGGCGTTTCTGGCGGCCATGACCGTGGGCATGCTGCTCAACGCCTGGGCGATCGCGCGGCTGGGGTCGCGCCGCGCCTTCACGCTGGCGATGAGCGTCTTCATCGCGGCCTCGCTGGTCGGTGGCCTGAGCCGACATTTCCCCGTCCTCGTGGCCGCGCGCGCGGTTCAGGGGCTGACCGCGGGCATGATTCAGCCGCATGCGCTGATCGTGATCTTTCAGGTGTTTCCGGTGGCGCGCCGCGGCCAGGCGATGGGCATCTACGGCATGGGCGTGATCCTCGGGCCGGCGGTGTCGCCGGCGCTGGGCGGCGTGCTGGTCGATGCCATCTCATGGCGGGCGACCTTCTTCGTGGTGCTGCCGGCCTGCGTGCTCGCCCTGGGCATGGCCCGGCGCTTTCTGCCCGCCCACGGCGGTACCGCCCGCAGCCGGCTCGACTGGCCGGGCGTGGTGCTGCTGGCGGCGGGCATGGTGGCCACGCTCTGGATGCTGGCCGCGCTTCAGCGTCGCGGACCGGGCGACGCGCTGGTGCTGGCCGGCATGGTGGGCGGGCCGCTGCTGCTGGTCGCGTTCGTCCTGCGTCAGCGCCGGGCCGCGGAGCCGCTGTTCGATCTGGCGCTGTTCCGGGCGCCGGGCTTCGGGGCCGGTTTCGCGTTGTCGATCGTGATGGGGGCGGGCCTGTTCGCGACGACCTATCTCACCCCACTGTATTTTCAGCAGGCCGCCCACATGAGCCCGACGGCGGCCGGTTTCATGCTCTTGCCGGCGGGTATCGCCATGGCGCTGGTGTTTCCGCTGGCCGGTCATCTCAGCGACGGCCGGGCGTCGATCGCGGTGATCGCCACGGGGCTGGGCCTGTTCATCGGCGCGACGGTGCTGCTCGTGGCCAGCAGCGGGACCACGGCCGCGGTCTGGCTGATCGCCTGGGCCGCGCTGGCCCGGGTGGGCATCGGCGCGATGATGCCGCCGGTGACGACCGCGAGCCTGCGCCTGCTGGAGGGGGCCGCGATGGACCGCGGCTCCGGCATCATCAATTTCGGACGCCAGTTCGGCGGCGCGCTGGGGGTGAACCTGTGTGCGGTGCTGGCCCAGTACGTCAACGACGCGCAGCTGCATGCGGGTACAGCGGTCAGCCGCGCCGCCGCCCACGAGGCCGGCTTCGACGCCGCGTTCTGGGCCCTGGCCGGCCTGTTCGCACTCGCGTTCTGGCCGCTGGCCCATATGCGCCGTTCGCGCCGGCGCGACGCCGGCTGAGTGCGGCGCGACGGCGTCTGGCCGTCGCGCCCGCCGGATCGCTAGAAGACCTCGAACAGGCCGGCGGCGCCGATGCCACCGCCCACGCACATGGTGACCACCACGTACTTCGCGCCCCGGCGCTTGCCCTCGATCAGGGCATGGCCGGTCATGCGGGCGCCCGACATGCCGTAGGGATGGCCGATGGCGATCGAGCCGCCGTCGACGTTGTACAGGTCCGGATCGATGCCGAGGAAATCGCGGCAGTACAGGCACTGGCTGGCGAACGCTTCGTTGAGCTCCCAGAGGCCGATGTCGTCGACCTTGAGACCGTAGCGCTCGAGCAGCTTGGGCACGGCGTAGATCGGGCCGATGCCCATCTCGTCCGGGTCGCAGCCGGCCACGGCCATGCCGACATAGGCGCCCAGCGGCTCGAGGCCGCGGCGTTCGGCCTCGGCGGCCTCCATGAGCACGCTGGCCGACGCGCCGTCGGACAGCTGCGAAGCGTTGCCGGCGGTGATGAAGCGGCCCTCGGCGACCTCCATGCCGTCCTTGAACACCGGCTTGAGCTGCTGCAGGCCCTCCAGCGTCGTGCTCGGGCGATTGCCTTCGTCCTTGTCGAGGGTGACCTCCTCGTCATGGACCTCGCCGGTCTCCTTGTCCATGACCTTCTTGACCGTGGTCAGGGGCACGATCTCGTCGTCGAAGCGGCCGGCCTCCTGCGCTGCGGCGGTACGCATCTGCGACTGATAGGCGTACTCGTCCTGGGCCTCGCGCGACACGTTGTAGCGGTCCGCCACGACCTCGGCGGTCTCCAGCATCGACATGTAGATGTCCGGACGGTGGTCGACCAGCCACGGGTCGCGGGCCCGGTGCCGGTTGTAGTGCTCGTTCTGGACCAGGGAGATCGACTCCAGGCCGCCGCCGACGATGACGTCCATGCGGTCGTTGACGATCTGCTTGGCGGCGGTGGCGATGCCCATCAGGCCGGAAGCGCACTGGCGGTCGATGGTCATCCCCGGCACGGACGTCGGCAGGCCGGCGCGCAGCGCGCACTGGCGGGCGACGTTCTGGCCGGTGGCGCCCTGCTGCAGGGCGGCGCCCATGATCACGTCGTCGATGTTCTCGCCCTCCAGCTTCGCGCGCTTGAGCGCGTGCTCGATGGCGTGGCCGCCGAGAGCCTGGGCCTGGGTGTCGTTGAACGCGCCGCGATAGGCCTTGCCGATCGGGGTGCGGGCGGTGGAAACGATAACGGCTTGTCGCATGGGACTCCTCATTGATGCATCGGAAGCGGCGGCACGAACGCGGTGTCGATGCCGCCGGTGGGCGGGTTCGGGTGGTCTCGGGGCCGCAGCCGGCTGGCACCGCGACGGCCCGCGGCCGGGTCTCGGTCATCGTGCCACGCGCCGGCGCGCAATCGGGCGCGCAACGATCGGCGCCGGGCGTATCGTGGCCGGTCGCGAGCCGGGCCGATCGGTCGGAGGCGGCGCAATTCAGTATCCGCGGGCGCGGGCGAAGGCATCGGTGCAGTAGCGATCGCCGCCGAGCGTGTGGCCGGCGGCGCGCGCCCGTTTCATGAACAGGCCGATGTCGAACTCGTCGGTCATGCCCATGCCACCGTGCATCTGCACGCCCTCGGCCGCTGCCACGCGGGCCACGGCGGCGGCCTTGGCCTTGGCGGCCGGGACCATCGCGTCGGCGCCCGGCTCGTCGCGGTCGCAGGCCTCGAGCGCTCGGAACGCAAGCGCCTCGGCCATCTCGATCTCCACGCTCAGATGAGCGGCGCGGTGCTGCAGGGCCTGAAAGCTGCCGATGGCGCGCCCGAACTGGCGGCGTTCGTGCAGATAGCCGAGCGTCCGTGCGAACACCTCGCGGGCGATACCGACCAGTTCGGCGGCGAGCACCGCGCGGCCGGCGCGCAGGCTGGCGTCGAGAGCGGGCCGCCCCGCGCCGAGCGGCTGCGCCGGCGTGCGGTCCAGCGTGATGCGGGCGCAGCTGCGGCTGTCGAGCAGCGGCGTCGACTCGATCGTCAGTCCCGCCGCGCCGGCCTCGACCGCGAACAGGCACGGCCCGTCGCCGTCGCCGTCGCCGTCGTCGGCGGACACGAGCAGCAGATCGGCCTCGGCGGCGTCGCTGACCAGCGTCTTCTCGCCCTGTAGATGCCAGCCGCCGTCGCCGCCGGCCACGGCCCGGGTGGCGGGATCATGCGGGCGGTGATGGCGGCCCTCGTCGCAGGCCAGGGTGGCGATCGCGCGGGCGTCGGCGAGGGCGGGTAGCCAGCGCGCCCGGAGGGCGTCGTCGTCGGCCGCGCCCAGCGCGGTGGCCGCGAGTACGGCGCTGGAGACATAGGGCGTCATCGCCAGCCGGCGGCCGGCCTCGCGGGCCACGAGCCCGGCCCCGACCAGGCCGAAGTCCATGCCGCCGTGGGCCTCGGGCACGAGAATGCCGGTCAGGCCGGCCTCGCCCATGGCCTGCCACAGCGTCTGGTCGTAGCCGCTGTCGATGCGGCCGTCGCGGATCGCGCGGACGGTGTCCGGGTCGGCCTTGTCGGTGAACAGGCGCGCGGCCAGATCCGCGAGCATGCTTTGGTCGTCGTTGAGCAGCATGGTGGGTGTCTCCAGGGCCCGGTCAGTTGTCGTGTGGCCGCGGCGGGGCGGGGCTCGCGGCACCGGTGCGGCGGGGCGTGGGCGATCGACGCGCCGGTCGGCGTCGTCGTGCCTGCCTGCCGGGCCGACTCACGGCGGGTCGCTCGCGCGGTGTCGATGGCATCGCGAGTTGTCCTAGCCGCGCGGCAGTTCGAGCACGTGGGCGGCCACGATGTCGAGCATGATCTCCGAAGTGCCGCCCTCGATCGAGTTGCCCTTCGAACGCAGCCACTCGCGGGCGTACTGGCCGCCGTGGGTGCGTTCGCCTTCCCACTCGAGCGCTTCCGCGCCCATGACGTCCATCATCAGGTCGTAGCGGCGCTTGTTCAGTTCGGTGCCGTAGTACTTCAGCATTGCCGAGCGCGCGCCGACGCCCTGGCCGGCCTCGGCCCGGGCGCGCACGTCGTCGACCAGGGCGCGAAAGGCCATGGCGTCGATCTCCAGGCCGGCGATGTCGTGGCGCAGCGATGGCTCGTCGATGCGGCCCTCGGCGTCGGCGCCGATCGCGGCCAGTGCCATCGCGCCGAGATCGCGCCCCTTGAGCAGCCCCGGCGGTTCGCCGCCGATGTTCTCGCGCTCGTGGGTGAGCAGATACTTGGCTATCGTCCAGCCCTGGTTGAGCTCGCCGACCAGATTCTCCTGCGGGACCGAGACATCGTCGAAGAACGTCTCGCAGAAGGGCGACTCGCCGGAGATCAGCTGGATCGGGCGGGTGGATACGCCCTCGCTTTCCATATCCAGCAGCAGGAAGGAGATGCCGGCCTGCTTGCGGGCGTCCGGATCGGTGCGCACCAGGCAGAACATGCAGTCGGCGCGGTCGGCGTAGGAGGTCCAGATCTTGCGGCCGTTGACCACGAAATGATCATCATGGGCTTCGGCGCGGGTCTGCAGGCTGGCCAGATCGGAGCCGGCGCCCGGTTCGGAATAGCCCTGGCACCAGCGGATCTCGCCGCGGGCGATCGCGGGCAGGTGGCGCCGCTTCTGGGCTTCGGAACCGAACTTGAGCAGGGCGGGGCCGAGCATCCAGAAGCCGAAGTTGCTGACCGGCGTGCGCGCACCGATGCGGGCCATCTCCTCGCGAAGAACCGCGTGTGCCTCGGGCGAGAGGCCGGCGCCGCCGTATTCGACCGGCCATTCGGGAGCGGTCCAGCCCTTCGCGGCCATGCGCTCCAGCCAGAGGCGCTGGGCCTCGGAGCTAAAGACCCAGCGCCGGCCGCCCCAGACGTGATCGTCGGCCGACCGGACCGGTTCGCGCATGGCATCCGGACAGTTGGCGGCCAGCCAGTCGCGCACGTCCATGCGCCAGGCCTCGAGCTCGGCCATGATCTCCTCCGTCATTTTTGAAATAGTATTTCAAAAAGTATGTTTAATCGCGTCTGCGCGCGTCAAGAAGGTGGCGGTCGCGCACTGGATCCGGTGGTTTCGTGATCGTTGCGGCCCTGCGCCCCGATACGACCGCCAAGCGGCCGGTCCGCGACGCAGGGCGATCAATTTAAGTGTACTGTATACCGAATAGTATGCATTCGGCGTCGCAGGGGCGCATCGGTCATGTCGACTCGTCGGGAAGACGCTAAGCGATGGCCTTGATCATCGACCGCCGCCGTGCAGCGATGATTACGAGCGTCCGATCGAGGGCGTGATCACTTTTGCCGGCTCGACGACCGGAGTGGCGCGGCTGAATACGCATCAAGGAATACGATTCTGCAAAGCAGAATTTAAGTGCAGATAACAACAGAAATAACCAAAACGCCGTTTTGTTTTTCTGACAGTATTAAGACTACAAAATCAGAAACGTGGGCCGTGGCCGCGGCGATGTCCCAGCGCCGGAGCCGACGAACACGATCGACGACCGCTGGCGAGTGGCTCGATTTGTACGTAGTGTTCCGCCAGGCAACAGGCGGCGGCTCGTCGAGTCCGCCACGGCGTAGCCGTTCGGCGGCGCCGAGTGCAGGAGTGGGGTGAATGCAGCGAAGCAATCCGGATGCGGCCCAGGCCGAAGACAACAAGAAGAACCACAACTACGTCACCGCGCTGGCGCGGGGCCTGGAACTGCTGCGCTGTTTCGGCGACGCGGACGAGTATCTGGGCAACGCGGAGCTGGCCAAGCGTACGCACATACCGCGGCCGACGGTTTCGCGCCTCACGGCCACGCTCATGCAGCTGGGCTATCTGGTCTACATGCCGCATATCGAGCGCTATCGCCTGGGCCCGCGGGTGCTCGATCTGGGCTACCGCTATCTGGCCAGCGAGGGCGTCGGCACGATCGCCCGGCCGCTGATGCAGGAGCTCGCGGATGCGACCGACTGCTTCATCGCCATCGGCGTCGCCGAAGGCATCCAGATGACCTACACCCAGACCTGTCAGGGGCCGGGGCCGCTGATCCTGCGCATGAGCACGGGTTCGCGCGTGCCGATCGCGCACACCTCGATCGGCCGGGCCTTTCTCGCTGCCCTGACGCCGGAGCAGCGCGAGCCCTATTACGCGCTGATCCGCGCCGAGGAGCCGGCCGAATGGCCGCGGATCGAGCGCGGTCTGGAGCGCACCTTCGCCGACTACGAGCGCGACGGTTTCTGTATCACCGAGGGCGAATGGAGCCGGGAGGTCAGCGGCGTGGGCGTGCCGCTGGTGCTCGAGAACGGCTATCGCGTGGTCTCGTTCGGCTGCAGCGGCTCCGCCCTGCGCCTGACCCAGCGCGTGATGAGTGAAAACCTCGGCCCGCGGCTGCGCGACATGGTCGGACAGGTTCGACAGCTGGTCGATGGCGCCGACGGCGCCGGTAATCGCGACCTGACGACGCGGGCGTAACCGTTTCCATTTCCACGATCGACACTGCCATGACCGACACCGCCGCCGCTTTCTCCCTGGACCACGCCACCGCGCGCTATGACCGCGGTTTCGCGCTCGAGCTCGGCTTCGAGTTTCTCGAATGGACGCCCGAACGCGCGGTGCTGGGCATGCAGGTGCAGGACAAGCACCTGAACCTGTCCGGCGTGATTCACGGCGGCATTCTCGCTTCGCTGCTCGACATCGCCGGTTCGGCGGCCGGCAGCTACTGCCCCTATCCGGGTCGTATCCGCAAGGTCATCACCCTGTCGATGACCACCACCTACACCGCCCAGGGCGGGCTCGGCTACATCCGGGCGATCGCGCGGCGGCGTGCCGGCGGCCGGCGCATCTTCAACGCGAGCGTCGACATCGTCGCGGCCGACGAGCGGCTGCTGGCGATGGGCGAGGGCACCTTCCGACTGCGCTCGGGCAGCGAGGACAGCCAGGGCGTGCCCGTCGAGGACTGAACGACGCGGTGACGCGCGTGACCGGCGTCGCGGCGCGTTCAGGCTGGCGGGCGTCGACGCAGCAGATAGCGCTGACGGCCGTCGAGCACGCGTAAGCCGTCGCGGTTGTGCACCGTACTGGTCATCACGAGCACGCCGGTCCGGCGTTGCGGCACGAGCTCGGCAACGGTCAGGGCCGGATACAGCGTATCGCCGGGATAGACGGGCGCGAGAAAGCGCGACGACTGCTCCAGAAAGGCGATCAGCGCCTCGCCGACCTCGGCCGGGAAGGTGCCCGCGCCGGCCGCGGTGAAACACAGGACCTGCAATCCGTGCGCGAGCAGGTCGGGGTGACCGTGGGCCCGGCAGAACGGCCGATCGTAGTGGATCGGGTGATTGTCACCCGACAGCGTCTGGAAGGCGGCGAAATGGGCCTCGGTGACGGTCCGGCCCGGCAGCGGATAGCGCTCGCCGATCCGGAAATCCTCGAACCACCGCTGCGGCGTGGTGTCGTGGCCGGCGGGGTCGAAGTCCGGATCGGGCGAGCGGGTCATGGGCGGCTGCCGCTCAAAGGGACTCGATGGCCGCGGCGCGACGCTCGGCCCAGGCCTCGGCGAACGCTTCTTCGGAGGCGTCGGGATGGGCCTCGACGGTCTCTTTCCAGGCCGACTGCAACGCCTCGAGCCGCTTCAGCCGCTTGTCGTTCCAGGCCTGATCCTCGTCGGTCCAGATGCCCTTCTCCTCGAGATAGCGGATCGCGCCGGGGTGGAAGGGCGCGCCCATCGGCGCGTGGCCGGCCTCTTCGAGGTCCCAGCGCGGCATGGCGGCGCTGACGTTGCTGTAGATGTCGAAGGTCTCGTCCAGCGCCTTGATGATCTCGTAGACCCGCGCCTCGCTGGTGTCGGCCCGTACCACGATCTGCGGGTAGCGATAGCCCATGAGTTCGACCGGATCGTCCTCGGACACGCCCGCGCCGACGGTCTCGGTGTAGGGGCTGGCGTAGGGCGCCATCCGGGTCACCCGGTCCCAGGCCTCTTTATCGGCGGCCGGCATCTCGGGCCAGTGGATGCCGCGCGGCGATTCCGCCAGCTCGTACATCAGGCTCGGCGTGGTCAGCGTGCAGGTGGCATCCGCCTTGTCCTGCTTGAGCGCGCTCATGGCCGCGGTGTAGGTCGGGAACATGCGCAGGTCGACGTCGTCGCGGGTGAGGCCGGCGAAGGCGAGCACCGCATCGCACTTGACGTTGACCGACGGATTGCCGGCGACGTAGGCGAGCCGCTTGCCCCGGACGTCGCCGATGGTCTCGATGTCGGCATCGGCCGCGGTCGGCATGCCGAAGGCCGCGGCCTTGCCCGCGATCACGCGCAGGTCCTGCGGACCCCACTCGCGATCGGCGAAGTCGATGATGCCCTCGGTGGCGAAGAAGGTGCCGGAGGACAGAAAGCCCAGGTCGGCGCGCTCGTTGACCACCGGCCGCAACCGGCCGATCGCGGTGCTCGACGGCTGGATCCGGATGCGCGTGCCGTAGGCCTTGCCGAAGGCATCCGCCACGGCCGAGGCGTTGGCATAGCCCGCGGAGCCGACGTTGTAGGCCGTCCAGATCATCGTCGAGGGCAGCGTGTCGTCGTCTGCAGCATGGCTGGCGAACGCGCACGTCGCCAATGCGGCCGCGATGAGCGGCCGGGAAAATACCCGCATCATGAACCTCCTCCGGTTCGCTTGGATCGTTCTGGAAATCGGATGCTCTGTCGGCATCTCGTTCGTGCTGTATACAGTACCCGGTAGGCGGTTGCAAGATACGGGCTGGGCGCAACGATCGGCCGGGCCTTTTTGGAGGCCTCGTGCTCTCGGCCGCGCCTTGATGAAACTGCGTTTTACAAAATTGACGACCGGGGGCGCCTGTGTCAGGTTGCCTGCCGACTACAACAACCGACCGGCCGCCGGAGGACTCCCGCGGCGGCCCGGCATGCGTTCTGCACAGGAGATTGCCCATGCTGCCGCTATCCGAGCGCGCCGAAGCGCTGCGTTCCCAGTTGCTCGCGTTCATGGACGCGCACGTCTATCCCGCCGAGGCGGTCCACGCGCGTCAGCAGGCGGAGGCGACGGATCGTTGGACGCCGCCGCCGATCCTCGACGAGCTCAAGGCCAAGGCGCGCGCGGAAGGGCTCTGGAATCTGTTCCTGCCGGAAAGCGAGTACGGCGCCGGGCTGTCGAACTACGACTACGCCCATCTTTGCGAGATCATGGGCCGCAGCCCGATCGCGCCCATCGTGTTCAACTGCAGCGCGCCGGACACCGGCAACATGGAGGTCCTGGCGCGCTACGGCAGCGAGGCCCAGCAGCGCCAGTGGCTCACGCCGCTGCTCGAGGGCGAGATCCGGTCCTGTTTCTCCATGACCGAGCCGGACGTGGCTTCCTCGGATGCGACCAACATCCGGACCGAGATCCGGCGCGACGGCGACGATTACGTCATCAACGGCCGCAAGTGGTGGTCCTCGGGCGCGATGGCCAGCAACTGCAAGATCGCCATCGTCATGGGCAAGACCGATCCGTCGGCGGCCAAGCATCAGCAGCAGTCGATGATCCTGGTGCCGCTGGACACGCCGGGCGTGAATATCGAGCGGCCCCTGCACGTGTTCGGCTACGACCACGCGCCCAAGGGCCACGCCGAGATCCACTACGACGACGTGCGCGTGCCCGCCGACAATCTCATTCTCGGCGAGGGCCGCGGTTTCGAGATCGCCCAGGGCCGGCTCGGGCCGGGACGCATCCATCACTGCATGCGCACCATCGGTGTCGCCGAGCGGGCGCTGGCGGCGATGTGCGCCCGCGTCGAGGAGCGCGTCAGCTTCGGCCGTCGTCTGGCCGAGTTCGACTCCATCCGCAAGGAGATCGCGCGCTCGCGGATCGAGATCGACCAGGCGCGGCTGATGACGCTCAACGCCGCGCAGATGATGGACGAGGTCGGCAACAAGGCCGCCCGTCAGGAGATCGCCATGATCAAGGTGATCGCCCCGGAAATGGCGCTGCGCGTGCTCGACCGGGCCATCCAGGCGCACGGGGCCATGGGCGTGTGCCAGGACAGTTTCCTGGCCTCGGCCTGGGCTAACGTGCGCACCCTGCGTCTGGCCGACGGCCCCGACGAGGTGCATCTGGACACCATCGCCAAGCTCGAGCTGCGTGCGCAGCAGAGCGCGGCCGCGCAGTGACGCACTGCCCGGCGGCCAGCTACAACAAGAGGAGTTCTCGATGATGAATCTGTTCGACATGCAGGATCGCGTGGCCGTGATCACCGGATCCAGCCGCGGCATCGGCCGCGCCATCGCGCGCCAGATGGCCGCCCACGGCGCGAAGGTGGTCATTTCCAGCCGCAAGGCCGAGGCCTGCGAGGCGGTCGCGGCGGAGCTGCGCGACGAGGGCTTCGAGGCGATCGCGGTGGCCTGCCACATCGGTGACAAGGCGCAGCTGCAGGGCCTGGTCGACGCCACCCTGGCGGCCTACGGCCGTATCGACGTGCTGGTTTGCAACGCCGCGACCAATCCGGTCTACGGCCCCACCGCGGACATGACCGACGAGGCCTGGGACAAGATCATGGAAACGAACGTGCGCGGCACGTTCTGGCTGTGCAACATGGTGCTGCCGAAGATGGCCGAGGCCGGCGGCGGTCGCGTCATCGTGCTGTCGTCGATCGCTGGTCTGCGCGGCAACACCGTGATCGGAACCTACGGCGTGTCCAAGGCCGCCGAGGCCGCCCTGGTGCGCAATCTGGCGGTCGAGTGGGGCCCGTCCAACATCCGCGTGAACGCGATCGCGCCGGGTCTGGTGCGCACCGATTTCGCCAAGGCGCTGCTGGAGGATCCGAAACGTCTCGAGCAGGCCGAGCAGCGCACGCCCGTGCGCCGTATCGGCGAGCCCGACGACATCGCGGGCGTGGCGGTGTTTCTGGCCACCGACGCCAGCGCCTACGTCACCGGCCAGACCCTCGTCGCCGACGGCGGCGAAACCATCAGCTGACCGTGGCGGTGTCCGACGGCGGTGCGCCCGAGCTGGTCCCGGTGCGCGAGGCGCACCGCTTCGACGAGGCCGCGCTGCGTGCCTATCTGGCGTCGCACGGCCTGCTGGGCGAGACCTTCAGGCTGTCGCAGTTCCAGGGCGGCCAGTCCAATCCCACGTTCTTCATCGAGACCGGCACGGCGGCCGATCCGCGCCACTACGTGCTGCGCAAGCAGCCGCCGGGCGAGATCCTGCCGTCCGCCCATCGCATCGACCGCGAATACCGGGTGATGGCGGCGCTGGCCGACGCGTCGGGTGTGCCGGTGCCGACCATGCACTGCTACTGCGACGATGCCGCGGTGATCGGCACGCCCTTCTACGTCATGGACTACGTGCCCGGGCGGGTGTTCGGCGATCCGGCGTTGCCGGCGCTGGACCCCGACGACCGCGGCGGTGTCTATCACGCGCTGATCGACAGCATGGCCGCGCTGCACGGCGTGGACGTCGAGGCCGTCGGCCTGTCCGATTTCGGCCGGCCGAACGGCTACGTCGAGCGCCAGATCCGGCGCTGGCGCAGCCAGTACGAGGCCTCGGCCACCGAAACCGACGCCAACATGGATGCCCTGGGCGCCTGGCTGGCCGATCACGTGCCCGCCGACGACGCGCCCGCCATCGCCCACGGCGATTTCCGCATCGGCAATCTGCTGCTGGCGCCGGAGGCACCGCGCGTGGCCGCGATCCTGGACTGGGAGCTGGCCACCATCGGTCACCCGCTGGCCGATCTCGCCTACGCCTGCATGCCCTACTATCTGCCGCACGGGGTCGAGGGCGTGCGTGGCATCGAGGGGCTGGACCTGGCCGCGGCCGGCATTCCGACCGAGGCCGAACAGCTGGCGCGCTATTGCGAGCGTCGCGGTCTCGGGTCGATCGACGACTGGCCGGTATTCGTGGCCTTCGCCCTGTTCCGGACGGCGGCCATTCTCCAGGGCGTCTACGCCCGGGCCCTGGCCGGCAACGCCAGCAACCGCGATGCGCTGACCGTGGGTCGACGCGCGGGGCTGATCGCCGAGCGCGGCTGGGCGGTCGCGAAAAGCCATGACTGAGGGCGCGGTGTACGGCGGCGATCGGGTAGGCTGCGCCGGGCAGCCATCAACCGCGTGATTCCATGACAGCCTTTCCGCGCATTCTCGTGACCAATGACGACGGCATCGACGCCCCCGGCCTGGTCGAGGCCGAGCGGATCGCGGCCGCGCTGGCCGACGAAGTCTGGACCATCGCGCCGCTGGGCGACCAGAGCGGCGTCGGTCAGGGCATCTCCATGCACCAGCCGCTGCGGCTGTCACGCTACGGCGAGCGCCGATATGCGGTGTCGGGCACGCCCGCGGACTGCGTGATGTACGCGATGGCGGAGTTCTTCGCCAACGAGCCGCCGGACCTGGTGCTCTCCGGGGTCAACTGGGGCGCGAACCTGTCCGACTCGGTGATGTACTCCGGCACGGTCGGGGCGGTCCTGGCCGCCAACCACCTGGGCATCGATGCGATCGCGCTCAGCCAGGCATTCCACGCCCGCAGCGCGGTCGACTTCGCGGTCACCCGTGCCTTCGCGGTGCCGGCGATCGAGACGCTCGCGGCGCGCCGGTCGGCCGACGGCAGCTGCTGCTGGAACGTCAATTTCCCCATGCAGGCGGTCGAGAGCGTGCGCGGGCTGCGCTTCACCCGCCAGGTCGGCGGGGCGATCCGGGCGCCGCAGCTCATCGCCGGCGCCGACGGCCGCGGTCTGGCCTATCACTGGCTGAGCTTCGAGCGCGATACCGGTGCCATCAGCGCCGCGGATGCCGACGTGGTCGCCCTGCGCGATCACTGGGTCTCGGCCATGCCGCTGCACGGCACGCGCTGCGATGAAGCGCTGTTCCGGCGCGCGGCGGCCGAAGGCGAGCATCGGCTGCGGCCGGCGGCCGAATCCGCCTGACCGCGTCGATACGCGAAAAATTGAAACAGTATTTCGAAAACCGTTGACGCGCCGGGGCGGCGGTGCGAAAGTCAAGCACCGCCCGGCCCGGCGCGCCGCACCAGGAGCCCCCGGGTTTGCTGGACGACGAGGAGACCGCACGCCATGTTCGATCGGCACCATGCGGTGTGGCCGGATCGCCTGCCGCATCATCTGCCGCTGCCGCAGACCAGCCTGTTCACGAATCTCGCGATCTCGGCGCTGCGCTATCCCGCGCGTGATGCGCTGATTTACTACGACACGCCGCTGACCTACGCCGAGCTCGAGCGCCAGGTGCTGGCACTCGCCGGCTATCTGCAGGCCCGTGGCGTGGCCCGTGGCGACCGGGTGCTGCTCTACATGCAGAACGCGCCGCAGTACGTGGTGGCCTACTACGCGATCCTGCGCGCGGACGCGGTGGTGGTGCCGGTCAACCCGATGAACCGCGCCGCGGAACTGGAACACTACGCCGACGACACCGGCGCGTCGCTGTGCATCTGCGGCCAGGAGCGCCTGGCCGACGTGCAGCCGCTGTGCACGGCGGACCGGCTGGACGAGATCATCGTCACCGCCTACAGCGAGTACGCCACCCGGGCCACGGATCTGGATCTGCCGACGGAGGTCGTGGCCCCGTTCGAGGCGCCGACGGCCGCGGGCGTGACCGCCTGGCGCGACGCGCTGGCGGCCGGCCACGAACCGGGCCCGCACACCGCGGCCCCGGACGATCTGGCGGTGCTGCCCTACAGTTCCGGCACCACCGGCCAGCCCAAGGGCTGCATGCACACGCATGCCAGCGTCATGGCCACGGCCGTGCACAGCGTGGTCTGGGGCAGCGGCACCGCGGAGACGGTCACGCTGGCCAGCCTGCCGTACTTCCATGTCACCGGCATGCAGAACGGCATGAACGCGCCCATCTACGCCGGTGCCACGGTGGTCATCATGACGCGCTGGGACCGGCGTACCGCCGCGGAGCTGATCCAGCGCTATCGCATCCGCCGCTGGACCAACATCGTGACGATGGCGATCGACATGCTCTCGGATCCGGAGATCGAGCGTTTCGATCTCTCCAGCCTGACCTATATCGGCGGCGGCGGCGCGGCCATGCCCGAGGCCGTCTCCGAGAAACTGTTCAAGCTGACCGGCCTGCGCTATATCGAGGGCTACGGTCTGAGCGAGACCATCGCGGCGACCCATATCAATCCGGTCGACGCGCCCCGCGCCCAGTGCCTGGGCGTGCCGGTGTTCGACGTCGACTCGCGCATCGTCGACACCACCACCCAGGCCGAGCTCGGCGTCGGCGAGGTCGGCGAGATCGTGGTTCGCGGGCCGCAGGTCTTCGCCGGCTACTGGAACCGGCCGACCGAGACCGCCGAGGCCTTCATCCCGCTCGACGGCGCCGACTTCTTCCGGACCGGCGACATCGGCTATTACGACGAGAATGGCTATTTCTTCATCGTCGACCGCGTCAAGCGGATGATCAACGCCTCCGGCTACAAGGTCTGGCCGGCCGAGGTCGAGGCGCTGATGTATCGCCATCCCGACATTCGCGAGGCCTGCATCATCTCGACGCCGGACCCGCGCCGCGGCGAGAGCGTCAAGGCCTGTGTGGTGCTGGAGGCCGAGGCGAGCGCCGACGAAGCCGCGATCCTGGCCTGGTGTCGCGAGAACATGGCCGCCTACAAGGTCCCGCGCGAGATCGAACTCTGCGAGGCGCTGCCGCGCTCGCCCACGGGCAAGGTCATGTGGCGGCATCTGCAGGAACAGGCCTGGGCCGATTCGGCCGACGCCTGAGCGCACAGTGTTTGTTCTGCTTGGTAAAACAAGATTTCGAAAAATTGATCCGCAGGGTCGTTCTGGTTTAGTTTCACGCCCCTGTCCCCGCTCGCCGCGCGTGCCCGAAAGCGCAATGCGAGCGCACAACGAACCATTCGAGGAGCCGCTATGAGCGATGTCGTTTCCTATCAGCGCGAAGACGAGATCGGCCTGATCGTCGTCGACAATCCGCCGGTCAATGCGCTCGGCCATGCCGTTCGCCAGGGGCTGCTCGACGCGCTCGACCAGGGGCTGGCCGACGACGGCGCCCGTGCGCTCGTGGTCATGGGTGCGGGTCGCACCTTCCCGGCCGGCGCCGATATCCGCGAATTCGGTCAGACGCCGAAGGAGCCGGCGCTGCCCGACGTCATCAACCGGCTGGAGGATTCCGGCAAGCTGCTGATCGCCGCGGTTCACGGCACCGCGCTGGGCGGCGGCATGGAGATCACCCTCGGCTGCGACTATCGGCTGGCCCTGGACTCGGCGCGGATGGGGCTGCCCGAGGTCAACCTCGGACTGCTCCCCGGCGCCGGCGGCACCCAGCGCCTGCCGCGGCTGATCGGCGCGCAGGCCGCGCTCGACGCTATCGTCGGCGGCAAGCCGATGAAGGCCGGCCAGCTGGAGAAGATGGGCGTGGTCGACAAGGTCGTCTCCGGCGATCTGAAGGCCGAGGCGATCGCCTATGCTCGCCAGCTGGCCGACGACAATGCCCCGCGCCGCAAGGTCTCCGAGCTCACGGTCGACAAGGAGAGCGACACGGTCTTCAGCGACTACGAGCAGTCCATCGCCCGCAAGAAGCGGGGTTTTCTCGCTCCGTTCCACTGCATCAAGGCGGTCCAGGCGGCCACCGAGCTCGATTTCGCCGCCGGCCAGAAGCGCGAGCGCGAGCTGTTCACGGAACTGCTGAATTCGCCGCAGTCCGCCGCCCAGCGTCACGTCTTCTTCGCCGAGCGCGAGGTCGGCAAGGTGCCCGGCATCGCCAAGGACACGCCCCGGCGCGAGATCGCGCAGGTCGGCATCATCGGCGCCGGCACCATGGGCGGCGGCATCGCCATGAACTTCCTGTCCGCCGGCATCCCCGTAAAGATGCTGGAGATGAAGCAGGAGGCGCTCGACAAGGGCGTCGCGCTCATTCGAAAGAACTACGAAGCCACGGCCAAGAAGGGCCGCATGACCAGCGAGCAGGTCGAGCGGTGCATGTCGCTGCTCACGAGCACGCTGTCCTATGACGATCTCTCGGACGTCGATCTGGTGATCGAGGCCGTGTTCGAGAACATGAAGGTCAAGAAGGAGGTCTTCGGCGAACTGGATCGCGTGACCAAGCCGGGCGCCATTCTGGCCACCAATACGTCCACGCTGGACGTCAACGAGATCGCGCAGTCGACCCGGCGTCCCGAGGACGTCATCGGCATGCACTTCTTCTCGCCGGCCAACGTCATGAAGCTGCTCGAGAACGTGCGCGGCGAGGCGACGTCGGACGAGGTCATCGCCACGGTCATGGACCTGTCCAAGCGCATCGGCAAGGTCGGCGTGCTGGTCGGCGTCTGCTACGGCTTCGTGGGCAACCGGATCCTGCACAAGCGCCAGGCCCAGGCGATATCGCTGGTCAACGAGGGGGCGACGCCGGCCCAGGTCGACAAGGTGCTCTATGACTTCGGCCTGCCGATGGGGCCGTTCGCCATGGCCGATCTCGCCGGGCTCGATGTCGGCTGGCGCATCCGCGAAGGGCTGCGCGAGAGCGATCCGGCCAACGCCCCCGAGCGCAACTGGCTGGACGCGCTGGCCGAGCAGGAGCGCTGGGGCCAGAAGACCGGCGGTGGCGTGTTCGACTACGCCGAGGGCGATCGCACGCCGCGGCCCTCGGAGGTCACCGCCGCCGAGATCGAGAAGTACCGCGCCGAGCAGGGCATCGAGACCCGCGAAATCAGCGACACCGAGATCCTCGAGCGCTGCCTCTACGTCATGGTCAACGAGGGCGCGAAGATTCTCGAGGAGGGCGTGGCCATGCGTCCGCTGGACATCGACATCGTATGGATCTATGGCTACGGTTTCCCGGTCTATCAGGGCGGGCCGATGTTCTGGGCCGACTCGATCGGTCTGGACAAGGTCCACGCCAAGATCCAGCAGTTCCACGACGAGACCGGCCACGACGACTGGAAACCGGCGCCGTTGCTCGAGCGGCTTGCCAAGGAAGGCAAGCGTTTCGCCGATCTTTAATCTTTCAGGATAGAACACCGCGATGGATATCGAATACAACGCCGAGGAACGCGCCTTTCGTGACGAGGTGCGCGCCTTTCTCCGGGACAACCTGCCGGCGGACGTCGCCGAGAAGGTCAAGCAATACAAGCGGCTCACGCCCGAGGAGATGGTGCACTGGCACCGCGTGCTCGGCGAGAAGGGCTGGCTGGCCATGCACTGGCCCGAGGAATACGGCGGTCCGGGCTGGAGCCCGGTGCAGAAGCACATCTTCGAGGAAGAGGCCGCCGAGGCCGGTTCGCCGCGGCTGCTGCCGTTCGGCATCAACATGGTGGCGCCGGTCATCATCAAGTTCGGCACCCAGGCGCAGAAGGACTACTATCTGCCGCGCATCTTGCGCACCGACGACTGGTGGGCCCAGGGCTATTCCGAGCCGGGTGCGGGCTCCGATCTGGCCAGCCTGAAGACGCGCGCCGAGCGCCAGGGCGATCACTACATCGTCAACGGCCAGAAGACGTGGACCACGCTCGGCCAGCACGCGAACATGATCTTCTGTCTCGTGCGCACCGACCCGACGGTCAAGAAGCAGGAGGGCATCTCCTTCCTGCTGATCGACATGAACAGCCCCGGCGTCACCGTGCGCCCGCTGATCACGCTCGACGGCGAGCGCGAGGTCAACGAGGTGTTCTTCGACGACGTCAAGGTGCCGGTCGACAACCTCGTGGGCGAGGAGAACAAGGGCTGGACCTGCGCGAAGTACCTGCTGACCTTCGAGCGCACCGGCATCGCCGGGGTGGGCATCTCCAAGGCCGCGCTGGCGCATCTCAAGACCATCGCCCGCGAGACGGTCGTCCGCGGCACGCCGCTGATCGAGCAGCCGGCCTTCGCCGAGCGCCTGGCCGAGCTGGAGGTCGAGCTGATGGCCGTCGAGATGACCAACCTGCGCGTGGTCGCGGCGGCCGAGGCCGGCGGCGTGCCGGGCGCGGAGAGTTCGTTTCTCAAGATCATGGGCACCGAGGTGCGCCAGAAGATCTCCGATCTCTATCGCGAGGCCGCCGGGCCCTATGCGCTGCCGTTCATCGACGAGTCGGAGCCGGCGGTGGGGCCCGAATTCGCGAACGTGGCCGCGCCGACCTACTTCAACCTGCGCAAGCTCTCCATCTTCGGCGGATCGAACGAGATCCAGAAGAACATCATTTCCAAGGCCATCCTCGGCCTTTAACGATCAGGCGGACGCGTCATGGATTTTTCGTACAGCGATGAGCAGCGGATGCTCAAGGACATGGTGGACCGGCTGGTCGCCGATCAGTACACCTTCGAGGCCCGCGAGAGCATCCGCACGTCCGAGGCCGGCTTCTCGGCCGAGGTCTGGCAGCAGTTCGCCGAACTCGGCCTGCTGGGCGTGCCGTTCTCCGAGGCCGCCGGCGGCTTCGACGGCGGCGGCGCCGAACTGATGGTGGTGTCCGAAGGTTTCGGGCGCGGTCTGGTGCTCGAACCCTATCTGTCCACGGTCGTGCTCTGCGGCAGCCTGATCGACCGGCTCGCCGACGAGACGCGCCGGGCCGAGCTGGCCGAGGGCATCATCGGCGGCGAGACGCGCTACGCACTGGCCAGCCACGAGCCGGATGGCGGTTACGACCCGCACTGGGTCCGGACCACGGCGCGCGCCGAAGGCGACGGCTTCGTGCTCGACGGCCACAAGGCCGTGGTCGCCCACGGCGACAGCGCCGACCGGCTGATCGTGATCGCCCGCTCCAGCGGCGAGATCGACAGCGCCGAGGGGCTGAGCGCCTTCATCGTGGAAGCCGACGCGGCCGGCGTGCATCGGCGCGGCTACGAGACGATCGACGGCCACCGCGCCGCCGAGGTCACCCTCGAGGCCGTGCACGTCGACGCCGACGCCCTGCTGGGCGAGGTCGGCGGTGCCGGTGACGCGCTCGAGTCGGCGCTGGAGCGCGGCGTGGTCGCCCTCTGCGCCGAGGCCGCCGGGGCGATGGAGATCGCCTGCGATCTGACGCTGGACTATCTCAAGGAACGCAAGCAGTTCGGCGTGCCGATCGGCAGCTTCCAGGCGCTGCAGCATCGCATGGTCGACATGCGCATGGCGTTGGAGAAGGTCCGCTCGCTGACCTTCTGGGCCGCCTGCTCGCTCGAGTCCGACCCGGCCGAGCGCCGCCAGCGCATCGCCGCGGCCAAGGTCATGGTCGGCAAGGCCGGGCGTCTGGTGGCCGAGGAGGCCATCCAGCTGTTCGGCGGCATGGGCATGATGGAGGAATCCGCGATCGCCCACTACGCCAAGCGCATCGTCATGATCGACCATTACCTGGGCGATCGGACCTGGCATATGGCGGCGCTGCGCGAGACCCTCACCGACACGGCACGCGCAGCCTAGGCGAAACGGCGGCCGCGACATCCGGGCGCGGCCGGCGGTATCATGCCGGCGGCCCGGTTCCCGGTCTTCATCACAAAGGCAGGTGGTCATGGCGGACATGCCCCATGTACTCGTTGTCGGCGCAGGCGCGATCGGCAGTTTCTACGGCGCCATCGCCAAGCGCGCCGGCTGTGCGGTCAGCGTGGTGCTGCGCTCGGAATACGACGTCGTGCGCGAGCGCGGCTTCGCCATCAGCAGCCCGCTGGGCGATCTGTCCTACCGCCCGGATCACGTCTATCGCGACGGCGACACGCCCGTCGCCACGCCGGACTATGTGATCTGCTGCGTGAAGGTGCTGCCCGGCATCGACCGCGCGGCGCTGCTCGCGCCCTGGGTCGGTCCGGACACGGGCATCGTGCTTATCGAGAACGGCATCGACATCGAACCGGCGGTGGCCGATGCCTTCCCCGACAATCCGCTGATCAGCTGTCTCGCCTTCATCGCCGTCAGCCGGACCGACGAGCCGGCGGTGATCGAGCACAAGGCCTTCGGGCGTCTGACCATGGGCGCCTGGCCGGCGGGCGTGACCGACGACTGCCGTGCGCTCGAGGCCCTGTTCACCGACGGCGGCATCAACGTCAAGCTGGCCGATCAGGTGGTGGGCGAGCGCTGGGCCAAGAGCCTCTGGAATACACCGTTCAACCCGCTGTCGGTGCTGGCCGACGGCGCGGATACCGTCACGATGCTCGACACGCCCGGCGGCGAGGCGCTGGCGCGCGAGATGATGGCCGAGGTCAAGGCGGTCGCGGCGGCCGACGGCCATCCGCTGCCGGATGACGCCATCGACAAGAACATCGCCGGCACCCGCAAGATGCCGGCCTATCGCAACAGCATGGCGCTGGACTATCTCCACGGCCGGCCGATGGAGATCCAGGCGATTCTCGGCAACGTGGTCGCCCTGGCCGAGCGCTACGGCGTGGCCGTACCGCGGCTGTCCACGATGGCCACCGTACTGGCCATGCGCGATCGACTGGCCGAGGGCGACGCCTAGCCCGAGGTACGCCGGCGTGTCACCGCGCTGATGCGTCGTCACCCCGGCGCCGGCGCGTTATGCTGCTCGCGGATTCCCATGGAGGCCCGTGCGTGACTGGCGATCGAGATGTACTGGTGATCTACGACGAGCGGGTGCTGTTGCATCGGCCCGAGGCCGAGGAGCCGTTCCTGCCGGGCCGCATGGACAAGCGCATCCGCAGCATCCTCGACGGCCTGGGGCTGAGCGCCGACGCGAAGTGGAGCTATCCGGAGCATCCCGGTCGGGTGACGGCTATCCGCGATCTGCTGGTCGGCGACCCGGTGCCGGGCGTGCGTTTCGCCGGCGCCGAGCCGGCCACCCGGGAACAGCTCCAGCGCGTGCACACCACCTCCTATCTGGAGAACCTCTACGAGCTCGAGGGCAAGCAGGCCTGGCTCGACGTCGACACCACGGCGATCTCCGCAGGCAGTCTCGATGCCGCCGAGGTCGCAGCCGGTTCGGCGATCGCCGCGGTCGATGCCGTGTTCGAAAAGCGCGCACAGTCGGCGTTCGCCATCAGCCGGCCGCCGGGACACCACGCCAACGCGGTCCGGGCGCGCGGCTTCTGCCTGTTCAACAACATCGCGGTGGCCGCCGCGCACGCCCAGTTCCACTGGGATATCGAGCGGGTGTTGATCATCGACTGGGACGCCCATCACGGCAACGGCACCCAGGACATCTTCGCGGCCGATCCCAGCGTGCTGTTCTTCGACACCCACCGCGCCGCGCCGTTCTACCCGGGCACCGGCGACGTCGAAGAGATCGGCGACGGCCTGGGCGAGGGCACCACGGTCAACGTGCCGCTGCCGGAGGACGCCGGCGATCGCGCGGTGGTCGCGGCCTTCGAGGACATCCTCGTGCCGGCCGCCGAATGGTTTCAGCCGGAACTGATTCTGGTCTCGGCGGGCATGGACGCGCATCGCAACGAGCTGTGTCTGCAGATGAGCTACGACGGCTACAGCGCGCTCACGGGCATCGTCCAGCGCCTGGCCGACACCTACTGCGACGGCCGGCTGGTGATGAGTCTGGAAGGCGGCTACAACCCGGACACGCTGGCCCGCTGCACTCGCCGGGTGCTCGAGGTCATGGCCGGCGGCGAGCCGGCCACGCCGCGCGAGCCGGGCATGGC
>NZ_AYKH01000035.1 GCF_003788635.1 Salinisphaera orenii subsp. orenii MK-B5
CTTGATTATGTACAAAGCTCAGTAGGGTCACGAAATGACCCACCGTCTGTGGATACTGGAGTCATGACACACAAGGAATTTCGTCATGGCGATCAACCAAGTACAGATGCAGCCGGGCCTGTCGTTGTTTGAATTTGTACAGCAATACGGCACCCAGGCCCAATGCGAGCGGGCACTGGCAGCCGCGCGCTGGCCACGGGGCTATGCCTGCCCGACCTGTCGATGCCGGCGACACACCACGTTCGAACGTAACGGCCGCGGCCTCTGGCAGTGCCAGCGGTGTCGTCACCAGACCAGTATCACGGCGGGCACGATCTTCGACTCGACAAAGCTGGCGTTGCCGGTCTGGTTTCTAGCAATGCACTTGCTCACCCAAGCCAAAAACAACATATCGGCGCTGGAGCTTATGCGCCATCTCGGCGTGAGTTGGCGTACCGCCTGGCGCATGAAGCACAAACTCATGCAGGTCATGGTCGAGCGTGAATCGCATCGCCAGCTATCGGGGCGCGTCGAAATCGACGATGCTTATCTGGGCGGCGAACGGCCCGGTGAGCCCGGCAAGCGCGGGCGGGGATCGCCCAACAAGATCCCGTTTGTCATGGCGGTTTCGACAGTCGACGATTGCAAGCCGCACCAGGTGGTGATCCGTTGCATGCCGTTCCAATCGGAGGCGATTCGTGATTGGGCTAACACGTCGCTGTCCGCTGAAACCGACGTGGTGTCGGATGGCCTGCCGGCGTTTCGGGTACTGCGCGAAGAGGTAGCCAGTCATCTGGCCATTGTGACCGGCTCCAGCCGAGCTTCGGCTGAGCATCCCCAGTTCCAGTGGGTCAATATCCTGCTCGGCAACCTGAAAACGGCGATCAGCGGCACGCATCACGCGTTCAAGTTCGCCAAGTATGCGCCACGCTACTTGGCGGACTTTCAGTATCGATTCAATCGCCGCTACAACCTGCGCTCAATACTGCCACGGCTGTTGCGCGCGGCCGCTCTTACCGCCCCTTGGCCTGAGCATCAGCTCAAGCGAGCTGAGCTTTGTACATAATCAAGA
>NZ_AYKH01000036.1 GCF_003788635.1 Salinisphaera orenii subsp. orenii MK-B5
AGATGATCGCGGGCTTTCAGATAGCGCCGCTTACTCCAGCCCATGATCCGCTCGCCTGTTGCGCCCGGTAGCTCGAACGCTCGACCTTTGCGGTGCGCGTGTAGTTGGCGCAGCTTGGCTAGCAGTACCAGCGCGTCGCCGTTGTTCAGGCATTGATCGACCAGCGAACTACCGAACACGGCCGTACTCTCACAGCCCGTCACGAACAGTCGGTTTTCGCTCTTGTACTTCCATACCGAGCGCGCCGCGTTCGCGACCTCGCCGGGGCTTAACGGGTCGGCGAATGATTGATTCAGGGTCATGGCGATAGCCTCTAACTGCTCATACGTGCTCGCGCTCTGGCCTTGGTATCGCAGGGCATCGAACAGGAATTGGTTACGCTGGCCTACAGCCGGCCCGTCGGCGGGCGACGTGTCATTGGCCGCTTTCGGTCGGTACAGATCGGCGGGGATATTGCGCAGCGTGGGCAGGTCCAGCAGGTCGTCCAGGTCGCCCGCGATAACTTCGTAACGGCCTTTAGTGCCTCGGCTCGGCGCGGCCACCGCTTGCCCATTGCCTAGCAGGTCGATACACGGCCAGGCGCGTGTCTGGCGCTTCTCGCCGTTGGCTGCGTAGTAGGCTTGCCAGCCGCCCGATTGCGTGCGAACAACGAAAGGCGACGGCCCGTGACGATCCATTGCATCGGCAAACGTGCGTTCGTCTCGCGTGTCCACGTCTAAGATCGTCAGCGCATTGCGGCCCATGTGAATGCCCAGCCCATCGGCGTCGGCGAACTTGTCTGCCCACGTCGCACTGGCACGCACGCCGGCTCGCCCGTAGTTGGAGACCAGCGGTTTCTTGCGGTCCACGTCTACGGGGAACACGGCTACGCCACGCTCGGCGTACTCCGGTGCCCATTGTCCGAAAATGCCCATACCGCCCAGCGGTGCAGGCGCAGCAGTGCTATAATTGAAGTCGCATTAGTTGGGCACTGCTACGCCCACAGTTAGCCGCCTAGGATTCGCTCCGGGCGGCTTTTTCTTTGGGACCGCTCAGGCAGTC
>NZ_AYKH01000037.1 GCF_003788635.1 Salinisphaera orenii subsp. orenii MK-B5
TAGGGCATGTCGTCACGAGATATGTTGACATAGGGCACTAATACTTCTGATCGACGACACAGCATGTCGGATGCCCAACATCGCCACGATCTAACGGACCGTCAATGGGCCTTGATCGCGCCGCACTTACCTGGCCGCGCGGGCCAATGGGGCGGCGTGGCCGAGGACAATCGCCAGTTCGTCAATGCCGTCCTTTGGATTCTGCGCACCGGGGCGCCGTGGCGCGATTTGTCACCGGCCTATGGGGGTTGGAAAAACACCCATCGACGGTTTTGCCGCTGGCGTGATCGCGGGATCTGGGAAGCCTTGCTCGAGGTGCTGATCGACGAGCCCGATTTCGAATGGCTGATGATTGATGCCAGTCATTGCAAAGCGCAGGCGAGCGCCGCCGGCGCGCCCGGCGGCAACGATGGCATCGGCCGCACAAAAGGGGGCTCAACACCAAGCTCCATCTGGCCGTGGATGCGCATGGTATGCCGCTCCGAATCCTTGCAACGCAAGGTGCCCGAGCGGATTGTGCAAAAGCTGATGAACTGATCCGTGACTTCGAAGCCGAGCATTTGATCGCGGACAAGGGGTACGACAGCAATGCGATCGTGAGCCAGGCGCGAGCGCAAGGCATGCAGGTCCAGGTGCCATCGCGCGTACACCGCAAAAACCCCCGCGCCTTGGATGCGGCACTGTATCGCCACCGGCACTTGGTCGAAAACGCATTCGAACAACTCAAACGGTGGCGTGGCCTCGCGACGCGCTACGCCAAACGACTCTCGTCGTTCCTGGCCCAAGCTCAGATCGCGTGTCTCTGCTTATGGCT
>NZ_AYKH01000038.1 GCF_003788635.1 Salinisphaera orenii subsp. orenii MK-B5
TCACGCCGACTACGTCAAGAACATGATCACCGGTGCCGCCCAGATGGACGGCGCGATCATGGTCGTCTCGGCCGCGGACGGCCCGATGCCGCAGACGCGCGAGCACATCCTGCTGGCGCGCCAGGTCGGCGTCCCGTTCATCGTCGTCTACCTGAACAAGGCCGACATGGTCGACGACGAAGAACTGCTCGAGCTGGTCGAAATGGAAGTCCGCGAACTGCTGGACGCCTACGACTTCCCGGGCGACGACACCCCGGTGATCGTCGGCAGCGCGCTCAAGGCGCTGGAAGGCGACGAAGGCGAGCACGGCATCGAATCGATCGCCAAGCTGGTTCGCGCGATGGACGAATTCATCCCCGAGCCGGAACGCGCCGTTGATGGCGCCTTCCTGATGCCGGTCGAAGACGTCTTCTCGATCTCGGGTCGCGGCACCGTGGCCACGGGACGCGTCGAGCGCGGCATCGTCAACGTCGGCGACAACATCGAAATCGTGGGCATCCACGACACGGTCAAGACCACGGTCACCGGCGTCGAAATGTTCCGCAAGCTGCTGGACCAGG
>NZ_AYKH01000039.1 GCF_003788635.1 Salinisphaera orenii subsp. orenii MK-B5
CCACGCCGACTACGTCAAGAACATGATCACCGGTGCCGCCCAGATGGACGGCGCGATCATGGTGGTCTCGGCGGCGGACGGCCCGATGCCGCAGACGCGCGAGCACATCCTGCTGGCGCGCCAGGTCGGTGTCCCGTTCATCGTCGTGTACCTGAACAAGGCCGACATGGTCGACGACGAAGAACTGCTCGAGCTGGTCGAAATGGAAGTCCGCGAACTGCTGGACGCCTACGACTTCCCGGGCGACGACACCCCGGTGATCGTCGGCAGCGCGCTCAAGGCGCTGGAAGGCGACGAAGGCGAGCACGGCATCGAATCGATCGCCAAGCTGGTTCGCGCGATGGACGAATTCATCCCCGAGCCGGAACGCGCCGTTGACGGCGCCTTCCTGATGCCGGTCGAAGACGTCTTCTCGATCTCGGGTCGCGGCACCGTGGCCACGGGGCGCGTCGAGCGCGGCATCGTCAACGTCGGCGACAACATCGAGATCGTGGGCATCCACGACACGGTCAAGACCACGGTCACCGGCGTCGAAATGTTCCGCAAGCTGCTGGACCAGG
>NZ_AYKH01000040.1 GCF_003788635.1 Salinisphaera orenii subsp. orenii MK-B5
CCAGCGTCTCCCAGCGCGCCAGCGCCGTCTCCAGTTCCCGTTCGGCTGCGGCCACGCGCTCGCTGGCTGCCCGGATCTCGGTCTGGGGACGGTCGTAGAAGCCCGGCGCGTTGAACTCCGCCTCCAGCTCGGCGATCCGTGTCTCCAGCGTCTCGATCGTATCCGGCAGGGCGCGCAGTTCCTTGCGCTCGGCGCTGGACAGCGGGTTGGCGGTGGGTGCCGGCGCCGTCGCCGGTTTCGAGGCGCCGCGGCCGCCCGTCTTCTTTCGGGGCTCGGCGGCTCGTGTCGGCGTCGGCCGCTGCCGCAGCCAGTCGGAATAGCCGCCGACGTACTCGCGCACGTCGCCCTCGTCCTCGAAGACCAGCGTGCTGGTGACCACGTTGTCCAGAAACGCACGATCGTGGGAGACCAGCAGCAACGTGCCGTCGTAGTTCATCAGCCGCTCTTCCAGCAGTTCCAGCGTCTCAACGTCGAGGTCGTTGGTCGGCTCGTCCATGACCAGCAGATTGGCGGGCCGGGTGAACAGCTTGGCCAGCAGCAGCCGATTGCGCTCGCCGCCGGAGAGTACCTTGGTCGGCGACCGTGCGCGCTTGGGCGAGAACAGGAAATCGCCCAGATAACTCATCACGTGCCGATCCTGGCCGTTGATGGTGATCGAGGAGCGCCCCTGGGCCACGTTGTCGAGCACGCTGATGGAATCGTCGAGGGCCGCGCGGTGCTGGTCGAAGTGGGCGACCTCGATGTTGGTGCCGAGCTTGACCTCGCCGGCATCCGGCGCGAGGCGACCGAGCAGCAGGTTGATCAGCGTGGTCTTGCCGGCGCCGTTCGGGCCGACGAGGCCGACCTTGTCGCCGCGCTGGATGATCGTGGACAGATCGTTGACGATGGGTTTGTCCGCCCAGCCGTAGGACAGGTTCTCGGCCACGATCACGTGCTTGCCGGAGCGGGCCGCGTCCTGGGTCACGATGTTGGCGCTACCGCCGCGCTCGCGGCGCTCGGCGCGTTCGGCGCGCATGGCCTTGAGCTCGCGCACGCGGCCCTCGTTGCGGGTCCGCCGGGCCTTGATGCCCTGGCGGATCCATACCTCTTCCTGAGCCAGGCGCTTGTCGAAGGCGGCGTTGGCCTTCTCCTCGTCGGCCAGCATCTTTTCCTTGCCTTCGAGAAAACGGTCGTAGTCGCCGGGCCAGGAGGTGAGCTTGCCGCGATCGAGATCGACGATGCGGGTGGCCAGATTGCGCAGGAAGGCGCGGTCATGGGTTATGAACAGCAGCGCGCCGTTCCAGTTCAGCAGCATCTCCTCGAGCTGGTCGATGGCGCTGATATCGAGATGGTTGGTGGGCTCGTCCAACAGCAGCAGATCGGGCGCCTGAACCATGGCACGGGCGAGTAGCACGCGCCGTTTCTGGCCGCCCGACAGCGACTCGAACTGCCAGTCGGCGCCGAGCTTGAGCCGCGACAGCGTGCTCTCGACCTGCTGGGCCAGCGTCCAGCCGTCGGCGGCATCGACCGCGGCCTGGGCCTTCGAGAAGGCATCCATCACGTCCTCGCCGGCGGACAGCCGCGCGGTCAGGTCGTGAAAACGGGCCAGCGCTTCGCCGACATCGCCGAGCCCGGCCGCGACCACATCGAACACCGGGCCGTGGGTGCCGGCGGGCACTTCCTGCTCCAGCCGGGCCACGCGCAGATCGGCCCGGGATTCGCGCAGGACCTCGTCCGGTTCGATCTCGCCGGAGACGATGCGCATGAGCGTGGACTTGCCGGTGCCGTTGCGGCCGACGAGCGCGACCCGCTCGCCGCGGTCGATGGCCAGTTCGGCGTCGTCGAGCAGCGGCTGGGTCCCGTAGGCCAGCCGCAGGTTGCGCAGTTGCAGCATCATGGGCGCGAGAGCATCGCGATCTGGAAAAGAGAGCGCGTATTGTACGCGCTGCCCGGACGCCGGACTCCATCGTCGGCGCGGGTGCGGCCGCACGCGCCAGCGGGGCGGCGTTAGACTGAGTGCCATCGCATTCCGCTGCCGGCCGAACGCTCCATCGATGACCACGCAAGCCATTGTTCTGATTGTTTCCGCGCTGCTGCTGGGCGTCCTTGTCGGCGCGGCGCTGGCCGTGCTCTGGGCGCGTTCGGCCCAGGCCCGTCTGGAAAGCGCCCGCGACAGTGCCCGACAGACGGCCGAGAATGAGGCGGGCGCGCATGCGAAGACGCGCGAGGCGCTCGAGTCCGTGCGCCAGGCGTTGACCGAGGCGCGCAGCGAGAACGCCCGGCTGGAGACGCGGCTCGACAGCGAACGCCGTAACAGCGAGGACAAGCTCAAGACGCTGACCGAAGCGCGCGAAGCCCTCACCCACCAGTTCAAGACGCTGTCCCAGGAAATCCTGGAAGAGAAAAGCCGGGCCTTCACCGAACAGAACAAGGCCAGCCTCGAGCCGTTGCTCAACCCGCTGCGCGAGCATATCGGCCGCTTCGAAAAGCAGGTCCGCGAAGCCTACGATCAGGAAAACCGCCAGCGCAGCGCGCTCGCCGAGCAGGTGCGCCTGCTGGAGCAGTCCAACAAGGCGATCGCCGAGGACGCGACCAATCTGGCCAACGCCCTGCGCGGCGAATCCAAGACCCAGGGCAACTGGGGCGAGATGATTCTGGAGACGGTGCTGGAGCGCTCGGGCCTGGAGAAAGGCGTCCAGTACGAGACGCAGTTCTCGGTCACCACCGAGGACGGCAGCCGCCAGCTGCCGGATGCGGTCGTGCATCTGCCGGAGCAGCGCAGCATCGTCGTCGACGCCAAGGTGTCGCTGACGGCCTATCTGCGGGTCCAGGAGGCCGGGGACGAGGACGCCCGAAAAACCGCACTCGCCGACCACGTCGCCTCGGTGCGGCGTCATCTCAAGCAGTTGTCGGCCAAGAACTACCAGCATATCGACGCCATACAGACGCTCGACTACGTGTTCATGTTCATTCCCTCCGAGGCGGCCTATGTCGAGGCGCTGCGCGGCGATTTCGACCTGCAGCGCGAAGCGCTCGACGCCAATATCGCGCTGGTCTCGCCGACCACGCTCATGCCCATGCTGCGCGCCATCGCCAATCTCTGGCGGCTGCAGCAGCAGGAGGAGAACGCCGCCGAGATCGCCGAGAAGGCCGGCGCGCTGCACGACAAGTTCGTGGGTTTTCTCGACGATCTCGACAAGCTCGGCCGGGCCATGGATACGGCCAACAAGGCCTACGAGGGCGCGCGCAACAAGCTCGTCGAGGGCCGCGGCAACATCGTGCGCCGCAGCGAGGAGTTGAAGAAGATGGGTGCGAACACCAGCAAGTCGATCGGACAGTCCTGGCAGCGTAACGCCGCGCTGGCTGCTGCCCGCGGGGACGCCGACGACGGCATCTCCGACGACGAGGACGACGACAGTCTCACCGACCACGACGAGGCCCGCGACGCGCCATGAGCCTGACAGACCAACTCGCCGAACTGCGCGAACGCATCCCGCCGGTGAACGCCGAGCGCGCCGCCGAACTGGCGCGCTCCGGCGCGCTGCTGGTCGATATCCGCGAGGCCGATGAGATCGCCCAGGGCACGCCCGTGGGCGCGAAGCCGCTCGGCCGCGGCTTTCTGGAGATGCGTCTGGAGCAGGAGGTCAGCGGACCCGATCAAACGGTGCTGCTGTTGTGCGCGTCGGGCTCGCGTTCGCTGCTCGCCGCCGACCAGCTCGCGCGTCTGGGCTATAGCGACGTGCGTTCGGTCGAGGGCGGTTTCGATGCCTGGAAGGACGCCGGCCTGGCGTTCGAGACGCCCACCATGCTCGACAACGCCGATCGCGCCCGCTATGCCCGCCAGCTCACCCTGCCCGAGGTCGGCGAGGCGGGCCAGACGAAACTGCGCGACGCGCGCGTGCTGGTCATCGGTGCCGGCGGGCTCGGCTCACCGGCGGCCTATTATCTGGCCGCGGCCGGCGTGGGGCATATCGGCATCGTCGATCACGACGTGGTCGATCGCTCCAACCTGCATCGCCAGATCCTGCATCGCGATGCCAGCGTCGGTCAGCCCAAGGTGCGCTCGGCGATGGCCGCGCTCACGGCCCTCAACCCGAGTATCGCCATCGAGCCGATCGAGGCGCGGGTGAGCGCGGACAATGCGGCCGGGCTGGTCGACGACCACGATCTGGTGGTCGACGGCTCGGACAACTTCAGCGCCCGCTATGCGGTCAACGATGCCTGCGTGGCGGCGCGGATCCCGCTGGTCTATGGCGCGGTCGAGCGCTTCGCCGGTCAGGTCGGCGTGTTCCCGGCCGGCGGCCGGCCCTGTTACCGCTGTCTGTTCGCCAGCGCGCCGCCGGCGGGCAGCGCGCCGACCTGTGCCGAGGCCGGCGTGCTCGGGGTCGTGCCCGGCATCGTCGGCACGCTGCAGGCGCTGGAGGCGATCAAGCTGATCGTGGGCATGGCCGACACGCTCGCCGCGCGCGTGCTCACGCTGGATGCGGCCACGCACCGCTGGCGCAGCCTGCAGATTCCGGCCGATCCGGCCTGCCCGGCCTGCGGCACGCCGTAGACGCGCCGCACAGCGCCGGCAGCGCAGACGCCTGATACGTTTGTAGACTGGCGCCCGGCGTATCCGCGTTGCTATCGTTCGCCACGCACAGCGTCCGCCTGAGGCGCGAAACCGCGGGGAGATCCAATGCCGGCCTTTTTTCTGATCGTCATGGCGCTGGTCGCCTTCTATCTGGGCTATCGTTTCTATTCGCGGTATCTGGCCGAGAAGGTCTACGCGCTCGATCCCAATTTCCGCACCCCGGCGCATGAAATGCGCGACGGTGTCGACTTCGTGCCGACGCACAAGCACGTGCTGCTCGGGCACCACTTCACCTCGGTGGCGGGCGCCGCCCCGATCGTCGGCCCGGCGATCGCGGTCTACTGGGGTTGGCTGCCGGCGCTGACCTGGGTGATCCTGGGCACCATCTTCGCGGCCGGCGTGCACGATCTCGGCTCGATCGTCGTATCCGCGCGCAATCGCGGCCAGAATATCGGCACGCTCTCCGGCAAGGTCATCAGCGCGCGCGCCAGTACCCTGTTTCTACTGATTATTTTCTTTCTGCTAACGCTCGTGAACGCCGTGTTCGGCGTGGTGATGGCGATCCTGTTCGAGTCCAACCCGGGCGCGGTGATCCCTGCGCTGATCGTGATTCCGATCGCGGTCTTCATCGGGCAGTGGGCCTATCGGCTGGGGCGTTCCATCATCATCCCGTCGATCGTCGGCCTGCTGCTGCTCTATATCGCGATCCCGATCGGCCAGGCGTATCCGATCGAGGTCGACGGGTTGGCTTCGGCGATCGGCCTCGAGGTGCGCACCACCTGGATCCTGTTGATCTTCGCCTACACCTGGATCGCTTCGCGCCTGCCGGTGTGGATCCTGTTGCAGCCGCGCGACTACATCAACGGCCAGCAGTTGATCGTGGCGCTGTTCGTGATCTTCCTCGGCGTGCTCGTCGGCTGGGATACGGTTAGCGCGCCCGCGGTCAACGAGGTCTCGGCGGATTCGCCGCACTGGTTCCCGTATCTGTTCATCACCGTCGCCTGTGGCGCGATCTCGGGCTTTCACAGCCTGGTCGCGTCGGGCACGACGTCCAAGCAGCTCGACAAGGAGCCCGAAGCCCGCTTCGTCGGCTACGGCGGCGCCCTCGGCGAGGGCGCGCTGGCGCTGGCCGCGATCCTGGCCTGCACCGCGGGTCTGGGCGCAGCCGGCGAATGGAATACCGCCTACGCCGACTTCGGCGCCGCGTCGGGCGGGGCGCTCGGCCATTTCGTGACCGGTACCGGCCACTTCCTTAGCAACCTCGGCATTCCGGCTACGCTCGGCGCGACCTTCGCCGCGGTGGTGGTCATCACCTTCGCCGGGACGACGATGGACACCGGCATCCGGCTGCAGCGCTACATTCTCGCCGAGATCAGCGAACTGGCCGGCTTCAAGGCGCTGTCGGGGCGTGTGAATCTGCTTACTACGCTGGCCGTGCTGATCCCGCTGGGTCTGGCGCTGGTGCCCGGCGGCGACGACGCCGGCGGCAAGGGCTTCGCCTTCGGTCGCCTGTGGACGCTGTTCGGTACCACGAACCAGCTCACCGCCGGCCTGGCGCTGTCGGTGATTGCGGTCTGGGTGCTGGCACGCAACCGCAATCCGCTCGCGGCGATCGTGCCGCTGGTGTTCCTGCTGTTCATGACCACCTGGGCGCTGCTGCTCAATCTGGTCGACTTCTTCCAGAAGGGTGACTGGCTGCTGCTGGCCATGGACGCGGCGATCTTCGTCCTCGCGGCCTGGCTGATCGTGGAAGCGGTGACCGCGCTCAACCGCCAGCGCGGCGCGCGCGACCCGGCGGCCGCGGATCGATGATCACGGCGTGCCGAACCGATCGCCCCGAGGCGAGCGCCGGCGCGGTGACGACGCACCAGGTGATCCTGGTGCGCGAGCAGGATGCGCAGCACAGTGGCTCCGGCTGTTGCGGCCGTCTGGGTGCGCGCGATTCGGCGCTCGGCGGGGCGGCGGACTTCAGCCACAGCCGGGCGCGCATGGAACGGATCGGGGCCGTCTATCGCGACCTGGCCGCGGCCGCGCCCGAGCTCGATCTGATCGTGGCCGACCCGCGTAACCTGCTCTGGCTGTATCCGACCGTCTGGCGGGCCGCGCGTCGCCGCGGCCTCGGTTGGGCAGCGACGATTCGCTCCATGGCCCGGGCCGGCGCGCCGATGGCGGTGGTCTGCGACGGTGACACGCTGTATTCGGGGCGTCTGCCCGCGACCGACACCGTGGTCGCGCGGGTGCTCGAGCGCATCGCGCAGGATTGAACGCGCGGCAACACGGTGACCGCATTCATCACGACAGGCATGTCGACATGGCCGACGAGAAAAGCCTGTGGCGTCGGTTCTCCGACTACCACGACGAACTGTTCATGGCGCCCTGGCGCGCCGGCATCGCCCGCGAGGCGCGCTCCGAAGAAGACGTGCTCGTCGCCCTGCTGTTTCTGGAGGCGCTGGGGATTCCCGGCCCGGCCGACTACTACGCGCTCGAACTCTATCCGGATCTGATCGAGTCGTTCCACCGCTGGCACCAGCGCATGGGCATGGACACCTTTCCCGAAGCCGGCGTGTGCTGCTAGCGCCCGTTGGTTGTTCGTCCGTGCGCCGCGTTGGAGACCGCCAAGCGTGTCCGGCAGGGCGCGAGCCGCCGGGGCCGGGTCTGCCACAACCGGGGTTTGCCACGCCGCCGGGTGCCCCTGGTTATGGCGGGGCGTCCGATTCTTCAGCCCCAGCGCCGATGACATGGACAAGATGTGGCCATCCAGCGTTGCAGCGCGCCTGTACAGCGTGACGGCGCGAGCCCGCGCGACGCCTCCTCTGGCCGCAGCACGACGCTTGGCGCGCAGGCCTGCGACCCGTCAACCGGCCATAGCGCCCGGTCGCGCCCACGATCGCGATACGCGGCGATCGGAACCTCGGCTGCGCTTCGCCTGGCCCGCGAGCGTCAAAAGCTCGCGCGACGCGTATGGCCGACACGCGCGCCGCGCATGAACCCGCTGGAGACGCCCGATGGCGAATGAGCACCACCACGACGGCCCGACCCGCTTCTACCTGTTCGGCGGCAAGGGCGGGGTCGGCAAGACCACGCTGGCCGCGGCCCACGCGCTGCGCCTGGCCGGCGAGGGCCATCGCACCCTGCTGGTCTCGACCGACCCGGCGCATTCGGTCTCCGACCTGCTCGAGACGCGGCTGGGCGATCAGCCGACCGCGGCCGGCGAGCGCCTCTGGGCGATGGAGATCGATCCGGAGGCCGATGCACGCGCCTATGTCGAAGGCATCCGCGAGGACGCCGAGGCGGCCGTGTCCAAGGCGGTGCTGCCGGCGCTCGACCGGCATCTCAAGCTCGCGGTGCAGGCGCCGGGCACGGCCGAGTCGGCGCTGTTCGATCGCTTCACCCGCATCATGACCTGGTGCCCCGGCGATTACGACCGCATCGTCTTCGATACCGCGCCCAGCGGCCATACGCTGCGCCTGCTCACGCTGCCGTCGATGCTGGGCGCCTGGGTCGAGGGCCTGCAGGCCCAGCGCGCGAAGGTGAACAAGCTTCAGGGCATGTGGCGCACGATGGCCGGCGTGAGCGAACCCGAGCGCGAGGATCGCGTACTCGTACGGCTTCGCCAGCGCGCGGAGCGCTTCGCCGAGGCGCGCCGGCGCCTGCACGCCGAGGCCGTGTTTCATCCGGTGCTGCTGGCCGAGCGCCTGCCGATCGAGGAGACCGCGCGCGTGATCGAGCAGCTGCGCGATACCCAGATTCCCATCGGCGCGCTCTACGTGAACCGACTCTGGCCGGAGGACCCGGCCAGCGCCTTCGTCACCGAGCGCGTCGCCCAGCAGAACGAATATCTGGCCGAGATCCGCGATCGCTTCGCGGCCTTCGAACGCGTCGAGGTCGCCCAGAGCGCGCGCGATATCGTCGGCCGCCACCAGCTCGTGGATCTGGCCGCACGCCTGGGCGACGCCGCGCCCGATTGAGGCGACGCAATCAGACCGCTAGTGCCCGGTCGCCGTCCGGCGTCTGCGGGCGCACCCACTGCGAGGTCGACAGGATGCGCGTTTCGTCGCAGCGATCGGCATAGCGCTGGGCCACGTCGATGATCTCGCCGAGCAGCTGTCCGCGCAGGGTGGTCGGTTCCAGGCCGAGATCGAGCAGGCAGCGGTTGTCCACGCACAGATCGTTCTCGGCGGCCTCACGGCGCGGGTTGTCCATATGGCGGATGCGCGCGCCGGTCAGGCCCGCGACCAGCTTCGCGAGTTCGCCCACGCGCCAGGTCTCGGTCATCTGGTTGTAGATGCGTACGCGTTCGCCGGCGTTTGGCGCGTTGCCGATCGCCATTTCGATACAGCGCACCGTGTCCTGGATATGGATGAAGGCCCGGGTCTGGCCGCCGCTGCCGTGCACGGTCAGATCGTGGCCGACCGCGGCCTGCATGAGAAAACGATTGAGTACGGTGCCGTAGTCGCCGTCGTAGTCGAAACGGTTGATCAGACGCTCGTCGAGGCGCGTCTCGCGCGTCTGCGTGCCCCAGACCACGCCCTGGTGCAGGTCGGTGATCCGCAGGCCGTCGTTCTTGTTGTAGAAATAGAACAGCAGTTGATCCTGCGTCTTGGTCATGTGGTAGATGCTGCCGGGGTCCGGCGGGAACAGGATCTCGCGCTGGGTGCGCGCGCCCGCGCTGTCGTCGACCTCGACGGTGAGATAGCCCTCGGGAATGCGCAGGCCGCCGCCGTAGCCGTACACGCCCATCGTGCCCAGATGCACCAGATGCGCGTCGACGCCGGTCTCGACCAGGGCGCAGAGCACGTTCTGGGTGGCGGCGAGATTGTTTTCGAGCGTATAGCGCTTGGCCCGTGCGTGCTTCATGGAATAGGGCGCCGAGCGCTGTTCGGCGAAGTGCACGATGGCGTCGGGGGCGAGCCGGTCGATGGTCGCCTCCAGACGGTCGTATTCGCGGGCCACGTCCATGTGCAGGGCGGCGATGGTGCGCCCGGTCGTGCGCTTCCAGATATCCAGACGCACGTCGATGGGCGCGATCGGCGTGAGCGAGGTCACGCCCAGTTCGTTGTCGATATGCCGGCGCGAGAGATTGTCGATGATCGTCACATCGTGGCCGCGACCGGATAGGTGCAGTGCGGTCGGCCAGCCGCAGAAACCGTCGCCGCCGAGTATCAGGATCTTCATCGCGAGATCTCCAGTGCCAGGGTGTTCGAGCCGTGGGAGCGCGGGCGCGCGAGTGCGAGCTGTGCGGCGAACTCGGCCGCCGAGGCCGCCCAGCCGTTGGCGCGCGCGTAGGCGATGCCGGCCTGCCCGTCGAGTTCGACCGCGGCGAGCGCGGCGGCGCGCAGATCCTCGTCGAGCACGCCGGTGACGTGCGGCTGCACGACCTGCATCGGCCCGGTGACCGGATAGGCCGCCACCGGCACGCCGCAGGCCATGGCTTCCATGAGCACCAGGCCCAGGGTGTCGGTACGGCTGGGAAAGACCATGCAGTCGGCCGCGCAGATATGGCGCACGAGATCCTCGCCCAGGTGCATGCCCGCGAAGTGCACGTCGGGATGACGGCGTTCCAGGGCCGCCCGCGCCGGGCCGTCGCCGACCACCAGCTTGCTGCCCGGCAGCTCGAGATCCAGAAACGCCTCGACGTTCTTTTCGGGCGCGACACGGCCGAAGTACATGAACACCGGCCGCGGCAGATCGAGCGCGGCCGGTTCGACCGGGCGGAACAGCCGGGTATCGACCCCGCGCCGCCAGAGTGCGAGCCGCGCAAAGCCCTGGTCCGACAGGAAATCGACCATCGGCGGCGTGCTGACCAGCGTCCGCACGCCGCGCCGATGAAACCGGTTGAGCACGCGATAGCCCAGGCCCACGGGGATCAGCGGCCAGCGGGCGTTGATGTATTCGGGGAAGCGGGTATGAAACGACGTCGTGAATCGCCAGCGCCGCAGCCGGCAGTACAGCCAGCCGGCCAGGCCGACGCTGCCTTCGGTGGCGATATGCACCGCATCGGGCGCGAAGCGCTGCAGGCGCCGGGCCACGCCCGGCAGCGGCGCGGCGGCCAGGCGAATCTCGCGATAGGTCGGGCAGGGCACGGTCACGAACAGACCGGGATGGATCACCAGGACTTCGTGGCCGGCCCGCTCGAGCTCGGCCACCAGGGCGGTCAGTGCGGTCACCACGCCGTTGACCTGCGGCCGCCAGGCGTCGGTGAGCAGTGCGATGCGCATGCGCCTTCCCCGTTTCGTTGCCGGCCCGAGAGGTTCGGGCCGGTGTCACGCTGGGCGCAGTGTGGCGTGCGCGGATAACGCCGCGATGACGGCCGGATTGCGGTTTGTTGACAGCTCGGGGCGCCGGCCGCGACAGCGGCCGGCGCGATCGCCTCAGTCCTGCGGCTTGATGACCACCTTGCCGGAGGCGCGACGCGAGGCCAGAAGCGTGATGGCTTCGCCGCCGCGCGCCAGGGGATACGTCGCCGAGACGTGGGGCCGCAGCCGGCCCTCGCCGAGCCAGGTGAACAGCTGTGTCAGCTGTTTCCGGTTCGCCTCGGGTTCGCGCTTGACGAAGCTGCCCCAGAACACGCCCACGATCGAGCAGCCCTTGAGCAGGGCGAGGTTGAGTGGCGGTTTCGGGATCTCGCCGCTGGCGAAGCCGATGACCAGCAGCCGCCCGCGCCAGGCGGTGCCGCGCAGCGCGGCTTCGGTGGCCGGGCCGCCGACCGGATCGTAGACGACATCCACGCCGCGGCCGCCGGTGCGGTCCTTGATCGCGGTCTTGAGATCCTCCTCGCCGTAATTGATCGTCTCGTCCGCGCCGTGCTCGCGGCAGACCGCGAGCTTGTCCTCGCTCGAGGCCGCGGCGATCACGTGCGCGCCCAGGGCCTTGCCGATCTCGATCGCCGCCAGGCCCACGCCGCCGGAGGCGCCGAGCACCAGCAGACTTTCGCCGGACTGCAGCGCCGCGCGGTCGGCGAGCGCGTGATAGGTCGTGCCGTAGGTCATCACGAACGCCGAAGCGGTGACATGATCGACGCCCGCCGGCATGGGGATGACGCGATCGGCCGGGGCGGCCACCTGTTCGGCGAAGGCGCCGTAGGTGGTGAAGGCGATGACGTCGTCGCCGACGGCGACGTGATTCACGTTGTCGCCCACCGCCGAGACCACGCCGGCGAGCTCGCCGCCCGGCGAGAAGGGCAGCTCGGGCTTGGTCTGATACTTGTTCTCGATGATGAGGCTGTCGGGGAAGTTGACCGCGGCCGCCTGGACGTCGATACGGACATCGTCGGGGCCGATCTCGGGCGCGGCGATGTCCTCCACGACCAGCGTCTCCGGCGGACCGAACTGCTTGCAGAGCAGTGCTCTCATTCTCGTCTCCTCGATTGGGGCGCGCGGTCCGCGCCTCGATTTCCGGTTATAACGAACGTTCGTTCAGCATATTCTGCCTGATCGTGGCCATGACGTGACCGCGGCGACGCGCAGAACCGACGGAGCCCGGCCGGTGCCACGGTCGCGACGGCCTATGGCCGGCGGGGCGTAGCCGGCCCTCAGCCCGGCCTGTGGCGGGCCAGCACGGCGGCGACCGCGGCCTCGCAGGTGCGCTCCACCTTGGCCGCCGAGGGGCGGCGCTGGTCGTTGAGCATCCGCGGCCAGAAGACCACGCTCGATATCATGCCCAGAAACTGCTCCGCAGCCAGGCCCGGATCGGCCACGACCAGCGTGCCCAGCGCGTGCTCGCGCTCGAAGTAGCGCTTGACCGCGGCCAGAAACGGGCCGTGACCGCGCTGCTCCAGCGCGTGGCCGAGCTGGGGCAGGCGCACGGCTTCCGCGATGAGCACCCGAACCAGCGGCTGGAAATGCGGCGTGAGGATCAGTCGCGCATAGCGTTCGGCGATCTGCGGCAGCACCGCGGCCGGCTGGCCGGTGGGCAGCGTGTCCAGCGATTCGGCGGCGCCATCGAGAAAGGTGCGTTCGATGATCTGGGCGAAGAGCTCGTCCTTGCTCGGGAAATGCCGGTAGACGGTGGCCGTCGATACCGCCGCGGCGGCGGCGATGCGGTTGAGGCTGGTGCCGGCGAAACCGCGTTCGAGAAAACAGTCGAGCGCGGCGTCGAGGATCGCCGCGCGCTTGGCCCGGAAGATCCGGCGCTGGTAGGCCGCTGCAGGACTCGCGCTCGTCATGACCGTCCGGGTGAAATCGATGATGCGAGTCTAGCGGCTGCGCCGCTCGGTCTAAAGTGAGCCACTCGACTTGACGGCGTGGCGAGCGAGTAGCACGCTTTCGGCCACTACATGCGAAGACTGTCGCGGCGCGTCGGGCCGACCGGCTCGCAGCCGCAGACAGCGGCCTTTCGAGAGGAGAGGATCGTGTCATCGATCCGGCACCACGGCGCGCCGAGCGCCGGTCATTCCAGCCACGCGGGTGCGCCTGTGGCCCGCCGTCTTCAGCCGTATCGCGCGCGTGCCGGCGGGTGTCGGGGCGCAGGACGGCCGCGTGCCGCGGCGGTTCGCGTCGCGAGTGTCCAGCGTCGGACGGATACGGTTCGGGCTCGATCTGAGGCTTTCCCGGCGTCGCGCCTGCTGGCGCCGAGGTCGAACGGCGTGAAGCCCGCCCCGGGCCGCGTCGGCGACCTGTTTCTGCAGGCCGGGTACGGCGGCTTCGCGCTCGGGCCGACGACGCGGAGGCCGCTTCAAGACGACGGCGGAGCGTTCTGACGTGACGGTCCTGTCCTCCACGGTGGACGTCGAGTCCGAAGACCATCGCCGCAATCGCGAGGGCATGCTCGCCGCGGTCGAGGCGCTGCGCGACGTGGAAGCGCGCGTTCGGGCCACCGAGCAGAGCAAGGCCGCGCGCTATCGCGAGCGTGAACAGCTGCTGCCGCGCGATCGGGTCAACCTGCTGCTCGATCGCGGCTCGCCGTTTCTGGAGCTGTCGACGCTGTGCGGCTACGGCTGCCACGACGATACCGACGGATCGCTGGCCGGCGGCAACAGCATCTGCGGGATCGGCTACGTGGCCGGCGTGCGCTGCATGATCAATGCCTCCAACAGCGCGATCAAGGGCGGCACGATGACGCCCTGGGGCGTGCAGAAGACCCTGCGCATTCAACAGATCGCGCTCGAGCAGAAGCTGCCGATCGTCTCGCTCATCGAGTCCGGCGGCGCCAACCTGCTCTATCAGGACGAGATGTTCATCGAGGCCGGACGGACCTTCGCCAACCAGGCGCGTCTGTCGGCGGCCGGCATTCCGCAGATCACGGTCGTGCACGGCTCGTCCACGGCCGGGGGCGCCTATATGCCCGGCCTGTCGGACTACGTGATCATGGTGCGCGGCCAGGCCAGGGTCTTTCTCGCCGGCCCGCCGCTGCTCAAGGCCGCCACCGGCGAGATCGCCGAGGACGAGGCGCTGGGCGGCGCCGACATGCACGCCGGCACCGCCGGCACCTGCGAATACCTGGCCGAGGACGACGCCGACGGCGTGCGCCAGGCGCGCGAGGTCATGGGCCGCCTGGACTGGCCCGTCCGCGCGCCGCGTCCCGAATCGGCCCCATTCGCGCCGCCGCGCTACGACATCGACGAGCTCTGCGGCATCGTCGCCGCCGATCACAAGACACCCTACGATTGCCGCGAGGTGATCGCGCGCCTGGTCGACGATTCGGATTTCGACGAGTTCAAGGCCGACTTCGACGCACAGCTCGTCTGCGGCCACGCCGCCGTGGAAGGGCGCAGCGTGGGCGTGATCGGCAACAACGGCCCGATCACCACTAAAGGCGCGAACAAGGCCGCCCAGTTCATCCAGCTGTGCTGCCAGTCCGAGATTCCGCTGGTGTTCCTGCAGAACATCACCGGTTACATGGTCGGCAAGGACGCCGAGCAGGCCGGCATGGTCAAGCACGGCTCGAAGATGATCCAGGCGGTCGCCAACGCCCACGTGCCCAAGATCACGTTCGTGATCGGCGGCTCCTTCGGCGCCGGCAACTACGGCATGTGCGGGCGCGGTTTTTCGCCGGATTTCATCTTCGCCTGGCCGAACTCGCGCACCGCGGTGATGGGCGGCGAACAGGCCGCGGGTGTGATGCAGATCGTCACCGAAGGCAAGTACGCGGCGCGCGGCGAAGCCGTGCCCGAAGGCATGCTCGACGAGATGCACGCCCGTATCACCGGCGCCTTCGACAAGCAGGGCCATGCCTTCTACGGCAGCGCGCGCCTGTTCGACGACGGCCTGATCGACCCGCGCGACACCCGCCGCGTGCTGGCGCTCACGCTCTCGGTCTGTCGCGAGGCGCGCCAGCGCACGCTGCGGCCCACCGACTTCGGCGTCGCGCGTTTCTAGGAGCCTGAGATGACACAAGCGAACGAGGTCCCGCGCGCAGAAGGCCCGAGTGTCGCCGACGCACCGGCAACACATTGCCTGCGCGGATATTCGGGCAGGCCGTGTGCGGCGCGTGCTCGCAACGGCGCGCGCCGCCGTCGCGCCGGGGGCGCCTGATGTTCACCCACGAGCACGACGAGATCCGGCGCACCACCGAGCGCTTCATCGAAGAACAGGTCAACCCACAGGTGCGCTCCTGGGAAAACGCCGGCATCTTCCCGGCCCATGAGCTGTTCAAGGGTCTCGGCGATCTCGGCCTGCTCGGCATCACCAAGCCAGAGGAATACGGCGGCCTCGGGCTCGATTACTCCTACCAGCTCGCCTTCGCCGAGAGCCTCGGGCGCATGACCTGCGGCGGCATTCCCATGGCCGTGGGCGTGCAGACCGACATGGCCACGCCCGCGCTGGCGCGCTACGGCAGCGACGAGCTCAAGCGCGACTTCCTCGCGCCGGCCATCGCCGGCGATCAGGTCGCCTGTATCGGCGTGTCGGAACCGGGTGCGGGCTCCGACGTCGCCGGCATCACGACCACGGCCCGGCGCGAGGGCGACGACTACGTCATCAACGGCCAGAAGATGTGGATCACCAACGGCACCCAGGGCGACTGGATCTGCCTGCTGTGCGTGACCGGCGGTGAGTCGAAGCACAGCGACAAGTCGCTGATCGTGGTGCCGCTGGACGCGCCCGGCGTCAATCGCGAAACGCGGCTCGACAAGCTCGGCCAGCGCAGCTCCGATACGGCGATCATCTTCTTCGACGACGTGCGTGTGCCGGCGCGCTACCTCATCGGCGAGGCCGGCCAGGGCTTCGTCTATCAGATGCAGCAGTTCCAGGAGGAGCGGCTGTTCCTCGCCGCCAGCATTCTCGAGGCCATGCAGCGGGTGTTCGACGATACCGTCACCTACACCCGAGAGCGCCGGGCCTTCGGCCAGAGCGTGATCGACAACCAGTACGTGCAGTTCACGCTGGCCGAACTGGCCACCGAACTGGAGGCGGCGCGTGCGCTCACCTACCAGGCCACCGCGGATCTCGTCGCCGGGCGCGACGTCACCCGCAACGCCTCGATGGCCAAGCTCAAGACCAGCCGGCTCGCGCGCCAGCTCACCGATACCTGCCTGCAGTTCTGGGGCGGGCAGGGCTATATGGCCGAATCCACCACCGCCCAGTTCTATCGCGATCTGCGCCTGCATTCGATCGGCGGCGGCGCCGACGAGATCATGCTGCAGATCATCGCCAAGCGCCTCGATCTGCATTCGACCGCATAGGAAACCGACATGGCACTACCCGAGACCACTGCGCTCGCCCTCGACCGGCAGGACGGCGTGCTGCATGCCACCCTCGATCGCCCCGACGCCGGCAACGCGCTCGACGCCGGGCTCATCGACGATCTGGTGAACACCTTCAACGCGGTCCGTGACGACCGCAGCGTGCGCGTCGTCGTGCTGCGCGGGGCCGGCGACCATTTCTGTGTCGGCGCCGATCTGAACGCGCTCGCGGACTTCGACGGTGACGACGCGAGCGCTCGCGACGAAGCCACCGCGCACAGCCGGCGCTTCGGGGAGCTGCTCGAAACCGTCGACGCCGCCCCGCAGGCCGTGATCGCACTGGCCGACGGCGCGGCCCTGGGCGGCGGTTTCGGGCTGCTGTGCGTGGCCGACATCACCATCGTCACCACCGATACGCGCATGGGTATGCCCGAGGCGCGGCTCGGTGTGCCGGCCGCCCAGATCCTGCCGTTCGTGGTCGCGCGCATCGGCGCCGCCGAGACCCGACGGCTCGGCATCTGCGGTCATCAACTCAAGGGCGGCGAAGCCGCGCGACTGGGCATCGCCCACGATGTGGTCGACGACGCCGAGGCCGGCGAGGAGCGGATCACCGCCGTGCTCGAGGATGTGCTGGCCTGCGCGCCCGGGGCGATCGCGGAGACCAAGCGCATCGTCCGCGCGGCGCGGACCGCCGAGCCCGCCGCGCTGCTCGACGCCGGCGCCGAGACGTTCACCGACTGTCTGACCGGCGACGAGGGGCGCGACGGGGTACGCGCGTTTTTCGACAAGCGGGCGCCGTACTGGGCGCAGGGTGATGGCGATGCCTGAAGCGACCGGGAGCCCGGAGGCCCGCGGATGCGCGCCCTGAACAAACTGCTGGTGGCCAACCGCGGCGAGATCGCCGTACGGCTGATCCGCGGCGCCCGGGCGCTCGGCTGGTCGAGCGTCGCGGTGTATTCCGAGGCCGACGCCGACGCGCCGCACGTGGCGCTCGCCGACGAGGCCGTGTGCATCGGCCCGGCGCCGGCGGCCGAGTCCTATCTGTCGATAGCGCGGCTGATCGAGGCGGCCCGGGCCACCGGCGCGGATGCCGTGCACCCGGGCTACGGCTTTCTGGCCGAGAACGCCGCCTTCGCGCGCGCGATCGAGGACGCCGGTCTCGTCTTCGTCGGCCCGGCCCCCGACGCCATCGCGCTCATGGGCGCCAAGCGAGCGGCCAAGCAGCGCATGATCGAGGCCGGCGTGCCCTGCGTGCCGGGCTACGAAGGCGCGGCCCAGGACGATGACGTGCTGTGCGCCGAGGGCGAGCGCATCGGCGTGCCGATCATGGTCAAGGCCTCGGCCGGCGGCGGCGGACGCGGCATGCGTCGCGTCGAACGCATCGCCGATCTCGCCTCGGCGATCGCCTCGGCGCGCTCCGAGGCGGCCTCGGCCTTCGGTTCCGACGAGCTGATTCTGGAGAAGGCGGTCACCGGCGCGCGCCACGTCGAGATCCAGGTTCTGGCGGATCACCACGGCCACGTCATCCATCTCGGCGAGCGCGACTGTTCGGTACAGCGGCGGCATCAGAAAGTCGTCGAGGAAGCTCCCTCACCGGCGGTGGACGCCGCGCTGCGAGCGCGGATGGGGGCCGCGGCCGTGGCGGCGGCCCGGGCCATCGACTACCGCGGCGCCGGCACGGTGGAATTCCTGCTCGAGCCCGACGGCGCCTTCTACTTCATGGAAATGAACACGCGCCTGCAGGTCGAGCATCCGGTGACCGAGATGGTCACCGGGGTCGATCTGGTCGCCTGGCAGCTGCGCATCGCCGCCGGCGAGCCGCTCGCGCTGGCGCAGGATGCGATCCGCTTCGAAGGCCATGCCATCGAAGTGCGGCTGTGTCTCGAGGACGTCACGCAGGACTTCATGCCGGCGACCGGCACGATACACCGTTGGCGCCCGCCGGCCGGACCGGGCGTGCGCGTGGATCACGGCCTGGCCGACGGGCTGGTCGTCTCGCCGCATTACGATTCCATGGCCGCCAAGCTCATCGCCACCGGCGCCACGCGTGACATCGCCCGTCGACGCCTGATCGGAGCGCTGGACGACACGCTGCTGTTCGGGCCGACCAGCAATCGCGATTTTTTGCGCCGTATCCTGGCGCATCCCGTCTTCGCCGGCGGCGACTTCGATATCGGCTTCGTCGAACGGCACATGGCCGACGCGCTGGAGCGCGAGCGCCCGCCGGCGCTGCACCGCGCGCTCGCGGCGGCCGCGATGCATCATCAGGAGGCCGTCGCCCTGGCCGACAGTGCCGGGCTCGACGCCTCGCTGCTGGGCTGGCGCAGCGCCTATGCCGACGAAGCACCGATGATCCTGGATGACGGCGAGACCCGCCATGCATGCCGGCTCGCCTGCGACGGCGCGGGCCGCTACCGCGTATGCGTCAATCAAGCGTGGATCGAACTGGGGCTGACCGCATCCGCGGACACGCGGCTGGACTGGCACCACGCCGGCGTGCATCGACGCGCCCATGCGCTTCGGCACGGGGCGTGCCTCTGGCTGGCCGCCGAAGGCGTGACCCTGGCCTATGAGGACGTGTTGCGTCGTCCGCCGGCCTCGGCCGATGCGGCCGGCGACGGTCGCACGGTCGCGCGCATGGACGGCCGCATCCAGCGTGTGGACGCGGTCGCGGGCCAGTCGGTGCGCGCCGGTGACACGCTGCTCGTGCTCGAGGCGATGAAGATGGAGTTCGTCGTGGCCGCCGACGTGGACGGCACGGTCGAAGCCGTCCACTGCCGGGCCGGTGACCAGGTCGCCGCGCGCCAGTTGTTGCTCGTGATCACGCCCGACACGGCTTGATTGCGCTGTTGAACCGATGGCGCCGAGTCGTGGCGGGCGGCATTTCCGCCCGGCGAGTCGTACGGACGAGCTCTGGTCTCGCGGCGCTGTCGGGGCTGATGCTCCTGTCCGCCTGTGCGAGTTCCCGGATTGAGGCCGTGGTCGACCCGGCACACGCGGACACGCGCTACGACGGTTTCATCGTCTACGCCGCCTTCGACGATGTCGGCCTGCGCATGCGCTACGAGCGCGCGCTGTGCGCGCGCCTGATCGCCGCCGGCCATGCCTGCACGACCATGATCGCGGCCGCGCCGCCCACACGTGAACAGGACGCGGCCAGCCGCCACGCCGCCAGCCGCAACAGCGGCGCGCAGGCGACGCTGCTGATCGAGTTCGCCGAGGTGACCGGGGATGCGCGTCGTCTGTTGGCCGGGGGCGCCCCGGCTACGAGATCCGTGTGATCGACAACAGCGCCCAGACCGTGGCGCAGCTGATCAGCGTGGCCGGTCGACGCGACGGCAGCCCGTCGCAGCGGGCCACCGAACTCGCCGATGCGGTCGTCGCCGGTCTGCGTTCGGGAACGCTGCTTTACGAGCGTCCGTGAGGCTTCGACAGACCCGTGAAGTGGAGCGGCGGACGAGATTCGAACTCGCGACCTCGACCGTGGGAGGGTCGCGCTCTACCAACTGAGCTACCGCCGCACAGGCGCATTGATAACCCGATACGGCGATGCTTTGCAAGTACGGCGTTGGCATGGCGCAACGCGGCGGCCCCGGCGCGCGTATATTGCTGGAACCCTGTTCCGCCGCCGCGCTCCGCGTTGCTAGAGTACGACCATGAAGACAGCACTCATCACCGGGGGTACCGGCTTCATCGGCCGGCATCTGTGCGCCGATCTGCGGTCGGACGGCTGGGCGGTCACGGTGGCCACGCGCGATGCCGAGGCGGCCGAGCGCGTGCTGCCGGCCGGCGTGCAGCCGGTCGAGTCCCTGACCGCGGCCGATCCGGCCGACGCGGTGATCAATCTGGCCGGCGAGAATCTGGCCGGCGGGCGTTGGACCGAGGATCGCAAGCGGGAGATGCGCGAGAGCCGCCTGCGGATCACGCGCGAGCTCACCGACGTCATCACGCAGTGGGAGACGCCGCCCTCGGTGCTGGTCAGCGGTTCCGCCGTGGGCTACTACGGCGCCCGCGGCGATGACGTGCTCGACGAGGAGGAGCCGCCCGGGGACGAGTTCCAGTCGGAACTCTGCCTGGCCTGGGAGCAGGCCGCGCGCCGCGTCGAGGGCGCCGGCATCCGCTTGTGTCGGATTCGTACCGGCATCGTGCTCGGCGCGAACGAAGGGGCGCTGGCGCAGATGCTGCCGCCGTTCCGGTTCGGACTCGGCGGCCATTTCGGCAGCGGTCGGCAGTTCATGCCCTGGATCCACATCCGGGACGAGATCCGCGCGATCCGTTTCCTCATGGCCGAGCCGGGCTGCAGCGGGGCCTACAATCTGACCGCGCCGGAGCCGGTCAGCAATCGCCAGTTCAGCGCCACGCTGGCCCGGGTGCTGCACCGGCCCAAGATCGCCTGGGTGCCCGGCCCCGTGCTGCGGCTGATGCTCGGCGAGATGGCACACCTGCTGCTCACCGGCCAGCGGGCGGTGCCTGCAGCGCTCGAGGCGGCCGGTTTCGCTTTCGAATATCGTCACCTGCAGCCGGCGCTCGCCGATCTGCTGACGGACGATCCAGCGCGCGCGGCCTGATGGCGGCACGGATTCTGGAGGCGCTCGCCGGCGTGGTCGGCGCCGACGAGGTGCTGACCGGCGACGCGGCGCAGCCCTATTTGCAGGAATGGCGGGGCGCCTTCCAGCCGCGGGCGCTGGCGGTCGTGCGGCCCGCGGACACGGCCATGGTGGCGGCGGTGGTCCGGGCCTGCATCGACGCCGACTGCGCGATCGTGGCGCAGTCCGGCAACACCGGCCTGGTCGGCGGCTGCGCCGCGGACGATGCCCGCCGGCACGTGATTCTGTCGCTGGAGCGGCTGTCGGCGGTGCGTGGCATCGATGTCGACAACGCGACCCTGACGGTCGAGGCCGGCTGCACCCTGGCGGACGCGCAGCGCGCGGCCGCCGATGCGGGCCTGTATTTCCCGCTGACCCTGGCCTCGCGCGAGCGCTGTCGCATCGGCGGCAACCTGGCCACCAACGCCGGGGGGTTGAATGTGGTCCACTACGGCAACACGCGGGATCTCGTGCTGGGGCTGGAAGTGGTCACGGCCGACGGGCGTGTCTGGGACAATCTCACCGGGCTGCGCAAGGACAACAGCGGCTTCGATCTCAACGATCTGTTCGTGGGCAGCGAGGGGGCGCTGGGCATCATCACCGCGGCGGTGTTCAAGCTCCACTCGCCGATCGTTCAGCAGTCTGTCGCCCTGTTCGGGCTCGACACGCCCGCGCAGGCCGTCGGCGTGCAGCGGCGGCTGACCGCGGCCTCCGGTCACAATCTCACCGGCTGCGAACTGATGTCGCGCCAGGCGGTGGCGCTGGCCTGCGCGCACATCGAAGGCTGCGCCGAGCCGTTCGAAGCGGCCTGCGACTGGTATCTGCTGGTCGAGCTGGCGAGCTCGGCCTCCGGCGACTGGCTCGCCGCCGCCCTTGGCGGCGCGATTGCGGATCTGCGCGCCGAGGGCATTGTCCGCTCGGTGCGTGTGGCCGCCGACGCCGCCGGCGCCCGCGATATCTGGCATCTGCGCGAATCACTGCCGCCGGCCCAGGTCGCCGAAGGCGCGTCGATCAAGCACGACATATCGCTGCCGGTGTCGCGCCTGCCGGCGTTTCTGGATCGCGCCCTGCCGGCCGTGCGCGAGGCCCTGCCCGGCGTTCGGCCCTGCCCCTTCGGCCACGTCGGCGACGGCAACCTGCATTTCAATCTGTCGAAGCCGGCCGGGAGCGACGATGCGGCCTTTCTGTCCGAGACGGCCCGGGCGAACGCCGTGGTCCACGACATCGTCGCCGAGATGGGCGGGTCCTTCGCCGCCGAGCACGGGATCGGCCGTCTGAAGGTCGCCGCACTCGCCCGCTACAAGCAGCCGGTCGAACGCGACATGCTGATCGCGATCAAACGCGCGCTGGACCCGGACAACCGGCTGAACCCGGGCGCGGTCGTGGATCTGGACGCTCCGAGCTAGGGTCTGTTAACACGCCATGGCAGGTCGCGGCACGGCGCTTGTCCCGAAGGGTGGAGCCTCAAATCGCGCACTGCGGCGTTGCCAGTCTTGATCGTGGCGCGCCACGTTCCGACTCGCGCCTTGCAGCCCACGGTGTACGGTATCCAACGCGGGGTGGATTGCCGGCCCGGCGGCTATGACAACGATTGACCCGCCAGCGGCGCTTTTCGTGCACGCGCATGTCGCGTTGGCGCACAGCTGGTGGCGGCCGCATCGGCCCTGGAATGCGGGCGCGATATGAGTCCCCGTGGGTGCGCCCGCTGCCGGGCGCCGTCGCGGCGTCGATGCATGCGCGCGATCAGCGGCGAACCGAACGCGCTCGGGGCATGGGCCGGTCGATGCCCTGGCTGGATCGCGGGCGATGGCCGGAAGCTTCTCGCCCCGCTGCTTCGTGAAAAGCTCCTGCGTCGACGGCTCGCTCCGGGGCAGGGCCGGCGCGGCGCCGGCCACCGCGCGCCGGCTTCGCCGACCGTGACGATCACTACGGGTAGCCCGACGCCGAAAGTCCGGCATCCGCCCCTCGCCGCGAATTGCGACGGTCGCGCGTGGTCTAGCCGCCGTTCATCACCGCGGCGTCGACGAGCGCGATCAGCGGCTGCGGATAGATACCGAACAGAATCACCGCGGCCGAGAGTAGGAGCACCATGATGCCGCCCGACTGCTGTCCCCAGCCGGAGACCGCGTCGCGGCGGCTCTGGCCCGGCTCGACTAGATACAGGATGATCATCACGCGCAGGTAGTAGTACAGCCCGATCCCGCTGCCGATGACGATGCCGCCGACCAGCCACCACAGCCCGCTCTGGACGCCGACCGCCAGGGCGTAGAACTTGCCGATGAAGCCGGCGGTCATCGGGATGCCGGCCAGCGACAGCATCATCACGGTCAGCACCGCGGCCAGATAGGGCCGGCGCCAGAACAGGCCGCGGTAGTGGTGCAGGGCGCCCGCGTCGGTGCCGGAATAGGGGCTGGACACCAGCGTCACCACGCCGAACGCACCCAGCGTCGTGGCGACATAGGTCGCCAGATAGATGCCGACGGTTTCGATGCCGAGCTCGCCACCGGCCACCACTGCGGTCAGCAGATAGCCCAGATGCGCGATCGACGAATAGCCGAGCAGACGCTTGATGTTGTTCTGACGCAGCGCCAGCAGATTGCCGATCAGCATCGAGGCCAGGGCGATGACCCCGATCAGCGTCAGCAGCCAGCCGTCGTCGGCCGGCGGTGCGAGGCTGAAAAAGCGTGCGAGCAGCGCGAACACGGCCACCTTGCTGACCGTGGCCAGAAAGGCCGAGACTGGGCCGGGTGCGCCTTCGTAGACGTCCGGCGTCCACAGGTGGAAGGGCACGAGCGAGAGCTTGAACGCCAGCGCGACCACCATCATGCCGACGCCCGCGAGCATCCAGGTCGAGCCGACCCCGTCGGTCGCGGCCTCGGCGAGCTCGGCGAACACCAGCGTGCCCGAGGCGGCGTAGAGCAGCGCCATGCCGAACAGGAGAAAGGCCGACGCGGCGCCGGAAAGCACCATGTACTTGAGGCCGGCCTCGAGCGAAATCCGGTCGCGATAGGTATAGGCGACCATGCCGTAGAGGGGTACCGACAGCAGTTCGAGGCCGATGAACAGCGAGGCCATGTGGCGGGCCGCGATCAGCGCCAGCGCACCGCCGGCCGAGCACAGCAGCAGGACGTAGAATTCCTCGCGCCGGTCGGGGAGCGTCTCGAGATAGGCGTGCGCCAGGGTGGAGCAGGCCAGCGACGCCACCAGCACGATCGCGCCGAACAGGACCGAATAGTTGTCGATGATGAACAGCGGCGTCACCTCGAGCGGGGTGACCTGGAGTACGCCCAGCAGCGAGATGAGTGCGGCGTTCAGCCCCACGACCGTGATCGTCGCCGCAGTGAAGTGATGGCGGCCGACCGCGATGGTGCCGATCACGGCCACGATCGTCGCGCAGATGATCAGCAGCGGCGCGAGCGCGATGACGTTGGTGAGGAAGTCGTTCATGGCTTATTCGCTTACGGCGTCGGGGACGCGGAGACGGGTGCGGCGAACCAGTGGTTGACCTCGGTCATGGCGGTCTGCGAGACGTCGAGCACCGACTGCGGATAGAGCCCCACCAGCAGCGTCAGCACGAGCAGCAGCAGCATCATGCTGTATTCGCGGAAATCGAGCCCGCCGAGCGACGTCTCGGCCGCGGGCGTGCCCCAGTACACCCGATGCATCAGCACCAGCGAGTAGACCGCGGCCAGCACGAGGCCGAAGCTCGCGATCACGACCACCCAGGGGAAGGCCTGATAGGCGCCGAACAGGATCAGGAATTCACCGATGAAGTTGCCGGTGCCCGGCATGCCCAGCGACGCCATCACGAACACGAGCGCGAAGCCGGGCAGTGCGCCCATGCGACCGAACAGGCCGCCCATCTCGCGCATGTTCCGGGTGTCGATGCGCTCGTAGATCTGGCCGGAAATGATGAACAGCCCCGCGGCGGAGAAGGCGTGCGCCACCATCTGGGCGATCACACCCTGCAGCGCCAGCACGCTGCCCGAATAGATGCCGATGAGCACGAAGCCCATGTGCGAGATGCTGGAGCAGGCGATCAGCCGTTTGACGTCGGTCTGGGCGTAGGCGAGCACCGCGCCGTAGTAGATCCCGAACAGACCCAGCGCCATCGCCACCGGCGCGAACTGGGCCGAGGCTTCGGGAAACAGCGGAATGGCGAAGCGCAGCATGCCGTAGGCCGCGGTCTTGAGCAGGATCCCGGCCAGATCCACCGAACCGGCGGTCGGCGCCTGGGCGTGGGCGTCCGGCAGCCAGCCGTGCAGCGGCACCACCGGCAGCTTGACCGCGAAGGCGATGAAAAAGCCGAGCATCAGGACATAGGCCAGCGGACCGTCCAGAGGTGTCTCCCGCAGCACCATGTAGTCGAAGGTGAAGGTGCCGGTCTGGCCGTAGTGGGTGAACACCAGCCCCAGAATCGAGACCAGCATCAGCAGGCCGCTGGCCTGGGTGTAGATGAAGAACTTGACCGCCGCCGAGATGCGCGTATTGCCCTTCGAACCGCTGTGGCCCCACAGCGCGATCAGGAAATACATCGGGACCAGCATCATCTCCCAGAAGAAGAAGAACAGGAACAGATCCACGGCCAGGAACACGCCGATCACGCCGCCGATGATCCAGAGCAGGTTCAGATGGAAGAAGCCGATGCGGTTGGTGATCTCCTGCCAGGAACAGATCACCGCGAGCGCGCCCAGAAAGCCCGTCAGCGTGATCATGATCAGCGACAGGCCGTCGAGCGCCAGATGGAAGGAGATGCCGAAGCGATCGATCCAGGGCAGCTCGAACTCGCGGGTCCAGCTCGGCGAATCGCCGACGGCCCCGGGCAGCGAGTAGTCGCCGGTCAGCCACAGCCACAGCGAGAGCACGAGCACGATCCCCATGGTGGCGAGCGCGATCCAGCGCGGCACCTGGGACGGCGCGTGCCGGCTTTCCAGCTGCCAGCAGAGCAGGCCGCCGATGAAGGGGATGAACAACAGCCAGCAGAGGATCATCGGAGGTCCTTGAACGCGGTGATCGACATCATCATGCGCACCCCTAGCCGAACATCAGCGCCGCGAGCAGCGCGGTCGCGCCGGCCAGCACCGTGAGCGCATACCAGCGCAGGCGGCCGGTCTGAGTGGAGGACAGCGCGCCGTTGAGCGCCAGTGCCAGCGCGGGCACCGTATTGATGATCGAATTGATCCAGTCGCGCCGGTGGACGCGCGTGAGCATCAGATACGGGCGCACGAACGCGCGGTCGTACAGGCGATCGAAACCCCAGGCCTCGTGCCAGAGACGCCAGAGCGCCGTACCCCGCGGCGTCTCGCGGAGATGCCGCGCGGTCTCGCGGTTGCCGAGGAACAGCGCCGCGGCGGCGCCGAGGCCGACGATCGCGACGACACTCGACAGGATCTCGACCGTCAGCTTGACCCAGCCGTGGCCGCCACCCTCGTGGCCCGGCAGCACATCCGCCAGCGGCGGGTGGATCCAGGCCCCGACGAAGGTGGAGAGCACGGCCAGCACGATCAGCGGCAGGTGATGGGCCACGCCGCGGCCGGCGTGGGCCTGCGTTCCGGCTTCGCCGTGGAAGGCGATGAAGATCATGCGGAAGGTGTAAAGCGCGGTCAGGAAGGCGCCCGCCAGCCCCGCGAACCAGAGCACGTAGTGGCCGTTGGCGAACGACAGCCAGAGGATCTCGTCCTTGGAATAGAAGCCGGCGGTGATCAGCGGCAGCGCGGCCAGGGCGGCGCCGCCGATCAGGAACACCGCGTAGTCCAGCTTGAGCGTCCTGCGCAGCCCGCCCATCTTGAAGATGTCCTGCTCGTGGTGGCAGGCGATGATCACCGAGCCCGCGGCCAGGAACAGCAGCGCCTTGAAGAAGGCGTGGATCATCAGATGGAAGATCGCCGCATCCCAGGCGCCGGCACCCAGCGCCAGGAACATGTAGCCGATCTGGCTCATGGTCGAATAGGCCAGCACCCGCTTGATGTCGGTCTGGCACAACGCGGCGAAGCCGGCCAGCAGCAGGGTCAGCGCGCCGATCACGCCCACCAGCATCAGCGCGATCGGGGCGAGTTCGAAGATCACGTGCATGCGCGCGATCAGATAGACGCCCGCGGTGACCATGGTGGCCGCATGGATCAGTGCGGAGACCGGCGTCGGGCCCGCCATGGCGTCGGGCAGCCACGTCTGCAGCGGCAGCTGGGCGGACTTGCCGACCGCGCCGCCGAGCAGCATGAGGGCGGCGAATGTGGCCATCGGGTCGCCCTCGGACCAGAGCTGCGGCGCGGCCTCGAGGATGCGCTGGATGTCGAGCGTGCCGAAGGCCGCGAACAGTGCGAACAGACCGATCGCCAGGAACACGTCGCCGATGCGGGTGATGATGAAGGCCTTGAACGCGGCCCAGGCGTTGGCCTCGTCGCGATAGTAGTAGCCGATCAGCAGATAGCTGCACAGGCCCACGCCTTCCCAGCCCAGGAACAGCAGCAGCAGGTTCTCGCCGAGCACCAGCAGCAGCATGCTGACGACGAACAGGTTCATGTAGGCGAAGAATCGCCCCATGCCCGGGCCGCCCGCCAGGTCCTCGGTCATGTACCAGGCGGCGAACAGGTGGATGAGAAAGCCCACCCCGGTGATCACGCCGAGCATGGTCAGCGACAGGCCGTCGAGATACAGCGAGATGTCGGGCGTGAAGTCGCCCACCGCGACCCAGGTCCACAGGGTCACGGCCTCGCTGCCGCCGTCGAAACCCAGGATCAGCAGGCCGGTCATCAACGCGGCCAGGCCGATCGAACCGGCGCCGATGGCGGTTGCCGCGCGATCGGGCATGCGCGGCCAGAACGACAGCAGCAGCGTGCCCGCGAGCGGAAAGGCGATGGTCAGGGCGAGCATGTTCATCCGTGCATCTCGCTGGCGGCGTCGATGTCGGTGGTCTTGAACCGTTTCTGCAGCTGCAGCAGCAGCCCCAGGCCGATGCTGGCCTCGGCGGCGGCGAGCGTGATCACGAGAATGAACATGATCTGGCCGTCCGGCTGGCCCCAGCGCGTGCCGGCGACGATGAAGGCCATGCCGGCGGCGTTGAGCATGATCTCGAGGCACATGAGGACGAACAGCGTATTGCGCCGCACGGCCAGGCCGACCAGGCCCAGCACGAACAGCAGCGCGGCCAGCGCCATGCCGTGCTCCAGCGGTACTCCGTTCATCGTCGTCTCCCTATGACTTGCGCGCGTTGCGGCCTTCACGGGCCGTCTTGACGTGATCCGGCGGGCGTTCCTCGCGGCCCAGATGCGCGGCCACGACGAGCGCGGCGAGCAGCACGAACGCCGCCAGTTCCACGACCAGCACGTACGGGCCGAACATCTGCATGCCGATCTCGCGCGCGTTCAGCGGCGTGCCGTCGATGTGGGCGCCGGACTCCACGCCGCCCAGCGCCACGGCCACCACGCCCAGCAGCACGAGGCCGAGTACGCCGGGTCCGGCCCAGAGTCTGGGCGCCAGCCAGCTGCGTTCGCGCTGGGTCGTCTCGGCGTTGAAGTTGAGCATCATCACCACGAACACGAACAGCACCATGATCGCGCCGGCGTAGACGATCACCTCCAGCGCGGCCGCGAACGGCGCGCCCAGCGCATAGAACACCACCGCCACCGCGAGCAGCGACGTGATCAGGTAGAGCAGCGCATGCACCGCGTTCGCGCAGGTGATCACACGCATGGTGGCGGCGACGGCGACGATGGCGGCAGTATAGAAGGCAATTTCCATGATCGTCGCCTACGGCAGAAGGGTCTTGACGTCGACCGGCTCGGCCTCGTTGACGGCCTCGCCCTTGTCCTTGCCGCCGACGGCCATGCCGGCGACGCGATAGAAGTTGTAGCCGGGCCGCTTGCCCACGCCCGAGATCAGCAGGTCGGATTTCTCGTAGACCATGTTCTGACGGTCGAACTCGCCCATCTCGAAGTCGGGGGTGAGCTGGATGGCGTAGGTCGGGCAGGCCTCCTCGCAGTACCCGCAGTAGATGCAGCGCGAGAAATTGATGCGGAACGTCTCCGGATACCAGCGGCCGGTCTCGTCCTCGGTCTTGACCACGCTGATGCAGTCCACCGGGCAGGCGACGCTGCACAGGTTGCAGGCCACGCAGCGCTCGGCGCCGTCCGGGTCGCGCGTGAGCACGATGCGGCCGCGGTAGCGCGGCGGCAGATACGGCTGCTGTTCGGGATACAGGATGGTGTCCCGCTTGCGGAAGGTGTGCATGAACGTCATGCCGATGGTGCGCAGGACACTCGACGTGGCGTTCCATGCGGTCTGTGCGGCGTTCAGCATAGTCGGCTCGACGAACGGCGAAAACGAGGGTGACGGGGCGACGTGCTCATGCCATGGCCACCACGACGGCGCCGGTGATCGCGACGTTGACCAGCGCGATCGGCAGCAGGATCTTCCAGCCGAAGCTCATCAGCTGGTCGTAGCGGGGTCGTACGGTCGCCGCGCGCAGGAGCACGAAGAAACAGACGAAGAATCCGGCCTTGAGCGCGAACCAGACGAAGCCCGGCAGGATCGGCCCGAGCCAGCCGCCGAAGAACAGCACGGTGATCAGACAGGAGATCAGCACGATGCCGAGATACTCGCCCACGAAGAACATGCCGAACTTCATGCCCGAGTATTCGGTGTGGTAGCCGGCGGTCAACTCCTGCTCGGCCTCCGGCAGGTCGAAGGGCGCGCGGTGGATCTCGGCGCAGCCGGCGATCAGAAAGATCACGAAGGCCGGAAACTGCGGGATGATGTTCCACATGCCGGCCTGAGATTCGACGATGACGCGCATGTCGAAGCTGCCGGCCAGCAGCACGACGCCCAGCAGCGACAGGCCCATGAAGACCTCGTAGGAGATCATCTGCGCGGCAGTGCGCATGCCGCCCAGCAGGGCGTACTTGTTGTCGGAGGACCAGCCGGCCAGGATCACCGAATACACTCCGAGCGAGCTCATCGCCAGGATGAACAGCAGGCCGATGTTCAGGTCCACCACGCCGATCGTCTCGGTGAAGGGGACCACCGCGAATGCCATGATCGTGGTGAACATGATGATCGCGGGCGCGATCACGAACACCGTCTTGTCCGCGAACGGCGGGATCCAGTCCTCCTTGAAGAAGATCTTGATCATGTCCGCGGCCACCTGGAGGATGCCGAACGGGCCGACGCGGTTGGGGCCGTAGCGGTCCTGCCAGACGCCCAGCAGGCGCCGTTCGACCCAGATCAGCAGGGCCGCGGCGATCACCACGGCCAGCAGGATCGCGATGGTCTCGAACGCGGTCAGCGCGATGTCGAGCAGCTGATCGAAGGACAGGCCGAACATCAGGGGGTGACCTCCGCGGGCAGGCGCAGGCCCTGCAGGCCCTCGAGGCCCACGGGCACGCCGACGGTCCGCTCCGGCAGGCTCGGGTCTATGCGCACCGGCAGGGCGTGGCGCTCGGTGCCGATGACCAGCTCCAGCGTCTCGGCGCCGGTCACGCCGAGCGCCTTCGCGCTTTCGGGGTTGAGGCTGAATTCGGCCGGCGGCGTGCGTTCGGCGATCGCCGGGGCCCGGGCCGACTGCGATTCGCTGCCGAAGATGTGATAGCAGGGTACGGCCTGCCAGCCGGCAACGCGCGTGATCGCGGCCGCGGCGTAGCCGTTGCCGTCGCCGCCGGGCCGGATCAGGCGCACGCCCGGATCGCCGCCGCGCAGGTGGCCGCCGACCTCGTCCTGGAAGCGCGTGATGGCCGCCTGGTTGGAATCCCAGCCCGGTGTCCAGGCATAGGACATCAGCGAGCCCGGCGTGTTGGAGCCCTGATAGCCCTCCATCGAGAAGGCCAGCGGCGAGTCCGGATCCTGTTCCGGGCGGCGCTCGCGCACGTCGACGTTGGCGTAGAGCGCGGTGCGGCCGGAAAAGCGATGCGGGCTGCGCGGAAAGCGCATGCCGTCCTTGCGGAAGCTCTGCCCCGGGGCGGCGTTCTCGATGCCGGCGAACTGCGGCATGTCGGCGACGATCGCCGCGATCAGGTCGTCCATGCCCTGCCAGCCGGTGGGCTTGCCCAGGCCGCGTTCGAGATCGGCGCACCAGCGCCAGCCCTCCTGTAGCGGCGCGTCCGGGATGAAGACCTGGAAGAACCGCTGTGCGCGGCCTTCGTTGTTGATCAGCGTGCCGTCGGCCTCGGCGAAGCTGCCGGCCGGCAGCACGTAGTCGGCGTTGGCGATGGTCGCGGTCATGCTGTGGTCGAGTACGACCACGTTGCGCGCGGCCTTGATGGCGGCGTCCACCCGGGCCTTCTCCGCCCGCTCGTAGAGGTCGTTCTGCATCACCACGAGGGTGTCGGCGCGCCGGCTCTCGATCGCCTCGAGGGCGGCGTCCACGTCGGGCGCGTCCATCATCGCCAGGCCGAGGCTGTTGGCTTCACTCAGGGTGAGGAACAGGCCGGCGTCGTCGTGCGCCGACGCCAGCGCCCGCATGGCATTGCCCGCGGCGTGCAGCACGGCCGGATCGCCGAGGCTCGTGCCGGCGACGATCAGCGGCTTGCGCGCGCCCTTGAGCGCGGCGGCGATCCGCTCGGCCTGGGCGCGGGTGGCATCGTCGATGTCGTCGGGCAGCGGGGCGTCGCCGTCGAGCGCATGCGCGACCGCGAACCCGAGTGCGGCGATGCCGGCCGGGCGGTCGCGGAAGCACGCCGTGGCCACATCGTCCAGGCGCGTGGCCATCGGCGTGGCCAGATACATCGGGCTGTAGAGCTGCTGGCCCTCGTCGCGCACGGCGCGGGCGTGCCATTTCGGGATCTTGGCGGCCTCGGCCAGGTCGAGGAAGTTGTTGCGTACCGACTGCCGCAGCGACAGGGCCAGCCGCGGCGCGACCTGGGTGACGTCCTCACCGAGCACGAGCACCGCATCGCAGGATTCGACCTCGCGCAGCGTCGGCAGTCGGCCGGCGTGCTCGCGCAGCAGACCGAGGGCCGCGCGGCTGGCCTGCGCGTCGGGCGCGCTCATGCCGTTGTGAAAGCCGTTCTCGCCGACCAGATGCCGCAGGGCGAAGTTGTCCTCGAGCGAAGCCCGCGGCGAGCCCACGCCGACGATGCCGTCGGCCTCGGCCAGCGCGTCGCGCAGATCGGCGAGCATGACGTCCATGTCCTGCGGCTCGAGCACGCCGTTGGCGTCGCGTTTGAGCGGCTGGCGCGGCCGGTCCTCGCGATTGACGAAACCGGCGCCGAAGCGGCCGCGGTCGCAGAGGAAGTAGTGATTGATCTCGCCGTGGTAGCGGTTCTGGATGCGCTTGAGGATGCCCTGGCGCGAACCCGGGCTGGTGTTGCAGCCCAGCGAGCAGTGGGTGCAGATGCCGGGGGCGTTCTGCATGTCCCACTTGCGGGTGTAGGTCGCGCCCAGCGTCTTGTCTGTGAACACGCCGGTCGGGCAGACCTCGACCAGGTTGCCGGAGAATTCGCTGTTGAAGGGGCCGTCGGCCTCGCGCCCGAAATACACGTTCGAGTGCGAGCCGAGCACGCGCAGGTCGTCGCCGTCGGCATAGTCGCGGTAGTAGCGCACGCAGCGGTAGCAGGCGATGCAGCGGTTCATCTCGTGGCTGATGAACGGGCCGAGATCCTGATTGCGATGGGTGCGCTTGGGCCCGCGATAGCGCCGGCGCGTGTGCCCGGTCATCAGGGTCATGTCCTGGAGGTGGCACTCGCCGCCTTCCTCGCAGACCGGGCAGTCGTGCGGGTGGTTGATCATCAGCCACTCGACGACCTGGGCGCGGAAGTCGCTGGCCTCGGTGTCGGCCACGGAGAAGCAGCCGCCATCGCTGGCCGGCGTCATGCAGGCCATCACGATCTGGCCCTGGTCGTCGTTCTCGTCCTTGTACTGCTTGACCGCACACTGGCGGCAGGCGCCGACGCTGTGCAGCTCCGGATGCCAGCAGAAGTAGGGCAGGTCGAAACCCTTGGAGAGCGCGACCTTGAGCAGGTTGTCGGTGTCGTCCACCTCGTACTGCTTGCCGTCGATCGTGATCGTTGCCATGCCGATTAAACCTGGGAGTTCGAGGCCGTGTTCGCCGGCTCGGTCAGCGACAGCGTATCGCTATCGTCCGGAATCAGCGCGGCGAGCTCGTCGCGGAAGTACTTGAGGCCGGATTCGAGCGGGCCCATCGCGCCCGGCGCGTGGGCGCAGAAGGTCTTGCCGGGGCCGAGCAGCTTCGTGTGCAGTTCCAGAAGCTCGATGTCGCCGGGGTGGCCCTTGCCGGCCTCGAGGTTGGTCAGGATGCGCTCGACCCAGGGCAGCCCGTCGCGGCAGGGCGTGCACCAGCCGCAGGACTCCTGGGCATAGAAATGCTCGAGGTTCTTCAGCACGCCGACGATCGGGGTCGTCTCGTCCATGACCACCATGGTGCCGGTGCCCAGGCGGCTGCCGGCCGCGCCCACGCCCTCGTAGTCCATGGGGGTATCGAGATGGTCCGCGGTGAGCAGCGGGGTCGAGCCGCCGCCGGGCAGCAGCGCCTTGAGCCGACGGCCCTCGCGGATGCCGCCGAAGTGTTCCAGCAGGTCACCCATCCGGGTGCCCAGCGGCATTTCCGCCAGGCCCGGCCGGTTGACGTGGCCGGAGGCGCCGAACAGCTTGGTGCCGCCGTCCTTGTGTGCGCCGAGCTGTTTGTACCAGTCGGCACCGTTGCTGACGATGTGCGGCACGTTACAGATCGTCTCCACGTTGTTGACCGTGGTGGGCTGGCCGAACAGGCCCGAGGCGGCCGGGAAGGGCGGCTTGTGCCGGGGCACGGCCCGGCGGCCCTCGAGCGCGGACAGCAGCGCGGATTCCTCACCGCAGATATAACGCCCGGCGCTCATGTGCAGATAGATCTTGAGGTTGTAGCCGCTGCCGAGGATGTCGTTGCCGAGATAGCCGGCCTCGGTGGCCTCGTCGATCGCCTTCTGCAGGCGCCGCTGGCACTCCACGTACTCGCCGCGCAGGAAGACATAGGCGATGTCCGCGCCGATGGCGTAGCTCGAGATCGCCATCGCCTCGATCAGCTGGTGCGGATCGCCCTCCATGAGCAGGCGATCCTTGAAGGTGCCCGGCTCCATCTCGTCAGCGTTGATCACCAGATACACATGCGCCGGGCGTTCTTCGGGGCGTTCCTCGAAGCGGGGCATGAACGACCACTTCATGCCCGTCGGAAAGCCCGCGCCGCCGCGGCCGCGCAGGCCGGCCTCCTTGACCAGTTCGCCCACCTCGGTCGGCTTGAGCTCGGCGAGCGTCTTCTTGAAGGCCTCCCAGCCACCGGCCGCCTCGTATTCGGCGCGCCAGACCGGCTCGCGGCCCTCGCGGATGTTGCGGGTGAGTACCCGGGTCTCGTCCATCACTTGTACTCCGCCAGGATTGCGTCGACGCGATCGGGCGTCAGCCGGCCGTGATAATCCTCGCCGACCCGCATCGACGGGCCGTTGTCGCAGTCGCCCAGACAGCAGATCGGCAGCAGCGTGAAGCGGTCGTCCGGCGTGGTCTGGCCGAACTCGATGCCCAGCGTCTTCTTCAGATACGCGAGGATTTCCTCGTAGCCGGTCAGATAGCAGGAGATCGAATCGCAGATCATGATCACGTGCCGGCCCACCGGCTGGCGAAAGATCAGGTTGTAGAAGGTCGCCACGGCTTCCATCTGCGTGGGTGTGACGCCGACCACGACCGCCGCGGCCTCCAGCGCCTCGTCGGAGACCCAGCCGCGGTGCTCCTGCACGATCTTGAGCGCCTCGATGGTCGCCGCCCCCGGGTCCTCGTAGAGGCTCATCTCGTGACGGATGGCCTCGATTTCGGTCTGGCTGAGTTCGATCATCGGTCCACGTCCGCCATCACGAAGTCGATCGAGCCGATGATCGCGACCAGGTCGGCCACCAGGCCGCCCTGGGAGATCAGCGGGATCTGCTGCAGGTGGGCGAAGCTCGGCGTGCGGATACGGGTGCGGTAGCTCACGGTGTGCTTGTCGGAGATGCTGTAGTAGCCGTTCAGGCCCTTGGTGCCCTCGACCATGGTCGCCGACTCCATCGCCGGGACGACCGGGCCCCAGCTCACGGTCAGGAAATGCGCGATGAGCGTCTCGATGTCCTGCATCGTGCGTTCCTTGACCGGCGGCGTGGTCAGCGGATGGTCCGCCTTGTAGTCGCCGGCGGGCATGTTCTTCATGCACTGCTCGATGATGCGACAGCTCTGGAACATCTCCTCGATGCGCACGTCGAGCCGATCCTGACAGTCGCCGTTGGTGCCGGTCGGCACCTCGAAGTCGAAGTTCTCGTAGCCGGAGTAGGGGCGGGCCTTGCGCAGGTCGAAGTCCACGCCGGTGGCGCGCAGCCCGGGGCCGGTGATGCCCCAGTCGATCGCCTCGTCCTGCGAGTAGGCGCCGATGTGCCTGGAGCGCTCGATGAGCACGCTGTTGCGCGCCATCGCCTTCTTGTACTCGGTCAGGCGCGTCGGGAACCAGTCCAGGAACTCCTTGACCTTGCGATCCCAGCCGTTGGGCAGGTCCATGGCCAGGCCGCCGATGCGGAAGAACGCCGGATGCATGCGAAAGCCGCAGATCGCCTCGATCACGTCGTAGGCCTTCTGGCGGTCGGAGAACATCCAGAAGATCGGGCTCATGGCGCCGATGTCCTGGACGTAGGTGCCGAAGAACATCAGGTGACTGGTGATGCGGAAGAACTCGCAAAGCATCACCCGCGCGACCTTGACGCGCTCGGGCACCTCGATACCCAGCACCTTTTCTAGGTTCATGACGTACGGCAGCTCGTTCATCACGCCGCCGAGATAGTCGACTCGATCCGTGTAGGGGATGTAGGTGTGCCAGGACTGGCGCTCGGCCATCTTCTCGGCGCCGCGGTGGTGATAGCCGATGTCCGGCACCGAGCCCACGATTTCCTCGCCGTCGAGCTGGAGCACGATACGAAACACGCCGTGCACCGAGGGATGGTTCGGGCCCATGTTGAGGAACATGAACTCCGTGTCCTCGGATTCGCGCTTCATGCCCCAGTCCTCGGGCTTGAACTGCAGCGCGTTCTCCTCCTCGTCCTGGCGCTTGGGGTCGAGATGCAGCGGCTCGAACTCGGTCGCCCGGGCGGCGTGGTCCTTGCGCAGCGGATGCCCCTGCCAGGTCGGCGGCATGAGAATGCGGCGCAGGTTCGGGTGCCCGTCGAAGGTGATCCCGAACATGTCCCAGACTTCGCGCTCGTACCAGTTGGCGTTGGGCCAGATGGCGGTGACGGTCGGGGTGTTCAGGTCCTGGTTCGACAGCGCGACCTTGATGCGGATCTCGGCCACGGGCGACAGGCTGAGCAGATGATAGACCACCGTGAAGTCGGCGGCCGGCTGGTTGGGGCGGTGTTCGCGCACGCGCTCGTCGATCGCGGTCAGATCGAAGAGCATGCGATAGCGCGGGGTGGCGCCCTGCTTGAGGAAGGTCAGGACATCGCGGATCCGGTCACGTCCGACCCAGAAGGTCGGCATGCCGTCCGCGGTGATCTGCGGGTGCAGCGTGGATTCGCCGAAGCGATCGACGAGTTGGCGCTGGATGTCGACGGTATCGAGCATACAGCCCCCGTCAGACCTCGTCCGGCGTGCGCAGCACGTCGGCCTGGCCGCGTTCGGTGCGCTTGCGATCGCGCATGGAGATCTTCGGCGCCCGGGTCACGCCTTGCGGCCCGATCATCCACGATAGCGGCCGCTTCTCGGACGAGATCGACTCCTGCAGCAGCAGCAGCCCCTCGAGGAAGGCCTCCGGGCGCGGCGGGCAGCCCGACACATACACGTCGACGGGCAGGAACTTGTCCACGCCCTGGACCACGGAATAGATGTCGTACATGCCGCCGGAGTTCGCGCAGGAGCCCATGGAGATGACCCAGCGCGGCTCCATCATCTGATCGTAGAGACGCTGGATCACCGGCGCCATCTTCAGAAAGCAGGTGCCGGCGATGACCATCACATCCGACTGACGCGGGGTGGCGCGGATGACCTCCGAGCCGAAGCGTGCCATGTCGTGCGGCGCGGTAAGGGCCGTGGCCATCTCCACGTAGCAACAGGACAGGCCGAAGTTGAACGGCCACATCGAATTCTTGCGGCCCCAGGCGATCATGTCGTCGAGCTTCGCGGTGACCACGTTGCGGGCCAGCGCGTCCTCGAGGGTGCCGCCGTCCTGTCCGGCGGAGCCCGGCTTGGGGTTCTTGTCCGTACTGCTGAGAGACCAGGCCATTACAGACCGTCCTGTCGATGTTCGAATTGGAGCGCGGCGGCGCGACTCACGTGTCGCGCCCCGAGAGGTTGCGCCGCCGATTGTTCTCGATCGCGGCCAGGCGATACTGGCGCGGCGCGCGTGGCGCCCAGTCGAGTGCGCCGATGCGCCATTCGTAGATCAGCCCCAGCGTGAGGATGCCGAGGAAGAACAGGAACGCGCCGTAGCCGGGCCAGCCCAGATCGGGCGCCGCGATTGCCCAGGCGAAGATGAACACCACCTCGAGATCGAACAGCACGAAGATGATCGCCACGAGATAGAACTTCGCCGAGAAGCGCATGCGCGCGCTGCCCGTGGGTTTGATGCCGGATTCGTAGGGCTGATTGCCGAGCCGCGAACTGTGGCGGCCGCCCAGCACCGCGGAAATACCCAGCATCGCCAGAATAAGGCCGATGGCGCCGGCCGTGAAGAGCAACAGGGGCCAGAGCACGACGGCTTGTTCGGTGGCGGCTTCCATATGGGTTCCCCATTGTACGCCAGCCGTCCCGCACCGGTTGCCGGAGACGGCCGTCGATTTGCATGCAATATACAGGAAGCGGCGTCGAGCCGTCGTTCCCCTCGTGCTCGCGCCCGTATGCGCGCCTCTCAACCCTAGTGGATTTGTCTTCGCATGGCGAGGCCCCCAGGCCGCCGGGCCCGGCCGTGCGCGTAAGGTCGTAGGCGAATCGCTTTGTGATCGCGGCGCGTGACGTCTAGAGTGGCGGCATAACCTTTTCGGAGGCATCCGATGGCCAAGAACGTTGCACAGAAACTGATCGAATCGCATCTCGTCGACGGCGAGATGACGCCGGGCAAGGAGATCGCGCTCACCATCGATCAGACGCTGACACAGGACGCGACCGGCACGCTGGTCATGCTCGAGCTCGAGGCGATGCAGCTCGATCGCGTCAAGACCGAGATCTCGGCGCAGTACGTCGACCACAACCTCATTCAAGAGGACAACAAGAACCCCGACGACCACCTGTTTCTTCAGTCCGCCTGCGAGCGCTTCGGCGCCTGGTTCTCGCGCCCCGGCAACGGCATCTCGCATGCCGTGCACATGGAGCGCTTCGGCCGGCCCGGCAAGACGCTGCTGGGCTCCGACAGCCATACGCCGGCCGGCGGCTCGATGGGCATGCTGGCGATCGGCGCCGGGGGGCTGGAAGTGGCGATGGCGATGGCCGGTGAGCCGCTCTACACCAAGATGCCGAAAGTCTTCGGCGTCAAGCTCACCGGCAAGCTGCCGGACTGGGTCTCGGCCAAGGACGTGATTCTCGAGATGCTGCGTCGCCACGGCGTTTCCGGCGGTGCGGGCACCATCATCGAGTACTACGGCCCGGGCCTGGACAACCTCGAGGCCATGGACCGGCACGTGATCGCGAACATGGGCGCCGAGCTTGGGGCGACGACCACCGTCTTTCCGGCGGATGCCGAGATCAAGCGCTTTCTGACCTCACAGGGCCGCGGGGACGAATACGAGGAATGGGTCGCCGACCCGGGGGCGAGCTACGACAAGCACGACGAGATCGACATGTCGACGCTCGTGCCGCTGATCGCCAAGCCGACATCGCCCGGCAACGTGGTGCCGGTCTCCGAGGTCGCCGGCGGCGAACTCTACCAGGCCTATATCGGCTCCTCGGCCAATCCCGGCTACCGCGACTTCGCGATGGCCGCGGAGATGGTGCGCGGCCGGCAGGCCAGCCAGAAGGTCTCCTTCGACATCAATCCGTCGTCACGGGCGATGCTCGAGACCCTGGCCCGTGACAATCTGCTCGGGCCGCTGATCGCCGGCGGCGCGCGCCTGCATCAGGCCGGCTGCAACGGCTGCATCGGCATGGGGCAGGCGCCGGCGCACAAGCGCAACAGCCTGCGCACCACGCCGCGCAACTTCCCCGGCCGCTCGGGCACCAAGGAGGACTCGGTGTTCCTGTGCTCGCCGGAGACGGCGACCGCCAGCGCCCTCATGGGCGAGATCACCGATCCGCGCACCCTCGATTTCGCCTATCCGCGGGTGTCCAATCCGGACGATCCGGTGATCAACGAGCGCATGCTCGAATCGCCGCTGCCCCTCGAGGAGGCGCGCCAGGTCGAACTGGTCAAGGGGCCCAACATCGCCTCGCTGCCGGATTTCGACGGCATTCCGGACAGCTTCGATCTGCCGGTGCTGCTCAAGGTCGGCGACGACATCTCCACCGACGAGATCATGCGGGCCGGCGCCGAGGTGCTGCCGTTCCGCTCGAACATCCCCGAGATCGCCAACTTCGTCTACGACGTGGTCGACGAGCAGTACCCGACGCGCGCCAGGGATACCGGTGACCACGCCATCATCGGCGGCTCCAACTACGGCCAGGGCAGTTCGCGCGAGCATGCCGCGATCGCGCCGCGCTATCTCGGCCTGCGCGTGGTGATCGCCAAGGACTACGCCCGGATCCACTGGCAGAACCTGGTCAATTTCGGTGTCCTGCCGCTGACCTATGCCAGCGCCGCCGATCACGACCGGCTCGAGCAGGGCAGCAAACTGCGGATCTCGGGGCTGCACGAGGCGCTGGCCTCCGGCAACACGGTCAACGTCGAGACCGAGGGCGGCGATACGGTCGAGTGCCATCACGGCCTGTCGTCGCGGCAGATCGAGATCCTCCGGGCCGGTGGCCTGATCAACTGGAAGCGCGACCAGGGCTGACGTCGACACCGGTGGGGCGCGCCACCGGCGGCGTCATCCGACCGAGATGCGGTGGGTTGCATCTCGGTGCCGGCCGATGCCGTGACACCGACAGCCGTACGGCTGCCATACCGTGATCGGGCCCCGACCGCATGCGGGCGCACGCGCCCGAGTCGTGAAGTCACGGATCGTATGGTTCGGCCTTTCGGCGCCATCCGCTGCCGCGTCGACGGATGGCGCGCCGATGGGGCAGGCCGTGTCTCCTCGCGCCGGCCCGGCGCGAATCCGGTGTCGCCAGGCATGCGTTTTCGGGCCCTTTGGCCTGCCGCCCGGCCTTTTCGCCCCGAGCCTGGTGGCGCGCGAATGCGGATCCCGCATGCGGCGCTGCCGCATCGTTTTTTGTATCCGCGCCGCGACGGGCGTATTCTGCGCACGCCAATTCGGGGCCTCGTTGTTTTGGATCACGGGAATCATTCCATGGATCAGCAATCCGTCGTTACCGCCTATCGCCGTCTGTCGCGTCAGTACGATCGTTTCTTCGGTCCGGTATTCGAGCAGGGCCGCCAGGTCTCCGTTCGGGCGATGGACTGCCAGCCCGGCGACCGCGTTCTGGAAGTCGGCGTGGGCACCGGCCTGTCGCTGGATCACTATCCCGAGGGCGTCGAGGTCGTCGGCATCGACGTCTCGCCGGAGATGCTCGACTATGCCCGCTCCCGCGTGAACGGCAACGCCGATCGTGTGACCCTGCAGGTCATGGACGGGCAGTCGGTCGACTATCCGGACGACAGCTTCGACAAGGTCGTGGCGATGTATGTGGTGTCGGTCGCGCCCGACCCGAAGAAGGTCATCGACGAGATGAAGCGCGTCTGCAAGCCCGGCGGCGAACTGTTCATCGTCAACCATTTCAGCCAGGGCAAGGGGCCGATGGCGTCGCTCGAGCGGCTGGCCTCGCCGCTTTCGAAGCTGGTCGGCTTCCGTCCGTCCTTCCCGATGGCGGATTTTCTCGCGATGGCGGATCTCGACGTGGTCGAGACGCGTCCGGTCAACGCCTTCGGCTACTGGACGTTCATTCACGCCCGCAACCGCTAGCCGCGGCGCTCAGCCGCCGAACAGCTGCTGGCCGAGGGCGACGCGCGCGGCCGCGTCGTCCGGCACTTGGGCCAGTGCCCGGATCTGTTTCAGCCGCGAGAGCAGACCCATCTGGTTGGCGAGCTGGATGTTGAGCCCCGGGCGCGCGTTGTACTCGAGCACCAGCGGGCCGTGGTCGCGGTCCAGCACCACGTCCACGCCCAGATAGCCGAGCCGGGTCAGGTCGTAGGAGCGGGCGGCGAGCGTGAGCAGTTCGTCCCAGTCCGGGACCTGGATGCCGCGAACGCGATTGCCCGAATCGGGATGCGCGTCCAGCACGTTGTTGAACCACACCCCGTCCACGGTCCGGCCGCTGGCCAGATCGATGCCGGCGCCGATCGCGCCCTGATGCAGATTGGCCTTGCCGTCGGACTGACGCGTCGGCAGGCGGACCATGCTCGCGACCGGTACGCCGCGGAAGACGATGGTGCGGATGTCGGGCACGCCCTGATAGCTGACCGCGTCGAACACCGCATGCGGTTTGACCCGGTATTCGATGATCGCCTTGTCCGGCAGCCCGCCCAGGCTGTACATGCCCGAAAGCGCGTTGGAGATGAAGTGCTCCAGCTCGCTGCGCGTCACGCTCGCGCCCGAGGCGCGCAGGAAGTTCACGCCGCGCCGGTCGGCGATCACCATGATGCCGTTGCCGCCCGAGCCCTGGGCCGGCTTGATCACGAATTCGCGCCGGCCGTCGAGGATCCGGTCCAGCTCGCGCACCTGGTGCTCGATCTCCACCACGCCGTAGAGCTCCGGCGTGGCGATGCCGGCGGCCAGCGCCAGCTCCTTGGTCTTGAGCTTGTCGTCGACCAGCGGATAGTGGCGGCGGTCGTTGTAGATGCCGATGTAGTCGCCGTTGCGCTCGTTCATGCCGAGAATGCCCAGCGCGCGCAGCGTCGACGGCATGCGCAGCGGCGGACTGTGCCGCATCAGGCGCAGCCGCGCACGCAGGCGTCGCCCCAGGGTCGTCATCAGCGCTGCCGGGCGATCGCCTTCGCCGACGCCCGGAAACGCCACAGCTCGGACAGGCGGTAGCCGGTGTAGCGGCCGGCCAGCAGCGTGAGCGCGAGCACGACCAGCAGCAGCTCGGGGAAGACGAAGGTCAGATACTCGGCCAGCGGATGCGTCATCACCACGAAGCCCACGGCCGCGACCGCGAGGCTGCCCAGCCCCGACATGATGGCGTCCCGGGGGCCGCTTTCGTCCCACATGATCGACATCCGCTCGATCGTCATCGCCAGGATCACCATCGGAAACAGCGCGATCGACAGTCCGTGCTCCATGCCCAGCCGATGGGCGAGCACGGAGACACCGGCCATGATCAGGATGACGATCGTGAGCATCGAGGCCAGCCGCGGGACCAGCAGCAGCTTGAGTCGCTCCAGATAGAAACGCACGAGCAGCCCCAGCGTGACGATGATCGTGAACAGGATGCTGCCCCAGATCAGTTCGGTCTCGCGGAAGGCCAGCGCGATCAGCACCGGCATGAAGGTGCCGAACGTCCGCAGACCGATGAAGTTGCGCAGGATCACCACCACCAGCGCGCCGAGCGGCACCGTGAGCAGTACCTTGTAGACGTTCTGGGTGGCGATCGGCAGGGCGAGCAGCGAGTATTCGAGAACGTCGGAATCGATCAGGCGGGCGCGCTGCTGGGCCAGCCCCATGACGTCGCGGGAAGAGCGGGTGGCCGAGAACTCGACGCGCGCGTCGTTCGCTCCCTCCAGGCGCGTCAGCGGCGCATCCCCCACGTGCCAGACCAGCGCGTCATCCGGGAAGCCTGCGTGGCCGTTACGCGGATTGAACGCCAGCCAGCGTTCGCCGTTGTAGACCTCGAGCCAGGGCTCGAGGGTGCCGTGGCGCATGCTCTCGCTGAGACGCAGCACGTGCGCGATGCGCGTCGGGATGCGGGCGCCGGCCAGGACGTACTGAAGCTGGCGGACCTGGGCGGTCTCGTCGGCCGACTCGTTGCGAAGGACCTCCACCTCGGTATCCGGCGTCGGGTCGTTGAAGCGCCTGAGCAGCTCCTGCGTGAACGAGGGCGTGTCGGCCGAGCGGGAACGCACGTTGTCGAGCAGGGCGAACACGGCGGCGCGCTCCGGGTCGGTGTACTGCGGCACCTCGGGGTAGCGCGGTACGGGCGTCGTGCGCTCGCGATGCGCCTCGGGGTCCTCGGTCAGCACGAGGCGGTAATACAACGTCTGTTCGCCGCTCAGGTTGCGTGCCGCCCACTGTGCGCTGCGGTTGGCGCCGTCCGCCTCCGTCGACAGGCCGAAGCCCGAGGAGATGAAATTCTCGTCGAGAATGGAAAAGCCCGGCGGCTCGTTGGGAATGTCGAGGCCGATCTTGGCGGCGCGTCCGGTGCCGTCGAAACGCAGCGTCGCTTCGACCGTCCACACCTGAGCCTGGCTGTCGGGCGCGAGCGGCACGCCGAGCCGATGAACCTTGTAGTAGCACAGGCCCAGCCCGCAGGCGACGAGCGCGAGCGCGAGCAGCTTGACATGCAGATTCTTCACGCCGGGCGCCGCGGCTGTCTAGGCGTCGTCGTCTTCGTCCTGCGCGACGAATTCGGAGTCGTCGTCGCAGCTCGGCTCGCTCAGAAAGGTCTCGCTGACGTCGACCAGGCCCAGGTGTTCGATGGTGCGCCGGCCCAGCAGCATCGGATAGATCATCTCGCCGCGATCGCGCAGCGAGAACTGCTCCTCGTAGATCGTGTCGTTCATGCAGATTCGCAGCAGCACCACCGGGCGCTCATCGCTGCCGCCGGCGCCGGTGACCCGGAGACGGCGGAACAGCGGGCGTTCGAACTCGCGCTCGGCCATGTCCTCGTCACGCTGGTCTTCGATCCGCGTGGTGAAACGCACCCAGGTCTCGCCGTCGCGCTCGAAACGTTCGATATCGGTCGCATGCAGCGACGAGGTGAGCGCGCCGGTGTCGAGCTTGGCCTTCGCCTCCACGCCCCAGGGCTCGATGCGGGCGTTCTCGACCCAGCCATAGATCGTCTCGTCACCGTCCGCCAGGGCCGGTGTCAGCAGGCCCGGCATCAGCGCGAGAACGAACAGGCCGGAAACGAGAAAACGGAGACGGGGCGGTCGCATTCGTATCATCCTGGAGTCGGTGGCGTGGTCGAGTCGGGGCGGGCGGAGTCTGCGGCCCGGTTCGGGGTCAGCGGTCGCGGTCGATCGCCCGATGGCCGATGTCGCGGCGATAGATCGCGCCGCGCCAGCTTATTTTTTTCACGCCAGCATAGGCGCGCGCCTGGGCCGTGGCAACGTCGGCGCCCAGCGCGCACACGCAGAGCACGCGCCCGCCGGCGGTGCGCACCCGGCCATCGTCGTCGAGCCGCGTGCCCGCGTGGAAGACCTGGGCACCGGTCGCCTCGGCCTCGGCGAGGCCCTCGATCACGTCGTCCTTGTCATACGGGCCCGGGTAGCCGCCCGCGGCCACCACGACGCCCACCGCGGCCTCGTCGCGCCAGCGTGCCTCGACCTGGTCGAGGCGCCCGGCCAGCGCCGCCTCGACGAGGTCGACGAGATCGCTGTCCAGGCGCATGAGAATGGGCTGGGTCTCGGGATCGCCCAGGCGCACGTTGAATTCGAGCACGCGAGGATCGCCCCGGTCGTCGATCATCAGGCCGGCGTAGAGAAAGCCCTTGAAGGCGTGGCCGTCGGCGGCCATGCCGGCGACCGTCGGCCGGATGACCTCGGCCATGACGCGCTCGGTGATGGCCGGGGTCATCACCGGGGCCGGGGAGTAGGCGCCCATGCCGCCGGTGTTGGGGCCGGTGTCGCCGTCGAAGGCCGTCTTGTGGTCCTGGGAGCTGGCCAGCGGCAGGATGTGTTCGCCGTCGACCAGCGCGATGAAGCTGGCCTCCTCGCCGACGAGAAAGCTCTCGGCGACGATGCGGGCGCCGGATTCGCCCAGGGTGCTGTCCTCGAGCATCGCGCGGGCGGCGGTCAGTGCCTCGTCCACGCTCGTGGCCAGATGCACGCCCTTGCCGGCGGCCAGGCCGTCGGCCTTGATCACGATCGGCGCGCCCGCCGCGCGGATGTGGCGTTCGGCCGCGGCGTAGTCCGTGAACACGGCGTAGTCCGCGGTCGGGATCGCATGGCGGGCGAGAAAATCCTTGGAGAAGGCCTTGCTGGCCTCGAGCTGCGCGGCGCCGCGGTGCGGTCCGAAGCAGGCCAGACCCGCGGCCTCGAACGCATCCACGATGCCGGCGGCCAGCGGCGCCTCCGGACCGACGATCGTGAGCGAGATGTCGTTGTCGCGGGCGAAATCGCGCAGGCCCGACACGTCGGCCGCATCGATGGCGATGTTGCTCACCCCGGCCATACCTGCAGTACCGGCGTTGCCCGGCGCGACACAGACGCGGTCCACGCGCGGTGATTGCGCGATCTTCCAGGCGAGGGCGTGCTCGCGCCCGCCGCCGCCGACGATGAGAATGCGATGCGCTGTCCGGCTCATGCTCCCTGTCCGGTTGAGGCCTGGCCGAGGCTGGTGACGACGGCCCGCCCCCGCAGGCCGTCCAGGCGCGGCAAGCTTAGCAAAAAGCCCTGCCGGCGCGCCGGCTTCACGGCCGTCATCGTTTCGTCATCGCAGTGTCACGCGGCCGTGATCTGGCCCGGTCATGCTGATCTCACCATGCGAGCCAGGGCCACGCCATGACCGCGAATCCGGACCAGCCGAACGCCACCCGGCGCTATCGCAGCGTGTTCGTTTCCGATGCCCATCTGGGCACCGCCGGCAGCCAGGCGGAGAAGCTGGCGGCCTTTCTCAAGCACTGCCGCTGCGATCGACTGTACCTGGTCGGCGACATCGTCGACGGCTGGCGACTCAAGTCGACCTTCTTCTGGCCGCAGGCGCACACGAACGTGATCCGGCGGATCCTGACCCTGTCCAAGCGCGGCACCCAGGTCTACTACGTGACCGGCAACCATGACGACTTCCTGCGCAAGTTCGTGGACTACGAACTGCGCATGGGCAACATCCACGTGGTCAACGACGTGGTGCACGTCACCGCCGACGACCGCCGCTTCTTCGTGATCCACGGCGATCTGTTCGACGTGGTCACACGCTATCACCGCTGGGTCGCGCGCATCGGCGACGTGGCCTACGTCACGCTGCTGCGGGTCAACCGGCACTTCAACAGCGTGCGCGCCCGGCTGGGTTATCCGTACTGGTCGCTGTCGGCCTACGCCAAGCACAAGGTCAAGTCGGCGGTGAATTTCATCGGCGAGTTCGAGAAGGCGGTCGCCCACGAGTGCCGGCGTCGCGGTTTCGACGGCATCGTCTGCGGCCACATCCATCACCCCGAGATCAAGACCATCGAGGGTGTGACCTACTGTAACGCCGGCGACTGGGTGGAGTCCTGCAGCGCGCTCGTCGAGCACGACGACGGCCGCTTCGAGATCGTCCACTGGGACGATCTCGTCGCCGAAGGGCCTGTCCGCACACTGCGCGCGGCCTGAGGCCACGCTCGGCAGGCGCGCACGGGAGCCGCTAGAATCGCGCGGTCAGTCAGCCATGCGAGCCGGATCATGCCCGCCGACACCATCCTTCACGACGGCGAGTTCCTGCGCCTGAAACGCCGCGACAACTGGGAATACGTCGAGCGCGCCAACGCGCGGGCGGCGGTGATCATCGTCGCGGTCACCGATGACGACGCCCTGTTGCTGGTCGAGCAGCCGCGGGTGCCGATCGGCGGGCCGGTGCTGGAGCTGCCGGCGGGGCTGGTCGGCGACATCGTCGGGGAAGAGGACGAAGCGCTCGAAATCGCGGCTGCGCGCGAGCTGGAAGAGGAGACGGGCCATCGTCCGGGCCGGCTGACCTTCCTCTGCGCCGGCCCGCCGAGCGCCGGTCTGGCCAACGAGACCATGGCCTTCTACCGCGCGCACGACCTGACCCGCATCGACGCCGGGGGCGGCGACGACAGCGAGCGGATCACGCCGCACGAGGTGCCGCTGGCGCAGATCGAGGCCTGGCTCGCCGCGCGCGAGGCCGAGGGCATACGGGTCGACCCCAAGATCTACGCGGGCCTGTACTTCCTCATGCGCGATCGGCTGCCGGTCGGTTAGCCGCGCACGAGCCAGCGCGCGACCGGGCGCTTTTGCTCCACGAACGAGACGCCGCGCGGGGCGTCCTCCGGCGCGGGCGGGTGAATCCGAGCCTCGGCTGCCGGGTCGGGACGCAACATGGGCCGATTGGTGGTCCGGTTTTTGGTAGCCGCCTCGACCGATCGCGCGCCGAGGCGCGCAGCGGGCCGCCCGGATCGTCCGGCTATCAAAGGGGGACCAGGTCGATGTCGCCGATGGGCCGGTCGCTGGCCAGGCAGGCGGCATAGCCGGCCGCCAGTTCCAGTCGCCGCAGCGGCCAGTCGAGGCCGTCCAGCCGGGCGTGATCGGCGTGGAGCGTCAGCGCCTTGATGCGCGCCAGTCCGACCCGGCCGCTGGCCTTGACGGTGGCCTCACGCGCGCACCAGTAGTCGAAGAACCGCGGCGGGTCGGCCAGCGCGATCGCCCGTTCGTCACCGCTCAGCAGTCGGGCCAGGCGTGTCGGCGAGCGCGGTCGTCGCGCTTCGACGTCCAGGCCGATCGCGGCGCCTTCCGGGGCGATGGCGCAGGCGACCAATGCCTCGCTGTGGGAGATGTTGAACGGCGGCCCGCCGTCGATCTCCGGCCGGCCGTCCGCGCTGAAGCCGAGCCGCGCGAGCGCGCCGTCGTCAAAGCCGCGGGCGCGCAGCCCGTGATCCAGCAGCCAGAGGCCGGCGAGCGTGCGCCGGCGGGCCTCGATGCTGCGCATGCGATCGAGGCGCCCGCGGTATGCCGGCGGGAGGTCGGCGCGGGCGCCAAATCCATCCACTCGATCGCTGCTGGATGCATCTATTATGGTGTATAGTACATGCATAGCGGAATCTTGATATGCCGAACGTCGGTGGCAGGCCCGTGGGCCGGACCCGCCCGATCGGCGCGGGGTCGTGCCACATGGCGAGCAGCCTATCCGAAACGTCGGCGCCGGTCGGTCTCGCCGGGCCGCGGACCGCGTTCCCGATCGCGCCGGACGACGAGACCCGGCGCATGCTGTGTCGCTGGCATGGCGAGTACGGGGCGGTGTATCGCGTGCCCGACACGCGCGGCGGGCCGGACCACTGGGTCGTACACGATCCGCGCCTGGTCCGGCTGGTGCTCGTGCAGCGCGGGGCGGACTACGAGAAGGGCCGGGGCCTGGATCGCGTGCGGCTGCTGCTGGGCGAGGGCATCATGGTCAGCGAAGGCGCCTTCTGGGCCCGCCAGCGGCGTCTGATGCAGCCGGCGTTCCGGCCCCGGGCCCTGGCCGATTTCAACGCCATGATGCTGGCCGAGAACCGTGCGCTCGCCGAGCGCTGGGCCGCTGCAGCTACAGGCGGCGCGGCCGTGGACGTGGCCGCGCATATCAGCGAGCTGACGCTGGTGATCGTGCTCAAGTCGATCTTCGGGCGCGATTACGCGGCGCTCGTGGCCGCCCATGGCAATCCCTTCGCCCTGCTGACCGAGGCGCCCGAACGCGATCTGCGCTTCGCGGCGCGCTTCCATCGCCTGACCGGGGTGGTCGCGGCCGTCGTCGAGCGGCGCCGGGCCGCACCGCGGCCGGCGTTCGATTTTCTCGGCCATATGCTGGCCGCGCGCAGCCGGACGGGCGCGTCGATGAGCACGCGGGCGCTCATCGACAAGGTCATGACCCTGATCGTCGCCGGCCACGAGACCACCGCGAGCCTGCTCGCCTGGGCGTGGTATCTCATCGCCACCCACGAGGATGTCTGCGCGCGGGCCCGGGTCGAGGCGGAGGCCGTCGATGAGGCGGCGTTGGGGACTCATGGGCCCGGGGCCGATCTGCCGTTCATCGGTCGTGTCATCGACGAAACGCTGCGGCTGTATCCGCCCGGCTGGCTGCTGTCGCGTCGCGCCCGCGTGGACACGGATCTCGGCGCGCATCGGCTGCCGGCCGGGTCGCAGGTGTTCATCAGCCCCTATGTGCTCCATTGGCACGATGCCCACTGGCGCGATCCCGAGCGCTTCGACCCGGCGCGCTTCGCGCGCGGCGACGAGCCGGGCCACCGGTTCGCGTTCGTGCCCTTTGCCGCCGGGCCACGCCGCTGCGTGGGCGAGCACATGGCGCGCACGGAGATGGGGATGCATCTGGCGGTCATGCTGCGGCGCTTCACGCCGCGCTACGCCGGCGAGGCGCCCCCGGCGATGGAATCGCGCATCAACCTGCGGCCCGCGGCCGGAATTTATTTACAATTGACCCAGAGATAAGCAGTTCACGATCTTTCTATGCCTTCATTCCATACCCTTGCCGAGGCGCTGGACGCGCAGATCGACGGCTCCGGCGAAATCGGTTTCATCGACGGCGCCAACGACGAGCGCCGCGTCAGCTACGGCCTGTTGTCGCGGGCCGCGCTGCGGCTGCTGGCCGTGCTCCAGGCGCGCGGTGCGCAGCCCGGCGATCCGCTCGTGCTGTTCGTCGACGATAATCTGCATTTCCTGCAGTTCTTCTGGGCCGCCATCTACGGCGGGCTGGTGCCGGTGCCCATCGCGGCCGGTGCCTCGGAGGTGCACTTGGAGAAACTGGCCCGGGTCTGGGCCCATCTGGACGAGCCGCGGGTGGTCGCCGGCGCCCGCCACATGGCGCGTCTGCGCGCCTACTTCGAGGCGCGTGGACAGGCCGATGCGGGCGCGCGCCTGGCCGACAACGCGGTGTCCGACGAGCCCTCCGCCGTGGAACGCGAGGCGGTGCGGGCCACGCCGGGGCCCGACGACACCGCCTTCATCCAGTTCTCCTCCGGCTCCACCGGCGATCCCAAGGGGGTGGTGCTCAGCCACGCCAACGTGCTCGCCAACATCCGTGCCATCAGCGAGGGCTCGCGCTTCGGCGCGCGCGAGGTGGCCGTGTCCTGGATGCCGCTGACCCACGACATGGGCCTGATCGGCTTTCACCTCACGCTGGTCTGCAACGGCTTCGATCATCATCTGATGGCAACGGACCTGTTCGCCCGCCGGCCGCTGCTGTGGCTTGACAAGGCCGCGGAGAAACGGGCCACGCTGCTGTGCTCCCCGAACTTCGGTTATCGCCACACGCTGCGGGCGATCGCCGCGCGGGGCCGGCCCGACGTCGATCTCTCGGCGGTGCGCCTGATCTACAACGGCGCCGAGCCGATCGCCGCGCCGCTGGTGCGCGAGTTTCTCGACACGCTGGCGCCGACGGGGCTGGCGGCCGGCACCATGTTCCCGGTCTACGGGCTGGCCGAGGCCAGCCTGGCGGCGACCTTCCCGCCGGCCGGTGCCGGGCTGCGCACGCGCCGCGTGGCGCGCGGCGAGCTCGGCGTGGGCGACGCCGTGCGTTTCGACGATTCCGATCAGGCCATCGAGCTGGTCGATCTCGGCCGCCCGGTGGCGGGCACGCAGCTGCGCATCGCCGATGCCGAGGGCCAGGCCCTGGCTGACGACGTCGTCGGCCGGGTGTGGATCCGCGGCGACAACGTCACCGCCGGGTACCACCGCAACGCCGCGGCCAACGAGGCCGCGCTGATGGGCGACGGCTGGCTCGACACCGGCGATCTCGGCTTCACCCACGACGGGAATCTGCTGATCACGGGCCGGGCGAAAGAGATCATCTTCGTCAACGGCCAGAACCACTATCCGCAGGATCTCGAGAACGTCGCCCAGGCCGCGGCGGGCGTGGAACTCAACAAGATCGCCGCGGCCGGCGTGCGCCCGCCCGGCGGCGATGCCGACGAACTGGTGCTGTTCGTGGTCTTTCGCGGCCATCTCGCGGATTTCGTGTCGATGGCGCGCGAGATCGCGGCCGTTATCAACCACCACACCGGGCTGGCGGTCGCCCGCGTGCTGCCGGTCGCGCACATGCCCAAGACCACCAGCGGCAAGCTGCAGCGATCGCTGCTCGCCCGCGATTATGCCGACGGCGCGTTCGCAGACGTGGCCGCGGAATTGGACGCGCTGATGCAGCCCGCGGCGGCCGATGACGACGAAATCGGCGATGGCGGCGACGTCGCCGCGGATCTCAAGGCGATCTGCGACGAGGTCGCGCCGAACAAGCGCATCGGCTACGACGACGATCTGTTCGAGATCGGCCTGTCGTCGCTGGAGCTGGCCCAGATCCACGAAGGCATCGAGGCCCGCTGGCCGGACCGGCTGGACATGACCGATCTGTTCGACTATCCGACGATCAACGATCTGGCCGCGTTTCTGGAGCGCGAGCGCGTGGCCTGAGCGGCGCCGAAACGCGCTTCTCAGGTCTGTTGGCGTTTCGTACGCGTCCACGCCAATCGCTTCCTGAAAAATCGACCATGGGCGGCAGGACGCGGCGTAGTGCGCGCCGCGCAGTCATTCTGCAACGGCGCGCTACAATGCTGGATTGCCGTCGTATCGTTGATTTTACGGGCGCTTGTCCCGAGGGGTTCGGCCCTCCATGAAAGAGCGATTAGAGCGCCCGACGGCGTTACGAGCCTGGGCCGTGGAACGCCCAGCGACGGCGGCTCCCGCCTTGCGGGACACGGTTTGCCGTTGGAAACCAAAGCGCTCGTATGAAGCGTCTACAGAGCCTAGCCCTCGTCGCGCTTTCGGCCGCGACGGCCCGGTATCGGGTCCGCGCCCGCCATGCGATCGGCTTCGGCGCTGAGCGTGTCCAGTTGGTCGCCGAGTGCGGCCGCGCGGCTTTCCAGGTCCTCGCCGCGGGCGATCGACTGCGGCGCGCCGATGACGAGCGTCACCCGCGCGAACGGCTTGGGGATGATGACCCGGTCCCAGGATTTCAGCTGCCAGTAGCGATCGGCGGAGAAGGCCAGCGGCAGCAGCGGGGCGCGTGTCATCTGCGCGAGCATCACGGTGCCGCTTTTCACCCGGTTCGCCGGTCCGTGCGGGCCGTCCGGGTGGATGATCGGCGAAATACCCTCGCGCAGGGTCACGTAGAGCGCCCGAAGTGCCCGCGCGCCGGTGCGGGTCGCCGATCCGCGCACCACCGTCGCCCCCAGGCCGGTGACCAGACGGGCGGTGAGCTCGCCGTCCCGCGAGGGCGAGACGAGAAAGCCGGGGCGCAGCCCGCGGGCCCGGGCTTCGAGCAGATAGCTCACGCAGCCGGTCAGCCGCTGGTGCCAGCAGCAGGGCAAAAACGCCCGCTGTTCGTCGAGTAGCGCCGACAGGTGGGTCTCGCCGGCCACGTGCTCGATGCGCCAGCTCGCCCGCAGCAGGCGCGCGGCCAGCCGCAGCAGCGGCACGGCCAGCGGCATCCAGAAGCGTGTCCAGCCCGTAAGAGGCGTTGCCGAATCGTCGTCTGTCACCTGTGCGTCAACCGTGTCCTGTCTGGGCCGCCTCGGCGAGTTCGTTGAGTGTGTCCAGGCGTTCGCCGATCTCCCGGGCGATGCGATCGGCGTGCGCGTCGTCCGTCAACGCGCCGATCGACCAGGGTTCGCCCACGGCGACGGTGAGTCGCGCGAACGGCTTGGGGATATGGCCGCTGTCCCAGGACTTCAACTGCCAGTAGCGATCAGCGGCGCAGCCGACCAGAAACAGCGGCGCGCCGGAACGACTCGCCAGTATGGCCGCCCCGACCTTGAACACGCCAGCCGGCCCCCGCGGGCCGTCGCCGTACATGGTCGGGGAAATACCCTCGCCGATCGCCTGCACCAGCGCCTGCATCGCGGCCTGGCCGGTACGGCTCGATGAGCCGCGGATGGTGGTCGCGCCGTGGGCCAGCGCCACCCGGGACAGGAATTCGCCCTCGCGCGACGGGCTGATGAGGAAACCCAGCCGCAGACCGCGCGGAATCAGCGTGCGCAGGAACAGCCCGCTGGGCACGATGCGCTGGTGCCAGCCGCAGGGCACCACCGGGCGACCGCCCTCGAGCGTGGCCCGGACGTGTTCGGCGCCGTGCACGACCTCGATGCGGCAGGTCAGCCGGTACACCCACACCAGGACGATGCAGGCCCAGGCGGCCACGCGCATGACCATCCGCTGGCGCCAGGTCGGCGGTTTGCGGGGCTTCGACGCGCGCCGTCGGTCGCGCGCAGGGTCGGGCCGCTCGGGTTGTTCTGCCATCGACACGTCCGATGATTGTGGCCGCGGCCGGCGCTGTGGGCGAAAAAGGGCGACCTGCGATGCGGCGAGCCTATGCCCGTCGGCCACGAGTTGAAAGCGCGCACCAACGCTCGCACTGTCGTCGGACCATTCGTGCACGATCAGCCTATGGCCTTCCTGGGGCAACTCTATGGCCGCGCACCGGCGCTGCTGACCGATCTCTATCAACTGACGATGGCCTATGCGCACTGGCACAACGGCGGCCACGAGCGCGAGGCGGTCTTCCATCTGTTCTTTCGCGACGCGCCGTTCGACAACGGCTTCGCCATCGCCTGCGGCGTGGAGACGGTGCTCGACTACGTCGAGCGCATGCGCTTCGAGGCCGCCGACATCGATTATCTCGCCACGCTCGAGGACACGGCCGGCAATCCGCTGTTCGCCCGCGGTTTTCTCGACTATCTGGCCGATCTGCGCTTCAGCGTCGACATCGATGCCGTACCGGAAGGCACCGCGGTGTTCGCGCACCAGCCGATGCTGCGCGTGCGCGGGCCGATCCTGCAGGCGCAGCTGCTCGAGACCGTGCTGCTGAACCTGATGAACTTTCCGACCCTGGTCGCCACCAAGGCCGCGCGTATCGCCCACGCCGCCGGCGACGACCCGGTGCTGGATTTCGGACTTCGGAAGGCCCAGGGCATCGACGGCGGCGTATCGGCCTCGCGCGCGGCCTACATCGGCGGCTGTGCGGGCACCTCGAACGTGCTCGCCGGGCAGCTGTTCGGCATCCCGGTGTCGGGGACCCACGCCCACGGCTGGGTCATGGCCTTCGACGACGAAATCGACGCCTTCGACGCCTACGCCGACGCGCTGCCCGACAACTGCATCTTCCTGGTCGACACCTATGACACCGTGCAGGGGGTGGAAAACGCCATCCGCGCGGGCCGCCGGCTGCGCGCCGCGGGCCACGAGATGGCCGGCATCCGGCTGGACTCGGGCGATCTCGCCGAACTCTCGCGCACCGCGCGACGCATGCTCGATGCGGCGGGTTTCGAATCGACCCGCATCGCGGCCAGTTCCAGTCTCGACGAGCGGGTCATCGCCGATCTGCGTGCACGCGGCGCGCCGATCGTGCTCTGGGGGGTCGGCACGCAGCTGACCACGGCCCAGCCGGACGCCGCGCTGGACGGTGTCTACAAACTCGCCGCGATCCGCAACGACGACGGCCGCTGGTCCTATCGCATGAAGCTGTCGGATACGCCCGGCAAGCTCACCCGGCCCGGCGTGCACCAGGTGCGCCGTTTTCTCGACGAGGAGGGCGCGCCGGTCGCGGATCTGCTGTTCGACGAAGCCGCGCCGGAGACGGCCTGGGCCGGGGACACGGCGGACGGCGCCCGGGCCTTCGATCCCGATGCGCCGCATCGCGATCTGCTGCAGCCGGCGCTCGAGGGCGGTGCGCGCGTGGCCGAGGCCCCGGTGCTGGCCGCGGTGCGGGGGCACGCGCGTGGCGAGTTCGCCGCCTTCCGCGCGCGGCCGGATTATCCGGTGCTGGTCGATCGTTATCTCGACGAATCCACGAATGCGCTGCACGCCTGGCTGCGCGAGCGCATCGAGCGCGGCGCGGCCGCAGCACCCGAGTCCGAAGCGCGGGAGGTCTGACATGAAGGCACTGCTGCTGGTCGACATCCAGAACGATTTCCTGCCCGGCGGCGCGCTGGCCGTCGCCGACGGCGACGCCGTGGTGCCGGTGGCCAATCGGCTGATGCCGTGTTTCGAGCACGTGGTCGCCAGCCAGGACTGGCATCCGCCGCATCATCTGTCCTTCGCCGCCGAGCACGCCGGCTTCGATCCCTTTCAGGTCACCGAACTCGACGGTCTGGAGCAGATCCTGTGGCCGGTGCACTGCGTGCAGGGTTCGTCCGGGGCGAGCTTCGCCTCGGCGCTCGACGTGGCCGGCATCGACCACGTCGTCCGGAAAGGTACCGACCCTCGCATCGACAGCTATTCCGCCTTCCACGACAACGGCCACCGCCAGGCCACCGGCCTGACCGGGCATCTGCACGCCCGGGGCGTCGAGCACGTGGTGGTAGTCGGGCTGGCCGCGGATGTCTGTGTGAAATTCACCGTCATGGATGCGCTGGCCGAAGGCTTCGGCGTGACGCTCGTGCGCGACGGCACCCGCGGCGTCGATATGCAGGCCGGCGATACCGACGCCGCGATCGAGGCCATGCGCGCCGCGGGGGCGGGGGTCGTCGACAGCGAAAGCCTGATTACCGACGCCTAGCAGGACGTGCGGCGCGGTGGCGCGTCGCGCATTGCCGCTTTGTATTGCAACCGGGGCGTTGTTAGATTGCTCGACTATCTTCCCTGCATGCGAGGGCTGCTATGAGTGCCGTGCCCAAGGATCTTGCGGTGTCAGCGCGTCTGGCCGACGAGATGCGCGAGCCGTTTCCCAATTCCTCCAAGATTCACGTGGGGGGATCGCGCGACGATATTCGCGTACCCATGCGAGAAGTCGCCCAGAGCAACACGCCGGCGACCTTCGGCGTGGAGAAGAACCCGCCGATCACGATCTACGACTGTTCCGGGCCGTATACCGACCCGGCCGCGGCCATCGACCTGCGGGCGGGCCTGCCGGCGCTGCGCGCGGCCTGGATCGCCGAGCGCGGCGATACCGAGCGGCTGGCCGATTTCTCGTCCGAGTTCGGGCGCGAACGCCATGCCGACAACGCGCTGACCCATCTGCGTTTTCCCGAGCCGCCCAAGCCGCTGCGTGCCAAGGCCGGGGCCAACCTCAGCCAGATGCACTATGCCCGCCAGGGCATCGTCACCCCGGAGATGGAGTTCGTCGCCATTCGCGAGAACGCGCGGATCGACGAGATCCGCGATTCGCGCCTGTTGCGCCGTCACCCCGGCGAAGGCTTCGGCGCGAACATTCCCGAGCGCGTGACGCCCGAATTCGTGCGTGACGAGATCGCCGCCGGGCGCGCGATCATCCCCAATAACGTCAATCACCCGGAATCCGAGCCGATGATCATCGGCCGTAATTTCCGGGTGAAGATCAACGCCAATATGGGCACCTCGGCGGTGACGTCCTCGATCGCCGAGGAGGTCGAGAAGATGGTCTGGGCGGCGCGCTGGGGCGGCGACACGATCATGGATCTCAGTACAGGCAAGCATATCCACGAGACCCGCGAGTGGATCATCCGCAACGCGCCGGTGCCGGTGGGCACGGTGCCGATCTACCAGGCGCTGGAAAAGGTCGACGGCAAGGCCGAGGACCTCACCTGGGAGATGTTTCGCGACACGCTGATCGAACAGGCCGAGCAGGGCGTGGACTATTTCACGATCCATGCCGGCGTGCGCCTGCCGTACGTGCCGATGACCGTGAACCGCATCACCGGCATCGTCTCCCGCGGCGGCTCGATCATGGCCAAGTGGTGTCTGGCGCATCACACCGAGTCTTTCCTCTATACCCATTTCGAGGATATCTGCGAGATCATGAAGGCCTACGACGTGGCCTTTTCGCTGGGCGACGGGCTGCGCCCGGGCTGTATCGCCGATGCCAACGACGAAGCCCAGATGGCCGAGCTGCGCACCCTAGGCGAGCTCACCAAGATCGCCTGGGCACACGATGTGCAGGTGATGATCGAGGGGCCCGGCCATGTGCCGATGCAGCGCATCAAGGAGAACATGGAAGCCGAGCTGGAAGATTGTCACGAAGCGCCGTTCTATACGCTGGGCCCGCTGACCACCGATATCGCGCCCGGCTACGACCACATCACCTCCGGCATCGGCGCGGCCCAGATCGGCTGGTATGGCACCGCCATGCTCTGTTATGTCACGCCCAAGGAGCATCTCGGCCTGCCCAACAAGGACGACGTGCGCGAGGGCATCATCACCTACAAGATCGCCGCGCACGCGGCCGATCTGGCCAAGGGCCATCCCGGCGCACAGATCCGCGACAACGCCTTGTCCAAGGCGCGCTTCGAGTTCCGCTGGGAAGACCAGTTCAACCTCGGCCTCGACCCCATGAAGGCGCGCGGCTTCCACGACGAGACCCTGCCCAAGGACAGCGCCAAGGTCGCCCACTTCTGCAGCATGTGCGGGCCCAAGTTCTGTTCCATGCGCATCTCTCAGGAAGTGCGCGAGTTCGCCCACGATCGCGGGATCCACACCGTCGAGGACGCGATCGAGGCGGGCATGGAGGAAAAGGCCGAGGAGTTCCGCGAGGGCGGCAGCCGGATCTATCAGTGAGGCTGAGGGCCCGGCCGATGATTCAGCATCGATTCATCCGCGTGGGCGACACTTGAATCTCGTGCATCGCGCCCGAGTCGACCTTCGCGGGCGCGTCAAGCCAACGTACAAGGACCAACCCGATGACATATCCCATGATTCGCCAGACCCGCCGCGTCACGATCGCTGGTGCCGCCCTGGTCGGCCTCTGCCTCTCGAGCGGGGCGTTCGCCGATAACGATGATCTCATCACCACGGCCAGCACGGCCGGCACCACCGCCTACATCGTGGGCAAGAACGTGGACGACGACGACTTCGCCCAGGCCCACGATTTCGCCGACACCCAGGCGGTGGCGCTCAAGCGCGAAGCCGCCACCGGTGGCGGCGAGAACATCGATTCGCTCGCGGCCCTGCTCGGCGAGGACGATGCGAGCGATCTGGGCGCCTGGATGCAGGCCAATTACGCGGAACTCTATGGCCGCGATGCCGGTGAGCAGAATCCGGTCGATCGGATCGTGGCGGCGCGTTGATCGCTGGCGTGCGCTAGTGCGCAAGGGCGTCGCCTCGTTCCGGGGCGGCGCTTTTTTTTTTGTCGATGACCGGGAAAGCGGCGTTGTCGGGCTCGACACGGGCCGAGTGTTGCAATCCCGCAGGCCGTAGTGTTCGATGCAACGAATGTTATCCGCGAGGTCGGCGCCCGTCGCCGGCCTCGCCCCATCGGACTCTGCTGCATGACCACCGCGTATTTCAGTCACGAGGACTGCGCCCGCCACGACATGGGCGGCGGGCATCCGGAATCGCCCGGCCGGCTCGAGGCCGTCGAGAAGGGTCTCGGTGTCGTCGGCGTCGATCAACGGGTGCAGCGGCGCGTGCCCGAACCGGCGCCGTTCGAGGCCATCCGCCGCGTTCATACGGACGCTTACGTGGACGGTATCGTCGCGGCTGCTCCGGACAGTGGTATGCGTCGACTCGACGGCGATACCGCCATGAACGCCTACAGCCTGTCGGCGGCCCGGCACGCGGCCGGTGCGGTGATCGATGCCGCCGACGCCGTCATGGCGGGCGAGGTCGCCAATGCCTTCTGTGCGGTTCGCCCGCCCGGCCACCACGCCGAGCGCGACCGGGCGATGGGCTTCTGCCTGTTCGACAGCATTGCGGTGGGCGCGGCCCATGCGCTGGCGGTGCACGGTCTGTCGCGCGTGGCGATTCTGGATTTCGATGTCCACCACGGCAACGGCACCGAAGACGTGTTCACCGACGAGCCGCGGGTGCTGTTCTGCTCGAGCTACCAGAATCCGCTGTTTCCGTTCACCTCGGACACCTCGATTCCCGGGCGCCTCATCAAGACGCCGCTGCGCCCCGGGACCGGCGGTCAGGTGTTCCGGCGGGCGATCGAGCGCGACTGGCTGCCGGCGCTGGATGCCTTCCGCCCCGAGATGATCTTCGTGTCGGCGGGTTTCGATGCCCACCGCTCGGACCCGCTGGCCGACCTGCAGCTCGAGGCCGAGGATTTCGCCTGGGTGACCGAACGCATCTGTGAAGCGGCCGATCGCCACTGCGACGGACGCGTGGTGAGCACACTGGAGGGCGGTTACGCCCTGGATGCACTCGCCGCGAGCGCGGCCGTGCACGTGGAGGGTCTATGCGATGCAGGCGAGTGACGGGCCGCCCGGCGATGGCCGGGCGCCTGGACGGCGGTAGGCGCGTCGTTCGCGGCTGTCTCTTGGGTACTCTGGCCCTCGCCATCGCGGGCGCGGCGCCGATCGTGAGTGGCGCGGAAGCGACCGCGGATTCGAAGACCGGCAGCCAGGTGGGCGGCGGGGAGAACGCCGAGGGGCCCGAGGCCTCCGGCCGCCGCGAGTCCGGCGGCGACGCGGCGCGCGACCATCTCGAATTCAGCAATCAGTTCGCCAGCGAGTGCATGTATCACCGCGCCGAGCTTCGGCGCATCGCGAACACGCATCCGCAGCGCGTCATCCGCGTCACCCTGGTCAGCTATCTGGGCCAGACCCGCAGCCAGGGCGAGAGCGTCAAGCGGCTGGCCCCCGGCGCCGATCCGGCGCCGCTGGGCTGCGACGCCAGCAGCGGTCTGGAACGACGCTGGGAGATCGTCGACGCGGAATACGTCGACGACGCCGACTGAGGTGGCTCCCGCCTAGGCGGCCGCGCCGGCACGACGGCCGCGGTTGGACCAGACCACGAACGCCAGCGCCGGCAGACCGAGCACGGCTGCGATGCTCCAGAGCTGGGTCTGGGCCAGCGGCACCGGGCCGCCGCCGGGGATCGCCAGCGCGAGTCCGGCCACGATCAGGCCCAGCCGGATCGGCCACTCCAGCACGCGGTTGAGACAGAGGTTGCCGATCCCCGGCAGATAGCCCTGCATGGAACCCGCGATGAGCAGCACGCCGATCATGGCCTCGGTGAAGATGATCGCGATCTCGACCGGGCTGCCCTGGAGGATCAGCGCCGGGTTGAGCACGAACAGGAAGGGGATGAAGTAGATCACGCTGCCCAGGCGCATGGCCTGAAAGCCGGTGGCCATGGGCCGTGCGCCGGCCACGGTGGCCGCTGCGAAGGCGCCGAGGGCGACCGGCGGCGTGATGTAGCTGAGCATGCCCCAGTAGAGGATGAACAGATGCACCGAGAGCGCGTTCAGGCCGCCGCCGTTGATCAGCGCCGGTGCCAGCGCCACGGCGAGGAAGATGTAGGCAGCGGTCACCGTCATGCCGATGCCGAGCACGAAGCTCGTGGCTGCACCCATCAGGAGGAGCACCAGCGTACTGCCGCCGGCCAGATAGATCAGATCGTTGGCGATTGTGCCGGACAGGCCGGTCACCGACAGGGCACCGATCAGCAGGCCCACGCCGCAGAGTATGGAGATCAGCTCCGAGAACAGCTTGGCGGAGGCGAAGAAGAAATCCTTGACCTCGGCCCAGCCCCAGCGCTGATACGGCAGCACCTGGTTGATGATCAGCAGCAGGGCGATCGCGTAGAACGGGGCGATCGCCTCCCGGCGCAGCACGAACAGCATCCAGATCAGCAGGACGAACACGAAGATGAAGTACCAGCCTTCCTTGAGCGTCTGCTTGAGGGATGGCAGATCCTCCTGAGGCAGCCCGCGCAGGTCGTGACGCGCGGCATAGGCGTCGATCTGGATGAACAGGCCGGCGAAATACAGCACCGACGGCACCACGGCCGCGAGCGCGATCTCGCTGTAGGGGATGTTGAGAAAGCTGGCCATGATGAAGGCCGTCGCGCCCATCACCGGCGGCATGAGCACGCCGCCGGTCGACGCACAGGCCTCGACGCCGGCGGCATAGGACTTGCCGATGCCGACACGCCGCATCGCCGGGATGGAGAGCACGCCGGTGGTGAGCACGTTGGTGATCACGCTGCCGCTCATCGAGCCCATCAGGCCGCTGGAGAAGATCGATACCTTGGCCGGCCCGCCGCGAACGTGGCCGAGCAGGGCGAAGGCCAGGTTGATGAAGAACTTGCCGCCGCCGGTCTTCTGCAGCGCCACGCCGAACAGCAGAAAGCCGATCACCAGGTTGGCGAACGCCTGTAGCGGGATGCCCATGATGCTCTCGCGGCTCATGGCGTGGTAGATGGCGGTCTGGCTCCAGCTCGACGGGAAGCCCTGGATCGGCCCGGGCATCATGTCGGCGAAGATCGGATAGATGCTGGCCAGGCCGACGATGATCGCGATCGGCAGACCGCCGGCGCGCCGGGTGGCCTCGAGCACCACCGCCCAGAACACGAAGCTCATGACGGTGGCATAGCCGGGGGCGGCATATTCCCAGCCGTAGTCCACGATCGCGGTCGCGTGGTAGACGAAGAAGCCGCAGGTACCCACCGCCACGAGAAACAGAATCACGTCGTACCACGGCGGGCTCGTGCGCTCGGTGGCCCCCCATGCGGGCCAGAGCACATAGGCCAGCGGCAGCATGAGGGCGACCACCGTATAGAAGAACTGGCTCTCCACGGAGGTGATCACCGACAGGAAGCCGAGGTTCAGCAGATAGTCGAGCGTGATCAAGGTGAGCGCCAGGGCGGCCAGCCGCGGCAGCCAGGCCCAGGCACCGGCCAGCGGTCGTATGCCGGATACCTCGGCCTTGTCGCGTTCCTCAACGGGCGCATTCGTAGTCATGGACAACCTGTCAGGGGTGGGGCGGCCCGCGGGCCGCGGTCAGAAACGAAACGCGCACGGCGCGCGTAACGCGCCGTGCGCTCTGGACCGCCGGTGGTGATGGCTATTCGAAGACCACGTCCATGTCCTCGGCCTTCAGGGCCTCGGCGCGTGCTTCCATCCAGCCTTGCTTGAACGCCTCGTCGTCGCTCGGCGTGTCGCCGGCCTTGTATTCCTTCCAGGCGTCCATCAGCACGTTCTGGCGCTTGACCAGCATGTCCTGGTGCTGCTGCATCTCGTCGGTCCAGTGGCCGATCTCCTTGTAGTACTCGACCACCGCATCGTGGAAGGGGATCACCCATTCCATGTTCTGGTTGTCCAGCGCATAGCCGGCGTTGCCCGGTGCGGCGTCCTTGTACTTGTCGAAGTCCTCGATCAGCACCTTGATCAGGCTGCGCGCGGTTTCATCGTCGAGCCGATCGTTGCCGATCAGGATCGGATAGGGGTAGCTGGCGCCAACCCAGGGGTTGTCCTTGCCGTAGTCGCCGGCGGCGGCCGTGGCTTCGTGGGGCTGGAAATAGGGCGCGACGGCCTTGAGCCGCTTCCAGCCTTCCTCGTTCTCGGGGTCCAGTCGCGGCCAGACGATCCCGCGCGGGCTGGCAGCCAGCTGCTGGGCGGGCGGCGCTACGCTCATGGTGAACGAGGCGTCGGCCTGATTGGCGATGATGCCGTCGAACGAGCGACCGTAGCCGGGATAGTTGACGCGCTCGACGTCGTCCCAGGTCAGGCCGCCGAAGGCGAGAAAGGCTTCCGTGCCCTTGTTGAGCGCGTCGTCGCCGCGGATGTAGGCCACGCGCTTGCCTTCCAGGTCGGCGGGCGTCTCCACATCGACGTCGCCGGCGACCGCCACACCGAGCCCGAAGCTGGCGGTGGACGTCGCGATCACGCGGATCGGCTGCGGACCCCAGTCGCGGCCGGCGAACATCATCACGCCTTCGAATCCGTAGTAGCTCGCGATGCCGCAGGCGCACAGCGGGACGCGGCCCACGCGCAGCGGCGTCATGCGTGAGACATCGTTCTCGCCGGGCAGAATGCGGACCGAGGTGCCATACTCGTTCTGCAGGAGGTTGCCGATGGATACCATCTGCGTGTACCCGGCCGAGCCGGTGCCGTAGGCGGTCATCGCGAGAGTGTCGGGTAGCGTCACGTCTTCGGCGGCGTGAGCGTTGGTGGCGCCCACCGCGAGTGCGGAGCACGCGAGCAGGGCAGTAAGAATGCGCATCGCAATCTCCTCAGCGGGTGTTTGTATTTTGCATAGCAAAATGAAATTTTATTTTGCTTCGACGAAGTTATCGACCCCGTCGCATACTGTCAACGAAATTCACTCTAAGACTTTTGTCTTAGTGTCGGGCGTTTTTGGGCCCGGGGCAGCGGCGTACCGAATCTCGGTATTGTATTCAGCAACATAGAGTTGCTCGCCCGTGGTCGGGTTGCCTGGGTCTGCCCTGATTGGGGCTATTCCGCCGACCGTGCGGCGATGCGCGCGTTCGCCAAGCGGAAACGTAATTTTACGATGCAATATGCAGTTTTAATAATTAAGGCTATTTTGTGATTTTTAAGTAAAATTATCGTCTCGGCCTAAAGAAATTATTGGTCCCGCCGGTCTTGTACGGTCTTAACCGGCTCCCTAATCTTTCATCTCCTGCAATAAAAGGGAGACGAAAAATGAAGGCACTGATCACTGCGCTGGCCCTGCTCGCCGGCATTTATGCCGGCGCCGCACTGGCCGAGGTGAACATCAACACGGCGGGGGCCGACAAGCTCACGGAACTCACGGGCATCGGGCCCAGCAAGGCCGATGCGATCATCCGGTATCGTGAAGAAAACGGCGATTTCGAATCGGTCGATGCGCTGGATGACGTCAACGGCATCGGGGACAAGACGATCGAGGGTCTGCGGGCCAATGCGACCGCCGGCGCTGCGGGCGCCGATGAAGAGTCCATGTAGCGCGTTCGACGACGATCGTCGATTCGAAAGGCCCGCCTCGGCGCGGGCCTTTCTATGTCAGGCGTAGGCGTAGGGGCCGCCGCGTTCGAGCGCGCGCTGGTAGGCGTCCCGGGCGTGGATCCGTTCCAGGAAGGTCGCAAGTCGCGGGCAGCGCTCGGCCAGGCCACGCCGGCTTGCCGCGGCTTCCAGCGGAAAGCTCATCATGATGTCGGCCGCGGTGAAGTCGTCGCCGACGAACCAGTCGTGCTGGCGTAGCTCGTTCTCCATGTAGTCCAGATGCAGATCCAGCTGCGGTCGGATGAACTGCTTCTTCACGTTGGCGGAGATGGCCCGCGCGATCGGTCTGATCACCAACGGCGCCTTGCGCTCGACGGTATCGAAGACCAGGTGCAGCAGTAACGGCGGCATCGCCGAGCCCTCGGCGTAATGCAGCCAGTAGTCGTAGGCCAGCCGCTCCGGCGTGCCGGGTTCGGGGGCGAGCCGACCGTTGCCATGGTGGGTCACGAGATAGTCGACGATGTGTCCGGTCTCCGCGACGGTGTGGCTGTCGTCGGTGATCACCGGCGACTTGCCCAGCGGATGCACCCGCCTCAGGCTGTCGGGCGCGAGCATCGTCTTCGGATCGCGCGCATAGCGCGTGATCTCGTAGTCGAGCCCGAGTTCTTCGAGCAGCCAGAGTACGCGCTGCGAGCGCGAGTCTTCGAGGTGGTGGACTGTGATCATCGTCGCCTCTCGGTCCGATCCCGTGAAGCGCTCAAGATACGCGCGTTGGCACCGCTTTTCAGACCGGCGTCTCAGCCGCTGGCGCGCCGGCCGCCGCCGGGGCCCGGCGCGGTCGGTGGCGACCACATGTTGCGGATCGCCTGCCGGCCGCGGGTCGGGAAACTGTCGGAAAAACGCAGCCGCATATGGCGGCCGCGCCCGCGGCAGGCGATCTCGCCCCGGTCGATGCCGTGCAGGCCGGCGATGTCGCGCACGGCCGCCAGAAACGAGGCCGGCGGCCGGCCGACGAGCACGTGCACGCCGTCGGCGTCGATGCGCAGTTTGTAGAGCACGCGAAAACGGCCGAGCACGGGGTCTCTTCTGAACAGGATTCCGTGGCACAGTCTCGCCATGAGCGAGACCGATCGCAAGCAGGATGAAGCGGCTGCGCCCGTGCGCGTGGATAAGTGGCTCTGGGCTGCGCGGTTTTTCAAGACCCGGTCCCTGGCCGCGAAGGCGGTCAAGGGCGGCAAGGTGCGCATCAACGAGCACCGGGCGAAGGCGAGCACGACCGTGCGCGCCGGTGATCGTGTCGATGTCACCAAGGGCGAGACGGCGTTCGAGGTGGAGGTGACCGGCCTGTCCGACCAGCGCGGACCGGCGTCGGTGGCCGAAACACTCTACGCCGAGAGCGAAGCCAGCCGGAAGCGGCGCGAAGCGCAGTCGGCCGAGCGCCGGGCGGCGCGGCTGTCGATGCCGCGACCGACGGCGCGTCCGGACAAGAAGCAGCGTCGACAGCTGCGCCGCTTCAAGCAGGGCGAGTAGCGACGGTCAGCGGCAGCTCGCCGGCAGATAGCGTTCGGGCACACCCTCGCTCGACGGCGCGCTGCAGGTCCAGCGGATGCCGCCGGCATTGAGGCGGGCCTCGAGAAACACCAGACGGTCGTCGATCGCGCCGCCGCGGTAGCGGATCTTGATCGCCGGGGCGTCCGCGTTGCTGTAGAACCAGATGCGCCGGGTGTACTCGCCCTCGGCCGCGCCGTACTGCGAGCTGGCATCGATGCCCAGCATGCCGAGCACGGTCAGCCAGTTGCTCGAATCCGGCAGGCGTCCGTGCGCGCTGTAGTATTCGGCCACGGCGTACTTGACCGGCTGGGCCAGTCCGAGCCCTTCGGAGATGCGGGCGCGGGTGACGTAGTTGCGATAGCCGGGGATCGCGAGTGCGGCCAGCATGCCCACGACCGCGAGCACGATCATCAGTTCGATCAGTGTGAAGCCGCGGCTGGGATGCGACCCGCAGCGCGCGGGAGCGACGGCGTCATGGGCGCGCCTTGATTGCACGGTTACAGTCATCCGTGTCGTTGTTTTTCTCTCTTTCTGCGGTGTATGGTCGCCGCTGTCAAGCGCGGCACGCGAGGTGCGGGGCACGGCTGTCGGGACCTCGGTTATGGTGTGCGCGATGCGAGCCCGGCCGGGGCCGAAGGCCGCCGCGGTGGCGCGCCACAACTGCAGGAGTGTTCATGACCGACCGCATCCGTCATCGGCTTCGTCTGGGTGTCGCCGCCGCGCTGGTGATCACCGTCATCGGCACCACGGCCTGCGGCACGGTGCTCTACCCCGAGCGTCGCGGCCAGGCCGCGGGCCGCATCGATCCGGCCGTTGCGGTCCTCGACGGTATCGGCCTGCTCTTCTTCGTCGTGCCGGGCGTGATCGCCTTCGCCGTCGACTTCGCCACCGGCACGATCTATCTGCCGGGTACGGCCTCCAACACCACGCTCGACATGGACGATGCCGACGTGGTCCGGCTCGATCCGGACACGGTCGATGTCAAAGCGATCGAACGGCGCCTGGCGCAGGCAACCGGTCGCGACATCGATCTCGCCGATCCGGCGCTGCAGGCCCGCCGGCCGGACGCCACCGAGTGGCGGCCGCTGGCTGCGCTCGTGAGTGCGCCCGAGTACGCGGCGCTGACCGGCCGGCGAATGCAGGCCGCGCGCTGAACGCGGGGTTTCAGCCGCTCGCGAGCGCGGGATAGGCGATCAATACATAGAGTGCGACGCCGCCGGCCACGGCCACGCAGGCCGCACTCGCGGCGACCAGCAGACCGAGCCGCCGGCCGCCGAGCGCGAAGGCGAGCAGACTCTTGAACAGCACGCTGCTGATCGCGGCGATCACCAGCGCCCGAACCGCGGTATCCAGCGGCAAGCCGCCCTGGCCGAGCTGTGCGACCGACAGTGTGACCGCGGTCAGGTCCCCCATCGCCGCGATCGTGGCGATGGCGTAGATTCCGGCGTCGCCGATCAGGCGGTGGCCGGCGGCGCTGGCCAGCGTGATCACGATCAGCAGCACCGCGAAACGTGCCGTATCTTTGAGCCGGAACGGCGTACCCAGCTTGCGCGGGGCGCGTAGCCGGGATGTGTCGAGCCGCAGGCGCAGCAGCAGCGCCGCGGTCAGCCCCACCGCCATCATCGCGACCAGCGGGCCGGCGGCATGACGCGCCAGCGCGGGACTGGCCACGGCCGCCACCGCGATCATGCGGGGCATGCCCATGGCCTGGGCGAGAATGATGCCCACCGCCAGCAGCGGGTCGAGGCCGCGCGTACGTCGCGACAGGCGCGCGAAATGCAGAGTCAGCGCGGTCGAGGAGGCGAGCCCGCCGAACACGCCGGTGGCCAGTATGCCCCGCGCCTGGCCCAGCAGCCGCACGGCAAAGTGCCCCGCGAAGGAAATGGCGGCGACGATCACCACCAGCTGCCAGATTCGAAGCGGATTGAGCGTGTCCCACGGCCCCATCCCGCGGTCGGGCAGCAGCGGCAGCACCAGTACCGACATCATCAACAGCTTGAGCGCGGCCAGCAATTCCTCGCGGTCGAGGCGCGCCAGCCAGCGATGCAGCTCCGGCTTGAGGCCGAGGAGGGTGGCCGTGACCACGGCGCCGGCCGCCGCGACGGCCGGGGCGCCGGATGTGGCCAGCGCGGCCAGACCGTAGGTCGTGAACGCGGCCATCTCGCTGGTGATTCCGTACTCGCCGCGATCCTGGGAGGACATCACGTGGGCGGCGATCAGCATCGCCGCGATCGCGATCAAGCCCAACCCCAGCACGAGCGGGCCCATGCGCTCGGCGAGCAGGCCGGTCACGCCGCCCGCCATGCCGATGATCGCGAACGTGCGCAGGCCGGCGACCCGCTGCCCGGCATCGGCCTCGCGCTGCTGCCAGCCGCGCTCGAGGCCCACCATCAGGCCGATCGCGAGCGCGACGCCCAGATTGCGAAAGATCAGCAGCGTGGTGTCGGCGTTCATGGTGTCCCCGTGGCGCGCCCCGTCGATCCATTGTATGACGCACGAGCGCGGCCGCTGGCGGGCGCGGGCGCGAACAGGCAAAGTGGCCGGCCGGACCGCCGTCGAGCCTGCCATGTCCTCATCCGAAACGGTGCGTGTGCGCGTCGAGGCTGGTCGTGCCGAGGTGCGGCTGAATCGCCCCGAAAAGCACAACGGCATGAACCTCGCGATGCTCGCGGCCGTGACCGACTGCGCCGCGCGTCTGCGCCGCGATCGCGGCCTGCGCTCGGTGGTCATCGCCGGCAACGGCCCGTCCTTCTGCGCCGGTCTGGACTTCGCTTCGGTCATGGCCCGGCCGCTGATCGCCGTGCCCGCGCTGGCCCGGCTGTGGCTGCCCCGGATCAATCGGCTCCAGCGCTGGAGCCTGGGCTGGCGCGACATCGGCGCGCCGGTGATCGCGGCCATTCGCGGCCACTGTCTCGGGGCCGGTCTTCAGCTCGCACTCGGCGCGGACGTGCGCGTGGCCCGAGCCGACGCGCGGCTGTCGATCATGGAGACGCGCTGGGGGCTGGTCCCCGACATGGGCGGCGCGGTGCTGCTGCGTGAATTGGTGGGAATCGACACCGCCAAGGAATTGACGCTGTCCGCCCGGATCGTCGACGGCCGCGAGGCGCAGCGGCTCGGTCTGGTCACGCATCTGGCCGACGAGCCGGAAGCCCGGGCTCATGAACTGGCCGAACGGATGAGCCGGCATTCGCCCGATGCCGTGGCGGCGGGCAAGTTCCTGCTCCAGGACGCCTGGCAGGCCGGCACGGCCCGCGCCGCGGCGGCCGAGCGGTGGTGGCAGCGGCGGCTGATCGGCCGCATCAACCAGCGCATCAGCATGCGTCGCAAGGATGCATCCGACGGATCGCCGTTCCGTAGAAGACGGATCCGGCGATGACCCACACCACTTCTGGAAAGCGACACACGTGATTGGAATCGAATCCCTGGGCCTGGCGGCCGTATCGGCGGCCTTCGTCGTCTGTGCCCTCGTCATCGCGGTCGTGGGCACACGGCTGACCAACGTGGCGGACGAGCTCGCCGACCGGACGGGGCTGGGCGAGGCCGTGACCGGTGCGGTGCTGCTAGGCGCGGCGACGTCGTTGTCGGGCATCGTGCTGTCGATCACCGCGGCCGCCGGCGACCAGCCCGAGCTGGCGATGAGCAACGCGCTCGGCGGCATCGCCGCGCAGACGGTGTTTCTGGCCATGGCCGATGTGGTCTACCGGCGGGCGAATCTCGAACACGCCGCCGCCTCGATCGCCAATCTGGCGCAGGCGGCACTCCTGCTCGGCCTGCTGTCGCTACTGCTGATCGGCGCCTACAGCCCGGATGTCCACTGGTTCGGCGTGCATCCGATCACGCCGATCCTGTTCGTGGCCTACGTCTTCGGGCTGCAGCTCGTACGCAACGCGGAGGCCGCGCCGATGTGGACGCCGCGGCGCACGCATGAAACGCGCACCGACAGCCCGGAGGAGAACAACAAGGCGATGTCGCTGGTGCGCCTGTGGGGCGGTTTCTTCGTGCTGGCGGCGATCCTGGGCTTGACCGGCTACGTGCTGGAAGGCGTGGCGTCGCGCCTGGGCAATGCGACAGGCATGAGCGATACCGCGGTCGGTGTGGTGCTCACGGCGATCTCGACTTCGCTGCCGGAGCTGGTCACCTCGATCGCGGCGGTTCGCCGCGGCGCGCTGCAGCTGGCCGTCGGCGGCATCATCGGCGGCAATGCCTTCGACTGTCTGTTCGCCGCCAGCTCCGACATCGCCTATCGCGACGGCTCGATCTACCACGCGGTCTCCGGCGACACCCTGCTGTGGGTGGCGTTGTCGGTGGCGATGACGGCGGTGCTGCTGCTGGGCCTCATTCGGCGCCAGAAGCAGGGTATCGGCAACATCGGCTTCGAGAGCGCCACGCTGTTCGGGCTCTACGGTGCGGGGATCCTCATGGTCATTCGCGGCTAGGCTTCAACCCGAGTCGGTGAACACCGGCAGATGACCGAGGGCGATCACGTCCTGCCAGTTGCCGCGCTCGCCCTCGGTCAGGATCGCCGCCTCGGCTGCGATCCGGGCGTCGGCGCGCTGCACGATCGCGCGCATGGCTTCGAGCGTGGAGCCGGAGCTGATGACGTCGTCCACCAGAACGACCCGCGCCCCGGTGACCCGCGCGCGATCCTTGCCGTCCAGAAACAGCGTCTGCGTCGTGCCTGTGGTGATCGACCGGGTCTCGGCCTGGAGCGCGTCGCCCATGTACGGCTTGTAGTTCTTGCGCAGCACCACGTAGGGCATGCCGGTCGCCACGGAGAGTGCATGGATCAGCGGGATCGACTTGGCCTCGGCGGTCACGAGCACGTCGTAGTCGATCGCCGCGAGCCGCTCGGACAGCGCATCGGCGGCGGCCGTGATCAGCGACGTATCGCCGAGGACGTTGAGCACCGCGATGCGGGTGCCGGGGGCGACCTCGAACAGCGGCAGGTCGCGGGTCAGGCCGGCGATGTCGATGCGATGGGCGTGCGGGGTGGGGCTCATGATGGCGTGGGATGGCGGGCGAGGCGCGTCATTGTGCATGAGCCCGCGGCGACCCGCGAAGGACGAACGCGGCGTATACGAATGATAGATTAACCGTGCGCCGGGTCGTGCCCGGCGCACCGTCGTTGTTCCGTCGTCCAGGAGATTGCATGCAGACTCGAGCCGCCGTACTGCGCGAAATGGCCCCGCCCCGTCCCTACGACCAGTCCCGGCCGTTGACCATCGAGACCTTCGAGCTCGGTGGGCCGCAGGCCGGCGAGGTGTTGCTCAAGGTGCACGCGGCGGGCTTGTGTCACTCTGATCTGTCGACCATCGACGGCAACCGCCCGCGCCCGGTGCCGATGGTCCTCGGCCACGAGGCCGCCGGGGAGATCGTCGAGGTGGGCCCGGGCGTGACCGACTTCGCGGTCGGCGATCACGTCGTGTGCTCGTTCGTGCCCAGCTGCGGTCACTGCGCGTACTGCGCCGACGGCCGGGCGGCGCTGTGCACCCCCGGGGCCGAGGCCAACAATGCCGGCACCCTGCTCTCCGGCAGCCGCCGGCTGAGCGAGGACGGCCGGGACGTGCATCATCATCTGGGCATCTCCGGCTTCGCCGAGTATGCGGTCGTCGCGCGCGAGTCGCTGGTCAAGGTGGACCCGACCCTCGACTACGACATCGCCGCGGTGTTCGGCTGCGCCGTGCTCACCGGTGTCGGGGCCCTCATCCACACCGCGGGCCTGCGGCTCGGCCAGACCGTGCTCGTCGTCGGGCTCGGCGGCGTCGGCCTGTCCGGCGTTCTGGGGGCGATCGCCGGCGGCGCGGCGCAGGTCATCGCCGCCGACATCGACGACGACAAGCTGGGCCAGGCCAGAGCGTTGGGTGCGACCGCGACCGTCAACACCAGGGACGACACCGCGCTCGAACAGATCCGGGACCTGACCGGCGGTGGCGTCGACATCGCCGCCGAATTCGCCGGCGCGCAGGCGGCACTGGAGTTCGCCTACGCCGCGACCGCCAAGGGCGGCACCACCGTCACCGCGGGGCTGCAGCACCCGGATGCCCGCATGCAGCTGCCCGCGCTCCAGCTGGTGGCGCAGGAGCGCACACTCATGGGCTCCTATCTTGGCGGTCATGTGCCCAGGCTCGACATCCCCGAATACATTGCTCTGTATCAGGCCGGCCGCCTGCCGGTGGATCGGCTGCTGACGCATCGGCTGTCGCTGGACGAAATCAACACCGGCTTCGAGCGGCTGGCCGCGGGCGAGGCCATCCGCCAGGTCGTGCAGCTCTGAGCACCGCCGGCGTCGTCAGGTTACGTTCAGCCGGCGACGGCGAGCATCGGAATGTGGGCCGAAGCCGTAATGGGTAGGCTCACAGGCCCGATGCGCCTCGCGATCAAACGGTGTTGCAAAACGTCCGTTTTCGCTGCATGGTGCAACGACAACGAAGCAAGGAGATCCGCATGTTGAAGAAGACCCTGGCGCTCGTGATGTTCGCCGTACTGTCCGTCTCGGCGTTCGCCGCGCAGGCGAAGACGGTCGAGATCGAGGGCATGAACAGCCTGAAGTTCAGCAAGGAGAACATCACCGTCAAACCCGGCGAAGAGGTCACGATCAAGCTGACCAACACGACCGATCTGCCGGAATCGGCCATGGCCCATAACTGGATCCTGCTCGCAGCAGACGCCGATGCGCAGGCGGTTGATGAAGCCGCGGCCCAGGCCAAGGACAACGACTATGTCCCCAAGGACATGAGCGACCAGATTCTGGCGCATACCGGCCTCGTGGCGGGCGGCGAGACCGACGAGGTGACCTTCACCGCGCCGGAAGAGCCGGGCGACTATGAATACATCTGCACCTTCCCCGGCCACCTCGCGGCCGGCATGAAGGGCACGCTCACGGTCAAGGAGGGCTGATACGCCCTCGCGGCGGCCCACGCCGGCCGCCGACGCGTGACCGCGGCCCCGTCGAGCGTTCGGCGGGGCTTTCTCGTGTCCGGCATCGACGACTTGATTTTGCACAATCAAACGCCATCTCCCGGCCATCAGACGACCACGGCTTCAGGAGACCTCATGGCTTTCGATCGACTGCTTTCCCCGCTGCGCTTCGGCGCGCTCGAGTTGCCCAACCGCGTGCTCATGGCCCCGCTCACGCGGGCCCGCTGTCGGGATCAGATCCCCGGCGCGATGCAGCGCGAATACTATGCCCAGCGTGCCGGCGCCGGCATGATCATCTCGGAGGCGACCAACATCTCCGAATCCGCGCGCGGCTATGTCTTCACGCCGAGCATGTTCACCGACGAACAGGAAGCCGGCTGGAAGGGCGTGGTCGACGCCGTGCACGACGCCGGCGGCCGCATGGCGCTGCAGCTCTGGCACGTCGGCCGCGTGGGCCACGAAATGGTGCACCCGGACGGGCGCAAGCCGGTCGCGCCCAGCGCGATCCGCGGCGAAGGCGCCCAGTCCTATGTTCAGTTCGAGGACGGCAGCGAAGGCCTGCAGGACTCGGCCACGCCGCGTGCGCTCGAGACCAAGGAGATTCCCGAGGTCATCGAGGAATACCGCCAGGCTGCGCAGCGCGCCAAGCGCGCCGGCTTCGACATGGTGGAAGTGCACGCGGCCAACGCCTATCTGCTGCAGCAGTTCATGGCCACGGGTTCCAACAAGCGCACCGACGCCTACGGTGGCTCGATCGAGAACCGCGCCCGCCTGCCGCTGGAAGTCGTCGATGCCGTGGTCGAGGTCATGGGCGCCGATCGTGTCGGCATCCGCATGTCGCCGTTCATCGAGATCTTCGGCCTGACCGACGACGAGCCCAAGGCGATGGCCTTCTACATGGCCGAGCAGCTCGATAAACGCGGCCTGGCCTATCTGCATATCAACGAGCCCGACTGGGCCGGCGGCGATATCAAGCTCACCGACGAGTTCCGCCAGGCCACGCGCGAACGTTTCGCCAGCGGCGCGCTGGTCTTCTGTGGCCACTACACCGCAGAGCGCACCGAAGCGCTGATCGAGAAGGGCCTCGGCGACGGCGCGGCCTTCGGCCGGCCGTATATCGCCAACCCGGATTTGGTCGAGCGTTTTCGTGTCGGCGCCGAGCTCAACGAGCCGGATGCGGCCACCTACTACGGCGGCGACGAGAAAGGCTATACCGACTATCCAACCCTGAGCGAGCAGGCCAGCGCCTGATTCGACGCACGCGTTAGGTCTATGGCGCGCCGGCGGGTTGTAGCCCGTCGGCGCTTTTTCATGGCCGGCGATTGATCAAGGAGCGATGAGGCGACTCCAGCCGTCGTCGAACGCTCGTCGATATTCCGGTTCTCAGTGATCGTGATCATCACGTTCGCCGGGTCGATGCCGGGGTGGGCCTGCGCGATGCCCGGTATACCTCGCGTGCAATGCCTGCGTCTGGGTATCGGTCCTGCCGCCGCGCATGATCAGCGACATCATCACCCGGCCGTCTTAGCACGTCTGCAATACCAAAGCGTGCAGCGGCGATCACCGAACCAGCAGATAGCGATCGTCGGCCGGGTCATCCGGTCTCGACGACTGCGGTGCTCATGCCGTCGGTCACGGCCTTTGGCAGGCGCGCGGCTCTTGCCGCCATGCTCGCGATATCGGCGAACGGCATGGCGTTTCCTGCGTTGCTGGGTCGAGGCGAGGCGGCTCTGTTAACACGCCATGTGAACGCCGCGTGGAGACCGCACATCGTGTATGGCAAGGCACGAGTCGTCGATCGTGGCGCGCCATGATCCATACTTACAACGCCGCAGCGCGGGCTGTGCGGCCCAACCCTTCAGGCCAAGCGCTGTGGCGCGGTAATTCAGTGTGGTCGCGCAGCTGGTCCAGGATGACTGCGCGGCGCGCACGACGCGCACCACAGAGCGTGGTTCGGCCTCGCCTGAAGTGCTGATAGACCCTAGAGCACCCAGTACAGCGCCAGCGGTATAACCGCCAGCGCGACCACGTGGCCGACCGCCACGATCGCCGCGACCTGCTGCGGGGCGATCTCGAACTGCTCGGCGAGCATGTAGTTGAGCACCGCCGGCGGCAGCGCGCCGAACACGATCAGCAGGGCCGCCAGCGGCGGCTCTGGCTGGGTGATCCACACCCACGGCACGGCCACGAGCAGACCGGTCACCGGGCAGGCCAGGCCGCCCCAGAGGCCGGCCGTCCACTGGCCCGGTGCGCCGTCGGCCAGACGCACCCCGAGGGCGACCAGCATCAGCGGAATCGAGATCTCGCCGAGCATGCGAATACCCGGCTCGATCATCGCCGGCGCATGCCAGTCCATGACCATGAAAAGTACCCCCGCGAAGGTGGCGACCAGCATCGGATTGGTGAGCAGGCGTCGCAAGCGGATGGCATCGCCCAGCAGCCACAGCCCGAGGGTGAACTGCAGCAGGTTCTCGGTGACCAGCAGAACCACCGCCAGCGGCAGAGCGTCCTCGCCGAAGGCGAGAATCGCCAGCGGCAGGCCCAGATTGCCGCAGTTGTTGAACATCGCGGGGCCGATATAGATCGCCGGGTCGCGCCCGGTCGCGCGGACCCAGATCCAGGCGAGCAGTCCGGAGCCGAGCACGATCACCGCCGCGCCGACCGCCGCGATCACGAAATCGTCGCCGCCGGCCGAGCGTTCGGTGAGCGCGTGGAAGATCAGCGCCGGCGTGAAGATGATGATGTTCAGGCGATTGGCGTCGCGCAGATCGGTCGGGCGCTTGCGCCCGTAGGCGTAGGCCAGGGCGATGATGCCGAACACCGGCACCGTGATCTCCAGAATCCGAATCAGCACGTCAGCTCCCGGCGGGCCGTGGGCGGGCGATACAAGGCGGCATAGTCTAGCTGTATTGCGCAGCCAATGCCCGCCATCGACCGGCGGGCGCATGCGTATACTCGGGCGCCGTATTTCGCCACGAGAGAACGCCATGTTCATCGCCATGAACCGTTTCCGGATCAAGCCCGGCTGCGAGGAGGAATTTCTCGCCATCTGGCGCGAGCGCGACACCCATCTGCAGGACGTGCCCGGCTTTCGGCAGTTCAACCTGCTCCAGGGGGCGACCACCGACGAGCACACGCTGTTCGCCTCGCATTCCGAATGGGAATCGCGCGCGGCCTTCGAGGCCTGGACGCAGTCCGAGGCGTTTCGCAAGGCGCACGCCAACGCCGGCGCGCGCAAGGACATCTACCTCGGCCCGCCGCAGTTCGAGGGTTTCGACGTCAAGATCTAGCAGGAGGAGACGCCGCCGCGGGCCGTTCAAGCGCCCGTCGGCCGGATAACGATCGTCGCCGATGTCGAGCCGGGTGGTCGGCGGGCGCCGGACGCCTCGTACCGGCAATCATCGAGACGGGAATCAATCGCCCGATGCGATCCAGCCCGGCTGGCGCGCCGCTGGGCGCCCCCGCTTATCGTTGCGCGCCCGGCGAAGTGCGTCTCGGGAAAGGACGTTCGCCCCTGCGCCGATGCGGCGCCTCGGTGCCTCGGTGCCTCGGGCCTTTGGCCGAGCCGAGCGCAGCGGGACGCCGCTCGGCCGGGACCATGCCGTCGCTAAACGCGTTCGGGCGCCGCTGCCCGGCGCCGCGCCGAGGCATGATGGACGCCTCGGATCGACGGCCACTAGTCTGCGATATGCAGCGCCACGCCCGCGCCGTGCAACGCCTCGGCGAGCGATGCCGGTGGGGCTTGATCGCAGATCACCGTGTCGATCGCGGTCAGCGCGCATACGCATTCGAGCTTGTCGGGGCCGAACTTGGCCTGATCGACGAGCAGGGTGGTGCGCTGGGCGCGTTCGATCATCATCCGTTTTACCGCCGCGAGATCGCTGCCGACCTCGGTCGGCCCGTCCGCGGTCAGCGCGCCGCAGCTCGAAAAGCAGTGGTCGGCGTTGAATCGGGCCACGAATGCGGTGCAGAGCGCGCCGTAGCCGGCGTTTTCACGCGCATCGAAACGTCCGGGTGCGAGCAGGATCTCGAAACCCGGGTTCGCGGCCAGCGACTGGGCCATGGTGGCGCTGTTGGTGATGATCGTCAGCCGGCGGCGTTCCACCACCAGCCGGTGCGCCAGATGCAGACAGGTCGCGCTCGCATCCATCATCAGCACCTCGCCGTCGTGGACGCGGGCCGCCGCCCGGGCGGCCATGCGTCGGCGTGCGTCCCCGTTGAGCTCGCTGCGCTGGCCCAGGCTCGGCTCCCGCGCGGTATGCAGGGCGGCGGCGCCGCCGTAGGTGCGCGCGAGCAGGCCCTCGGCGGCCATGGCGTCGATATCGCGGCGAATGGTTTCGGCGGACACGTGAAAGCGCGCGGCCAGGGCGCCGATTCGTACCATCGGCTGCGAAGCCAGCAGCGCCCGGATATCCGCCCGGCGCCGGGCTCGGGGCGTGCGTTCGCGTGATTCGGTCGTGCTCATGCGCAGGGCCCGGGGCTAACGACTGTGGTTCTTGCCACATAATAGACCGAATCGCGCACTCTAATGTGGTGTGAGTCACACGAGAGTGCAAAGACGGCGCCCGTCGCCGGCGCCCTGATTATCGATAAAACATGGGGATATGGCATGACGATGCTCTGGCATGTCGATTGCTTGGTAATTTTAAAGGCCCATGAATGTGGCGATCGCCATGTCGATCTGCTATCAAGGACGTGTCATGAAGCAGCCGAGCAACGTCACCCGATCCCGAGGCGATCTTCCGGCGCCGGCGGCCGATCGCGCCTTCGATCAGTTGGACGCGGCGGCGCAACGCGCCCATCTCGATGATGTGGCACGGCGCGCGCTGGCCCGCTGGAATCTGCCGGCCGACAGCGCGCTTCGGCTACTCAGCCTGTCGGAGAACGCCACCTATCGTGTGGATGCGCCCACGCTGGAGGCTCCGGCCGCGCTGCGGGTGCACCGCACCGGCTATCACTCGCGTGCCGGCATCGAGACCGAACTGGCCTGGATGGCGGCACTGCGCGCGGAGGCCGGCATCGACACGCCGCAGGCGATCGCCGGTGCCGACGGTGGCTTCGTGCAGTGCGTGGACACGCCGGCACTGGCCGAGTCGCGTTTCGTCGATCTGTTTCATTTCATTCCCGGCGCCGAGCCCGACGAGAGCGCGCTGGCCGGCCCGTTCGAGCAGCTCGGGCGCCTGACCGCGCGGCTGCACGCGCATGCGGCGCACTGGCAGCGGCCGGACTTCTTCGAGCGTCTGGTCTGGGATTTCGACGGCTGTCTGGGCACGCGCTCGCATCTCGGCCACTGGCAGCAGGCGCCCGGGCTCGACGCGGCGGATCGCGCCGTGCTGGAGGCCACCGCCGCCTGCATCCGCGAACGGCTGGCCGGCTACGGCACCGCGCCGCAGCGCTTCGGCCTGATCCACGCCGATCTGCGCCTTGCCAATCTGCTCGTCGACGGCGACACCACCCATATCATCGATTTCGACGACTGCGGTCTGGGCTGGCATCTCTACGATCTGGCCACCGCGCTGAGCTTCATCGAGACCCGCGACGACATCGACGCGCTCGTCGCTGCCTGGCTGCGCGGCTATCGCGAGATCGGCACGCTCGACGCCACCGACGAAGCCGAGATCCCCACCTTCATCATGATGCGCCGGATGACCCTGCTCGGCTGGGTCGCCACCCATCCGAGCGCGGACATGGCCATCGAACAGGGCGAGTCGTTCGCGCGCGATACGGTGATGCTGGCCGAGCGCTACCGTGCCCGCCTCGCCTGACCGGCGCCCGCCCGAGGAGTACTGCATGACATCGGATACCAAACGCGCCTTTCTCGAACGCAGCAAACGCGTGTGGAACCCGCACAAGACCCAGGAATGGCAGAACCGCGGTGTGGATATCGTGCTCGACACGCGCGAGGGCTACTGCTTCGACGATCTCGACGGCGCGCGCCTGATCAACATGCATCTCAACGGCGGGGTCTACAACCTCGGCCACCGCAATCCGGAAGTCATCGCCGCGGTGACCGAGGCCATGCAGCATTTCGATATCGGCAATCATCACTTTCCCTCGCTGATGCGCACCGAGCTCGCCGAAGCGCTGGTCGCCACCGCGCCGCATATGGACTACGCGATCTTCGCCAGCGGCGGCGGCGAGGCGATCGATATTGCGCTGAAGACCGCGCGTCACGCCACCAGGCGTCGGCGCATCGTATCGCTGGAGAACTGCTACCACGGCCATACCGGGCTGGCGGTTCAGGCGGGCGCCCCGCGCTTTGCCGATATCTTTCTGTGCGAGCCGTCGCCGGACGAATTCACCCAGGTGCCGTTCAACGATCTGGCGGCCATGGAGGCCGCGCTCGCGGGCGGCGACGCGGCCTGCGTGATCATGGAGACGATTCCGGCCACCTACGGTTTCCCCATGCCCGAGCCCGGCTATCTCGCGGCGGTGAAGGCGCTGTGCGAGCGCTACGGCGCGCTCTATATCGCCGACGAGGTCCAGACCGGGCTCATGCGTACCGGGTCGATGTGGGCGATCACCGGCTACGGCGTCGAACCGGATCTGCTGGTGACCGGCAAGGGGCTGTCGGGCGGCATCTATCCGATCGCGGCGGTGCTCGCCCGCGCCGAGGCCGCGCCCTGGCTCAACGAGGACGGCTGGGCGCATATGTCGACCTTCGGCGGCGCGGAGATCGGCTGCGCGGCCGCGCTCAAGGTGCTCGAGATCAGCCAGCGTCCCGAGACCCGCGCCAACGTGGCGGCCCTGTCCGACTATTTCGAGCGCGCGCTCTCCGAGCTGCAGCAAAAGCACGCGGGATTCTTCACCGGCGTGCGCCGGAACGGGCTGATCATGGGCCTGGAATTCGATCACCCGCGCGGCGCCGAGCCGGTCACCCGCGCGCTCTACGAACACGGCGTCTGGGCGATCTTCTCGGCGCTCAACCCCGCGGTGCTGCAGTTCAAGGCCGGCCTGTTGATGGACGAGGCGCTCGCCGCGGACGTCATCGCCCGGCTGGATGTCGCCATCGAGGCCGCCCGCGCCGAGCTGGCCGCCGCCTGACCGATTCGTTTCAACCGGAGTCCGCCATGATTTCCTCCATCAAAGGCCGTTCGGTGCTGGTCACCGGCGCCAGTCGCGGTATCGGCAAGGGCATCGCGCAGGGGTTCGCCGCCGCCGGCGCCCGCGTGCTGATCGCCGCGCGCTCGCAGGAGGGCGCCCAGGCCGCGGTCGACGCCATCCAGGCCGAGGGCGGCATCGCCGCCGCCACGGTGGCCGACGTGACCGACCGCGACCAGCTTGTCGCCGCGGTCGATCGCGCGGTCGAACTGTACGGCGAGCTGGACGTGCTCTGTGCCAATGCCGGCATCTTTCCGGATACGAGTCTGGAGCAGATGACCGAAGCGCAGTGGGACGAGGTCGTCGATACCAACCTCAAGGGCTGCTTTCTGAGCGTGCAGGCCGCGATTCCGGCGCTCAAGAAGAGCGAGGCCGGGCGCGTGGTCGTCACCTCGTCGATCACCGGGCCGATCACCGGTTTCCCCGGCTGGACCCATTACGGTGCGAGCAAGGCCGGTCAGCTCGGCTTCATCCGCACCGCGGCGATCGAGCTCGCGAAGTACGGCATCACCGTCAACGCGGTCATGCCCGGCAACATCGTCACCGAAGGCCTCGAGGCGATGGGCGAGGACTATCTGCGCCAGATGGCCGCGGCGATCCCGCTCAAGCGCCTGGGCGGGGTGGCGGACATCGCCAACGCCGCGCTCTATTTCGCCTCGCGTGAGGCGGGCTATGTCACCGGCCAGACGCTCGTGATCGACGGCGGCCAGATCCTGCCGGAATCGTTCGAGGCGGTCGGTTAGCCAAGGCCTGTCAACGCGACATGCGAGCGCCGCCGCGTTTGAGCCGCACATCGTGTGCGGCCAGGCGCGAGTGGCCGGTCGTGGCGCCACGACGAAGACGTGTAACGCCGCGGCGCATTTAGGGGTGTTTCCTGAGCGGCCCAACCCGAAGGGCCAGGCGCTTTGGTGCGGCAATCCAGCGTCGTCGCACGCTGGCGCTGAATGCCTGCGCGGCGCGCACGACGCCCATAGTCACTTTTCAGGAAGCGCCCGGCGCGGGCTCGTGAAGCGTTAACAGGTCCTAATCGTCGGGTGCGCCGCGGGTGTCCGCTTCGGCGGCGATCTCCGGGGGCGGCCCGCCGGGCCGGCGGCGCAGAAAGCGCGCGAAGCGGGGCAGACCGTTGGCAGTCTCGCCGTTGTGGCGATAGGTGATCCAGGAACCGATCGGCGGCGGGTCGGCGCGCTGCTCGTCGGTGAAGCCGCTGCCGATGGCAAACTCGCGCCCGTCCGGCGTGACCACGTCCAGTGACCCCATCAGGCCGTCGAGCCGGCCCGCGCCGGGATTGATGCCGACGACCTTCGCCTCGGCGTCGGCGTAGGGCTTGAGTTTGAGCAGATCGTCGCTGCGACCGGCGTGATAGCGCGCGCCGCCGCGATGCAGCATCAGGCCCTCGCCGCCCCGTGCAAGTACGGCATCGAGTGCCGCGTCCAGCGCGCGACCGTCCGCGACCCTGAACTGATCGATCGCCACGACCCAGGGTTGATCGATGCGTGCGATCACCGCGCGGATCGCTGGCACGCGCGCGTCGAACGGGCCAGGATGATCCGGCAGGTCGAACACGCGATAGCTCACGTCGCGCCAGGCGGCATCGCCGGCCTCGTGGGCACGCACGATGCCGGAGACACGCGCGAAGTCGCCGCGCGCGGTCCACAGTTCGCCGTCCAGCGCGGTGTCGGGCCATCCGGCCGTGAACCAGTCGGGCGGATCGACGCGCACGCCGCCGCGGGTCAGCAGATGCTCGCCGTCCCAGTAGCCGCGCACGCCGTCGTATTTCTCGCTCACCCAGTACTCGGTCAGGTCGACGTCGCCGTCATAGGTCTCGGCGAGCGTGACGCGGGGCGGTTCGTCGGCGGCGGCCGCGCCGGCCGCCAGCAGCCCGGTGACGGCGGCCAGCAGGACGAGCGTGGCTAGCGGACGGTTCTGTATGCGACTCGACGTCATGGTCTCTGTCCCTGGGCCGTGTGGCCCGCGCGGCTGTTTTCACGGCGGCCGCTGTCGGGTGGCCGGCATGCGCTCTCTCCTGTCCTATCGGCGCGAGCGTCCGATCACTTGATGGCGGGCGCGATCTTTTCGTCCGGCACCGCGCTGGGTGGGGCGCTGGCCTGCGCACGCGGTCTCATGGACGGGATCGGGCTGCCGGCCACGGTCGACGGCCCCGCGGCGTGCGCTCGCTCCCCGCTGTGCCGGCGAGGCCGCGCCGGTCGAGCCGCGCTCGCCGGCCGGCGATGCGGGCCGGGTGACGAGACGGATGATGCATCGGCCGTGCCTGACGGACTCGCCACGCAAGACCGCGATGGGCGCGCTGTCGAACGCTCGCGTGTCATCGACGCGGCGTGCAGGTGTTCATGTCGGCGGCTTGATCCTGTGCCCGGTTCAGCTGGCCCTGATTGACGGGTAGCGCCGCCTGGTCGCGGGTACGCGTTAGCTCGCGACTTGACGCGCACGATGGGCCTTAGCATGCCGCGTGGCGGTCGCCAGCTGCGTACCGCCTATGATCAGGCGCCGGCTTGATCACGCCCCGGGGCGGTGCCGCGAGCCCGCGGCCCGGGATGGATCGGCCTCGCGGGCCGGGCTGGCGGAGCGAGATCGGTGGGGCGCCGGGCCATGGGGGGTCGGCTGATCCCGTGCCGGGCGCGCCTATCGAAGGCTCGTGCGAGCGCCGGCTGTCCGGCTGTAGCCGTACCGCGCACGGATCGGCTTCTGGAAAATCGACGGCGACAGGCGCGATCGGGAGATTGCACCGGTAGCCGAAGCGATGCGCACCGCGCCGCCGCCGATACCGCGTCAGTTTCCGGGACTCAGCACATGCCCCAGGCCGTCGAAATGCACCAGGGGATCGGCTGCGTTGGCCACGATCTCGGAGCGGGCGAGCACGAAGCTGCGGCCGGTGATGGTGTTGTTGACCACGTCCCGCGAGCCGCCCTGGCTGACGTGCGTGAATTCGCCGATGAAGCGGGTGTCGCGCAGGGACACGGTCTCCAGCCGGTCGCCGGGCTGGAGGTCGCCCTCGTGGTGCATGAGCGCGAGCCGGGCGGAGGTGCCGGTGCCGGTGGTGCTGCGGCAGATCACGCCGGGGTGGACGTAGGTCGCCGAACGCGAGCGGTAATGGCCGCCGGTGACGGTCTCCACCGGGCCGAGGAAATGCAGGAACGGCAGCGGCCCGACGTCGCCGAGCTCGTAGTGGGAGAAGCCCTTCTCCTCACGGATCGCCTCGACGATGGCGTGGGCGCAGTGCGCCAGCCGATCCTCCTCGGCGAGCGTGAGCTCGAAGCCGAGTTCGGTGGCGTCGACCAGCGCGTAGAAGCCGCCGCTGTAGGCGATGCTGTAGGTCACATCGCCCAGCAGCGGAACGTGCACGCTCGCGCGGTAGGTATCGATATAGCTCGGCAGGCCCTGGCAGGTGATGGCCTCGACCGTGCCGCGGTTCACGCGCGCCTCGATCTGCACCAGGCCCGCCGGGGACTCGAGGGTGAACTGCTGGCGGCCCTCCTGCTTCTCCACGATGCCGGCCTCGAGCAGGGCGGTCGCCGTGCAGATGGTGTTGGAGCCGGAATAGATGGGATATCCCATCACCTCCATGATGATGTAGCCGGCCGCGGCGTCCGGGTGGCAGGCCGGTACGACCAGATCCACCGACATCTCCGGAATGCCGTAGGGCTCCTCCAGCAGCAGGCGGCGCAGCCCGTCGGCGTCGTCGCGCAGGTATTCCATCTGCTGGCGTACGGTATCGCCCGGCAGCGGGTTGACCCCGCCGGTGACGATGCGGCTGACATCGCCGCCGGCGTGGGTGTCCATCAACTGGAGGGTGAGCTGTTCGTTCATCGGCCGTGGTCCCGGCAGTGGTGGTCGTGTGTCCCGGCCGTGGCGGCCGGACGGCGGTCATGGCGGTGGTCGACGCCCCGGCGGCGCGCGTTGCGGATGCGCCGATCGCACAACCGTCTGGGAGCGACGTGTTCGTTTCGGTGGCCGCGGCCCTTGGCCGACGGCGTCACGGGCGCCTCAGCCCGGCAGCGCGTAGGGCGCGCCGTGCTCGGCCCACTGGGCGTCGGGCACGATCACGATCTTGCCCAGATAGCCGCTCGAGCGCTCGACGAAGTAGCGTTCGGCGGCGTGCAGCTCCGACAACGGGAAGGCGGCGTGCAGCACCGGTCGCAGTTCGCCCGAGCGGATCCAGGCGACCAGCTGTTCGGCCTCCTCGCGGGTGCCGTGGGACACGCCGAAGATCTGGACCTGATAGAGATAGATCACCGTCCAGAGGATCTCGCTGACGTTGCCGCCGCTGGCGCCGGCGATCGACAGCCGCGGGTAGGTCGAGCGCGCGTTCATGTCGAACGTCATGGCATCGATGAAGCGCAGCGTCATCTCGCCGCCGACCAGATCCATGACGGCATCCAGCGGCGCCCCGCCCGTGGTCTCGCGCACGCGCTCGACGAAGCCGTCCATGTCGGAACGATCCAGCACCGCTTCGGCGCCGAGCGCGGTCAGGGCGTCGGCCTTGTCCGGCGTGCTCAGCGCGTAGGGAATCGCGCCGACGATGCGGCAGAGCTGGATCAGCGCCGTGCCCACACCGCCGCTGGCGCCGGTCACCAGCACCCGCTCGCCCGGGCCGACGCCGGCGGAGGTCATCATGTGGTAAGCGGTCTGGTAGGAACACATGCCCATCGCCGCCAGCTCGGCGTCGGCGAGTTCCGGGTTGGCGACGGCGTGGAACTGGTCCGAGGGCACGGCGACGTACTCGGCGAAGCCGCCATCCGCGCCGTGGCCGTAGTAGTCCGGTGTGAGATTGATGTCCCGGCGCGGGCTGGCGTAGATATTGAAATCCAGCAGGCCGCGTTCGCCGATGCGGCCCGCGTCCACGCCGTCGCCGACGGCGGCCACCCGGCCCACGATGTCCGCGCCCTGGATGCGTGGAAAGGTCAGCGTCGGCGCGCCGCCGATGGCGAACGAGGTCACGTCGCCCTTGTCCCGCGTCGGATACAGCCCCTCGCGGGCCTTGCGGTCGGTGTTGTTCTTGGCGGTGGCGGTCACCCGGACCAGGACTTCGCCCGGCGCGGGTCGGGGCACGGGCACCTGCGCGTCGTGGACCAGCGCGTCGATGCCGCCGTGGCCTGTCAGCCGCATCGCGGCCATGGTGTCCGGTACGGAGTGTTGCGCCATGTTCGCGGTTCCTGTGACGGGATTCCAAAAAAATCTGTCGCGACGATATCAAACGCCGTCCGCGGGCTCGTACAGAGACGATCAGCCCGCGGTTCGGCGCCGGGCGGGCCCGCGTGTCAGCGGGCGTCGATGACCAGTTCGCGCAGCCGGGCGGTCACGTCCTTGCGGCGCTCGAAGGCCTCGCTTTCGGCCAGCGTCACCGCCATCGCGCGATCGTGCGCCGGCACGACCGATCGCACGTGCCGCGTCTTCTGCGTCTTGTAGTCTTCGTAGGCGCCGTAGCAGTCGGCCTGGGCGCGCATCGCGACCGCCTGCGCATCCAGCGCGGTATCGGCTGCATGTGCCATGGCGGCGCCGTGGGCACACTGCCAGTACCGCGTGAAGGCCGCGTCGGCATCCGCCTCGGGCCCGCCGGCGCAGCCGGTGAGCAGGCAGAGGGCAAGCGCGGTGCCGATGAACCGACGCATGGTGTCTCCGAAAAAGGCGATCGAACCGACAGGATACGCCAGATCCGGGGCGCTGATCGGGCGTCAGTCGCGGTCGGTGGACGACGGCGTGTTCGGCGGCCTGCCGGTACGCGCGCTCTGCGTCGTCTGCGTACCGCTACCGCTGCGAAAGCGCTGATAGCGGGACCACAGCTGGCGCGCGCCGCGCTTGATCTTTTCCTGATTCTGCGGCTTGCGCAGCCAGTTGGCCGCGAAGGCGCCGATGGTGCGTTTCATGAGGGTTTCCCGATCGGTTTTGTCTATTTGGCGTCCAATATGGGTGCGACGGGCGGAACGCTCAATAGCGCATGGCCGGACGAAGTCGTGGTGGCGAAACCGAACGCCCCGGGCCGGGCTGCGCGCCGCGTTGCGGGCTGTAGCCGGCGCGCCGCGGCGCCGCCTTAGCCCGCAAGGGCCTGAGCGGGGCCACCGGCGGCCCGCGCGGGTGCCGTGTGGGTCGCGAGTTGCGTCCCGCCTGCGCCGGTAGCAGAGTTGCAGGCCGCATCCAAAAAACGAGAACAACGATGGGATACGCGCTGGTCGCGGGCACCTGCGACACCAAGGGCACGGAGCTGCGGTATGCGCGCGACTGCCTGCGTGCGGCCGGCGTCGAGACGCGCCTCGCGGACCTGGGCACGGGCGGTGCCGGCGACGAGACCGGCGCCGAGATCACGGCGGCGCAGATCGCCGCGCATCATCCCGACGGCGTCGGGGCCGTGCTCGGCCTGGACGATCGCGGTCGTGCGGTGACCGCGATGGCGCTCGCCTTCGAGCGCTTCGTCGCGGCCCGCGACGACATCGACGGCATCCTCGGTCTGGGCGGCTCCGGCGGCACCGCGCTGGTCGCCCCGGCCATGCGTGCCCTGGCCATCGGCGTGCCCAAGGTGATGGTGTCCACGGTCGCCTCCGGCGACGTCGCGCCCTACGTCGGGCCGAGCGACATCTGCATGATGTATTCGGTGACCGACGTGGCCGGCCTCAACCGCATATCGCGCGTGGTCATCGGCAACGCCGCGCACGCGCTGGCGGGCATGCTCCGGCATCCCGTGACCGCGGGCGAGGATCTCAAGCCGGCCCTGGGGCTGACGATGTTCGGTGTGACCACGCCCTGCATCACCCAGCTCACCGAGGCGCTGTCCGCCGACTACGACTGTCTGGTCTTTCATGCCACCGGCACGGGCGGCCAGTCGATGGAGAAACTGCTGGATTCCGGCGCGCTCGCCGGCGTGCTCGACATCAGCACGACCGAGGTCTGCGATCTGCTCATGGGCGGCGTGATGAGCGCCGGCGAAGGCCGGCTGGAGGCCGTCGCGCGCAGCGGGCTGCCCTATGTCGGCGCCTGCGGCGCGCTCGACATGGTCAATTTCGGCGCCGTCGATACCGTGCCGGCGCGCTACCGGGACCGGAACCTCTACGAACACAACGCCCAGGTCACGCTCATGCGGACCACGGCCGAGGAGAACCGCCGGCTGGGCGAGTGGATCGCGGCCAAGCTCAACCGCTGCGACGGGCCGGTACGCTTTCTGCTGCCCGAGGGCGGGGTCTCGGCCATCGACGCGCCGGGCCAGCCGTTCCACGATCCGGCCGCCGACGCCGCCCTGTTCGACGCCCTGGAGACGCACGTGCAGCAGACCGCGGACCGGCGGCTGCTGCGCGTGCCGCACCATATCAACGACCCCGATTTCGTGGCCGCGGCGCTGGCGGCGTTCGCCGACGTCATGCCGGCCCGGCCCCTGCGACAGGAGTGACCCAGATGCCCCGATTCGAACGCAGCGCGATCCTCGACCACCTGCGGGACAAGATCCGCCGGCGCCGGCCGATCGTCGGCGGCGGCGCCGGTACCGGCCTGTCGGCCAAGTGCGAGGAGGCCGGCGGCATCGACCTCATCGTCATCTACAACTCCGGACGCTACCGCATGGCCGGGCGCGGCTCGCTCGCCGGGCTGCTGGCCTACGGCAATGCCAACGAGATCGTGGTCGACATGGCCCGCGAGGTGTTGCCCGTGGTCGAGCGCACGCCGGTGCTGGCCGGCGTCAACGGCACCGATCCGTTCGTGTCCATGGACGCGTTTCTCACGCGTCTGCGCGACATGGGCTTCGCCGGCGTGCAGAACTTCCCCACGGTCGGGCTCATCGACGGCACCTTCCGCGCCAATCTGGAAGAGACCGGGATGGGCTACGACCGCGAGATCGACATGATCCGCCGGGCCCGCGCGCTGGACCTGCTGACCACGCCCTATGTGTTCAGCGCCGAGGACGCCCGCGCGATGACCGCGGCCGGCGCCGACGTCATCGTCTGCCACATGGGCCTGACCACCGGCGGCACCATCGGCGCCGAGACCGGCGTCGATCTGCCGGGCGCGGCCGAGCGCGTGGAGGCCTGGGCCGCGGCCGCCCGCGAGGTCCGCGACGACGTCATCGTCCTCTGCCACGGCGGCCCGATCGCCCAGCCGGCGGACGCGCAGTTCATCCTCTCGCACTGTCCCGGTTGCCACGGCTTCTACGGCGCGAGCAGCATGGAGCGGCTGCCGGTCGAGCAGGCGCTGACCGAGCAGACGCGCCGATTCGTCGATCTCGGCTTCGAATAGCCCCCAACCCCAGGAGCGAACATGGAACGCGTATTCGTCAGCCGCGTCATCGACGCCAGCGCCGACACGGTCTGGCAGGCCGTGCGCGACTTCAACGGCATGCCCGACTGGCATCCGGCGATCGCCGACAGCGAGATCGAGGACGGCCGGGCGCCCGACGCCGTGGGCTGCGTGCGCAGCTTTCATCTGGCCGACGGCAGCCACCTGCGCGAGCAGCTCACCGAACTGTCCGACGCCTATCGGATGATGCGCTACGTCATCCTCGATTCGCCCATGCCCGTGACCGGCTACGACGCCAGCCTGCAGATCCTGCCCGTGACCGAGGGCGACGCCTGCCTGGCCTGCTGGGAGGCCGAGTTCGAGGTCTCGGAGGACGACGACGGGGCCACCGTCGACACCGTGACCAACGGCGTCTTCCGGGCCGGGCTGGAGGCGCTGGCGGCGCAGCTCGAGCGGCCCGGGTGACCGCGCGCCGCCGCGGCTGAACGCCGCGGCCGTCTCCCGTACGGCCGAATCGGGCCCCGCATCGGTCCGGTTTCGATCAGGCCGGGCGTCGCGGTCGCGGGCCGCGGCGAGTACGCCACGCGGCCATTCGCATCACCGTGCCGGCGGTTCACGTTTGGCGGCGAGCGGACTGAAGCCAAGTCCATGGGCCCGGCCCGGTCGATCAGGCCGACGCGGCCCGCGCCTGGCTTCGTGCGGCGATCGTCATGCACGCGCCGGCGATCACGGCCAGCAATACACAGACGATGAGCACCACGGTCCAGCCCAGCGCACCGTAGAGCCAGACCATCGCGCTGGAGCCGAGGGTGCCGCCGGCGAAGACCGCGGCCACGAACAGCGCGTTCACCGTCCCCGACTGGCTGCGCGCGAAATGCGCGTTGAGCATCACGATCTGGGTCGCCTGCTGGAAGACCATGCCGGCGCACATCAGCACCACGCCGATCGCCAGCGCCGCGAACGCGCCGTGGATGACCCCGGCCAGCCCGAGCGTGAACAGCGCGCCGGCAGCCAGCGTCGCCCGGGGCAGGCCGCGGCTGATGCGGGTGATCGCGGGCGCGCCGAGCGACGTGACGATACCCACCGCATAGCCGCCGTAGACGACCGCGAGCATCAGCGTGCCGCCGCGTTCGTAGCCCACTTCGAAGGGCAGACAGGTCAGTATCGTTGTCAGCACGGCGAAGGCCAGCGCCAGTCCCGGATAAGACAGGGTCACCGGGTCCATCCAGGACCGCGGCGTGGCCGGCGCCGGGGCGTTGCCCGTGCCCGCGGGCGCCAGTTCGTCGGTGACCACCGGCGGTCGGCGCAGCAGCGCCACCGAGGCGAGCAGCAGCGCGGCGATGGTCAGGCTGCCGAGCTGCCAGTGCGCCAGCGCGATCGAGGCCACCGCCAGCAGCCGGCCGGCCACGCCCCCGACGATGGTGCCGGCGGTGTAGAAGGCGAGGTCGCGCGCCCGGTTGTCGGAGTCGCGCAGATTCGAGGCGCCGGTGATCACGGCCGGGATCAGCAGCGGCAGGAGCAGCACCTGCAGCCCGCGCAGCGCGAACCAGAGGCCGGGCGAACTCGCGAATGCCTGGGCGGCGAACAGGGCCGCCAACAGCACTTCCGTGACGATCACGATCCGCATCGCCCGTGCGACGGTGATCAGGCGCCCGAACAGCAGCGGCCCGGAGGTCAGCACGATGAAGGCCAGCGTCATCGGCATCGCGCCCCAGAACGGCGTCGTGTCGAAGGCCTGTTCGAGGCGCGCGGCCAGCGGCTGCGGATAGTAGATGCAGGCGGCTGCCGCGGCTCCGGCCGCGCCGAGCTTGAGGGCGTCGCGAAAAGCGGTCATGGCGCATCGGTTAGGGAGGCGGCTGGCTCCACGAGGCCGGAATCCGCCGCCGATGGCAAGCCCCGCGCCGAATGCGCGGGACGGATGACGGCGCGTGGCCGGCCGTGCGCGCGGCTTGGCCGGCAGCGACGCCACCACGGCACTTCCGGGCGCGCGCCGGGTCCAAGCCGGAGACGAAACGCCGGACCGTCGGGCCCGCGCGGCACCGCAACGGAGTGACGAGTCATGACACATCCCGCGATTACGCCTGGGTCGCGCCCCCTGCAACGGCTGGCCGCGGCATGCGTGTTCTGCCTGGCCGCCGGCGCTGCGAGCGCCGCTGCCGCCTTCGAGATCCGCGGCAGCGAGGGCACCCGGCTCGAGGCCCGCGAGATCGCGACGTTCGACGGCCCCTGGGCGATGACGTTTCTCCCGGACGCGTCGATGCTCGTCACCGAGCAGCGTGGGCGGCTGCTGCATGTGAGCCCGGCCGGCGAGACGACGCCGGTCGGCAACGTGCCCGAGGTGGCCTACGGTGGCCAGGGCGGCCTCGGGGATGTCGTCGCCGATCCGGACTTTGCGGATAACGGCCTCGTTTATCTGTCCCATGCCCGCATGGGCGCGGACGGCGACACCCGCGGCGGCGTGGTCGTGCGGGCGCGGCTGGACGTCTCGGGCGAGGCGCCGGTGCTGCGCGAGGTCACCGAGCTCTGGCGCCAGCAGCCGTTCGTCTCCGGCAGCGGTCATTTCTCGCACCGCCTCGCCTTCGGTCCGACGGACACCCCGCAGGCCGGGTATCTGTTCATCACCTCCGGCGACCGCCAGAAACAGACGCCGGCCCAGGCCATGGACGGCAATCTGGGCAAGGTCGTCCGGCTGAACACCGACGGCAGCGTGCCCGAGGACAACCCCTTCGCCGAGGCGGGCGGCGTCGCGGAACAGTTCTACAGCATCGGCCACCGCAATCTGCTGGGCATCGACTTCGACGCCGACGGCGGGCTCTGGGCGCACGAGATGGGGCCGGCCCACGGCGACGAACTCAACCGCGTGGTCGCCGGCGGCAACTACGGCTGGCCCGAGGTCTCCGAGGGCGACCACTACAGCGGCCGGTCCATCCCGGTCCACGACACCCGCGATGCCTTCGAGCCGCCGGCGGTGGCCTGGGTGCCGTCGATCGGCCCCGCGGGTCTGACCATCTACGACGGCGGGACCTTCTCCGACTGGCAGGGCGACGCCCTGATCGGCGGCCTCGTGGCCGAGGCCCTCGTGCGCGTGGCACTCGACGGCGCCGAGGCCCGCGAGGTCGAGCGCTACGAATGGGGCGAGCGCGTGCGCGAGGTCGAGCAGGGGCCCGACGGCGCGATCTGGGTGCTGGAGGACGGCGCCGGCGGTCGTCTGCTCCGGCTGATGCCGGCCGCCTGAGGGCGTTGGCATCGACGGGGTGCGTCAGGCGGGTCGGGATCGAGGCGATCGTTTTCGTGCCGCGCCCGGTCCGGTCGCCCGCGCCGGCCCGGCGGTTCCGGTTGGCCCGCTCCAGCTGGAGCCGTGCGAAGACGACGGGCTCCGCGCCAATCGTTTATGCCCGCGCCGCGCTCTCGTGTCCGCTTGGCCGAGTCGCATCCCGGCCGCGGATGCTTGAGCAGCGCCGGGCGGTTTTTCGGTCCACGCGGGATGACAACGGGCCGCGATCGTCAGGGTCGCGGTCCTCGCCGGAGAGAATCGCCGCCGGCGGCGGACTGTCGCTCGAACGATCCCGGTCGGCCCAGATCGGCGGTCGCGATCGTCGGCTGCCGCTTCAAGGCCTCGGGCGATGCAGCGCCAGCGCGTCGCGCGACCGGCGCGCACCTCTGTAGACTACAGACTCCGGCGCCCCACGGCGCCGAAGCCCATACACCGGCCGGAATCGTCCATGACCGAAGAAAGCGCCTACACCCCGCCCGCCGTCTGGACCTGGAACAAGGACAGCGGCGGCAAGTTCGCCAGCATCAACCGCCCGGTCGCCGGGCCGACACACGACGCCACGCTGCCCGTCGGCGACCATCGCTTCCAGCTCTATTCGCTGGCCACGCCCAACGGCGTCAAGGCCACGGTGATGTTCGAGGAGCTGCTGGAGGCCGGCCACGCCGGGGCCGAATATGACGCCTGGCCCATCCGCATTCAGGACGGCGAGCAGTTCTCCAGCGGATACGTGGCCATCAATCCGAACTCCAAGATTCCGGTGATGGTCGACCACGGCCACGCCGAGCCGCGGCGGGTGTTCGAGTCCGGTTCCATCCTCGTCCATCTCGCCGAGACTTTCGGCGCCTTTCTGCCCGCCGACGGGCCGATGCGCACCGAAGCCATGAACTGGCTGTTCTGGCAGATGGGCAGCGCGCCCTATCTGGGCGGCGGTTTCGGGCACTTCTACGCCTACGCCCCGGAGAAGATGGAATACCCCATCGATCGTTTCACCATGGAGGTCAAGCGCCAGCTCGACGTCCTCGACCGCCGTCTGGCCGACAGCGAATATCTAGCCGGCAGCGACTACACCATCGCCGATATCGCCACCTGGCCCTGGTACGGCGCGCTCGCACTCGGCCGGCTCTATGACGCCGGCGAATTCCTGCAGGTGCAGGAATACACCCACGTGCAGCGCTGGGCGCAGGCGATCGATGCGCGGCCGGCGGTGCGGCGCGGGCGCATGATCAACCGTCTCTGGGGCGACCCGGCGGAACAGCTGCCCGAGCGCCACGACGCCAGCGACTTCGAGCGGCGCACCGCGGACAAGCTCGACGCGGACTGACTGCGCCTGGATCGGCGCCTCTCGGCACGGACGGGATCGCCCTGGTCTTGCTCGAAATCCATCGGCCGGCCCGGACACGATGTCTTCGGCGTCCGGGTCGGCCGCCCGATGCCGGCCCGGCGGCCAACGGCGTCACGGGACTCGTCCCCATGGCGCCGTGCCGAGGGCCTCAGCCCGAGGCGAGCGCCCGCCGGCGCCGCACCAGGCCGGCAAGACCGATCAGCCCGAAGCCCAGCAGGCCCGCGGCGGGCGCCGGCACCGGGCGCGTATCCTCATCAATGACCCAACGGCCGGTGCCGGCGAAGCAGGGGTCGACGGAGTTGCCGGTGCACGGTCCGGTGCCGAAGTAGTCGCTGTTGAAGTCGGTTACCCGCCAGTCCGCTCCCTGACCATTCGAACGCACATTCTCCGCCGTATCGAATATGAACAGGCTGCCGTCGAGAAGGCCGTCGTCGCGAAACTGCAGATTCGCCTGAAGCGTCTTGGCGTCGATCACGAAGCGTGTGTTTCGCGGCGATGCATACGCGCTCAAAATCGCCGGGGTCCGGCCCGCATCGACGTTGATTTCCGCACTGATGATCGGGCTGTCGGGGTAAGGGTCGTCCACGGTGCCGGTGAACGGTTCGCCCGCGCCGCCCGGCGTATAGTTCCGGTTCAGGCTGCCCGAACGATAGGCCGCATCGGTGACGACGATCTGGCCGCCCGTGGCCTGCACGTAGGAGCCGCCCGTGCCGGCGTCGGCCTCGAAGTTGTAGACCACGTTCGCGTGCGCGCCCTGAGTCACGCAGAGTCCGACGAGTGCGGCCGCGGTCGCGCCTATGCCTTTATGCATTCCCTGTCCTTGTAGTACTGGTCGAGGTCGCTTTTTCGCAAGGCGCGTTCCAGCCGCGGCAGGACGCGCCGGGGCCGGCTTCGGGCCGGCACCGCTCATCGTGGATGTAAGGTGAGCCGACACCTATGCGGGGCGTCGCGGTGGCGCCTGCGCGCGGTCCGTGGTGGCCTCGGCACGAGCCCGGGCCGCATGGCAGGCATGACACAAGAAGGACGTCTGGGTCGTATCGTGAACCGGCTGCAGACCCGGCGGGATCGGCCGTGGAGTGTTGGTACAGGCTGGTGTCAGCTCTGATGGCGTGCGATCGAGTTTGAAGCCGCGATCGCTTGTTTCAGAGGCCCAAAGCCGGTTGTCTACGTGGCGCAATGCCTGCCGCGGATGTGCCGTTCGCCGTCGTGCGATCGGCATCGTCGAACGCCGCGGGGCTCGCCGGCGGAGCAGAGGAACGGGCGGTCAGGCCCGAGCCGGACGTCCGACCCGAGCGACAGCCGGTGGATGCAGGTCGAACGCGCGTTGTTCGGCTCGTCGACGCGTAGCGTGACGGGTTGGGTTTCGGCGTCCGGTCCGATCGGCGACTGCCGCCGTGCGCCCGAGGGCCGGGTCAGTCGTCGCTACGCGGATCGTCGGCCGGATCGAGATATTCGATCTCGAAGGGGCCGACGGCCGTGAGCTGCAACACGGCCGGCTCGTCGAGCGTCCACACCTTGTGCGCGGTATTTTTCGGCAGATGAATGAAATCGCCAGGGGCCAGGTCGGTGGGCGCCTCATCCATCTTCGTCTCGTGCTTCGCCGCGCCCGAGATCAGCGTCAAATTCTCGGTCATCGGATGGGTGTGCCAGGCCACTTTGAAGTCCGCCGGAAAGCGAAAGCGCACCACGAACGGTCCTTCGGCTCCGGGGTCGCCGGCCAGCACCTTCATCTGCGCGCCCTCGGGCAGCGAGCCCGGCCCGCTTTGCCATTCGATCCCGTCGGCGTCGGTGATCCGGAATTCGGACCCGGCGAGAGCGGGCGTTGCGGCGAGCATCGCGATGCCCAAGGCGAGGCAGACGGATCGGATAATGGAACGCATGGTCGTGATCTCCTCGTGTACTTTCGTTCTTGTTGCCGCCGCTGCAGTGGGGCGACGGTCCATTGTCGTCTTGGAGACGAGCGTAATCGAAGTAACCGTAGCGGATCACGAGGCATGCTGGCCAGGGGCAGGCTGCAGAGGTATGTCGCGCTGGCCCCTGGAATATTATCCCGAGGAGATTCGATCGCCGTACGCCTGGAGCGCCGTGTGGCGGCAGGGCGCGGCGGCTGCGATGGCAAGCGTGTCGTGAGGGCAATGGCGAGATCGAGATCCGGTGGCCCGGTTCTGTGGATGGCCTCGTCGCGGTGGGGATCGAGTGGGTGGCCGCCTCGCATCGGTAACGGCGACCGGCCCATGGGCTGTGATCGTTGCGGCCCAGGTTCGCCCAGCCGCGCGCCGCAGCGATTGCGGCTCTCTATCGGAATGCCTCGGGCGGCAGCTCGCGCCAGGCCCCGGGCGCCAGCGACCCGAGTTCCCACTGGCCGATGCGCACGCGCACGAGCCGCAGGGTGGGTGCGCCGACGGCCGCGGTCATGCGCCGGACCTGGCGGTTGCGGCCCTCTCGGATCGTGATCTCCAGCCACGTGGTCGGCACGTTCCGGCGATAGCGGATCGGCGGTTCGCGCGGCCAGAGCGCCGGCTCGGCGATCACGGCCACCTCGGCGGGGCGGGTCGGTCCGTCCTTGAGGCCGGGCCCGGCGCTCAGGGCCTCGAGCTGCTCGGCGCCGGGCGCGCCGTCGACCTGGGCCCAATAGGTCTTGGGCAGCTTGTGTTTCGGATCGGTGATGCGCGACTGCAGCCGGCCGTCGTTGCTGAGCAGCAGCAGGCCCTCGCTGTCGCGGTCGAGTCGACCGGCGGGGTAGACGCCGGGCACGTCGATATAGTCCTTGAGCGTGGTGCGCCCGTCGGCATCGCTGAACTGGGTGAGCACCCCGGCCGGCTTGTTGAAGGCGATCAGCCGCGGCGCGGCCGGCGGCGGTGTCGGCTTTCGACGGGGCGCGGGCCGGCCGCCCGGGCGCCGGCGGCGGGACGACTTGCGCGGCGATCGGCTCATGGGGCGGCGCGGTATCGAAACGATGGGTGAACCGCATTCTAGGGACGGTCAGCATTTCATGCGAGCCCGCACCACAGCGCTTGGCGCTTCGGGTTGGACCGCCCGTGAACAATCGCCCCGGGGTGCGCTGCGGTATGGGTCGTATTGATCCTGGCGGGTCACGACTGGCGACTCGCGCCTTGCCGCACACGGCGTGCGATCTTCAGCGCGGTGTGCGCATGAAGTCGGGCCCTCGTACCGGCCGCACCGCGGTGCCAGTGGCTTACCGCACCTCCGGTGCGCCCGCGAGACGGGCCGAGGCGAGTGCGTCGAAGACGATGCGACGCGGCGTCGCCCGCGTGTCGTCGGTGGTCGGCGATTCGACGAGGACGGCCGTGCAGTCGGCCAGCGCCGGCAGGCCGTCGCGGGGCGTGAGCTCGCGCATGCGCGGCGTGAGCCGGCTGCGATCGAGTATGCCGACGGCCACGCCGGCTTCCACGGCCGACTCGATGGCGGCCATGCTCGCGCTGGTGAAGGCCGGCGCCCAGGCGCGATGGGCGGCGTCGAGGGCGTTCAGGCCGAGCTGTCGGTACGGGCAGTCTGGCGGATGCAGGGCCAGGGGCAGGGGATCGCCGGCGGCCAGCACCGCGGTCGTGCCGGCGGCCCAGATCGGGCGGGTACGCCAGAGCGGCACGCCGCCCTGGGGCTCGGTTGCCGCCGTGACGGTCACGGCGATATCCAGCGCGTCCTCGTCCAGCAGGCGCCGCAGCGCGCCGCTGGATTCGGTACGGACCTGCAGACTCAGTTCCGGATGCGCACGGCGCAGTCGCGGCAGAAGATCATCCAGCAGGCGCGGCGTGTACACCTCGGGCAGCCCGAGCCGGACCACGCCGCCGACGCGGTGCGCGGCCAGCCGGTCCACCAGATCGTCGTGGGCCGCGACCACCGCGCGCGAATCGGCCTGGAGCTGCAGACCCCGGGCGGTGGGTGTCACGCCCTGACGGCCGCGTTCGAGCAGGCGCCGGTCCAGCAGTGTTTCCAGGCGTTTGATCTGCTGGCTCACCGCGCCGAGGGTGAGATGCCGGCGTTCGGCGACCGCGCGCAGCGTGCCGAGCTCGCAGGCGAGGTGGAACGTGCGCAGGAGGTCGATATCGAGCTGACGATGGACCGCACCATTTAGCATTTCTAAAGTATAACGCGAATAAATATAGATTTATATTATGCGCGGGCCGGTTCAGGATCAGCGCTCGTTTCGCTGCCGGTCCGTGTCATGCCCGTTCTGTCTTCTTCGCTCTTCGTCAGCATCGGCCTAGTGCTGTGTTGGAGTTCCGGTTTCATCGGCACGCAGATGGCCGCGGACGCCCGCCTCGAGTCGCTCGCCCTGTTCTGCTGGCGCTTCATCCTCGCGGCGTCCCTGTGCCTGATGCTGCTGCTCGCGCGTCGCCGCCGGCCGACCCGCGAGCCGGGCGCCGTGGCGCTGGAACTCGCCGCCGGCAGTCTCAACGTCGGTGGCTTTCTGCTGGGGGTCGTGCTCGCGATCGATCTGGGCGTGAGTGCGGGCGTGACCGCGCTCGTCACGGCCCTGCAGCCGCTGCTCGCCGCGCTGGTTATGAGCCGGCTGCATGGCGAGCGTATCGGCGCGGTCGGTTGGCTGGGCAGCCTGCTGGCCGCGGCCGGCGTGAGCGTCGCCGTGGGCGGTGACATGCAGGGTCTGGTTGCGGCCCCGTGGTGGGCCTATCTGCTGCCGGTGCTGTCGGCGGCGAGCCTCACGGCGGGCAGTCTGCTGTCGACCTACCGGCCGGCCGGGCTCGGGCTGGTCGAACGGCTGATGTGGCAGCTGCTGGCCGCGGCCGCGCTGTTCGCGCTGGCGAGTGCGCTGCGGACCGGGCATGCACCGGCGCTGCCGCGATTCGAGCCCGATATCTGGCGCGCGATCGCGTTCCTCGTCCTGCTGTCGAGCTTCGGCGGCTACGGGTTCTATATCGCCTGCCTGCGTCAGCGCGGTGTGACCTACACGGCGGTGATGTTCTATCTCACCCCGCCCTGCACCATGCTGTGGGCGGCGCTGCAGTTCGGCGACGGCGTGGACACGGCCGGCTGGATCGGCGGCGGGCTGGCCGCGCTGGGCGTGATGCTGGCGTTGCGCGTGGTGGGACAGCGGCGCGAGGACGCCGGGCCCGGCGCGAGCGCCGATGCGGCGGCTGGCTGAAGCCGGCGTTCGGTTGCGCTGCGGCGTATGGCCGGACGCCGCTTCGATCATCGGTCGACGGCGGCGCCGCGGGCGGCGCCGAACACACGGCCGGGACGGGGGCGCCGCCCCAGCCGTGCAGTCGCCGTTTCACTCGGGCTGCATGGCGTAGCGCAGCACCGCGGCGACGCCGGTGTCGGTGGGCATCCGGTCGCCGGGGATGAAGCGCACCTCGCCATCGGCGCGGATCACGAATTCGGCGATGGCGTCGAGCACGTCATCCGTGCGTCCGTCGCCGGCAGCGCCGCGCTCGACCCGGCCGCTGTTGCCGTCGATCGTGCCTTCGACCCGCGCCTCTTCGTCGATCAGCAGCGTCTCGATCTGGCCGATCGTGGCCGCGTAGGCGACCTTGTCCAGCGCGCTTTCGCCTTCCTGGTGGGCCTGGCGCTCCTGATAGTGCTCGATCCAGCGCTCGACCTGCGTGCGCGACGCCTGCTCGGCGATCGGCCACGTCAGCTCGCCCAGCCGGCTCTGGCGGATGGCCTCGAACGGGTCCTGATCCAGCCCCGTCTCCAGCAGATTCGGGTTGCCGCTGACCTCGCGGAACAGGCCCTGATGCTCGGAGACCATCGCCAGGATCAGCGGCCGGTTGGTGCGGCCGTTGTGATGATCGCGGATGGCCTGATCGACGGCCTGGAAATACTGCTTGAGATCCGTGCTGTCGTTGCCGCTGCGGTCGAAGTCCTTGCGGTTGGCCGAGTTCTCGGTCTTGCCCAGCGCTTCGCCCATGTCGCCCGGGACATCGCTGTGGAGGTCCACTTCGGCGATGTTCTCGCGGTCGCAGTCGTAGAGGGCGACCTCCTGGAGACTCACGCACAGCACCTGATAGCGCATCCAGTTGGAGGTCTCGCGCAGGGCCGGGCGCAGGTGGAAGGAGTCGGCCACGATGCCCAGCGCCTCGTCGGGGCTGCGCATCATGCGGCGCACGAGGAAGCGCTCGGGCGAGACGAACACCGCCAGCCCGTACTGCTGATGCGTCCAGAACACCTCGTTGGTGCCCACCGATTCGAGCTGCTCGAGCAGCTCGGCGCGCACGTACTTGTCCATCTCGCGCTCGTCCAGCGCATCCCGCACCTTCTTGATCTGATCCTTATAGAGGATGCGGTTTTCCTCGCGATAGTTGGACACCGGCGAGGTCGGCACGTAGATCGTCACACAGGGCGACTCCTCGGCCAGCGTCAGCGCGTTGATATCGCGCCATTCCAGCATCGGGGCGTTGGTTTCGTGTTCTTCGTTGTCGTTGCCACTCATAGCGGTTGTCTGAACTCCACTGACTGAAAGATTCCTGTTCCGGTCGGCTCCGGCCGTCGTGCCGCCGAGATCCCGATATTTCAAGACCGGCCGTGGTGGCGTGACGGGCCGTGCTCAGGCGCACATCGCGGTCGTGATCGGATCGGTCGACCGGCGCCGGCGGCTTCATCAAGCCGAGGCCGCCATGCTGACCGTCTCGGGCCATCGACGCTATACGGGCGTACACGGAGGCGGCGCCAGGCCCGACGGGTGGCGTGGACCGATGGTGCGGGTAAATCCGGTGGCGGGAAGTCTTTATGGGCACACGCGGCCGGACCGGAATGGCCGTCGGCCGCGGCTGCCGACCCCTGCGTGCGATGAGCGTGGCTACCCGGCCGCAGGGGATGCCGTTGCGGTGTGCAGACCGAGCGCGCGTCGTACCGGTCGCAGCGCGTCTTCGGCGGGCAGGTTTGGTCCGCCGGCTTATCCGCGTCTGACACCCGACCGCCGCCGGTCGGGTGTCAGTCGCTTTCGGACGGACGCGGTGGCTGAACGCGCGTCACGCGCTCCGTTCGCTGCGGCGGGGCAGTCGCCAGTTCGGGCGCACGAAATGACAGGTATAGCCGTTCGGAAACTTCTCCAGATAATCCTGGTGCTCCGGTTCGGCTTCCCAGAAATCGCCGGCCGGCTCGACCTCCGTCACCACCGTGCCCGGCCAGATGCCGGAGGCGTTCACATCGGCGATGGTGTCCTCGGCGATGGCCCGCTGCTCGTCGTTGGTGTAATAGATCGCCGAGCGATAGCTGCGGCCCATGTCGTTGCCCTGGCGGTTCTTCGTGGTCGGGTCGTGGATCTGGAAGAAGAACTCCAGCAGTTCGCGATAGCTGATCGTGGCCGGGTCGAACACGATCTCGATCGCCTCGGCGTGATCGCCGTGGTTGCGATAGGTGGCGTTGGGCACGTCGCCGCCGGAATACCCCACGCGGGTCGAGACCACGCCGTCGTAGCGGCGGATCAGATCCTGCATGCCCCAGAAGCATCCGCCGGCCAATATCGCTCTTTCGGTTTGGGCCCGTTCGGTCGCCATCAGATGTCCTCCACTTGATCGATGTACTCGCCGTAGCCCTGCGCTTCCATTTCATCCTTCGGGATGAAGCGCAACGACGCCGAGTTGATGCAGTAGCGCAGCCCGCCGCGGTCGGCCGGGCCATCGGGAAACACGTGCCCCAGATGGCTGTCGCCGTGCGTCGAGCGGACCTCGGTGCGGGTCATGCCGTGCGAATCGTCCTGCAGCTCGTTCACGTGGGCCGGCTCGATCGGCTTGGTGAAGCTCGGCCAGCCGCAGCCCGACTCGTACTTATCGCTCGAGGCGAACAGGGGTTCGCCGGAGACGATATCGACGTAGATGCCCGGTTCCTTGTTATTCAGGTACTCGCCGGTGCCCGGCGGCTCCGTGCCGCTTTCCTGGGTTACCCAGTATTGGTTTTTGTCCAGACGGGAGATGGCTTCGGGATCTTTTGTGTAGGCTGCCATGAGGGTCCTCGAATTTTTGCCTTGGATGAATGTATGAAGGTTGTTCGTGCAAAATCAAGCAGGTGCAGCGTACGCCCTATTCTTTGGCTATGCGCGCAAAAAATAGTCTTCAGTCTTTTAGATCGTTTCCTCGTAATGCGAGCGTCGCTTGGTGCTGGCGCTTTGACGTTGTTTGAGGTTTACTTGATTCACCAAAGATCGAAGTCGGGGGCATCGTGGTTAAGCAGATCTGGCTATTCGCACTATTGTTGTTTGTTTGTCTAAGCAGCGCTCACGCCGAATCCATGACGGCGGCGGAGCTCATAGAGAAGGCGCGGTCGCAGTCGCGCGAGATAGAAGAGCTCAAGAAGATAATGGAGAGCCCGGACCGGAATCTCCGTCTTTCCGCGTTCGAGTTGATGATGAATAGCGACAATCCGATCTATCGAGAACTCGCGATAGAGTCTGGCCTGGCCAGCACGGATAGTCTTCTTCGGTCTCAGGCGCTGAAGGCAACAGTGTTCAATATGGATGCCCTTTATATCGATCTGACTGTGGACGAGAATGCGCCAGACGAGGCGGAAGAGAAAGCAAAAGCCGCGCTTGCTGCAGGCGTGCCCAGATTGATCATTACGATTAGATCAAAGGATCAAAAGAACGACTCTATGGAAGTAGCTACGAGGTACAGTGGTAAAGCGGAGATACAGGGTGTGAACTATGTTTTCCAAACCAGTGGTGAAGCTGGAACCTTAACGCTTAAGGACGGCGCGCTCTTGCAGGGCCCCGTAGCTATGGGCGGTAACCGCTATATCGGCTCCGTAAAGCTGCGTTAGTGAAGGGCTTTGATGCTTTTAAGGGAGACGCCTTCTTCCGTCTTGGGATAAAGCACTAGACGCACCACGCGCGGCCGAGTTGGCGCGAAGCGAAGTTCGATCCGGTCGTCGGGCGAAAAAGTCAGGTTCCCGCCCCAGACGCTGCGGGCGCTATGGAATTCGTCATCGCTGGCCAGAATCAGTTCCGCCGCGCGAGGTCGTAGCGCCTCGTCGATGGATGTCGCATCGATTGAAAGACCGTTAATCACCGTGCCGGCTTCCACCCGAAAATCCAGGGTCACCGGGCCACTCAAACTGGCCGTCAGCCACGGTTTGGAGCGTGGCTCGATCGCCAGTAAATTTTCGGCTTGATGCTCGGAAGAGGCGGCGGGCGCAGACCAGGCGGATAGTGTCAGAAGCTTCTGCGCGTCTTCGGTACTAAGTCGCGCTGCTGGTTCGCCGTCTACGCCGAATGTTTTTGTGCCTCTCTCGGCCAGTGCGGCCTCGGCCCGTTCGAGCATGCGATCCATCCGCATGACGGTGCCGACCCCGGAGTTCGTGCTTACGGAGAGAAGCATGCCGATCGGCGTATTGTCGGCGGCCATCAGCAGACTGCCGCTCATGCCCTTGCGCAGTACGCCTTGGGTTGAGGTCGGGCGCACGCGGATGAACTCTCTGCGGTCGTCGTCGAGCCAGACCACGGGCTCAAAACCCAGTGAGCCGTCCCCGTTGACGAAACGTAGTGCACCCTGGGTGCTTTCCGACAAACGGGCATCGACCGCACGGCTGAATGAACCGAGGTGATGTCCGCAATCACGGCTGATGCCTCCAACGATGGTTCCCAGGCTAAGATCGTCGCCGAGCGCTATCACGTCGACGAGATTTCCCAGGTTCGGCTGCGCAGTGCCGACGTATCGGAGCGATGGCGCATCGGCCTCGGCCACGACGTGCGAAGGTAGAAGGGCAATGCAACGATCCCCGTAGTGGGCGACGAACGCCTGCCCGATTTCGAGCGGAATATCTCCGAGCTTTCGAACGACCGCTTGATCAGATGCGGCATACGATAAAGCGCACCAGAGGATCAGAAAGACGGCGAAGGCGGCGTGCCGGGCGCGGCGGATGATGCTCATTGAGGAGGATCTTTCGGCTGGCGCTGGGGACGTTGAATGAGCCGGGTCGCTTCGGCGAGCGTTGCAAGGATCGAGAGGCCGCCAAAAAGCACTAGCGTGAATATGACGAGCCAGTTGTTGTGAGTCAGGCGTGCCCAGAAAGTGGGCTGAAACACGATTCCTGCTTCGCCGAAGCGTTCGATATTTACATGATTCGAGAGGCCAAAGGCGATGACCGAAATTTGTGGCCACTGCGTAGTCATGGCTTCGTGCGTAAGCCGAATGAACCCGCTCGCTGGAGCGCTTCCATCGTCGCCCGATACCTCGACTTTGTCCCCTGGTAGCAGGTTTATGGAATCTACAAGGCTGCGACCGCTGGCTTCTTCGTTCGACGCGCTGTACACATCGATCTGTCCTTCTTCCAGTAGCGCATGGCGCGTCGTCGTCACGTCCTGCCCAATACTCAACGCGCCTCTGAATGGAAAGACGAGAGACGTCTCGGGATTTCGTGAGCGCCACACCAGCGTGATGGTTCCGGGCAGCCGGGCTTGCAGATGGCCTGAACCCATGATTTCCAAGCCTTCATTTTCAGTGGATGAATTGGGGCTGACACGCGTGATCACGCGTCCGTCGCGCAGGCTGGCGAACTGCGCCAGGTAAGTGCTTCCACCAAAATGCCCGGCATCATTGAATTCCAGTGAGAGTTGTGGCGAAACGTCGGGAGTTTTTATTGGTTGGTAGGCATGCGGGCGTGATGAGCCGCACCAATCAGCCCGCGATCGCGGGTCGTCGAGGCTTTGGTAAACGTTCGATGCTTGTTCTAATTCCTGCCCCGTACAGAGAACCGCGTCCGAGATGTCCCACCGAGTCGGCTTGTTTCCGTCAAGTTCGACGCTTACGAGACGCGTTTCTGCGCGGAGAGAAAAAGGCCAGGTACCATCCTGGAATGTGGAATAAGCCGCGAAAAGGATATAAAAAAGGCTTGACCACTGCGCTAATCTCAGACCGAAAGCGGTAAAATAAAGCCATACATTGTCGCTTGCATCAATCGGGCCGTCCGTTCTGCGTTTGAACAGGTCGCAACGCTCAGCCAAGCGGGCTCGAAGTGGCGTTTTGGCTCGCATGTGATGTTGTGAGCTGAGCGCCGGATTATTCGTCGCTTTCAGCGCGCAAGTTAGACGAACTGGTCGCTACAGAGAGCGTGGCTGGAGGCAGGGGGCGGCCATACCGTTCGCGGTCAATTCGGATCTGCAAGTCGTTGTCGAGAGGCGCGGGCAGGTCGATATGGCACCAGAAGTCGAATATTGTCGTGCGGCCATCGTGGAGTGCCTGGCAGGTTCCCGTCTTGTCTATTGTCGGCGCCGAATAGAATACGTCGGTGGCGCCGAAGCCGTTGATCATCAGGTTGATCCCCGTGGAAGTGTCGTTCCCCGGGCCGTAAGGTGGAAGATAAACGTCACCCGGATCCTGGCAGTTCCCGGATAGAACCGATATCGCCAGATGCTCTTTCTCGTATTCTTTCAGTAGATCGAGTGCGGTCGATTCGCTATAAGGGAGGTTGACGGGTTCGTTATCGATGCTCGGCGGTAGAATATAGGTATTCCGAGATATATAAACGCCGTCTCGCGATTGAACCGTAAGACACACTTCCTCACTGTTCATCGAGCCGGGCGGTCTGAGCTGTATGCCAAGGATGTCGCTGCCTGAAAGAAGACTGCCTGTCGTCAGTCCGACAACCACGAAGCCGCTGACATTGACATCGGGCTGAATGGATTCCCAGAACGGGTTGGCTTTAAGTTCCGCCTCCGCGCTGTAGGCAGCGTTCGCTAGCGTAATGGATACGAGTAGCGCGAGAATACGTGGACGGGAAATCTTCCAGCGTGTCATACCCGGACTCCCTGTGACCCCTGCTAGGATCATATGAGAAACGGATAGACAAAGCTACTTCGAAAGAAAGACTAGCGCGATCCGGCATTAGAATTCGCAATGCGGCCCGAGTGGCGCCACTGATGGGCCACGCCACCTAGCCTCGCATTCTTGCCTAACTGCGATGCGCAGCGCAGTGGCAAAGAAGTAGATATAAACAATTATGGGCCTTCGCCAGGCGCAAGAGCTCGGGCTCAAGTTCATGATTTAGTGAAGAACGCTCGCGGAGCGTACGAAATCAGCCCGTTTCGTCCAGCCGTCGCCGAAGTTCGGCATTCTCCGATTCCAGCTCGCTGACCCGAGCTTCCAGCTTCGCAATACGCTGCCGGGCAGACTCCCCATCCCCCCGACTAACCGCCGCCTTGTCGGCATGCGCGGCGACGTCGACCGGCCCGCACAGCTGGTGCATCAGCTCCGCTTCCTTGCGCCCCGGCGTGCGGGGCAGCTGCACGAGCAGGGCGCTGTCGTCGTCGCCGATCAGCTCGGCCACGGCGTCGGTGACGGCGGCGTTGTCCTCGAAGGTGTGCAGGCGGCCGCTGCGGGCGCGCAGTTCGCCGGGGGTCTGCGGGCCGCGCAGCAGCAGCAGGGTGAGCACGGCGTACTGGGCCGGCTTGAGCTGCAAGTCGTTGTAGGTGGTGTTGCACAGGCGCTGCTTGTACTTCTCCACGCCGGTGCGGAAGTTCTCCTCGATGTGGATGAGGCTGCGGTCGCGCAGCCCGCGGGCGGTGCGTTGGACTTCGGCCGGTTTGAGCGCCATGACCGGCTCGCGGGCCGATTTCTGGTTGCAGGCGTTGGTCAGTGCGTTGAGCGTGAGCGGCATCTGGTCGGGCGTGGTGACGGATTTCTCCATCAGGCTGCCGATGAGGCGCGCCTCGACGTCGGTGAGCTTGGCAAGCATGGGCGTGGCGTTGTGGGGTCTCGCCATCATGCTAACCGCAAAGGCGGGTGCCGGCGTGACGGATGGCGGCGAGGGCGGCCGATGTGCGCCGATCGGTTTCGCCGCTCGGCGCCACGGCGGGAAAACGCGCCCGGCCTTGCCCGGGCGCGCTGCGATCAGAGCCCCAGCCGCACGAAGAAGAAGCCCCAGAGGCCGAAGGCGATGACGAGCATCGCGGCCATGACCCACCAGACACGGCGGTATTCGCGGATGAGTGTGGCGCCGCTGGCGTCGCTGTCGAGGAAGCGGCCGATGGTGATCTCGGCCATGCGCTGGCCCTTCATCTCCTCGTAGCGGGCCAGTTCGTAGCTGCTCGGCCGACAGGCGTAGCACAGGGCGACGAGCGTGGCGGTGCCGAGCACGAAGGCGATCATCAGGTTGTCGATGCCCGCGGGGTAGCTGATGACGTCGTGGCGCTCCAGTTCACCGAAGACGATGAAGCTGATCGAGCCGACGAGCATGCAGGCCAGCGCCGCGGTGGCGTTGGCGCGGCGCCATGTCATGGCCGCGACGATCGTCGGCAGCCAGGCCACGGCGAAGATGGAGCCGGCGTAGATCGATATCCAGTAGATGCCGGCGGGCCGGGCGATGGCGATCACGCAGACGATCAGCGAAACCACGATCTGGGAGATGCGCCCGGCGAGCACGCTGCGCTTTTCGCTGAGCCGTTTCTCGAAGAGCTTTTCGTAGAGATCGCGTGCCAGCGCGAAGCCGGTGAGCACGAACAGCGTGGAGGCCGTGGACATGATCGAGGCCATCAGGCCCGCCAGGCCCACGCCGGCGAGCACCGGGTTGGTATGGTCCATGAAGCCGACGATCATGGCGCGATCGGCCGGCTCGATCCCGGGCTGGATAACCTGCATCGCGCCGGCCGCGAGATAGACCATCAGCTGCATGGCCGGGGCGAAGAACACGCCGACGATGGCCACCTTGAGGATGACGAAGTCGTTCTTCGCCGGGAACACGCGCGAGACCAGCGCCGGCGTGCAGGCAAAGAACAGGATCCACACCAGGAACTGGGAGATCGACCAGCCCAGGCTGCGGTCATCGGCGCCGGCCAGCGTCCAGTAGCCGGGCAGGCGCTCGCCCAGGCCGCGCAGGTTCTCGAGGCCGGCCTGATCGATGAGCATCGGCGAGATGACGAAGGCGATCGCCAGCAGCGTGAAGAACATCATGGTGTCGGTGTAGACCACGCCGTACATGCCCGACAGGCTGCAGAAGACCATCAGCGCGGCGGTGAAGGCGACGATGATGACCGGAAACGGCACGTCGATGATCTCGGCCAGCACCAGCCCGGCGCCGATGAGCTGGATGATGCCGTAGCCGAGCAGGCCGATGACCATCAGGATCAGCGCGACCACGCTGACCCATTTGTTGTTGAAGCGCCGATCGAAGAAATCCATCATCGTCCGGCATTCCATGGCCTTCATCTTGCGGCCGATCCAGACCACGGCGACGAGCGTGCCCAGCCAGGCGCCGAAGGAGCCGAGCGCGCCGATGACCAGCGGCCCCTCGCTGTAGGAGATGCCGGCGATGCCCATCAGCGTGACCGCGCTCAAGAACGTCGCCGCCAGGGTGCCGGTGATGAGTACGGTCGAGCCGCGCTCGCCCATGACGTAGAAGTCCGCGCTGTTGCGGATGAACCGGGTCAGCCCCGCGGCGACGATCACGTAGGCCGCCAGCACGAGGACGAAGATCCAGAGGGTGATATCCATGACCGGGCCTCAGCGACGGTCGGCGGTGTTCGTCTGCTTGAGCCGCCGGATCGTGGGCCGGTACTCGCGCAGCAGGATGACGGCGACGACGGCGCTGGAGATGACCGTCGTCAGCAGGGCGTTGCCGAACAGCATCAGTACGTAGGGGTTGAAGTCCATGGCGCGGGGCCTCTTGCGTGAATCGGGATGGATGCGGAGCCTGCGGCGCGCATCAGGCGCGGCCGGCGCGAGCGAGCGCGGCGTTGACCAGCACGTCCGCGCCGATACGGGCGTGCTCGGCCTCGATGGATTCGGCCTCGTGGTGGCTCAGTCCGCCCGCACAGGGGATGAAAATCATCGCCGTGGGGCAGTGGCGCGCCAGGTGGAAGGCGTCGTGGCCGGCGCCGCTGATCATGTCCTGCCACCGGCAGTCCAGCGCCCGCGCGGCCTCGCGCACGTGGCCCACGCAGGTCTCGTCGAAGGGCAGGGCGGGGCTGCGCCAGTGCGGCTCGACGGCACAGTCCACGCCGCGGCGCTCGGCGACGGCCGCGAACCGCGCGCGCAGATCGTCGATGGCGGCGTCCACCACGGCGTCGTCGGGATGGCGCAGGTCGAGGGTGAAGCGCAGGTCGGCGGCGATGGTGTTGCGCGAGCCGTGCTCGACGTGGCACTCGCCCACGGTGGCCAGCAGACCGTCGGTCTCGGCCACGCGGCGCTCGATCGTCTGCGCGAGTTCGGCCGCGGCGAACAGCGCGTCGCGGCGCGCCGGCATGGGCGTGGTGCCGGCATGGCCGGCGCGCCCGGTGACCCGCACGTCCAGCCAGCGGATGGCCTGGCCGCCGGTGACCACGCCGATCTCGACGCCGTTGGCCTCGAGCACGGGGCCCTGCTCGATATGGATTTCGAAGAAGGCGTCGAAGTCGCGTGCCAGCGGCGTGTCGCCGGCCGCGCCGACGGTGGCCAGGCTGTCGCCCAGGGTGACGCCCTCGGCGTCGGCGCGCGCCAGCGCCTCGGCCAGCGGCATCGCGCCGGTGAACGCGGACGAACCGAGCATCGCCGGCGTGAAGCGCGCGCCCTCCTCGTTGGTCCAGTTGGCGATCTCCAGCGGCGCGCGGGTGGTGATGTCGTGTTCGTTGAGGGTGCGCACGGCCTCGAGCGCGGCCAGCACGCCGAGCACGCCGTCGAAGCGCCCGCCCCGCGGCTGGGTGTCGAGGTGGCTGCCGAGGACCACCGGCGGCACGGCTTCGGCCCCCGCGCGGCGGGCGAACTGGTTGCCGACGGCGTCGTGGTGGACGGCCAGCCCGGCCGCCTCGGCCCACTGCCCGAACAGCGCGCGCCCGGCGGCGTCCGCTTCGGTCAGCGCCAGCCGGCTGCTGCCGCCGTTGGCGGTGGCACCGATCTCGGCCATGGCCATCAGGCTGTCCCACAGACGTGGGCCGTTGGTTGCGGGCATCTGGACTCCCGGTGCGGCGCGGACATCGCGCGGATCGCTGTCTCGGGGCGGCCGCCGGGCGCTCGGCCCGCGGCGATCCCGTTCCCCTGTCTCAATCTAGCGACAGGCAGGCAGGATCAGTCAAAGCATGTAATATTATCTTGATGATTAGCGGGGGTAATAATCATGGTTTGCCCGCAGCGTGACGCCGTATGAGCGACCGGCGGCACGACGCTGACGGTTCCGGCCCCGGATCCGGGCACGGTCGGCGGGCGCTGGCTGCGCGGTTGGACTGGAATCTGATCCGCACCTATGTCGTCGTCGCGCAGGAGCTCAATATCAGCCGGGCCGCCGAGCGGCTGTTCGTCACCCAGCCGGCGGTCAGCCAGGCCATCAAGCGGCTGCAGGGCCAGCTCGGTTACACGCTGATCCGGCGCCGCGGCCCGCGCATCTCGCTGACCGCGGCCGGCGAGGAGGTCTATCGGATCGCCGGCGGCGTGTTCGCCGACGTCTCCAGCCTGGAGATGCCGGCCGGCGGCGCGGCCGAGCAGATCGTCGGTCGGATCAAGCTGCTCAGCGTCAGCCGCGTGCATTCCGCGCGCTACGATCGGTTTCTCGCCGAGTTCCACCGTCGGCACCCGCGCGTCGAGCTGGAGATCGAGGTCATGCGCGGGCACGATCTGCTGGTGGCGCTGCGCCAGAACACCGCCTCGTTCGGCATCGGTCTGTGCCGCGTGCCCACGCGGCTGATCGAGCGGCGGCTGATCATCCCCCAGCGCTATGCGCTGTTCTGCGGCCGGCCGCACTCGCTCTACTCGCAGGCGCAGGTCGATGTCGAGACTCTGCTGCACGAGGATCTGGTGACCTTCACCGGCGATCAGCTCGGCGACACGCTCTCGCCGCTGACCCTGTTTCGCGAGAACCACGGTTTTCAGGGCCGGCTGGCGGCCTCGTCGTCGAATCTGGAGGAGGTCTGTCGGCTGATCCGCTGCGGCTACGGCATCGGTTTTCTGCCGGAGGACGCGTTCCGGCGCGAGGTGGAGGTCGGTGACCTGCGCCGGCTGCCGCCCGCCGAAGGCCTGGCGGATGTCGACATCCATCTGCTCTGGAACAGCGAGCGGCCGCTGCGACCGGCCGAGGTGGTCTTCCGCGACGAGCTGCTGGCCGCCTTTTCGGGTGCCTGAACCGGGCCCGGCCCGTGCCTATTCGCGCGCCGCCGCACACTCCAGACAACGCAGCGTGGTGGGGTCGTGCCACAGGCGCGCGTTGCCGATGGGCTCGTCGCAGTCGATGCAGAGGCCGAAGTCCGGACTGTCCAGACGCCGGCGCGTGGCGGCGATGCGCTGCAGCGTCTGCTGGGCGCGATTGCGCGCAGCCCGGCTCATGGCCTGGGCCTGCATGGCGTCCATCCGCGACAGCCGGCCCTGGCGCGTCTGGTCGAGCTCCACGGCGTCGTCCGCGTTGGCGCTGTCGTCGAGATAGCGCCGTGTCTCCGCCTCGAGTTCGTCCAGTCGGGCGGCCAGGCGTTCGGGAGTCGGTGGGGTTTCGCTCATGCGCACAGGGTGACGCACTTCGCAGGCCCGACAAAGTCCTGTCGTCGCGCGGGGCGGCGGCGAGCCGGCCGCTGCGCTAGGCTCGATGCATCGCCGAACAACGGGTACGGGATGATGGGTGGAATCGCTCGATCGGGGCGGATAGTCGTGCTGGCCGCGGCGGTGCTGGCGAGCGTGTTCGGCGCCGGTACGGCGGCCGCCGCCGATGCGGCCGGACTCTGGCGCGGGCTCGCGGCCGGCGAGACGGTCGCGCTCATGCGTCACGCCAGCGCGCCGGGTCTGGGGGACCCGGCGAACTTCGCGCTCGACGACTGCGACACCCAGCGCAACCTGTCCGCCGCCGGCCGCGCCGAGGCTCGCGCGATCGGCGCGCGCCTGCGCGATCACGGCATCGACCACGCGGTGGTGCGTTCCAGCCGCTGGTGCCGCTGTCTGGACACCGCGCGGCTGCTGGACGTGGGCGAGGTCGTGCCCACGCCGGCGCTCGATTCCTTCTTCGAGGATCGCGAGGCCGGTCCGGGGCAGACTCGGACCGTGCGCCGGCTGCTGGCCGATGACGCCAGCGGTCGCCCGCGCGTACTGGTCACCCATCAGGTCAACATCACCGCGCTGACCGACGTGTTCCCGGCCTCCGGCGAGATCGTGGTGGTGCGTCCCGGGCCCGAGGGCCTGGCGGTGGTGGGGCGGATCGCGCCGCCCTAGCGGAGGGCCGGCCGCGCGGCCGTTCGAGCGGCGCGATGCAGTCGGCGCTGGCGGCCGGCGCGGCGCGTGAGGGCCGCTAACGTCGCTACAGGCGGCTGCGCTGTCTGTCGCTCCAGGCCTTGAGGTCGAGCAGCAGCTGCAGGCGCTTGGGCTCGCCCTGCACGCGTTCCATCAGCCCGGCGATCACCTCGTCGTACTCGTCCAGCGTCAGGCCGCCTTCGGGCGCGAATTCGAGGCGTTTGGACAGCCAGCGATGCCAGTCGTCGCGTTCGGCCTCGGCGAGCGTGTCCGGATAGTGGCGGGCGCGGTAGCGGAACAGCAGCTCGTTGAGACGGTTGTCGGCGAAGACGATCCCGCCTTCGGCCAGTTCAGCGGCATCGGTGTGGCGGACCCGTTCGGCGAGCTTGCGGTCGGCGTCGCCCACGAAGCCGTCGTAGAGTGCGGCGTCGGCGTCGCCTTCGGGCTCGAAGGTCTGGGCGTCGAACACCGCGGCGGCCTTGGCCTCGACTTCGGCCAGCCGGTCGTGGATCGCCTTCCAGTGGCGCCGGCAGCGGGCGATGTCCAGATGCAGCCGTTCGGCCTCGGCCTCGCGCATCATCTCGAACGGGGCGAGCACCGGGCATTTGTTCAGATGCACGCCCTTGAGGGCCACCCGCGGTGCGTCCTCGGGCAGATCGGCGGCGGGGGTGAAGATGCGCTCGTGGATCTCGTCCGGCGAGAGCTCCAGCAGCGGCGCCGGGTCGACGCGCAGATCGTAGACGATGATGCAGTTCTTGTTGGACGGATGCGGGGCGATCGGCATCACCGGCGACAGGCAGCCGTTGCTCGCCGGGAATTTGGACGAGACGTGCAGCGCCGGCTTGCGGGTTTCCATATCCAGCAGCCGGCGCGCGCTGTGCTTGTCGCGATTGGCGAGGACGTAGTCGAACAGCTTCGGCTGTCTGTCGCGGATCAGCCGCGCCAGGTCGATGGTGGCGTGGACGTCGGACAGGGCGTCGTGGGCGCGTTCCTGGGCGAGCTGGTTGGCCGCGGCCAGGTCCTCCAGCCGGAAACTCGGGGCGCCGTCCTCGCGCTGCGGCCATTCGATGCCGTCGGGGCGCAGGGCGTAGGTCAGGCGCACCATGTTGATGATGTCCCAGCGCGAGCAGTCGTTCTGCCACTCGCGGGCGTACGGATCGAAGAAGTTGCGCCAGAGCGTGTGCCGGGTGACTTCGTCGTCGAAGGCCAGGTTGTTGTAGCCGACGCTGCAGGTGCCGGGCACGGCCATCTCGGCGACGATGGTCTCGATGAACTCGGGCTCGGGCACGCCCCGCTCGAGCGCGATCTGGGGCGTGATGCCGGTGATCAGCGTCGCTTCGGGATGGCCGAGCGTGTCGGCCGTGGGCTGACAGTAGAGCACCAGCGGCTCGCCGATGACGTTGAAGTCGGCGTCGGTGCGGATGCCGGCGAACTGGGCGGGCCGGTCGCGCCGCGGATCCGCGCCGAAGGTCTCGTAGTCGTGCCAGAAGAAAGTGGGCGTCCCGCTCACGAGGCCAGGCTCGCGTCGTCGTCGCGCCGTTCAGTCTCCAGCGCCTCGGCGTTTTCCATCCACTGCGCCTCGGCGGCCTCCAGCTGCTTGCGCAGCCGGCCCTGTTCCTGCGACAGCCGCGCGGCCTCGGTGCGGCTGGAGTAGACGCTGGGTTTGGCCAGTTCCTTGTCCAGGGCGGCGAGTTTCTCCTCGAGCGTGCTCATCTCGCGCTCGGCCTGTTTCATGGCGTTGCGCATCGGTTTCTCGCGGCTGCGCTGGGCGGCGGCGTCGCGCCGGCTGCGGCCGCTGTCGCTACTACCACTGCCGGCCTTGCCCGCCGCCGCCGGAGCGGTCTCGCCCTCGGTGTTGCTGCGCTGGTTGACCAGCCACTTGGCGTACTCGTTCAGGTCGCCGTCGAAGGGCGCCATGTGGCCGTCGTCCACGCGCCAGAGCTGCTCGCAGGTGGCGTCGATGAGATGGCGGTCGTGGGCGACCAGCACCACCGCGCCGTCATAGTTCTGCAGCGCGATTTCCAGCGCGTGGCGCATGTCCAGGTCGAGATGGTTGGTCGGTTCGTCGAGCAGCAGCAGGTTGGGCTTTTCGTGCACCACCAGCGCCAGGGCCAGGCGCGCCTTCTCGCCGCCGGAGAACGGGCCGATGGGGTCCAGCGCCTTGTCGCCGCGGAAGTCGAAGCCGCCGAGGAAGTCGCGGATGTGCTGCTCGCTGGCCTTCGGGTCGGCGCGCTGCAGGTGGGTGGCCGCGCTCGCCGCGTCGTCGAGCTGTTCGAGCTGATGCTGGGCGAAGTAGCCGATGTTGAGATAACGGTCGAGCTGGACCTCGCCGGCCATGGGCGCCAGTTCGCCGGCCAGCATCTTCATCACGGTCGATTTGCCGGCGCCGTTGCGTCCGAGTACGGCGATGCGGTCGCCCGGCACGATGCGCAGCTTGATGCCGGCCACCAGCGGCGTGTCGTCGTAGCCGATGGCGGCGTTGTCGACGCGTACGAGCGTTTCCGGCAGCCGGTCGGGTGTCAGGAAACGAAACGAGAACGGCGTGTCCCAGTGCGCGGCCTCGACGGTCTCCATGCGTTCGATCTGCTTGAGCTTGCTCTGCGCCTGGCGGGCCTTGGTGGCCTTGGCGCGGAAGCGATCGACAAACGCCTGCAGTTCGGCCACGCGCTTCTGCTGGGCCTCGAAGGCGGCCTGCTGCTGCAGCTTGGCCTCGGCGCGCATCTTCTCGAAGGCGGAGTAGTTGCCGTTGTAGAGGGTCGCGCGGCCGTGCTCCAGATGCAGCGTGTGGCTGGTGACGCCGTCGAGGAAGTCGCGATCGTGCGAGATGATCAGCAGCGTCGCCGGGTGCGAGGCGAGATAGCCCTGCAGCCAGAGCACGGCGTCCAGATCGAGGTGGTTCGTCGGCTCGTCCAGCAGCAGCACGTCGCAGCGGCGCATGAGCGCGGCGGCAAGGTTCAGGCGCATGCGCCAGCCGCCGGAGAAGGCGTCGATGGGCGCGCCGTGGGTCTCCGGCGAAAAGCCCAGTCCATGCAGCAGGCGGGCGGCGCGGGCGTGGGCCGCGTAGCCGTCGATCTCGGCCATGCGGCCGTGCAGCTCGGCCAGGGCGAGGCCGTCGCCCTCGGCCTCGGCGGCTTCGAGCCGGCTCTGGATGGCGCGCAGCTCGGTGTCGCCGTCGAGCACGAAATCGAGCGCGGCCTGGCGGCCGGCCGGAGCTTCCTGGCGGACGGTGGCGATGTCCAGATTGGCCGGCACGTCGACATCGCCGGTATCGGGCGACAGCTCGCCGAGCAGGAGTGCGAACAGGCTGGACTTGCCGGTGCCGTTGCGGCCGACGATGCCCATGCGCTGGCCGGCGGGGATGCGCAGGTCGAGCCCTTCGATCAGCTTTTCCGTGCCACGCCGCAGCGTGACCTGTCTGAGACTAATCATGGTGTCTATTGTAAATCAGCTACCGGGACCGATCGCGGCCGGCCCCGGTTGAATGGGGCGGCGAGGCCTTTCGGCATCGACGCCGAACGTCGCGTTGTCGACCGGCGTGTCGGGCCGTGGCCCGTCTGTCGGCCGTTGTGGCCCCCGAGACGCAGGATCGCGGCGCGTGCGGTCCGCTCGTCGCCTGCCCGGCCGCGTGCCGGGTTGCCGGATGCCGCACCGGCGCAGGCCGGCGGGCGCGATGCACCCACCGGCCTCGGCGCCCGTCAGGAGCCGGCGCCGCCGCCCGAACGGTTGCCGCTGCGGTTGTTGCGGCCGCCGCGCTTGCGTCGCCGCTGGGCACCGCGGTTCCCGGGGTTGGCGTTGCCGGGAGCGCCGCCGCCGCGTTTGGGCGTGCGATTGCCGCCGTCGTTGTTCTGACGGCGCGGCGGGCGCTCGTCGGCCTCGTCCTCGGTCTCCGTCGCGCGCAGGTCCACGCCTTCGACGGTCATGCGCTCGATGGGATTGCCGATGAGCTTCTCGATGCCCTTGAGCAGCTTGCGCTCGTCGGGGCCGACCAGTGACACCGCGGCGCCGTCGGAGCCGGCGCGGCCGGTGCGGCCGATGCGGTGGACATAGTCCTCGGGCACGTTGGGCAGCTCGTAGTTGACCACATGCGGCAGCATCTCGATGTCGATGCCGCGGGCGGCGATGTCGGTGGCCACGAGCACCCGAACGGTGCCCTTCTTGAAGCCGTCCAGCGCCTTGGTGCGCGCGTTCTGGCTCTTATTGCCGTGCAGCGCGGCGGCGGTCAGGCCGTCGGTCTCGAGCTGCTTGCTCAGGCGGTTGGCGCCGTGCTTGGTGCGCGTGAACACCAGCACCTGCGACCAGTCGCCGTCGCGGATCAGATGCGACAGCACCGCGCGCTTGCGCGGCTTCTCGACCATCACCGCCTTCTGGACGATGCGCTCGGCGGCGGCGTTGCTGCGCGGGGCGACGTCGATCTCGGCCGGCTTGTCGAGCAGGCCGGCGGCGAGCTTGCGGATCTCCTTGGAGAAGGTCGCCGAGAACAGCAGGTTCTGGCGCTTGGCCGGCAGATACTTCAGCACGCGCTTGATGTCGTGGATGAAGCCCATGTCCAGCATGCGGTCGGCCTCGTCGAGCACCAGCGTCTGGATGTCGGACAGGTCGGCGTTGCCGTTGTTGAGGTGGTCGAGCAGACGGCCGGGCGTGGCGACGACGATGTCCACGCCCTTGTTCAGGGTGGAGATCTGCGGCTGATAGCCGACGCCGCCGAAGATGACGGTGCTGCGGATCGGGCTCGAGCGGCCGTAGGTCTTGACCGATTCGTTGACCTGGGCGGCCAGCTCGCGCGTGGGCGTGAGCACGAGCACCCGCGGCTTTTTCTGATGCGTGTCGCCGAGCCGGTGAAGCAGCGGCAGCGTGAAGGCAGCGGTCTTGCCGGTGCCGGTCTGGGCGGCGGCGAGCAGGTCGCCGCCGGCGAGCACGGCCGGAATGGCGCGCTCCTGAATGGGGGTGGGCGTGTCATAGCCGGCGGCGGCGACCGCCTCGAGAAGCGACGGCGCCAGGCCGAGTTGAGCGAAGGACATGGGGGTTCCTGTTTGGCTGCGGCGAGATTCAAGGTCACGACACCGGCTGCCGCATGGCATGATGACGTGAGATTCGCAGCCGTTCGCGCAAGTCGACAGTGCTGCGGCGGCCACACCCCGAGCGGGTCAGACACGCCGTCCGGACGGACGGGTGGTAAAGGCCGGCCGCAAAGTATACCGGTCACGGCGGCGAACCGATAGGGTGCGCGAACCAATCCAGGCGAGATCTGTCACAGACGCTCGGCCAGGGGACCGTCGCCGCGGCCCCCGCGCCGCTCGATGCCTCCAGGCGATACACGACTATGGCACTGCTTTTCTTCTATCTCTTTCTGGCACTGGGTGTGTCGTTCCTGTGCTCCATCCTGGAGGCGGTCCTGCTGTCGATCACGCCGTCCTATATCAGTCTGATGGAGAACAAGGGCGGCCAGGCCGGCGCGCGCCTCAAGCGCCTGAAGGACGACGTCGACCGGCCGCTGTCGGCGCTGCTCAGCCTCAACACCATCGCGCACACGGTCGGCGCCGCCGGCGTCGGCGCCCAGACCCAGGTGGTGTTCGGCAACCAGTACGTGGCCGTGGCCTCGGCGGTCGTGACGCTGCTGATCCTGGTGCTCTCCGAGATCATCCCCAAGACCCTGGGGGCGACCTACTGGCGCGGGCTGGCCCCGTGGGCGGCGGTGATTCTGCGCGGCATGGTCATCATGCTCTATCCGCTGGTGGTGATGTCGATGGGCATCACCCGCCTGCTCACGCCCAACGAGAAGGAGCCGAGCATCAGCCGCGACGAGTTCCAGGCGATGGCCGAGCAGGGCGAGGCCGACGGCGTGTTCGCCGATCAGGAGTCCGAGATCCTGCGCAATCTGCTGCAGGCCGACTCGCTGCGGGTCAAGGATGTGCTCACGCCACGGGTCGTGGTGATCGCGTTCAAGGACAATGCCACCGTCACCGAGGTGCTGGACACGCTCGGCGAGCGGCGCATCTCGCGGCTGCCGGTGTTCTCCGACGAAACCGAGGACATCACCGGCTTCGTGCTGCTGTCGGACGTGCTCATCGAGATCGCCCGCGACCGCCACGACACGCCGCTGTCGACCCTTCGGCGCGATGTGCTGGTCGTGCCCGAGTCGCTGTCGCTGTTCGGGCTGTTCCGGAATCTGCTCACGCGTCAGCAGCAGCTGTCCGTGGTCGTGGACGAATACGGTGGCATCGTCGGTGTGGCGACCATGGAGGACATCGTCGAGACCATGCTCGGCATGGAGATCATGGACGAGGGCGACGCGGTCGAGGACATGCGTGTCATGGCGCGCCAGCGCTGGCTGCGGCGCGCCCGCCGGCTGGGCATCGTCAGCGAGGACGACGAGCGCGTCGAACAGGCCGCGGCGCAGCCGCCGGCCTGAGCCGTCGGCGGCCGCGGTCGAGCGATTCCGCCCGCTCCCGCGCGGGGAATGGAATTCACGGGACGGTCCGCTACGTGCTGTCGCGACGCGGCCGCGCCGGTGATCGATCCGTCCCGCGTGCGGCCGGCCGCATACGAGTGGCCCGGCATGTCGTCCGCGATCGCGGACCTGATAGATTGATGCGTCCGCCCGGCCGTCGATACCACCGCGAGGCCCGCCATGACCGACGCATTCCTGCCCCTGCAGATCGCCGTGCTCACGGTCTCCGACAGTCGCACGGAGGCCACCGACAAATCCGGACGGCTGCTGGCCGAGCGAATCGAGGCCGCCGGGCATCGGCTGCATGACAAGGCCATCTGCCCCGACGATGTCCACGAGATCCGGGCACGGGTGGCGCGCTGGATCGCCGACGCCGCGCCGGATGTGGTCATCACCACCGGCGGGACCGGGCTGACCGGGCGCGACGTCACGCCGCAGGCCGTCGAGGTCTTGTTCGACCGGCGCATCGACGGATTCGGCGAGATGTTCCGGGTGCTGTCCTACGAATCCATCGGCACGTCCACGCTGCAGTCGCGGGCGCTCGCCGGGGTGGCCAAGGCCACCTTCATCTTCTGCCTGCCGGGCTCGTCGGGCGCCTGCGCCGACGGCTGGGACCGGCTGATCCGGGACCAGATCGACGCTCGGACCCGGCCTTGCAATCTGCACGAGCTGCTGCCGCGACTGACCGAGCGCTAGGGTTTGTTGAGGTTTCGTCCGAGCGCCGCATTGGCGTCCGCAAATCGTGTCCGGCAAGGCGCGAGCCGCCGGCTCTGGGCCTGACACGACCCGGGCTTGCAACGCCGTCGGGCGCCCCTAGTCGATCTTTCATGGGCGGTCCAACCCTTCGCCTTCGGGACAAGCGCCCAGAAAATCAACGACACGACAGCAATCCAGCGTTGTAGCACGCTGGTGCAGAATGACTGCACGGCGCGCCCTACGCCTCGTCTTGGCGCCCATGGTCGATTTTCAAGAAGCGCTTGGCGCGGACTGGTACGAAACCTCAACAGACCCTACGCGCCATCGGTCGTGCAGTCGGGCCGCTGTCGCCGGAACTGACGGCCCATCCGAATGGGTGATCCGAGCGGCGCTGTGCGACGGTCGGGGTGCGCACGCCGGAGGCAGCGCGCGTCAACGCGCGACGTAGCCGCCGTTGGATCGAGGCCTGCGGCGCGGCGGTGCGGCTGTTGTTCCACCAGTCCATCGGCACGTCCATACGGCAGTCGTGGGCGCTCGCCGGGTGGCCCCGGTTCTCTTCCATCTTCTGCCTGCGAAGCTCGTCGGATACCTGCGCGGACGGCTCGGGCCGGCTGACCCGGAATCGGATCGACGTTCGGCCCGACCCTGCAAGCCGTCGGCTGATCCGTTGATGCGATCCGGCCGTGATCTAACCGGCAGATTGGGCCGGCGGATTAGGCCGGACGGAGCGGCGATCGGCGCAGCCGCGCCCGGCCCGCGTTTCGTCTCAGGCGGGCGCGACCGGCAGCGTCACCGCGCGGGGCGCATCGAAATCCGCGGGTCGGTAGTCGATGCCGAAACCGGCGACGGTGTCGCCGGCCTCGGCCGCGATCCAGTCACGGACCCGGGCCACGTGGGCGTCGTCGGCGCGATCCGCGCGCCAGCTCATCCAGATGTCGTCGACCCGGCGCAGCGCGGTCTCGAACGGCATGACCAGGCGGCCGTCGGCCAGCGCTTCGTGGACCAGCAGGCGCTGGGCGATGGCCACGCCGAGCCCCTCGGCCGCGGCCTGATTGGCCAGGCCCGATTCCCGGAAGGTCAGTTCGTGGGCCGGGACCAGATGCTGGGCGTCCATGATCGCCAGCCAGCTCGGCCAGTCGAGGCGGCGATAGCGGGCCCGCAAGAGGGTGTGGGCCGCGAGATTGCTTGCCGGCGGCAGCGGGTGTGTGCCGTCGCGCAGCGCCGGGCTGCACACGGGCATGACGATGTCCGGGAGGATCGGGCGGGCGTCGTGACCGGCCTGGGGGGCGTGGCCGTACTTGATCACGATGTCGGCCCGGGCCTGCTCGAACTCTTCCGGCGTGTTGGCGGTGGTCAGGTTGAGGTTGATCTCGGGGTTCGCCGCGGTGAAGCCGCGCATCCGGGGGATCAGCCAGTGCATGGCAAACGCCTGATAGGTGCAGACCACCACCGGCGTGTCGGTGGCCGCGCGCAGCCGGCGGGCGCCGTCGGCCAGCGTGTCCAGCGCGGTGGTCACCGAGGGCAGCAGGGCGCGGCCGTGATCGGTGAGCGCGATCGTGTTGGCGTGGCGCACGAACAGCGGCTTGCCGAAATAGTCCTCCAGCACGCCGACCTGACGGCTGACCGCCACCGGCGTGACGTTGAGTTCCTCCGCCGCGCGCACGAAGCTGCCGCGGCGCGCGGCGGCCTCGAAGTTGCGCAGCGGATTCAGCGGGGGCAGACGGCGTTTGCTCATGGCGCCAGCTTAACAATAAGTTTGCCCGGGCCTGATCGATTGCCGCTGTCGGGCCTGCGGGCCCGTGCCTATAGTCGGAGCGTCGGCCGTTTCGAGCCGACCGCACGTTTGCCGGCCGCCCGTGTCGGGAAGGTCGGGGCAGGGTGCAGAAGGAGGAGAGCACAGCCGATGGTTTCGTTTCGTTTCGATCCGGTCACGCTGCCGGCGTCGACGCTCGCACTTCGCGACGAGGTGCGGGCGTTTCTGGCCGAGGAGCTCGCGGCGGGGCGGTTCACGCCCCACCGCAATTCCTGGGGCACGTTCGACGCCGAATTCAGCCGCCGCTGCGGCGAGCGCGGCTTCATCGGCATGCGCTGGCCGCAGCGCTACGGCGGCCGCGAGGCCAGCGCCCTGGATCGTCACGTGGTGATCGAGGAGATGCTGGCCGCCGGCGCGCCGGTGGGCGCGCACTGGATCGCCGATCGCCAGAGCGGCAACAACATACTGGCCAACGGCTCGGAGGCGGCGCGGGCGTCGATCCTGCCGCGCATCGCCGCGGGCGAGTGCTATTTCGCGATCGGCATGAGCGAGCCGGATTCCGGCTCCGACCTGGCCTCGGTCGGCATGCGCGCCACCCGCACCGACGGGGGCTGGCGGCTCAACGGCACCAAGATCTGGACCAGCGTGGCGCATCGGGCGCACTACCTGATCGCGCTGGCCCGCACGGCGCCGCCCGGCGACGATCGGCGCGCCGGCCTGACCCAGTTCATCGTCGCCATCGACGCGGCCAACGGCGTGACCACGCGCCCCATCCACAATCTCTACGGCGCCCACGAATTCAACGAGGTGCTGTTCGAGGACACCTTCGTGCCCGACGACATGATCGTCGGCGAGATCGGCGCCGGCTGGCAGATGGTCACCGGCGAACTGGCCTTCGAGCGCAGCGGCCCGGACCGCATCCTCAGCACCTTCCAGCTGCTGCGTCAGCTGGTCGCCCGGCTGGCCGAGACCGCCGACGCCCGATCGAACGTGGCCGTGGGCCGGCTGGTCGCCCACCTGGTCACTCTGCGGCAGATGTCCTGGTCGGTGGCCGGCATGCTCGAACGCGGCGCCTCGCCGGAACTCGAGGCGTCCGTGGTCAAGGACGTGGGCACGGCCTTCGAGCAGGAGATCCCCGAGATCGCGCGGCTGCTGGTGCCCGAGCAGGCTTCGCTCACGCGCGGGGATCTCTACGGCGAGGCGCTGGCGCAGAGCGTGCTGTCGGCGCCGTGTTTCACCATCCGGGGTGGTACCCGGGAGATACTGCGCGGGATCATCGCGCGGGGGCTGGGTCTGCGATGAGCACGGTCGATCCGAACAACGACGCGGGCGGCGACGAGCTGCGCGACATGGTGCTGGACGCCGCCGGGCGGCTGTTCGCCGATCGCGTCGGCCGCGAACTCTGGCAGGCGACCGAAGCCGGCGAGTTCCCGCGCGGCGACTGGGATGCCCTGGTCGAGATGGGGCTGCCGCGGGCGCTGCGGGCCGAGGCCGACGGCGGCGCCGGTCTTGCGCTGGCCGACGGTCTCGCATTGGCCGAACTCGCCGGCCACCACGCACTGCCCCTGCCGCTGGCCGAGACCCTGGTCGGCAATCATCTGCGCGCGGGCCTCGACGGCGGCGTCGACGACGGTGTGGTCACGCTGGCGGCGGCGGACTCACGGCTGCAGCTGCGCCGGGTCGGCAACGGCTGGCGCGTGGACGGCGCGCTCGATCGCATCGCCTGGGGCCGCCACGCCGCTTACGTCATTGCCGATGGAGACGCCGACGGCGCCCCGCAGCGTGTGCTGCTGGCTGCCGACGATCTCGACTGGCGCCACGATGCCAGTCTGGCCGGCGAGCCGCGCGACAGCGCCCGGCTCGCCGACGCGCCGGTGCTGGCCGCGGCCGACTGCCCCGTACATACGCCCACCGTGCAGCACTGGGGCGCGCTGCTGCGGGCGCTGCAGGCGGCCGGGGCCATGCGTCGCGCGCTCGCGCTGGCCACCGACTACGCCAACGAACGCCGCCAGTTCGGCCGCCCGATCGCGCGTTTTCAGGCGGTCCAGCAGCAGCTCGCGGCCATGGCCGGCGAGGTGGCGACGGCCGGCACCGCCGCCGAGGCCGCCGCCCGGGCGATCGCCGCCGATCGCGACGCCGCGCTGATGATCGCCATCGGCAAGGCCCGCGTGGGCGAGGCGGCCGGCCGCAGCGCCGCGATCGCGCATCAGGTCCTGGCGGCGATGGGCTTCACGCAGGAGCACGAACTGCAGTACTTCACCCGTCGCCTGTGGTCCTGGCGCGACGAGTTCGGCGCCGAGCCCCACTGGCAGGCGATCATCGGCGAGCATGCGATCGCGGCCGGCGGCGACGGCCTCTGGCCGCTGGTAAGCGGGCTCTGACATGGGCGGATCCATTAACACCGCACACGCCGGCGACGCCGGCCGCAGCGACGATCGGCCGGCGCTGGCGCGCATGTTCGCCCCGCGCAGCGTGGCGCTGGTGGGCGTGTCCGGGCGTCCCGGCTCGACCATGGCGCGGCCGCTGACCTTTCTGGTCGAGCACGGGTTCGCCGGCGAGATCCATCCGGTCAACCCCAACTACGACGAGATCGACGGCCACCCCTGCCATCCGTCGCTGGACGCGGTGCCGGGGCCGGTCGATCTGGTGCTGGTCATGGTGCCGGCCGCGCGGGTCATCGAGGTCGTGCACCAGGCCGGGGCTGTCGGGGCGGCGGGGGTGATTGTGTTCGCCTCCGGCTTCGGCGAGACGGGCGACGCCGGTGCCGATCTGCAGACCCGGCTGCGCGATGCCGCCCGCGAGGCCGGCGTGCGCGTGCTCGGGCCCAACTGCCAGGGGCTGCTCTATGCGCCGGCCTCGCTGTGCGCGACCTTCACCTCCGCGGCCGTGCGCGCCCGCGCGCCGCGCGAGGCTGGGGTCGCCTATGTCGGCCAGAGCGGGGCCATCGGCGGCTCGATCCTGGATCTGGCCAACGAGATGGGGCTCGGCCTGACGGCCTGGGCGAGCACCGGCAATCAGGCCGATCTGGATCTGGTCGAGGTGGCCCGCGCGCTGGTCGACGACGACGCCGTGCGTGTGATCATGCTCTACGTCGAGGCCGTGGGCGACGGCGCGGCCTACACCGATCTCGCCCGCGCCGCCTTCGAACGTGGCAAGACGCTGGTGGTGCTGCGGTCGGGCCGTTCGGCCGCGGGCCAGCGCGCGGCGGCGTCCCACACCGGCGCGATGCTCGGCAACGACGCCGGCTTCCGGCTGGTCTCGCAGCGCTTCGGGGTGATCCAGGTCGAGGATCTCGACGAGCTGCTGGCGGTGGCCGCCGCACGGGCCGCGCTGGCGCCGATGCGCGGTCGACGGATCGCCGTGGTCACCACCTCCGGCGGCGCCGGCAGCCTGGCCGCGGACCGCTGCGCCGAGCACGGTCTGGCGCTGCCCGAGCTCGCCCCGGTCACGCGCGACGCGCTGGCCCCGCTGATCCCCGATTTCGGGGCGCTCGCCAATCCGGTGGACGTCACCGCCCAGATTCTGGGCAGCGACGACGCCTTCGGCGCGGTCTGCGACACGGTCGGCGCCGACGATTCGGTGGACGCGGTGCTGGTGCTGCTGACGATGGTCGTCGGCGACAACGGCCGCAAGCTGGCGCGCGATCTGGTGCGCACGGCGCAGGCGCTCGACAAGCCGATCCTGGTGGCCTGGCTCGCCGGGCACGATCTGACCGCCGAGGGCCGCGCGGAGTTGCGCGCCGCCGGCATGCCGGTGTTCGCCAGCGTCGACGGGGCGGTCCGGGCCGCGGCCCGACTGGCGCAGGCCGCGGTGATCGACGCCGCGCCGTCCAAGCCGCGTATCGACCGGGCGCGCCTGGATGCGGTGCTGGCCGGCGGGCGGCTCGACGGCGAGGCGCTGCTGGATGCGCTGACCGTGTCGCGGCCGCAGTCGTCGATCGTGAATTCGGCCGCGGCGGCGCGGGCGGCGGTTGCGGCGCTGGGCGCGCCGGCCGCGCTCAAGCTCGCCGGCGGCGGCCTCGACCACAAGTCCGACATCGGCGGTGTGCGCCTGGGCGTGAGCGCCGAGGCGGCCGAGGCCGCCTACGAGTCGCTGATGGCCGCGGCCCGGGCGAAGAACGTCCCCGTGGCCGGCGTGCAGGTGCAGTCCATGATCGAGTCCGGCGTGGAGCTGGTCATCGGCGCCACGGCGGCGGCCGAGGGCTTTCCGCCGATCGTGACCGTGGGCCTGGGCGGGGTGACCACCGAGCTCTATCGCGACACCGCCTCCGCGCTCGCGCCGATCGACGCCGACGGTGCCCGCGCCCTGCTGCGCCGGCTGCGCGCCTGGCCGCTGCTGGACGGCTTTCGCGGCGCGCCGCCGGCCGATGTCGATGCGGCCGTGGACGTGATCGTGCGGGTGTCCGAGGCGATGGCCTTCGGCGCGGGCCGCATCGGAGAGTTCGAAATCAACCCCCTGATCGTGGCCGCGGCCGGTCGCGGGGCAATGGCGGTGGACGTGCTCGTCTCGCCGCCGGCCGCGGTCGATTCCCGAGACGACTGACAGGAGCTGTTCATGGGCGATATTCACTGGGCGCGCGAGGCCGGCGTGGCGATCATCACGGTCGACTCGCCGGAGGTCAAGAACGGTCTGACCCCGGAGATGGGGCGCCGCCTCGCCGCGGTCTGCGACGAGATAGACGCCGACGAGACGATCGGTGCCGCGGTGGTGCGCGGCGCCGAGGGCACGTTCTGCTCGGGCGCGGACCGTCGCCGCTGGAATCCGGGCGCCGACCAGGCCGAGGATTCGACCTACCGCGAGTTCAGCGCGATCTACAACGCCTTCCGGCGGGTCGGCTCGCTGGCGGTGCCGACCATCGCCGCCGTTCGCGGGGCGGCGGTCGGCGCCGGCATCAACCTGATGCTGGCCACCGACCTGCGCGTGGTCGCGACCGACGCGCGCATCCTGGCGGGCTTTCTGCGCATCGGGATCCATCCGGGCGGCGGCTTCTTCACCATCGCCGGGCGGACCGCCGGGCGCGAGGCGACCTCGGCCATGGGCCTGTTCAGCGAAGAGCTGGACGGCGCCGCTGCCGAGCGCACCGGCATGGCCTGGAAGGCACTGCCGGACGCCGAGGTTGAGGACTTCGCGCTCGAGCTGGCGCGGCGTCCTGCCGCCGATCCGTCCCTGGCACGCGAGGCCGTGCGCTCGTTCCGCACGGAGCTGGGCGCCTCCGGCATGGACTGGGATGCGGCCGTGCATTTCGAGCGCGCCACCCAGATGTGGTCGCAGCGCCGGCGAAGTGAGGCCTGAACACGCGCCGGGCCGCGGTGCGATCGCCGTGGTCCGGAAATCACAAGGCCGTCAGAACAACAACGACAGGAGAAACGGCATGAAGGGAATCAAGCGAATCGGGATGGCCGCGGCGCTCGCGCTGACGGCCGGTGGCGCGATGGCGGCGGAGGGCGTGGATCTGCCCTCCACGCTGGTGATGACCGCCTACGGAACCGGCTCGACCGGCTACACGCAGATGGTGGCCGTCGGCAATCTGCTGCAGAACGAGTACGACACCGCGGTGCGTATTCTGCCCGGGGAGAACGATGTCTCGCGCATGACGCCGCTGCGCACCGGCCGGGTGCCGCTGTGTGCCTGCGGTATCTCCAGCTATTTCGCGTCGGAGGGCGTGATGATGTTCAGCGGGCCCGAATGGGGACCGCAGCCGCTGCGCGTGATCACCACCTCGACGGCCAGCTTCGGCCTCGGCCTGGCCGTGGCCGGCGATATCGACGTGGATACCCCGGCCGACCTGGAAGGCAAGCGGGTGGCCTACATCCGCGGCGCTGATGCGATCAATCTCGGCACCGAGGCGTACCTGGCCTTCGGCGGCCTGACCTGGGACGACGTCGAGCGCGTCACCTATCCGGGCTACGGGGCGTCGTTCGACGGCATCATCGCCGACCGGGCGGATGCCTCCTACGCCTCGACCACGGCGCCGCACGTCCAGCGGCTCGCGGCCAGCCCGCGGGGCATCGTCTGGCCGCGGCTCGACCCGGACGACGCCGAAGCCTGGGCGCGTCTGCAGTCGGTGGCGCCGTACTTCCAGCCGGCCGAGATCACCTCGGCCGCCGGCGACTACGGCCCCGAGCAGCCGTGGGCGGGGGCGACCTATCCCTACCCGATCCTGCTGGGTACGCCGGATCTCGACGACAAGACCGCCTACGGTCTGATCAAGGTGATGACCGAGGATCACGATCGCTACAAGGACGCGGCGCCGGGCAACGACGGCTACGCGCTGGAGCGCCAGAACATGGAATGGATCATCCCGTTCCACGACGCGGTCGTGCGCTATTACAAGGAGATCGGCGAGTGGAACGATTCGATGCAGGCGCATCAGGATGGGTTGGTCGCCCGCCAGGAGCTGCTGGCCGAGACCTGGCAGCGCTATAACGCAGGCGACCCGCCCGCCGATGCCGAGGCTTTCCGCGAGGGCTGGATGAAAACCCGGGCCCGCGCGCTGGAGGCCTCGGACATGCGGGTGGTCTTCCGCTAGGGTCGGGTGCCGCCGGACCGCGGGGCGGCGGGCCGTCGCCCCGCGCTAGCCGCGTGTCCGGTCAGGTTGCTGCGGCATCGATTTTTCGCTTTTTTTCGAGTACCGTATACAGTCGACAGAAAAAGCCAGAGGTCTGCTGCCGATGACGTCGCGTGCGCCCGATCCCCAAGCCGTACAGAACCTGCTCGAACCGAACGCGGTTGCCATCATCGGCGCGTCCGCGGAGCCGACCCGCATCGGTGGGCGGCCGGTGGACTATCTCAAGCAGGCCGGCTTCGCCGGCCCGATCTATCCGATCAACCCCAACCGCGATGTCGTCCAGGGGCTGACGGCCTATGCATCGGTGCTGGATACGCCGGAACGGCCGGATCTGGCGATCCTGGCCATCCCGGCGGCGGCGGTGGTCGATGCCGTGGCCGAATGTGGCCGACGCGGCGTGCGCGCGGCGATCATCTTCAGCGCCGGTTTCGCGGAGGTCGGCGCGGCCGGCGTCGAGGCCCAGCAGCAGCTGCTGGCCACGGCCCGGGAATACGGCGTGCGTCTGCTGGGGCCGAACTGCCTGGGCGGCATGAACATCTCGCGCGGGCTGATCGCGACGTTCTCCAGCTCGGTTCAGAGCGGCCTGCCCCAGGCCGGGCGGATCGGTTTCGTCACCCAGAGCGGGGCCTTCGGCTCGCACTGCTTCGCCCTCGCCCGGGCGCGCGGACTGGGCCTCAGCCGGCTGGTGACCACCGGCAACGAGTGCGATCTGGATGCCGCCGATTGCCTCGCCTATCTGGCCGCCGACGCCGATACCGACGTGATCGCGCTGCATCTGGAGGGCTGTCGCGACGGCGAGCGGATGAAGGCCGCGCTGGACGCGGTCCAGGCCAGCGGCAAGCCGGTGATCGCGCTCAAGGGCGGGGAATCGGACATCGGCGCGGCGGCCGCGATGTCGCATACCGCGAATCTGGCCGGCGCGGACGCGGCCTACGATGCGCTGTTCCGGCGTTATCCGGTGTATCGCGCCCACAGCATCCGCGAATTCATCGATGTCGCCCACGCGGCCGCCCGCAGCGCGCTGCCGCGCGGCAACCGGCTGGGGCTGATCACCGTCTCCGGCGGCGTCGGCATCATGATGGCGGACGCCGCCTCGCATCACGATCTCGACGTTGCGCCCATGCCGGAGGCCGCCCAGCGCGAGCTGCACGACATGTGGCCGAACGCGACCACGCGCAATCCGGTGGATACCACGGCGCAGCCGGTCTCGGACCCGGAGATGAACGCCAACTTCCAGCGCGTGATGCTGCGCGAAGGCAACTACGACGTCATCGTCAATTTCCTGTCCATGCTGCCGCTGGCGCCGGCGCTGGCGGCCAAGCTGCGCCCGCCGCTGCAGGCCCTGCGCCGCGAGTATCCGGACAACGTGCTGATGATCGCGGCCATGTGCACACCGGAGGCGCAGGCCGACTTCGAGGCCGACGGCTATCTGGTCTTCGAGGATCCGACCGCCGCCGTCGACACCGCCGCCGCCTTGACCGATCTCGGGCGTCGGCTGGCGCATTCGACGCCCTGGCAGCGGACCGCGGTCGACTGTCCGGCGCGAGTCGCTGCCGGGCAGCGCTACGCCGAGTTCGATGCGCTGGCGCTGCTCGCGGACGCCGGGGTGCCGGTCGTGCCCGCGCGCCGCGCCGCCAGCGCCGACGATGCCGCGGCGGCCGCGGCCGAAATCGGCTTTCCGGTGGTCCTCAAGATCGCGTCGCCGGACATCCTGCACAAATCCGATGCCGGTGGGGTGGCCTTGTCCCTGCAGGACGAGGCCGCGGTGCGAGCGGCCTACGATCGCGTGATGGCCAACGCGCGCGGCTACGACGCGCAGGCGCGTCTGGACGGCGTGCTGGTGGCCGCCATGCTCTCCGGCGGTGTCGAGATGGCGGTGGGGGTGCAGAACGATCCCACCTTCGGGCCGATGGTCATGGCCGGGCTGGGCGGCGTATTCATCGAGATTCTCGAAGACGTGACCTTCGAGCTCGCCCCCTTCGGCCCGGCCGAAGCGCGCGCGATGCTCCAGCGTCTGCGCGGCTATCCGCTGCTCACCGGCGCCCGCGGCGCCGCCCCCGCCGACGTCGACGCGCTGGCCGATGCCCTGGTGCGGCTGTCCGAATTCGCGGCCGCCAACGCGGCAACGCTGGCCTCGGTGGACATCAACCCGCTGCTGGTGATGCCGGCCGGTCAAGGGCTGGCGGCGGTGGACGCGGTCGTGCTCTCGAAGGACGACGCCAACGCCTGAGGCGCCGTCCCGCCGGGCGATGCGCGCAGCAAAGCCTTGTTCGACAAGGGCTTGCGGTCGCGTTCGTCTGGCGGTTCGATGCCGCGTCGTTTACTATCCCGGTTGGCGGGGCACGGCTGGCCGTGCGTGGACGCCGACGTGCAGCCTGAAAGCTGCATAAGCCAATCACTCGGGGAGCAGGGAGCATCATGCCAAGTCAACGCATTCGGGCGGGCGCCGTCCGGCTGACGGCGGCCGTCGTGCTGGCCGCGCAGCTGCCGGTCGCGGTCGCCCAGACGAGCCGGGCCGATCTGGCGGATCTCGTGCGACGCCAGGCCGCCCAGATCGAAAAACTCGAGCAGCGCGTCGAGGCGCTGGAGAGCCGCGATCGCCAGGCCGACGCCGGCGCCGGGGTACAGCCGGACTCGGGCAAGACGGCCGCCGCGCCGCAGGCGGATACCGACTCGCGTTCGGTCGCCGATCTGCAGGACGAAGTCGATGAACTCAAGGGGCGTACGGTGCAGGTCGACTGGAGCTCAGGTTCGCCGAAGTTCACCAGCGCCGACGATGAATTCACCTTTCAGCCGCTCGGACGCATCCAGTACGATTTCGGCACGACGAGCGGCTCGTCCTACGACGGCGCCGGTGTCGGCGACCGCAACATCAGCGGCACCGAGTTCCGGCGGCTGCGGCTGGGCGTGCAGGGCCAGCTCACGGATCCGATCCTGTACAAGGTCGAGCTCGACTTCGCCAACTCTGACATCGGCGTGCGCGATGCCTACATCGCCACGCAGAAGGACTTCGCGCTCGGTCAGGGCGTGGTCTATCTCGGCAACAAGTTCGCCGACCGCAGTCTCGACGGCCGCACCTCGTCCAAGTACATCTGGTTTCTCGACCGCAACGCGGTGGCCGATGCCATCAGCCCGGAATCCGGCTACTACAACATGGGTACGTCCGCGGAGTTCTACGGCGACGACGACTGGCATCTGTCGCTGGGCGTGAGCAAGGGCTCGTTCGGAGGCAGCGACAACGATTCGGACAATCTGACCGTGCTCTCGCGGGGACACTTCAATCCGCTGGTCACCGACAACAGCATGCTGCATGTCGGCGCCTGGGGGTTCTACGAGGACTTCAGTCGGGGTAAGCAGCCGGAGCTGACCGACAATCTGCGTTTCGCCTCGCACTTCAACGACAATGTCCGGGTCTACGGCGACACCGTCGAGCAGCCGGAGACCAGTACCGGCTACGGTTTCGAGCTCGCCGGTCTGACCGGGCCGGTGGCGGCGAGCGCCGAATACGGCCGGCGCGAGATCGACAGCCGGGTGGCCGCGGATACCGACTATGACGCCTACTCGGCCCAGATCGGCTATTCGCTGACCGGCGAAGCCTTCGGCTATTCGACCAAGAACGGTGTCTGGAGCGCGCCGGATATCGCCGAGCCGGTGACCGATGGCGGCTGGGGCGCCTGGCAGGTCATGGCGCGCTACGACGCGCTCGACTACGAGAACAGCGGCAACTACGCCGGCGGCACCGGCCATGGCACCACGCTGGGGCTGAGCTGGTATCTCAACAACTACACCCGCTTCATGCTCAACTGGATCAACTGGGATACCCACAACCGGGTGCCGATCGTGGGTGATCCGGGCGACCGTGAGTTCATCGGCTCGGACGACGGCAACACCGTCAGTGCGCGGGCCCAGGTGATCTTTTAGCCGGCCGGAATACCGGCCAAGAAAAAGCCACCGTCCGGCCGGACGGTGGCTTTTTCTGTCTGCAGCCCGGCCAGCAGCGGCGACCGGCCGCGGCGATCAGCCCTTGTTGTAGGCCTCGATCGACTTGTTGATCTCGGCCTTGGCCTTCTCGGCGCCTTCCCAGCCGGAGATCTTGGACCACTTGCCGTCCTCGTGGTCCTTGTAGTGCTCGAAGAAGTGGGCGATCTTGTTGCGCAGACGCTCGTCGACGTCGTCTAGATCGCGCATCGCCTTGTAGTAGTCGGTGCTGATCTTGTCGGTCGGCACGCACAGGATCTTGGCGTCCAGGCCGGATTCGTCCTCGGTGCCGAGCACGGCCACCGGGCGGCACTTGATCACCGCACCCGGCACGATCGGCTCGGGGGTGAGCACCAGCACGTCGACCGGATCGCCGTCGTCGTACAGCGTCTTCGGCACGAAGCCGTAGTTGGCCGGGTAGTGCATCGCCACGTTCATGAAGCGGTCGACCATCAGGCAGTCGGTGTCCTTGTCGACTTCGTACTTGACCGAGCTCGAGCCTTCGACGATCTCGATGATGACGTTGATTTCCTCGGGCGGATTCTTGCCCGGCGTGAGTGCTTCGTAACCCATCGGGGACCCCTTGACGAATGAATGGAGCGAAAACCGGGCGTCAGTGTAACCGATGCGTCCGGCGCCCGGCAGCAGGCGCCGGTGCGCCCCCTGCTAGATCTGGAAGTCGCGCCCCGTCTTCCGGGCGACCCCCTGATTCTTCAGGCGGGCGTACTGGGGCAGGCCGTCGGCGTAGGGCGGATAGGCCTCGCCGGCAATCAGCGGCTTGAGGTAGCGCCGCGCCGCGTCGGTGATGTGGAAGCCGTCCTCGGAGATGAACTCGCGCGGCATCATCTTCTCGACGTTGGCGACCTGGTCCAGCGGCGCCTCGCCGATCGACCATTTGTAGGGCGAGTCGGATTCGCGCACGATCGAGACCATGATCCCGGACTTGCCGGCGACCGCGTATTCCACCGCCGCGCGGCCAACCGCATAGGCCTGCTCGACGTCGGTGGCCGAGGCGATGTGGCGGGCGGCGCGCATGAGATAGTCGGCGATGGCGTAGTGATACTTGTAGCCGAGCCTGCTCTGGATGAGCCCGGCCAGCGTCGGCGCGACGCCGCCCAGCTGCTTGTGGCCGAAGGCGTCGGTCGTGCCGGCGTCGGCCATGAACTCGCCGTCGGCATTGCGTACGCCCTCCGAGGCGACGATGGTGCAGTAGCCGTGGCGCTTGACGGTGTCGTCGACCTTGGCCAGAAACTTCTCCTCGTCAAAGGCGATCTCGGGAAACAGCAGCACGTGCGGATCCTGGCCTTCGGCCTCGCTGGCCAGGCCGCCGGCGGCCGCGGTCCAGCCGGCGTGCCGGCCCATCACTTCCAGAATGAAGATCTTGGTGGAGGTCTTGCACATGCTGGCCAGATCGAAGCCGGCCTCTCGGATCGATACCGCGGTGTACTTGGCCACGCTGCCGAAGCCGGGGGAGCAGTCGGTGTGGGGCAGGTCGTTGTCCATCGTCTTGGGCACGTGGATCGCCTGGATCGGGTAGCCCATCTTCTCGGACAGCTGGCTGACCTTGAGACAGGTGTCGGCCGAGTCGCCGCCGCCGTTGTAGAAGAAGTAACCGATGTTATGCGCCTTGAACACCTCGATGAGGCGTTCATACTGCTCGCGGTTGTCCTCGAGCCCCTTGAGCTTGTAGCGGGCGCTGCCGAAGGCGCCGGCCGGCGTGTGCTTGAGGGCGGCGATCGCACCCGGGCTTTCCGCGCTGGTGTCGATCAGATCCTCGGTCAGGGCGCCGACGATGCCGTCGCGACCGGCGTAGACCGTGCCGATGGTGTCGGCGTGCTCGCGCGCGGCTTCGATGACGCCGGCAGCGGAGGCATTGATGACGGCGGTCACGCCTCCGCTCTGGGCATAAAATGCATTCTTCGGGCTCATGAATCCATCCTGGCTGATCGGGCGATGCCAAAGCATACGTGACTGGCCGGGGACGATAAAATTGACTTGCCTTATGGCAACCATTAACGTCGAGCGTCCGCTCACGCTCGGCTGGTGCAACCGAGTGTCCGTTCTGCCGTCCTGTTCAGGATGCCTTTCGCGAGGAAGAAATGCTTAAGATCGTGCTGTTGGGCCCGCCCGGGTCGGGTAAGGGAACACAAAGTGAAAAACTGGTGGCCGAGTACGGCGTGCCGCAGATCTCGACCGGCGATCTGCTTCGCAACGCGGTGGCCAACGGCACGGAGCTCGGCAACAAGGCCAAGGCCGCGATGGATGCGGGTGAACTGGTGTCCGACGACATCGTCGTCGGCATGATCCGCGAGCGTCTGGAAGAGCCCGACACCGAGAACGGCTTCATCCTCGACGGTTTCCCGCGCAGCCTGTCCCAGGCCGAGGCGCTGGACGAGCTGCTCGAGCGTCTGGGCCGGCCGCTGCAGGCGGTCGTCCACGTCAAGGTGGATCAGGAAGAGATCGTCCAACGTCTGCTCGAGCGCGGCCGTGCCGACGACAACGAGGACACGATCCGCAACCGGTTGAAGGTATTCGAGGACTCGACTGCACCGCTGGTCGCCTACTATGAGGAGCGCGGCCTGCTGTCCGCGGTTTCCGGCATGGGCGAGGTCGACGAGATCTACGCCCGCATCAAGAACGCGCTGCCGGCCGAAGCGAAAGGCTGAGGTCTTCGCCTTAGGTCGGGGTATCGAGGTCGGCGGCCGCCGCCTCGATCGCCTCGACCACCGCATCGCCGGCGACCGCCGCCCGCCAGCCGGTGAGCAGCGGGGTGTCGCGCTCGCCGTCGACCAGCCGTGCCACCTCGCGCCGGCTGGCGAGACGGGCGCTGGCGATGCCGGCGCTCTCGGCCCGCGCCTCGAGCCGCTCCATGCCCGCGCGGATCAGGGCTTTCTCCCGCGGTGACGGCGGGCCGGAGCTGTCGTCGAGCGGCTCGGCCGGGCGCGCGGTGGCGCGGGCGACGCACTCGATCAGGGCGTCGCCGTGGCGGCTCGCCGTCTTGGCCGGCAGGGCCCGGATCGCGTTCAGGGCCTCGGTATCCGCCGGCTGACGCCGGGCGATCTCCATGAGCGCGTCGTTGGCCAGAATCCATTTCCGGGGCCGATCCGTGGTCACCGCCTCGCGCTCGCGCCAGGCCGCGATTTCCGCCAGCGCCTGCTGCTGACCGCCCGCCAGCCTGTGGCGGTTCTTCAGCCGCTTCCACGCCATATCCGGCGCCGGTTCGAAGCGGGCCGGATCCTGCATGCGCGTGCAATCCTCGGCCAGCCACGCCGATCGACCGGCGGCGGCAAGGCGATCCACGAGCACGGCGTAGGCGACCGCGAGATAGCGCACGTCGTCGGCCGCATAGCCGAGCGCGCCCTCGGCCAGCGGCCGTTTGCTCCAGTCGGTGCGCGTGTGGGCCTTGGGCAGATCGATGTCGAGCAGGGCCGCGATCAGGCGGGCATAGCCCATCTGATCGTCGAAGCCCACCAGGGCCGCGGCGATCTGGGTGTCGAACACGGGCGCGGGCAGGGCGCCGAAGCGCTGATAGAGCACTTCCAGATCCTGCTCGGCGGCATGGAAGACCTTGAGCACGTCCGGGTCGAGCAGCAGCTCGGCGAGCGGCGCGAGATCGTCGATCGCGAGCACGTCCACCAGCACGATGTGTTCGGCATCCGCGAGCTGGACCAGACAGAGTCTGGGATAGTAGGTGCGTTCGCGCAGGAATTCGGTATCGATGGCGACCCAGTCACATGTGCGCAGCCGCTCGACCGATTCGGCCAGCGCCGCGGTGTCGGTGATCGTGACCACGCGTTCGGGCGGCTTCGGTATCATGCCGTGTTCCTTGTTCAGGATCGCTTTCATGGGGATGGGTCGTTGATGGTCTTTGCGCGCCGGGTGATCGAATTGATGCTCCTGCGACGTGGTCCCCAGGACATGCCCGGGGATCAGACGTCGCTCGCGGCCAGCGCCGCGGTCTATTGTATCCTGCTGGTCCTGCAGGTCGGGCTGATCACCCCGCCCGGGTATGCCGTGTTCCAGGCCGTGGTCGCCACCGCCCTGATCGCGCTCTATGTCCGCACCGTGCTGCGAATGCGCGGGCTGGGCAACCGCTTCGCCCAGACCGCGACGTCGCTGTACGCCGCAGGGGCCACGCTGACGCTGATCATGCTGGCGCCAACGCATGCGATGACGCCGTATCTCGAGGCGATCGCCCAGGCCAACGATCCCCAGCAGGTGCCGATGCCGCCGGGCTATGTCGTGCTCGCCTACGTCGCCATGGGCGTCTGGGGGCTGGCGATCTACAGCCACATCTATCGGCATGCGCTGGACAGCTCGATCTGGCTCGGCGTCGGCGCCGCGCTCGCCTTCGAGGTGCTGCTGCTCGTCGTCTTCTCCGTGCTGGGCTGAGCTGCATGCACGTTCATATCCTCGGTATCGGCGGTACCTTCATGGCCGGCGTGGCGCTGCTGGCGCGCGCGGCCGGGCATCGCGTGACCGGCTCCGACGCCGGCCTGTATCCGCCCATGAGCACTCAGCTGGCCGACGCCGGCATCGACGTCATGGACGGCTATGCCGCGGCCCATCTCGACCCTGCGCCCGACCAGGTCGTGATCGGCAATGCCATGACGCGCGGCAATCCGGCGGTCGAACACACCCTCGACGCCGGCCTGGCGTACACCTCGGGCCCGCAGTGGCTGGCCGAGAACATCCTTCGCGGGCGCTGGGTGCTGGCCGTCGCCGGCACCCACGGCAAGACCACGACCGCGAGCATGCTCGCCCACATTCTGCAGCACGCGGGGCTGGCGCCCGGTTTCCTCATCGGCGGCATCGCCCCGGACCTGGGCCGCTCGGCGGCCATGGGGTCGAGCGATTTCTTCGTGGTCGAGGCGGACGAGTACGACACCGCTTTCTTCGACAAGCGGGCCAAGTTCGTCCATTACCGCCCGCGGACGCTGGTGCTGAACAATCTGGAATTCGACCACGCCGACATCTTCGACGATCTCGAGGCCATCAAGCGGCAGTTCCATCATCTGGTCCGCACCGTGCCTGCAGGCGGCCAGATCGTGCACAACGCCTCCGAGCCCGCGCTCGACGACGTGCTCGCCCGCGGCTGCTGGACACCGACCGTCGCCTTCAATGGGGCCGTCGGCTGGCAGGCCGAGGCGATGACCGCGGCCGGCGATAGGCTCCGGATCCGTCTCGACGGGGCCGACGTCGGTGAACTGTCCTGGTCGCTCGGTGGGGCCCACAACCGCGACAACGCGCTCGCGGCGCTCGCGGCAGCGCGCCATGTGGGCGTCGCCCCCGAGGTCGGCATCGAGGCGCTGTCCGCTTTCAGCGGCGTGCGGCGGCGGCTCGAGCTGCGAGGCACGCCCGGCGGCATCGCCGTCTACGACGATTTCGCGCATCACCCGACCGCCATTCGCACGACGCTGGACGGCCTGCGCGCCGGTGCGCGGGACGGCCGCATTCTCGTGGTCTTCGAACCGCGATCGAACACCATGCGCCGCGGCGTCCACGCCGACACGCTCGCCGCGAGCTTCGAGCGTGCGGACGCCGTCTACGTCTATGCCGCGAATATCGACTGGGATGCCGATGCCGTGTTCGCCGGCCTCGGGGACCGGGTGACGCTGGCCGACGATATCGACCATCTGGTCGCCGCGGTCGTCGCCGCCGCGGCCCCGGGCGATACTGTCGTCGTGATGAGCAACGGGGGCTTCGGCGGCATTCACGAGCGTCTTCTCGACGCGCTCTGAGCGCGCTCCGCCCCGGCGTCGCCAAAACGGCGCCAAAAAAAAAGACCGCCGAAGCGGTCTTTTGAATTTCGCCCGGCCGGACCGGACCACGCCGAGGCACGAGGGGGGACCGGGAGACGCCGGCCCGACCGAGCGAAAACGATGGCAGCCGGGCTGCCGTTTTGAATTTCGCTTTGACCGGGCCGGCCCACGCCGAGGCACGAGGGGGGGACCGGGGAGATGCCGGCCCGGCAAAGCGAAAACCGATGGCCTCGTGTCCGCCGCCTTTGAATTCGCTGCGACCGAGCCGACCCACGCCGAGGCACGAGGGGGGACCGGGGAGACGTCGGCCCGGCCGAGCGAAAAAGGCTGGCAGCCACGCTGCCGAACTCCTACATACTGTCGTCCTGTTCGTTGTCCTGTTGCTCTTGCATCGACGCCATGTACTGCTTGAACTCTTCGCGCGTCACCTTGCCGTCGTCGTTCGCATCCATGTCGTCGAACTTCGCCTCCCAGGGCGTGCTCGCGACTTCCTCCGGCGACAACGCGCCGTCGGCGTCGGCATCCATGGTCGCCCAGGAGGCCGAAGCGTCTGTGCCGGTGCCGCTGGCTACGAGAGAGGTCGTTGCCAGCGGGATCGCGACGGCGATCCCGGCGATTACGGCGTAGCGTTTCTTCATGACCCGACCGTGTTTCCGATCACTTGTTGATGCTGATAGAGCAACCCCCGTGCCAATCCGAATAATATCTTTAAAAACAATGTCCTGCGACGTTTCTCTGGAGCAGGAAGGCGCCAGCACGCGCTGTGGTCTCCCGCAGCGGCACAAACCTGTTGCCGTATGGCGACAGTCAATCGCGTCGTCGCTCAAGAAATTGAAATAAAAGAAAAAATTATGTCGCCGTATGGCGACGGCTGGGGCGGAATGCCGATTCCCGCGTGTCGTCGCAGGGCAACAGGCCACGGTCAGCGCTTGTACTCGGCGGGGTCGATGTCGTGCCGGTTGAGCAGCTTGTAGAACTCGGTCCGGTTGCGATGGGCGATGCGGGCACTGCGCGAGACATTGCCCTCCGAGATGCGAAGCAGCTGGATCAGGTAGTCGCGAACGAAGGCGTCGCGGGCCTCGGCCAGTGGCTGGAGCGTCGCCGCGCGGTCGCGGCCGCCGGACTGGGTGGCCAGCGCCTTGTCGACGGCCTGCCGCGAGACCACGTGCCCCCGGGTCAGCGCGACGTTCTGTTCGACCACGTTCGACAGCTGGCGGATGTTGCCGGGCCAGTCGTGGCCGCAGAGGGCTTCCAGTGCCTCCGGTGCATAGACCTTGGCGCGGCGTTCGCTGCGCTGGGCGATGGTGTCCAGGAAATGCCGCGCCAGCGGCGCGATGTCCTCGGGGCGCTCGCGCAGGGCGGGCAGGGCGAGCGTCACGACGGCCAGGCGGTAATACAGGTCCTCGCGGAAATGGCCGGAGGCGATGGATTCGGCGAGGTTGCGATGGGTCGCCGAAATGATCCGTACATCGACGGGCAGCGCGCGCTGCGCCCCGACCGGGCGCACTTCGCGCTCCTGGAGCACGCGCAGCAGCTTGACCTGCAGGGCGAACGGCATGTCGCCGATCTCGTCGAGGAAGACGGTGCCGCCTTCGGCACTGCGGAGCAGCCCCTGCTGGGCCTGTTTGGCGTCGGTGAACGCGCCCTTCTCGTGCCCGAAGAGTTCCGACTCCAGCAGCTGCTCGGGCATGGCGCCGCAGTTGATCGCCACGAACGGGGCCCGGCCGCGCGGGCTGGCTTCGTGCAGCGTGCGTGCGAGCACTTCCTTGCCGGTGCCGGACTCGCCGGTGATCAGCACGCTGGTCTCACTGTCGGCGACCAGCCGGGCCTCGTCGAGCAGGCGATGCATCGCCGGCGAGCGCGTCACGATGCGAGACTGCCAGAGACTCTGCCAGTGGTCGCCGGCCATGCCCGCCTGTGCCAGCGCCTGGTCGACCCGCGACAGCAGCATGTCCTTGTCGATGGGTTTGGACAGGAAATCCAGCGCCCCGCGCTGGGTCGCGGTCACGGCTTCCGGGATCGTGCCGTGAGCGGTGAGCAGGATCACCGGTACCGTCGGATGCGCCTGATGCAGGCGATCGAGCAGGCCGATGCCGTCCATGCCCTCCATGCGCAGGTCGGTGATCACGCAGTCGGCGGCGAAGCGGTCGAGCGCGTTCAGGGCCGCCCTCGCGCTTTCGGCGGTCTCCACGGTATGGCCCGCACCCTCCAGCCGCAGCGCCAGCAGGCGACGCAGGCTGGGATCGTCATCGACCAGCAGGATGTTGCCCGTGCGCGCCATCAGGGCGGACTGGAGCCCAGCCGTTCCTCGATGGTCGCCATCTCGCGCAGCTTGCGTTGGGCCTCGTCGAGCTCGGCCTCGAGTTCGGCGATGCGCGCCCGGGCGTCCTCGCTGTCGTCGTCGCTCGGACTCTGCTCGGTGAGCCGGGTGTAGAAGCGTCGGTAATCCCGAAGGTACTGTCGTGCCGCAGCGTTCCAGCGCGCATCGTCGGCCTCCAGCGCGCGGCCGGCGTAGCGTGCGGCCAGATCCGGCGTGTAGCGCGTCTGTTTCGGCGCGCCGTAGGCCAGAGCCAGCCGGGCGAGGTTCCGGGCGTCGGGTGCGTCGTCGACCGCGGACCGGGCCTGCTCGACCGCCTTGGCGCGCGCTTCGGGGCTGCCCGACTGCAGCTCGTGCGCGTACAGCAGCAGGTCGATCGCGGGATCCGCGGCCTGCTCGGTCTCGTGCGCGACGTCCTCGGTCTCTGCGGACGGTCGGTGCGCGCAGCCGGCGACCAGCAGCGCGCCGAGCATCGCCGCCACGCAGAGCGTGTGCGTCCGACGTTCAGAGTGCATGACGATCGGGGATGTGCAGGCAAAACATGGCGCCTCCCTCGCGGGCGTCTTCGACATAGATTTCGCCGCCGTGGGCCTGAACGCATTCGCGCACCACCGACAGGCCGATGCCGGTGCCGCGCAGGCCGCTGTCGGCATCGGCGCCGCGCGCGCCCTGAAAGAAGGCGTCGAAGACGGCGTCGCGCTCGTTCGCGGGCACGCCCGGGCCGGCGTCGCTCACGCAGATGCGGGTGCCGGCGTCGAGCCGCTCCACGTGAACGCCGATGGTGCCGCCCGCGGGCGAGAACTTCACCGCGTTGGCGATCAGGTTGTCCATGATCAGATGCATACGGTCCCGGTCCGCCGTGATCTCGGTGACCTGTGCCGGGATCGCGACATCGAGCTGTTTCCCCTCGATCGTGAGCCGTTGACGGGCCACGATCGCCTCGGTGAGCGCGCGCAGATCGAAGCGCTCGTATTCCAGTTTAGCGTGTTGTTGCTGCCAGGCGGCGAAGTCGAGCAGGTTCTCGATCAGGCTGGCCAGTTCGAGACTGTTGCGCTGCAGGATGTCGGCGACCTCCGCCTGCGGCGTGCTCAATGGGCCGACCGTGCCGTCGCGCAACAGTTCCGCGCCCTCGCGAATACTGGCCAGCGGCGTCTTGAGTTCGTGCGACATGTGCCGGATGAACTGCTGTTTCTCGTTTTCGAGGGTGGCCAGGCGTCGCCGCATCCAGTCCAGCCGGGCGCCGAGGGTGTCCAGTTCGGCGGCCGGGGCGACCACTCGGATGCGCTCGGAGAAATCGCCGTCGCCGAGCCGGGAGACGCCGGCGGCGATCTGCTGCAGCGGCCGGGCGATCACGATCACGAAGAAGCCGGTGAGCAGCAGCGCCCCGGGGATCAGTGCGAAGACGCAGAGCAGCAGGAACAGCCGGGCATCGGCGGCGGTCGCCTGGAGGCGCGACAGCTCGCGGTCGACGAACAGATTGCCCTGCTCGGCGATCAGATCGATTTCGCGCTGCATGGCGGCGAGGCGCTCCGCGATGCCGCGCGACTGTTCCGGGTGCTCGGCGAGCTCGCGCGAGAGCATGCGCGACTCGCGCCGCAGCGCATCGAGATTCCAGTCCGGCAGCGTGTCGAGCTCGAGCGCGGCCAGCGAATCCAGTATTCGGTCGAACTCGTCCGACTGACGCGAGAAGCGGCCGACCAGATCGGGGCTTTCGAGCACGCTGAACTGGCGCGCACTGCGCTCCATGGCGGTCAGCAGCGTGCTCAGGCGCTGGCTGTAGCGGGTCATCTCCACGCCCTGCAGGACCAGCCGTTCGCTCTGGTTGTTCAGGCGGTCGACGTAGACCACGCTGAAGACGATGGCGACGATCAGCGGCAGCGCGACCAGTCCGAAACTGGTCAGCAGCAGCCCGGTGATCGAGCGCGGGCGAAAGAACAGACGGCGGCGCCGCGTCGTGTCCGGGGGCTGGGGGTCGGCGGCATCGGAGCGGGACATCGCGCCCAGCATACCGTGGCTGCATTGCGCGGCCATGCGCTGCGGGGCTAGGGTTCGCGCCATGCCACATCGATCGAGCGCGTGGGCGCGACCATGACCGACAACCGTGATCCGGATACACCGGCCGAAAGCCGCCCCCTGCCAACGGGACAGGCGCTGTGCGCCCAGCTCGAATCCCTGCTCGGACAGGCGCGCCGGCGCGGCGTCGATACCGCCGAGGCCGCGATCTCGGCCTCCCGCGCGCTGTCCGTCACCGCGCGCGACCGCGACCGCGAGTCGGTGGAATACGAGGGCGATCGCAGCGCCGAGATCACCGTCTATCGCGGCCAGCGCAGCGGCCGTGCCTCCACCACCGACCTCAGCGCCGAGGGCCTGGACGCCGCGCTCGAGCAGGCGATCACGATCGCGCGCTTCACCGAAGCCGACGACTACGCCGGGCTCGCCGATGCCGCCGAGATGGCGCGGGACTGGCCGGAACTGTCGCTGTACCATCCCTGGGCGCTGACGCCGGCCGACGCGCTCGAGCGGGCATTGACCCTGGAGACGGCCGCGCTCGATCACGATGCGCGCATCCACCAGACCGAGGGCGCGACGGTGGCCACGCAGGACGCGGTCAGCGCCTACGGCAACACGCACGGCTTCGTGGCCGCCGAACAGGCCAGCCGGCACGCGCTGTCCTGTACCGCGATAGCCCGCGAGAGCGGTGGCATGCAGCGCGAGATCGCCTTCTCGCAGGCCCGCCACGCCGACGATCTCGACGATGTCGGTGACACCGGCCGGCTGGCCGCCGAACGGGCGCTGGCGCGGCTGGGCGCGCGCACGCCGCCGACCACGCAGGCGCCCGTGCTGTTCACGCCCCGGGTGGCGCGCAGCCTGTGGGGGCATCTCGTCAGCGCGATCAGCGGCGGCGCGCTGTATCGCAACGCGAGTTTCCTCAAGGACTGCATCGATCAGCCGATCGCGGCCGCTTCGGTGTCGCTGTCCCAGCATCCGCATCGACCGCGCGGGCTGGGCAGCGCCGGCTTCGACGGCGACGGGGTCGCCACCCGCGAGCGCGCCCTGGTCGCCGCGGGCGTGCTGCGAAGCTATGTACTGTCGGCCTATACCGCGCGGCGACTCGGGTTGGCCAACACCGGCAACGCCGGGGGCGTGTTCAATCTCGACGTCGCCCCGGGCGACGAGAGTTTCGAGGCGCTGGTTGCCGGCATGGGCCGCGGACTGGTCGTCACCGAACTCATGGGCCAGGGCGTGAATCTCGTCAACGGCGATTATTCACGCGGGGCCGCCGGCTTCTGGGTCGAGAACGGCGAACGCGCCTACCCGGTGGAGAATGCCACCATCGCGGGCAACCTCGCCGACATGCTTCGCGCCGTGGAGGCGGTCGGCAACGACGTCGAGCACGCCGCCATGCTGCGTACGCCGTCGGTGCTCATCGGCGGGATGACGATCGCCGGTCGGTAGCGTGTTCGAGCGGCTCGCGCATCCGATCGTCGCGGCGCCGATCGGCAGTGTGGGCAGCGTCGATCTGACCGCGGCCGTCTGCCGTGCCGGCGCGATGGGTTCGCTCGCCATGACCTGGACCGGGCCCGAGGCGGCCGCGGCCCGGGTGCGAGCCGTACGTCTGCGCACCCGGGCGCCTTTCATCGCGAACTTCGTGCTGCATTTCGAGCCGGTAGCGCTCGATGCGGTGTAGGGCCTGTTGATGTTTCGTCCGCGTCCGCGCCAATCGCTGTTGTGCGGCAAGACGAGGCGTAGTGGGCGCCGTGCAGTCACTCTGCACAAGCGCACTAGAACGCTGGATTGCCGCACAACAGCGCTTGTCCCGAAGGGTTGGGCCGCAAATCGCGCCCGGCGGCGTTGCGAGCCTGGGTCGTGGCACGCCACGACGCGGCGGCTCGTGCCTTGCCGGACACGATTTGCGGTCTCCAACGCGGCGCGCGTACGAAACGTCAACAGACCCTAGCCGCGGGCGTGCCTGGGATCACGTTTTCGTGGGGCTGTTCGAGCGCATTGATCGCACGCGTGCACGGTGCGGGCGCGATCGCCGGGGTACAGATCGGTTCGGCCGCCGGGGCCGAGCGCGCGCTCGACGCCGGGGCGGACTTTCTCATCTGTCAGGGCGTCGAGGCCGGCGGGCATGTCCAATCCACACTCGGGCTCATGGCGCTGCTGGAGCGCACGCGGACAGTGGTCGGCGATGCGACGCCCATCGTCGCAGCCGGGGGTCTGGCCACGGGTGCGGATATCGCGGCCGTTCGTGCGCGCGGGGCGGTGGCGGCCATGCTGGGCACGCGCTTCGTGGCGACGCGCGAGAGCGCGGCCCATCCGGTCTATTGCCGTGCGCTGCTGGACGCCGATGCGCAGGACACGGCACGGACCCTGTGTTTCGACGGCGGCTGGTCCGGCGCCGTCCATCGTGTCCTGCGAAACGATACGCTCGAGGCCTGGGAGGCCGCGGGTTGCCCGCCCGCGGGATGCCGCCCGGGCGAAGGTGGGATCATCGCGTACACCGAGGCGGGTGCGCCCGTGTACCGCTACGACGACACCCCGGCCATGGTCGGCATGACGGGCCGGCCGGCCTCGGCCAGCCTGTTCGCCGGCTGCGGGGTCGGTGCGATCGATGATGTGCCCGAGGCCGGGGCGCTAGTGGCCCGTCTGGGTCGTGAGTTCCGCGCCGCCGAGCGCGTCAAAGCCCGTTGACGCGTCATACGGGCGCCGCGCTGGCGCCCGTAGGTCGTGTCCCGCGGGAGGCGCGTCGTCGATCACGGCGGGCACGGTCAAGACGTGCAACGCCGCAGGGCGCGGGGAGCGGCCTTCGGGCGGCCGGACCCGAGGGGCAGGCGCCCGGTCAAATGAATGAGGTGCGGGAATCCATCAGTGCCGCACCCTGGCGCCGAGTAACGGGGCGACACGGCACGCACTGCGTCCCGCCCTGCCGCAAGACGGCGCTCGGCGCGGGCCGTATGAGGCGTCTTGATTATGTCCGAGCCTCAGCCGGGCCCTACTATCGTTTTTGTATTCAAGTCCCGTTTACGCAGCGTCGGCGTGAACCGTCATCGCCGGCGCTGTTTCGGTGCCCTTCTGTCGGTTACCTCGCTTGGGCAAGCCAGAAAGGTGACTCGCGCATCGGCGCGAAACCCGAGCCGAGTCGCAGCTTCAGACACGCCAACGCGCCGAACGATCCTGCGTATCGGCTCCGGCTGAGCCTTATACACAATCAAGTGAAGCGTTGACCGATCCTAGTCGAGCAGGAACAGCGTGCCCAGGCCGAGGAAGGCGGAGAAGCCGATGACATCGGTGATGGTGGTCAGGACCACGGAGCCGGCAAGCGCCGGGTCGATGTTCATCTTCTTCATCGCGAGCGGGATGCCGACCCCGGCCACGGCCGCGCCGATCTGATTGATGACCAGCGCGACGGCGATGATCAGGCCGAGCACGGCGTTGCCGAACCAGACTTCGGCGATCACGCCCACCACCGCGCCCCAGAGCAGGCCGTTGATCACGGCCACGGCCAGTTCCTTGACGAGCAGGGTGCGGGCGTTGGAAAAACCGATCTGGCCCAGCGACAGGCCGCGGATCATCAGGGTCAGCGTCTGCGAGCCGCCGATGCCGCCCATGCTGGCAACGATCGGCATCAGCACGGCGAGCGCGACCACCTGCGAGAGCGTGGCCTCGAACAGGCCGACCACCTGGGCGGCCAGAAACGCCGTGAACAGGTTGGCGCCGAGCCAGACCGCGCGCCGGCGGGCGCTGCGTGCGATCGGCGCGAACACGTCCTCCTCTTCGTCGAGACCGGCCATGGTCATGATGCTGTGCTCGGCCTCGTCGCGGATGACGTCGACCACGTCATCGATGGTGATGCGCCCGACCAGACGGCCGTCCGGGTCGACCACCGGCGCCGAGATCAGGTCGAGATCCTGGAAGCGCTTGGCGACCTGAGCGGCGGGCATGTCCACGGTCAGGGCCTCGAGGTCGGTGTCCATGACCTCCGAGACGTCGCGTTCCGGGTCGAGCGTGACCAGCTTGGCCAGCGTCAGCATGCCCAGATAGCGCCCGTAGCGGGAGACGACGAACAGCGTGTTGGTGTCCTCGGGCAGCGTGCCGCGCTGGCGCAGATAGCGGCCGACCACATCGAGCGTCACGTCCGGACGCACGGTGATGGTGTCGTTGTTCATCAGACCGCCGGCGGAATCCGACGGGTAGGACATGACCGCTTCCAGGCGCTCGCGGTTCTGGACGTCCATCGAGCGCAGGACTTCCCGGGTGACCTGATCCGGCAGGTCCTCGATGAAGTCCGCCAGATCGTCGATCGGCATGCCTTCGGTGGCCGCGAGCAGGACGCTGTGGTCCATGGCCTCGATCAGCTCCGAGCGCACCTCGTCGTTGACGTGCAGCAGCGTCTCGCCGTGATCCTCCTCGGGCACGAGGCTCCAGACGACTTCGCGCTTGGCGCGCGGCACCGACTCCAGCAGCAGCGCGATCTCGGCCGGATGCAGCGCGTGCAGCATGGGCTTGAGGCGGCGCATGCGGCCGGATTCGAGCGCTTCGTCGAGATAGGCCAGCCGGGCCTCCATCTCGTTCTCTTCGGATGTGGCGGGCTCGCTCATCGCGCGCTCCGGAAGACGGGCGGATGTCTAGAAAATAGCAGAAAAATCCGGATTTTCCCGGAGTTCGAGGGTCGCCGAGGCCCGCCCGCCGGATACGTCGCCGCTATCGGGTCAGCCGACGAGGCGGTGGCTCAGGGCATCGAGGCCGTCGCGGTAGCTCTGGGCGTCGGTCAGCGCGAGTATCTCGCGCGTGGCGCGCTTCAGGTCGGCGACATCCGCGCCCATGATCGCGCGCTTGACCTCTAGGACGCTGGCCGGGTGCATCGAGAATTCGGTCAGGCCGAGGCCGAGCAGCAGGGCGGTGTAGCGTTTGTCGGAGGCCATCTCGCCGCACATGGATACGCCGATGCCGGCGGCATGCCCGGCCTCGATGGTCATGCGGATGAGCTGCAGCACGGCGGGGTGCAGCGGGTCGTAGAGATAGTTGATCTCGTCGTCCACGCGGTCCATGGCCAGGGTGTACTGGATCAGATCGTTGGTGCCCAGCGAGAAGAAATCGCAGTAGCGCGCGAGCTGGGGGGCCGCCAGGGCCGCGGCCGGCACCTCGATCATGGCGCCGACCGGCAGTTTCGGGTCGTACTCCAGACCGTCGCGGCGCAGTTCGGCCATGACCTCGTCGATGAGGTGGCGCGTCTGACGCAGCTCCTGGATGTTGGAGATCATCGGCAGCATGATCCGCAGATCGCCCTCCGCCGAGGCCCGCAGCAGTGCCCGCAGCTGCGTGCGGAACAGGTCGGTCTCCTTCAGGCACAGGCGGATCGCGCGCAGCCCGAGCGCCGGGTTGGACGAGGTCTTGGCCTCGCGGCCGATCGTCTTGTCGGCGCCGAGATCGAGCGTGCGGATCGTGACCGGCCCGTCCACCGACCGCAGCACCCGGCGATAGGCGGCCAGCTGCTCCTCCTCGCCGGGCGTCTCGTCGCGGTTCATGTACAGGAATTCGGTGCGGTAGAGGCCGATGCCCTCGGCGCCGACCTCGGCCGCATCCGCGCTGTCGTCGGGCAGCTCCACGTTGGCCATCATGTGCACGCGCACGCCGTCGGTGGAGACCGCGGTCTCGTCCTTGAGCATGCCCAGCATGCGCCGGTAGCGCTCGTCGCGCTTCTGGCGGTGCCGATAGAACTCGAGCGCGCCCGCATCCGGCGCGGCGAGCACGTGGCCGGCCTCGCCGTCGACCACGACGGTCTCGTCGTCCATGAGCATGCGCCGCGCGGCGTGCAGGCCGGCCACGGCCGGAATACGCAGGCTGCGGGCGAGAATCGCGGAATGCGACAGCGGGCCGCCGCGTTCGGTAACGAAGGCGGCCACGCCCTGCTGGTGCAGCAGGATGATGTCAGCGGGCGTGAGGTCGTCGGCGACGATCACTGGCGGCGGGGTGTCGTCGTCGGGACGGCCCGGCTCGATGCGGCGCTCCTGCTTGAGCAAGATGCGCTGGATCCGTGCGGCCACGTGGACGACGTCGTCGCGGCGGGCCCGCAGGTAGCTGTCGTCCATCTCGTCGAACACCGCGGTCAGGTGCTCGGCCTGCATCTTCATCGCCCATTCCGCGTTGCAGCGGTGATCGCGGATGAGCGTGCTCACGGTGTCGGTGAGCGCGCTGTCCTGCATCATCAGCAGGTGGGTCTCGATGAAGGCGCCGATCTCCGAGGGCGCGTTCGCGGGGATCTGTTCGCGGATGTGGGCGAGCTGCGCCCGGGCGTCGTCGAGCGCGGTCTCGAAGCGCTCGACCTCGGCATCCAGCGATTCGGGATCGACGTGATACTCCGGGATGTCGAGATCGGTGCCGTGCACGCGATGCACCGCGCCGATCGCGACCCCGCGCGAGACGCCGACGCCGGCGAGCCAGAGACTCATCGCCGGTCCGGGCGGCTGCGAGCCTGTCCGGGGCGGGGCATGCTCACTGCCCCTCGCCGAAACGGTCGCGCACGAGTTCCTCGAGCGCGTCGAGCGCGGCCTCGGCGTCCTCGCCCTCGGCGCTCACCTCGATCCGCGAGCCGCGGGCGGCGGCCAGCATCATCACGCCCATGATCGACTTGCCCGAGACCTCGCGGCCGTCCTTGGAGACCTTGATGTCGGCCTCGTACTGCGAGGCGACGGTCACGAACTTGCTGGCGGCGCGGGCGTGCAGGCCGAGCTTGTTGACGATGGCGAATTCGCGCGTGGGCATAAGCGGTTGGGTCGGTTCGTTGTTGTCGGTCGATTACGGGCTGGGGTCGGGCTGGGGACAGGGCATGACGCCGGCGCGGCCGGCCTCGATGGCCGATGCCGCGAGATCGTCCAGCGCCAGCTGCGGGTAATTGTAGACCCGCACGAGCATGGACAGATTGATGCCGGCGACGACCCGGGTGCGGTCCGGGGCGGCGGCGCGGGTGGCGATGTTGCTCGGCGTCGATCCGAAGGCGTCGGTGATGATGAGCACGCCGTCGCCGTCGTCCAGCCGGGCGAGCGCGTCCGCGGCGGCCTGGCTGCGCTCGTCCGGGTCGTCGTGGCGGTGCACTTCCAGCACCTCCGTCGGCCGCGACAGGTCGCCGATCATGCCGGTCACCGTCTCCACGAAATGGGCCCCCAGGCGGCCGTGGGTGATCAGCAGTACCCCGATCATGCGATGGCCCGGCCGGCCCCGATCATGCGCGCGCTCGCGCGCCGGTCAATGCAGTTCATTGTGTCGCACCAGCGTCTGGGCATAGGTCTGTCGCAGGCGCCGGGCCAGCTGCTCGATCAGATAGACCGAACGATGCTTGCCACCCGTGCAGCCGACGGCAATCGTGACATAAGCGCGATTCTCGCGCGCGAATTCCGGCAGCCAGCGCACCAGAAAACCGTGGATGTCGTCGAGCATGTCGTGGGTCGCCGGCTCGGCCGCCAGATGCTCGGCCACGGCCGCATCCAGCCCGGTGAGCTCGCGCAGTTCCGGAACCCAGTGCGGATTGGGCAGGCAGCGGGCGTCGAACACGAAGTCCACCGCCTGGGGCAGGCCGTACTTGAAGCCGAAGGACTGGAGCAGGATCGACAGCTCGCCGGTCCGGGTGGCGTCCACGCGATTGCGGACGATGTCCCGCAGCTGATGGATGTTGGTGTTGCTGGTGTCGATGGCGACATCGGCCTTGCCGGCGATGGGCTCCATCAGGCGCCGGTCCGCGGTGACCGCGTCGATCAGCGAGGTGTCGGCGTCGGTCAGCGGGTGCTTGCGCCGGGTCTCTGAAAACCGCCGCAGGATGGTCTCGTTGTCGGCGTGGAGATAGATCACCTCGACGTCGATGCCGCCCGCCCGGAGTTCCTCGATCCGCTTGGGGAAGGCGTCGATCTCGCCGCGCCGGGCCCGGGCGTCGATGCCCACGGCCAGGCGGTCGAAGTCCAGCCCCTGGCGCTGCAGGGTGGCCACCGAGACCTCGCCGAGCAGGCCCAGCGGCAGGTTGTCGATGCAGTAGTAGCCCAGGTCCTCGAGCATGTGGAGCGCGACGGACTTGCCGGCGCCGGCCAGGCCGCTCACCACGATCAGACGCACGCGCGCTCTCCTCGTTCGGCTGTGGTTGCGCTCATTCTAGCCCGTCTTCCGGCGGGGTCGCACGCGAGCCGGATACCGCCGGATCGTCGGTCTCCGGTTCCACGCTCATGGCCGCGCGCTGGCGGTCGGCGAACTGCCGGTCGCTCTGATGACCCTGCATGCGCAGCAGGTGATCGCGGCAGGCGGCTTCCACGAGCACCGACAGATTGTGGCCGACCGCCACGGGCAGCGTGATCTCGGGGATGTCGACGTCGAGTATGCGCCGGGTGGCGCGGGTGCCGGCCAGTCGGTCGGCGGCGGCCAGATGCGACGACTCCGGCCGCACCAGCCGGATGATGAGCCCGAGCTGCTTGCGGCGCTTGATCGCGGCCTCGCCGAACATCGCGCGGATGTTGAGCAGGCCGAGACCGCGGACTTCGAGAAAATCCTGCAGCAGGGCGGGGCAGCCGCCGTTGAGATCGTCCGGGCCCAGCAGGGCGAACTCCGGGGCGTCGTCGGCGACCAGCCGATGGCCGCGATTGACCAGTTCCAGCGCCAGCTCGCTCTTGCCCACACCGGAATCGCCGGTCAGCAGCAGGCCGATCGACAGGACCTCCAGGAACACGCCGTGCAGCGTGACCTGGCGGGCCAGCGCCTCGCCGAGGAAGTGCCGGATCCGGTAGGCCGCCTTGTGGCCGCTCTCGCGGCTCTCGAATACTGCGATCCCGGCCCCGTAGAGGGCCTCGCGCAGCGGCGCGGCCAGGGTCTGATCGTCGGCGACCACCACCAGCCGGGTCGCGCCCGTGGTCAGGCGTTCGAGCACATGGGCGTGCTGATCCGGCTCGATGGTATCGAGATAGGCGATCTCCGGCTCGCCGATGACCTGGACCTGCGGCGGATGGATGAAATTGAGATAGCCGACGATCGGTACGCGCCGGCCGTCGATGCGGGTGGCGCCCACGGTGGCGTGACCGCCGATCGTCGGGCGGGGCCAGTGCAGACCGAGCGAGGTCCGAAGCTCGGCGAAGACCGTCTCGACTGCGACGCGACGCGTCTCGAGGGTCTGGTCGAACTCGTCCTCGCCGGTCAGCGGCACGGTGTCCGGCCGGCTACTGGGTGACCGGATCGTGGGCCAGCAGGACGCGATGCAGGGTGGCGTCGTCGCCGGCGTCGCGCAGTTCGGCCAGCGCCTGATTCTCGGAGAACATCTCCGCCAGGCGTCGGAGCATGTTGAGGTGCGCCTCGGTGGACTGCTCCGGAACCAGCAGGCCGAACACGAGATCGACCGGCTGCTCGTCGTTGGACTCGAAATCCACCGGCTGCGGCAGACGCATGAAGGCACCGACGCAGTCGTCGGTGCCCTTCATGCGGGCGTGGGGAATGGCAACGCCGTCGCCGATGCCGGTGCTGCCGAGCTTCTCGCGTGCGACCAGGCCGTTGAAGATTTCGCTGGCGGTCAGATAGGGCGTGCCCTGGGTGAGAATCTCGGCCAGTTGCTCGAGCGCGCGCTTCTTGCTCTGGACATCCTCGGCAAGACGGACCCGCTCGGGGGCAACGATATCGGCAATATTCATGACGTTCCTTTCAACGATTGCGAAAAGCGGTCAACCGGCATCCAGATTGATGTGGCGGGCCTGCCGGTTGTGATGATCCTTCGCCTTCTCCTTGTGCCGCCGCGTCTGCCGGTCGAGCTTGTCGATCATGCAGTCGATCGCGGCGTACATGTCGTCCTGCGTGGACTCGGCGTGCACCGTGGCGCCGCGCAGCTGCATGGTCGCCTCGGCCTTGTGACGTACCTTCTCGACCTCGAGCACCACCTCGGCGTCGATGACATGGTCGAAATGACGCTCGATACGGCCCATCTTGGATGCGACATAGTCGTGCAAGGCATCGGTCATGTCGATGTGATGGCCGGAGATGTTCAGGTTCATCGCGTACTCCTTCTCTGCTTGGGAAGAGCGTTAGCTGGCCTGACGCCGCCGCTCGTGCGACGGCGGTATCGATAGCGCCTCGCGGTACTTGGCGACGGTGCGCCGCGCCACGCGAATGCCGTTGTCGAGCAGCAGCTCCGCGAGCTTGCTGTCGGACAGCGGTTTGCCATCGGGTTCGGATGCGACCATGCGCTTGATCATCGCCTGGATGGCGGTCGCCGAGGCGGAGCCGCCATCGGTGGTCGAGACATGGCTGGAAAAGAAATACTTGAGTTCGAAGATGCCGCGCGGCGTCTGCATGTACTTGTTGGCCGTCGCCCGCGATACGGTGGATTCGTGTATTTCGAGCTGTTCGGCCACGTCGCGCAACACCAGCGGTTTCATTGCCTCCTCGCCATACTCCAGAAAAGCGCGCTGGGCTTCAACAATGCATTGCGCGACCTGGAGCAGGGTGTCGTTGCGGCTCTTGAGGCTGTTGAGGAAGAAGCGGGCTTCCTGCAGGTGCGACTTGAGCGTGGTCTGGTCGGCGGATTTGTCCGCGCGCTTGATCAGGGCCAGATATTGGCTGTTGATGCGAAGCTTCGGCGCGATCTCGGCGTTGAGCGAGACCTGCCAGCGCGACGACTGGCGCGTGACGAACACCTCCGGCACCACATAGCCGGCCTCCTGATCGCCGAAAGCCTCGCCCGGGTGCGGTTGCAGCGTCTGCACCAGGGCGATGGCGCCGTCGAGCGCCTCGGGCTCGACATCCAGCCGCTGCGCCAGGCCGGCGCGGTCGCGCGACGCCAGGCATTCCAGCGATTCGTTCTCGACGATGGCCAGCGCCAGATCGCGGTGGGCGGTGTCCGCCGGCAGCTGGCGCAGCTGGATGGCCAGACACTCGCCGAGGCTGCGCGCGGCCACGCCCGGTGGGTCGAAGGCCTGCACCACCGCCAGCACCGATTCGATGCGGGCGGCGTCGGTCTCGTACTCGTCGGTCAGGCGTTCGAGCAGCTCCGGCCAGTCCTCGAGCAGGCCGTTGTGGTTCACCGCGTCGATCAGCTGTGCGGCGATCGAGCGCTCGCCGGCGCTGAACGAGTGCATGTCCGCCTGCCAGGTCAGATGGGTGTGCAGGTCGGGGGTGCTGGTCAGATTGGCCTGGCGGTAGTCCCAGTAGTCGTCGTCCTCGCTGCTCGGCGCGGCCGGCGCCGGGCTGCTGCTGCCGGCGTAGATGTCGTTCCAGTCGGCATCGACCGGCAGATTCTCGGGGATCTCGGCGTCGCTCCCGGCGCTGTCCTTGGTCTGGCGTTCGCCGGCGCTGTCATCCGTCGTCTGGCCGGCGTCGACCTCGCCGTGGCCGTCGTCGGCCTCGAGCATGACGTTGGTCTCGAGCGCCTCCTGGATCTCGGTCTTCAGATCCAGCGTGGACAGCTGCAGCATGCGGATGGCCTGCTGCAGCGCAGGCGTCATCGTCAGGCTTTGCGATAGGTTGAGGTTCAGCGACTGCTTCATAGTCGGAAATCCTCGCCGAGGTAGACCTCCCGTACCTTGCGATCGGCCAGTACCGCCTCGCCGGTGCCTTCGGCGATGACGGCGCCGTCGCTGAGAATGTAGGCGCGTTCGCAGATGCCCAGCGTCTCGCGCACGTTGTGATCGGTGATGAGCACGCCGATGCCGCGGTTCTTCAGATGCGTGATGATGCCGCGGATGTCGCCGATCGAGATCGGATCGATGCCGGCGAAGGGCTCGTCCAGCAGCATGAAGCGCGGTTCCGCGGCCAGCGCCCGGGCGATCTCGACCCGCCGGCGCTCGCCGCCGGACAGGTTGAGCCCCGTGGAGTCGGCGATGTGCGTGATCGAAAGCTCGTCGAGCAGCGCGGCCAGTTCGCGTTCGATGCCCGCGCGATCGAGATCGGAACGCACCTGCAGGATCGCGCGGATGTTGTCGGCCACGCTGAGCTTGCGGAACACCGAGGCTTCCTGCGGCAGATAGCCGATGCCGCGCTTGGCGCGCTTGTGCATGGGCACGCCCACCAGGCTCTGTTCGCCGAGGCTGATGCGGCCGGCGTCCGGCGAGACCAGGCCGACGATCATGTAGAAGGCGGTGGTTTTGCCGGCGCCGTTGGGCCCGAGCAGGCCGACGACCTCGCCCTGGCCGAGATCGAGACTGACGTCGCGCACCACCTCGCGGCCGCGATAGCGCTTGCTCAGGTGCGTGGCCACCAGGCGGTCGGCGGCCGCCGCGTGGCCGATGTCCATCGCCGCGCTGCTCATGAGCCGTCGCCGTCGTTCTGCGGCGTGATCGTGATCTGCACCCGCTCGCCGTCGTTCTCGCCGCGCGCGGCCTGGGTGCGCTGGGTGTCGAGGTTGTGGCGGATGACCTGGCTGGCGATGCGATCGCCGCCGCGGTTGACCACGGCGTTGCCGCGCATGACCACGGTCGAGTCGGCGTTGGTGTACTCGATACGGCTGGAATGGCCGGTGACGACGTCGTCGCCGGTGCGATCGGGCTGCTTGTCCAGTCGCGCGGGGGCGCCGTTGAGCACCGCCTTGACGTTGCCGCGATCGTTGAGCCGCGTGACGACCAGCTTGTCGCCGGTCAGCGTCAGGCCGCCGCGGGTGAGCACGACGCTGCCGGTGTAGGTGCTTGTGCCCTCCTGCTGGGACAGCTCTGCGCTGTCGGATTCGATCCGGATCGGCAACGGCTCCTGCTGCGCCCAGGCCGCACCGCCCGCCACCACGAGCGCCGCCGCCAGCCAGAGGCGGGCCCGGTCAATCCGGCGTGTAGGTGACTTGTACATTGCTCAACAGTCTCAGCTTGTCCGTATCCAGATCGACCTCCATGCCGTCGCCCTCCACCCGCTGCCCGGGCTGGGTCGCGGTCACGTGGGCCCGGGTGTCGATGCGATCGGCGTCGGGTCGGACCCAGGCGTTGTCGGTCTCGATGCGCACCATCGGCCCGTTCGGCCGAGGATGCACGGCCTCGACGCCGTCATAGAGGTAGATGTCGCGCTCACCGGCCGGTATCCGGCCGCGTGCCGCGGTGACGTCCCAGTAGGTTTTCGTGCCTGCGAGATAGTGTACGTCAATATCCCGAAGCCGCGCCGAGTCGTCCGGGAAGTGCAACGTCTGGCCCAGCCGCATGCGATAGGCCAGATCGCCCTGGGGATCCATCTGGTGCACGACCGCGTCGGTCATGTAGTAGTCGCTGTTCTCGGGCGTGCTCAGGCGCGGCGCGGTCGGTGTGCCGGGATCGGGCGAATCGGCCCACCGCAGGGCGATCACGCCGGCGGCGATCACGAGCAGAACGGCGATGACGCGCAGCATGACCGGGCCCGGCTAGTGCGCGTTGCGGGCGGCGATGATGAGTTCGCAGGCTTGCCGCACCGCTCCCTCGCCGCCCTTGCAGTCGCTGATCCAGTGCGCGGCCTCGCGCACGTCGGGCACGGCGTCGGCGACGGCCATTGCCAGCCCGGCCCGGCGCATCAGACCCAGGTCCGGCAGGTCGTCGCCCATGACCGCGGCGCGTTCGGGCGTCAGCTCGAGTTCGGCGAGCAGCGCCTCGAAGTCCATCTGCTTGTCGTGGCTGTCGAGATAGATGTAGTCGACGCCGAGCGCATGCAGACGCGCCGCGACGGCCGGCGACGGCCGGCCGCTGATCGCGGCCACGGCCACGCCGGCGGCCTGCAGCCGCTGGATGCCCAGGCCGTCGTGCACGTGCATGGTCTTGCTCTCCTCGCCGTGGCCGTGGAGATAGAGCTTGCCGTCGGTCATCACGCCGTCGACGTCGAAGACCGCCACCTCGATGGCCGCCGCGCGCCGCCGGACGTCGTCTGTCGTGTCTTTCATATGACACCTGCCCTGAGCAGATCCTGCATGTTGAGGGCGCCGATCGGGCGCTCGTCGTCGTCGACCACCATCAGCGCGCCGCCGCCGATGCGGTGAGTCTGCAGCAGCCGTACCGCCTCGGCCGCGAGCGTATCCGCGGTGACCGTCTTGGGATCGCGCGTCATGCAGTCGGCGATCGGCGCGCGTTTGATGTCGATGTCGCGATCCAGTGTGCGGCGCAGGTCGCCGTCGGTAAACAGACCGGTCAGACGCCCCGCGGCGTCCGTCACCCCGGTCATGCCCAGGCCCTTGGCGGTCATCTCGAGCAGCGCCTCGCCGACCAGGGCGTCGTCGTCGACCAGCGGCAGGGCGTCGCCGGTGTGCATGAGATCGGCCACCGTCAACAGCAGCCGCCGGCCCAGCGTGCCGCCGGGATGCGAGCGGGCGAAGTCCTCGGCGGTGAAGTGGCGCGCCTCGAGCAGGGCGATCGCCAGCGCGTCGCCCATGGCCAGCGCCGCGGTGGTGGAGGCGGTGGGCGCGAGCTCCAGCGGGCAGGCCTCGATCGCCACCGAGACGTCCAGATGCACGTCCGAGCGCCGGCCGAGCGTCGAGCGCGCATTGCCGGTCATCGCGATCAGCGGTACGGCCAGGCGCTTGAGCAGCGGCAGGATCGTGAGGATCTCGGCGGTCTCGCCCGAATAGGACAGGGCGAGCACCGTGTCCTGGGCGGTGATCATGCCCAGATCGCCGTGGCTGGCCTCGCCGGGGTGGACGAAGAACGCCGGCGTGCCGGTGGAGGCCAGCGTGGCCGCGATCTTGCCCGCGATGTGGCCGGACTTGCCCATGCCGGTGACCACCACGCGACCGCGGCATTCGAGCATGTGCTGCGCGGCGGCGGCGAAGGCCGTGTCGATGCGCGACTCGAGGGCCGCGACCGCCGTCGCCTCGATGTCGATCACACGCCGCGCGGCGCCGATGAGTTCTCGTCGATCCATCCCCGTATTCTAGCGCAGGGCAGCGCAGGGCGGATCAAACGCGGCATGATTCGTGCCAGCGCGGGATCGCTGTGGAATGCAGCGTTTGCCGCAGTACGTATAATGCGCCGCCTCGCTCGCGACAGCCCGTCCGCCATGCCCCGCGCCTCGAACGACACCGCCATCGCCATAGACCGCGTCCACAAGCGCTACGGCCGCACGCACGCGCTGCGGGGCGTGTCCTTCGATATCCGGCGCGGCGAGTACTTCGGACTCCTGGGCCCGAACGGCGCCGGCAAGTCGACGCTGATCTCCATCATCGCCGGCCTGACCCACGCCTCGGAGGGTTCGATCGCGGTGCTGGGTCACGACGTGCGCTCGGATTTCCGGGCGGCACGGCGGGCGCTCGGCGTGGTGCCTCAGGAGCTGGTCTACGATCCGTTCTTTCCGGTGCGTGATCTGCTGCGGCTGCAGGCGGGCTACTACGGCTGCGGCCGGGATTACTGGCCCTGGATCAACGAGCTGCTGGAACGGCTCGAGCTGACCGACAAGCGCGACATGTCCATGCGCGCGCTCTCCGGCGGCATGAAGCGCCGCGTGCTGATCGCCCAGGCGCTGGTGCACAAGCCCGACGTGGTCATTCTCGACGAGCCGACCGCGGGGGTGGACGTGGAGCTGCGGCGCACGCTCTGGCGTTTCACCCGCGATCTCAACGACGCCGGCCACACCATCGTGCTGACCACGCACTATCTGGAAGAGGCCGAGGAGCTGTGCGATCGCATCGCCATCCTCAATCACGGCGAACTCAAGGTGCTCGAGGACAAGCGCGCGCTGCTCGATCGCCATCCGTATCGCTTCCTGTCGCTGCAGCTGACCGGCGACGGCGGCCCGCTCCCGGCGGAGGTCGAGGCGCTGGTCGAGGATCGCCACGAGGACACGCTCGAGCTCAAGCTCGAGCAGGGCCGGCACTACATCGCCGACGTGATGGAATCGATCCGTGACGCCGGCTACCGGATCGCAGACGTGCGCACGCGCGAGCCGCATCTCGAGGACATCTTCGTGGAGCTGACCATGGACAAGCCCGACGGCCGCGCGGCATGAACTGGCGCGGCTGCTACACCCTGTTCGTCAAGGAGGTCCGGCGCTTCTACAACGTGCTGGGCCAGACCGTCGGCGCGCCGGTGATCACCGCCATGCTCTATCTGCTGGTCTTCCGGCAGGTGCTGGAGGATCGCGTCAACGTCTACGAGGGCGTGTCGTACACGGCGTTTTTGATTCCGGGGCTGATCATGATGAACGTGATCCAGAACTCGTTCGCGAACACGTCGTCGAGCATCACCCAGTCCAAGGTCATGGGCAATCTGGTCTTTCTGCTGCTCACGCCGATCTCGGCGTTCGAGTTCTATCTGGCCTACATCGGCGCCGCGCTGCTGCGGGCCACACTCGTGGCCACGGTTCTCTACGTGCTCGCCCAGCTGTTCGTGACCGTGCCGATGGCGAATCCGCTGGTGGTCGCGGCGATGCTGGTCTGTGCCGGCGGCACGCTGGCGGTCATGGGCATGATCGCGGGCATCATGGCCGACAAGTTCGAGCATCTCGCGGCCTTCCAGAATTTCTTCATCATGCCGCTGTCGTTCCTGTCGGGCGTGTTCTACTCGATCCACTCGCTGCCGGCGTTCTGGCAGACGGCCTCGCACTTCAACCCGTTCTTCTACATGATCGACGGGTTCCGGCAGGGGTTTTTCGGCGTCGGGGACGTCGATCCGCTGCGCAGTCTGGCGGTGGCGGCCGGGTTCTTCGTGCTGGTGTCGATCATCGCCATCAGCATGCTCGCCCGGGGTTACAAGATCCGCGGCTAGACGATGTGCGCGGTGGCGGCGGCGGCTCGTGCTAGCATTTCGCGCCAGCTTTGAAGGAATCGACACCATGTACAGCGCCGAGGCCATACGCGAACTCATCGAGGCCGGACTGCCGGACGCCAGCGTGGAAGTCATGGGCGACGACGGCGCCCATTTCGCCGCCCGGGTGATCAGCCCCAGCTTCGAGGGCAAGGGCATCGTCGAACAGCACCGCATGGTCTACGCCACGCTGGGCGAGCGCATGGGCGGGGAGATCCACGCCCTGTCGCTCAAGACCATGACGCCGACGCAGGCGGGTGGCGTCTCCTGAATCGCGAGGTCGCGGACAACACATGATGGATCTGCTGCGTATCGAGGGCGGGCCGCCGCTCAGCGGTAGCGTTCGCGCCTCCGGGGCGAAGAACGCGACCCTGCCGATCATGACGGCCGCGCTGCTCATCGACGAGCCGCTGTTCGTGGAGAACGTCCCGCATCTGGAGGATGTGACCACAACCAACGTGCTGCTCGCGCACATGGGCGTGTCGGTGACCATCGGCGACTACATGGTGGTCGAAGCCGATGCCTCGACCATCACCCAGTGCGTCGCGCCTTATGATCTGGTCAAGACCATGCGGGCCTCCATCCTCGTGCTCGGGCCGCTGCTGGCGCGCCACGGCGAGGCCGAGGTGTCGCTGCCCGGCGGCTGCGCGATCGGCGCGCGTCCGGTGGACATCCACCTGCGCGGGCTCGAGGCCATGGGCGCCGAGATCCGCGTCGAATCCGGCTACGTCAAGGCGAAATGCAGCCGGCTCCAGGGCGCGCGCATCGCCATGGATACCGTCACCGTCACCGGTACCGAGAATCTGATGATGGCGGCCACGCTGGCCGACGGCGTGACCGTGCTCGAGAACGCCGCCCGCGAGCCGGAGGTAGTCGATCTGGCCAAATGCCTGACCGCGATGGGCGCGGAGATCGAGGGCGCGGGCACGCCGACCATCACGATCCGCGGCAAGAAGCGCCTGCACGGTACCCGGCACCGGGTGCTGCCGGATCGCATCGAAACGGGCACCTTCCTGGTCGCCGGCGCGGCCAGTCGTGGCCGGGTCCGGGTGACCCAGACCGATCCCGAGCTCGTCGACGCGATCACGGCCAAGCTGTCGGAGGCCGGTGCGACGATCACCCAGGGCAACGACTGGGTCGAGGTCGACATGCGCGGCCGCCAGGTGCGTGCGGTCGGCCTGCGCACCGCGCCCTATCCGGGTTTTCCGACCGACATGCAGGCCCAGTTCTGCGTGCTCAATGCCGTCGCGGAGGGCGTGGGCACGGTCACCGAGACCGTGTTCGAAAACCGTTTCATGCACGTCTCCGAGCTGCAGCGCATGGGCGCGCGCATCCGCCAGGAAGGCAATACCGTGATCGTCACCGGCGTCGATCGCCTCACCGGGGCGCCGGTGATGGCCACCGATCTGCGCGCCTCGGCCTCGCTGGTGATCGCGGGGCTGGTGGCCGACGGCGAGACCGACGTCCGCCGGATCTATCACATCGACCGCGGCTACGAGTGCATCGAGGAGAAGATGGCGCAGCTCGGCGGACGCATCCAGCGCCTGCCCGATCGCGCGCCGGTCACCGCGCGGGGGATCACGGCATGAGCCAGACGGTCACGCTGGCCCTGTCCAAGGGGCGCATTCTCGACGCCACCCTGCCGCTGCTGGCCGCGGCCGGCATCGAGCCCGAGGTGGATCCGGAGACCTCGCGCAAGCTCGTGTTCGAGACCAATCACCCGGGCCTGCGGCTGCTGGTCATCCGCGCCTCCGACGTGCCGACGTTCGTGGCCTACGGCGCGGCCGATGTGGGGGTCGCCGGCAAGGACGTGCTCATCGAGCACGGCGGCGCCGATCTCTACGAGCCGCTGGATCTGGGTATCGCCCGCTGCCGGTTGATGACCGCCGGTCGGCCCGGGGCGATGGATGCGGCCAGCCACCGGCCGCTGCGCGTGGCCACGAAATACGTCGAGACCGCGCGCGCCTATTTCGCACGCCTGGGCCGTCAGGTCGAAATCATCAAACTCTATGGCTCCATGGAGCTGGCGCCGCTCGTGGGCCTGGCCGACGTCATCGTCGATCTGGTGGATACCGGCAACACGCTGCGCGCCAACGGGCTCGAGCCGTTCGAGGTGATCGAGGAGATCAGCGCCCGCCTGGTCGTGAACAAGGCCGCCCAGAAGATGAAGCACGCCCCGATCGGCGAGCTGTTGTCGCTGTTTGATCAGCGCGAGCGGCGGGCCTCGTGATGCGCCGGCTCGACAACAGCGAGGCCGGTTTCGAGGCCGCGTTCGAGCGGCTGATCGACCGGGAGACCCCGGCACAGGCCGATGTGGACGCGCGGGTGGCGGCCATCATCGCCGACGTGCGGGCCCGCGGCGACGCCGCCGTGCTCGAATACACCCGCGAACTCGATCGGCATCCGGCGCGCGAGATGGCCGCACTCGAGGTCCCGCACACCCGCTTGAAGGCCGCGCTCGACGCCATGCCCGGCGCCCAGCGCGCCGCACTGGAGGCCGCGGCCGAACGGATCACGCAGTTCGCCGAATCCCAGAAGCTCACCGATCACAGCTATGCCGACGCCCACGGCAACCGGCTGGGCCAGGTCGTGCGTCCGATCGAGCGTGCCGGCATCTATGCGCCGGGCGGCAAGGCGGCCTATCCCTCCAGCGTGCTGATGAACGCGCTGCCCGCGCGGGTCGCGGGTGTCGGCCAGGTCGTGATGGTCTCGCCGGCGCCGGAGGGCGTGGTCAACGACTGGGTGCTGGCCGCCGCGGCGTTGGCCGGGGTCGATCGCTTTTTCACGGTCGGCGGCGCCCAGGCCGTGGCCGCACTCGCCTGGGGCACCGAAACCATCCCGGGCGTCGACAAGATCGTCGGCCCGGGCAACGCCTACGTAGCCGCGGCCAAGCGCCAGGTGTTCGGTCGCGTCGGCATCGAGTCGGTGGCGGGGCCCTCGGAGGTGCTGATCCTGGCTGACGGCACGGGCGATCCCGACTGGGCCGCGCTCGATCTGTTCGCCCAGGCAGAGCATGACGAAGACGCGCGGGCTCTGCTCGTCAGCCCGGATGCCGCCCATCTGGACGCGGTCGCGGCCGCGGTCGAGCGTCTGCTGCCGGATCAGCCCCGGCGTGCGATCATCGAGGCGTCGCTGGCCCGGCACGGTGCGCTGATCCAGGTCGCCGACATGGCCGAGGCGGTGGCGTTGTCCAACCGCATCGCGCCCGAGCATCTGGAGCTCGCGGTGGATGCGCCGGGCGAACTGCTCGACGACATTCGTCATGCTGGCGCGGTCTTCATGGGTCATTACAGTCCGGAGGCCTTCGGAGACTACTGCGCCGGGCCCAATCACGTGCTGCCGACCGGGCGCACCGCGCGTTTCTCGTCGGCGCTCGGCGTCTACGATTTCCAGAAGCGGCTTTCGATCGTCGAAGCCGGCGCGCCGGGCGCCGCGAGGCTGGCGCCCGTCGCCGCCGAGCTCGCGCGCGGCGAGGGGCTGCATGCGCACGCGGCCTCCGCCGAAGCCCGGGGCGGGCGCGATCGTGGCTAAAAAGGGCGATCGTGCAGCGCGCTATGCTATACTTTTCAGATCCCTGCGTGGCCAAGTCGTGCCCGCAATCACACGAGTTGTAGTACAAGTCGAACCGGCATTCTTGCCCTGCTCGAAGAGGTTTAACGCATGAGCAATGAGGGGGTCGACGTCCGCAAGCGCCGATTTCTAACCGGCGCCACCGCAGCCGTCGGTGGCGTGGGTGCGGCCTTCGTGGCCACGCCGTTCATCAAGTCCTGGCTGCCGAGCGCGCGTGCCCGCGCCGCCGGGGCTCCGGTGGAGGTCAATATCGCCGCGCTCGACGAGGGCGCTTTGCTGAGCGTGACGTGGCGCGGCAAGCCCGTATGGGTGGTCCGGCGCACGCAGGAGATGCTCGATTCGCTGGACAACGTGGCGTCCAAGCTCGCGGATCCGGACTCCAGCGCGCCGCAGCAGCCCGCGTACTGTCAGAACAAGTACCGCGCCATCAAGGACCCGATCCTGGTCATGGTCGGCATCTGCACCCATCTGGGTTGCTCGCCGAGTTTCCGGCCGGATGCCTCGGAGTGGTCGATGGACGTGCCCGGCTTCTTCTGCCCCTGTCACGGCTCGCATTACGACATCTCCGGTCGCGTCTATGCCGGTCAGCCGGCGCCTCTGAACATGCAGGTGCCGCCGTATCGATATTCGAGTGACGAACTGATCGTGGTCGGCGAGGATCCCGCCACGGGCGGCGGCGAGGAGGCTGCGTAATGGCGAGCAAGTTCATGAACTGGGTGGACGCCCGCTTTCCGGCGACGCAGCTCTGGAACGACCACGTCGGCCAGTACTACGCGCCGAAGAACTTCAACTTCTGGTACTACTTCGGCTCGCTGGCGATGCTGGTGCTGGTCAATCAGCTGCTCACCGGCATCTGGCTGGCCATGTTCTACAAGCCGTCGGCGGCCGAGGCCTTCGGGTCCGTGGCCTACATCATGCGTGAAGTGGAGTGGGGCTGGCTCATCCGCTACATGCACTCCACCGGCGCGTCGTTCTTCTTCATCGTCGTGTATCTGCACATGTTCCGCGCGCTGCTGTACGGCTCGTACCGCAAGCCGCGCGAACTGCTGTGGATCTTCGGCTGCCTGATCTTTCTGGCGCTCATGGCCGAAGCCTTCATGGGCTATGTGTTGCCCTGGGGCAACATGTCCTACTGGGGCGCGCAGGTGATCATCTCGCTGTTCTCGGCGGTCCCGGTCGTCGGCGAGCAGCTCACCACCTGGATTCGCGGCGACTTCGTGGTCGGCGATGCGACGCTCAACCGCTTCTTCGCCCTGCATGTGGTGGCACTGCCGTTCGTGCTGGTGGGCCTGGTGATCGCGCACATCATGGCGCTGCATCACGTCGGTTCGAACAATCCGGACGGCATCGAGATCAAGGCCAACAAGGGCGCCGACGGGCATCCCGTGGACGGCATCCGCTTCCATCCGTACTACACGGTCAAGGATCTGTTCGGGGTCGGCGTATTCCTGATCCTGTTCGCCGGGGTGATCTTCTTCGCGCCGACGTTCGGCGGGCTGTTCCTCGAGGTCGACAACTTCAGCCCCGCGAATCCGTCGGTCACGCCCGAACACATCAAGCCCTCCTGGTACTTCACGCCGTTCTACGCGATGCTGCGTGCGGTGCCCAGCAAGGGTGGCGGCGTCATCGTGATGTTCTCCGCGGTGTTCATCCTGTTCTTCCTGCCATGGCTGGATCGGAGCCGGGTGAAGTCCATCCGCTACAAGGGCATCATCTTCAAGGTCGCGCTCACGCTGTTCGCCGTCTCCTTCCTGAGTCTGGCCTATCTCGGCCTGCAGGCGCCGTCGGACGGGGTCAAGCTCTCAGCGCGCATTGCGACGGTGACTTACTTCTTGTTCTTCCTGTTGATGCCCATCTACAGCAAGCTCGACAGGACCAAGCCGGTTCCGGAAAGGGTGACGGGATGAAGCGTTCGCTGTTGTTAGCACTGCTGGTGATGCTGCCGATCTCGGTGTGGGCGGCTGAGGGCAGCGTGCCGTTCGAGTTCGATCCGAATCTGGATAACCAGGCCTCTCTTCAGCGCGGCGCCAAGCTGTTCATGAACTACTGCTCGGGCTGTCACTCGCTGCAGTACATGCGCTACAACCGTATCGCCGAGGACCTCGAGATTCCCAGGGACGTGGTCGAGAACAACCTCATCATGACGGGCGGCAAGATTCACAGCACCATCCAGGGCACCATGTCCAAGGAGCAGGCGGGCGACTGGTTCGGCAAGGCGCCGCCGGATCTCTCGCTGATCGCGCGCCAGCGTGGTGCGGACTGGATCTACAGCTTTCTGCTGTCGTTCTATCTGGACGACTCGCGACCGAACGGCGTGAACAATCTGGTGATGGCGAACACCGCCATGCCGCACGTGCTGGCGCCGCTGCAGGGCTACCAGGTTCACGAGGAATCCGGCGGGCACGACGGGGAGAGCGAGGGTGGTCACGGCGACGCCGGTCCCGCACTCGAGCTCGTGCAGGAAGGCCAGCTCAACCCGGCGGAGTATCGGTCTGCGGTCGGGGATATCACCAATTTTCTGGTCTACGCCGGGGAGCCGGTCAAGCTGACGCGTGCGTCGCTCGGCTTCAAGGTGATCGTGTTCCTGATTCTGTTCACCGGTCTGGCCTACATGCTCAAGCGCGAATTCTGGCGCGACGTGCATTAGCCGCCAAGCGAGACGTCCGATGGCGAGCCGCAGCTCCACGATCACGCTCTACTCGCGTGCCGACTGCGTGCACAGCCATCGGGTCCGGCTGGTCATGGCCGAAAAGGGCGTGGCCGGCTATGAGGTCGTGGCGCTGCGCGACGACGAGGAGAGCGAGGATCTCCTCCAGCTCAACCCCTACAATACGGTGCCGACGCTGGTCGATCGCGAGCTCGTGGTCTACGACCCGCGGATCATCATCGAGTACGTCGATGAACGTTACCCACATCCGCCGCTGATGCCCGTCGACCCGGTGCTGCGGGCGCAGTATCGGCTGGCGATCTATCGCATGGAGATGGATCTCTATCCGCTCTGCGACGAGCTCGAATCCACCCCTGCGGTGGCGCGCAAGGCGCGCGGTCGCATGACCGAGCTGCTGACCACGCTGGCCGCCGAATTCTCGCCGCGGACGTACATCGGCGAGGAATTTTCGCTCGTGGACTGTACACTGGCACCGGTGCTCTGGCGTCTGAACCATTACGGTGTCGAACTGCCGAAGCATCAGCACGAACGTTTGCACAGCTACGCCCGGCGTCTGTTCGCGCGACCCGCTTTCGAGCGCAGCCTGTCGCCGATCGAAGCCCAGATGGGCACCGCCGGCGCGCCCTGAAAACCCGGGAGCTTTCATGGCCGAATTGACCTCGCGCCGCCCCTATCTCATACGCGCGCTCTACGACTGGGTGCTCGACAACGATCTGACGCCGCATCTGCTCGTGGCCGCCGACGCCGAGGGCGTCGACGTGCCGCATCAGTTCGTCACCGAGGACGGCAAGATCACGGTCAACATCAGTCCGGGCGCCGTGCGCGGCCTGTCGCTCGACAACGCCCTGATCAGCTTCTCGGCCCGGTTCTCGGGACAGAGCTACGACGTCAGCGTGCCGCCCGGTGCCGTTCTCGCGCTGTATGCGCGCGAGAACGGCGAGGGCATGCTCTTCGGCGAAGTCGAGCCGCCGACCCCGCCGGACGGCGGCCCGGATGGCGGTGACGACGCCGACGGCGAGAGTGGCGAACAGACGGCCCAGAGCAAGCGCGCGCATCTGAAGGTCGTCAAGTAGTCGCCCCGGGTCGACCGCCGGCAGCCGCGCCTCGAACGACAGCGGTACCGACGGCCGCTCAGTCCAGCAGGTGGTCCTCGATCAGCCGGCAGAGGCAGTGGATGAACAGGAGATGGATCTCCTGAATCCGCGCCGTGGTCGTGGAAACGGCGCGCAGTTCGATATCGTCCGCTGCCAGTATCGACGCCATCCGGCCACCGTCCTTGCCGGTCAGGGCGACCACGCCCATGCCGGCGTCGTGTGCCGCCGCGATCGCCTGGACGACATTGCCCGAGTTGCCGCTGGTGCTGATCGCCAGCAGCGTGTCCCCCGGCCGCCCGAGCGCCTCGATCTGGCGCGAGAACAGGCGGTCGTAGTCGTAGTCGTTGGCGATGGCGGTCAGCGTCGAGCTTTCGGTGGTCAGTGCCACGGCGGGTAGAGCCCGGCGCTCCCGCTCGAAGCGATTCACCAGCTCGGACGAGAAGTGCTGGGCGTCGCCCGCCGAGCCGCCGTTGCCGCATGACAGCACCTTGCCGCCGTGCGTCAGACAGTCGATCAGCCGGTCGGCGGCGGTGACGATGGCGGCGTCCATCGTCGCCAGGGTGTCGCGGTTGGCACGCACGCCGTCCTCGAACAGCGTGGCGATCAGGGCGGTGCGGCCGTCCGGGCCGGTCTCATTCGGCATAGAACGCGTTCTCTATCCAGTCGAGTTGATCGCTGTCGTCGACGCCGACGACGTCGAAGCGGATCGCGCAGCGGGCGAGATCGGGCTGGCGGGCGAGCAGGTCGCGCGTGGCGGTGACGATGCGCCGCTGCTTGCGCGCGGTGACGCTCGCCGCGGCGCTGCCGTAGTCGCCCCGCGAGCGGTAGCGGACTTCCACCACGATGAGCTCATCGCCCGTGCGATAGACCAGGTCCAGTTCGCCGCCGCGGGCGTTGTGGTTACGCACGACCGCACGCCAACCGCGCCGGCGCGCCGCCGCGTCGACCCGATCTTCGGCGGCCCGGCCCTTGGCTAAGGTTCCCACGGCGCAGGTTCGGATGGCTCGTTGCGGACGTCGGCCTGCGAGGGCATCTCGACGAGCTGGGGCCGGCCGCCACGAAAGACGGCCCAGGCGAGATAGCGTTCGATCCGATTGTCCGGCCTGACCGCCAGAACGCCGGTCATGCCCTCGAACGTATCGCCCGTGCGCAGGCCGCCGCTGCCGATCTGGTCGGTCAGTCGCCAGGCGTCCATGCCCATCGCGAACAGCCGCGTGTAGCGCTCGGCCGTGTCTCCGTAGCGCTCAGCGGCGGCCGCGCGACGGTCTTCGAGGAAGGCGCCTTCGCCGATGACCCAGGGCAGGTCGGCGAAGCGGACGCCGTTGAGGTCGATGTCCTCGTTGGGATCGGGGGAGCCGCTGTAGATGTGCGACGTCGAGAGCATCGGCAGCCCGGTGGCGCGATAGAAACGCAGCTGGCTGCGGATCAGGCGTGCCTGTACCGGCTGCGCGGCGGCCACGAAGATGAAGTCGGCTTCGTTGCCGGGATAGCCCGACAGTACCGACTGGATGGGGCCGCGGTGATCGTGCTGGTCGCTGTTGTAGGTCGCGTAGTCGATCACGCGCCCACCCCCGACACTGAAGCGCTCGCGGAAGGCGTCGAACACGCGACTGCCCCAGTCGCCTTCCGGCACCAGCGCGAGTGCCCGCTCGTGGCCCTCGTCCGCGGCATGCCGTGCGACCGTGCGCGCATCGTCCTCGGGTGCGAGCGCGAACTGATAGAAGCCCGGCTCCGTGATCGTCCGATCGATGCGGTTCAGGGCGACGATCGGCCGTTCCCCGGCCTGGCTGGACAGCGCCGCGACCTTCGACTTGTTCAGCGGCCCGACCAGCACACCCACATTATCCTGGCGCGCCCGGCGCAGGATCGCCTCGGCGCTCATCGTGTTCGTGTCGTAAATCAGCGGCTGCCCGGGTGCGCTGCTGTCGGTCTCGTAGGCGAACAGAAAGCCGGCGCGAATGGCCTCCGCCGCTCGGGCGAAGTCGCCGCTCAGCGGCAGCGCCAGGGCGACGGTGTCGCTGGGCGGCTCCGGCGCGGGGCCGAGGTCGGCCGGCCCGGCCTGTTCTCCCGGCTCCGCCGGCTGACTCACCACCATCGTGCTGTCGTAGTCGAAGCGTTCGGGCAGTACGCTGCGGGCCGCGGGATGCCCCGCATACTCGTTCTCCCATTCCGCCAGCGCCCGATCGCGTGCCGCGCGGTCGGCCCAGCGGCGCTGGCCAATCGCGGCGAGGGCAAGCCAACCGCGCGTGGTGGTATCGGCGTTGCGTGCGGCGCGGCTGTCCGGCCCCTGGCCGTAGGCGATCGCCTGCAGCGCCTTGTCGTAGACGCGTGCGTCGTTGGCGGCGAGCGCGGTGTCGTCAACCAGCCAGATGCCGCGCTGGACGAGTGCGTGCATGCCCGCGATGAGGTCGTTCTGGGCGAAATGCAGCTCGCCGCGCTTGAGCCACACGCGCTGGGCGATCTCCGGGTCGGTGCCGCTGCTCGGCGGCGGCAGTTCCGCCAGGGCGCGTGTCGGTGGCATGGCGGCGATACGCGCCAGCGTGCTTGCCAGTTCGTAACGGATACGCGCGTCGTCGTCGAGGCTCGACGCCTGGATGCCGTCGAGAATCTGCCGGGCCCGGGTGGCCTGGCCCGCCTGCGCGGCGTCCAGGCCGGCGGACAGACGCAGCCGCTGGCGCTCGGCCGGGTCGTCGGCCTCCGCTGCGGCTTCCATATAGAGTTCGGCGGCGCGCGCGTGGTCATCCTCCAGTTCCGCCTGGCGCGCCTGTTCCGTCGGTGAGCGGCTCGGCTGCGATGTCGGTTCGGGCCGCTGCGTCGCCGCGCAGCCGGCCAGTACGGCGGCCGCGAACAGCAGACAGAGCGCTTGGATATACGACCGGATGCTTGTCATTCGTAGAAACTCCCAGGGATTCGCGCGCCCCGTTCCCCCATGCGCGCCGGTGTCATCGGCATAATATCAGCGCCGTTCGCCATCGTGCGCCGTCATGACCGCCACGCCCGCCATGCTCTGGATCGTCGCCACCCCCATCGGGAATCTGGAGGATGTCGCCGCGCGGGCGGCCCGGGTGCTCTCGGAGGTGGCCGTGATCGCCGCCGAGGACACGCGCCACAGCGCGCGGCTGAGCGAGCATCTGGCGATCGGCACCCCGATGCTCTCGCTGCACGAGCACAACGAGGCCGAGCGTGTGCCGCAGCTGATCGGTCGTCTTCAGGCCGGCGAGGCGGTGGCTCTGATCAGCGACGCCGGCACGCCCCTGATCAGCGACCCGGGTTTCGCGCTCGTGCGGGCGGCACGGGCCGAGGGTATCGAGGTGCGCTGCGTGCCGGGCGCCTGCGCGGCGGTGGCCGCGTTGTCGGTGGCCGGGCTGCCCAGCGATCGCTTCGTCTTCGAGGGTTTTCTGCCGGCCAGGGCGGCCGGGCGTCGGGCCCGCCTCGCCGAACTGGCCGACGAGACGCGCACGCTGCTGTTCTACGAGTCGAGTCATCGCATCGCCGCTGCGGTCGCCGATATCGCCGCCACCCTCGGCGAACAGCGCCCTGTCACCCTGTGCCGCGAGCTCACGAAGTTGCACGAGCAGAGCGTGCAGCTGCCGGCCGAGGCGCTGGGCCAGTGGCTGGCCGTCGACGCCAACCGGCGCCGCGGTGAGTTCGTATTGGTCGTCGGCGGGGCGGCGGTTGTCGAGCGCCATGCCGTCGAGGTCACGCTGGACGCTCTCCTGACCGAGCTGCTCGCCGTGACCGGCACGAAAAGCGCTGCCGGCGCCGCGGCGCGTCTGCTCGGTGTCTCGCGCAACGCCGCCTATGCTCGGGCACTCGAGCTTCAGTGATAGCATTGCGCTTCGGAGTCGGCCACGCAGTCGCGGTGCCCGCTTGCGGGCACGGAGGAAAGTCCGGGCTCCACAGGGCAGGATGCCAGGTAACCCCTGGGAGGCGTGAGCCTACGGAAAGTGCAACAGAAAGCAGACCGCCGAAGGCCTGTCCGCAGGCCTGGTAAGGGTGAAACGGTGCGGTAAGAGCGCACCGCGCGACCGGTAACGGTTCGTGGCACGGTAAACCCCATCCGGAGCAAGACCAAATAGGAGGACGACGCGCGGCCCGCGCAGTCCTCGGGTAGGTCGCATGAGGTACACGGCGACGTGTGCCCCAGATGAATGACTGCGCACGACAGAACCCGGCTTATCGGCCGACTCCGAACTCTTCTTTGACTGCCCCGTCTGTCGCCCGTGTGGAGCGGCTGCCCTGCGGCGGCGGTCGCGCACCACACTGCCCCACATTCCATTTGCCCTCGTCACGCTGCTTTGGACGACGTTCGTCCGCGCCGGCGCGGAACGTGATCGTTTAATTCATATAACGCGCCCAAACACATGGAATGAAAAGACAAAATCGCGAGCCAATCTCTTGATGAGACGCTTGTGAAAAGGCCTCGGAAATGCCTGTTTAGCCGGATTTTTCGGTCGTTTGACTCGCGCTTGACACCCCAAACCGCGGCTGCCTATAGTGGCGCTACGGGGCGAGAAGTGGGGTAAAGTGGTTTAGAGCGACGAGAGGCCGCTACGTGTTCAAGGGGTCACATCCGATCACCGTCGATGCCAAGGGGCGTATTGCGATCCCGGCATCATATCGCCAGTCGTTGATCGACGACTGCGGCGGTCGGATGGTCGTCACCCAGCACTGGGACGGCTGTCTGCTGCTCTATCCGCAGCCGGAATACCAGAAGTTCGAGGCGCAGCTGCTCGCCAAGGGCAGCCTCAACAATCAGGTGCGTGACATTCAGCGTTTCTTTCTCGGCAAAGCGCGGGACGCCGACATGGACCGACAGGGCCGCCTTCTGCTGCCGGCCAATCTACGCACCTTCGCGGGGCTGGGTGATCGTGCCGTGCTCTCGGGTATGGGCAATCTGTTCGAGATATGGGACGAGGCCACCTTCGAGGCCCGCAACGCCGATACCGCCGCCGCGCTCGCCCGGGATGCCGCCAACGGTGATCTGCCCGACGTGCTCATGGACATCAGTCTGTGATGCCTGCCCGCTGCCAGCCACGCCACTCGTAACGACGCCATGAGGACCGCCGCCGACATGCCGCAGGCCGAACATCAGCCGGTACTGCTAGACGCCGCGTTGGCCGCGCTCGAACCGCGCGAGAGTGGCATCTGCGTCGATGCGACCTACGGTCGCGGCGGGCACAGCCGGGCGATTCTCGGTGTGCTCGGTGCCGGCGGCCGGCTGGTCGCGATCGACCAGGACCCGGACGCCGCGGCCGATGCCGAGGCGCTGGCGGCCCGGGATCCGCGTCTGACCTTCGTGCGCGGTTCGTTCCGCGAACTGCGGGCCCACATCGAGGCGCTCGGCCTGCTCGGTCGGGTCGATGCGCTGTTGTTCGATCTCGGCGTGTCGTCGCCGCAGTTCGACGTGGGCGCGCGCGGATTTTCCTTTCGTCACGACGGTCCGCTGGACATGCGCATGGACCCGGACGCCGGGGCGCCAGTGTCTGACTGGCTTCACCGGGCGAGTCACGGCGAGATCGCTTCGGTCATCAAGCGCCTGGGCGACGAGCCGTTCGCCGGCCGCATCGCCAGCGCGATCGTGGCGGCCCGCGCGGAGACGCCGGTGGCGACCACGCGGCGGCTGGCCGAGCTGGTGGTCGCCGCGGTCCCGGCCCGGGTAAGTGCCGGCAAGCGCATTCATCCGGCCACGCGCACGTTTCAGGCGCTGCGCATGCACGTCAACGACGAACTGGGCGCGCTGGACGCGGCGCTGGATGCGACCCTGGACGTGCTGGCGCCGGGCGGACGACTGGCCGTGATCAGCTTTCATTCGCTCGAGGATCGGCGGGTCAAGCGCTTCATGCGCACCCAGGCGCGCCCGGCGCCGCCGCCGGTGCCTATGGCGGCCGCGCCCGATCCGGCACTGCGTCTGCAGGGGCGGCCGGTGCGCGCCGGGGCCGACGAAGCGGGAGCCAACCCGCGGGCCCGCAGCGCGATCATGCGCGTGGCCGAGCGTACCGGCGCACCACGGGTGTCGGCATGAATCGCCGCAGTCTCGTCATTGCGGCGCTGGTCGCGGCCAATCTGGTCAGCGCCGTTGCCGTGGTTCAGGCCAAACACAAGTCGCGCGAGCTCGCGCATGAACTCCAGGTGGAACGCGTCGAGCGCGACAAGCTCTCCACCGAGTGGGCACAGCTACAGCTCGAGGAGAGCGCCTGGGCCAATCCGGACCGGGTCGCGCAGGTGGCCCGGCGCGAACTGGGCATGGTTCAGCCGCAGAACTATGTGGTGCTCGAGGAGCGCAAGCCGTGAGTGCGCCGCGCCGCAATCGCAATACCCAGCTCCCGCCGCCGGCGCGCTGGCGTGGCGCCGCGGTTCTCGGCGCGTTCGCACTGTTCGCGCTCATACTCGCCGGCCGCGCCTTCGATCTCCAGGTGCTCGATCAGGCGTTTCTGACCAAGGAGGGCGACAAGCGTCACCTGCGTACGGTCTCGGTTCCGGCCGGGCGTGGCGCGATCGAGGATCGCAACGGCGAGCCCCTGGCGCTGTCGGCGCCGACCGAGTCTGTCTGGGCGGTACCGGGTGCAGTGCTCGAGGCGCCGGAGAAACTGCCGGCCCTGGCCAAGCGCCTGGATATGTCCACCGCGGACCTCCGTAACCGGCTTGAGGAATACCGTGGGCGGCAGTTTTTGTACCTGCGGCGTCAGTTGTCGCCGTCGGACGCGCGCGCGGTGATGAACGTCGACGCGCCCGGCATTTTCCTGCAGCGTGAATACAAGCGCTATTACCCGGCCGGCGAGGCCGCCGCGCAGATCGTGGGGCTCAGCAATATCGACGGCCGCGGTCAGGAAGGTCTGGAGCTTGACCGCAACGAGTTCCTGGACGGCGAGCCGGGCAGCCGTCGCGTGATCAAGGACCGGCTCGGCCGCACGGTCGAGGACGTCGCCGAGTTCGAGCCGCCCGAGCCCGGCCACGATCTGCGCCTGACGATCGACTCCCGCCTGCAGTACCTGGCCTATCGCCACATCAAGTCGGCGGTGATCAGCAACAATGCCGCCGGCGGCATTGTGGTCATGCTCGATCCGTCCAACGGCGAGTTGCGGGCGGTGGCGTCCTATCCCAGCTTCAACCCGAACGATCGCGAGTCGATCGATCCGGCCGGCGTCCGGGCGCGGGCGGCCACCGACGTGATGGAGCCGGGATCCACGGTCAAGCCGATCCTGCTGTCCGGCGCGCTGGACTCCGGCCTCTACGACGCCGACGACGAGATCGAGACCAAGGGCTGGTTCCAGGTCGGACGCCTCACCGTGCAGGACTACCGCAACTACGGCGATGTCGATTTCGCCAAGATCCTGCAGAAGTCGAGCAATGTCGGCGCCGCTCATGTCGGTCTGGAAATGGGCGCGGAACAGGTCTGGCGCACCTATCACGAGTTCGGCTTCGGCCAGACCAGTGGCGCTCGTTTCCCGGGCGAGCGCTACGGCGTGCTCGAGGATTTCTACGGCTGGAACGACGTCGAGACGGCCACCGCCTCCTACGGCTACGGTCTGTCGATCACGGCGTTCCAGCTGGTGCGAGCCTACGGCGCGATCGCCGACGACGGCATGCTTCGCAGCCTTCGCCTGATTCAGGGCGAAGGCGCGAAGATGCACGCGCCGCCCGAGCGCGTGATCTCAGCGGAGACCGCTCGTGCCATGCGCCGGATGCTCGAAGGCGTGGTCTCGCCGGCCGGCACGGCCTCGCGGGCCGCGATCCCCGGCTATCGCGTGGCCGGCAAGACCGGCACCGCGCGCAAGGCGGGCGGTGGCGGCTACAACAGCGATCGTCACCAGGCGCTGTTCGTCGGCATGGCGCCGGCCGAGGACCCGGCGCTGGTCACGCTGGTAATGCTCGACGAGCCGAAGAAGGACGAATACTACGGCGGCGCGGTGGCCGCGCCGGTCTTCGCGGCGGTCATGCGCGATGCGCTGCGCATCCTGCGCGTACCCCCGGACAATCCGGCGATGCTGGCAGCCAAGGCCGACGACGGCGAGGCGGGGACATGATGGGGCTCGCACCGGCCAAGCCCCTGCGCCAGCCCCTGGCTCGGCTGCTGGCGGGCTTCGACGTCGGCGACGTGCCGGACGCCGAGATCGCGCAGGTCACCGTCGACAGCCGCGCGGCGCGTCCGGGTAGCCTGTTCATGGCCTATCAGGGCACGCGCGCCCACGGCCTGGACCACGCCGACGACGCCGTCGCGCGCGGCGCCAGGGCGGTGGTCTGGGACCGCGAACGCGCGCCCGTGCTGGACGTGCCCCATGTCCGTGTGCCGGATCTGGCCGCCCGGGCCAGTCGCATCGCCGCGCGCGCCTACGGCGAGCCGGCGCAGCGGCTGTTCGTGACCGGTGTCACCGGGACCGACGGCAAGACCTCCTGCGCCTGGCTGCTCGCCCGGGCTCTGGATGCGCTCGGCACGCGCTGCGGCTATCTCGGCACGCTGGGTTTCGGTTTCACCGACGATCTTGCCGAGGCCAGCCATACCACGCCGGATGCCGTCGCGGTCCAGGACTGGCTCGCCCGCTTCGTCACCGCCGACGCGGCGGCGGTCGCCTTCGAGGTGTCGTCGCATGCACTGGATCAGCACCGCGTGGACGGCGTGGCCTTCGACGTGGCCGTGCTCACCCAGGTCGGGCGCGATCATCTGGACTATCACGGCGACGCGGCCGCCTACGCCGCCGCGAAACGGCGCCTGTTCACGCTCGACGGGCTGCGGTACGCGATACTCAACGCCGACGACGCCCTCGGCCGCGCCTGGCTCGAGGAGCTGGCGGATGCGGTCACGCCGGTGGCCTACGGCAGCGGCGATGTCTCGCATCTCGCCGCGCACTACGTGGGCCTGCGGGCGGTGCGGGCGCGCGCCGATGGCCTGGAGATCGAGATCGACAGCCATGCCGGCGCCGCGCGCATCGAGACCGGCCTGATCGGACGCTTCAACGCCGCCAACCTGGCCGCGGTGCTGGCCGTGCTGCTGGTGCGCGGTATTCCGGTGGCCGCGGCCGCGGCCGTGCTCGCCGAGGCGCGTACCGTGCCGGGCCGGATGGAACGAATCCCGGGGCGTGCCGACCAACCGCTGGTGGTGGTCGACTACGCGCATACGCCCAACGCCCTGGCGCAGGCGCTCGCCGCGGTGGCCGAGCACGCCGCCGGGCGCGTGTTCTGCGTGTTCGGCTGCGGCGGTGATCGCGATAGCGGCAAGCGCGCCCTGATGGGCGAGGCTGCGGCCCGGGGCGCGGACGTGCTCTGGCTCACCGACGACAATCCGCGCCACGAGGTGCCGGCTGCGATCGTCGCCGACATCCGCGCCGGCATCGCCGACGACGTCGACGTGACCGTCCGTCACGACCGGGCCGAGGCCATCGGCGGCGCACTCGCCGCGGCGCGCGACGGCGACGTCGTGCTGATCGCCGGCAAAGGGCACGAGACGAGCCAGCAGATCGGCGACACCCGCCGGGCCTTCGACGATCGGGTCGTGGCCCGCCGCGCGCTGGGGGCGGTATGAACGGTCGATTGTCACGGCTGGCCGAAGTGCTGGACGCGGACCTGCACGGCGCCGACGGCGATTTCGCCGGTGCGAGCATCGACACCCGCCGCCTGCCGCGCGGCGCGCTGTTCTTCGCCCTGGCCGGCGAGCGCGTCGACGGCCACGACTTCGTCGCCAAGGCCGCCAGCCTGGGCGCAGCCGCGGCCGTGGTCGCGCATCGTGTGGATGCGCGTCTGCCGCAGCTCGAGGTCGCCGACGTCGCGGCCGCGCTTACCCGCGCCGGTGCCGAGGCGCGGGCGCGATTCGACGGGCCGGTGGTCGGCGTGACCGGCAGCAACGGCAAGACGACGGTCAAGCAGATGCTGGCCGCGATCCTCGGGGCCGCCGGCCCGGTGCTGGCTACCGAAGGCAATCTGAACAATCACCTGGGCGTGCCGCTGACGCTGATGCGTCTGGACGGCCGGGTCGAGCGGGCGGTGATCGAGATGGGTGCCTCCGCGCCCGGCGAGATCGCCGAGCTGGCCGCGATCGCCCGGCCGAGCGTGGGCGTGATCACCAACGCCGGCGATGCGCATCTCGAGGGGTTCGGCAGTCGCGACGGCGTGGCCCGCGGCAAGAGCGAGCTCTATGCGGCGCTGGCGGACGACGGCGTGGCGGTGATCAACGCCGACGACGCCTATACGGACTACTGGCGCGAGGTGGCGGGTGCGCGTCGCGTGCTCACGTTCGGCCGCGAAGCCGAGGCCGCCGATGTGCGCGCCGTCGATGTGGTGATGGACGGTCGGGGCAGCCGTTTCACGCTCGTGCTCCCGGGCGAGACCGTCGCGGTCACGCTGCCGCTCGCCGGCGCCCATAATGTGTCGAACGCGCTGGCGGCGGCCGCGGGCGCGCATGCCGTGGGCGTGGCCGGCGCGACCATCGCGCGTGCGCTGGCCGGGCTGGAGGCGGTGGGCGGTCGGCTCGCGATCACCGCCGGTCGGCACGGCGTGCACCTGGTGGACGACAGTTACAACGCCAATCCGGGTTCGCTGGCGGCCGCGCTCGGCTGGCTGGCGCAGCAGCCGGCGCCGCGCTGGGCGGTGCTCGGCGATATGGGCGAACTCGGCGAGCATGCGCAGGCCGCGCACCGCGATGCCGGGGCGGCCGCGCGCGAGGCCGGTATCGACCGGCTCTGGGCGACCGGACCGCAGAGTCGGCTCTCGGTCGAGGCTTTCGGTGACGGCGGCGCCTGGTTCGCCGATCACGACGCGCTCAACGCCGCGCTGCTGGAAGCCCTCGATGGCGAAGAAGTGCCGGTGACGATTCTGGTCAAGGGCTCGCGCAGCGCCCGGATGGATCGGATCGCCGACGCTCTGCGCATCGCGCCCGAGGCGAAGGCGGGTGCGCCATGCTGATGTATCTCGCCGACTGGCTCGAACCGCTGCACAGCGGCTTTCGCGTGTTTCAGTTCATCACTCTGCGCGCGATTCTGGGCGTGCTCACGGCGATGCTGTTCTCGTTCCTGTTCGGCCCGTGGATGATCCGCAAGCTGACCTTTCACCAGATCGGCCAGCATGTGCGTGACGACGGCCCGCAGAGCCACCTGGTCAAGGCCGGCACGCCGACCATGGGCGGTTCGCTGATCATCGCCGCCGTGATCGTGTCGACGCTGCTCTGGGCCGACGTCGCCAACGGCTGGGTGTGGCTGACGGTCCTGGTGACCGGCGCCTTCGGCGCCATCGGCTTCATCGACGACTATCGCAAACTGGCCTTCGGCAACAGCAAGGGGCTGTCGGCCCGGGCCAAGTACGGGGCGCAGACGCTCGTCGGTCTGGCCGCCGGGCTGTGGCTGTATCTGGGCGCGAGCAGCGCGGCCGAGACCAGCGTGCTGATCCCGATGCTCAAGGATGTGGCCGTCCCGCTGGGGGCGGGCTACATCGTCTGGAGCTATTTCGTGATCGTGGGTTCGAGCAACGCCGTCAATCTGACCGACGGCCTCGACGGGCTCGCGATCATGCCCTGCGTGCTGGTGGCCTCGGCGCTGGCGGTGTTCGCCTACGCCAGCGGCAACGCCGTGTTCGCCGATTATCTGGGCTTTTCCTACATCCAGGGGGTGGGCGAGCTGTCGGTCTTCTGCACCGCCATCGGCGGCGCGGGCCTCGGCTTTCTCTGGTTCAACGCCTATCCGGCGCAGGTTTTCATGGGGGACGTCGGCGCGCTGGCGCTGGGTGCGGCGCTCGGCGTGGTGGCCGTGATCGTGCGTCAGGAGCTGGTGCTGCTGGTCATGGGCGGCGTGTTCGTGGCCGAGACGGTGTCCGTGATCCTGCAGGTGGCCACCTACAAGCTCACCGGCAAGCGCATGTTCCGCATGGCGCCCCTGCATCACCATTTCGAACTCAAGGGCTGGGCCGAGCCCAAGATCATCGTGCGATTCTGGATCGTCACGCTGGTGCTCGTGCTCATCGGCCTGTCGACGTTGAAGATCCGATGAGTGGCCTGAGCCGAGAACTGTTCGACGGCCGCGTGCTCGTGGTCGGCTGCGGCGTATCCGGGGTCTCTGCGGCGCGCTTCGCTGCGGCCCACGGCGCCGCCGTGCGTGTGGTCGACAGCCGCGTCGAGCCGCCCGGCGCCGCGGCCCTGCGGCGGGACTGCCCGCAGGCGGAGCTGCATACGGGCGCGCTGGACCCGGCTGCACTCGAGGGCGTCGATCGGCTGGTCGTCTCGCCCGGGGTGGATCTGCGCGAGCCGATCGTCGCCACGGCCCGGGCGCGCGGCCTGACCGTGGTCGGCGACGTCGAATGGTTCGCCCGGGTCGCCGCCGCGCCGGTGATCGCGATCACCGGGTCCAACGGCAAGTCCACGGTCACCGCCTGGGTCGGCGAGATCGCGCGCGCGGCCGGCCTCGAGGTCGCCGTGGGCGGCAACTTCGGCACGCCGGCGCTGGATCTGCTCGCCGACGACGTCGAGCTTTATGTGCTGGAGCTGTCGAGCTTCCAGCTCGAACTGACGGAATCGCTGGCGGCGGCGGCGGCGGTCGTGCTCAACGTGAGTGCGGATCATATCGACCGCCACGGCGATGTCGAACACTACGCCGCGCTCAAGGCCCGCATCTACCGCCATGCCGGCGTGGCGCTGGTCAACGCGGACGACGCCCGGGTGGCGACCATGGACACCGGCGATGCCCGGGTGGTGCGTTTCGGCAGCGGCGCCGGCTGTGACTACCGGCTGTACCGGGATGTCGACGGCGAGTCGCTGGCCCGGGACGAGCGGCCCTGGCTGGCCTGCGACGCCCTGCGCCTGGCCGGGCGTCACAACCGCATCAACGCGCTCGCGGTCTGGGCGCTGGCCGAGGCGGCCGGGCTCCAGCCGGATGTCATCCGTTCCGGCCTGACGGCATTCTCCGGCCTGCCGCACCGCTGCGAGACGGTCGCCGAGCACCGGGGCGTAACCTGGGTCAACGACTCCAAGGGGACGAATCTCGGCGCGCTCATGGCCTCGCTCGAGGGCATGTCCGCCCCGGTGATCCTGCTCGCCGGCGGCCAGGCCAAGGACGCCGACTTCGCCCCGCTCGGGCCGCTGGCCGGGGCGCGGGCCCGCGCGGTCATCGTCTTCGGCCAGGACGGCGAGCGGATCGCCGCCGCGGTCGACGGCCATGTCGCGGTGTATCGGGTCGAGACGCTGCGCGAGGCCGTTCGGCAGGCCGCGGCGCTGGCCCGGTCGGGTGACACGGTACTGCTCTCTCCGGGCTGCGCCAGCTTCGATCAGTTCGCCGGCTATGCCGATCGCGGCGCGGCGTTCGTCGCCGCCGTCGGGGAGGTCGCGGCATGAATCGGCTCTTGGATTGGCTCGTTCTGCCGCGGGTGCGCCCCGACGCGGCACTGCTCATCAGCCTCGCTCTGATCGGCTGCATCGGCCTCGTCATGGTCGGTTCGGCCTCGGTGGCGGTGGCCGATCGGATGACCGGCGATCCGATGTATTTCTTCTATCGCCAGGCGATCTACGCGCTGATCGGGCTCGTGGTCGCGTTCCTGGTCCTGCACGTGCCGCTCAGGGTCTGGGAGGCCAATACGTTCACGCTGCTCGGTGGGGGCCTGCTGCTGCTGGTGGTGGTGCTCGTGCCCGGCATCGGTCACGCGGTCAACGGCGCCCAGCGCTGGATCGATTTCGGCCCGATCTCCATGCAGGCCTCCGAGCCGGCGCGTCTGGCGCTGATTCTGTACGTGGCGGGCTATGCGGCACGCCGGCGACTGGAGCTGACGACCTCCTGGAGCGGTTTGTTCAAGCCCATGCTGTTCATGGTCATCGCCAGCTTCCTGTTGCTGCTCGAGCCGGACTACGGTGCCGCTGCGATCCTGGTCGCGGTGGCCGGACTGATCCTGTTCCTGGCTGGAGCCCGGCTGCTGCATCTGGTTGTGCTCGCCGGGGCGGCGGGCGGTCTGCTGGTCGCACTCGCGCTGTCGTCGCCGTATCGCGTGGCCCGGCTGGTGAGCTTCGCCGATCCGTGGGCGCATCCCTACGCCAGCGGCTTTCAGCTGACCCAGTCCCTGATCGCGATCGGTCGCGGCGAGATCGCCGGCGTGGGGCTCGGCAATTCGGTGCAGAAGCTGATGTATCTGCCGGAGACGCACACCGACTTCCTGTTCGCGATCTATGCGGAGGAGTTCGGTCTGATCGGTTCGCTGCTGCTGATCGGCCTGTTCGGGCTGGTCGTCTGGCGTGGCTTCGCGATCGGCCGGCGGGCGCTGGACATGGACCGGCTCTTTGCCGGCTTCGCCGCCTACGGATTGTCGAGCTGGCTGGCGCTGCAGGCGTTCGTGAACATCGCCGTGAACATGGGCATTCTGCCGACCAAGGGGCTGACCCTGCCGCTGATGAGCTACGGTGGCTCGAGCCTGGTGATCATGTGCGTGCTGTGCGCCCTGCTGATCCGCGTCGATATCGAGACGCGACAGCCCGAGTCCGGACAGTCGAAATCGCGGAGGGCCGGATGAATCGTGTCCCCCACGTGCTGATCATGGCCGGCGGCACCGGCGGCCACGTGTTCCCGGCGCTGGCCGTCGCCGAGGCGCTGATCGCCCGCGGGGCCCGGGTCTCCTGGCTGGGCACGACCGCGGGCATCGAGGCCCGGCTGGTGCCGGAGCACGGCCTCGAACTGCACACCATCGACGTGGCCGGGCTGCGCGGCAAGGGCGCGCTGTCCTGGCTGACCGCGCCGCTGCGTCTGCTGCGGGCCGGAGGGCAGGCGCTGGCCGTCGTGCGCCGACTGGCGCCGCAGCTGGTCGTGGGCATGGGGGGCTTCGCCTCGGGCCCGGGCGGGCTCGCCGCGCGCCTGCTTCGCCGGCCGCTGCTGATCCACGAGCAGAATGCCGCCGCCGGATTGACCAACCGCGGTCTGGCGCGGATCGCCACGACCGTGCTTCAGGCGTTCCCCGACACCTTTACCGGCGCCGAGGCCCGCACCGTCGGCAACCCGGTGCGCCGCGAGATCCTGGCCCTGCCGGCACCGGCGGCGCGCTGGGCCGGGCGCGACGGGCCGGTGCGGCTGCTCGTGCTCGGCGGCAGCGGCGGTGCCCTCGCGATCAACGAGCGGGTGCCTGCGGCGCTGGCGCAGCTCGCGCCGGAGATCCGGCCGGTGGTGCGTCATCAGGCCGGGCGGACCCTCGACGCCGCCCGCGCGGCCTACGCCGAACACGGGGTCGACGGCGAGGTGAGCGCGTTCATCGACGACATGGCCGCCGCCTACGGCTGGGCGGACGCGGTGATCTGTCGCAGCGGCGCGCTGACCGTGGCCGAACTGGCGGCGGCCGGTCTGCCCGCGATTCTGGTGCCGTATCCCTTTGCGGTGGACGATCACCAGCGCGCCAACGGCCGCTACCTGGTCGAGGCCGGCGCGGCCGAGCTGATCGATCAGGACACGCTCACCGTCGCGCGCCTGGCCGAGGCGATGCGCGCGCTGTGCGCCGACCGCGAACGGTTGCTGGGCCGCGCCGAATCCGCGCGCGCCGCCGCCTGGCCGCGCGCGACCGACGACATCGCCGATGCCTGCTTCAAGACGCTGGAGGCCGCATGATCGACCGTCAGCCCGCCGGTGATCGTTTCCAGCCGCTCATGCACCGGCCGATGCGGCGCGTGAGCGTCGTGCACATGGTCGGCATCGGCGGCGTCGGCATGGCCGGCATCGCCCGCGTGCTGCTCAACCTCGGTTATACCGTGACCGGCAGCGACGTCAAGGAAGGCACGGCCACGCGCGCGCTGGCCGCCCAGGGCGCCCGTATCGTCGTCGGCCACGCCGCCGAGAACGTCATCGATGCCGATGTGGTCGTCGTCTCGAGCGCGGTCTCGGGCGACAACCCTGAAGTCGCGGCGGCGCGGGAACGGCTGGTGCCGATCGTTCGTCGTGCCGAGATGCTGGCCGAGCTGATGCGCTTTCGTTACGGCATCGCCGTGGCCGGTACCCACGGCAAGACCACGACGACCAGCCTGGTCGCGTCGCTGCTGGCCGACGGCGGTCTGGACCCGACCTTCATCGTCGGCGGCAAGGTGCTGGGCGCGGGCTCCAACGCCCGGCTCGGCGAGGGCCCGTATCTGGTCGCCGAGGCCGATGAGTCGGACGCGTCGTTCCTCTTCCTGACGCCGCTGATCTCGATCGTGACCAATATCGATGCCGATCACCTGGAAGCCTACGGCGGCGAGTTCTCGCGCCTGACCGACACCTTCGTCGAGTTTCTGCACCACCTGCCGTTCTACGGGCTGGCGGTGCTGTGCGTGGACGATCCGGTGGTGCGGCGCATCCTGCCGGACGTCGGCCGGCCGATCGTGACCTACGGCATCGACAACGATGCCGACTTCCGAGCGGAGAATCTGGTCTTCGACGGCGCCGGCACGCGCTTCACGCTGCGCTACGGCGACAGCGAGGGTTTCGACGTGCGTCTGAACCTGCCCGGGCGCCACAACGTGCTCAATGCGCTGGCGGCGGCGGCCGTGGCCCACGAACTGGGCGTGGGCATGCCCGCCATCGGCACGGCGTTGACCCAGTTCGCGGGCATCGGCCGGCGCTGCGAAGTCCACGGCGAGATCAGGCTCGGCCCGGCGCAGGTGCTGCTCGTCGACGACTACGGCCATCACCCGCGCGAGCTCACCAGCATTATCGATGCGGCGCGTGGCGCCTGGCCGGAGCGGCGGCTGGTGGTGGTGTTCCAGCCGCACCGCTTCACGCGGACGCGCGACCTGTTCGACGATTTCTGCCAGGTGCTGGCCGGGCTGGACGTGCTCGTGCTCTGCGAAGTCTATGCGGCCGGCGAGACCGCGCTGGCCAACGCCGACGGTCGCGCGCTGGCTCGCGGCGTGCGCGCCCGCGGCAAGGTCGATCCGGTGTTCGTGGACGATGTCCACCGGCTGGGCGAGGTGCTGCCGGGCGTGGTCCGCGACGGCGACGTGCTGCTGACGCTCGGTGCCGGCGACATCGGATCCGTGGCCCAGGCGTTGGCGCGCGGCGTGATCGATACGGGAGGTGTCGCATGAGTGCGCGGCGTATCACCGATCCGGCCCGTTTCGGCCGCGTGGCCGTGCTGATGGGCGGCTGGTCGTCCGAGCGCGCGGTGTCGCTCGACTCCGGCGCGGCCGTGGCCGCGGGCCTGGAGCGACGCGGAGTGGACGTGACGCGTGTCGACGCCGACCGCGAGCGCGTGCTGGGGCTGGCCGCGGCGGGCTTCGATCGCGTCTGGCTGGCGCTGCACGGCCGCGGCGGCGAGGACGGCGTGGTCCAGGGTGCGCTGGAACTCCAGCGCCTGCCCTATACCGGTAGCGGCGTGCTCGCCTGCGCGCTGTCGATGGACAAGGTGCGTACCAAGGCGATCTGGGCGGCCCAGGGCATTCCCACGCCGGCGCACCGCGTGCTGGCGCCGGAGACCGATTCGGCGACCGTGGTCGAGGCGCTCGGGCTGCCGCTGATCGTCAAGCCGGTGCACGAGGGCTCGACCATCGGCATCACCCGTGTCGAGCGCCTCGAGGATCTGGAGGCCGCCCGACGCGAGGCCGCGCGCTTCGATCGCGACGTCATGGCCGAGCAGTACGTCGCCGGTCCGGAGTACACGGCCTCGATCCTCGCCGATCGCGCGCTGCCGCTGATTCGCATCGAGCCGTCCAGCGGCTTCTACGACTACGAGGCCAAGTACGTCGCCAACGACACCCAGTACCACTGTCCCTGCGAACTGCCCGCCGAGCGCGAGCGCGAGTTCTCGCGGCTGGCCCTGCGCGCCTTCGAGCTGATCGGCGCCCGCGGCTGGGGCCGGGTGGATTTCATGCTCGACGACGCCGGCCAGCCCTGGTTTCTCGAGCTCAACGCCACCCCGGGCATGACCTCGCACTCGCTGGTGCCGATGGCGGCACGGGCGGCCGATATCGATTTCGACGAACTGGTGTGGCGGATTCTCGCCGCCACCGTGTCCCCCGAGGAGAGCAACGATGAACTGGCCTGACCCACGACGCTGGCGCGACGTCGTGCTGGGCGCCGGCCTGCTGCTCGGTGTGGCCGCCTGCACCTGGCAGGGCATCAAGCCCGACGGCGAGACCACCCGGCATCTATACATCAGCGGCGAGGCCGGCCATGTCAGCGACGATCGCATCGCCGCACTCGCCGCCCCCTATCTGGACGCGCGTTTCTTCGATGTCGACATCGAGGCACTGCAGGACCGGCTCGCGGCGCTGCCGTGGCTGGCCGACGTGAGCGTGTCGCGGCACTGGCCGGACGGCGTGGTCGTGCGGATCACCGAGCATCGCCCGGTCGCGCTCTGGGGCGAGGACGGCGTGCTCGCCGAGGACGGCCGCGTGTTCCGGCCCGGGGCCGAGGCACGGCCGCAGGGGCTGGTGCGTCTCGACGGCCCCGAGGCCAGCGCCGAGCGGGTTCAGGCGCAGTACCGGGCGCTCGCCGACATTCTGTCGGCGAGCGACGTCGAGATCGCGCGACTGACTCTGGATGCGCGCGGTTCCTGGACCGCGACGCTGGCCGACGGGCTGGAACTGCGGCTGGGCCGCGACGGTACCGAGGCCCGGCTGCGGCGCTTCGTCGAGTATGCGCTCGGCCGCGCCGAGGCCCGTCGGGCGCTGGCGAACGCCGGCTATGTGGATTTGCGTTACAGCGACGGTTTCGCGGTCGGCGGGTCCCGTCCCGCGCCGGAGACCGGCAACGATCAGGAGAAGGTTGATGAGCAAGCGGCCTGACAAGAATCTCGTCGTCGGCCTCGATATCGGCACCTCGAAGGTGGCCTGCATCGTGGCCGAGTCCTCCGGGGGCGAGCTCGAGATCATCGGGCTCGGCAGCGCGCCCTCGCGCGGCATGAAGAAAGGGATGGTGGTCAACATCGAATCCACCACCGACTCCATCCGCCGTGCGGTGGAGGAAGCCGAGCTGATGGCCGGCTGCCGGATCCAGTCGGTGCACTGCGGAATATCCGGGGCGCATGTGCGCTCGCTGAACTCCCACGGCATCGTTGCGGTGCGCAACAAGGAAGTCACCGAGTCCGACATCGAGCGCGTGATCGACGCCGCCTGCGCGGTCGCGATCCCGGCGGACCAGAAGATCCTCCACGTGCTGCCGCAGGAATTCGCGGTGGACGACAACGAGGGTATCCAGGAGCCGGTCGGCATGTCCGGCGTGCGGCTTGAGGCCAAGGTGCACATCGTCACCGGCGCGGTGACTTCGGCGCAGAACATCCAGAAGTGCGTCGGCCGCTGCGGACTGGAGGTCTCCAAGCTCTCGCTCGAGCAGCTGGCCTCCAGCTACGCGGTGCTCACCGACGACGAGAAGGATCTCGGCGTCGCGCTGGTCGACATCGGCGGCGGCACCTCCGACATCGCGGTGTTCGTCAACGGCGCGATCCGCCACACCGCGGTGATTCCGATCGCCGGCGACCAGGTGACCAACGACATCGCGGTCGCCCTGCGCACGCCCACCCAGCACGCCGAGGGCATCAAGATCCGCTACGGCTGCGCGCTGCCCGAGCTGATCGAGGACGACGACGCCATCGAGGTTCCGAGCGTGGGCGAGCGCCCGCCGCGGCGGCTGTCGCGCTACACGCTGGCCGAGGTCATCAAGCCGCGCTACGAGGAGCTGTTCATGCTGATCCAGAAGGAGCTGGTGCGCTCCGGCTTCGAGGATCTGCTGGCCGGCGGCGTGGTGATCACCGGCGGCTCCTCGAAGATGGAGGGGCTGACCGATCTCGCCGAGGAAGTCTTCCACATGTCCGTGCGGCTCGGCACGCCGCAGCGCGTCAAGGGGCTGTCGGACGTGGTCAAGAACCCGATCCACGCCACCGGCGTCGGTCTGCTGGAGTTCGGCAACCGGAGCACGCCCAGCAAGGGCATGGATCTGTCCGGCAACGACAACTCGTTCACCCAGGTCTGGGAGCGCATGAAGGCCTGGTTTCAGGGGAATTTCTAGGGGTCATCCGGCCGTCGAGCGGCCACGAAACAAAGGTTTTCCGCAAGGAAAAGCACGGCAACCAAGAGAGGTGCATCATGTCTGAAGTATTCGAATTCGCCGATCAGAAGACCGACAAGGCGGTCATCAAGGTCATCGGCGTCGGCGGTGGTGGTGGCAACACCATCAACCAGATGGTCAACGGCGGTATCCAGGGTGTGGATTTCATCTGCGCCAATACCGACTCCCAGCACCTCGAGCGCTGCGACGCCGATGTGCTCGTCCAGCTCGGGATGAACGTCACCCGTGGTCTGGGCGCGGGGGCGGACCCGGCCATCGGCCGGCAGGCCGCCGAAGAGGACCGTGACCGTATCCGCGAGTCCATCGAGGGCGCGGACATGCTGTTCATCACCTGCGGCATGGGTGGCGGCACCGGCACCGGCGCGGCCCCGGTGGTCGCCGAGATCGCCCGCGAGATGGGCATCCTGACGCTGGCTGTGGTCACCAAGCCGTTCCCGTTCGAGCGCGGCAAGCGCATGGACATCGCCAAGCAGGGCATCGAGGAGCTGGGTCGCTTCGTCGACTCGCTGATCGTGATCCCGAACGAGAAGCTGCTGACCGCGCTCGGCAAGGCCACCACGCTGAAAAACGCCTTCCAGGCGGCCAACAATGTGCTGCACAACGCGGTGCAGGGCATCTCCGACCTGATCACCCGGCCGGGCGTCATCAATGTCGACTTTGCCGACGTACGGCGCGTGATGTCGGTGCAGGGCATGGCCATGATGGGCCGTGCGACGGCCGTCGGCGACGATCGCGCCCGCGAGGCGGCCGAAGCCGCGCTGGCGAGCCCGCTGCTCGACGATCTGTCCCTGCACGGCGCCCAGGGCCTGCTGGTCAACGTCTCGGGCGACGAGAATCTGGGCATTCACGAGTTCCAGATCGTCAACGAAGTCATCGCCGACATGGGCGCCGACAACGCGGAAGTCATCGTCGGCATGGCCGAGGATCCGGAAATGGGCGACGAGATCTGCGTGACCGTGGTCGCCACGGGACTCGGCCATCAGGCCGAGGAACGCGAGGCCGTGCGCAGCGTCAAGCGTCAGGCCGACGGCCAGATGCGCTACGAGGACCTGGACCGGCCGACGGTGATCCGCAATCGGCCGCAGCAGTCGTCGCGCGACAACGCTGCCGTCGACATGGATTACTTCGACGTGCCGGCCTTTCTGCGCAATCAGGCCGACTAGCGCCGTGTGCCGTGTGAACCGCAAGTGCCGGCCCCTCGGGCCGGCCGGCGGGGCCGTGGGCCGGCCG
>NZ_AYKH01000041.1 GCF_003788635.1 Salinisphaera orenii subsp. orenii MK-B5
CGGTGGCGCTCATTCCCGGCTCGTCGCGCGCGGGCATGACCATCCTCGGCGCGCGCGCCTTCGGTCTGACGCGGCCGGCCGCGGCCCGGCTGTCGTTCTTCATGGCGATCCCCATCACGCTGGCCGCGATCGTGTTCGAAGTCGTGGTGATGCTCGGCAGTCCGATCGACGAAGCCTGGAGCCAGATGGGCGTCGCCGCGGTGCTGGCCTGCGCGAGCGCCTTCGTGACCATCCATTTCTTCCTGCGCATGCTGCAGTCGATGGGCATGACCGTGTTCGTCGTCTATCGGGTGCTCCTCGGCCTGCTGCTGTTCGCGCTTTTCGGCTGGTCCGGCTGACCGCGTCGACGCGCCGGCAGCGCCCGGCGTGGTTTGGGGCAGGGCCGAAGTCCTTCGGGCGTTCGCCCGCCACTCGGGACGTCGCCTGTGTCGATACGGTCGCGACAGCCTGATCGGCGGCTGTGCGAAGCTGCAGCTGGTCTCGGCTTGATCGGCACGAGCGCCGCCCGAATGCGGCGCGCCCGTCTCGCGTTCTAGGCGTCTCGGTCGAGGCGGTTCGACAGCGTCTCGGCGATCGCGGCGATGCGTTGCCGGCGCAGCGCCTCGCCGATCTCGGGCCCGGCCAGGCCCTGGTCGGCCAGGGGCTTGGCGGTGATCGCGCGGGCGGCGGCAAAAGCCGCGCGGGCCCGATCGGCCTGGCCGTAGGCGCGGCGCTCGAAACCCAGCCGGCCGCGAACGTCGGCCTCGCAGACGCGCAGCAGCGTCTCGAGGCGCTCGGGGCGCCGGAATGCATCGATGCCCTCGAACAGCGCCAGCACGGTGGCCGGGCGCAGTTCGTACAGGCGATGCACATGGGTGTGCCAGCGTGCGGTCAGGCGGGCCGCGTCGCGCAGGGCCCGGGGCACGCCCAGCCGTTTGCTGCAGGCCTGCGCCAGGGGAACGCCGGCCTCCTCGTGGCCGTGATGGCCCGGCAGCCGCGCGCGCGGCGTCGCGGCCTTGCCGTAGTCGTGACAGAGCGCGGCGTAGCGGGCATCGAGATCGGCCCCCGCGGCCGCCGCCTGAGCGAGCACGAGCAGGGTGTGGACGCCGGAGTCGATCTCCGGGTGGTGGCGTACCGGCTGGGGCACGCCGAACAGGGCGTCCAGCTCGGGAAACAGCCGCGCCAGCGCGCCGCATTCGCGCAGGAGATAGAAGAACAGCTGCGGTTCGGCGTGCATCAGCGCGCGTTCGGTCTCGGCCCAGACGCGTTCCGGCACCAGATGATCGACCTCGCCGTTGGCGACCAGGGTGCGCAGCAGTGACATGGTCTCGTCGGCGACGGTGAAGCCCAGCGGCGCGAAGCGCGCGTAATAGCGCGCCAGTCGCAGCAGCCGCACCGGGTCCTCCACGAAGGCCGGGGAGACGTGCCGCAGCACCCGGGCCTCCAGGTCCGCGCGGCCGCCGTGCGGGTCCACGATGCGGCCGTCCTCGGCCTGGGCGATCGCGTTGACGGTGAGATCGCGCCGCACCAGATCGTCCTCGATCGAGACCTCGGCGCCGGTGTGGAAGACAAAGCCGTGATAGCCGCGGCCGGATTTGCGTTCAGTGCGCGCCAGGGCGTGCTCTTCCCGTGTTTCGGGGTGCAGAAAGACCGGGAAGTCGCGCCCCACCGGGGTATAGCCGCGCGCGGTGAGCGCCTCCGGCGTGGCGCCGACGATCACCCAGTCGCGGTCGGTCACCGGCTGGCCGAGCAGGGCGTCGCGGACCGCGCCGCCCACGAGATAGCGCTGCATGGTCAGCCCTCGCCCGCCGTGTCGTCGTCGGCGTAGCGCGGCCGGATCGGATCGAGGCGCTCGGCCAGCGGCACGATCGACTCCGTCAGCCGCTGCTGGAAAACGGTCATGTGTGACATCGCGCGCTGCACGTACTTGCGGGTCTCGGTGTAGGGGATGTTGGCGATCCAGATCGCCGGATCCATCGACTCTGCGGGCAGCCAGCGTGCGATCCGGTTGGGGCCGGCGTTGTAGCTGGCCGTGGCCAGGGCCAGATTGCCGTGCCAGCGATCGAGCATGTCGCGCAGATAGCGGGTGCCCAGCCGCGCGTTGGTGGCCGGATCGGTCAGCGCCGTGGTCGAGGGTGTGGGTTCGCCGTTCTGGCGGGCCACCAGGCGTGCCGTGCCGGGCATGAGCTGCATGAGCCCGATCGCCCCCGCCGGTGAGCGCACCGCCGGCTGGAACAGCGACTCCGTACGGATGATGGCGTAGGCGTAGGCCGGATCGATGCCGGCGCGGTCGGCGGCTGTGGCCACCGCGTCGCGGAACGGCGTGGGGTAGCGGATGTCCAGGTCATCCCAGTAGTCGGCCTTGGCCAGCGTCGTGATCGCGCGTATGTGCCAGCCCCAGTCGTGGGCGACGCGCGCGGCCTGGCCGAGCGCCGCGCCATCGAGCCGGTCGACGAGCACATTCCACTCGCGGCCGGCCTGGTGATCCATGCCGAGCGCCCGCAGCTCCTCGGCCCGCGCCAGCGCCGGCTGTGCCCGCAGACGCGCCAGGGCGTCGGTGTCGGGCGCCAGCGGGCGCTCGTTGAGGCTGTAATCGAGGCCGAGCGCGTCCGCGGCGAGATAGCCGTGATAGGAGCGTTCGCGAGCGAGCGCCTGGTAGCGCGCCCGCGCGGCTTCGTCATCGCCCGTCTCGGCCAGCGCGCGGGCCTGCCAGTAGCGCCATTCCTCCTCGTCGGCGAGCTCCGGTGGCAGGTCGTGGATGGCCTCGATGACCAGCGGCCAGCGCTGCTGATAGATCGCCGCCCGGATCTCCCAGCCCAGTTCATGGGCGTCCATGCGCGCGTGGTCGAGCCGGGCGAACCAGGCCAGGGCCTCGGATTCGTGGTTCTGTGCATAGAGCAGAGCGAGATAGCGCTTCATCTCGTACTGCTGGGCCGCGTCCGGGTTCAGGCGTTCGACGAGCCGGGGGTAGAGATCGGTGGCTGCGTCGAGATCGCGCAGGGCGAGCCGCTTGAAGACGTAGACGGCGACGTCGGTGTCGAGCGGGCCGGCGCTGGCGAGCCGCTCCGGGTTCTGGGCGACGTCGAGCCAGCGATCGGTGCGCGCGGCGCGGTCCTCAGGTAACTTGCGGCCCAGATAGCGGACCAGGCCGAAGTGACCTTCGAGCAGGGCCAGCCGCGCGCGCAACAGGATTTCGTCCGCGCTCAGCCGGCCGCTGTCCTCCAGCCAGGCGAAGACTGGATCGCAGGCGTCCGGCTGGCTGTGCCCCACGCGCCAGAGTTCCAGCGCCTCGGTGGCCGGTTCACCGCCGCGTGCAATGCGCGCGTGCACTGCGCGGCAGCGGTTGGCGGTGCCGTCTGCGTCGGTGTCCACGGCGGCCAGCAGCGTGTCCCAGCGCTCGCGCCGCGTCAGGCTGGCCAGCCAGCGGCCGCGCAGCGCGCGTGCCGGTGGCAGGTCGGGATGCGCGGTGACGAAGGCGTCGATGCGCCGGTCGAGCGCGGCGCTGGCGTCGGTTCGCAGGCGATGACTCAGATCCGCCGCGGTGAGATAGTCGTGAAGCGGGTAGTTCTCCAACTGACGCCGTGCGGCCGGCGTTTCATCGAGCCGGCCCTGCTCGGCCGCGGCCAGCGTGTCCAGAAAAAGCGACCGCTGGGCCGGGGTGGTCGCGGCCGCGGTGCCGGCGAGTCCGACGAGTGCGGCGATCAACAGCACGCGCATGGCTATCCAGGAGTTGCGGATCACGGCAGCCGAGTGTAACCCAGCGTGCGGGGCCGTCGGCCCTCGGTCCCGATTCAGCCCTCGAGCGCGATCTCGTCCTCAAGATTGCTCGCGGTGGCATCGGTCAGCAGCCGCACACCGCCGGGCTCGCAGCGCATGACCGCCTCCCGGAGCGCCGTGATCGCGCGGGGCCGCGGAAAGCTCTTGCGCCAGGCCACCGCGATGCGCCGCGTGGGTGATTCGCCCGCGAAGGGGCGGGTCTCCAGCAGGCGCGATTCCTCGGACAGTCCCGGGATCGACGAGCGTGGCAGCACGGTGATGCCGAGCCCGCTGGCCACCATGTGGCGGATGGTCTCCAGACTCGAGCCGGCCTGGGTCTGGCGGTCGCGTTCGGCGTCCCGGCATTCGGCGCAGATATCCAGCACCTGATCGCGGAAGCAGTGGCCCGGGCCCAGCAGCAGCAGATCCTCGCCGGCCAGGTCGTTGGCGTCGATCTCGTCGCGCGCGGTCCAGGGATGGTTCTGCGGCATGACCACGACGAAGCTCTCGTCGTAGAGCGCCCACGTCGACAGCCCCGGCACGTCGTAGGGCATGGCCACGATGACGGCGTCGAGTTCGTTGTTGCGCAGCTGCTGGGTGAGGGTGCCGGTGAAGTTCTCCTCGATCACCAGCGGCATGTCCGGGGTCGCCTCTCGCAGTCTGGGGATCAGATGCGGCAGCAGATAGGGCCCCACGGTGTAGATCACGCCCAGACGCAGGGGGCCCTTGAGTTCGTCGCGGCCCTGTTCGGCGACCGCTTCCAGCGAACTGACCTCGCCGAGCACCCGGTAGGCCTGCTCGATGATGCGTCGGCCGATGGGGGTGACCCGGGCCTCGCCGCGGCTACGCTCGAACACGGTCACGCCGAGTTCGCTTTCCAGCTTCTTGACCGCCACCGACAGCGTGGGCTGGCTCACGAACGCCCGCCGCGCGGCGCGTCCGAAATGGCGCTCCTTGTCGAGCGCGATGAGATAGCGCAGTTCGGTCAGGGTGATGTGCATGAGGCTAGGATAGCCAGTCCTGCGGCTTCAGATAGGTGTCGTAGAGTGCCGCCTCCGGGCTGCCCGGCTCCGGCGTGAAGCCATACTGCCACGCCGCCAGCGGCGGCATCGACATGAGGATGGATTCGGTGCGCCCGCGCGACTGCAGGCCGAACAGCGTGCCGCGGTCGTAGACGAGGTTGAACTCGACGTAGCGCCCGCGCCGGTAGAGCTGGAAGTCGCGCTCGCGCTGGCCGTAGTCGGTCTCGCGCCGCCGCGCGACGATCGGGGTGTAGGCGTCGATGAAGGCCTGGCCGACCGAGCGCACGAAGGCGAAGCTGTCGTCGAAGCCCAGCTCGTCGAAGTCGTCGAAAAACAGGCCGCCGATGCCGCGGTTCTCGTCGCGGTGCGGCAGATGGAAATATTCGTCGCACCAGGCCTTGAAGCGCGGATACAGGTCGTCGCCGAAGGGCGCGCAGGCGTCTCGGGCCGCCCGGTGCCAGGCCACGGCGTCCTCGCGCACCGGATAGTAGGGCGTCAGGTCGAAGCCGCCGCCGAACCACCAGACCGGCGGCTCGCCGGCCTTTTCGGCGATGAAGAAGCGCACGTTGGCGTGGGCGGTCGGTACATGCGGATTGCGCGGATGGGCGACCACGGACACGCCGCTGGCGATGAACGAGCGACCGGCCAGTTCCGGACGACGCGCCGAGGCCGAGGCCGGCAGGTCGTCACCGGTCACGCGCGAGAAGTTGACCCCGGCGCGCTCGAAGGTGTCGCCGTCGGCCAGCACGCGGGTGTCACCGCCGCCGCCCGCCGGCCGCTGCCAGGCGTCGACGTGGAAGTCCCGGTCGGGTTCGAAGATCTTCAGACGCTCGCAGATGTGGTCCTGCAGGGTGTTGAACCAGGCGATGACGGCTTCGGTATCGGCGGCCTCCGTGCCCACGTCAGCCCCGGATCGTGGTGTCGTCGAGCGCATGCCGGATCGTGCTCGGCACGCCCGGCCGATCGCAGACGCCGCCGGCGACGCAATCGATGCCGTCTCCGAACAGCGCCCGCGCGCGCCAGGCGCTGCGGACCGGCGGCCGCCCGCTGACGTTGGCGCTGGTCGATACCAGGGCACTGCCGAGTGTGGCTGCAAGTGCCGCGGTCTCCGGATGGGCGGTCTGACGCAGCGCGATGGTGTCGTGGGCGCCGGTGAGCCACCACGGCGCGGTGTCCCGCGCTGGCAGCAGCCAGGTCGTCGGCCCCGGCCAGCTCGCGTGGGCGCGCTGCCAGGCCGCTTGCGCGTCCGGGTCGACGAACGGTGCCAGGGCGTCGGCGCTGTGCGCGACCACGATCAGGCCTCGGGCCGCGTCGCGTCGCTTCAGCGCGAGGATGCGCATCACCGCGTCGAGATCGAAGGCGTCGCAGGCCAGGCCCCAGACCCCCTCGGTGGCGTGGGCGACCACGCCGCCGGCGCGCAGAACGCGCGCAGCGTGGCGCAGGCGATGCGGGCTGATACGACAGGCGCGTTCGACAGGGCTCTGTGACATGGCGGATTGGTTCGCTGCGGACGAGACGGCGTCGACGCGGGCCGCGACCGGGCCCTACGACTTGCGGCGCGAGCCGCCGCCGGCCTTGCCGCTATCGCCGTCCTTGCCCGCCGCCTTCGATTTCGCGGGGGTCGTCTTGGCTGAGCCACCCTTGGTCGAACCGGTGGCCTTGGTCTTCGTGCCGCCGGACTTGCCGGTGCCCGACTTCGCGGCCTTGCTCGGAGCGCCGTCGGTCTTTGTGCCCTTGGCCTTCGAGCTCGTGGTCTTCGAAGCAGTGGTCTTTGAACCCGAGGCCTTGGCGGTACGGCCGTCGCCGGCGGCGCTCTTCTTGGCGCCGGCGGTCTTGGCCGAGCCCTTGCGGCCGCGCTTTTTCTTTTCGGGCGCCTTGGCGATGATCTCCTGGCACTGCTCGAGGGTGAGGTCCGCCGGCTCCTGGTCCTTGGGCACGCTGGCGTTCTTCTTGCCGTCGGTGATGTAGGGGCCGAACGGGCCGTGCTGCACCTTGATACCGGCGTCCTCGAAGTGCTTGATCAGCTTCTTGGCGTCGGCCTCCTTCTTCTCGGCGATGACTTCCAGCGCCCGCTCCTTGGAGATCGTGTAGGGGTCGTCCTCCTTGAGCGAGGCGAAGGTCTTGCCGAAACGCACGTACGGGCCGAAGCGGCCGATGTTGACCTGGATCTCCTCGCCCTCGGGCGTCTCGCCCAGATCGCGCGGCAGGTTGAACAGATACAGCGCCTCGTCGAGGGTGATCTTGTCCATGTCCTGGCCCTTGCGCAGGCCGGCGAACTTAGGCTTTTCCTCGTCGTCCTTGGAACCGATCTGCACGAACGGTCCGAAGCGGCCGATGCGCACGATCACCGGCTTGCCGGATTCCGGATCGGTGCCCAGCTCGCGGGCCTGGGCGACTTCCTCGCGCGAGAGATCCTGCTTCGACTCGATCTGGTCGGAGAAGCGGTCCCAGAATTCGCGCAGCAGCGGCTGCCACTGCTCCTCGCCGCGCGAGACGGCGTCGAGCCGGTCCTCGAGATTCGCGGTGAAGGCGTAGTCGACGTAGCGCGTGAAGTGGTCGGTCAGGAACTTGTTGACGATCTTGCCCAGCGGCGTGGGCATGAACGCCTTGCCGTCCATCTCGACGTATTCGCGGTCCTGCAGCGTCGAGATGATCGAGGCATAGGTCGACGGCCGGCCGATGTCGTATTCCTCGAGCGTTTTCACCAGCGCGGCCTCGGTGAAGCGCGGCGGCGGCTCGGTGAAGTGCTGGGTCGGCACGATCTCGACCAGCGAGAGCCGCTCGTTCTCCTCGAGCGGCGGCAGGCGCTTGTCGCCGTCGTCGTCTTCCTTGTCGTCGTCCTTGCCTTCCTTGTAGACGGCCAGAAAGCCGGCTTCGCGCAGGGTCCGGCCGCTGGCGCGGAACAGGTGCCGGTCGTCGTCGCCGGCGGCGAGATCGGCGGAGACGGTGTCAAACAGCGCGTGCATCATCTGGCTGGCGACCGTGCGCTGCCAGATCAGCTCGTAGAGCCGGAACTGGTCCGAGGCCAGATACTGCTTGATCTCGGCCGGCACCCGGGCGCTCGCCGTCGGCCGGATGGCCTCGTGCGCCTCCTGGGCGTTCTTGGACTTGGTCCGGAACGTGCGCGGTGCGTCCGGCAGGTTCTTGTCGCCGTAGCGATCGGCGATCAGCTGACGCAGCTCGGCCACGGCGTCGTTGGCCAGGTTGACCGAGTCGGTCCGCATGTAGGTGATCAGGCCGGTCTCGTCGCCGTCGCCCAGCCGTACGCCCTCGTAAAGGCTCTGGGCGGTGCGCATGGTGCGCTTGGCGGTGAAGCCGAGCTTGCGCGCGGCCTCCTGCTGCAGCGTGGAGGTGATGAACGGCGGCGCCGGATTGCGCTTGCGCTGCTTGCGCTCGACCTTGGCCACGCGCAGTTCGCCGCCGGCCGAGCGCAGGGCGGGCGCGTCGGCGCTTTCCTGGCTGTCCTCGGTCAGCTGACCGCCGGCGGCAGCCGTCAGCGTGGTGAGCGCGTCCCGGGCGCTGCCGTGATTGTTGACCGTGAACTGCTCGACCTTCTCGCCGTCGAGCTGCGACAGCCGCGCGCCGAACGGCGTGCCGTCCTTCTCGACGCTGGCCTCGATCTTCCAGTATTCCTCCGGAACGAAGGCCTCGATCTCGGCGTCACGTTCGCAGATCAGGCGCAGGGCCGGCGACTGCACGCGGCCGGCGGACAGCCCGCGCTGGACCTTCTTCCACAACAGCGGCGAGAGGTTGAAGCCGACCAGATAATCCAGCGCCCGGCGCGCCTGCTGGGCGTTGACCAGATCGCTGGAGATGTCGCGCGGATTCTCGACGGCGTGCGCCACGGCCCGCTTGGTGATCTCGTGGAAGACCACCCGGGCGACGTGCTTGTCCTCGAGCAGGCCGCGTTCGCGCAGCAGCTCGAGCAGATGCCAGGCGATGGCCTCACCCTCGCGGTCCGGGTCGGTCGCGAGCAGCAGCGCGTCGGATTTCTTGAGGCTGCGCGCGATCTTGTCGACCTGCTTGGCGTTGCGGTCGATGACGTCGTAGCGCATCGCGAAGTCGTGCTCGGTGTCGACCGCGCCTTCCTTGGGGATCAGATCGCGGACATGGCCGTACGAGGCCAGGACTTCGTAGTCCTTGCCGAGATACTTCTCAATCGTCCGGGCCTTGGCCGGCGATTCCACGATGACGAGGTTGCGGCTCATCGAATCACGCTGATGTCGGAGTCGGGATGGCTGCGGGAGGCAGAGCGCGTCGCAGGCTAGCACAGCCTTTGAAGCATGCGCGAGCGCGCCGCGTCAAGGAACGACGCGGCATGCCGGCGCCGGCCCGCGGCCGCGGTTCAGTGGCTGGCGCCGGGCGATTCGGCGTGAATCAACGATTCCATATGGGCATAGGCCTGATCCTCGCCACCCGAGGACAGCACCATCATGACCACCCATTTGAGCTGCTCGATCTCGGCGCCCTCGGACTCGTCCTCCGCAAGCGCCATCAGCCGGTCGATCACGATCTCGCGCGCCGTGGCCGAAAGGACGCCGCACTGTTCCAGACGCGCGATGTAGCCGCGGCACTCGGCGTCGAGTACGCGGGTCTCGTGCTCGGCGTAGACCCGGATCGCGTCCGCGCTCGGGCTCAGCGCCAGCGCCTGGCCCTCCGGCTGGGTGGCGCGTATCCAGGCGAAGGCGTCGTCGATCTCGTCGGGGAAGAAGCCTGCATCGCCGAGATCGTCGCGGACGTTGGCCGCGTGCTCGGCTTCGGTGAGCGAGAAGTTCTCGAACAGATAGAGCAGGACATCGAGCAGGTTTTCGTTCATACGCGCGAATCCGTTGCCAGAATGTCGGTCGAGTCAGCCGGTCCGCATGTAGGCCCCGCCGGGGGCGGCGACCACGCGGCCTTCGAGTTCGAGTATGAGTAGCGTGGAGGATACCGCATCCGCCGGCCAGCCCGTACGCGCGACCAGATCGTCGATGCGCGCCGGGGCGTGGCCGAGTGCGGTCAGCAGGGCGCTCTGGGCGTCCGACATGCCGGCGTCATCTGCCTGATTCGAGAGCGTATCGGCGGCGTCGTCGGGAACGGGATCGGGGCGCCGGAAGCCGTCGAGCACGCCGGCGATGTCCTCGAGGATGTGGTCGGTCGTCTCGACCAGTTTCGCGCCGTCGCGAATGAGCTGATGGCAGCCCCGCGCCAGCGGGTTGTGGATCGAGCCGGGGAGCGCGAACACGTCGCGGCCCGCCTGGCTGGCCAGGCGGGCGGTGATCAGCGAGCCCGAGGCCCGGGCCGCCTCGACCACCAGAGTGGCCGCGCACAGCCCCGCGATCACCCGGTTGCGGCGCGGGAAATTCCCCCGCGCCGGCTGGGTGCCGAGGGCGAACTCGGACAGCAGCAGCCCGTGGTCGGCGATCCGCTGGGCGAGATCCCGGTGAGCGGCCGGATAGACGCGGTCGAGTCCGGTGCCGCAGACGGCGATGGTCATGCCGTTGGCGGCCAGCGCGCCCTCGTGGGCCGCGGCGTCGATGCCGCGGGCCAGTCCGGAGACCACGACCAGCCCGGCGCTCGCCAGGGCGTGGCCGAAGGCGTGGGCGTGTTCCAGGCCCGCGGGTGTGGGATTGCGGCTGCCCACGACCGCGACCGCGGGATAGCTCAGCAGGTCGGTGTCGCCGATGGCATAGAGCCAGGGTGGGGCCGGCGTCAGTTCCGCGAGCGGGCCGGGATAGTGCGGATGATCGGCAGTGATCAGCCCGCGGCCGTCCCCGGCGAGCCAGCGTTCGGTCTCGTCGATGCGCGCGGCGTCCGGTTCGGCCAGCGCCCGGCGTGCCGGGGCCGGCACGCCCAGCTGTTGCCAGCCGGCGTCGCCGGCGGCGAGCACGGCGGCGGGATCGCCATAGTGCGCGATCAGACGGGCACCGAGCGTTGCCCCGATGCCGGGCGTGGTCGCCAGTCGCAGCCAGTCCCGGGTGCTCATCGAGCCGCCGGTTCGGGGCGCAATCGCACGGCGCGACGGTTCACGCGGCCGGCGAGCGCACCACGTCCTCGACGTGAATGGCGCGGGTCGCGTTCATGATCAGGGCGAAGCTGACGCGGGCGTCGACCTTGAAGACCATCAGCTGGCCGGCGTGGCGCTCGGGCAGCTCCACCCGGCCGCCGGCGATCGGGTCGGCGACTTCGCGTCCCGCGGCGTAGATGTCGAGCACGTGACCGCGCTCGATGCCGTCGCGTCGGCCCCGATTGAGCGTGACGACCTGGTACTGGCCGATCGCGGACAGGCCGTCCTGAACCGACATGATGCGGCCGGTGACCGGGTCGGCGGGCGCGTGGGGGTGGAAGTCGCGCAGCATGCTCGTGCTCGCGACCGGCAGCAGCCGGTTGCCCGGTCGGGCCTCGCGGTAGCTGCGCGTCATGACCGCGGTGGAGATGTCGCCGAAACGGCGTATCTGCAGCTCGCCGGTCGGGATCGCCCGCTGGCCCAGGATCTCGTCGGTTGCCGGATCCCGGTAGTCGCCGGCCGGATGCACGACGCTGTATTCCGCCGGCCCGTCCGCGGGCGCGCCGCGTACATAGACGAGGCTGCCTTCGCCGCCGATCAGATGCTCGTCGCCGAAGGACACGATATAGGGTGCCTCGGCGAGCTCGGCTTCGGTGACCAGCCGTGGCGAGGTCAGAAACGCGCGGATCGCCTCCCGGGGGATCGTCGGGATCGCCCGTTCGACCGGCGCCTCGCGGATGCGCGGCGACAGCCGCTCGCGCCCGCCGCGATCGAGCCGCGGCTGGCCGTCGCCGGCGCGCGAGAGCACGAGCACGTCGCCGGGGCGGATGCGGTGCGGGTTGTCGATGTCCGGGTTGTCGTTCCAGAGCTGCGGCCAGTACCAGGGATCGCGCAGGTAATAGCCCGCGATGTCCCAGAGCGTGTCGCCGGGTTTGACCACATAGCGCAGCGGCGCGTCGTCGCGGATCTGTGCCGACAGGTCCGCGGTCTCGAGATCGGGCGGCGCGACCGCGCGCGGTGGGGCCTCGTCCCGGGGCGCGGGCCCCGGCGGCCCGGCGGGCGAGGTCGGTTGCCCGGCGCAGCCGGCCAGGGCCAGACCCGCGGCCAGTGCCAGGGCGCGGACCACGGCCCCGAGCGTGGTGTTCAAACCGTTATACTCTCGCATCCGGGATGCGTCCCCCGTGGTCGAGCCGCACATGGCGGGCGCCACACGGCGTGCGATGCGGCCCCGGTCATGCGCAACCTTGTCCAAACCGACAGAATATGGCGATTCTCGAGATTTTGCATTTCCCCGATCCGCGGCTGCGCGAGACCACCGAACCGGTCACGCAGTTCGATGCGGCGCTGTCGGCCTTCGTCGACGATATGTTCGAGACCATGTACGACGCGCCGGGCGTCGGCCTGGCCGCGACTCAGGTCGGCGATACGCGCCGCGTCGCGGTCATGGACTGCTCCGACGACCGCAGCGGGCGCATCGTCATGTGCAATCCGCGGATCCTGTCGCAGGAGGCACCCGAGGTCGTCGACGAGGGCTGTCTGTCGGTGCCCGAGCACTACGACCGGGTCGAACGCTACACCTGGGTGCGCTTCGCCGCCCAGGACCGCGACGGCGAGCATTTCGAGATGGAGGCCGAGGGTCTGCTCGCCCAGTGCGTGCAGCACGAACTGGCTCATCTCGACGGCGGCCTCTACATCGACAAGCTCTCGCGGCTCAAGCGCGAGCGCATCCGGCGCAAGCTCGCCAAGGCCGCGCGTCACGCCGCCGAGGCCGGCGACGCGTGAACGCGGGTCGGGTATGAACATCGTCTTCGCCGGCACGCCGGATTTCGCGCTGCCCAGCCTCGACGCGGTCGCGGCGAGCGGTCATCGCCTGACCGGCGTGCTCACCCAGCCCGATCGCCCGGCCGGGCGCGGGCGCCGGCTGGCGGCGTCGCCGGTCAAGCAGCGGGCGCTCGAACTCGGTGTCCCGGTCCAGCAGCCGGAGCGCCTCAAGCGCGATGCCGATATCGACGCGCTGGCCGCGCTGGCGCCGGACCTGATGGTGGTCGTCGCCTACGGCCTGATCCTGCCGCAACGGGTGCTCGATCTGCCGACGCACGGCTGCGTCAACGTGCACGCCTCGCTGCTGCCGCGCTGGCGCGGGGCCGCGCCGATCGCCCGCGCGATCCTCGCCGGCGACAACGAAACCGGGGTCACCGTGATGCAGATGGCGCCCGGCCTGGATACCGGGCCCATGCTCGCCCGCCGCGCGGTGGCCATCGACGCCACCACCGACGCCGGTGCGCTGCATGACGAGCTCGCCGAACTGGGCGCGGTCGCGCTCGGCGACGTGCTCACCCGGCTGCCCGGCCGGCTGGAGGCCGAGCCCCAGGACGACGATCAGGCCACCTACGCCCGCCGGCTGGACAAGGCCGAGGCCGCGATCGACTGGCGCGCGCCGGCCGAGGCGATCGCCCGCGCGGTGCGCGCGTTCTCGCCCTGGCCGGTGGCCCATGCGGGCCTGGACGGTGCGCGGCTGCGCATCTGGCGGGCCGCCGTGGCGCCGGGCACGAGCGCGGCCGAGCCGGGCACGGTCGTCGCCGCGGGTCGCGGCGGCATCGATATCGCCACCGGCGGCGGGCTGCTGCGGGTGCACGAACTCCAGCTGCCGGGCAAGCGCCGGATGAGCGCGGCGGATGCCGCGCATGGTCGCGACTGGGTCGGGCTGCGGCTTGAGTGACGCCGCGGCCGGTTCCGCGCCGCGGGCGGCGGCGGCGCGCGCGGTCAGCGCGGTCATCGACGGCGGTCGCAGCCTGGATGCGGCGCTGGCCGAAGCGGTCGTGGCCCTGAGCGCGGCCGACCGCGGTCTCGCCGCCGCCATGGCCTTCGGCACGCTGCGGGAACACCGGCGCCTGGCGGCGCTGATCGCGCCGCGTCTCAAACGCCGGCCGCAGCCGCTGCTGCACGCCCTGCTGCTCGTGGGTGTCCATCAGCTCGAGGCCATGCGCGTGCCCCCGCACGCGGCGGTGCACGCCAGCGTGGCCGCGACACGCGCCCTGGGGCTATCCAAGGCGCGGGGGCTGGTCAACGCGGTGCTGCGCGGGTTCCAGCGCGACGGTGCGCCCGCGGTCGGCGATGCGCCCGGCCTGCGGTATTCGCATCCGGACTGGCTGGTCGACGCCATCCGTGCCGATTGGCCGCAGGCCTGGACGTCGGTGCTGGCGGCCAACAACGCCCAGGCGCCGATGCATCTGCGCGTCAACGCCCGGCGCATCGATCGCGAGGCCTATCGTGCGGTGCTCGCCGAGGCGGGGTTTGAGGCGGTGCCCACGCCGCATGCGCCCGACGGGCTGACCCTGGACACGCCGGTGGCGGTCGCCGAGCTGCCCGGCTTCGCCGCCGGCGATGTCTCGATCCAGGACGGCGCGGCCCAGCTCGCGGCGGATCTGGTCGACCCGGTTGACGGTGAGCGCGTGCTTGATGCCTGCGCCGCGCCCGGCAACAAGACCGCGCATCTGCTCGAACGGGCCGCGGCCGACGTGCTCGCGCTGGACGTCGACGGCGAGCGTGTGGCCACGCTCGAAGCCACGCTGACCCGGCTCGGCCTCGCGGCGCGCACGCGAACCGCCGACGCCCGGGCGGTGGATTCGTGGTGGGACGGTCGTGCCTTCGACGCGATTCTGCTCGATGCCCCCTGCAGCGGCACCGGGGTGATCCGCCGGCATCCGGACATCAAGTGGCTGCGGCGCCCGACCGACATCGCCGCCGCTGCCGAGCGCCAGGGCGCGCTGCTGGATGCGCTGTGGCCGACGCTCGCCCCAGGCGGGCGGCTGGTCTATGCCACCTGCTCGATTCTTGCCGCGGAAGGCGCGGATCCGGTGGCGGCATTCATCGCGCGCCAGCCCGATGCGCACGAGCGTCCGATCGCCGCCGACTGGGGCGAGCCGGCCGCGGCCGGGCGTCGGCTGGCGCCCGGCGCGCACGGTTTCGACGGCTTCTACTACGCCGTGCTCGAACGCCGTCCGGACTGACGTCGCCGGGGTACGTAGCAATACGGAGTTGAAACGGTTGCGCGCAATCGCATGCTTGGTCGCGTAGTGATGCATCAACCAAGCGGAGTTGCGATGAGCGACGAACTCAAAGGCAAGAAGGTCGCGTTTCTGGCCACCAACGGTTTCGAATACTCGGAGCTGACCCAGCCCTGGGACGAGATCAAGGCCGCCGGCGCCGAAGTGGAACTGATTTCGCTCGAATCCGGCAAGATCCAGGGCGAAAGCGGCGGCGAACCGACGGGCGACCCGAAGCCGGTCGACAAGACCGTGGATCAGGTTTCGGCCGGCGACTACAACGCACTGGTGCTGCCGGGCGGTCTGGCCAATCCGGACACGCTGCGCACCAATGACAGGGCCGTGTCCTTCGTGCGCGATTTCTTCGCCCAGCACAAGCCGGTCGGCGCGATCTGTCATGCACCGTGGGTGCTGATCGAAGCCGGCGTGGTCGACGGCCGCACGCTGACGTCCTTCCCGTCGGTCCAGACCGATCTGAAGAACGCCGGTGCGACCTGGGTCGATCGCGAAGTCGTCTGCGACGAAGCGCTCGTCACCAGCCGGACGCCGGACGATCTCGACGCCTTCTGCGCGAAGATGATCGAGGAGATCGCCGAGGGCAAGCACGAGGAACAGACGACCTAGGCTGTTCGCACGCGCGATGAGGGAAAAGCCCGGCCACGGCCGGGCTTTTTCGTGCGCGCTAGTCCTCCAGCGCGTAGTCGATCGTGGTCACCACGCGCACGCGCTTGATATCCGGCGTATAGCTGTCGAGATCGGAGATCGAGAAATAGCCCTGTGAGGCCGAGCGGATGGCGCCGACCCGGCTGCCCGAGTCCTGCGCGAACTGTTTGGCGGCCTTGCGGGCATCCGCGGTCGCGGCCGCGATCATCTCCGGCTTGATCTCTTCCAGCTCGGTGAACAGGAATTCGGTGCGGTAGTTGTAGTTCGGCGAGAGCACCACGCCCTGGCTGATCAGTTCGCCGACCCGTGGCATGGCCTGTTTGACCGCGTCGATCGCTTCGGTGCGCACGAGCATGGTGGCCTCGGCCGAATAACGGCTGGGCGGGCGCTGGTTGCCGAAGCTGTTGGCAAAACGATCGGTGACCTCCGGCGAGGTGAGGGTGATCGTGTCGGGCTTGAAGCCGGCGTCGGCGAGAAAGGCGCGGATGATGTCGGCCTGGGCGTTGACCCGCTGCTGGACCTCGCCGAGCGCGTCGCCGGTCACGCTGAAATGCAGCGGCCAGAGCGCCAGCGTGGCGCGGACTTCGCGTTCGGCCAGACCCTTGACCGTGACCGTGCGCTCGGCGGATTTCCACTGGATCGCCGCGCTCTTGAGATAGCTGCCACCGGTCACCAGGCCGATGGCGATGGCCAGGCCGAGCACGGCCGCTGCGAAGACGTTGTGGTACACGCCGATAGCCCTTTGCGTCGACGCCGGAAAAGCGCCTTCAAAGCATATCGGAAAGCCCCGCTGCGTGCGTACGCATCGGGCGCGGGGCGGAGGTCGCTAGCGGTAGATCGGGTCGCGCACCACCACGCCGCGCTCGGCGAGAAAGCCCTTGGCCTGCTGGATAGTATAGGTGCCGAAGTGGAATATGGACGCGGCGAGCACCGCGTCCGCGCAGCCGATCTCCAGGCCGTCGTGCAGATCCTCGAGGCTGCCCACGCCGCCGGAGGCGATCACGGGCACGTCCACCGACTGCGACATGGCCCGGGTGAGCTTGAGGTCGAAGCCGGACTTGGTGCCGTCCTTGTCCATGCTGGTCAGCAGCACTTCGCCGGCGCCCAGCGATACCAGCTTCTGCGCCCAGCCGATGGCCTCGATGCCGGTCGGCTTGCGGCCGCCGTGGGTGAAGATCTCCCAGCGCGGCGGCTCGCCCTTGCGGGCCACGTTCTTGGCGTCGATGGCCACGACGATGCACTGCGAGCCGTAGCGGTAGGCGGCCTCGCGCACGAAATCCGGGTTGGAGATCGCGGCGGTGTTGATCGAGACCTTGTCGGCCCCGGCCGACAGCAGCCGGCGCACGTCCGGCAGAGTGCGCACGCCGCCGCCCACGGTCAGCGGAATGAAGACCTCGCCGGCCACGCGCTCGACCACGTCCATGAGGGTGTCGCGCGCCTCGTGGCTGGCGGTGATGTCGAGAAACACCAGTTCGTCGGCGCCCTGCTGGTCGTAGCGGCGCGCGATTTCGACCGGGTCGCCGGCGTCCTTGATCTCGAGGAACTTCACGCCCTTGACGACCCGCCCCTTGTCGATGTCGAGGCAGGGGATGATGCGCTTGGCGAGGGTCATGGGCTGCGGGTCTTGTCGTTGACGAGCCGGCGGGCTTCGGCGAGATCGATGGTGCCCTCGTAGAGCGCGCGCCCGATCACCGCGCCCGTGACGCCGTCGGCCTCGGCGTCGAGCAGGGCCTCGATGTCGTCGAGACGGGTCACCCCGCCCGAGGCGATGACCGGAATGGTCAGTTCCCGGGCCAGCGCGCGGCTGGCCTCGACGTTCACGCCCTCCATCATGCCGTCGCGGCTGATGTCGGTGTGGATGATGGCGATCACGCCGTCGGCCTCGAACTGCTGCGCGAGGTCGGCAACCGCGTGATTGGACAGTTTCGACCAGCCGTCGGTGGCGACCTTGCCGTCGCGGGCGTCCAGGCCGACGATGATCCGGCGCGGGAACTCCACCCCGACGTCGGCGACGAAGTGCGGCTCCGAGACCGCGCGGGTGCCGAGGATGACGAACTCCACGCCGCGCTCGAGATAGGTCTCGATGTCGACTTCCTCGCGGATGCCGCCGCCGACCTGCACGGGGATGTCGCCCGCGGCGGCCACGATCTCCCCGATCACGCGGTCGTTGACCGGATAGCCGGCCTTGGCACCGTCGAGATCGACCACGTGGATGCGGTCAGCGCCCGCGGCGATCCAGCGCTCGGCCACCGCCACGGGGTCGTCGTCGAATACGGTGACGTTCTTGTCCATGTCGCCCTGGCGCAGGCGCACGCACTGACCGTTCTTGATGTCGATTGCAGGGATGAGTAGCACGCCGGAACTCCTGGTCTGCGGCCGATTCGTGACTGTTGCGGGCGGGGCCGTTCTAGGCGGCGCCGTCCCATTCGAGGAAATTGGCCAGCAGCTGCAGGCCGGCCGACTGGCTCTTTTCGGGATGGAACTGCACGGCAAAGACGTTCTCGCGCAGGATCACCGACGCGAAGCGGACACCGTAGTCGGTGGTGCCGGCGATGTGGCCGGCGTTCTCGGGCACGACGTGATAGCTGTGGACGAAATAGAACCAGCTCGCCGGCGCGATATCCTTCCACAACGGATGATGCCGCTCCTGGCGGACCTGATTCCAGCCCATATGCGGTATCTTGCGGCGCACGCCGTCGGGCTGGTCGTCCGGGCCGGCGAAGTGCACCGTATCCCCGGGGAAGGCGCCGAGGCATTCCACCCCGCCGGATTCCTCCGAGTGCGCCATCAGGGCTTCGATCCCCAGACAGACGCCCATGAGCGGCTTGCGGCCGAGCTGCTCGCGGATCATGTCGTCGAGCTCCAGGCGATGCAGCTCGGCCATGCAGTGCCCGATCGCGCCGACGCCAGGCAGGACCAGGCGATCCATGCGCGCGAGCGCATCCGGATCGAAGCTGACCTCGATCTGCTCGTCCGATGCGACGTAGCGCAGGGCCTTGGCAATCGAGTGCAGATTGCCCATCCCGTAGTCGATGATGCCGACGGTTGCCATAAGCGTAGAGAAGGTGGTCTAGAGGCGGCCCTTGGTCGACGGCATCGCGCCCTCGGCGCGCGCGTCGCCGGCCACGGCCATGCGCAGCGCGCGTCCGAAGGCCTTGAACAGGGTCTCGGCGATATGGTGCGCGTTGTCACCCTTGAGGCTGTCCATGTGCAGGGTGATCGCGCCGGCGCTGGCCACGCCCTGGAAGAACTCGCGCACGAGCTCGACGTCGAAGGTGCCGATCTTGTCGCGCGTGAACGCGGCGTCGAAGAACAGCCCCGGCCGGCCCGACAGATCGACGACGACCCGCGACAACGCCTCGTCCAGGGGCACGTAGGCGTGCCCGTAGCGCGTGATGCCGCGCTTGTCGCCCACGGCCTCGGCTAGCGCCCGGCCCAGACACAGGCCCACGTCCTCGACCGTGTGGTGGTCGTCGATGTGGGTGTCGCCGGCCGCGCTCAGCTCGATGTCGATCAGCCCGTGGCGGGCGATCTGGTGGAGCATGTGATCGAAAAAGCCGACACCGGTACCGCCGGTGAAGGCGCCGCTACCGTCCAGGTCGATCTCGAGTCGAATATCGGTTTCGGCCGTCGCGCGTGCGATCGTGGCCCGTCGCGAAGTCATGGTAGTCGCTTTCAAAGCTGTCGATTCACCCCGTCAGACGGCGGATAATACGCCGTTTGCGCCGGTCACGCGAATGGCCGCGGGCGCCCGCGTCGCCTAGCTGGCAAGCCAGAACGTGACCGGCCCGTCGTTGACCAGCTCGACCTGCATGTCGGCGCCGAAAACGCCCGTGGCCACGGGCGTGTGCGCGGCCGCAAGGGCGGCGGCGAAGACGTCGAAGAGCCCGGCCGCGCGTTCGGGCGGGCAGGCGGTGGAAAAGCCCGGCCGCGTGCCGCGACGGGTGTCCGCGGCGAGCGTGAACTGGGGCACGGCGAGCACCGCGTGGCCGCCCGCCGCGGCGCTGACGTTCATGCGGCCGTCGGCGTCGGCGAACAGGCGGTAGCCGAGCACGCGCTCGGCCAGCCGCCGGGCTCGGGCGTCGTCGTCCTCGGGCACCGCGGCGACCAGCGCGAGTATGCCGCGGTCGATGGCGGCCACTTGCTCGCCGTCGATGCACACCGCGGCGCGGGACACGCGCTGGATCAGCGCGATCATGACGGGATCAGCGGCGGCGCCTGTTCGCGATGGCGGCGCAGCAGGGCCTCGAACGGCGTCGGGTCGTGGACGTGCACGACGTCGCCGTCCATCGGGAAGTGGTAATCCACGAGCCGCGAGACCCAGAAACGCAGCGCCGCGGCCCGGAGCATCGCCGGCCAGGCCCGGATCTCGGCGTCGGTCAGCGGCCGGCGGCGATGGTAGGCGCCCGCGAAGGCCGCCCAGTGATCCGGCAGGTGCCGGCGCTGGTCGTCGTAGGCCCAGTCGTTGCAGATCACGGCCAGATCGAACAGCAGATACTCCTGACAGGCGAAGTAGAAGTCGATGATGCCCGAGACCCGCTGACCCTGGAACAGGACGTTGTCGCGGAACATGTCGGCGTGGATGACCGCGCGCGGCAGGTCGACGTAGCAGGTCCGGGCGCAGTCGGACTGATAGGCGAGCTCGTCGTCGAGCAGCGTCCGCGTCTCGGTGTCCAGGCGCGTGCCCAGGCGCGCGCGGGCATCGCGCAGCCAGGCCAGATCCCGGGTGTTGTCCTGGGTCAGGCCGAAGGAGCGCACGGCACGGTGCATCTCGGCCACGACGCCGCCGAGCGAGCCGCACTGGGCCGGTTCCGGGCTCTCGATACTCGCGCCGGACAGCCGATAGACCAGGGCGGCCGGGCGCCCGCGCACCTCGCTGAGAAAACCGCCGTCGTTACGGGCCACCGGGTGGGCCCCCGGCACGCCGTGTCCGGCGAGATGGTCCATGAGCTGCATGAAGAACGGCAGCGCCGCGGTGTCCACCTGCTCGAAGAGCGTGAGAACCCAGCGTCCGGTGGTGGTGTCCACGAAGTAGTTGGTGTTCGTGATGCCGGCGGCGATGCCGCGGAAGTCCTCGAGTTCGCCGATGGCGTAATCCGCGAGCAGGGCGCGCAGATCGTCGTGATCGACCCGGGTGTACACCGACATCAGTTTCTGCCTTCGCTGTCCCGCCTGCGCGCGCGCTTGAGAAAGACCCGCATTTCCTTGGCCGCCTGATTGTCGCCGCGGTCCTCGGCCACTGCGATCCCGCGTTCGAGCGCATCGATCGCCGCGTCCGTGTCACCGTGTTCCAGCAGGGCCCGGCCGTAGAGTTTCCAGGCGGCGGAATACTGCGGGTCCTGAGCGACCGCCTCCGCCAGATGCGTGATCGCCGGACCGGTCTCGCCGGCCTGATACAGCAGCTCGCCGAGCGAGAAACGCAGCAGCGCCCCGTCGCGCCCCGCGGCGAGCATGTCCTCGAGTTGGTCGCGCATCCCCATGCGCACAGTGTAACGGTCGCGCTGCGCCGCGCGGGAGAGAAATCGCTCAGTGGCGCCAGAAGGCGGGGGTCAGAATCACCAGCAGGGTGAACACTTCCAGCCGGCCCAGCAGCATCGCCAGGCACAGCACCCACTTGGCCAGCGCGGGCAGGCCGGCCATGTTCGATGACACTTCGCCCAGGCCCGGACCCAGGTTGTTGATCGAGGCCGCCACCGCCGAGAACGCCGTCAGCTCGCTCAGGCCGGCGGCCAGCAGCACCAGGAACATGGCCGTGAACACCGTCACGTAGACCGCGAAGAAACCCCAGACCGCCTGGATGACGCGGTCCGGGATCACCTTCGCGCCCATCTTGATCGGGATCTCGGCGTTGGGGTGAACCAGGCGGGTGATCTCGCGCGTGCCCTGCTTGGCGAGCAGGATGAAGCGCACGACCTTCATGCCGCCCGTGGTCGAGCCCGCGCAGCCGCCCACGAAGCTGCCGAGCAGCAGCAGCATGGGCAGAAAGGTCGGCCAGACCGAATAGTCGGTGGTCGTGAAGCCGGTGGTGGTTCCGATGGCGACCACCTGGAACATCGACTTCACCATGGCCTCCGGCACGTTGACGTACGTGCCCGACAACAAAAGCACCCCGACGCAGACCGTGGTCGCGGCGAGGACCATGATCAGGAAGGTGCGCGTCTCCGAGTCGCGCCAGTAGGTCAGCGGATTGGCGCTGCGCCAGACGGTGAAGTGCATGCCGAAGCTGATCGAGCCCACCAGCATCGCCACGATCGCCGCGAGCTCGATCACCGGGTTGTCGTGATGGCCCAGCGACAGGTCGTGGTTGGAGAAGCCGCCCGTGGCGATCGCCGAAAAGCCGTGACTCACGGCGTCGAAGGCGCTCATGCCGGCCAGCCAGAACACCAGCGCGCACAGGGCCGTGAGCGAGACGTACAGATACCAAAGCGCCTTGGCGGTCTCGCGAATGCGCGGCGTCAGCTTGGAATCCTTGATCGGGCCGGGCGTTTCCGCGCGATAAAGCTGCATGCCACCCACGCCGAGCATCGGCAGCACCGCCACCGCGAGCACGATGATGCCCATGCCGCCCATCCAGTGCAGCAGCTGGCGCCAGAACAGCACCGCATGCGGCAGCGTGTCCAGCCCGACCAGCACGGTGGCGCCGGTCGTGGTCAGCCCGGAGACCGATTCGAACACGGCGTCGGTGACGCTGATGTCGGGACGCTCGGCGAGATACAGCGGCACCGCGCCGAACAGGCTGAGCACCATCCAGAACAGCACCACGACCAGAAAGCCGTCGCGGACCTTGAGTTCGCGCTGAACGTGGCGGACCGGCCACCACGCGGCCGTACCGGTCGTCAGGGTGACCGCGAATCCGATGAGAAAGGCGTCGCTCTCGCCGTCGCCGTAGGCGAAACCCATGACCGCCGGCACCAGCATGCTGGTGGAGAAGATCATCAGCAGCAGGCCGAGCACCCGCTGGACGACCGCGAAGTAGTAGTTCAGCTGGAATGTCGCCACGGCGCGCTCAGACGTAGGACACGCCGACCTGGAACAGACGTTCCACGTCCGCCGTGTATTTCTTGTCGACGATGAACAGCATGACGTGATCGCCGGATTCGATCACCGTGTCGCGATGGCCCATCAGGACGTCGTCGCCGCGTGCGATCGCGCCGATGGTCGTGCCCGGGGGCAGCTTGATCTCGTCGATGCGCCGGCCGACCACGCGCGAGTCGGCCCGCTCGCCGTGGGCGATGGCCTCGATCGCCTCGGCCGCGCCGCGCCGCAGCGTGTGCACCCGAACCACGTCGCCGCGGCGCACGTGCGCCAGCAGGGCGGAGATGGTGGACTGCTTGGGCGAGATCGCGATGTCGATCTGGGTGCCCGAGGACTCGATCAGGTCCACATAGGCCAGCCGGTTGATCAGCGACATCGCCTTGCGCGCGCCCAGGCGCTTGGCCAGCATGGCCGAGAGGATGTTGGCCTCGTCGTCGTTGGTGATCGCGCAGAACACGTCGACGTGCTCGATGTTCTCCTCGACCAGCAGCGACTCGTTCGCGGCGTCGCCCTTGAGCACGATCGAGCGGTTGACCTTCTCCGAGAGCCAGCCGGCCCGCGCCTGATTGTTCTCGATGATCTTGACCTGGCAGTGGTTTTCCAGCGCCAGCGCCAGCCGCAGGCCGATGTTGCCGCCACCGGCGATCATCACCCGCTTGACCGGCCGGTCGAGCTTGCGCAGTTCCCCGATCACCTTCTTGATGTCCCGCCGTGCGGCGACGAAGAACACCTCGTCATCGGCCTCGATGATGGTGTCGCCTTCCGGGATCAGCGGTTTGCCGCGCCGATAGATCGCCACCACGCGGGTGTCGATGTCGGGGATGTGCTCGCGCAGGGTGCGCAGCTCCTGGCCGACGAGCGGCCCGCCGTAGTAGGCCTTGACGCCCACGACCTGCACCTTGCCGTCGGCGAAGTCCACCACCTGGAGCGCGCCCGGATACTCGATCAGCCGCTTGATGTAGTCGGTGACCAGCTGCTCCGGGCTGATGGTCATGTCGATCGGGATCGCATCCTGATGGAACAGCCGATCCTCGAGCAGATACTCGGCCGCCCGGATGCGTGCGATCTTGGTCGGCGTGTGGAACAGCGTGTAGGCGATCTGGCAGGCGATCATGTTGGTCTCGTCGGTCGCCGTGACCGCGATGATCATGTCGGCGTCGTTGGCACCGGCATTGCGCAGAACGTCGGGATGCGAGGCATAGCCCTGCACCGCCTGGATATCGAGCCGATCCTGGAGCGGACGCAGCAGCGACTGGTCGGTATCGACGACGGTGACGTCGTTGGATTCGTGCGCGAGATTCTCCGCCAGTGTCGCACCGACTTCGCCCGCCCCCAGGATGATGATCTTCATGCCGCGCAACAGTAGAACGGGCCCTGTCCGCTTGCAACAGCCTGCAGGCGCACATCGGACGCTGTGTTCGCTGCACGATGCGCGTAATATGGACGCCTGTTCAACACCCTCGCGACAGATCGTGAACGACGACGTCAGCTCATCCCCCGAATCCGCCGACGGCCCGGCCTGGCTCGAGCACGTGGCCTGGGACGAACACGGCCTGGCGCCGGTGATCGCGCAGTCGGTGGACAGCCAGCGCGTGCTCACGCTGGCCTGGATGAACCGGGCCGCGCTCGCGGCGACGGTCGAGTCCGGCTTTGCAACCTACTGGTCACGTTCGCGTGCCAAGCTCTGGCGCAAGGGTGAGACATCGGGCAATCGGCAGCGCGTGGTCGAGATCCGGCTGGACTGCGACAACGATGCGCTGCTGCTGCGGATCGAACAGATCGGCGGCGCGGCCTGTCATACGGGGCGCGAATCCTGTTTCTTCCAGATCCACGACGACGGCGAATGGGTGACCCGGGACCCGGTGCTCATCGATCCCCAGGACATGTACGGTCTGCATGAGTGACAACGATATTCTGAGCCGGCTCGACGCGGCGCTGGCCGCCCGGCGCGAGGCCGATCCCGACACCAGCTACACTGCCTCGCTCTATGCGGGCGGCGTGGCGCGCATCGGCGCCAAGATCCGCGAGGAGTCCGAGGAGGTGGTCGAGGCCGCCGCCGAGGACGACGACGTCCATTTGATCCACGAGGTCGCCGACCTGTGGTTCCATTGCATGGTGCTGCTCGGCTCGCGCGGGCTCGACAGTGCCGCGGTGCAGGCCGAACTTGGACGACGCTTTGGCGTGTCCGGCATCGAGGAGAAGGCCGCCCGCCCGGCGTCCGACGGACACGAGTAACAGACGAGGTAATCATGATTGGTGGTATCAGTATCTGGCAGCTGCTCATTCTTCTGGTCATCGTGGTGCTGATATTCGGCACCAAGCGACTGCGCAACCTCGGCGGCGATCTCGGTTCGGCGCTCAAGGATTTCCGCGGCGCGATGAAGGACGGCGACGAGAACGACGAGACCACCGAGGACGCCCGCAAGCGCCCGGAGGACCCGCAGGTCGTCGACGAACTGGGCAAGACCAAGGCCAACACCGGCCCGGTGGAGGACGCCCATCAGCGCAACGCCAAGCGGGATGAGAGCGAGAACCGCGAGTAGTCTCGCGCCACGGGAATGTTCGATATCGGTTTCTGGGAACTGACAATACTGGCCGTCATCGGCCTGATCGTGCTCGGCCCCGAGCGCCTGCCCGTGGTCGCGCGCACGCTGGGGCTCTGGGTCGGGCGCGCCAAGGGCTATGTGCGCGGTATCACCAGCGAGCTCGAGCGTGAGGTCAGCGTCGACGAGCTGCGCGCCGACGTCCGGCGCACGCGCGAGCGCATCGAATCGGAGACGCGCGGGGCGATCGAGCCCGCACAGGACGCCCTTTCCCCCGAGCGGCCGTCGGTGAAGCCGAGCGACGACGCCGCCCGGGCTGGCACACGGTCGGATGCGGCCGGGGGCGGCGATGCGTCGGCGCGCGACGCGCCGACCGCCGATGACGGATCACGGAAGACGGATCGACCCAGCGAATGAGCCAGCAGACGCCGAGCGAGGAAGAACAGCCGCTGATGGCGCATCTGCTCGAGCTGCGCTCGCGCCTGCTGCGGATCGTGATCGGCATCGGCATCGTTTTCGTGCCGATGGCCTATTTCGCGCGCGATCTGTTCACGTTTCTCTCCGGGCCGCTTCTCGCGCACATGCCGGAGGGCAACAGCCTGATCGCGACCGGGGTCGCCGCGCCGTTTCTGGCGCCGTTCAAGCTGTCGATGCTGCTGGCGGTGGCGGTCTCGCTGCCCTGGACCCTTTACCAGATCTGGATGTTCATCGCGCCGGGACTCTACGCCCAGGAGCGCCGGCTGGTCACACCCCTGCTGGCCTCCAGCACCGGGCTGTTCTATCTCGGCATGGCGTTCGCCTACTACGCGGTGTTCCCCGTGGTGTTCGGGTTTTTCATCTCGGTCGCGCCCACGGGCGTGGCGGTGATGACCGACATCTCGGCGTATCTGGATTTCGTGCTCGGCATGTTCCTCGCCTTCGGCATGGCCTTCGAGCTGCCGGTGGCGATCTTTCTGATCGTCTGGGCCGGCTTCGTCACGCCGCGCCAGCTCGCCAGCTATCGCGCCTATGTGCTGGTGGCGGCATTCGCTGTGGGCATGCTGCTGACGCCGCCGGACGTCATCTCGCAGACGCTTCTGGCCGTGCCGGTCTATCTGCTCTACGAGGTCGGCATCTGGACCGCGCGGCTTTTCGTGCCGGGTGTGCGCGAGGTCGAGGCGCAGCAGGACGAGCAGCGCTAGGCCTGTTAACACTTCATGCGGACGCCGCGTTGGAGACCTCAAATCGTGTTACGCGAGGCGCGAGTCACCGATCGTGGCGCGCCACGATCAAGACTGGCAACGCCGCAGCGCGCCCATGATTGTTTCATGGGCGGCCCAACCCTTCGGGCCAGGCGCTGTGGTGCGGCAATCCCGCGTTGGCGCAGAAGTTGGCGCAGAATGACTGCGCGGCGCGCACGACGCCTCGTCCTGCCGCCCCTGATCAATTTTTCAGGAAACGCCTGGCGCGGGCTCGCATGAGGTGTTGGCAGGCCCTGGTGTCGTTCGTGTTCCGGGCCTACGGGTTAAGTGCGGGTTCATGGCACGGCGTTATGTTCCGCGTTGAATTCCATTCCGACACAGAGGCACCGCCATGTTCAGGAAGACAGCGATCGCAATCGGGCTCGCCATGGCCGCCGGTGGCGGCAGCGCGATGGCCCAAGACAGCATGCAGAACAGCGGCGAGCGAAACGCCGGCGCCGAACGTCAGACTCAGATGAGCGAAAGCGCGCTGCACACGCGCTTCGACGCGCTCGATGCCAACGGCGACGGCGTGCTCAGCCGGTCGGAGGCCGCCGACAGCGAGGAGGTCGCCGAGATCTACGATTCGCTCGACACGAGTGCGACGATCGAGGACCGCGAAAGCCAGAGCAGTCCCGGCGGCATCACCTTCGAGCAGTTCCAGGCCGGAATGCAGGCCCGCGGTGCCGGTGTGGTCGGCCCCGCGGTTTCCGGCGGCCAGACCTATATCATCATGCGCGACGGCACGCGTCGGCTGAAGGATCCGGACGCTCGGCCGGGCGGCGACAGGTCGCAGGATGCTGAAACCCGCTGGGACGAGTAGTCACCGTCTGGCCGGCGCCGTATGCTGCGCTAGCGGTTCGACCGGCCGTGACGGGACACCAAGTCCACGCGCGGCGCGCGGCCGTTAGCTGATTTGATGCTTCGACGCATGAACGCCCGCGGCGTGCCGCGGGCGTTTCTCGTCGTGACGCCGATACTCGGCGAATCGGCGGAGTTTCCCATTCGATATCACGGTCGGCCCGTCACGGCTGCGGATCGCGTGCGGCATCGAATAGGTGCGATGCGCACATGGCCGTTGTCGCGGCCGATATTCGTCCCGGCTCGGGCTGCGGCGGGAGGGTGCTCGATTCCGCGGATCGCCGGACGGCCCCGATAGCGGCCATGAAAAAACCCGGCGCATGGCCGGGTTTTTCGCGAGCAGTTAGGGCTTGAGATCAGCCGCTGCCGGGGGACTGGCCCGGGGCGGGCGCCTGACCGGACTGCGGCATCTTCGACTGCAGCTCGGAGCGCAGCGAATCCATCTCGTCGAGCAGATCCTGCGTGTTGCTGTTCTGCTTCTTCATGGCCGCAAGCGTGTCTTCCTGCAGCTGCTGACCGGCCGACTGGATTTCCGGCTTCTGCATGACCTTGTTACGGGCCTGTGTCATCTCCTGGCGCTCGGCCTGAAAATCCTGCATCACCGCCTTGCGCTCGGACTGGTCGAGATCGCCGGACTGCATCTTCTGCGCGAGTTCCTGAACCCGCTGCTGGCCCTGTTCGACGTCGTAGCCCTCGTCCTCGACGGCCTGACGAACCTTCTTCTCGAACTCTTCCTGCTGGGTGGCCAGCTCCGGATTGGCTTCGATGGTTTCCTTGTGGATCTGCTGCAGGCGCGACGCCTTCTGGCGGTACTGCTGCATCAGTTGCTGGGCTTCCTGCTGATCGGCGCCGCCGGCCGCCGCGCCCTGCGCGTTGGCCGTCGTGGCACTGAAGGCGATGGCGGCCAGCGCCACGGCGAGAGTGGATGTTACACGTTTCATCATAGGTCTATCCGTCGAGTGAATGTCGTGTGGACCTGATCTGACAACGTTCAAGGTTATCAGTGCCGCAGCAGGCGCTCAAAAATCCGGCTTTCCGGAGGCGAGCCGGTCAGCGACGCGGGTCGTCTCCGGAAGGCGGTAGCGGGTCAGCGCCTGCAGGGTCCAGGCAATCGCGTTGTCGAGGTCCACACGATGCCCGGGCGAGATGAAGATTGGCTTAACGCGCTCGCGCGAGCGCAGGACGGCGCCGATCACGGTTTCGCCGTCGTAGAGCGGGGTCCAGGCGCCGCGGCGCTCCGGGGCCGGGCCGTGCGTTCCGGTCAGACGCTTCTTGGCGACGCCAATGGTCGGCCGACCGGTGACCAGGCCGAGGTGGGTCGCCACGCCGAGGCGGCGCGGGTGGGCGATGCCATGACCGTCGACCAGGATCAGATCCGGCGGCGTCTCAAGCGCCTCGAGCGCGGCTAGCGCGCCGGGGATCTCCCGGAACGACAGCAGGCCGGGGATGTAGGGCATCCGCGTCGGCACGCGCACGAGCCGGCGCTCGCGTACCGCCAGCGTGGTGGCATCCAGCACCACGGCCGCCGCGCGCGTGGTGCGGCCGCCGTCCTCGAAGCCGATGTCGACGCCGCCGAGCGTCGCCACCGGGCCGGTATCGTGGCGGGTGTCGACGCGGTCGGCCAGTTCCCGCTGCAGCGTCCGGCAGGCGCGCGCGTCCTGGGGCCAGTCGTGGTCGAGGCAGATGCGGCCGTCGGTGGTCTGGCGACGGACGACGCCGGGTGTGTCCGGCATCCGTGCCTCAGTCGTCCTGCGCGCCGTCGCGGTCGTCGGCGAAACGACGCATGATCTCGATGGTTTCGGCGCTGACGTGGTGCTCCACGCCCTCGGCGTCCTTGCGCGCGGTGGTCTCCGGCACGCCCAGGGCACGCAGGAAGCGCAGCACCACGATATGCCGGTCGCGTGATTCGCAGGCCATGCGCTTGCCGTCTTCGGTGAGGAAGATGGAGCGATAGGGCTCGCTGGTCACCAGGCCGGCGTCGGTCATGCGGCGGATCATCTTGCCGACCGTGGCCTGGGTCACGCCCATGCGCTGGGCCAGCTCGACGGCGCGAGCCTCGCCCTTGGCATCGATCAGATCCGCGATGAGCTCGACATAGTCCTCGATCAGCTCGGTCTCGTGCGCCTTGCGGACATAGCTGTACTGGCGCGCGTGGTCGGCGGGGTCGAGCAGCTCCCCGGAGGTATCCGCACGCAGGACGTGGTCGAGATCGTTTGCCGTGCGTTCTGCGTTCATCGTGCTTCGATTATACCGTGTCGTCGCGACCCTGCGGGGCCGGGTGGAGGGCTGCGATCACCGCCCGGGTGTCCGGGCGCACGCCGCGCCAGAGATGGAAGGACTCGGCCGCCTGCTCGACGAGCATGCCGAAGCCGTCGCACCGGCGGGCCACGCCGTGGCGTTCGGCCCAGCGCAGAAACGGTGTGGGCGCATCGGCGTAGATCATGTCGTAGGCGGCGGTCGCACCCGCGATCGCTGCTGCCGGCAGATCCGGCATGCGCCCGGCCAGTCCGGCCGATATGGCGTTGATCACCAGGTCCCAGCCGCCGCCGATGCCCGCGAGCCCGCCGGCGTCGACGGGCCCCAGGTCGGTGAAATCGGCGGCGATGGCCTCGGCCCGCTCGGCGGTGCGGTTGGCGATGTAAAGATGTTTCGGGCCCTGTTCGAGCAGAACGGGGACCACCCCGCGCACGGCGCCTCCGGCCCCGAGCACCAGCACGCGACGCCCCTCGATTGGTGTGCTCAGACGACCGGTCAGGTCGCGCAGCAGGCCGACGCCGTCGGTGTTGTCGCCGTGGATGCGGCCGTCGTCGCAGCGGATCAGCGTGTTCACCGCCCCCGCACGCTCCGCGCGCGCCGAGAGCGTGGCGGCGTAGGCGGCGGCCGCCTGCTTGAAGGGCAGCGTCACGTTCAGGCCGCGGCCGCCGTCGGCGAAAAAGCGCTCGACCGTGGCGGTGAAGGCGTCCTCGGCGGCGGGCAGACGCGTGTAGGTCATGCGCTGACCGGTCTGTTCGGCGAACATGGCGTGGATCGCCGGCGACCGGCTGTGGTCGACGGGGTTGCCGATCACGGCGTAGCGGTCGGGTTCGTCGGTCATGGAGCAGGCTCCTCGGTAGCGGCAGACGGCGGCGCGGCCCGGCCGGCCGCGTAGTGCAGCGAGGGCAGCGCCCGCGCCTCGGGGTTCAGGCAGGCGTGCATTACATCGGCGACCGGGATATCGCGCATGCACGCGTTGTGGCCCAGCGGGCAGACCCGCTCGCGACAGGGCGCGCAGGCCAGGCCCAGCCAGAAGCGGGCCTCGGCCGGGGCCAGCGGCGGCGCATAGTCGGGATGCGTGGCGCCGTAGATGGCCAGCACCCGTGGTGCGGTGGCCGCGGCCAGATGCATCACACCGGTGTCGTTGCCGACGAAGGCATGGGTGAGCGAGGCCAGGTCGGCGATGTCGACCAGTGAGGTGCGTTCGCACAGGTTCATCCCGTGGCGCGGCGCGGCCGCGGCGATGCCGGCGGCGAGATCGCGGTCGGCGGCGCTGCCGAAGATCCATACCGCGATGCCGCGCGCGTCGAGCGCCTCGGCCAGGCGTGCGAAGTGGGTCGCCGGCCACTGTTTGGCGCCGCCGTAGGCGGCGCCGGGCGCGAAGCCGACGGCGGGTCGGTCGCGGTCCAGCGCCAGCGAGGCCGTCAGTGCCGAACGGCGCTGCTCGTCGATCGACAGCCGCGGTAGCTCGACCTCGCCGAGCGCGTCGCCCTCGTGTTCGAGGCCCAGCAGCGCGTAGTGCTCGACCTTGCGGGGATAGCGCGTGGCGTCGAGCGTGCGCACATCGTTGATCAGGCCGTAGCGGAGTTCGCCGCGATAGCCGGTGCGCTGTGGAATGCCGGCCAGCCAGGGCACCAGCGCGGCCTTGGCGCTGCGCTGCATGACGATCGCCTGGTCGTAACGGCCGCGCAGGGCGTGCGCGGCGCGCCGGCGGGCGCCCCAGGCGAACTCGCGGTGGGCGATGTTGAGCGGCACCGCCGCGTCGATTTCCGGCATGCGGGCGACCAGCGACGCGGTGACGTCAGGGGCCAGCACATCGATGCGCGCCTGCGGCAGGCGTCGGCGCAGCGTCTTGAACAGACCCTGCGCCATGACCATGTCGCCGATCCAGCTCGGGCCGACGATGAGTATGCGCGGGCTGTCGTTCATGTGTCCTGCCGCTCCATGGCGATCGACCCCGAGGGCCGCCAATCGTAACCGAATCCGGTGCTGTGATCGGGCGCGACATCGTCGCGATCCCGGTGCTGCATGGCCGCGGCGGGCTACGGCGGGCGCTCGGGGCCGGCGGCACGACCGGTTCGTCGCTCAGGCGGGTTCCGAGTGCGCGGGCGCGGCAGCGTCCGCGCGCTGGCGAACGGCGCCTTCCCGGGGTCGGAACAGAAGAAACGCATGCAGCGACAGCAAGGGAAAGATCCAGGTCCAGGAGCTGATCGTCTTGCTGTGCTCGTGGGTGTAGACCGCCGGTGTGAACACGCAGATCCAGTAGACGGCCACCGCGAATACGCCGGCGTAGGCATAGGCGGTCGCGCCGCGGCGGGCGTAGGCGAGGAACGCCGTGGCGACGGCCAGGCCCCAGCCGGCCGCCGCGCAGAACAGGCCGAACTTGCGCTCGGCCTCGTACAGCTCGTTGTCGCGCAGATGCAGGAAGGTGGCGCCCACGGAGAGCACCACGATCGCCGCCAGCGCCAGCACCACCGACAGCGTCGGCCGCTGCGCGGGACGACGAACATCGCAGACCGAGATCGCCGCCAGCACGAACAGACTCCAGCCCAGCAACTCCAGCGGTTCCTCCGCGTTGCCCACGACGCGGGCGACCGGTGCCAGAACCGATTCGTCCAGTTCCTGTTCGAACACGTTCTGGAACTGTATCGCGGTGGTGTGGTCTCCCAGCGAGCCGATGAACGCGACGAAACAACCGGCTAGCAGGAGCACGATCGGCGCGTAGGCGCGTCGCAGCAGCAGTTCGATGCCCAGCCATACCAGCAGGATGATCAGGAACTGGGGCCGCAGATCGTCGCGTATCGCGTTGTTCTCACCCACGAAGGCGATGAGGAAGAGCATGCTGAACACGATCGCCACGCGGCTCAGGCGCCGATCGCCGTCGATGTACGTCAGCAGCGCCACAGTCACGCCGAGCAGACACAGGACCAGCGACATGACTTCGCTGAGCAGGAACTCGCCGCCGTCGACCGGCAGATAGATGGTCGCGCCTCCCGCCACGCAGGCCGACAGCCCCGCGCCGGCGACGCAGCCGGCGTGAATGGCGAGAGCGGTGACCGTGATCACGATCACGCCCGCGGCCAGCCCGATCCGGTTGACCGGTCGGCTTCGGGGCGCAGCCCGTGACGCCTCGGTGTGCGGATATCGGTCGAACGCGGATGTTTGTACCATGTGCGTCTTGCTTTCAGGGGATGGCTTGGATGAAAAAGCTTAATATGGCGCGAAATTGCGCGGTCTGAACGCAAATTTAACAGAAAAATGATGGACGCCGCGACGACAGCCGAGGCGGGTTCCGTGCCGCTGTCGCTGACCCATTATGTGAGCCTCAGCGGTTTCGGCGGCGTGGAGCAGCAGTTCGCCGCGTTCGTCCGGCGCGCGGCCGAGAGACAGGCTCTGGATCAGTCCGTGGTCGCCTGCAGCCGGCGGATTCACACGTTGCATCGAGAGGCGCTGGCGGGGGTCGGACACTGGCGCTATGAGAAGAAGGTCTGCGGTTTCAAGCTGCCGCAGCGCCCGGCGCAGCTGCGCCGGGCACGTTACCGGTGGCTCGCGCGAACGCTGCAGCCGGATGTCGCGCTGCTTTGGAACCGACTCGGCGAGCAGGCACGGGTGCTCGACGCGCTCGGCCCGCGGCGCTGTCTTTACTGGGAGCACGGCTCCGCCTGGCTCGCCGGCGGGGTCGAGGCCAAGCGCGCGGTACTCGACCGGCTGCCGGCCGTGATCTGCAATTCGCGGGCGGCGCGGCGGATGCTGGAACTGCACTGGCAATACCGGGGTGTGGTCCGCGTCTGCCCCAACGGCATGCGTTCGCCGCAGCTGGCCGCAGCGCCGCGTCGTCGGGCCGCCGATGCGCCGGTGCGGCTGGGCACGGCGAGTCGCCTGGTGCCGGTCAAGGCGACCTGCCTGGCGATCCACACGCTGGCTGCACTCGTCGAGCGTGGTGTGGATGCGTGGCTGGATATCGCCGGCGACGGTCCGCTGCGCGGAGATCTGGCGGCGCTCGCGGATGCGCTGGGCGTGGCGTCACGGCTGCGATTTCGGGGCGTGGTGGCCGACATGGCGGCTTTCTACGAACAGATCGACGTGCTGCTCCATCCGGCGCTGCGCGAGCCGTTCGGTGTGGTCGCGGCCGAGGCGGCCGCCGCCGGATGCCCCGTGGTATGCAGCGCGGTCGACGGCCTGCCGGAAGTCGTCGCACACGAGCACGGGGGGTACTGCGTGCCCGTCACGGCCGGTCTCGAGCGCTTTCGCGCACTGGGCGGCAGCACCGCCGGACTGCCGCCCGTGGTCTACGATCCGGTGACCGACCGGATCGTGCCGCCGCGCATCTGCGAGCCCGCGGCGCTGGCCGATGCGGTGATGCGGGTGATCGCCGATCCGGATCGCTACGCCCGGATGAGCGCGGCTGCCATTGCCCACGTCCGCACGGCGTTCGATTTCGACGCGCATGTAGATGACGTGCTCGCCGCGGCGCGCGAATACGCCGCGACCGGCACCCTGGCGCCGGCGGCATGAGCGCGGCGTCGCTGCTGCACTACGTGAGCCTCGACGGCGCCGGCGGCGTCGAGCTGCAGTTCGTCGAATTCCTTCGCACCGCGCTGGCGCGGGCCGACGCCCGGCATGCCGTGGTGGCCTGCGGTCGCGGCGTGCATCCGCTGGTGGCCGATCGGCTGGCGGCGTCGGGTGTGCCGGTGGGTTATGAGAAGTACGCCGGCCCGCTCAAGCTGCCCGCCTGGCCCCGGGCGGTGCGCGCCGCCCACCAGCGCGGATTGATGCGCCGGCATCGGCCGGATGTGGCGGTGATCTGGAACCGTATGCGCGACAGTCTGCGCACGCTCGAAGCGGCCGGCGCGGCGCGCTGCCTGTACTGGGAGCGCGGCGCGAGCTGGTTCCCCGGCGAGACGATCGCGAAGCAGCGGTTTCTGGCGACGGTTCCGGCGGTGCTGTGCAACAGCCACGCGGCGCGGCGGATGCTGGAGCTGCGCTGGGGTTATCGCGGCGCGATCCGGGTGGTGCCCAACGCCCTGCGGCCCTCGCTGCGGCCGGCCGCGGCCCGGCCGCGACAGCTCGTGTCCGACCGCCCGTTGCGGCTGGGTGTGGTCGCCCGGCTGGAGCCGATCAAGGGCGTGGCACTGGCGGTTCACGCGCTGGCCCTGCTTCGCGATCAGGGCCGCGCGGTGACGCTGTCGATCGCCGGGGACGGGCCCGAACGCCGGCGCCTGGAAACGCTCGTGGCGCGGCTCGATCTGACCGATGTCGTGCGCTTCGAGGGTCTGGTGGCGGACATGGGGGCGTTCTATCGCGGCATCGATCTGCTGGTGCATCCGGCGCTGCGCGAGCCATTCGGCCAGATCGCGGTGGAAGCCAACGCCTACGGCTGCCCGGCCGTGGTCGCGGCGGTCGACGGCCTGGTGGAGGTCATCACCCATGACGTGACCGGTCTGTGCGTGGCGCCGAGCCTGCCGCTGGCCGATTATCCGTTGCTCGGCGGCCACGACGACGATCTGCCGCCCGTGGTCTACGATCCGGTGCGGGATCGGATCGCACCGCTGGTGCTCGTCGATCCCGAGCGGCTGGCGGCGGCCGTGGCGACGCTGGCCGACGATCCGGACGCCTATGCGCGCATGAGTGCCGCCGCCATCGAGGCGGTGGCCACGCGCTTCGTCTTTGACGGCCACGTCGACGCGGCGCTTGCCGCGGTGGACGAATTCCGCGCCCGTGGCACGCTTGCGGATCCACCGGCTTCGGCAGGTCAGATCACATGAGTACCACTCCGGGTAAGCGGATCGCGATCGTGTTTCGCGGCATCGGCGACATCGGCGGCACCAACAACACCATCGCCGACCATGCCCGGCATTTTCGGCGGCTGGGCCATGCCGTCGATCTCATCGGCGAGAAGGTCGATCGCGGCGGGGTGACGCCGGATATGGGCCGGGCCGTGAAGATCGGCCGGCTGCCGCTGTTCAAGCGTCACAAATGGCGCTGGTTCGCCGCCCGCGCCCAGCGCGTCGTCGATGCCGCCGGCTACGAATTCGTTGCCGGGCACGGGCATCACTATCGACAGCACGTGCTGTCGATGCACAATTGCCTGCACCTCGCGCACGAAATCACCCACGGCACGGCCCTGGACCCACGCGGAACGCTGGCCGAGATCCACGACCGCATCTTCGCCGAGGACGGCTTTGCGGCGTGCATCTGCAACTCGAAGCTCATGCAGGACGACCTGGCCCGGCGCTACGGCGTGGCGCGCGAGCGCCTGCCGATCATCCATCCCGGGTATCGGCCGGAACAGTTCGACCGGGCCGATCGCGCACGCCATCGCGATGCGGTGCGCGCCGAGCTCGACTGCGGCGACGCCGTGCTCGTCGGGCTGGTGACGTCGGGCGACTACCGCAAGCGCGGGCTGGATCTGCTGCTCGAGGCCTACGCCGGCCTGCCGGCCGCGGTGCGGGAGCGCAGCCTGCTGCTGGTGCTCGGCAAGCAGGCCGGGGCGGGGCCGTTCCTGGCCCAGGCCCGTGCGCTGGGCATCGCCGATCGCCTGCGCCTGGTCAAGCACACGCGCGCGCCCGAGCGCTATTTCCACGCCCTGGATATCTGTGTCCACCCGGCGCGCGTCGAGGAATTCGGTCAGAGCGTGCAGGAGGCCATGGCCTGCGGCGTGCCGGTGGTCACCAGCCGCCGGGTCGGTGCGACCGAGCTGCTGCCCGCGGATCTGCGCGAGGCGCTGCCGGAGACGCCGGACGTCGAGGCCTTGCGCGCGCTGCTGGCGCAGTGGATCGTCGATCCCGCCCGGCGGGCCGACGTGGCGCAGGCGGGGCTCGCGGCCGTGGCCGGCAACACCGAACGCGCCAACTTCGAGGCGACACGCCGCGTCTACGCCGCCCACGGCCTCTAGCGGTTTCCAAGCGGGGGCGCGCCGCGCCCGATGGCCGGAGCCGGAAACCGCGCCATGCCGCTGTCCGGCCGCGGTGCCGTCGGTCTCTTTACTTTTAAGTGGAGGGTCGGGAGGCGGACAGCGCCAATGCCACCCGCGCCGCGCTCGACGACGCGCGCGTGTTACGAACGCGTTGCGAACCAGCGCCGCAGACCGCTCCTGAGACGGGACTTGCTTTCCTGACGCACGCCGCGCTCGCCGTCGGCGGTCTTCTGCGCCCAGGCCCAGGTGTTGTCCTGAACGCGGAAATTGCCGTAACCGGGATGGGTCGCAACCAGCAGATCGAAGATCGCGGCCACGTTCGGCTGCTCGATCTGGTCGGCGGAGAGTTCGCGGATGCTCACGCCGTCGGTGGCGGATTTTCCGCGCTCCAGGGCGTCCGCATAGCGCCAGGCGTAGTCGTCGAACAGGATCCAGCCGCCCTCTCGCAGCAGCTTGTCGGCCAGGAAGAAGGCCATGCCGTCGATCGTCCAGTTCTTGCTGCCGTCGATGAACACGAAGTCGTAGCAGGGCTCGCAGCGGCCGTCGCGGATCTGCTGCTCGACGGCCTTCTTGAGGAACCAGTTGTAGGAGTTGACCTCGCGGTGGATCGATACGAAGGAGGCCAGTCCCAGCCCCTCCAGCGTCTGCTCGATGGTGGGGTCGAACGCGCGGCTGCGCTCGATGTCGACGCAGGTCAAATGCCCACGCCCGAGTTCATCCAGCGCGGCCGCCATGTAGCCGCTGCCGGCGCCGTGGGCGAAGCCCAGCTCGATGCAGTCGCGCGGCTGCTCGGTGAGGATGAAGTCGTAGAGAATCCGCGCGGAATGGCGCGATATGTGGGGAATGCCCTTGAGCCGGGTCGCTGCGTTACTGAATTTCATCGATCAGGGATGGTCCATTCGGTGCGTGCGCGAGCGCCTCACCGAATTGCTGTTTGAAGATTCGCCACTCGCGTTCGCCGATGTCGTTTCGCGCGGTGCGGCGCAGCAGCGCCAGCGCTCGGCGAAGCCCCTGTCGGCGGCGGGCGGCGCTGCCCGGGCGCCGGATGTCGCAGTCGATCCAGACGAGGCGACCGTCGTCGCGCACGCACAAGTTATCAAAATGGCAGTCCTTGTGAACGAAACCGTGGCCGAACAGCGTGCCCAGCTCCGAGGCGAGGCGGGCGAGAAACGCGGCGCGTCGGTCGGCGTCGCTCTCGCTGCGCAGCAGCCGCAGGCCGGAGACAAACGGCGGCAGGGGCCGCATGAACAGCGCCGATTCGTAGTGCGCGCCCGGGGCGAGCGAGACCGCCCAGCCGCGCATGTCCGGCGTATCCAGACCGAGCGCGTTGAGAAAGGCGGCCCCGCGATATTCGCGCCGCGCCTGACACATCACGTATTTGCGCAGATCGTCGCGGGGGCGACTACGCGGCTCGGCGAGCTTGACCACCAGCGCGGCTGCCTCGAGCCGGTAGATGCGCGAGTGGGCGCCGTCGTAGAGCAGCCGCCAGCCGGTGACGGCCCCGGGCAGGTCGACATCCGGCGTCAGCCGGAATCGCCATGGCCCGCCGCCCAGGATCGCGGGCGCACGCCGGCGGACCCGCTCGAGCACGGGCGGCGCGCTGCGGTCGCCGGCGGTGGTGCCGGGCTGTTCGGACGCGGGTTTGCGATCACGCATGCCGTGGCGGATGATACGCGACCCCGACGACAGCGGCTGACGCGGCGCGGTCGGCTCGTTGCGTGGCCACGGCCCGCGCGATTCCCGCGAGACTTGGCACCATGGCGGCCACGATGACGGACACGGTCTATATCTTCGGCACCGGACGATCGCTGCTCGCGCTGGATGCCGAGGAGCGGGCGTATCTGGATGCGCATCCGCGCACGCTGGGCATGAACCGCTACTACCTGCACTACGAGCGGCTGGGCATCCTGCCGCGGATGCTGTTCCTGTCGGACTTCAACTACTACGCGGACCTGATTCTGCGTCGGTGCATCGAACGCCTGCAGCATCTGGGGCACGCGCTGCCGTACTACGTCAGCGAGACCTATCCGCAGTTCTATCGCACCCCGGCCTGGCGGCATCCGGTGCGCAAGCGCCGCCTGCGCCGCCAGCTGATGCAGCAGCACGGCTATCGTCCGGAGCCGCTGCCGGCTTACGACCACTTGGTGCCTTTCCCGGTGAGCAACGAAGCGCCGCGCTTTCACTGGGCGCGCGATCTGTCGCAGCCGCTGTATCATCGGCGCGGCTCGCTCACGGTCGCGATCAACCTGGTCAACATTCTCCACCCCGGCTGCGACGTGAAGCTGCTGGGGATCGATCTGTCCGACGCCGGCTATTTCTACGACGAGATGATCACCGACAGCAACCGCGACCTGTGGGTCGACGACAAGTACGACCGCTCGGTGCGCGAAGGCCGGCACGCCAACGCCCGCCCCAAGCGGCACGACGACTTCACCCTGTGCGACGCCATGCGCGCGGTGCGCGGCGAGTTCGATCGCCAGGGCCGTCGGCTGCTGTGCTGCAACCCCCGTAGCCTGCTCGTCACCGACGGCGTGCTGGATTCCGCCCCGGTGATTGACTGATGCGGGCGTCGACGCTGTGACCACGGCGCTGCTGGTCAACGACACCGCCGGTGTCTGCCACTGGGGCTGTACCGGCACCACACGCGGGCTCAAGCGTGCGATCGGCGCGCTCGGCTACACCGTCGAGAGCGTCATCGCCGAGGATATCCCGCGCCTGGGCGGGGCCCTGAATACAGCCGCGGACTTCGACACCGACGCGCCGCTGGCGCGGCTGCGCACGCGGGCGCCGTGTCTGCCGGAGCGCCTGGCGGCCGCCGATGTGGTCGTGGTCAACGCCGAGGGCTGTCTCCACGGCGATCGCAGCGTCGCCAAGACACTGCTCTATCTCGCCTGGTACGCGGCCGAGCGGCTCGGGCGACCGGCGGATCGGGTCAATCACTCCTGTTATCCGCAGGATACGACCGAGGTCGCCGACGACGCGTTGCTGGCGATCTATCGCCGCGCGTACGAGGCCGTGCGTTTCGTTGCGGTGCGCGAGCCGCTGTCGCACGCACGGGTCGCACGCTGGTTGCGGCGCGACGCCCGAGAGAGCTTCGACTGCCTGCCGCTCTGCATCGAGGCGCAGCCGCCGGCGCCGACGAGCGCGCCGCGCGGCATCGTGTTCGCCACGAGCGTGATCTGGCAGCGCGCCTGGGCCTCGGTCCAGGTCGATGTGATGGCGCGGCTGGCCGAACAGGGCCACGCGCTGACCGTGCTGGTGGGCTCGGCAGGCGCACGCAATCACGAGGATGCGGCCTTCCTACGTGATCTGCAGCGGGCCTGGCGCCGGCGGGCGCTGTGCTCCGGTCGATTCTGGCGCCGGCCCCCCTGGCGCGTGGTCGACGCGGCGAGTCTCGACGAGTGGCTGGGGCTGATCGCCGACAGCCGACTGCTGGTCTCCGGGCGGTTCCACCACAGCATCGCCGCGGCCTGCGTGGGCACGCCGTGGATCGCGCTCGACAGCAACACGCCCAAGATCGACGGCCTGCGGGCCGCCGCCGGCGTCGCCGACGGCCCGCGCTACGGCGAGCCGGGCTGGGGCGAACGGCTGACCCGCGAGATCGAGGCGCGGCTCGCCGCCAAGCGGCCGGACCCGGCGGAGGTGCGCGCCCGACGCGCGCCCTGGTGCGAGCTGGCCTATCGCAACGTCGACGCACTGCGTCACGCGGCCGGGGGCTGACGGCATGCGGCTGCTGCACCACATGAACCTCACCCTGTTCGGCGGGCTGCAGACGCATTTTCTGCGTTTCCTCGAATATTCGGCCCGGCGGCACGGCTACGACAACAGCGTCTGGCTAGAGCAGCCGGCGATCCATCACGCCGCGCGTGCGCCGCTGCGCGGGCACGCGCGCTGGGCCGGGCATCCGCGGTATCACGGCCGCGTCAAGCTGCCCGGCTGGCCGGCCGCGCTGCGTCGACGGCGCGAGCAGCGGATGTTCGCGCGGGCGGCCGCGGACACCGGCATCATCTGGGACGGTTTCAACCGGTTGCGCATCGTGCGGGCCTTCGCGGCACACGGGCTGCGCCCGGTCTACTGGGAGCACGGCGCGTCGTGGTATTCCCACCACGATCCGGACAAGACCGGCGCGTTCTTCGACGAGATCGACACCGTACTGTGCAACTCCCACGCCGCGCGGCGCATGCTGCAGCTGCGCTGGGGCTGCGAGCGGCCGATTGCGCTGTGTCTCAACGGTGTGGCCGCCAGCGAGCGCAGCCGGGCGCCGCGGGTGCGGGACCTGCCGGTTGGCCGGCCCTTCCGGATCGGTACGGCCGGCCATCTGCGGACCTACAAGGGCGCCCACATCGCCATCAAGGCGGTGCACGAACTCGTTCGCCGTGGCCACGACGTCGAGCTCTGGATCGCCGGCACCGGCCCGAAGGAGGCCGAGATGCGGGCGTTCTGCCGGCGTCTGGGTGTCGCCGAGCGCGTGCGCTTCTGCGGCTTCGTCGCCGACATGCAGGGCTTCTACGACGCCCTCGATTGCTATCTCCACCCGGCCATGCGCGAGGCTTTCGGCCTGGTCTGTGCCGAGGCCGCGCTGGCCGGCTGCCCGGTGATCGCCACCCGGGTCGACGGACTGCCCGAAGTCGTCCAGCACGAACGCACCGGGCTGTGCATCGAGCCGACCTGCGACAGCGCGGCGCTGGCAGATCTGGAGACCGCGCTCGAGCCGCGCGTGGACTGCGTCTACGATCCGATCGCCGATCGCATCGCCGCACCGCGGTTCATCGACCCCGCCGACCTGGCCGAGGCCGTCGCCGCGCTGGCCGGCGACGGCGACCGGCTGGCGCGTTTCAGCGCCAACGCCATCGCCGATGCGGCGGGGCGGCTGTCCTACACGCGCCACATGGACGATGTCCACGTGGCGCTGGGGTCGATCTAGGGGATCAGTCGGCCGGCGCGAGCCAGCGCGCGGCGTCCTTGGCGAAGTAGGTCAGCACGCCGTCACAGCCGGCGCGTTTGAAGCTGCCCAGGCATTCGAGCACGGCGGCACGCTCGTCGAGCCAGCCGTTGTCGATGGCGGCCTTGAGCATCGCGTACTCGCCGGAGACGTGGTAGGCGAAGGTCGGCACGCCGAAGGTCTCCTTCACCCGGTGGATGATGTCCAGATAGGGCATGCCGGGCTTGACCATCACCATGTCCGCGCCCTCCTTGAGATCGAGGGCGACCTCGCGCAGGGCCTCGTCGGTGTTGGCCGGGTCGACCTGGTAGGTGCGCTTGTCGGCGCGGCCTAGATTGGCCGCCGAGCCCACCGCCTCGCGGAAGGGGTTGTACAGGCTGGAGGCGAACTTCGCCGCATAGGACATGATCACTGTGTTGACGTGGCCGTCGGCCTCGAGCGCGGCCCGCATCGCCTGGATGCGGCCGTCCATCATGTCCGAGGGCGAGACGATGTCCGCCCCGGCCGCGGCGTGGGCACGGGTCTGGCGTACGAGGATATCGATGGTGGCGTCGTTGAGAACATAGCCGTCGTCGTCGACGACGCCGTCCTGGCCGTGGCTGGTGTAGGGGTCCAGGGCCACGTCGGTCATCACGCCCAGCTCGGGGAATTCGCGCTTGATGGCACGGATCGCCTGCGGCACCAGACCGTCCGGGTTGGCGGCCTCGGCCGCGTCCGGCGTCTTCTTTGACGGATCGATCACCGGGAAAAGCACCACTGCCGGGATGCCGAGCGCGGCGACATCGGTGATCTCGCGCAGCAGCCCGTCCAGCGTGTGCCGGCGTACGCCGGGCATCGCGGCGACGTCCACCGCCTCGCCCTCGGTCACGAACACCGGGTAGATGAGGTCGTCCACGGTCAGCTGCGTCTCGCGCGTGAGTCGGCGGCTGAAATCGCGCGCGCGGGCGCGGCGCATGCGCGTCGCCGGATAGTGGCCGGGATAGTTGTCGGGCATGGTCGGCACGGTCGGGAAGTTCAGTGATTTGGAAGGTAGGTCCCACCGAAGGCGATTCAACTGCTGATAGACTTCGTGACCATCCGAACACGTCTGGCCGAGGCCGCCATGCCGGGTGCCGTTCAAGCACAAGCGCCCACCGATTTTCCGCCGATCCGGCGGGGCGCCCTGCACACGCTGCAGATGAATCTGGGCTATCTGTGCAACATCGCCTGCACGCACTGTCACGTCGAGGCGGGGCCCAAGCGCACCGAACTGATGGACCGGGCCACGATGGACGTAGCCCTGGATTTCATGCGCGCGCAGGGCATCCGCTGTCTGGATGTGACCGGCGGCTCGCCCGAGATGAACCCGCATTTCCGCGACTTCATGCGCGAGGCGCGCGCGCTCGGCGTCCATCTGATGGATCGCTGCAATCCCACGATCATCGAGGAGCCGGGCTATGAGTGGGTGCCCGGCTTCCTGGCGGACCACCGGGTGGAGGTGATCGCCTCGCTGCCGTGCTACACGGCCGACAACGTCGATGCCCAGCGCGGCAAGGGCGTCTTCGAGGCCAGTATCGCCGCGCTGATCAAGCTCAACGCGCTCGGTTACGGCCATCCGGACAGCGGTCTGACGCTCAACCTGGTCTACAACCCGGCGGGTGCCAGCCTGCCGCCGCCGCAGGCGCCGCTGGAGGCGGATTACAAGCGTTTCCTGTTCGACGAATTCGGCATCGTCTTCGACAACCTGTTCACAATCGCGAACATGCCGATCAAGCGTTTCGCGCGCACGCTCTGGAGAGAGGGCCGCATGGATCAGTACATGACACTGCTGCGCGGCGCCCACAGCCCGGACAACCTCGACGGCGTGATGTGCCGCGGGCTGATCAGTGTCGACTGGCAGGGCTATGTCTACGACTGCGACTTCAATCAGATGCTCGATCTGCCGCTTGGCGGCGGCTCGCGGGTGCATCTGTCCGCGCTGCGCGATACCGATTTCGAGCAGCGATCGATCGCCGTCGACGATCATTGTTTCGGCTGCACCGCAGGTCAGGGCAGCAGCTGCGGGGGCGCGCTGAGCTGATGAACCGACCGCAGGCAATTGAGTCGACCGACGTTTGTCGCCAGACTGGCGGTCATAATCCGGACACGAATGCACGCATGAATCAGGCAAGCGTCCCCAGACGCCGTGCGCGACCCGGTCGCCCGTGCGGCGCCGATCTCCATCCGACGGGGGTGCGGTAACGCGATGGCCGAGCGTGAACAGTTGGCCGAGTGGCTGGCCGCCACGGCCGAGGGCGACCAGAAGGCATTCCAGCAGTTGTATGCGGCGACCTCGTCGCAACTCTACGCGTTGCTGCTGCGTATTCTGCGCAATCCCGAACGCGCGCAGGATGCGCTGCAGGACGCTTATGTACGTGTGTGGCAGAAGGCCGATACCTACGCGCCCGAGCGGGGCGCCCCGCTGACGTGGCTGCTGTCGATCGCGCGCTATCGGGCGCTGGACGTGCTGCGCCGCAAGCGGCCCGAGGTCGCCATGCCTGAGGAGCCGGACATGGTGGCGACGCTGCTCGAGGACGAGCAGGCGCTCTCGCCGCTGGAAGAGAACGAGAACCAGCAGTCGCTGGACGCGGTGCGGCATTGCCTGGGCACGCTGGCGCCGCAGCAGCGTGACAGCGTGCTGCTGGCCTATTACGAGGGACTGACGCATCAGGAACTGTCGGACCGACTGGGGGCGCCGCTGGGCACCGTGAAGAGCTGGATACGGCGCGGGCTGATCCGTCTGCGCGAATGCCTGGCGGAGCGGGCGTGATGGCCGAATCGGAAACACAACACGCCATGACCCTCCGGGCCGCCGAATACGTGCTGGGCACGCTCGACGCCGAGGACGCGCGCGCCTTCGAGCGCGAGCTGTCGAACGACGCCGGGGCGCGGGCGGAACTGGCCTACTGGGAGCATCGCCTGGGGGCGCTCGGCCTGGCGCTGGCGCCGGTGCAGCCGCCGGCCTCGGTCTGGCAGCGCATCGCCGCGGCGATGGACGCCGACGCGCCACCCCATGCCAATGTCGCCAGCGGCGATTTCGGCCGGCGCGGCCGGCGTTCCGGCACGGGGTTCTGGCGCGGTCTGGCCGTGGCCGCCTCGGTCGCCGCGATCGTCATGGCTGCGCTGCTGTTCGGCTCGTCGAGGCAGCCCGAGGGCGCGCCCGCGTCCTCCGGCGAGCCGGCCTATGCGAGCGTGATCTACGACGAACCCACCGGTATGAGCTGGCTGGTTACCGCCGAGGCCGGCAGCCACGAGATGTCGGTGGTGGCGATGGGCGATTACCCGGTGCCCGAGGGCAAGACGCTGCGGATCTGGTTCAAGCCGGAGCAGGGCGAACCGGTGCTGCTGGGCAAGCTGCCGCACGCCGGCGGCAAGTACAAGATGAAGTTGTCGGATACGGTCGCCCAGGCGATGGACCAGCCCGCGCGGCTGATGGTGTCGATGGAGGACGCCACCCGGGAGAACATCAACACGCCGGCCGGTGAACTGATGTGGACGTCGCCGATCGCACGCCATACCGGCTGAGAACGCGCGGCCGGGCCTGAGGCGCGTCGATCGGGGGACCGCTCGCTCGAAGGTCCTGTCGCGATCGCGGGCCCGACTGACCGCCGCCCGGGGATCTCGCCAGCGACTGCGGTGCCGGCGGCGGTTTAATCGTCGCCGGGGGCGCGGCAGGTGTGGCGGGCTCGGCCGAGTAGCGGCACGACGCCCGAGCGGCCGCTCAGTCGTCCATGGCCGCTTCGTCGTTGAGCGACCAGTCGTAGGCGTAGCCGTCGATCGCGTCGCGCGCGTCCAGTCGTGTGGACAGCGCAGGCGCCGCGTGCCGCCGCAGTTCGCTGATGATCGCCTGGTCGCTGTGGCCGAAGTCGCGGCGATACCACTCATAGATGCGTGACACGGTCAGTTCGTCGTCGTCGAAGCGCACGCCCGCCGGGCTGTTGACGTAGTCGCGGGCGTTGTCGCGCAGCTGCGCGCCGATCGTGTCGCCGGTATAGGCCTCGGGGCGCAGGTCCGGGCAGCCCATCGATGCGCAGTTGACGCCGTAGTGGGTCATGCCGTCGCCCCAGATGGGCCGCAGGATGCGGTGCTCGATATCGTTCAGGCTCAGCTTCTCGCCGTCGATGCGCAGCACCTCTTTATTCCACGGCCCCTTGGAGAACAGGCCGCCGCCGATGTCGCGTATGGAGTCGACCGGATAGTCGTCGAGGACGAATTCGAGCGTGGCCGCGTTGTAGAGGTTGGTCCAGTAGGCCCGCTGCACGTCCCGGTTGTAGCGGTCGATGTCGATCTCCTGCATGCGCTCGACGTAGTCGGCGAGGGCGCGGCGATCGGCCGGCGTCACGTCGCCGTAGCGGACCCCGTTGGGGGCGTGCTCGTGGGCCACGATATAGGTATCGAGGAAGGCGTCGAAGGCGCCGTGATCGATGGTCTGCGTGGCGTTCTCGTCGTGCGCCTGCCAGCGTTTCCACAGATCCGCCTCGGGCGCGGCCAGGGCGGCGACGGGGGCGAGACAGAGGGCGATCACGGCGATGGCGCGCATGGCGGGTTCCTTGCTTGATCGGGTGCGCGGGCGCGGGCTGCGGATACACGCTCGCGCCGCGCGGGGCGCGACGATCACGGTAGCCGGGGTCTCGGTGTTCGGCAACTGGTGGTCTGTGCAGCCGCTGCGTGCGGACGCACGCAGCTCAATCGGCCGCTGTATGTGCTCGCCCGGCAGCCGACGTTTCGGTCGGGTCGCGGATCGCATCGATCGGCGAGACGGCGTGTGGCCGTCGGTTGACCCGTCGGCCATGCAGCGCGGATGCTGCGGTACAAACGACACCACGTATGCCGCCCGTGAACCGCCGCAATCATCTTCTGGCCATCGACCAGGGCACGACCAGCAGCCGCGCGATCGTCTTCGATGCCCGCGGCGCCATCGTGGCGAGTGCGCAGCGCGAATTCGATCAGTTCTATCCGGAGGAAGCCTGGGTGGAACACGACGCGAACCGGATTTGGACCGACGTGCTTGCGGTCTGTCGCGAGGCCATCGACCGGGCCGGCCTGTCGGCGGCGGATCTGGCGGCCTGCGGCATCACCAATCAGCGCGAGACCACGGTGATCTGGGACCGCGCCACCGGCGAACCCATCCACCGGGCGATCGTCTGGCAGGACCGGCGCACGGCCGAGCGCTGCCGGGCGCTCGCCGATGACTCGACCGAAGCCTGGCTGCAGGAACGGACCGGGCTGTTGATGGATCCGTACTTCTCGGCGACCAAGATCGCCTGGCTGCTGGACCATGTCGACGGCGCCCGGGCGCGTGCCGAAGCCGGCGAACTCGCCTTCGGCACCATCGACGCGTGGCTGCTCTGGCATCTGACCGACGGCGCGGTGCATGCCACCGATGCCACCAACGCCTCCCGCACGCTGCTGTTCAACATCCACGACCAGCGCTGGGACGACGAGCTGCTCGCCTTTTTCGACGTGCCCGCCGCGCTGCTGCCCGAGGTGCGCGACACCGCCAGCGATTTCGGCACGATCAGCAAGGATCTCCTGGGCGCCGAGATTCCGATCGCGGCGATGGTGGGCGATCAACAGGCCGCGCTCGTCGGCCAGGCCTGCTTCGCGCCGGGCATGGCCAAATCCACCTATGGCACCGGCTGTTTCCTGATGCTCAACGTGGGCGAGACGGCCGTGCTCTCGCGCCACCGGCTGCTCACCACCGTGGCCTATCGCATCGGCGGCCGCACGACCTACGCGCTCGAAGGCTCCATCTTCGTCGCGGGCGCGGCCATACAGTGGCTGCGCGACGCGCTGCATCTGTTCGAAAAGGCCGAGCAGACCCAGGCCCTGGCCGCCTCGATCGAGCACACCGACGGCGTCTATCTGGTGCCGGCCTTCACCGGCCTCGGGGCGCCGTACTGGGACCCGGCGGCGCGCGGGGCCATCCTTGGGCTGACCCGCGACACCGGCATCGAGCAGATCGTGCGCGCTGCGCTCGAATCGACCTGTTATCAGACCCGCGATCTCGTCGGCGCCATCGGCGACGACGCGCCCGGCCCGCGGGAGCTGCGCGTCGACGGCGGCATGGCGGCCAACGATCTGGTGTGCGGTTTTCTCGCCGACATCCTGCAGACGCCGGTGGAGCGTCCCGAGATCATCGAGACCACCGCGCTCGGTGCGGCCTATCTCGCCGGCCTGCAGGTGGGGCTGTACGAGTCGCTGGAGGCCGTCGGCGCGCTATGGCGCGCCGAGCGCCGCTTCGAGGTCACGCGCGAGGCCGCCGAGGTCGATGCGCTCTACGACGGCTGGTGTCGCGCCGTCGCGCGCGTGCGCTGCGCGGACTGACAACGGCGGATCGAGGCCCGGTCTGCCGCGGCCGGCAGGGCATCGATCCGGCTCGCCGGGCACGGCCCGGGCGTTGCCTGCCGGCGACCGGGATCGAGCGCCGTGATCCACGCGCATCGGCGTGAATCCGCACCCGGGTTGCAGCCCCGGCGGCACAGGCTTGCTAGAATGGGCTAACGATTATTTAACGCTGTCTTCATGGCCCAACGACCCACGCCGCTCAAGCCCAACCGGACCATCAGCCAGCGGCTGCGGCACCGTCGTCGCGACTGGCTCTGGCGGGGCCGCGTCAGGCGCGAGGCGCGTCTGCCGGAGGGGACGACACGCGAGGATCCGGCGTTTCCGGGGCTGGCGATATACGCGATCGCGATCCTGCCCAAGTACCACGACTGGTGCCTGAGCATGATCGATTCGCTGCGCAAGCGCGGCAACTACCACGGGCCGGTGTATGTGGTCACCGAGGATCCGACGCCGTTCGAGGGCCTCGACAACGTGCATGTCGTGGTCGTGCCCTATACCCGTTATCGACTGGTCATCAAGACCTGCAAGCAGCTGATGCTGGACTGGGCGAGCGAGCCCCGGCTGCTCTATATCGACGCCGACATCATCATCGGCCGGCCGCTGGCCGAGTGGTATCGGCGGGCCCGGCCCAAGCTCGACGCGCGGCCGCTCGTGCTCTATACGGGCAACATGCCGGTCGCCGGCGCCTACCACGCCGGGCTGATGCTCATGGATCGCGAGCGCGTGCGGCCGTTCTTCGACCGCTGGCTCCGTCTCATCCGCACCGGCCGCTATCAGCTCGACCAGTGGTCGATGCACTCGATCATCACCGACGATGACGTCGCTCGCTTCGACGACGAGGAGTTGGTCTATCTGCACCAGATCCTGGGCCCCGATCAGCCGGACTTCGATCCCGAGCGGGACGGCGCCGGGGAGCCGCCGGGCACGTTCGTCCACGTGACCAACGGCCTGATGCGGCGCTACGCCTCGGATGAGATCAAGGCCTATCTGTCGCATGTGGTCGGGCTCGAACGCATTCCGACCAGTTTCGGTCGCGACGCATGAGTTCGCCGCGGATCCCTGGAGCCGCCGAGGACGTCCCCGCGGCCAACCGCTATCTCGAGCCGCGTTCGCTGCCGCGGCGGCTGCGACACCAGCGCCGTGATCTCATCTGGCGGGCCCGGCTGCGTTTCGGGTCGGTCTACGGCAGGCGCGACGCCGCAACCCGACCGGATCCGGCCTGCCCGGAACTGGCGGTGGGCGCGGTCGCGATGGGCGACAAATACGCCGACTGGTGTCTGACCATGATCACCTCGCTGCGCGATCGCGGGGCGTATCAAGGGCCGATCTACGTCATCACCGACCTGCCCGAGCTTTTCGAGCCGCTGGATAACGTCGTGGTCGTCCACGCGCCGCCGGCCGGAAACCGGCTGATCGCCAAGGGCTGCAAGCAAGTGCTGATGCACTACGTCAGCGAGCCGGTGTTCCTGTATCTGGATTCCGATCTCGTGGTCGCCTCGCCGCTGGCGGCGTGGTACGAAACCATGAAGCCGGCCCTCGCGACGTGGCCGCTGCTGTGCTATTCGAACGACAAGCCGGTCGACAACGCCTATCACGGCGGCGTTGTCCTGGTGGACATGAAACGGGGGATGCCGATCGTCGAACGATGGGAGAAGGTCGTGCGCAGCGGCCGCTGGCAGTCCGATCAGACCTGTCTGTACAGCGTGGCCGGCCCGGACGGTCCCGGCCATTTTCCGGATACGGGCTTCATACTGCTGCGCTATCTGTTCGACGGGGCCGGCGCCGAGGCGTGCATCGTTCACGTCACCAACAAGGTGATCCGCGAATATCCGCGTGAAGAGGTCCAGCGCTACCTGTCGCAGGAACTCGGCGTCACGCGGCTGCCGCAGTCGTTCGACTGAGGCGTCCGCGCGGCGCGCCCAACGGATTCGTCACGGCATGTCGAACAGTCGCGAGCGGCCGATCCGGATACTCCATTACGTGAGTCTGGCGGCGGTGGGGGGCGTCGAGCACCAGTTCGCCCAGTTCATCCACCACACGCGCCAGCGCTTTGACGTGTCGCACGCGGTCGTGGCCTGCAGCAAGCGCATTCATCCGCATCTGGCACGCGAGATCGAAGCCGATGCGGAGGGCATCGATTTCGAGAAGCGTCTCGGCCGCTGGAAGATTCCGAGCCGGCCCGCGTTTCTGCGTGCCGCCCATCAGCGCCGGATTGCGGCGCGCCACCGGCCGGATGTGGCGCTGCTCTGGAACCGCATGGGTGAGAACTGGCGCGCCGTGCGGGCCGTGGGCGGGTCCCGGTGCATCTACTGGGACCGCGGCTCGTCCTGGCTGCCGGGGGAGGAGGGAGCCAAGCGCCGGCTTCTGGATTCGGTCGGCGGCGCCCTGGCCAACTCCAACGCCTCCCGGCGCATGCTGGAACTGCGCTGGGGCTATACCGGCGAGATCCGGCTCTGTCGCAACGCGCTCAGGCCCAACATGGTGCCCGCCGAGTCGATGCCGCGGCACTTCCCGGCCGCCGACGTCCTGCATATCGGCGTGGCCGCCCGGCTGGAGTCGATCAAGGGCGTGGTTCTCGCGGTCCACGCCCTGCACGCACTGAACGCGCGCGGCGTCGCCGCCCATCTGCATATCGCGGGTACCGGAGCCGAGGAGGCCACGGTCGCCGACCTGATCGAGACGCTCGGGCTGGGCGATCGGGTGACCTTGCACGGGCTGGTCCGGAACATGTCGGCCTTCTACGCCACGGTCGATTGTCTGCTGCATCTGGCGCTGCGCGAGCCCTTCGGCGCCGTGGCGGTCGAGGCGATGGTGCACGGCTGCCCCGTGGTCGCGAGCAATGTCGACGGCCTGCCGGAGATCGTCGTGCACGGCGAATGCGGCCGGGTGGTCCAGCCCGAGCTGGATCTGTCGGAATACCGGGCCCTCGGCGGCCGGATCCAGGATCTGCCCGAATACGTCTACGATCCCGGCACCGACAGCATCCGCGAGCCGCGCGCGGTCGCGCCCGAGGCCGCGGCCGACGCCGTGCAGGCGCTGTTCCGCGATGCCGCCACCTACGAACGCATGAGCACATCCGGCATCCGGCGGGCCCGGGATGTGTTCTCCTACGAAGGCCACGCGGCCTGTGTGATGGACGCGGTGACCCGTTTTCACCGCACCGGTCGGCTGGGCGGCTGAGCGGGCCTCAGCCGTGTGTCGCGATCGCGTCCGCGCGTTCGCGGGGCACGCAGAACACGAGGTTGTACTTGGAGCGGTGGGGCTCGGCCAGCGGTGTCAGCAGGGTCAGGCGGTGCTTGGGCGCCGCGGTCTTGATGCGGCCGTTCTGGCCGCGCGCCGCCGGCACCAGCAGCGCGTAGTCGGGCAGTAGCGCCCGCAGCGCGTCGAAGCCGCCCTTCGTGCGCATGGTGTCGGTCAGCCACTCCATGAAGATCACCGGCCGGTCGCGTTCGAGCGTTCGCTCCAGCCCGCGGAGCACGTCCAGCTCGTGGCCTTCCACGTCGATCTTGATCGCGGCCACGAAGGGGGCGAAGCGGGGCAGGAAATCGTCGCCCCGTGCGATCTCGACCTCGATGCGTTCGCCGCCCGGCCGCTTTTTCTCAAGCCCCGACGCGCCGGAGTTGCCGGCATTGTTGGGATAGAACGCAGCCGTTCCGGTATGCGCGGACAGGCCCATGCGGATCGGCTCGATCCCCAGCGACGGATTGTCGTGTGCGTTCTGCTGCAGCAGTCGAAAGGACACGGGGTTGGGTTCGAAGGCGTAGGTCTGCCGGTAATGCGGGGCCAGCGCCAGCGCGTAGTTGCCGAGATTGGCCCCGATATCGAGAAAACAGCCCTCGACATCGGTGAAATGACGGCGGACCAGCGCTACGAACGGCTGCTCGGTAAAGCCGTTCTTGAGCATCTCGCGGCCGACGCGATCGCCCGCATCGACGGTGATCCGGCGCCCGGCGTGGGTATAGGTCGTCTGACCGCAGGCGGCCAGTGAGCGATCGAGAAATGCCAGTCGGTCGAGCCGCCGAAGCAGCGAGCGCCGGACCGCCGGCGACAGCGCGCGCAGGCTGCGCGCGATGGCGAGCCCGGTTCTACCGCTCACGAGAGGGCACGCCGGGATTCGAGAGCGCAATCCAAAAATGAGCCCGTCGCGCGGCGATCATCGTGCATGGTCGGACTCGAGGCGGGGATGAGACGCCGGGCCGGCGGCCCGGCGTCGACGCGGCGGATCAGAGCAGATCGGCGACGGCTTCGCGCTCGCCGCGCAGCTCGTCTTCCGTGGCTTTCATGCGCTCACGGCTGAATTCGTCGATCTCCAGATCCTGGACGATCTCGTAGTCGCCGTTCCGGCAGATGACGGGATAGGAGAACATGATGCCTTCGGCGACGCCGTAGCTGCCGTCGGAGGGAATGCCCATCGAAACGATGCCGTCCGAGCCCATCACCCAGTCGCGCATGTGGTCGATGGCGGCCGAGGCCGCCGAGGCCGCACTCGAGGCGCCACGGGCTTCGATGATCGCCGCGCCGCGCTTCTGCACGGTCGGGATGAAATCGTTCTCGTACCAGTCGCGGTCGACCAGATCCAGGGCGGGCTTGCCCTTGACGGTGGCCTTGCTGATGTCCGGATACTGGGTCGCGCTGTGGTTGCCCCAGACCATCATCCGGTCGATGTCGGTGACGTGGGCATCGGTCTTCTGGGCCAGCTGCGACAGGGCGCGGTTGTGGTCCAGCCGCATCATGGCGGTGAACTGTCTGTTGTCCAGATCCGGTGCGTTGGCCGCGGCGATCAGCGCGTTGGTATTGGCCGGGTTGCCGACCACCAGTACTTTCACGTCCTTGGAGGCGTTGTCGTTGAGTGCTGCGCCCTGGACCGAGAAGATGTCACCGTTGGCCTTCAGCAGGTCCGAGCGTTCCATGCCCTTGCCGCGCGGCTTGGAGCCGACCAGCAGGGCGATGTCCACGTCCTTGAACGCTTCTTCGGGCTTGTCGCTGCCGGAGACGCCGTGCACGAGCGGGAAGGCGCAGTCGTTGATTTCCATGATCACGCCCTTGAGCGCGTCCATGGCCGGCGGGATTTCGAGCAGCTGCAGAATCACCGGCTGGTCGGGGCCCAGCATGTCGCCGGCGGCGATGCGGAAGATCAGCGAATAGCTGATGTTGCCGGCGCCGCCGGTGATGGCTACGCGTACAGGTTCTTTCATGGCTGCTCCTTTGCGAAGGTCGTCGATGCCTGGGCCCTGAGCGCGTCGCCGACGCCCTCCGGCGATCGCCGACGAACGGGCGGATCGCGCGACGGCGCGGCGGGCCGGGCTTGAAAAACGCGGCGTAGAGCATAGCCCAAACACGAAACCGGGTAAAAAGGCATCCACCCGCGCGGGCGCGCCGTATGACCGCCCTTTGGCGGCAGTTTCCGGTCACAGGACGAACCACATGCAGCGAATCGCCATCGTGGGCAGCGGCATCGCCGGGCTGGGCGCGGCCTGGCTGCTGCGCGAACACGCGGATGTCACGGTGTTCGAAGCCGAGGCGCGCGCCGGCGGCCACGCCCATACGGTGATGGCCGGCACACAGCCGGTGGATACTGGCTTCATCGTTCTTAACGACCGGAATTATCCGTATTTTCAGTCGCTTCTGGCCGAGCTCGAGGTGCCGACCACGGCCAACGACATGTCCTTCGGCGTATCAATCGCGGGCGGCGCGATCGAGTGGGCGGGCGATAGCTGGCGCACGCTGTTCGTTCAGACGCGGCTCATCGCCGATGCCGCGCACTGGCGCATGCTGGCCGACATCCTGCGCTTCAATCGCCAGGGCAAGCGCCTGATCGCGAACGACGCGCTGCCCGACGAGCCGCTGGGCGCGTTCCTCGACCGAAACCGCTACGGCCGCGCCTTCGCCGCGCGTTATCTGCTGCCCATGGCTGCGGCGATCTGGTCGACGCCGGCCGCCGGCATGCGCGATTTTCCGGTCGCGCCGTTCCTGCGCTTCTTCGACAACCACGGGCTGCTGGATATCAGCGATCGGCCGCAGTGGCGCACGGTCGCCGGCGGCAGTCAGCGCTACGTGCAGGCGATCGCCGCCGAGCTCGGCCCGCGCCTGCGGCTGGATTGCGCGGTCACCGGCGTCGAGCGCGACGCCGCCGGCGTGCGTGTGACGACCGCCCGCGGCGACGACGCGCACTTCGATCAGGTCGTGTTCGCCTGCCACGCCGATACCACCCGGGCACTGCTGGCCGGGCCGTCGGCGGCCGAGCGGCGACTGCTGTCGGCGTTCACCTTCCAGCGCAACCGCGCGATCCTGCACACCGACCCCGCCCTGATGCCGCGCCGGCGCGCGGTCTGGTCGTCCTGGAACTATCTCGCCGATCGCGATGCGGTCTCCGATCAGCGCGTTGCGGTGACGTACTGGATGAACCGGCTGCAGTCGATTGCCGGCGCCACCGACTATTTCGTCAGTCTCAATCCGCTGATCGAACCGGCGGCCGGGCGCGTCATCCGCGAGCTGACCTACGACCATCCCGTGTTCGACGGCCGCGCGGTCGCGGCCCAGCGCGAGCTGGACACGATCCAGGGCGCGGGCGGCGTCTGGCACTGCGGCGCCTGGTGCGGCTACGGTTTTCACGAGGACGGTCTCGCGGCCGCGGTCCGCGTGGCCGAAGGGCTGGGTGCGCGCGTGGCCTGGCGTCGGTGATGGCGGCACATGCGCTCTACATCGCCCGCATCATGCACCGAAGGCCGGGTGCGCCGCGCTATGGTTTCGGCTACCGGGCGTGGTACCTGCTGCTGGACATCGACGCGATCGACGCCGCCTGCGCGGCCACGCCGCTGCTCTCGCGCAATCGTTTCAACTGGCTGTCGTTCCACGACGCCGACCACGGCCCGCACGACGGCAGTTCGCTGCGGCCCTGGCTGGAGGCGCTGCTGGCCGATCGCGGCGTGACCCTGGCCGGCGGCCGCGTGCGCCTGCTGGCGATGCCGCGGGTGCTCGGCTATGGCTTCAATCCGCTCAGCCTGTTCTACTGCGAGCACGCCGACGGGGGGCTGCGCGCGATCGTCGCCCAGGTCCACAACACCTTCGGCGAGCATCATTTCTATGTGCTCCACGCCGATGGTGCGGCAATGGGTTCGAGGGTCACGGCGGACAAGGCCAAGCGGTTTCACGTCTCGCCCTTTCTCGATCGTGACGGCCGCTATCGCTTTCATTTTCTGTATCCGGACGAGCGCCTGGGCGTGGGTATCCGGCTGTACGACGACAGCGGTCAGACGCTGCGCATCGCCACCACGCTGACCGGCGAGCGCCGACCGCTGACCACCGCCGCTCTGCTGCGGGCCGCGCTGGCGCGGCCGCTGCTGCCCTTCAAGGTCATCGCCGCAATCCACTGGCAGGCGCTCAAGCTCTGGCTGCGCGGCGCCGGCTATCGCCCGAAACCCAAACCGCACGACTCCAATGTGTCCTGAAGCCGTCATGCATTCGAGCCACCGCGCGACCAAGCAATCCGGCCGGCCGGCGACCTGGCGCGAGCGTCAGGTCGTCAAACGCCTGGACCGGCTGCACACCGGTCGCCTCGAGGTCGCGCTGCCCGGCGGCTCGCTGGCGCTGTTCGTCGGCCGCCGGCCGGGGCCGAGCGCGGCCCTGCGCATCGTCTCGCCGCGCATGGTCACGCGCCTGTTCAAGGCCGGTTCCATCGGCTTCGCCGAAGGCTATATGGCCGGGGAGTGGGACACGCCGGATCTGGCCGCGCTCATCTATCTGCTGCACCTCAACGAGGATGCGCTGGAGCCGGATTTCTCGCGCCTGCAGCATCTGTATACCGCGATGAGTGCGGTGCGGCACCGCCTGCGCCGCAACTCGCGCCGCGGCGCGCGGCGCAACATCGCCTATCACTACGATCTGGGCAACGACTTCTACGGCCTTTGGCTGGACGAGACCTGGACCTATTCCTCGGCCCTGTTCGCGCATCCGGAGGAGGATCTGGCGAGCGCCCAGCGGCGCAAGTACGCGCGCCTGCTGGCCCGGCTCGACGTGCAGCCGGGCGACCGCATCCTCGAGATCGGCTGCGGCTGGGGCGGGTTCGCCCGCTACGCCGCCCGCCAGGCCGACTGCCACGTCACCGGTCTGACGCTGTCCACCGAGCAGCTGACCTTCGCCCGCCGGGCCGCGACCGAGGCCGGGCTGGAACAGCAGCTGGACTTCCAGCTGCGCGATTACCGCGACGTCGACGAGCGCTTCGATCACGTCGTCTCCATCGAGATGTACGAGGCCGTGGGCGAGCGCTACTGGCCGGACTACTTCGGTGCGATCTTCCGCGCGCTCAAACCCGGCGGGCGGGCCGCGATCCAGGCGATCACGATCGACGACAGCCGCTTCGACTACTACCGCGCGAACGTGGACTTCATTCAGGAGTACATCTTTCCGGGCGGCATGCTCGCCTCGCCGGCCGTGTTCGAGCGCGAGGCCGCCCGAGCCGGGCTGAACGTGCGCGAACGCGACTTCCACGGCCGCGACTATGCGCGCACGCTCATGCGTTGGGACGCGCGCGTGGTCGCGCGCGGCGCCGAGATCGAGGCCCTGCACGGGGCGTCGTTCCTGCGCATGTGGCGCTACTATCTCGCCTACTGCGCGGCGGGTTTCACCTCCGGCAACATCGATCTCATGCAGATCGCGCTCGAGCGTCCGATCGGGGAGAGCGCCCGATGAGCGCGGTCGGCTATCGCTGGCCGATGCTGTCGGCCTATGGCGTACTCGGTCTGCCGCTGGCCGCGCTCGGTCTGCCGCTGACGGTGTATCTGCCGCCGTTCTATTCGGAGATGTCGGCGCTCAACACCGGCCTGGTCGGCGTGCTGATCTTCGCCGCGCGCCTGTTCGACGTGATCACGGACCCGCTCATCGGCACCGCCTCGGATCGCCTGACGACGCGTTTCGGCCGGCGCCGGCCGTTCATCGCCCTCGGCGCGCCGCTGTTGATGCTCGCCGCCTGGTTCCTGTTCGTGCCTGGCGCGGACGCGGGCGCGGCCTACCTGCTGGTCTGGAGCATGCTGGCCTATCTGGGCTGGACCCTGATCTATCTGCCCTACACCACGCTCGGCGCCGAACTCTCGGCGGACTACGACGAGCGTTCGCGTATCACCGCCTGGCGCGAGGGATTTTTCGTGCTGGGGACGCTGGTGGCGATCCTGCTGCCGGCGCTCGCCCAGCGCGCGGCCGGCGACGCGGCCGCGGGGCTGGCGGCGATCGCGGTGTTTCTGCTGGTGGCCCTGCCCATGGCCACGGCGCTGTTCATCTGGCGCGTGCCCGAGCCCGCGGGAAGCCGGGCCTCGCATATCCGCTGGGCGCAGAGCTGGCGGCTGCTCGCGGCCAACGCCCCGTTCCGGCGCCTGCTGATCGCCTATCTGTTGAACGGCGCGGCCAACGGCCTGCCGGCGGCGCTGTTTTTGTTCTTCGTGATCGGCATTCTTGGCGGCAGCGAGGTCACCGGCGGCGTCTTTCTGGCCATCTACTTTCTCTCCGCGGTGCTCGGGCTGCCGCTGTGGCTGCGCATCGGCCGCAACTGGTCCAAGCATCGGCTCTGGTGCGCGTCCATGCTCTGGGTGAGCGCGGTGTTCGTGTTCACGGTGACGCTGGGCGAGGGCGACTATATCGGCTACGGGCTGATCTGCGTGCTCGGCGGCAGCTGCCTCGGCGTGGATCAGGCGATCGCGGCTTCGATCCAGGCGGATGTGATCGACGAGGATACGGCGGCCGGCGGCGACGGCCGGGCGGGGCTGTACTTCGGCCTCTGGGGCATGGCCACCAAGCTGGCCTTCGCGATCGCGCTGGGCATCGCCTATCCGATGCTCTGGCTGGCCGGCTTCGAGGCCGGCGGCGACAACGACGCCACCGCGCTGTGGACGCTCGCCGTGCTCTACGGCCTGCTGCCGGTGGCGATCAAGCTCGGCGTGGTGGCGTTGATGTGGCACTTCCCGCTCGACCGGCGCCGCCACGCCGAGCTGCAGAGCGAGATCGGCCGGCGGGAACCCTCGAGCAGCTGAGTCACTCGGGCCGTCTCCGATCGGTCAGCCGCGCTCGCGCCGACGCCCGAGCCCGCGGGCCGGCACGTAGGGCGATGAAACGTGCCGAGGGCACGCGAACGCCGTACCTTCGCCGAAAGCGGCTGAGCCGGGTGTGTTGCGGGTGCGGCCCGGAATGCGGGCGCGGCCCGCTGAAGCCTGTGAGGTGTCGTTTCCCGGCGCGTCGCTGCACTCGCCGTCGTGCGCACGCGCCCGGAGCAATGCCGTAAGAAAGCCTGGCCTGGAAGATCTCCGCCGGCCGAGGCGGCGTCGCAGCCTCGCCGCGTCCGGCCCGGCGCCTGCGTTCGCGGCGCTCGGGACGGAAGTGCGATCCGTGCGGCCGGAACGGGCGTATCGCTCCTGGGCCTGTTACACACCATGCCAACGCCGCGTTGGCGACTGCATAGCGTGTGCGGCAAGTCGCGAGTCGCCGATTGGGGCGGGTCACGATCCAGACTGGCGATGCCGCGGCGCGCGCGACGCCTCGTCTTGCTGCCCATGGTCCATTGTCAGGAAGCGCCTGGCACGGGCTCGCAGTAAGCGTTAACAGGCCTAGTCGACGCGTTCGAGCAGTTTCTTCAGATCGGCGCGCAGTGCGTCCACGCTCTGTTCCTGATTGACCAGCAGCCGTGCCTTGCCTTCCGGGCCGAACACGAAGATCGCGCTGCTGTGCGAGACCAGATAGAAGCCGTTGTCGTTGGGCTCACCGTAGCCGTAGGTCACGCGGTAGCGCTTGGACAGCGTCTGGAGCTGCTCCTGGCTGCCCGTGAGCCCGGCGAAGCGCGGCCCGAAACTCGAGGTGAACTGCGCCAGGCGTTCCGGGTCGTCGCGCTCAGGGTCGACGCTGACGAACAGCACGTCGATGTTCTCGCGGGTCGTGTCGTCCAGGCCCCCGAGCGCGGCACGGATGCGGGCCATCGTGGCCGGGCAGATGTCAGGACAGTTGGTGTAGCCGAAGAACAGCAGTTTGAGCCTGCCGTCATAGTCGTCGGCCTCGACGGCGTTGCCGTTCTCGTCGGTCAGATTGAAGGCGAGATCCGGCATCACGCCTTCGATGTCGTGGGCGTTGTACTCCGGTTCGCCGCCACTGCAGGCGGCGAGCAGAGCGGTCGCGGCGAGTGCGAACACGACAAACAGGCGGCGGGGCAGGCGATGGTTCATACGGTCTGGCGCTCATCGGGTCGGGAAGCGGTCACGGCGGGCTCGGTCGGCGATGCGGTGCTGCGGTCGTGTACGAAGCCCAGCCGCAGGAGGATGAGGGTGGCGACCACGCTCATCATCGCGGCCGGAATCCACGTGATCAGGCCGCCGAGCTGCTGGTCGACGATGGGCGATATCGGAAAGGCGCGCCCGCAGACGGCATAGACGTCGTAGACGGTGTCCGGGGCGAGCGCGATATAGGCGCCGATCGCGATCTGCGGCGGCATCACCGCCCACAGCACGATGATGCGCAGGCCGATGGAATAGGTCGTCGGCGTGGCGCCGGGCCGGCGCGGGTCCAGCATGAACCACCAGAACAGCAGCCCGTCGACGGCCATCGACAGGTTCATCAGCCAGTAGTCGCGGGCCGAGAGCATGGCCGTGAAGTGCACCGACGGCCACAGCCAGAAATAGATCAGGCCGACGAACAGGGCCGCGCTGATCACCGGATGCTGGAGTACGCGATACAGCCCCGCAACCGGCGGCAGGGCGCCGAGCCCGCGCATGCCGCGCGACAGCCACAGCGGCGCACCCGCGGCCAGCACGGCGGTGGGCATGGACAGCGCGATCAGGAACGGCCCCAGATGATGCAGTATCAGATGCTGGGCCCGGTGGATGAAGAACATGTACTGGGCGTAGTAGTCGACATGGGTCTGCATCACCGTGTACATGGACGCCAGCCCCACGAAGAACGCGATCGCCGGCAGCACGTCGCGCGCCCGTCGGCGGCGCGCCAGCCCGCGGACATAGCAGGCCGCCACGATCGCGAACAGGGCGATCAGCCAGTACAGGGGCTCCCACGGCGTGAGCCAGCGTGCGATCTCGGCGGCCATTCCCCTATGACCCCGATTCGTCGCGGGGGTTGCGCACGCCGGGCGCGGCGGTGGCGACAAACGTGCCGTCGAACTCGAAGGCGGTGTCGCCGTCGTCGTCGGCTATCCGGACGGTGAGTTCAAGACGTCCGCGGCCGCGGTGCGCCACGGCGTCGACGAAGCGGGCGAGCGCGGCGGCCTCGGGCAGCTGCATGCGCGTCGTCAGCGCACGCCGCAGCGGGGCGAGATAGCGCGTCTCCGCGCGCTGGACGACCACGGCGGCGTCGAGGCCGGTGCTCGTGACCAGCCACTGCGTCTGGGCGAAGCCGGCCACCAGGGCGACGACATAGAGGCTGCCGCCGAAGACCGTGCCGTGCAGGTTGCGGTTGGCGTCGAAGGGCGCCTCGGCGCGCACGCTGCCGTCGGCGTCCAGCGCGAGCCGGATGCCGGCCGCCCGGGCCAGCGGGATCTCGTCTGCGACCCGGCGCTGCAGCCGCTCGAGCGTGTCCACGTCAGCGCTTCCAGTCGTCCTTGTCGCGCTCCTCCTCGGCCCAGGCGTCGTCGTCGAGATCGCGCAGCTTGCTGCGGTCGACGTGCTTGAGATCCTCGCGGCTGGAGGCGATCTGGCGTCGCACCCACTGCAGGATGCCGAATGCGGCGACCACGAGGACGACGATGACGATCAGCCAGACGAGCGTTTTCATGAGCGGCCTCCGGCGATGCGCCGGATCAGAGGAAAGTACAACGCATAGGGTAGCCGCTGCAGCGTCTTGAGCACATAGGACAGCCGTTTCGGAAACGTGATCTCGAAGCCGCGGCCGTCGAGCCCGCGCCGGATCCGGCGGGCGGCATCGTCCGGCTCGATGATGAACGGCATGGGAAAGCGGTTCTTGTCGGTCAGCGGCGTGCGCACGAAGCCCGGCGTGATCACGCGTACGTCGATGCCGCGCGGCGCCAGATCCAGGGCCAGCCCTTCGGCGAGGGCGATCATCGCCGCCTTGGAGGCGCAGTAGGGCGCGCCGTCCGGCAGGCCGCGGAAGCCGGCCACGCTGGCGGTCAGCGCGATCTGGCCGCGGCCCCGCGCGCGCATGGCCGGCAGTACCGCGCCGATGCCGTTGACCGCGCCGCCGTAGTTGACGTGCATGCGCTCGCGCACGTCGGCGGCGTCGAAGCGATCCACCGAAAAGCCGCTGCCCACGCCGGCGTTGAACACCGCGCGGTCGATCGGGCCGAGCCGGCGTTCGATGTCGGCGGCGACGGTGACGTTGGCGTCCGCATCGGTCACGTCGAGGGCGAACGGGTGGATCGCCGCCGGCGCCCGCGCCCGGACCGCGGCGAGTCGCTCGGCGTCGCGCCCGGACACGGCCACCTGCCAGCCGTGCCCGGCCAGTTCCACCGCCAGCGCGGCGCCGATGCCCGAGCTGGCGCCGGTGATCCAGGCCACGCCCGCCGTCATCGGGAGTCGCCGAGCCGGTCGAAGCGGGTCGCGGACTGACGCGGATCCTGGAGCGCGGACACTTCGGCGTCCTTTTCCGCCCAGACACCTTCCAGCCAGCGCTTGAAGCGCTCGCGGTACTCGGGATCGGCGCTGTAGTCGCCGTCGAACAGGTCGCGCGGGACATCGAGCCGGCGCACGCGGATCACCACCTCGGGGATCCGGCCGCAGAGAAAATCCCAGAACCGCGGTTCGGGCGTATTGACGTAGGCCACGCTCATGTCGAGCACGCCGTCGAGCACGTCGCGCATGGCGTTGATGGCGAAGGCCGTGCCGCCGGCCTTGGGCGGCAGCAGCGCGGCGTAGGGCGAGCCGGCCGCCGCGCGCTTGGCGGCGGTCGAGCGGGTGCCTTCGGCGTAGTTGACGATCGAGACCGGCCATGCGCGGAACACCGCGCAGGCGCGGCGCACCGTCTCCATGTCCTGGTTGCGCAGATCGGGGTTGCGCTCGAGTTCGGCCCGGCTGTGGCGTTTCATGAACGGAAAATCCAGCGCCCAGCAGGCCAGCCCCACCACCGGCAGCCAGCGCAGCCGCTCCTTGATGAAGTAGCGCGGGAAGGGCAGCTGCGGCTCGACCACGTGGCACAGCAGCATCACGTCGGCCCAGCACTGATGATTCGAGATCAGCACGTAGCGCCCGTCCGGATCGTCGGGCACCTGCTGGTCGTAGGTCACCCGGGTGCCGGAGACGCCGACGATGACGGCGTTGACGCCGCGCGCCCACCAGCGGGCGACCCAGAGCACGGCGCGCGTGGCCGGCGTGCGCACCGCCGGCCAGGGCGCGGCCAGCTTCACCAGGCTGGCGGGCAGCAGTGGGATGAAGCCGAGCAGCGTGACGAGCACCATGCCCGCGACCGCGATCGCGCCGCGCAGGGGTTCGAGCCAGCGTTTCATCGGGGCGCGTCCGGCGGCGTCGTGACGGTCATGACGGCAATGTAGCGCCTGCGCCGCGTCGCGCCAACCGCCCGTCCCCGGCCCGCCGTCGGACTGCGCCCGGCTTGCGCGCCCGCCATCAGCGGGCCGAGAATTCGTGCACCGCGTCGACCAGCGCGGCGACGTGGTCGGGCTTGATGTCCGGGGTGACGCCGTGGCCGAGGTTGAACACATGCCCGGGACCGTCGCCGAAGCGCGCCAGCACGTCGCGCACGTGTTCACGGATGACCGCCGGCCGGGCGTGCAGTACCGCCGGGTCGAGGTTGCCCTGCAGCGCGACCCGGTCGCCCACGCGGGCGCGGGCGGCGTCGATGTCGATGGTCCAGTCCAGCCCGAGCGCGGCCGCGCCGGTATCGGCCATCGATTCCAGCCACGGCCCGCCGCCCTTGGTGAACAGGATCGCGGGCACGCGGCTGCCGTCCGGCGCCGGCTCCAGCGCGTCCACGATCGCCTGCATGTAGGCCAACGAGAACTCGCGATAGCCGGCGGGGGTCAGCACGCCGCCCCAGGTGTCGAAGATCTGCACCGCCTGGGCGCCGGCGGCGATCTGGGCGTTGAGATAGGCCGCGACCGAGCGCGCGAGCACGTCCAGCAGCTGGTGCAGCGCCTCGGGCGCGTCGTACATCAGCTTCTTGATGTGGGCGTAGTTCTTGGACGGGCCGCCCTCGACCATATAAGTCGCCAGCGTCCACGGGCTGCCGGCGAAACCGATCAGCGGCGTGCGCCCGTCCAGCTCGCGCCGGATCAGCTCGACCGCGGCCGGCACGTAGCCGAGCTCGCGATCGATGTCGGGCACGGTGAGCCGGGCGATCTCGTCGGGGGTGCGCACCGGATGATGGAAATGCGGCCCCTCGCCGGCGACGAAATGCAGGCCCAGGCCCATGGCCTCGGGAATGGTGAGGATGTCCGAGAACAGGATGGCGGCGTCGAAGTCGAAGCGCCGCAGCGGCTGCAGCGTGACCTCGCAGGCGAGCTCCGGGTTCTGGCACAGGGTCAGGAAGCTGCCGGCCTGTTCGCGCAGCTTGCGGTATTCGGGCAGATAGCGTCCGGCCTGACGCATCAGCCAGACCGGCGTGGCGTCGACGGGTTCGCGCGCGAGCGCGCGCAGCAGGCGATCGTGTGACATGCAAAGGGCTCTTGGGGCCGGCAGTGGCTGCCGACGGACGATTCTGGCGGGCAGTTTACCGGTCCCGAACCGGCGGCCGATAGGCGTGCGGTCAGTCGCCGCGTTCGGCCACCGCGGCCGCGATCTCGTCCTGGATGGCCGCGGCCGCCGCGGCCGGGTCCGCGGCCTCGCGGATCGGGCGGCCCACGACCAGATGATCGGCCCCGGAGGCGATGGCGCGGCGCGGCGTCATCACCCGTTTCTGGTCGTCCGGAGCGCGCTCGTCGTTGGCCACCGGTCGGATGCCGGGCGTGACCGCGATCAGCCGCTCGGGTGCTTCCGCGCGCAGCCGCTCGACCTCCAGGCCGGAGGACACGACCCCGTCGCAGCCGGCCGCCAGCGCGCGCCGCGCCCGCGAGAGCACGAGTGTCGGGATGTCGCAGGCAAAGCCCATGTCGTCGAGGTCGCCCTGGTCGAGACTGGTCAGGGCGGTCACCGCCAGGATGCGGGCGCTGCCGCTGCGCGCCTCGGCCGCCGCCGCCATGATGCCCTGATTGCCGTGCACGGTGATGAAGTCGACGTCGCGCGCGCACAGCCGCGTCACCGCCGCCGCCACCGTGGCCGGCACGTCGAACAGCTTGACGTCCACGAACACCTTCTTGCCCCGGGCCTTGAGCCAGTCCACCAGCTCGAAGTAGCCGGGCGACATCGCCAGCTCCAGACCCACCTTGTAGAAAGTCACGGTATCGCCCAGACGCACGACCAGCGACCGGGCCGACTCGGTGTCGGCCACGTCGAGTGCGAAGATCAGGCGGTCGCGGTCGTCCGGTATCGGCGTCATGGCGGGATCGGAGCGGCGAGTGAAATCGACGGCCGCAATTCTGGCATGTCGGGAACCGGTTGGCTCGGTCCCGCGAGTGTGCCATGGGGCCATCGGCGGCCGAAGCGGCCGCCTTGGATCACGCGACGTGTCCCGTACGGGCGCCGGCGTCGATCACGCCGCAGCCGACTCGGCCGCGACCGTTGAAATGCACGGCGATGACAGACCGGGCTTGTATCCATCGGCCCGCGCTCGGCCTGTGCCGGTCTGTCGTACCGCCGCGTGACCCGAACCGGTTCGGCGCGCGATCGGGTGCTACGCGCGTATCGGTGGAATGATCCGCTCGGCCGCGAGACGGTCGAACAGGTCGAAGAACACGGAACGGGTCTCGCGGTGGGCGTGGAAGCCGAAATTCCGGCACTTGTTGATGTCGTTCACGCATTCCTGGGTACGGCCCAGATCACCGTCGGTATGCCACCAGGACGCGAGCTTCGTCACATCCGGTTCGATCAGGCCGTGGGTCTGGGCGATCGTGCGCCAGGTGTCTTCGACGCCCGCCATCTGCGAGGCGAGCGGCCGCGGCGTGTCGGGGCAGTCGGCGACCTCGACACCGAAGTAGCCGCCGATCTCATGCCACAGGCGCCGCCAGCGGAAGACATCGCCGTTGACCGTGTTGAATGCCTGGTTGGCCGCCCCTGGCGCGAGCGCGGCCCATTCCATCTGACGTGCGAGCAGCAGCGCGTCGGTTAGGTCGGTGAGATAGTGCCACTGCTCCTGTGAGCCGGGGAACGTGAACGCCTTGCCGGTCTCGCGGCAGATCGTGGCATACACCGCGAGCGTCGTGCCCATATTCATGATGTTGCCGGGCGCATAGCCGATCACGGTATGCGGGCGGTGCACGTTCCAGGCGATGCCGTAGCGTTCGGCGACATCGCGCATGATGTCTTCGAGCGTGTAGTAGAAGTTGGGGCCGGGCACGCGCTCGGCCGACTCGCGAAAGGGTGTTTCCACCCGGCCGCTGCCATAGGCCTCGAACGAACCGAGGTACTGCTTGGTGCCGGTCACGAGCGAGATGTGTTCGAGCCGCTCCGGGTCGAGCGCGGCGAACAGGTTGTTCATCATCGCACCGTTGGCTTCGACGTTGTCTTTTTCGTTGTCGCGCTGGGTCCAGGTGCAATAGAACACGTGGGTGATCGGCAGCGACTTCAGTGCCGTGGCCGTACTGTCGGCGTCCAGCAGGTCGGCCGCGACCGGGATGACGCCGCCGGTGCGCTCGGCGCGGCGCGACAGGCCATAGACCGTCCAGCCGCTGGCGACCAGATACTGCGCGAGGTTGCCGCCGGTGATGCCGGTGGCGCCGACGACTAGGGCGTTGCCTTTCTGCATGAGATCGATCCGGGCGGAAACCGCCGGTTGGAGTGGATGGATGTCGATTGTCCGCCGATCGGCTCTTGCAACAAGCGCAAATTTTGCAATTATTTGTTGCATGAAAAGCAATCTGGATCTCAACGCGTTGCGGACGTTCCGTCTGGTCGTGGATACGGGCGGTTTCACCGCCGCCGCGCATCGCAGCCATCGGGCGGTGTCCTCGGTGTCGCGACAGATTGCGGCACTCGAGCGCAGTCTGGGCCAGACGCTGTTTCACCGGCACACGCGGGCCGTAGCGCTCACTGAAGCGGGCGCGCGGTATATCGAGGCGATCCGCCCGCTGCTCGCGGACCTCGATCAGGCGACGGATGCGGTGCGGGCCGCGCATGACGAACCGACGGGGATGCTGGTCATCAATGCCCCGGTCGCCTTTGGCGAGCGCCAGGTCGTGCCGCTCGTTCGGGCCTTTTCACAGCGATACCCGAACATCAGGACCGAACTGCGGCTGACAGACCACATCGTCGATCCGGTGTACAGCGCGAGCGACGTGACCTTCCGCGTCGGCCCGCTGACGGCGTCGAACCTGGTGGCCCGCACCCTGGCGCCCATGCGCTATGTGGTCGCTGCCGCCCCCGATTATCTGCGCCGTTGCGGGTGGCCCGATACGCCGCAGGCGCTGCGCGGACACGATTGCCTGCGCTACCAGGGCGAGTACGGTCGCCAGCACTGGTACTGGCGCGAGCACGGCGCGGAGGCATTCCAGCGCCTGGATGTGGACGGCTCGCTGTACAGCGACGATGCGCCCAGCCTGCGGCACGCCGCGGTGCTGGGTCAGGGCATCGTCCTGTTTCCGACGTGGCTCATCGATCGGGAACTCCAGAGCGGCAGTCTGGTTTCGCTTCTGGGCGGCTGGCAGTGGGAGGTGGCTCCGGAGGTGCGCTCGGTGCACATCCTCTACGCCGCCCCGCGTCTCGGTCCGCGCAAGGTCCAGGCGTTTGTGGATCACGTGCTGGAAGCGGTGGGCGATCCGCCGATCTGGGACCGCACCGCATCGATCAGGCGATAGCGCGAGCGTCGTGACACTCGGGCTGACCCGCGGTGCCGCTTCCGGTCGAGCGCCGGCAATGCGTGTTTCCCGGCCGTAGCCTGTGCCATGCCGCAATGCTTGCGGCATCGGCCGGCCGGCGATGCAAGGTAATCCCGATGACGTTCGCGCCGCGCCACGGGGATTGATAGTGTTTTCGCGAGAGCACGGCGGGCTGTTCGATCCATCGGACAGCGCCGCGATGGCGTGCGGGCCATGGGGATGCGCCCGCCGCCGGCAATCGGTTAAGTGCCGACATAACCGAGGGGACAAGACGATGGACGAGGTGCTCGAGCAGCTCGCGACGGCGGTCGAGAGCGATGATCTGGAGGCGCTCGTGCGCCCGTTTCTGTCGATTCTGGAACGCGTGAGCGGGCTCGAATCGACCTATATGACGCGAATCGATACGGACCGCGGCATCCAGGATATCCTGTTCGCACGCAACAGCGGCGATCTGACGGTCGCCGAAGGCTTGACGGTGCCCTGGGGCGACACGCTCTGCAAGCGCGCGCTCGAGGACGACGTGACCTGGGCCACGGACGTGCCGACGCGCTGGGGTGATTCGGCCGCGGCGGGCGAGCTCGGTCTGGTGACTTACGTCAACGAACCGGTGACGATCGGCGACGATCGCGTCTACGGCACGTGTGCGGCGCGAGCACGACGCGGGTGCCGGAAGCGGCCGACGCGCGCCGCCTGATGCGGGTGTTCGCCAAGCTCATCGGGCGTCATATCGAACGCGAGCAGTTGCTCGAGACGCTCAGGCGCGAGCACGACTCCTACCGGGCCTTCGCGCTGACCGATCCGCTCACGCTGATACCGAACCGTCGAGCCATGGTCAGCGAATTGAATCGGGCGCTGGCCAACGCCGAACGTCGCGGCGAGGTCCTCCATCTGGCGTTCATCGATCTCGACGGCTTCAAGCAGATCAACGACGCCTACGGCCACGATGCGGGCGACCGGTTTCTGATCGCGATCGCCGAGAAGCTGCAGAACGCGCTGCGCGGTGGCGACTTCGTGGCCCGCATCGGCGGCGACGAATTCGTGGTGTTCGGGCCCTGTTCCTCCGGTACGCCGGATGCGGGCCGTGCGGCGATGCGGGAACGCCTGTCCGAGGTGACGTCCGGCACATTCGACCTCGGTGTGGCCGGGCTGGACTATGCCGGCCCGAGCATCGGTGCGGTCAATTCCTCGCCGGGGGAGCGCGACTGCGCAGCAGTGCTCGCCCGCGCCGACGAGGCGATGTACGCGATCAAGCGGTCGAGGAACAGGCGCCGCGTGGTCAACGGCTAGGCCGGAACGGACCGCGGTTCGAGCGCACGGCCCCTCACGCGAGGTAGTAGCGGCGGCCGGATAGGCGCGATGCCAACGGCCCCGCCGAGCGAGCTCTCCCCGGCATCCCGCCACTTTGATCGGCATGTACGAAAAAGGCCCGCGCCTGATGACGCGGGCCCGTGCGGCCGGTCCTTCGATCAGCCGTCGATATCGCGCCGGCGCACGAGCGCGAGCGCCCCGATCATGGCCAGGCCCATGAAACCGAGCACGCCGCCGGGCGCGGGAACGTCGGCGGCGCTGAGTTCGACGGTGGCCGTCAGGTCGCCGAGGATGCGGCCGCCGGCGGTGAAGTGGTCGATGGTGAAGCCGTCCTCGGTGATCTCGGCGCTGCAGAAGCTGCACGCGGGTCCGAGGGCCGAGATGCCGGTGAAGGCCAGGAAGTCGTCGAGGCCGAGGCCGTTCGGGCCGAGCGTGCCGGCGATGGAGGTGCGGTCGTTGGTCAGCGCGGTATCGCCGACGCTGAACCGGTAGTCGCGGATGTCGGCGTTGCCGAAGGCTGCGCCGGGCGCCAGCGCCTCGTCGGCGACATCCAGTACGCCGCTGAAGGCGTCGCCCACCGCGAACGACGAGACGGGAGTCGCCACCGGGTTGCCGCCGAGGTCGGCAAAGCCGGTCACGGCACCGGAAAAGTGAATCATCCCGGCCTGGGCGCCCGCGGAGGCGAACAGCAGGGCGCCTGTCAGGGCGGCGGTGGAAAGAAAGCGGTTCATGGTCTGTACTCCCTGGGTCGATGAATATGTGAGCGGGGTCGTATGGGTCGCCGCGTTCATTGCGGCGCAGCGAGGTCGAGCTGGATCACGACCGGGTCGTGATCGGAGGCCCGATACGGGCCGGGGTTGTAGAAGCTGCCGATCTGGGCCGGCGACTTGTACTCGATGTTGTAGTCCAGAGCCGGCGGCTCGTCCGCGTTGATATGGAAGGGCACCGCGGCCAGGACTCGATCCTGCAGCGCGCCGTTGGCCAGCGCGTGGTCGAGCGCACCGCTCTGGGCGTCGAAGACATACGTCGTGGCCGGCGTGTCGTCGCTGCGCTCGAGCAGCGTGCGGTAGCCCGCCCGCTCGAAGGCGGTGATCGGGTCCTCCTGGGCGTAGGCGTTGAGATCGCCGATGACCAGCACCTGATCGGTGTCGCCGTCGGTCGGATCGTCGGCGAGCCAGTCGATCTGGTCCTCGGCGGCCTGTGTCCGCAGGACGTTCCAGCAGCTCTGGCCGTCGCCCTGGTCGGCGTTCGGATCGTCGCCGCCGGGGCAGCTGCCCTTGGACTTGAAATGGTTGACGGCGACGGTCACCCGGCCGCCGTTGGGCGCGGCGAAGGTCTGCGCGATCGGCTGGCGGTTGCCGGTCACATAGGGCGTGGTGGTCAGGGTCGCCGGCTCACCGACCGGGCGGACCCGCTGGCTGTCGTAGATCAGGCCCACCGCGATGGCGTCGGCGCCGAGTCGCGGGCTGCCCGGATCGACGACGGCATAACTGGCGTCGCTGTCGCCGGCCGCGTTCAGGCTGTCGACGAGTTCCTGAATCGCGCTGTCGGGGCCGTAGCCGTCGTTCTCGATTTCCATCAGGCCCACGATATCGGCGTCGAGCGCGGTGATGGCCGCCACCAGCTTGGCCCGCTGTCGTGCCAGCTCCTCCGGGCTGTCGGCGCCGCGCGCGGTCGGAAAGCCGCCGCCTTGGCCGTTGCCGTTGAAGAAGTTCAGAACGTTGGCGCTGGCCACCCGCAGGTTGCCGCCCTGGGGCAGGACCGCGGGTGTCGGCCGCGGATTGACCGGGTCGAAGACCGGGGTCGCCGTGGGCTGCACGCGCCAGTCGCCGAAGCCGTAGCTCAGCACGCCTTCGATGCCGGTGACCGCGTCGCCGAGGCGCAGCGTGTTGAACGCCGACAGCGCGGGCGCCGGGTAGATGACCGGATCCGGGTTCTCCGTGGACAGGCCGTCGTCGAGCACCAGCCGATTGCGCGCATTGAGCTCGGCCAGCGCGCGAGCCGGTTCGCCGGGCGGGACCACGTTGGTCGGCGTCTGCAGGCGACCGCCGGCCGAGAGCACGACTTCACCGAAACGCCCGAGCGTGTAATTGCCGGATACGGTCAGACGCTGGCGCAGCGTCACGCGCATGCCCTCTAGCGCTTCCGGCGCGTCCGGGCTGGCGAAGGGGAGGGCCAGCAGGGACGGCGACACGGCGTAGCCGCTGCCGCAGACCGCGGCCCGGTCCGTGCGCCGCAGTTCGGTGAGGCCGTTGAACTCGGTCACCTCGCCGCGCAGACGCACCCGCTGGCCGGTGGCGAAATCCGCGGCCGCGATGTCGTCGGTGTCGCCGGTGTAGACGAACAGGCCCTCGGAGGTGCGCGGGTCGCTGTCGTGGGCGCCGTCGGCGGCCTGTACGAAAAAGCCCTCGAGACCGTTCGAACCGCCGTAGACGGCGGTCACGATCGCTTCCACGACGTGCATCTCGTTGACCAGCGGCGAATCGGCCCCCGGGCCCTGGATGGCGTGGATGGCGGTGGCGTCGTCGCCGCAGCTGCCGAAGGCGACGGTGCTCGGCGGCTGCGACTCGCCGAACGTGCCGAGATCGGCGAAGGTGTCGGCGGGGTAGCCGCTCCATTCATTGGCGGGATCGAAGGGCGTGTCGCCGTCGGCGCGGCCGTTCGTGACCGACGTATCGCGGCGCAGCGTGTGGTCGCGCGTCGAGACGCTGCCCGAGCCCCAGGCCGAGCCGGGGTCGACGCCGATGCGGCCGATGACGTCGACCGGCGCGCCGTCGTCGAGCAGTGCGATCGTATCGTCGCCGTTGTACAGCGAGCCGCCGTAGGTCTGGTCGGCCGCGGCCAGCACGACGGCGTCGGCACGCTGGTCGGCGAACACGAAGGTCTCGCCGGCTTCGATCGTGCCTTCTAGCGCGATCGTGGCGCCGGCGTCGGCCGAGCCGTTGAAATACACCGCGATCGCGTAGTCGTCCAGGTCGACCGCGGCATCGGTCGGGTTGTAGATTTCGAGCGACTTGTTGTAACTGCTGCCTTCGACGTACTCGCTGAAGAACAGACCCGGCGCGGCATGCACGACGGGCGCGAATGCGCCCAGCGTGAGCGCGGCGAGTCCGGCTCGTCCGAATGAGGTCACGGCTGTCTCCCTGATTTTTCCGTTGGTTGGGGCAGCGTGGCGAGCCCATGTTGCGACCACGCTACGGCCGCGGCGCGGCCACGCCGGGCCGGGGCACGGCCCAAGTGAAACCACTTTCGGCTCAGCAACCTGGCGCTGGAGGTCGCGTTATAAGAAGATTCCGTGACATCCGACTGTTTCGGGGTTCAGTTTTGGTAGCAGCGGCCGGTTGCCACGAATGCCGGCAGCCGGGCGTCGGCCGCTCGACGCCGATGGAGCGCCGCAGAACCGGCGTCGAGGCGCTCTCCATGTGGTGTCGGTGGGCACGCGGGCCGAACGTGCGGTAAGCCGGCGAGGTGGAGTTCGGTACCCGCGGTGCAGCGGACGGTGGGGTTCCGCGTCGCGCCGGCCGAGCGATCGGCGCCGTTGAATCCAAGCGGGTTGGTCGCGGGTCGGAGCGGCGGATCAGTGACGCTCCGACTCCGACGGCCTGTGCTGCGGGTCTTGCACCGGTCGCGGCTGTGCCCGTAGGGACGGCTCGCGCTAACATGACGAACGCATTGGCACGGCCGGGACGGCGCATGAAGACATTGTCCACGATCGATCGAGTCGCTCCTGGCGTGGCCCGGAGGAAGCCGGCCCGCGCCGTATCGGCCGGGTGCGGTCGATGAGCGCCACGTCGGGACTGCGGCTCGGCATCGATCTGGGCGGTACCAAGATCGAGGGCACGGTCATCGACGCCGCCGATCAGGTGTGCAGCCAGCGACGCGTCGACACGCCGCAGGGCGATTACGACGCCACCGTGGCCGCGGTGGTCGATCTGGTGCAGGCGCTGGAACAGGATGTCGCGGTCACCGGTCTGCCCGTCGGCATCGGCACGCCGGGCAGCGTCGACCCGCGTTCCGGGCTGCTGCGCAACGCCAATTCCCAGTGTCTGAACGGCCGTCCGCTGGCGGTGGATCTGCAGAGCGCGATCGGGCGCGAGCTGCGCATCGCGAACGACGCCGACTGTCTGGCGCTGTCCGAGGCTCTCGACGGCGCCGGAGCCGGATACGCCAGCGTCTTCGGCGTGATCATGGGGACCGGCGTCGGCGGTGGCGTGGTCATCGACGGTCGCCTGCTGACCGGCTGCAACGGCGTGGCGGGCGAGTGGGGGCACATCCCGCTGCCCTGGGCGCGGGCCGCTGAGGTCCGCAGTGCGCCGCGCTGCTGGTGCGGCATGGACAGCTGTCTGGAGACCTGGCTGTCGGGGCCGGCGATGACGGCCGACCACATGCGTCGCGGCGGCCACGAACTGAGCGCGCACGAGATCGTCGAGCGGGCCGAAGCCGGCGAGCGGCTGGCCGGCGCCACGCTCAAGGCCTGGCTCGAGCGGGTCGCGCGGGCGCTGGCCATGGTCATCAATCTGCTCGATCCGGATGTGATCGTCATCGGCGGCGGGCTGTCGCAGATCCGCTGGTTGTACAGCGAGGTGCCCAAGGTCTGGGCGCAGCACGTCTTTGCCGATCAGGTGGATACGCCGCTGTGTCCGGCGCAGCACGGCGCCGCCTCGGGCGTGCGCGGCGCAGCGCGGCTGTGGCCGGGCGCCTGACGCGCCGCGGCACTCGCGGGCTGCCTCGCGTTGGGGTGTTCACGCAAGTCGTGTCGTCACGATCACCGCATTTCATCGATTAAGCCTTCTTATTCAGTGCGCGTTCCATGCGTTTTGGTGCGGCCGCCGTCGGTGCGAATGAGAGTGTGCTACCGTCATCAAGAACTCCATTGACCAACGGAAAGCCATGAGCGAGAAGGATCCGGACAAGGGCTATATCGCCCTGCTGGGCTGGTCTCTCGGCGCCATCGAGGCCGCCGAGCGTTTCGATCGCCGTTACATCGTCGTCGCGCCCGAGTGGGCCGAGGACTACTGCAAGCAGCACGATATCCCCTACATGGCGTGGAACTTCGAGCGGTTGAACGACCGTTCGCTGGAGATTGCCGAAAAACTGCGGGACGAAGGCGTCGATGCCGCCGTGCCGCTGTTCGAGGAGGTCGTCGAATGGGCCGGCGCGATCAACGCCGTGCTCATGGGCAACCCGCGCCTGCACGGCCAGGCCGTGCTGTTCCGCGACAAGGCGTTGATGAAGCGCCGCGCCCAGCTCGGCGGCATTCGCGTGGGCATCTTCGAGGAAGCCCACGAGAAGGACGACGTCTATCGTTTCTTCAAGCGCGTCAACCAGACGCTGCTCAAGCTCGACGGCGACGTCGACGATCCGATCCACCTCAAGGCCTTCGACAAGGCGGGTTGTCTCGGTCATCGGATGATCCGGACCGCCGAGGAGATCGAGCAGATCCCGGAGGCCGAGTATCCGCTGCTCATGGAAAGCCATCTCGACGGCTGGGAGTTCGCGGTCGAGGCCTGGATCTGGAACGGCGAGATCCAGTTCCTCAACATCTCCGAATACGTCACGCTCGGCTATTCGGTTTTCGTGCCGGCGACCCCCGAGCTGGAATCCTGGCGGGCCCTGATCACCAAGCAGATCGAACTGCTGATCGAGGCCTTCGACATCAAGTTCGGCCAGATCCATCCCGAGTACTTCGTGACCTCCGACGGCACCATGTACTTCGGCGAGGTCGCCTATCGGCCGCCGGGCTTCAAGGCCTTTGAGCTGATCGAGCGCGCCTACGGCTTCAACGCCTATCAGGCCTCGATGCTGGTGTTCGATCCCAAGACCACCGAGGACGAGGTGCGCAACTTCTTCCCCGAGCCGGTTACGGGGGCGAAGGGCTATGCCGGCTGCTTCGGCGTCTATCCGCGCAAGCGCGTGGTCAGCAAGCTCGCGATTCCCGAAGAGGTCGAGGAGCACGAGTACTTCGACTTCCACGAGTTGACGGAACCCCTGCAGGAGACCGTGACCAAGCGCAATGCCTTCGGCACCCACTGGGGCCTGATCTTCTATTTCGGCGACAACGCCCACCGCATGCGCGACTGGCTCAAGCGCAACGAGGAGCTGGACTTCTACCTCTGATCGGCGGCCACCCCGATAGCGAAACCCCGCTCCGGCTTCGGCCGGGCGGGGTTTTTTTGTGGCGCGAGAATCAGCGCGCGAGCGCGGCCAGGTTGTCGGCGTGGTACGCCGCGGCTTCGGTCACGGCGGCGCGGCCCGGATCGTTTGCAAGCACGTTGACCGCGGCGACAGGCGCGCTGCCGGCCAGGGCGCCGACGAGGGCATGGGTGCTGTCCGCGAGGGCCTGGGCGTTGTAGCCGCCTTCCAACACACAGACGAGCCGGCCCCCGCACAGCGAATCCGCCAGCGCGGCCATCTGCTGGGCGAGCACCGCATAGCCGGTGTCGTCCATCGCACAGGTCATATCCAGGTAGTGGCAGTCGAAACCGGCGGAGACCAGAATCAGGTCCGGGCGAAAAGCCTGGGCTGCGGGGTGGACGATCTGTTCGAATACGTCGATCAGCGTCGCGTTGCCGAAGCCCGGCGGCAGCGGCACATTGAGGTGGTAGCCGGTGGCGTCGCCGGCGCCGGTCTCCTCCAGGTGCCCGGTGCCCGGGTAGAAGGGCGCGGCGCAATGACTGTCGATCACCAGCACGCCGGGATCATCGTAGAAGATGTCCTGGGTGCCGTTGCCGTGGTGCATGTCCCAATCCCAGATCAGCACGCGCTCGTAGCCGAGCGCGGCGCGGGCATGCGCGGCGGTCACCGCGACGTTGTTGTACAGGCAAAAGCCCATCGCCTGGTCGGCCGGGGCGTGATGGCCCGGCGGACGAACGATGCAGAAGGCACGCTCTGCCTCGCCGCGGGCAATGGCTTCCAGAGCGCTGACGCCGGCACCGGCGGCCAGACGCGCCGCGGCGACACTGAACGGCGATACGGCGGTCGTGTCCTTGGCCAGCCAGCCGGATTCGCCTTCCAGACCTTCGATATAGGCGACATGCTGTGCGGTGTGCGCGCGCTCGAGCTCGGTGGGCGTGGCCGGCAGGGGCAGCGCCCAGCGGACGTTGTCCACCGCGGCCTTGAGCAGGCGATCGACGATCGCGGTCAGGCGTTCTGGGCGCTCCGGATGCGCATAGGACTCGAGCTGGGCGTCCGGGTACTGGATCGCGATCATCGCCTTGACCGCATCCGTCCACTCCGGATGCTCGGGGTCCCAGCCGTGTGGATTGTGCCCGAGCATGGCGTAGTCGTAATAGATCAGCAGCGGGTTGTTCATGCCTTGTCACCGGCGGCGTCGATGTCCACAGGTTGCTCGTCGTTCCAGGGCATGTCGGCGGCCCAGCTGTCGGCGATCCGCCGGCGCACGCGCGCCACGGCGTCCGCGGGTATCCGCGCCGGGTCGCCGGTCTCGCGTGTCTTGTAGTGAAAGACATAGACGCGCGCCAGGAACTGCTCGAAGGGCAGTGAGGACTCGCCTTCCAGTTCGCCGTGATCGTGGGTCGAGGTGACGATACCTTGTCCCCAGTTCTGCTCCTTGTCGCGATTCGGGTTGAAGAAGTAGACGCGCCATTCCCCGGCCGGATCGAAGGCCACGCGCTGGATCGATATCGCGTGCCAGCCCACCAGCGCCCCCTGATGGTTCGTCGTGGCGATGCCGCAGGGCTGGGCATAGACCAGATCCCGACCGCCGTTGTAGAGCGGATGATAGGCGGCGTGGAAATCGCGGATGAAATCGTCGCAGCGCGTCACCGTGCCGGTGGCCGTGTCGATCAGCTCGCCGAAGCCGCGATGCACCCACCAGCCGTGCAGCTCCGGGTTGACCCAGCGGTGACCGTCGCCGATGCGCCCGATCGTGTGGCGGCTCATCTCCATGTAGATGCGGTCGAGGTGCGGTGTCAGCAGCAGCGAGACCGGATCGAGTTCGGTATGCAGCTCCGTCGCCAGACCGAAGGTCAGCTCGCTGGCGCGGATGTTGAGGCCCTCGAACTGCAGGACGAGATCGTTCTCGCGGGCGGCGTAGGCGATCAGTTCGAGCAGATAACCGACATCGTTCTGGGCCCAAAGGCTGATCGCCCGGGCCGACTGGCATGTGGGGTTGAGCCCCTGATCCACGCCGCGCGGCTGGCCGAGCACCGACAGCGTGCCGGCGAGCAGGAGTACGTTGGCGTCCGGCGGATCCGTCCATTCGCTGGCCTCGCGCAGCGTGGCCGCCACCTCCGGATTGATCGCCAGCACCATCAGCCGGCGCAGGCCCGGCAGCACCGGCCGGATGAAGGTCATGCCCTGTTCCAGCAGCTTCGACAGACCGTAGATCGAGCGCGCGGTCTCGCGTCGGATCGCGAACTGGATCAGCTCCGAGATCAGCGTCTGATGGGCACCCAGACTCACCTTGCCGACGGCGTTGAGGGCGAGCGCCGGACCGACCAGCTCCGGCGCCCGGTCCACCAGATGGCACAGCAGATCGGCGTGCTGTGCGGACACCAGCCCGGTGCGCGCCATGGCATCGCCGAAGGTCTGGGCCTCCTCGGCGAGCGCGTTGGTATCCAGCGCGGCGAGCGCGGCGACATAGTCGTCGCGGCTGCCCGCCCGCGACAGACGGCTCGGCCCCTTCAGCGCGTGGATCCACGCCCGGGCCCGGGTGGCCGCGGCGTCGTCCTCGGGCAGCTCTGCGGTGGCCCGGTCGGCCGCGCGCAGCAGGGCCTCCGCCCGCTGGATCATGATCGGGCGCTGGAGCAGAACGCGCTCGACCTCGATGACCAGCGCGTTGAGGATCGTGGCCGCGCCGATGCGCTCGAGAATGAATTCGAACAGCGTGCGCACGCGCTCGCCGATCGCCGGATCCGCCTCGCGGGTTTCCTCCGTGGCGACCGGGAACAGCAGATCGAGGTTCGCGGCCAGCACCTGCTCGAGGAAACTGCGCGCACCGGCGGCATCCATCGACGCACTGCGGCATTCGCCCTGGGCGATCGCCAGCAGCCGCAGTTCGCTCAGACACTCCAGCGTGGCGTTGGCGCCGCCGGCGCGCAGCGTGCTGCCGGCCAGGCCCGGCTGGAGATCGGCCGGGTCGTACCAGTCACCGCCGAGGAACACCCCGGCGGCGTCGAAACGGCCGGCGTGAGCGTACAGCGCGGCGATGCCCGCGGGATCGCTCAGCAGCTTCCGCGCGCGGGCCAGCAGCTGGGACTGATGGTTGAACTTGGAGAAACGGGGCGCCGTCTCGAGGCGCTCGAGCGTCGCTTCGAAATCCTCGGTCAGTCTCGCGAACCGCGGCGTCTGTGAAGGGGTGGGCTCACCCAAGTACGACCTCCGGAGCCCGGCCTGCGCGTGCGCGGCGTGATGTCCGCACGCCGGTCATCGCACCGCGGTGTACCGTTCGGCACAGTCCGGCAAATGGGTTTCGGCGACATTAACACAACGGCTGCGTGGCCACGGCACCGTGCGCTGCCGGCTTGCGTCGACGCTGAGCCGCCTGCGGCCCCGGCATCCACCGGCGCTACGCCGGGGCTCGATCCATCCAGCGCAGCCAGCGTCGGATCAGGCGGACGCTCAGCCAGAGGGTGACGATCAGCCAGCCGGCGATGGCGACGAAGGCGGCCAGCATGAGGGTGCCGATGCCCAGTTCCGGCCAGGCGGCGGCCAGCGTCTCCATCGGGTGCGGGGCGTAGGCCATCGTGTTGAGCACGGTCATGGTGGTGTCGAGCAGTGTCGGGATCGCCAGCAGCGGGGCGATCAGCACCAGCAGCAGGGTGGCGGCGGACCACAGGTGATGGCGCATCAGCCAGCGGTGGTGGCCGGCGATCACCGGATCGGCGCCGCCGGTGGCCAGGCCGTGGGGGATGGCCAGCACGGCGATGACGGGTATGAGCACCACGCCGACCCCGACCCAGAGGGCGGCGAGCACGGCGGCGGCGGTGAGGTAGCCCAAGGTCACACCGGCGCCGCCGGCGCCGGCGGCCGGCCGCGGATGGTCGATATCGTTCATGGCGCCGGCATGGCCCGGTGTTCGGCGAAGGCGAGCACGCCGCGCACGATGCGGTAGACGAACCAGATCCAGAGCACGACATAGCCGACCAGGCCGATGCCGACGCCGGCCAGCACGAGGCAGACCAGCGACCAGAGCACCCCGAACCAGAAGGTGCGCATCAGCCAGCGGTGGTGCGTCCAGGCCACGCCGTCGCGCCGGTCGCCGATCTTGACGTGATTGATGATCACGCCCGCGATCGCGGTGACGCCGGCGAAGAACGCCAGACCGTAGAGAACGTAGGTCACCAGCAGCACGTTGCGCTCGATCTCGCTGCGCGTGGCCGGCGTGTTGTCGGGGTGATGGGCCATGGTCATGGGTGGGGCAGGGCAGTCAGTTTGCTAGAATCGGGCGTCAATCGCGTTCGAAAACGGTCGCCGGCTCATGCTTCAGCTGTTCACTCACCATCGCAGCGTCTCGGCGCACCGGGTGCGCATCGCGCTCAACTACAAGGGCGTGTCCTACAAGTCGATCCTCACGGATCTGGACCATGCCAGGGGCGATCGACTGTCGTACCTGAACGTGAATCCGCAGGGGCTCATCCCGGCGCTGTGGGCCGAGAACGATCTGGTGATATCCCAGTCGTCGGCCATTCTAGAATATCTCGAGGAGCGCTATCCTGAACGCCCGCTGATCCAAGGCGACATCGCCGAGCGCGCGCGCATCCGCTCCTTCGCCCAGATCGCGATCGCGGACACGCACCCGCTGAATAATCTGCGCGTGCTGCGCTATCTGCGCGACGCCATGGGCGTGCCCTATGACAAGCGCCGCGAATGGTTCGAGCACTGGATCCACAAGGCCTTCGGGCCGATGGAATCCATTCTCGCCGGCCACGCCCGCGAGCACGACGCGCACAGCTACTGCTTCGGCGAGCGGCCGAGCCTGGCGGACGTCTGTCTGGTGCCCCAGGTGTCGCTGGCCGAACGTTATCAGGTCGATCTGTCGGACTATCCGACCATCCGCCGCGTCTATCGCGCCTGCATGACCATGGCCGCCTTTCAGGCCGCGGACCCGGACACCCAGCCCGACACCCGCTGACCCGCGCCGGCCCGCCGCGCCGGGTGCGGGGCGGCGCCGCACGCCGCGGCGGAGGTTCACGCGCCGGTCGGGTCTTTTGTCGTCGGCGAAAGCGGGACGGCCCGGATACACAGCGCGTCGAGACGCGCGGCGGGCCGCCACCGTGCGGCGCAGCGCTAGAGAGGCGCGTGTCGTGCCGGCGGCCGCGTCCGCCCGACGCGCCGACGCGGCGTTGCAGCCCCTGCCGATGCGCCGCCATGATGCGGCGGAAGCACTGTGACGATACAGAACCAGGCGAAATAAGGTACTAATCGGGACGGACCGACAACCGGATGACGCGCGATGAACAGTACGGCGACCCTACTTGCGGATCTGCACGCCCGGGCGGTGGCGCATGACGAGGCCGGCGAGGCCGGCGCGTTCGTCGCCTTCGTCGATATCTGTTTCGACGGTATCGCCGCCGACACGCTCGCCGCGCGCTCGCCGGCCGCGCTGTTCGCCGCCGCGCGGCAGCAGTTCGAGCTGCTGGCCCGGCCGCGGCGGCACGGCGAGTTCCGGATCGCGGTGGAGCCGCTGACCGACGGCGACGGCCGCTGCGACACCGCGCTGATGACGGTCATCGACGACATGCCGTTTCTGGTCGACACCCTCGGCATGGCCGTGCGCGAGACCGGCGCCGAGATCGACTGGATGATCCACCCCGTGGTGCGGGTCGCCCGCGACGCCGACGGCCGGCTGGCGGGTCCGCCGAGTCACGCGGGCGCCAACGAGCACGCTGACGACGAATCCGTCATCCGCATCGAGTTCGCCGCGCCCGCCGGGCTGGACGTGGCCGCACTGGAGGCCCGCATCCGCGCCAGCCTCGACGACCTGGCGCGGGTGGTGGCCGACTGGCATCCGATGCGTCGCCAGCTTCAGCGCGTGATGGCGGATCTGGACACCGCACCGAGTGGCGTGGACCCCGACGAATGCGCCGAGACCCAGGCCTTTCTGCGCTGGGTCGCCGACGATCACTTCACCTTTCTCGGCTACCGCTGCCGCGAGGTCGTGGCCACCGGCGGCGACGCCGACAGCATGGTCGACGTGCCCGACAGCAGTCTCGGCCTGCTGCGCGAGGATCGCCCCGGCATCGACCCGGACGGCTATGTCGCCCCGGCGGCGATGATGGACAAGTACAGCCAGTCGGGGCGGGTGCTGGTGGTGACCAAGGCCAACGCGCGCGCCTGGATCCACCACCCGGAGACCATGGACGTCATCGCGATCAAGCGCTTCGACGAGACCGGCAACGTCGTCGGCGCGCATCGCTTTCTGGGGCTGTTCTCGGGCGAGGCCTACGCCGCCAGCCCGCGCCATATTCCGCTGCTGCGCCAGAAGGTGCGCCATGTGATGACGCGGGCCGCGCTGCGTCCGGGCTCGCATGCGGCCAAGAGCCTGCGCTACATCCTCGAGACCTTCCCGCGCGACGAGCTGTTCCAGTCCTCCGAGGACGAGCTCTACGACACGGTCATCGGCGTGCTCGGCATGCGCGAGACCGAGCGCCTGCGCCTGTTCCTGCGCCGCGATCGCTACGAGCGCTTTCATTCCTGCATCGTCTACCTGCCGCGCGAACGCTACACCGTCGAACTGCGCGACCGCATCGTGCGCGAACTCGAGCGCCGTCTGAACGGCAGCGCCCAGGAGACCGACGCCCAGTTCCTGCGCGGTGCGGTAGTGCGCGTGCACTGTCAGATCGCCACCGACGGCCCGGTCGACGGCGGCATCGACGCCCGCAGTCTCGAAGCCGACCTGATCGCCGCCACCCGCGACTGGAGCGATCGCTTCGCCGCCGCCGCCCGCGATGCGGGCACGCTCATGCCCGCCTACGCCCAGGCCTTCGACATCGGCTATCGCGAGCGCTTCGACGCCGAGGCCGCGGTCGCCGACGCGCGCCTGCTGGCCGGGCTCGACGCCGAGGCGCCGCCGGTGCTGCGTTTCGTGGGGCTCACGCGGGACGGCGACGTGGCGCTCAAGCTCTACGGCGGCGGCTCGGAGATGACGCTGTCGCGGGTGCTGCCGATCCTCGAGAACTTCGGCCTGTCCGTGCACACCCAGCGGCCGTATGCCGTGGCTCGCCCCGGGCACGACCGCCAGTGGATCCACGAATACGAGGCCGAGCATCCGGAGGCCGAATGCCTGGCCGCCGGCGAGCGCGCGGACTACGTCGCCGAAGCGTTCGCCGACATCGTCGCCGGCCGCGCCGAGGACGACGGCCTCAACCGGCTGGTGATCGCCGCCGGTCTGGCGCCGCGCCAGGTCGTGCTGGTGCGCACGGTCACGCGCTATCTGCTGCAGACCGAGCTGCCGTTCTCGCCGGTCTACGTGCAGATGCAGCTGGCCGCCCACGCCGAACTGGTGGCCGACCTGGTGGCCCTGTTCGAGCAGCGCTTCGACCCCGACGGCGCCGCTGAGCGGGTCTCGGAGGACGATATCCTCGCCGCGCTCGACGCCGTGGCCAGCCTCGACGCCGACCGCGTGCTGCGCGCCTTCCACGGCGTCGTCACGGCGACCCTGCGCAGCAACTATTTCCAGCGCGACGCCGACGGCCGGTCCAAGCCCTACGTCAGCATCAAGCTGGACCCGCACCGGGTGCCGGAACTGCCGCGCCCGGTGCCGATGTTCGAGGCCTTCGTCTACGCCCCCGAGGTCGAGGGCGTGCACCTGCGCGGCGGTCCGGTCGCCCGTGGCGGGCTGCGCTGGTCCGACCGGCGCGAGGATTTCCGCACCGAGGTGCTGGGCCTGATGAAGGCGCAGATGGTCAAGAACGCGGTAATCGTGCCGGTCGGCGCCAAGGGCGGTTTCGTGCTCAAGGACACGCCCGCCGAGGAGACGCGCGAGGCCCGCCAGGCGCGCGGCATCGCCGGCTACAAGATCTTCATCCGCGGCCTGCTGGACATCACCGACAATCGGGTGGGCGACGCCGTCGAGCCGCCGCCGCGGGTGGTGCGCCTGGACGCGGACGACCCCTATCTGGTGGTCGCCGCCGACAAGGGCACGGCCACCTTCTCGGACATCGCCAACGGCCTGTCGCAGGAATACGGCTTCTGGCTGGACGACGCCTTCGCCTCCGGCGGGTCCGCCGGCTACGACCACAAGGTCATGGGCATCACCGCCCGCGGCGCCTGGGAGGGCGTCAAGCGCCACTTCCGCGAGCTCGGCCGCGACATCCAGCGCGAGCCGTTCACGGTGGTCGGCATCGGCGACATGGCCGGCGACGTCTTCGGCAACGGCATGCTGCTCTCGGAGCAGATCCGCCTGGTCGCGGCCTTCAACCACCGCCACATCTTCATCGACCCGGATCCCGATCCGGCGGCCACCTTCGCCGAGCGCAAGCGCCTGTTCGAGGCGGCCGGCGCGGCCTGGAGCGACTACGACCCGGCGCTGATCTCGGCCGGCGGCGGCGTCTACGAGCGCAGCGCCAAGACCATCGAGCTCTCGTCCGAGGCGCGGGCCGCGCTGGCGATAGACGACCGGCGCCTGACGCCGAACGCGCTCATCCGCGAGATCCTGCGGGCGCCGGTGGACCTGCTCTGGAACGGTGGTATCGGCACTTACGTCAAGGCGCGCACCGAGTCGCACGCCGATGTCGGCGACCGCGCCAACGACAGCGTGCGCCTGGACGGCCGCGAGCTGCGCGCCCGGGTCGTGGGCGAGGGCGGCAACCTCGGCCTGACCCAGGCCGGGCGTATCGAGTACGCCCTGGCCGGCGGCTATCTCAACACCGACGCCATCGACAACTCCGGCGGCGTGGATTCCTCCGATCTGGAGGTCAACATCAAGATCGCGCTGGGCGCGGTCGAGGCCGCCGGCCGGCTCGACCGGGACGACCGCAACGCACTGCTGGCGGAGATGACCCCGGACGTGGTCGAGCTGGTGCTGCGCACCAACTATCTGCAGACCCAGCAGATCAGCCTCATGGCCGCGGACAGCATCACCCGCTTCGACGAGCAGGTGAGCTACATGCGCACGCTGGAGCGCGACGGCGTACTCGATCGGCGCCTCGAGCGGCTGCCCGACGACGAGGCGATCGAAGAGCGCCTGCGTAGCCGTCAGGGGCTGACCCGGCCGGAGCTCGCGGTACTGGTCTCCTACGCCAAGATCGCCGTGGCCGAGGCGGTCGTCGCCGGTGATCTCCCGGACGATCCGTGGCTGGAACGCACGCTCGCCGACGGCTTTCCCGCGGCGCTGGCCGAGCGCCACCCCGACGCCGTGACCGGCCATCGGCTCAAGCGCGAGCTGATCACCACGCTGGTGACCAACCAGATGGTGGATCGGCTGGGCATCGCCACCGCCCACCGGCTGCCGGCCGGTTTCGGCAGCCGCATGGACGCGGCGGTGCGGGCCTATCTGCTGGCCGACGCCTGGCTGGACGGCGAAGCCCTGTTCCACGATATCGAGGCACTGGACAACCGCCTGCCCACGGAACAGCAGTACGCCCTGCACAAGATCGTCATCGGGCTGCTCAAGCACGTCATGAGCTGGTGGCTGGCCACGCCGGAGATCGACGGCGACATGGCCACGCTGATCGAGCGCTTCGGCGCCGACGCCCGCCGGCTGCTCGCGGATCTGCCGCAATTCCTCGCCGGCAGCTACCACGCGCACTGGCAGGCCGACTTCGAGGCCTGGACCGAGGCCGGCCTCGACGAGGCGCTGGCCGCCCGCATCGCCAGCGCGGACGCCGGCGGCGGCGTGCTCGACGTGGTTTCGCTGGCCGAGGGCCGCGGCCGCGACGTGGGCGAGGTCGCGAGCATCTACTACGCCGTCGGCGACGAGCTCGGCGTCGCCTGGCTGCAGGATGCGATCCACGACCTCGGCGCGGACGGCCGCTGGGCCGCGCTCGCCCGGGCCGGGCTGCGCGGCGACAGTTACCGCATCCACCAGCAGATCGCCGCCCAGGTGCTCGACATGCCGGGGCCGACACCGCTGGACGACTGGCGCGAGGCCCACCGCCGCACCATCGAATACGTCGCCGCGCGCATGGCCGAACTGCAGGCGATCGACCGCCCGGGTCACGCCCACCTGACCGTGGCCGTGCGCGATCTGGCGCGTCTGACCACCGCCCGGCCGACGAGTCTGGGCGGCGCCGTCTGAACGACACGCTCGCGCGCGCGTGTGCCCGGGCGGAGCGCCGGCCCGGGCAGGCCGCCGCACTGCTATTCGCCGCCGGGTTCGGCGTCCAGTTCGTCGCCGCGCTGGCGGCGGGCGATGTCCGCTTGTTCAGCGGCTTCAACGCCCTGCATTTTCACGTCGACTACGTGGCCCACGGCTTCGTGCGCCGTGGCCTGGTCGGCACGCTGCTGTCGCCGTTGCCCGACCCCGTGCGCGGCATCGCGGCGCTGGCGTTCGGCGTCGCCGTGGCCGCCGGCCTGATCGCGGTGATGACCCGGATGCTGCGCACGGCCCGCGCGTGTCTGGCCCCGGCCGATGCCCGCGGGCTGACTGCGCTCGTCGTCGCCTCGCCGGCGACCTTTCTCGCCTTCGGCTACGATTTCGCCCGCTACGACCAGCTTAACCTGCTGCTGGCGGCAGCCGCCGTGTGGCTCGTTCGTCGCCAGCGGGTCTGGGCCGCCGCCGCGGTCTGCGTGCTCGCGCTGCTGGTTCACGAAGCGTTTCTGTTCTACGGCGTGCCGCTGGTGCTGGCTGCGGCCGGGGCGGCGGCCCACGCGTCGGACGCGGCGCCGGCCGCGCAGTTCCGCCGCGCGCTGACGCGAGGCGCGCCGGTGCTGGTCGCCTGCGTGCCGACGGTCGCGGTCATCATGGTGTTCGGCCGCTACGAGCCGGGCCACGACGCGCTCGCCGCGAGTCTGGCCGAACATCTGACGCCGGCCAATCGCAACGCCCTGTTCGTCTGGCTGCGGGATTCGGATGCCGCGGCGGGCTATGTTGCCGGCCGCCTGGGGCAGGGGCTGTTCTCGCCGCTCGAGGTGGGCCTGCTGATGGCCACCGTCGGGGGTATCGTCGCGGCGTTCGTGGCCACGTACCGCGCCAACGCGCGTCGTCTCGATCTGTGGGCGCTCGTGCCGCTGGGCGTGCTGCCGCTGTTCGCGGTGGGCGTGGACTATGCGCGCTGGCTGGGGGTCGCCTGGATGCTGGCGCTGGCCGTGGTGGTGCTGCAGGTGCGCGACGGCCGTTTCACGCGGCTGCCGCGGGGGCTGTCCGGGCGCTGGCCGTGGCTGCTGGCGCTCGCGGGCCCGCTGGGTACGGTCGGCGGCCTGCCGCTGCTGCGGCTGGTCTTCGGCTAGGGCCCGCTAACACCTCATATGAGCACCGCGTTGGAGAGCTCAAATCGTGTTCTGCAAGGCGCGAGTCGCCGATCGTGGCGAGCCACGATCCAGACTGGCAACGCCGCAGCGCGCCCATGGTTGTTTCATGAGCGGCCCAACCCTTCGGGCCAGGCGCTATCGTGCAGCAATCCAGCGTTGTCGCACGCTGGTGCAGAACGACTGCGCGGCGCGCACGACGCCTCGTCTTCCCGCCCCTAATCAATTTTCAGGAGGCGCTTGGCGCGGGCTCGCATGAAGGGTCAACAGGCTCTGGATCGGCTCAGCCGTTCCGGCGCCGCCAGGCCGCGGGCGGCAGGCCGTGCCAGCGACGAAAGGCGCGCTGGAACGCGCTCTGCTCCGAGAAGCCGAGCCGCAGGCCGATATCGCCGATCGACAGCGAGGCGTCGCGCAGGTGCCGCTCGGCGAGCCGGCGGCGGGTGTCGTCCACGCATTGACGAAAGCCGGTGCCGGCGTCGTGCAGCTGTTGCTGCAGGCTTCGTTCGCCGAGGTTCATGGCGGCGGCGGCATCGGCCAGGCCGGGCGCGCCGTGGGCCAGCCGCGCGGCAATCCAGTCCTGCAGCGCGGCGACCAGGGCATGGCTGTCGTGCCGGGCCTGGCGGGTGTCGACCCGGGCCGCGAGCGCTGTGGCGAGCACAGCATCCGGCGAGCGCAGCGGCGCGGCAAGCAGCTCCGAGTCGAAGCGCAGCCGATGGCCGGGCGCCTCGAAATGGACCGGGCAGCGGAAAAAGGCCCGATAGACGGCGGGATCGCCCTGCGCGCGGTGCCGGAAGCTGACCGCGATCGGCGCCCGGTCGCGCTGGCTGGCCCAGCGGGCGAAACCCACCCAGGCCGCGAAGGCTTCTTCCACCAGCGCCGGCATCGTGGGCTCTGCGTCACGCCATTCGATCGTCGTCTCGCCGTCGTGCTCGCTGATGGTGGTGCGGCCGGCGGCGTTGACGAGGTGGACATAGCGCGTCTGGAAGGCGATCGCCTCGCCGAGTGTGGCGCAGTGCACGAGCAGGCGGCCGAGCCCGCCCCAGCGTTCGGGGTGGACCGCCATGCCGAATTCCAGCCCCAGCAGCGGGTTGTGACTGGCCACGATCGCCGCCTGCAGCAGCCGTTCGTAGTGGCGCGCCTCGATCGCGCGTTCGGCGTCGGCGATATCGCGGGCGGCGAGCCCGGCGGCCTGGAGCAGGGCGTCGGCATCATGGCCGCGGGCGGCGAGATAGCCATGCAGTGAGCGCAGCATCGAGGCCGCGACGGTCGGCCGCGGTGTCGTGGCGGCGTGGTGTGTCATGTCGGCATGAGATCGGGCCGTGCGCGTCGAGTCAATTTTTGTGACTTCAGAATCCGATAGCCTTGGTCGCGACGGCACACGAGCGGCGGAGATCGGGCAATGCGGCGATGGAACGGCTGGGGCGAGGCGCGCCGCGAGACACCGCTGCCGGAGGCGGCGTGGGCGTTTCTCGCACAGCGGCTGGGCGAGGGCGATCGCGGCGGCGATGCGAGTCTGGCGTCGGCCTGCGCGGGGGTGCCGGCGGCCCGGCTGCCGGCCAGGCCGGGTTGGGACCGGGACGCCGAATCGCGGCTGCGCCACGCCCACGGCCAGAGCTTCGCCGACTGGGCGGCACTGCGTCACGGCGCGGTCGGGCCGTTTCCGGATGCGGTCGCCCGGCCGCGCGACCACGCCGAGACGCGGGCGGTGCTGGCCGCGGCCGAACGCGCCGGGGCGGTGGTCATCCCCTACGGCGGCGGCACCAGCGTGGTCGGGCATCTGCAGGTGGTCGACGACGGCCGGCCGGTGATCTCGCTGGACATGAGTCGCCAGGTGCGGCTGCTGGACATCGACCCGCACGACCGGCTCGCGCGAATCGCCGCCGGCGCGCCCGGGCCGCTGGTGGAGTCCCAGCTGCGGGCCCACGGCTTCGTGCTCGGCCACTATCCGCAGTCGTTCGAATACTCCACGCTCGGCGGCTGGATCGTGACCCGCTCCGCCGGCCAGCAGTCGCGCCGCTACGGCCGCATCGAGCACTGTCTCCACGGCGCGCGGCTGGCCTGTCCGGGCGGCGAACTCGAGGTCGGCGGGCGCGTGGCCTCCTCGGCCGGGCCGGACCTGCGCCAGCTGGTGCTGGGTTCGGAGGGCCGGCTCGGCGTGCTCACCGAGGCCTGCGTGCACGTCACGCCCACGCCCGAACACGAGCGCTTCCACGCGGTGTTCTTCGGCGACTGGGCGGCGGGGCTCGCCGCTGCGCGGGCGATCAGCCAGGCCGGGGTGGCGGTGTCGATGCTGCGTGTCTCCAACGCCGACGAGACCGATACCCAGCTGCGCATCGCCGGCCACGAGTCGGCCATCGCCTGGCTGCGCCGCTATCTCGGCTGGCGCCGCCTGGGCGACCGGCCGGTGATGATGCTGTTCGGCGTCACCGGCAGCCGGCGCGAGGCAGGGCGCGCGCGTGCCGATGCGCTGGCGCTGGCCCGTGCGGCCGGAGGCGTGGCGGTGGGCACCGCCCTCGGCCGCGCCTGGGCCGCCGGCCGCTTCGCCGGGGCCTATCTGCGCAACGGCCTGTGGGAGGCCGGCTACTGCGTGGACACCATGGAGACCGCGGTGCCCTGGTCGCGCGCCACCGCGACCGTGAGCGCCATGCAGCAGGCCGCCCACGAGGCATTGCACGCCCACGGCGAGCGCGCGCTGGCCTTCAGCCATCTGTCGCACGTCTATGCCGCCGGCTGCAGCCTGTACATGACCGTGATCTGGCGGCGCGGGCCGGACCACGCCACCGACATCGAGCGTTGGCGCCGGCTCAAGCGCGACGTCAGCCGGACGATCGTGGCCCGGGGCGGCACCATCAGCCACCAGCACGGCGTGGGCCGCGACCACGCGCCCTATCTGGCCGCCGAAACCGGCGCCTCGGGGCGGCGATTGATGCGGGCCGCGCTCGCCGAGCTCGATCCGGAGGGCATGATGAACCCGCACAAGCTCTGGGAGGACGATCATGTGGGCTGAAGGCTGGCGCGAGGACTTCGCCGAGGCGGCCGCGGACCGCTGCTTCGATCTCGTGATCGTCGGCGGCGGCATCACCGGCGCCGGCGTGGCGCTGGAGGCGGCCCGCGCGGGGCTGTCGGTCGCACTCGTCGAGCAGAACGATTTCGCTTCGGGCACGTCGAGCTGGTCGTCCAAGCTTGTGCACGGCGGCCTGCGCTATCTCGCCGCCGGCGACTGGCGGCTGACCCGCGAATCGGTGCGCGAGCGCCAGCGCCTGATGCGCGACCTGCCGGGCCTGGTCGACCCGCTGGACTTCCTGCTGCCGGTCTATGCCCACGACCGGCCGGGGCGCATCAAGCTCGGCGCCGGGCTGGCCGCCTACGACCTGATGGCCGGCAAGCGCTATTCGCGTTATCTGCGCCCGGACGACCTCGCCTGGCGGATGCCGGATCTGAACCGTGAGGCGCTTACCGGCGGCTTCGTCTACCGCGATGCCGTGACCGACGACGTGCGGCTCACCCTGCGCGTGCTCATCGAGGCGCGCGCACACGGCGCGGCCGCGGCCAATTACGTGCGCGCCGAGGCGCCGATCCTCGAGAACGACCGGGTCGTTGGCATCCGCGCGGCCGACCGCATCACGGGCGATACCTTCGCGCTCCGCGCCCGCGCGGTGGTCAACGCCACCGGACCGTGGAGCGACGCGCTGCGCGCGCAGGTCGACGGCGCGCCGCAGCTGCGGCCGCTGCGGGGCTCGCACTTCGTCTTTCCCTTTCACGCCCTGCCGGTGGCGCAGGCGGTCACGCTCTTTCATCCGGACGATCGGCGGCCGCTGTTCGCCGTGCCCTGGCAGGGCGCGACGGTGTTCGGCACCACCGATCTCGACCACGACGCGCCGATGGACGCGCCGCCGGTGATGAGCGCGGCCGAATCGGCTTATCTGATCGCCGCGGCGCGGCACTATTTCCCGGACCGCGAGCTCGCCGCGACGGATGCCCTGTCGGCCTTTGCCGGCGTGCGCCCGGTGGTGGCCGGGCAGCCGGGCGCCTCGGCCTCGGAGGAATCGCGGGAGTCGGCCATCGACGTCGAACGCGGCTTGATCACCGTCACCGGCGGCAAGCTCACCACCTTCCGCGTGACCGCGCATGACGTGCTCGCCCGCGTCGGGGAGGCGCTGGGGCGGCGTGCCGTGGCCGATCCCGCGTCGCCGATCGTCCAGCAGCGGCTGCCGGGCGTGGCGGTGGATGCCGCCGGGCGCCGCGCCTCCCGCCACGGCCCGGCGTATGCGCGGCTCGCGGCCGCGCCCGACGACGAGGCCCGGGTGGGCGTGACCGATTACTGCCGGCGCGAGCTGCGCTGCGCGCTCGCCTTCGAGGCGGTCGAGCATCTGGACGATCTCATGCTGCGCCGGACCCGCGTAGGCCTGCTGCTGCCCGATGGCGGCGCGGCCGAGCTGGCGACCATCGAGCCGCTGTGCCGCGCCGCGCTGGGCTGGGACGCCGCGCGCTGGGCCGAGGAGCGGGAGCGCTATCTCGCCCACTGGCGCGCGGTGCACGCTCCGGTATGAGCGCGCGCGATCGCGTGCTGGCGATCGACGTCGGCACCCAGAGCGTGCGGGCGCTCGTCTTCGACGCCGCCGGCACGCTGTGTGCCCGCGCCCAGGTCCCGATCGAGCCGCCGTACCACGCCCCCGAACCGGGTTGGGCCGAGCAGGAGGCCGAGGTGTTCTGGCAGGCGACGGTCTCGGCCTGCCGGGCGCTGGCCGATGAGCCGCAAGCGGCGGTCGATCGCATCGCCGGCATCGCCCTGACCACACAGCGGGCGACCACGGTCTTCGCCGCCGAGGACGGCACGCCGCTTCGCCCGGCGATCTCGTGGTTGGACCAGCGTGAGGCCGCCACCGTGCCGGCGCTGCCGGGACACTGGCGCGCGGTCTTCGCGCTGCTCGGCCTCGCCGGCACGATCGAGCGCTTCCAGCGCGCCGCGCCGGCGAACTGGCTGGCCGCGCATGAGCCGACATTGCATGCCCGCACCACGCGCATGCCGCTGCTGTCCGGCTGGCTGGTTCATCGCCTGACCGGGCGCTGGCGCGACAGCGTGGCCGCCCAGGTCGGCTATCTGCCGTTCGACTATCGACGCCGGCGCTGGGCGAAGGCGGGGGACTGGAAATGGCGGGCCATCGCGGCGACGCCCGGGCAGATGCCTGAACTGGTCGAGCCGGGCGGCGTGCTCGGCGAGGTCAGCGACGCGGCCGCGCGAGCGCTCGGCCTGCCCGCGGGGCTGCCCGTGTTCTCGGCCGGCGCCGACAAGGCCTGCGAGGTGCTGGGCGCCGGCGCCGTCACGCCGGAGACCGCCTGCGTGTCGCTCGGTACCACCGCGACGCTCAACACCTGCCGCGCGGATTACCGCGAGGTCACGCGCTTCGTCCCCGCCTATCCGGCCGCCATGCCTGGCGCCTACACCGACGAGATCCAGATCTATCGCGGCTTCTGGCTCGTGTCCTGGTTCAAGCACGAATTCGCCGTCGACACCGTCCAAGCCGCGGCCGCCGCCCACCGCAGCGCCGAAACGCTCCTAGACGAGGCCATCGCGCCGATCCCACCCGGCAGCGACGGCCTGTTCGTGCTGCCGACCTGGTCGCCCGGGGTGCGCGACCCCGGCCCCGAGGCCCGCGGCGCGATCGTGGGCTTTACCGACGTTCACGGCCGCGCCCACGTCTATCGCGCCATTCTCGAAGGCCTGGCCTACGCGCTGCGTGCCGGGCGCGAGCGCATCGAACGCCGCACCCGCACGCCCGTGACGCGCCTGCGCGTGGCCGGCGGCGGCTCGCAGTCGGACGCCGCCATGCAGATCCTCGCCGACGTCTTCGGCCTGCCCGCGCAGCGCAGCCACACCCACGATACCAGCGGCCTGGGTGCGGCCATCAACGCCGCCGTGGGGCTCGGCTGGCACCCCGACCACACCGCGGCCGCCCGCGCCATGGTCCACGATGGAGCGCGGTTCGAGCCGGATCCAGACACCAGCCGCCGATACGACCGCCTGTACCACGAAGTCTATCGCGGACTGTACCCAGCCCTGGCGCCGACGTTTCGGCGTATCGCCGGCCAGTACGCCGGTACGGGATTCCGTCGTGCTGCCGACAACTGGGATTGAAACGATTGATAGACCACGCGTGAGTTTAGGGCCAGGTTGTTGGCCGCAGGCTAAATCACAGACGGAGATGCCGCGTGTTGATCGACGAAACACGCCGTCTGTCGTCAGCGTAGTTATCTGTTGACCTAATCGAGTGGCGGCTTTCCACCCAAAGCGGACCATCCCAGTCAGCGATCGGCACCCACGCCAAGCCTTTCGAAATTGACTTGACGGGCAGTCGTATCAGGCACCCTTAATTCGATGTGGTTTGATGCCCAGCGAAACAGATGCTCGGCGGCGACGCTCGCCAGGATTTGCTCATTCAGTGAATACAGTCGCCAACGGTTCAAACCGTATCGGTCACCCACTACAGGCAAGCATGAACCTCCACCAAAATTTACCAGCACCGAGTCGGTCCGATTTGAACTTGCACCGCCCGCGACTGGATAGGCGCTGGTGACGGCGCATCGCGTATGTCTTGTTGCTACCGTATTTACGCGTCGCAAATTGAACCTGAAACGACATGGCTGAGACTGGACTAACGATCGGAAAACTCGCGGCGGCCGCCGGCGTAAATCTGCAAACTGTGCGCTATTACCAGCGACGCGGATTGATCGATCAGCCGCCCAAACCGTCCACTGGCTATCGTCGCTATCCGCGCGCGACCGTTGACCGCATTCGTTTCATCAAGCGCGCGCAGGGCCTGGGTTTCAGCCTTGACGAAATCGGCGACTTGCTGATTTTGGGTGACGGTCATTGCGATGACGTACGCCGCGTTGCGGAAAATCAGCGTGCCTTGGTGGCAGCCCGCATTGCCGATTTAACGGCGATGCAGGACACGCTGGATGGGCTGATCGATCGCTGCCGGAACGCGCAAGTGTCCAATCATTGTCCGCTGATCAAGACGCTGTCCCACCGCGACTGAAATAACTCAGCCAGCCCTTGACACGGTACCTGAGTACCGCGTTTAAGCTGCGCTTCGTCCGATTATCGAACCGGCACGGAGCCTTTTCATGAACGACCCCACGACCGCGACCGGTCGCACCACCTGGGCCCAGATCGGCGCCGTGCTCGCCGCGGTCGGGGCTTCCCTGTGCTGTGTAGCGCCGGTGTTGTTGATATCGATCGGTGTCGGCGGCGCTTGGATGAGCTCGCTCACTGCACTGGAACCGTATCGGCCGATATTCGTTGTTATCACGCTGGCGCTGCTGATTTTTGCCGGTTGGCGGCTGTATCGCTGCGGGCCGAGTTGCGATTCCGATACAGCGTGCGCCCGACCGGCGGTCAAGCGCCGTCAGCGCCTCATTTTCTGGCTGCTCGCATTACTCGTCACGGCACTGCTCACCTTTCCCTGGTACGCGCCGGCTTTTCTCTAAGGAATGATCGTCATGGTTCGAAAACAACGCATGATTTTAGTGGCAACCATGCTGCTGGTGGGCACGGTCTGGATACAAGGCGCTTTTGCGGCGGCTGAACGGACCGTAACGCTTGCGGTGGATCATATGACCTGCGCGACCTGTCCCTTTGTGGTGCGCAAGGCGCTCCAGCAGGTCGACGGCGTCGACACGGTGCGCGTGGACTACGAGTCCAAGACCGCCACGGTCGCCTTCGATCCGGAGATTGCTTCGGTCTCGGACTTAACCGCGGCCACGACCCGCGCTGGCTATCCGTCCAAGCCAAAGGAGTAATACCACATGGACCGCAATAAAAAGCTGTTCGGTGTGGGCATTGCAGGCACCGTTATCGCGGCGCTGTGCTGTTTCACGCCGGTGCTGGTGATCCTGTTCGGCGTCGTCGGTCTTTCTGCGCTGGTGGGCTATTTGGACTATGTGCTGCTGCCCGCGCTGGCCTTTTTCCTGGGGCTGACGATCTACGCCGTTTATCGGCGTAAGAAAATGGCCTGCTAAACCCGACCGATCCGGAACCCAAATGAAACGCATACTCGCTATTCACGGCATGACCTGCGCGCACTGCGCCCAAAGGGTCGAGGACGCGCTCAATGCACTTCCTGGCGCAAGCGCTGTGGTGTCCTATGCCGAGCGCCGTGCCGAAGTCCAGTTGGATGACGGCACAGATGAAACCACGCTGATCGAAGCGGTACAGGCCCAAGGCTACGATGCCCGCAACTGGGACGACGAATCTTCGCTTGCCCAGTCTTCACGGGTCGCGGGAGAAGACGAAAACCGCCATATCGCGATCATTGGCAGTGGCAGCGGCGCGTTCGCGGCTGCCATCCGCGCCGTTGAGGCAGGGGCGCGGGTGAGCATGATCGAGTCGGGCGACATCATTGGCGGCACCTGCGTCAATGTGGGCTGCGTGCCATCCAAGATCCAGATTCGCGCCGCCGAACTGGCCCAGCACCAACGCCACAACCCGTTTGACGGGTTGGCAGATTGCAAGCCAACGATTAATAGGCCACGCCTGCAGCGCCAGCAGCAGTCCCGGGTCGAAGAACTACGCGCGGCCAAGTACCAGAAAATACTCGACGATAATCCATCGATTACGCTGCGCCGCGGGCGGGCCCACTTCGAAGATGCGCATACGCTAATTGTCACGACACATGACGGGTCCGAAGATCGTTTGGTGGCCGATCGCATTCTGATCGCTACCGGGGCTTCCCCAACGATCCCACCGATACCGGGCCTGGCCGACACGCCGTATTGGACGTCCGATGAGGCGGTTTTCAGTCCGGACACGCCCGAGCACATCATCGTCATCGGCGCCTCTGTCGTTGCCGTTGAACAGGCTCAGGCGTTCCGCCGTTTGGGTTCGAAGGTCACAGTCCTGGCCCGCAGTACGCTGCTATCCAGCGAAGACCCCGCGCTCGGCGAGGGCCTTGCCGCGGCCTTCCGCGCCGAAGGAATCGACGTACGCCAGCACAGCCTGGCGCGTTCCGTACATTTTGCGGCAGGGCAATTCACGCTCGACACCGACGACGGCCCGATCCAGGGCGACCGGCTGCTGGTGGCAACGGGCCGCGCCCCGAACACCCGCGATTTGGCACTAGACAAGATCGGGGTGGTGACCGATGAACGCGGTGCGATCAGGGTTGATGCCTCGCTGTGTACCAGCGCCGAGCATATCTATGCCACTGGCGATTGTACGACGCTGCCCCAGTTCGTCTATGTGGCCGCCGCCGGCGGCACCCGCGCGGCCGTCAACATGACCGGCGGTCGAGCGCGGCTGGATCTGTCCGCCATGCCGGCAGTGATCTTCACCGATCCACAGATCGCGACGGTGGGGTTGGATGAACGCCAAGCCCAAGCGCGCGGCCTCGAGATCGAGACCCGTTCTTTAGGGTTGGAACATGTACCACGTGCGCTTGCCAACTTCGAGACCCGCGGATTCGTCAAGCTGGTTGCCGAGGCGGCCAGCCATCGTCTACTCGGAGCTCAAATCTTGGCTCCCGAAGCCGGCGAGATGATTCAGGCCGCTGTATTGGCCGTCCACCACGGCATGACCGTTGAAGCCTTGGGCGATCTGTTGTTTCCTTATCTGGTTCACGTGGAAGCGCTCAAGCTCTGTGCCCAGACTTTTACCAAAGATGTCGAGCAGCTGTCCTGCTGTGCTGGGTGACTGTCGCCGTTAGCGATCGGTTGATCGATCGAGCCGTTGTTCGTCTACCTCTTTAAGTTCGGCGCGAGGCGAGCCTCGCAGCGCTGGATTCGCCATCAAGTCTTGGGGTATTTTCGCGTGACCCGATGTCTTTGATTGGGGCACGACCCAATACAGACCTGCAAAGATCGGTTCACCTAGTTTGCCCCTGATGTATGCGATTCAAGCACAAGGTTCACGTCGCATGCGGGGCCCACAGAATGATCGCTGCGCCGGCAAGACAAACCACTGCGCCCAGTGCATCCCAGGCGTCTGGCGCGTGCCCTTCTATAGCCCACATCCAAAGGATTGAAGCGACTATATATAAGCCTCCATAGGCAGCGTAAGCGCGTCCTGCTTGATCAGCGGGGCTGAGCGTTAATAACCAAGCGAACGCCGCCAGTGAAACCATGCCCGGAAAAAGCCATAGCGCACTATTCCCCGATCGGAGCCAAGACCAGAACGCGAAGCAGCCGGCGATCTCAGCAAGCGCAGCGCAGGTATAGACCACAAGTGTCGGCATGAGTGACCAGCAGATTTGCTTTTGGCGATGCAGTTTAACGCGAGCAAACCAGCACTGAGCGTTCACGAACTAGGCTGAACTGAAAAACTGTTCGAATCCCGAAGGCGTGTCATGTCGATGCGTGTGCGATAACAGCGCATTAGTGAGTTCGGAAGCTCCGAGAGCGTCTGCTTTGGCGGATAGCGGGCTATGGAACCCCGCGTGTCTTCGCCTCGACACCGCTCATCCGTTGCTCGCCGCGCATTGCGCCTGAGCCTCCTCTCGCTCGCAGGTATTCCGCCGCTTGCCGGTTTCGTCGGCAAACTCGCGCTGTTCGTCACCACGATTGAACCCGGCTACGCTTGGCTGGTGCTGTTGCGTCGTGCGATCGAGGATCGCCTACGGCCCGTCGATGTGGAACAGGCCCTGGCGGTGAGCCGGCGCACGGACTGGATGGCCGAATGCCACTACTGGTTTAGGGCGCCAAGACCATCTTCCCGGTTCGCGGCTCGGCACTGACCAAATATATCGGCGTCTGGCTTGTAGACCGACGTCCGCACCGCGAACAGCCCGAGCACCGAATCAAACAGATTGTCTTGTGAGTAGGGATTGCCGGCAATCCGGGTGAGGCAGCCGCGATCAAGGCCGAACTCGGACGAGAACCAGGCCAATGCAGGAACGTGGGTCTGCACCGCCGGTGCGAGCGCGTAGGGAAAGCCGTGCAGGTAGAGCCCGTTCTCGCCCAGCGACTCGCCGTGATCGGAGAGATACAGCAACGCGGTGGCGTCCTGGTTCTGCCGCGCATCCTGTTCCAGCAGGCCGATGATCTGGTCGAGCACGTGGTCGGTATAGACAATCGTGTTGTCGTAGGCGTTGATGATCGCCTGCCTATCGCAGTCCTGCGGCAGGTTGCTTGAACACACGGGCGTGAAGCGCTCGAAGCGGTCGGGATAGCGTTTGTAGTATTCCGGGCCATGACTGCCCTGCTGGTGCAGCACCACAAGCAGATCGCCCTTGGCGCCGTCGATCCGGTCCTGCAATCCCTGCAGCAGGATCTCGTCGTGGCATTCACCGTCGCCGCACAACGCGGGGTCGTCCGCGTTGGACAAATCCTCGCTGGGCACACGGGCACAGACGCCCTTGCAGCCGGAGTTGTTGTCACGCCAGAGCACCTCCACGCCGGCATGTGCGAGGACATCGAGCAGGCCTTCGGTATGGCGCGCCTCGTACTCGTCGTAATCGCCGCGATCGAGCCGCGAGAACATGCAGGGCACCGATACCGACGTCGACGTGCCGCAGGAGGAGAATTCCGGGAAGTTGATCAGATCGCGCTTCGCGAGCCGTGGATTCGTGTCCCGCGCGTAGCCGTTGAGCGAGAAGTTGGCGGCACGCGCCGTTTCGCCGACCACCAGCACGACGACACGGCGCGACGTTCCGACCGGGCGTTGCTGATGGGCGTCGCGACCGAGCGGCGCCACCGGCGTGTTGGCCGCTTCGGCGGTCTGCATCGCCGTATCCACCGCGGCATAGAGCGGATAGGTCGGGTTGATCAGATAGCGCAGCTCACGATGCTCGCGCAGGACCAGCGAGAAGTCCTTGTAGTGCGCGTATACGCTGACGCCCAACACGCCCACCGCGAGCGTCACGGTGAGCGCGCGAATGCCCAGCTCGCGCCAGAACGGTCGATAGCGGATGCGCCATGCCAGGACCACAAGCGACGGCAGGACTGCGGTCAGCAGCAGATGGCCGATCAACCGTGCGCTGAGCAGGCCCGACGCCTCGCCGCTGTCGGTCTCGAGCACGTTGTGGATCATCGTGTCGTCGATGACCACGCCGTAGACGTTCATGAAATAACTGGCGAGCGAGGCGATGAACAGCAACACGACGATCGCCGGCTTGAACAGATAACGCAGGCCGAACAGCGATACCAGCAGCACGAAGAAAGCGAGCATGGCCGCCGCCAGCGACAGGCCGAAACCCAGATTGCGGGCCATGCCGATATCGGCTGCCGCGATCACCGCTTTCCAGAACGCGCTATTCAGAAAGATCGCCAGAAACGCCGCGACCGCGAGCGTCAGACCAGCCGTGCCGCTTTCCGGACGCGGCAGCGCAAGGAGAAAACGACGCAGGCGTGAAGAGGATTCGGGCGTGGTCGACGACATGGGCAGCGTGCTCGCGAGCGGATGGACCTGGAAGGCCAATCCTTGCGCGCGCGCCGTGTGCCGCCCGTCCTGCTGCCGTGGGTATTGCGTTAGTTCGGGCGGATCGCCGCCGGAAACGCCCGACTAGTGGAAACGCAGATCGAACCGGGTGCCGGTACCGAGCGTGCTGCTGACATCGACCGTCCAGCCAAAGCGCTCGCTGATGCGCTTGACCAGATACAGCCCCAGACCCTGGCCCCGGCTGTGGGCACCGCGAAAACGTCGATCGAACAGGCGCGACAAGGCCGCCGGCGCGATGCCCTTGCCGTGGTCGCGAATCGTCAGGCAGCCACGATCGAGTACGATATCGATCCGTGCCGTACCGCCATGCTCAATGGCGTTGCGCAGCAGGTTGTTGACCACCGACAACAGCATGCTCGCGGGCGCCGACACCTCGGCTTCGCCGCGCGCATCGAACCCGATCTCGGGACACGGCTGAGCGGCGCCGGCAAACAGCTCCTGCTGCATCGCAATCGCTTCGCGCACCACCGGGCTGACCGGCGTAATACAACGCTCGTCGGTCTCCTCGCGGGCAAAAAGCAGCAGCGACTCGATAAGCTCGTGCATGCGCGCGGTGGCCGAGCGCGCCCGCATCAAGCGCGTGCGCGACTTGGTCGACAGGCTCTCGTCGGCGGCCATCAGATCGATCGAACTGATCGCGGTGGCCAGCGGCGTGCGCAGTTCATGGCTGGCGTCTTCGGTAAACGCCTGCTCGCGGGCGACGAACGCATCGAAGCGGTCCAGCACGCTGTCGAACGCTTCGACGATCACGTCCAGCTGTCGATCACCGGTGGCGATACGCAGCTGTGGGCGCTGCTGGCCGGGCACCACCCGCGATACGCGTTCGGCCAGCCCGCGTACCGGCCGCATCACCAGCTGCGACAGCCACAACGCCAGCGTCACGGCCAGGAACAGCGCGCCGAGGCCGACCACCCAGGCCACGCCAATCAGCTCTTTTTCCAGCCGTTCGACCGGCGTGAGATCGAGCAGCAGGTACAGACTCTTGTCGCCGATATCGCGTCGCGTGGCGCCGTATTCGTACTCGGCGTCCGGCACCTCCACCTCGTGCGAGCGTCCGTCGGGCAGATGCGCCAGCGATGGCGGCAGACTCGCCGTGTCGCCACGCGGCACGACGAACACCTGCAGCCCGGGCTCGGTAACCTGCAGCAGCGCCGGGTCTCGCTCGTACAAGGCCGCGATCCGGTCCATGTCGCGCGCCAGTTCGCCGTGGATCATGTCGTCTTCGAGCACGTCCAGGAACTCGGACACGGCATAGACAAAACCGCCGAGCACGACGAACACCAACGCCAGCGTGGCGAGCAGAAAACGTGGCCGTAGCCCCAGCCGTGGCAGCAGCCTAGAGCGACTCATCGTCCGCCAGTCGGTAGCCAATGCCGTGCACGGTCTTGAGCAGCTTGGTCGGAAACGGCTTGTCGATAATGCCCCGCAGCTGGTGGATATGGCCGCGCAACGCGGCCTCGCTGTCGGGCGGGTCGTCGCCCCAGATGGCGCGCTCCACGGTGGCGGTCCGCACCACCGCAGGCGATGCGCGCATGAGCAGCTCCAGCATGCGCATCCCGGTCGGGGTGAGCGTCAGGCGCCGCCCGCCGCGGCGCACGATCAGGGTGCGCAGATCGAAGATCAGGTCCGAAACCACCAGATGATCTGTGGCGCCAGCCGCGCGGCGCACCAACGCCTTGAGCCGCATATGCAGTTCCTGCAACGAAAACGGCTTGGTCAGATAGTCGTCCGCCCCGGTTTCGAAGCCGGTCAGGCGATCGCGCAGGGTATCGCGGGCGGTGAGCATCAGAATCGGCACGTTGTTACCGGCATCCAGGCGCAGCCGCTCGCACAGCGATAGCCCGTCGAGGCCGGGCAGGCTCAGATCCAGAACCAGCACATCGTAGCTATTGACTACCGCAAGATGCAGGCCGGTCAGGCCATCGCCGGCATAGTCGACGATATCACCCTGCTCTTCACAGTATTCGCCGATATTGGCTGCCAGATCGTCGTTGTCTTCCACGATCAGGATATACATGACGTCAGGCTCCAGCGTTCTGGGGAGCACGGCAAGCCGTGCCGGGCGGCAGGCGGGTCGCCGCGAATTCGGAATCGTTATCGGCCAGCAGGGGCACGAACGCCAACCACTCGGCCAGTTCGCGCCGTCGCTCTCGCGGATAGATCAGCAGGGTCGCCGCGGTTTGTCGACCAATCCAGTCGCAGACCGCATCGAGCGCCTCGGCGCCCTTAACCGGGCGGTCGAGATAATAAGAGTAGTGGGCCGCATCGATATCCCAGACCACCACCGGCATACCGGGATCGACACGCGGCGACAGCGCCTGGACGAAGGTCAGCTCGTCGTAGCGCGCGCTGCTCCACAGGCTGGGCACCGCGCCACCCTGGAACAACCCCAAGGCGAAGGCCACTGCCACCAGCGCTGCAGCAGCCGGCGTCTGGCGTCGCCGCAGCGCCCATCCGGCGCCACCGACAAGCAACACCCCGGCTGCAGCTACCGGCAGCGCAGCCAGCCCGGCTTCATAGATCAGCCAGCCAAGCGCCACGCCCACCACCGCGATCACCCACGCGACACAGACTCGCCCCCAGGAAATCCGGACCGCCGCAGCCGCCAATAGCAACATCGCCGGCGCCAGCCAGGGCAGCATGTAGATCTCGCGGTACTGCGGCCCGAGCGCGAACGCCAGCATGGCGAACACGATCGTGAAGGCGAGCAGCCCTGCCGCCCCACGTCGATCGCGCCAGGCAAGCAGCACCGCTGCCGGCAACAACAACGCCCACGGCAGCCAAAGCATCGGTGCGCGCAGAAGATAGAACGGCGTGAATAGCCGTAACGGATCGATGGTGAGCAACGCGCCGGACAGCTGCGAGTCGCCCAGCGTCTGGCCACCAATCGCCTGACGCAGCAGCAGATACCACGGCACGACCAGCGCGAGCACGATCAACAAGCCACGCACGGGACGCAGTCGCCGCCAGAGATCGACCGCGCGTTCATCGCTCAGCACCGCGTGCAATCCCAGGCCGAGCAGCAGAATGAGCGGCGCCTGCGGCCCCTTGGTCAGCGTCGCGAGTCCGACGAGGACCCACAGCGCCCAGGCCCATCGTGCCTGCGTGGCCAGGCTCGCCTGACGGCTGCCGACCCAGGCCGCGAGCACGGCCGTGGTCCAGAACGCATAGAGCATGTCGGGCCGCGCGTTGTGGCCGTACTTGAAGGCCGCCAGTGAGGCCACGCACAGCAGCCCGGACAGCATCCCGGTGCGGCGATCGAACAGCCGCGTGCCGATCCAGAGCGCGAGCAACGCCACGCCCATCACGGCCAGTACCGAGGGCGCGCGTGCGATACTCGCGCCGATATGGTCCTGACCGGCGAACGTTGCCATACCGGCCACCAGCCAATAGCTAAGCGGCGGCTTGGTCAGCCGGTATTCGCCGTTCAGGCGCGGCACCAGCCAATCGCCGCTTTCGAGCATGTTCTCGGCGGTCTGGGCGACATAGATCTCATGGCTTTCCAATGGAATCTCGCCCATGCCTCGGCTGGCCACGGCCATCGCGAGCAGCGCGATGACGATCACTGCCACCCATGCCCCCGGCGCTCCAGCCGGTAATCGAAATCCCACGCTCATGTCCCGGCCGGCGACGATTCGGCCCGCCCCGCGCGAATGAGATAGAGGTTGCGCGCATAGATGAACACGCCCGTGCTCTGGCCGAGAATGAACACCGGGTCGGCGCGATAGATCGCGTAGGTGAGCAGCGTGACTCCGCCGGCGATGCTCAAATACCAGAATGCGACCGGAATATGGCTCTGGCGCCGGCGTTCGCTGGCGATCCATTGCACCAGAAAGCGGGCCGAGAACAGCGCCTGCCCGACCAGGCCCAGCCCGATCCACACGATGTCCTGGGTCTGTAGCGCGTCAAACATCATCCACCTCATATTCGATACGACAGGCACGCCGCTGCAGCCAGTACACGCCGGCCATATCCAGCAAACCGGTCCAGAGCCGGTTGCCCACGCCGTATTTCGACCGCCCGGCGCGCCGCGGCCGATGCGCCACCGGCACGCTGATCACCTGCGTGCCCGCGCGTACGAACAGCGCCGGCAGAAAACGATGCATATGCCGAAAACGCGGCAGCGCGAGAAAATCATCACGGGCGAAGACCTTGAGACCACAGCCCGTATCCGGGCAGCCGTCGCCCAACAACGCGCCGCGCAGGCCGTTGGCCACGCGCGACGACAGTCGTCGCAAGGCACTGTCGTTGCGTTGGCGGCGCCAGCCGACTACAAGACAGCGGCCGGCGTGTGCCTGCTCTCGATACGCGTCGACCAGGCGGGCGATATCGGCCGGCGGATTCTGGCCATCGCCGTCGAGGGTCGCGATCAAGGGCGCGCGTGCGGCATGAATGCCGTTGGCCAGCGCCGCGCTCTGGCCGCAGTTCTGCGGCAGGCGCACGACACGCAGCGCGGCGACCCGCCCGGCGGCAAGTGACAGCACGGCCGCCGTATCGTCGGTCGAACCGTCGTCTACGGCGATCAGCTCGTAGTCGATCTGGCCGGCGAGCGCACGATCAATCTCCGCAAGCAGCGCGGCTACGCTGTCCTGCTCGTTGTAGAAGGGGATGACCACGGCCAGGGACGGCGGCGTACGGCAGTCGCGATTAAGCAAACGCTTCGATCCTCGTGCGTGCCGCCCCACAAGGAGCGGCACGCTTTAGTATTTACGTTGTACCGAATTATCGACAGCGCAGGTCGCGTGACCGTTGGCATTGCGTTTGTTTTTCGTTGGTTCGTGAATTCTGCAGCGATCTAGACCGCGTACGAGCGGTCCGACGCCGTGGTGACGGCATACCCACGTTTTCCGCACGCGGCCCGGGCCAGGCTCTTTAGGGTTAGCCGCTTCCAGGATTCGTTGCCATGTCCAAACCCGCCCACGCCGATCGTCGAACGGCTGTCGGTCATCCCGCCTGGACGCCACGTCCCTGGCAGGACGACCCGTTATTCGTCTGCCCGTTGCTGGCGCTGGTGCTTGGCTTGTTGATCACCCAGGGGCTCGATCTCGATCGCTACTGGGCCGACCTGCTGTTCCGGCTGGAAGGCGACGACTGGGACTTGCGCTATGCCTGGCTGACATCGCGGGTGCTGCACGAATACGGTCAACGGTTCTCCATCGCCTGGGGCGTGGGCCTGCTCGCACTGACCGCGGTGAGCAGCTGGAGCCAACGGCTGCGCCCCTATCGGCGCGGGCTCGTCTGCCTGTGCATCGCGGTGATCACAAGCCTGCTGCTGGTGTCGCTGGGCAAGCATATGCTCGCGCTGCCCTGCCCCTGGGATCTGTCGCGCTATGGCGGCGACGTCGCCGGCGCGGCGGTTTATGCCCTGCACCCCGGCGAAGTCGGCGGCTGCTTTCCGGCCGGCCATGCCGCCGGCGGCTATTGCCTGTTCGCGCTGTTCTTCTTTGCCCGTCAATATCCGCTGGGCCGGGCGATCTGGTGGCTGGCACCCGGTATCGTGGTCGGCATCACCTACGGTTTCGCACAGGAGCTGCGCGGCGCGCATTTCCTGTCACACGACATGGTCAGCGCGGGCCTGTGCTGGTTCGTGAGCTATGCGGTCTTTCGTATCGGATTCGCCAAGGCGAGCGACCGCGTCAATCAGAGCTGATGTGAATAGAACTCTCTTAAGGTGACCCAGGACTATCTGGGAAAACGAGGGAATTAGAGCTCTCTATTACTTCACGTGTAAACCATCGCCGGACTTGCGCCGAGTTTTTTTCATTCCCTTCCCTGGGCGTGCTTCGCCGCCAAATTAATCTGGGAGTCGACGTGAGCCTGCTTCGCGGCTTTCAAATACCACAAAGTGGAATCCACGTCATTCTGGGGCGCCCCATTCTGGAGCACCCCAATCGAGTAGCGGCCCATCTAGAGGCATCGCAAGCTAGCCGAATCGATGGTGACAAGGTCCGCTTCTGGCCGATAGCTGACGCCCCGAAAGCCGAGTTATGGAAGACATCTGAAATAGCATATCGCCTGCTAAGCGGAGGCGATTAGACGTGCGGTTCCCGCTCTCGCCGGGAACGAATCGCCGCGGAAACACGCTCGGCCAGTACGGATAGCATTGCCGCAATGAACGGATTGACCGAGAAGCGGAAGCGCTGGTTTTCGTCGACTTCGAAGGCGTTGCCGATGACGCTGACGTACATGATGTTCAGCCACAGGAAGATGAGCGTGGCTTCGGCGGTGGAGATGCGCCGTCGCATGGCGCAGCGCACGAGCAGCACCAGGCCGAAGCCGACGGCCAGTGCGTAGCCGAGGGCGATGAGGACGCCGATGTGGCCGGGCTGCAGGTCGAAGCCGGGCTCTTCGGGATAGACCGGCTGACCGGCGAGGACGAGCGAGAACGCCCGGCTGTAGGGGGCGATGTCGGCGCGGTTGTCGGCGAGGAAGGGGTAGTCGCTGGAGGGCCGCAGGAACATCAGCCAGGCGGTGCCCATCGAGCGCAGATAGGCCTCTGGGTGCCGGCGTAGCGAGGCCATGGCGTCGTCGAGCGCCTGCTGGGAGACCTGTGCGTAGCCGATGTGATTGAAGTTGACGTGGCCGGTGGACTTGCGCCGCTGGTCGAGCACCGCAATGCCGGTAGGCTCGAGGTCGTCGAATATCCACGGATAGGCTTCGGGCGGTTTGAACGGCGCGTCGTGCAGGGCCATTTCCGACAGCGCGCCGGCGGCGACCAGCCGTTCGCGTTCGTCGTGATCGATGGCCAGCGTCGTGAGCTTGGACAGGCTCATGCCCATCCAGTCGGAGGTCGCGAAATGCCCGGTAATCGCGAGGTTCTTGCCATAGAGCGCGAATACGATCAGCAGCGGGATGGCGGCCGCGGCGAACACCTGGCGGCGGTGGCCCGGCAGCACCAGCGCACAGAAGAGCGCCAGCACCACGAACCATTGCCACTGGAACATCGAACGCAGATAGATCAGCGCCGCCATGGCCGCGAACAGGGCGCAGAGCCGGCCGAAGGCGGGACGTTCGATGCAGGCGTGGAACAGCCACGCGATCCCGCCGAGCAGGACGAGGATCGGCAGCGTGTAATAGGGAATGGCTTCGTAGAGCACGAGCGCCGGGGTCAGCATGAACACCAGCGCCGTCGAGAAGGCGATGGCCACGCGCACGCCCAGCCGCCGCATCAGCGCGTAGAGCAGCAGCACGGTGGCCAGCGCCATGGCGCTGTACAGACAGCGAAAGAGCAGCGCCAGTACCGTGTCGTTGCCGCCCGTCTTGAGCACCAGGCCGAGCATCAGGTTGTACAGCGGCGGCTGCCCCGGCATGTAGAACAGGCTTTCGAGCAGGTCGTGGCGCAGCAGGACCGGGTCGAGAATCTGCCAGGAGGTGTCCAGCGGCCGCAGGTCGAAGCGCACGCCCGCGGCGCGAAAGGCCAGCCGCGAGATCGCGTAGAGCGCGATCAGCCAGAGGACCGGGCGGGCCCCGGCCCGGCGCGCGGGTGCTGCCACGGCTACAACTGCGTGCGGTGGAAGACTGCTCGCGGCAGAGACTGGATGACGGTCATGATGAGCCACCAGAACCCGGGCGTGTAGCAGACCGCGCGGCGCTTGCCGATGGCCTTGTGTATGTCGCCGCCGACCTTTTCGGGGCTGGCGAACAGCGGGCCCTTGTCGAATTCGGCGGTCATGGGCGTGTCGACCATGCCGGGTCGGATCGTCAGCACCTGCACGCCGGAACCGAACAGTCGGTGCCGCAGGCCGTCGAGGAAGGCGTTCAGCCCGGCCTTGGCGCTGCCGTAGACATAGTTGCTGGCCCGGCCACGGTCGCCGGCCACCGAGGAGATCGCGGCGATCAGGCCGTGGCCCTGACGCTCGAAGCGGTTGGCGACGTCGGTGAGCAGGGCGATCTGGCTCACGGCGTTGGTGTGCCAGGCCGCGACCGCGGTCGCCGGTTCGGCGGCGCAGGCGGCCTGATCGGGCAGGGTGCCGTAGGCCACGAGCACCGTGTCCAGTCCGCCGAGGGCGGCCTCGGCGGCGTCGAGCATGGGCGCGTGGGCGGCGAGGTCGTCGGCGTCCATGACGTGGGTGCCGGTGGTGTGGGCGCCGCGCACCTTCAGGTCGTCGGCCACGGCCTCGAGCCGGTCGGCGCGGCGGCCGACCAGGAACAGGGCGTCGCCGTCGGCGGCGAAGCGGCGCGCGGCCTGTTCGGCGATGGCCGAGGTCGCGCCCACGATCAGGATCTTTCTCATTGCGCTTCTTCCATGACGCGGCGCCAGAAACTGGAGGATACGCCGGGGTCGACGTACGAAGAGAAATGGCGCCATTCGGGGAAATACTGGCGGAAGGCCGCGCCCGACATGCGGGCGTCTTTGGCCGGATAGACCCCCCCGCCGGCGGCCATGACCACGCCGTCCAGCGCGTCGAGCAGCTCGAAAGTGGGTCGGCCCCGGTTGGGAAAATCCAGCGCCAGGGTCACGCCCGGGCGCGGAAACGACATCAGACCGGGCGAGGGGACGTCGCCGAAGACCTTGAGCACGGACAGGAACGAGCCGGCGCCGGCGGCGGCGATGCGTTCCAGCAGCTCGGTGATGCTGGCGCGGGCGTCGGCGTGCGGGACCACGCACTGATACTGCAGAAACCCCGTCGGCCCGTAGGCGCGGTTCCAGTGCCGGATGCCGTCCAGGGGATAGAAATAGGGCTGATAGTGCTGGGTGTCGCGCCAGGCACTGCGCCAGCGGCGATGGAAATACAGCGTGTTCAGCGGCCGCAGCGTGGCGCGGTTGATCATCGACACCGGCGTCGTGAACGGGAACGCCGGCGCGCCGCGGCGACGCGGATCGGGCTTCTGGCCCAGCGCCGGCTTGTGGTTGGCCTGCATGAACCAGCCGCGCCCGACGGCGCTGCCGCGGGCGGTGCAGTCTGTCCAGGCCACGGTGTATTCGTGGTCGTCATCTGCGGCCGCGGACAGCTTCAGAAAAGTGTCGAGGTCGTCGAAGCGGCGCGTGTCGACGTCCATGTACGGGCCTTCGATCCGGCGCAGGCCGATGCGCGCGCGGGTGACCAGCCCGGTCAGCCCGAGCCCGCCCACGGTGGCCGCGAACCAGTCGGCGTTGAGCTGGCGGCTGCAGTGCAGGCAGTCGCCGTCGGTGCGCCGCAGTTCGAGTTCGTGCACGTGGCGGCCGAAGGTGCCCGCAACGTGGTGGTTCTTGCCGTGCACGTCATTGGCGATGGCGCCGCCGACGGTCACGTACTGCGTGCCCGGGGTGACCGGCAAAAACCAGCCCTGCGGCACCGCGAGCGCGAGGATCTCCGCCAGCAGCACGCCGGCCTCGCAGTCGAGCACGCCGGTGGCCGGGTCGAAGGCGATGAAGCGGTCCAGGCCGCGCGTCTCGACGAGCGTGCCGCCGTTGTTCAGGCAGCTGTCGCCGTAGCTGCGGCCGTTACCGTAGGCCAGTACCGGCGTGGCCGCTTCCGGCACGGCGCGATGGCGGTCGGTGGCGCGGGTGACCGCCGCCGGACGGCTGGCGGGGTAACGGCCCCAGGAGGCGTGGGCGGAATCGGCCATGGCGGGGCGCTACAGTGCCAGAACCATGATCGCCGCGCCCAACAGCAGGCAGACGCGGCTGCCGTTGTCGCGGGCGGCGAACACGATCGGGTCGTCGTGCATCTCCCCGCGCAGGGTCTTCAGCCAGATCCGGCTGATCCAATAGAGCACGACCGGGCACAGCAGCCAGATCCGGGCCGGATGCGTGTAGTGGTCGGTGATGTCGGGGCTGTTGATGTAGAGCGCGAGGATCACGACGGCGGTGTAGCCGGCCGCGGTGCCCAGGCTGCGCAGCGGCGCCAGATCGGTCGCCATGTAGCCGCGGCCGAGCGGGGCGTCGCCGGAATGATCGGCCATGACCTGCAGCTCGGTGCAGCGCTTGGCCATGGCCAGACTCAGAAACAGCGACATCGACAGCGCCAGCAGCCAGAACGACAGATCGATGCCGGTGGCGGCGCCGCCGGCGATGATGCGCAGCGTGTAGAGACTGGCCAGCGTGATCACGTCGATCAGGGCGAGCTGCTTCAGGCCGAGCGAATAGGCCAGCGTCAGCGCGTAGTAGGCCGCGAGCACCAGCCAGAAGACGGGCGGCAGGAACACGGCGATGACCAGGGTCGCCAGCAGCAGCGCGGGAATCGCGAGCACGCCGTGCAGGATCGGCAGCCGGCCGGAGGCAAAGGGGCGCTCGCGCTTGCGCGGATGCTGGCGGTCGTCGCCGAGATCGACCAGATCGTTGAGCAGATAGACGCTGGAGGCCAGCAGGCTGTAGGCGATGAAGGCCAGCACGGCCATCACCAGCATGCTGGCGTCGGCGTACTGATGGGCGGCGAGCAGCGGCACGAAGATCAGCGCGTTCTTGGCCCACTGATGCACCCGGAGCGCGCGTGTCCAGGTCCGCCAGTCGGCGGGCTCGGCGTGGAAGGTCGCGCCGATCTCGAATTCGTCGCGGGTACGTGCGATCAGCCGGTCGTTGGCGTTGACCAGGATGGCCTGGCGCGCATGCCGCCAGATCACGGTGTCGACGTCATCGTCGGCCGCGTAGTCGAAGGCGCCGCCGTCCAGATGCGCCCGCAGCGCGTCCAGCTTGGCCTGACCGCTGAGATTGGTCTGGTCGTCGCTGGCCAGCACCGTGTCGAACAGGCCCAGATGATCGGCCACGGCCCGGGCGTAGCGCTCGTTGGCCGCGGTGGCGAGAATCAGCGTGCGGCCGGTTTCCTTCTGCCCGCGCAGATAGGCGATCAGCGCCTCGTTGTAGGGCAGCTCGGCGATACCGAGATCGGCGCGCCGGGCGATCTCGGCCTTCAGCCGGGCCTTGCCCCCGCGCAGCCAGCCCGGCAGATTCAGCAGGCTCTGCGGCGAGCGCTTGGCGAGCACGAAGGCGGACTCCACCAGCAGATCGCTGTTGACCAGGGTGCCGTCGAGGTCGACGACCAGCGGCGGCGCGGATTGCGAATCGGACATCAGCGTTTTCCTTCGGACGATATCGGCGCGGACTCCGGATGGCGGCGCCGGTCGATTTCCAGACCGAGCATGGCGATCAGCCCGAGCAGCACGGCGAACCACAGCGTGGCGATGCGCGCGATAAGGGTGATGGCGATGGCCAGCGCGCCGCCCGCGCCGGAGAGCTTGAGCAGCAGCGCCATCACCGCTTCGGTGCCGCCCAGCCCGCCGGGCACGAACGACAGCGCACCGACGAGCATGCTCACCGCGTAGATCCCGATGGCCGTCTCCACGGCCAGTTCCAGCCCGAGACCGTGGGCGATGACGTAGACGGATACGCCTTCGGCGGCCCAGGCCACCAGCCCGAGCGCCAGACCCGCATACAGCGGCCGGTCGCCGAGCAGCGCGAAGGCCTGATCCCAGGCCGAGACCAGCCCGTGCATGAGCCGGGCGACACGGGTTTCGGGCGTGGCGTAGCGCCGTTTCATGGCCTCCAGCAGGCGCCGCTGACGAATGGCCACGAGCAGGCCGGCGAGCACCGCGAGCGGCGCGATCACCCACAGCACGTAGCCCGAGAAGGCGATCAGCACCAGCATCGACAGCATCGCGATGGTGAGCAGGTCCAGAAAGCGTTCGGCGAAGAAGGCGGCGAGGCTGTGCGGGTAGGGCACGCCCAGACGCGCGAGATAGATCGAGCGCATGCCCTCGCCGGCCTTGCCGGGGGTCGTCGTGAGGGCGAATCCGGCGATGTAGATCAGCGCGTGCCGGCCGGGATGAATACGGTTGCCCAGCCAGCGCAGATAGCCGTGCCAGCGCACGAAGCGCAGCGCATAGTTGATCAGCGACAGCGCCAGGATGAGCAGCCACCAGCGCCCGTCGAGCCGGCCCACGGCGGCGATTGTGCGTTCGGTGTCGATGCCGGCGACCACGGTCGCGTAGAGCAGGGCCGCCAGACAGAGCGAGAAAACGATGGTGCGTGGACGGGGCAATGCGACGCCTTCGGTTGGTTGACGAGGCCCCGCGCCGCAGGGCGCGTGACCGCCGGGGCTGACGGCCGATGCGGGCCGTCTCCACGATGTCACTCGACCGCGGCGTGCCACCCCATCCCGTGCCGTACACGCGCGCGTCGGTAGCAGAGCATAGCGTAAACCGGGTCGGTCGCTGCAATACACGCATCCGGGCGTACCCCGGGTGCGCGCGACGCGGACCGGGGTCGGACGGCGCACGTCGACCGCTCGGGTAATTATCGTTACCCATATCATGAGGCGCCCGGCGCGCCGCGGTGCGGCGCTTCAACCGATGCATCCGAGGGCAGAGCCATGGCCGATTATCACGCGCCCACCCGCGATCTCATGTTCATGCTGACGGAAGTGCTCGACGACGCGCACATCCGCGGCCTGCCCGACTGCGACGACTACGAGCCAGACACGATCTCGGCGATCGTCGACGAAGCCGGGCGGTTCGCCTCGTCGGTGCTGGCGCCGCTGAACGCCAGCGGCGACGCCGAGGGCGTGGACTGGTCGGCCGACGGCGTGACCAGCGCGTCCGGCTTCGCCGATGCCTACGACCGGTTCGTCGAGGCCGGCTGGAACGGCCTGACCGGCGATCCCGAGCACGGCGGCATGGGCATGCCACGGGTGCTGGGCGCGGCGACGACCGAACTCTGGAACGCCGCCAACATGTCGTTCGCGCTGTGTCCGCTGCTCACCGCCAGCGCGGTCGATGCGCTCGCTCATCATGGTAGCGATGATCTGAAGGCGGTCTATCTCGACAGGCTCGTCTCCGGGGAATGGACCGGCTGCATGGACCTCACCGAGCCGCAGGCCGGCTCCGATCTCGCGCAGGTGCGCACCCGCGCCGAGCCCGACGGCGAGGCCTGGCGCCTGTTCGGCCAGAAGATCTACATCACCTGGGGCGAGCACGACATGGCCGGCAACATCGTGCACTTGGTGCTCGCGCGGCTGCCCGACGCGCCCGCCGGCGTGAAGGGCATCTCGCTGTTTCTGGTGCCGAAGTATATTCCCGATGCCGACGGCAATCCCGGCGAGCGCAACGACATGCGCTGTGCCTCGGTCGAGCACAAGCTCGGCATCCACGCCTGCCCGACCTGCACCATGACCTACGGCGAGGACGGCCGGGGCGCGCTCGGCTGGCTCGTCGGCGAGGCCAACCGCGGCCTGGCGCATATGTTCACGATGATGAACGCCGCGCGCCACAAGATGGGTGTGCAGGGCCTGGGCGTGGCCGACCGCGCCTATCAGCAGGCCCTGGCCCACGCGCGCGAACGCGAGCAGGGCGGCGCCGCGATCGTCGAGCACGCCGACGTCAAGCGCATGCTGCTGTCGATGCGCAGCCGCATCGACGTCCTGCGCGCCCTGTGCCTGGATTCGGCCGCGGCCATGGACGTCGCCGAGCGCAGCGATGACGACGCCGAGCGCGCCGCCGCCCAGACCCGGGTCGACGTGCTCACCCCCATCGTCAAGGGCTGGGGTACCGAGCTCGGTGTGTCGCTGGCCGACACCGGCATCCAGATCCACGGCGGCATGGGCTATATCGAGGAGACCGGCGCCGCCCAGCCGCTGCGCGACGTACGTATCGCGCCCATCTACGAAGGCACCAACGGCATCCAGGCGATCGACCTGGTCGGCCGCAAGCTCCTGCGCGACGAAGGCCGCGGCATGCGCGCGCTGATCGCCGACATGCGGGCGACCGCCGACGGCCGCGCCGATGGCGCCAACCCACATCCGGCTCTGGCTGAAGGTCTCGATCTGCTGGAACAGGCCACGGACACGCTGCTGGCCGCCGGCCGCGACGCGGCGATGGCCAACGCCTTCAACTACCTCATGCTCTGCGGGACCGTGGTCGGCGCCTGGTACGCCGCGCGCATCGCGGATGTGGCCCAAGCCGCCCTGGCTGCGGGCACCGACGAGACCGACTTCTACGAAGCCCGTCAGGCCTGCGCGCGCTTCTACGTGCGTCAGGTTCTGCCCGACGCCCGCGGCTACGCCGCCCGAATCGAGGGCGGGGCGGATGCGATCGACACGGTGGACGCCGCGCGGCATCTCTAGCGTATTTTCTGCTTTTTAGTGAGAGTCTCTTAGCGGGGGACTAAGTTCGCATGAGCAGGAACAGTCATGTCGAATGTCTATTCTCTGCCTACTATGTGTGATAGCTCGTGGCCAATCTAGCCGAGGCACGGCGGATTCATCTGACCTCAGATTGGCGATAGTTACTTGACGGGCGGATCAATGGCTATCGATCAAGATGCAAAAGTAAACAACTCAGCGGCCGGATAGGAAATCGGATCACGATATGAAGCGCGATATCCATGCTGCGCCTAATCAAACGCAGATTGTGCATCAGTCCTGCGATGCCCGGCCCAACTCGCGCGACGTCTGGACAACCAGCTCGGCGGCAGACGCCCCCGAGAGATCTCGTGCCGATTTCGCAATCGTGAGGGCCTTACGTGTAAACCTCTACGGTGAGCGTGACTAAACAGCGGTATCCGGATGTCGTCTGAGCTTGCCAGTCGCGGTTTGGCCCACAAGTGCTCTGCAATGCCGGTCCACCTGGTCGTTATCGATCAGACGGCCGCTGTCACTTGGGTCGCGATGGCGCACGCTTACGACGTGGTCCCGTCATGAGACGAGCGTGCGGCGTGATGGCTGACCGGCCATGACCTTCACGGTATCGTTATCCCTTTTGGCGCTCGGCTAGGATACAGGCCGTGCATTATGCTGGCCTATACAGAACAAATGCGCTAGCACATCTTTAGCCGCTGGTCTGGGTAATCAAGCTAGTGAGCAGTCCGCAGCTACTCTGCCAACGCGAGATGCTTGTGCACAGAACCCTCGGCAGCCAACTGCTCGGCGTCGCCTTCGAGCACGACCGTACCGTTTTCCAGCACCACGCAGCGGTCGGCCATGGCAAAGATCATGGGCAGATTCTGCTCCACCACAACGATCGTCATGCTCTCGCGCCGGTTGATCTCGCGCAGCTGCACGCCGATTTGTTCGACAAGCGTGGGCATGATGCCGTCGGAGGGCTCGTCGAGGAGCATCACGTTCGGGTCGGTCATCAGTCCGGTACCGATTGCGAGCATCTGCTGCTCGCCGCCGCTGAGCGTGCCCGCGCGCTGACGCAGCCGCTCCTCGAGGCGCGGAAAATACGACAGCACTTCGGCGAGGCGGTCGCGCTTGCCGCGCTGGCCGGCGACGCGGCCCATCGTCAGGTGTTCGCGCACGCTCAGGTTGGCGAAGATGCCGCGGCCCTGGACGATCGTCGTGAGACCGCGGCGAGCACGCGCGTGCGACGGCTCGCGGGTGACATCGACGCCGTCGAGAATGACCGTGCCCGCGCTTGGCGTGATCAGCCCGGCCATCGTGCGTATCAGCGTCGATTTGCCCATCCCGTTGCGTCCGGCGATGCCCAGCACGCTGCCGGACTCCGCGCTGACGCTGACATCGCGCAGCACACCGATGTCGCCGTAGCCGGCGCTGACGTGGTCGAGTTCGAGCTTCATGCCTGCTGTCCAAGATAGACGTCCGCAACGCGCGGATCGGCCGCGATTTCATCGAAACGGCCGTTCGCGATCACCCGTCCGAGATGCAGCACGGTGATCTCGGCGTCGAGGTCGCGGATGAAATCCATGTTGTGCTCGATCACGATGATGGCCAATCCCCGTTCGGCCACCAGCTTCTGAAGGAGGGCGCCCGTGGCCGCGGTCTCGCCCGCAGTCATGCCCGCCGCCGGTTCGTCGAGCAGCAGCACCTTGGCCTGCATCGCGAGGAGCATGCCGATCTCGAGCCATTGCCGCTGCCCGTGCGACAGGTGTGCGGCGAGCCGCTGCGCCTGCGCGCTGAGCCCGATGGTCTCCAGCACTTCGTCGATACGCGCGCGCCGCTCACCCCGGCTGCCCGAGCCGCGCAGGGCGGCCAGTTCGATATTCGTACGAGTGGTCAAACCATGGAAGACGGACGGCGTCTGAAACTTGCGGGCAATGCCGGATCGCGCGCGGGCTACCGTCGCCAGCCGGGTGATGTCCGCGTTGTTATAGAAGATGCGGCCGCTACTCGGCGCGAGATGGCCCGAGATCATGCTCAGAAAGGTCGTCTTGCCGGCGCCGTTGGGCCCGATCACGCAATGTATCGAGCGTGGCTCGATCGCGAAGTCGATATCCGCGTTAGCCGCCAGGCCGCGGAAAGTCTTGCCCAGCCCCTGGGTCTGCAGCAGCGCGCTCATGACACCTCCCGCGGACGCAACCGCTGGCCCAGGCGCGCGAACATGCCCGCGAACCCGTCTTTGAAGAAAATGATCACGAGCATGAAGGCCACGCCCAGAATCAGCTGCCAGTACTGCGGCATGGTTGCACTGAGGTAGTTCGAGGCAGTGGCCACGACCATCGCCCCGACGAGCCCGCCCAGCAGTGAGGACCGCCCGCCGATTGCGACCCATACGACGACCTGTGTCGAGAACAGCACCCCGGCGAGCGAGGGCGACACGAAGCTGGCGGTTGTGGCATAAAGCGCACCCGCCAGGCCCGCAATCGCACCCGACAGGGCGAAGGCAAGCGTCTTGTATTGATCGATGCGATAGCCCAGCGCCGTTAGCCGGTCCTCGTTCTCGCGCACGCCGGCGAGCACAGTGCCGAAGCTGCTCGCCATCAGCCAGCGCAGCAACGCGTAGACCACGGCCACTACGCCCAGCACGAAGAAATAGAGGGCGATATCGCCGGCGATCGCGCCGCCCTCGAAGGGCGAAAGCGCCATGCGGTTGACGAACATGCCGTTGAAGCCGCCGGTGAGCTGGGACTGGCTCACGGCAACCTGCTCGGTAATGATCGACAGTGCGAGCGTGATCAACACGAAATAGGTCGCCTTGACTCCGGCACTGAACAGGAACCAGCCGGTCACCCCGGCCAACAGGCCGCCTGCGAGGGCGCCACTCGCCAGGCCGGCATAGCCGGAGTTGAAACCGAGGTCGCTCTGTCCCATGCACAGCCCCATGGCGTAGGCGCCGATGGCGAAGAATGCGGCCTGGCCGAAGCTGACGATGCCGACCACGCCCCAGAGCATCACCAGCGACACCGCGAGCAGGCCGTAAAGCATGTACTGAGGCAATATATAGGCGATATAGTCGCCCGCGACGAACGGCGCAACCACCAGCAATGCCAGCAGGGCGAACGCCGCCGCGTTTTCGCCGCCGAAGTGTGCGGCCCGCGGTCTGCGTTTGATCGTGGAGTTGGCGTGGCTCATTTGTTTTTCAGAATGCCGTTCGGTCGAAACCGGAGGATGAGAATCGCGAGCGCGAATACCGCGGTCTGGGCGACCGCCTGGCTCGAAAACAGCGCGAATAGCGTTTCCGAACCGCCGGTGAAAAAGCTGCCGATGAGGGTGCCGCTGAGTAGTTGGCCCATGCCGCCGACGAGCACGACGAAGAACGAACGCACCAGATAGACGTTGCCGATATAGGGATCGATGCTCAGCATCGGGCTGATCAAACCACCGGCCAGGCCGGCCATGAATGCGCCGATGCCGAACACGATCTTGTAGGTCAGCGAGATGTTGAGCCCCAGCAGGCCGGCGACCTCCCGGTTCTGGATCAGCCCGCGAATGCGAATGCCCAGCGATGTGCGATAGAACAGCCACGCCGTCGCCCCGATCACGCCGACCGCGATCAGCGCGACCGTCGCGCGATAGACCGGGACTCGCACGCCGCCCAGATCGATCGCGCCGGGCAGGGGGTTCGAGACGGTGCGCAGATCGGTACCGAACACGATCTTGATGACCTCGGTGACGATCATGAAGAACGCCCAGGTCAGCAGCAGCGTATCGAACGGGCGCTCATAGAAATGGCGAATCACCAGATGCTCGAAGATTAGCCCGATCACGCATACACCACACGCGGCGAATAGCACCGCGAGCGGGAAGGGTATCTGCCAGGCGGTGGCCTGCCAGGTGAGATAGGCGCCGAGCGTGAGCAGGGCACCGTGGCCCATGTTGATGACGCCGACCAACCCGTAGACGATGGCGAGCCCGAAGGCCGCCAGCGCCAGAACGAGCGTGATCAGCGTCAGGTCGACCGCGATGCTGAGTAGCGAATTGAGCATGGGGGCTCCGTGACGAGGCCTGGCCTCAGGCTTCCAGGGGCAGGTTCGAACAGGCGGCGTCCTGAGGCTCGACGGATTCGAACATCTGCACCTCTTCGAACATGTCGTTGACGCTGGTCCAATTCTCACGCACCCGCATCAGATAGGACGGCAGTACCGCCTGGTTATCGAGCTCACGCATGGTGACCGGGCCCTGCGGGGCGTCCTCGAAGGTCAGCCCCTTCAAGCCCTTGCGCAGGGCGGCGGTGCTGACTTCGCCACTCTTGCGCAGCGCCATTGCGGCCATGTGGCCGGCGTTGTACATGGCCACGCCCACCGTATCCATGAGGGCGTCATCGCCGGCGTGGGCACGGAACTTCTCGAGAAAAGTCGCGTTACTCGGCTTGTTGATCGACATGAAGTAGTCGAAGCTCACATAGGTGCCCGCCGAGACTTCCGGGCCGAGACCGGAGGTCACCACTTCCTCGTCGTCGACGGTCCAGAGGGTGAAGTCCTTGTTCATGCCGGCCGCCGCGAGCTGCTTGCGGAAGTTGACCGTGTCGCTGCCGGTCAGACTATGGAAGATCACGTCGGCGCCAGAATTGCGGATATCGCGCAGCACCGATTCGTACTGTGGCGTATTGAAGGGGATATAGACCTCGCCGACGACTTCGCCGCCGAGCTCGCGGAGCTTGGGCTTGGTGACTTCGTTGGTCACCCGCGGCCAAGCGTAGTCCGAACCGATCATGAAGAACTTCTTGCCGAAGTTCTTGACCATGTATTCCAGATGCGGCCAGACCTGCTGGGATGGAACCGGGCCGAACATGAACATGTTCTTGTTGCACACGCCGGGGTAGTACTTCTGCTGCTGGCCTTCGTAGAAGGTCGGATAGAGCAGGACTTTATCGGCCGCGGCGACCACGGGGCCGGCCGCGTTGCGCTCGGCGCTCGAGAAGGTACCGGCCAGAAAATCGACGCGCTCGTGCCGGATCAGGCGGTTCGCCTGTTCGACCACGATACGCGGCTCGGTCTTGGAGTCGGCAACCACCAGTTCGAACGGCCGGCCGTTGACGCCGCCGGCGGCATTGATCTCTTCGATAGCCATCTCCATACCAGCGAGATGCGCCTTCCCGTAGACCGTCCAGGCCCCTGTCAGTGGCGAGATCACCCCGACGCGGATCGGGTCTGCAGCGTACGCGCTGCGAATGAAATTCGGCCCCGCCAGGCCGAGCGCGCCAGCGGCACCCAGCGACTTGATCAGGCTGCGGCGCGACAGGCCGCCTGTGGTCTTGATGGTATCGGTCATGATTGAGCCCTCGTGGATAATCCATTGGTGGCAGCGGGCGCTGCGTTCTAGCCCGCGCTGCGGTATTCGCCGGGACGGCGGTCGCCCAGCGGGTTGTCGTTGAACGCGTTCCAGGCGCGGGACCGGGCGGTATCGTCGAGATCGGCGTCGGCGTAGAGGATCTGTTCTGCGTCGGCACTCGCCGGCCCGCCGATGGGCCAACCGGTATAGCTCACGATCAGGCTCTGGCCGATGAAGGGTTGGCCGCGCTCGGTGCCGACCCGGTCCGCACAGGCAACGAACACCGAGTTTGAATGCGCCGCCGCCATCGTGAGGATGTTGGCCATGGCCTCGCGGTTGGGGTCTTGACCGTTGATCGGCACCCAGTTCGTCGGCACACAGACGATGTCAGCCTGCTGCAGCGCGCATTCGCGATAGCTTTCGGGGAACCAGCCGTCATAGCAGATCAGTGCGCCGATCCGGCCCAGCGGCGTATCGAATACCGGAAACGCCAGGTCGCCGGGCGTGAAGAAGACATTCTCGCGATTCCACAGGTGCACCTTGCGAAAGGTGCCCAGGTAGCCGCCGGGCCCGATGACCACCGCCGAGTTGTAGAGCGTGTCGCCGTCGGCTTCGTCGATGCCGGCCACGATATGCAAACCGCGCTCGGCAGCGATCTTCTCCCAGGCATCGACGGTCGGCCCGCCGGGAACGGGTTCGGCAAGAGCGCGCGTTTCCTCGAGCGACTCGAACACGTAACCTGAATTGCACAGTTCGGGCAGCACGACCAGATCGGCGCCGTTATCCGCAGCTTCGGCTATGTACTGCAGACTCTTTGCGATATTGCCGGCTTTGTCGCCGACGGTCGGCTCCATCTGTATGCACGCAATCCTTATTGTCATTGGGTAACCCCTTCGCATGTCGCCGTACAGGTTTGGATTTAGCTGGATTCAAGTACTTGAATAGGGCTAGCAAGTGATATGCCAAGAACACCTCGCCCGGACGGCTAGCGGTTGACTCAATGCCTGGAAGTGTTGCGGGAAAGGGCAGGCGGAGGTAGCTAGCTAGCGAGCGAGCAGTCTGCAGCCGAGGGATCGGGTCGTTATATGAAGTGGCGCGAGGAGGCGGTAATGGCCATTGACGCAATAGGGTTCGGCAGGATAGTTATGGTGCAGGTGCCATTCTCTGGTGCATATCTTGAGCAAGAACAGTGCGTGCTGGTGCTAGCATTTTGGATTGACTGGTTTGTTCTGGCCGAGTCCGAGAGCGCTGGGGGTACGTGGCAGGCTTGATAAACCTTCGCGCGATTTCGGTTGCTCGCGTGTAGCAAGTGCGTATCAGCTCCGCTCGCATTGGCGTCTTTAGACCTTCAGGAGGCGGCCCAACTGGGATGCGACACCCTGTCGGTCGTCCCTCCGCCTTGGATAGTGGTGAGCGTGGCTATGTGCTGGTGTCCGAGCTCGGCTCTAAGGCATACCGGGACACGACTAAGCGGTCACACTCGCGGTTGCCGGCGAGAATGTGCTCGAGCGCACCGCCGTTGCCTTTGATACGGCAGGGCCGAAGATGAATGCGGCGACTGTGCTCCGGCGATCGAGCACTGCTCACGCGATGGCCGGGCCAGCTAAAGTGGCCAAGCCCTCGTGTGCACACCGTGCCCGTCGAACAGGGGTCTCGCGTAGGCGAGTCTCGTTCTCGACGCGATAGCCTCGTGACTCATTTTGGACTGCACGCGTGCTTGCGTCCGATGCCTGCGCCTTGTTCAGTGGACGCAGACCGTCCCGGGTCCGATCGATCGGTAGCGCTCGAGGACGTTGGTCGGACGCGCATGCCGCAAATGTGCACATGGCCGGCGCCTTTGGCCGGTGGCGTGCGAAATGCCGTCGACCTCGGGTCAATGCCCGGATGAAACCCGTGATCTACCATGAAGAATAAAGCCACCCCCGAGACTGTCCAGCGCATGCTCCGCCGTCGCGATTTGCTCAAGGGATTCGCCGCCGGCGCGGCGGTATCAGTGCTCGGCACGCCGCCGCTGGCCGCACGAACGGCCGCCGAGGCGTTTCACGCCGAGATCGCCGACCTGGAGAAACGCCACGGCGGCCGCCTCGGTGTGGCTGTACGGGATACGGCCGGTGAGCAGCGGGTCGCGCATCGCGCCGATGAGCGTTTTCTGATGTGCAGCACGTTGAAGTTTCCCCTTGCGGGGCTGATTCTCTCCCGCGTGGATGCCGGCGAGGAATCGCTGGACCGACACATCACCTACGACGCCGGTGATGTCGTGACTTACTCGCCCGAAACCGGGCGGCACGTCGGCACCGGCATGACGCTCGGGGCGGTCTGTCGTGCCGGGCTCACCCTCAGCGACAACACGGCTGCCAACCTCATGTTGCGCAGCGTCGGTGGCCCGGCGGCTTTGACCGCCTTCGTGCGTGCGCTCGGCGATACGGTCACGCGGTCCGATCGCTACGAGACCGCGCTCAATGCGTACACCCCCGGCAGCGATCACGACACCACCTCGCCGTCGGCGATGGGCCACCTCATGCAGCGCCTGTTGCTCGACGATGTATTGAGCGCGCCCTCCAGAGGACAGCTGACGCGCTGGCTGATCGCCAACGAGACCGGTGACCATCGTCTGCGCGCCGGCATGCCGGGCCACTGGCGTATCGGTGACAAGACGGGGTCCGGCGGTAACAATACGGCCAACGACATCGCCATCGTCTGGCCGCAGCCCGACGCGCCGGTGATCGTGTCCGCCTATTACGCCGGTTCCGATGCCGGCCGTTCCCAGCGAGACCGTGTGCTGGCTGACGTCGGGCGGGCCACAGTGCGGTGGCTCGGCACGGGATAGACACCGAGTGTCCAGGGGCGGCGTGCCCGGCGCGACCCGAGCGGGTCGAAAGCCGTCACGGCCTCCGGCCAGGGCCTGTCAGCACTTCAGGCGAACGCCGCCTTGGCGACCGCACGTCGTGTGCGGCAAGACACCAGTCGCCGATCGTGGCGTGCCACGATCCAGACTGGCGACGCCGCAACGCCTATAGTCGATTGTTTCATGGACGGCCCAATCCGAAGGGCCAAGCGCCCCATGCAACGACCAGGGTGCGACCTCCGGCGTCGTCGGACCCTAACGCGGAACGACTGCGCGGTGCGCACGACGCCTCGCCCCGGCGCCCGTAGCCGTTTTAAGCAAGCGCTAGATGCGGGCTCGCATGCAGTCTTGACGGACCCGACCCACCGCGCACGAAAAGGCCCGGCCGCCGTGGAGCGAGCCGGGCCCGGTGCCCGTGGGCGATCGCGCGTCTAGGCGGTGTCGAGCAGCTGCTTGCGCAGGTCCAGCTTGCTGAACTTGCCGGTCGAGGTGCGCGGGATGGCGTCGATGAACACGTAGTCGTCGGGCACCATCCACTTGGCCATGCGCTCGAGCAGAAAGGCGCGCAGTGTGTCGGCGTCGAGCGTCTCGCCCTTGCGCAGTACGACCGCAGCCAGCGGCCGTTCACCCCACTTGTCGTCGGGCTGGGCGACCACCGCGGCCTCGGCGACCGCGTCGTGCGCCATGATCGCGTTCTCCAGTTGCACCGAGGAGATCCATTCGCCGCCGGACTTGATGACATCCTTGGTGCGGTCCGTGATGTCGATGTAGCCGTCGGCGTCGACGGTGGCGATGTCGCCGGTGCGCAGCCAGCCGTCGGTGGTGAACTTCTCGTCGCTGTTGTCGAGCCGGAAGTAGCTGCCGGTGATCCACGGACCGCGGATCTGGATCTCGCCCATATCCTCGCCGTTCCAGGGTTGCGGATTGCCGTCGTCGCCCACGATGCGCACCTCGACGAAGGGCACCGCCACGCCCGCGGTCGCCCGCTTGGCGTAGCGTTCGTCCTCGCTGCGTGCGGTGACCGCCGGCTTGAGCCGCGCCGCGGAACCCAGCGGCGAGGTCTCGGTCATGCCCCAGGCCTGGATCACGGTCAGGCCGTGGCCATCGAAGCGGCGGATCATCGACTCGGGGGCCGCCGAGCCGCCCACGATCATGCTCAAATCATCGCGCAGGGCCCAGCGGTCGGGTTCGGCGTCGAGGGCCTCCAGGATGCCCATCCAGATTGTCGGCACGCCGGCGGTGGTATTGACCCGCTCGGCGGCGTAGACGTCGAGCAGGCTCTCCGGATCCATGTGCGGGCCGGGGTAGACCTGCTTGGCGCCGGTCAGCGTGGCCACGTAAGGAATGCCCCAGGCGTTGACGTGGAACATCGGCACGACCGGTAGCACCGTGTCGTTGAAGGACAGATTCAGCGTATCCGGCATGGCCGCGGTCATGGCGTGCAGCACGGTCGAGCGGTGCGAATAGACCACGCCCTTCGGTTTGCCGGTGGTGCCTGAGGTGTAGCACATGCCGCAGGCGTCGTTCTCGTCCTTGTCGGGATAGACGAACTCGCCGTCGGCCGAGGCCAGGAAGTCCTCGTAGCTCTCCATGCCCTCGGGAATCGGCTTGCCGGCGAGCGGCACGACGATGATGCGCTCGAAGTTCACCCGGTCGGCGAACTTCTCGTAGAGCGGCAGCAGCACGTCGTCGATGATCAGAATGCGATCCTCGGCGTGATTCACGATCCACGACACGTCGTCGGGCGGCAGGCGCAGGTTGAGCGTGTGCAGCACGGCGCCGGTGATCGGAATGCCGAAATAGGCCTCGAGATGGGCGTGCGTGTTCCAGGAGAACGTCGCGACGCGGTCGCCGGGCTTGATGCCGGCCTGGGTCAGGGCCTGTGCCAGCTGCTTGGCGCGCCGGACCATGTCGCCGTACGTCTGCCGGTGCAGGGTCTTGTCCGGCATGTTCGTGACGATTTCCACGTCGGGAAATTGTGCGCCCGCGCGCTCGAGGATGTCGTCGAGCAGCAGGGGGCGGTCCATCATGGTCGATCGCATGGCATCTCCTTCCGGCGTGGCCGTGTAATGTTGTTTTCGCGCTTCGCGGGCAGCATCGCATTGCCTGTTGCGGGGCGTCCATTGGCGCATACATTGATCGTCGCCGGGAGCTATGGTAAGAGAAATTACATCGTGTCCGGGCAGGGCGGCGGCGCGCGGGCGTTCAGCTCTCGTACGGTCGTCGGCGTATCCTCGGCCGCGGCGCGGACCATGCGCCCACATGCCGATTCGGAGGCATTGCACATGAAGATGAAGATCGGTTCTCTACTGCTGTCCATGGCCGTTGTCATCGGTCATGCGGGCGGCGCCCTGGCCGGCGAGCTGTCGGTGGACGATGTGCAGGCGCGCATCGACACCGCCACGCCGGAGGAGCCCGCGGATTTCTCCGGCCGCGATCTCAGCCGGCTGGACCTGTCCGGACTCGATCTGTCCGGCGCCAATCTCGCCGGTGCGGATCTGACCAACGCACGCCTGGAGGACACGCGGTTGTCCGGCGCGAATCTGAGCGGCGCCAACCTCAACGGCACCTGGCTGATCGGGGCGGATTTCTCCAACGCCGATCTTAGCGGCGCGCAGCTGTTCGGGCCGGTGGTGGCCCAGGGGCTGGAGGCCTCGCGGGAGCAGTCGCCGCTGTTCGCCGGTGCCGACTTCAGCGGCGCGCGGGTGATCGCGCGTCTGTCGATGGGCGACGCGCACGGCGCGGATTTCTCGAATGCCCGGCTCGGGGCGGACATGAAGAACCAGTCGATGGGGTTGATGCGCTTCGAGGCCGAAAACGCGGATCTGTCGAACGCGAACTTTGCGGGCGCGGATCTCAGCCACGCGCTGCTGCGTTTCGCCAATCTCCGGCACGCGGATTTCACGAACGCCGACATCCGCGACGCGGAGTTCGACGGGGCCGATCTGAGCGGGGCGCGATTCGCCGGCGCCCGGGCCGAGGGCGCGCGTTTCGCGGGCGCGACGCTGACCGGGGCCACCGGCATCGACACCGCCGACGGCATGGTCGTGGCCCAGTGAATCGCGCCGCGGCGGCGCGCCCCGCGCGGCGACTTGCTATAGTCGCGCGCTGATCGGCCGTACCACTGCCGCGGGGCCATGCGTTACTGGGAAGACTTCGAGCCGGGTCGCGTTGAGACCTTCGGCGCTTATACCGTCACCGAGGACGAGATCGTCGCTTTCGGCCGCGCCTATGATCCGCTGCCGTTCCACGTCGACCCCGAAGCCGCGGCCGACGGTCCGTACGGCGGCCTGACGGCCCCGGGCCTGCTGACCTGTGCGATCTTCATGCGCATTCTCGTCGACAACGTGCTGTCGCAGTCGGCCTCGATGGGGTCGCCGGGCGTGGACTCGGTGCGCTGGCCGCGGCCGGTGTTTGCCGGCGACACGCTCTCGGTGCGGCAGGAGACGATGGAGGCGCGCGTGCTCAACAGCCGGCCCGAGCTCGGGCTGGTCAAGAACCGTTTCATCGTGCTGAACCAGGACGGCGAGGCCGTGGCCGAACTGGCCTCGAACGCTCTGTTCCGCCGCCGCACGGCCCCGGCATGATCCACTACGAAGACATGCAGCCGGGTGACGTCGCCGATCTGGGCCCGACCGAGGCGATCACCGCCGAGGCGATCGTGGCGTTTGCCGAACGCTACGATCCGCAGCCGTTCCATCTCAGCGACGCCGGCGCCGCCGACACCTATTTCGAGACGCTGGCGGCATCGGGTTGGCACACGGCCGCGCTGACGATGAAGCTGCTGATGACCGGCCGCGACGAACCGCTGGCCAGCCTCGGATCGCCGGGTTTCGACGACCTGCGCTGGCATAGCCCCGTGCACGTCGGCGACCGGCTGTCGGTGCGCTGCACGGTCACCGACAAGCGGGTGTCGAAGTCGCGCCCGGAGATGGGCCTGGTGCATTTCGCGGTCGAGACGCGCAACCAGGACGACATCACCGTGATGAGCTATCGCACCGTGTCCATGCTCGCGCGGCGCGAGGCCGGCTGACGCGAGCGGTTGGCGCTAGCGCGCGGCCGCGCGCTGTTCGCTCTCGGCTGCGGGCAGGGCGCAGGCGCGATGGTCGTCGGCGATCCGGCGCAGGGCCACGCACACGCCGTGGACGACCAGGGCGGGCTGTTCGAGCTGGATGTAATGGCCGCTCTCGCCGGCCACGATATGCACCGCCTGCGGATGGCGAGCCACGAATTCGCGCTGCAGACGCCGCCAGAGCGCTTCCGAGCGTCCGCGCCGGCTGTCCGGGTCGGCGATCGGCGCGCCGCGGCTGAGCACCACCAGCGGCAGATCGGGCAGCGTGGCGGCGGCGACCTCGCGCTCGCTGGCGCGAAAGCCGCGCCATTCGCGGTAGACCGTGCGCATGGCGGCCGGGTTGGTGATCTGGGCCCTCGCCCGCTCGGCCGCGGCGGGCGGCAGATCCGATGGAATCTGCGGCGTGAGCGTGAACACGGCGTTGTCGCGGGGGGCGATGACCATGCCGAGCTCGCGCTCGTAGCGCTCGATTTCGTCGACCTGACTGCTGTCGACGAGCACCAGCGCGGCGACGTCGTCCGGGTTGCGCGAGGCGAACAGCTGCATGTTCCAGCCGCCGAAGGAATGCCCGACCGGCAGCCAGGGCGGCTCGATGCCGGCGCGCGCGAGCAGCGTCTCCAGTTCGTCGACGATGGTCGCGCTCGTGCGCGGCGGCGGGCCGAGCTCGCTGTCGCCGTAGCCGGCCCGGTCGTAGCGGCACACCCGCGTCATCGTCGCCAGCCCCGGCATCACGCGGGTCCACACCAGCGAGCTGTCGCCCAGGCCGGCGTCGAGGATCACGGTCGGCTCGCCGTGACCGGTGCAGACAATGTGCATGGTGCGGCCGTCGATGCGCACCCGTCGGCTCTCGCCAGCGGCAAGCTCCGCCGCAGCGTGGGCGCTCGCAGCGATCAGCGCACAGGCCAGTGCCGCCGCGAGCAGGCGGCGGATGCGTCCGGATCCCCACAGTCGGTCCATGCGGATGCCCCCGTGCGATCGGCCTGTGGCACACACTGGGAGTGTACGCCAGCCGTCGCCGGTGGATGCGGCCGCGCCGAAGCGGGGCGGCGCGGTGCTACTGGCGGTGCCCCTCGCCGAGGTAGTCGTTCGAACTCATCTCGTGCAGGCGGCTGGCGGTGCGCTCGAATTCGAAGGTCAGCCGCGTGCCGGCGTAGAGATCGTCGGGGCGCGCCTGGGCGGTGCAGAACAGTTTGACGCGGCGGTCGTAGAATTCGTCGACGGCGTTGATGAAGCGCCGGGCGGCGTTGTTGTCGTCGTCGTCGAAGACCGGCACGCCGGAGAGCATGATGGTGTGGAACTCGCGCGCCAGCTCGATGTAGTCGTTGGCCGAACGGCTGCCGCGGCACAGATCCTCGAAGTCGAACCAGGCGACGCCGTCCGTGCGCCGGCGGACCGGGATCTTGCGTCCGAGCACCTTGACGTTGCCGCCGGTGGCGATCGCGCCCGTGGCCAACCGCTCGAAGTGGCGGTCGAGCACCGCATCGGCCGCCTCGCCGGGCGGCGTCTGATAGGTCGCCGAGGCCTCGATGTGATCCAGCCGGTAGTCGGTGCCGTCGGCCAGGTGCAGGACCTCGCAGTGCTGCTTGATGCCCTCGATGGCGGGCATGAAGCGCTCGCGCTGCAGACCGCCGGCGTAGAGATCGTCGGGGGCGATGTTGGAGGTCGTCACCAGCGTCACGCCGCGCTTGAACAGGGCCTCGGTCAGGCGCGCCAGGATCATGGCGTCGGCCACGTCGGAGACGAAGAACTCGTCGAAGCAGAGCACGCGGTCGGCCGACCATTCCTTGGCGATCAGCTTGAGCGGATCCGACTGGTTGGCGTAGCGCTTGCGCGCTTCGTGAACCTTGGCCATGAAGCGGTGGAAATGCAGCCGGCTCTTCTCCTCGAAGGGCAGCGACTCGTAGAAGCAGTCCATCAGCCAGGTCTTGCCGCGGCCGACACCGCCCCAGAGATAGAGGCCGGTGACCGGCTGCCGGCGGCTGCGGCCGAACAGGCTGCGCTGGGTCGGATGGGCGACCAGCTCGTCGTGGATGCGCTGGAGCGCGTCCACCGCCTGCGCCTGCGCGGGATCGCGGACGAGCTCGCCGCGCGCGACGTCGGCCTCGTAGCGCGCGCGCGGGCCGTCGGGGCTGGCTGCACCGTCTGCTGACATGGAGAATCTCGCGTGGAAATACCCGTCAGTATACGCTCGCGCCATGGCCGCCATCGACGCACTGCCGGAGCCCATCGCGGGCGAGATCGAATGCTTTCTTGACGGCCTGTGGGCCGAGCGCGGCCTGTCCGACGCGACCCTGGCGGCCTATCGCAACGACCTCGCGCGGCTGGCGGGCTGGCTCGTGGCCCAGGGCCACGACAGCCTGCTGGCGGCCGGCCGGAGTGAACTGCAGGCCTATCTCGCCGCCCGCAATACGCCCGGCTCGAGCCCGCGCAGTGCCGCGCGGCTGCTGTCGAGCCTGCGCCAGTTCTATCGCTACCAGCGCCGCGCCGGCGCCATCGATACCGATCCGACCGCGCTGATCCCGAGCCCCGCGCAGGGGCGGCGGCTGCCGGCCACGCTCACCGAGGCCGACGTCGAGGCGCTGCTGGCCGCGCCGGCGACGGATACCGATCTCGGCCTGCGCGACCGCGCCATGCTGGAGCTGATGTATGCCGCCGGCCTGCGCGTGTCCGAGCTGGTCGGGGCGAGCCGCGCGCAGGTCAATCTGCGCCAGGGCGTGATCCGGGTCACGGGCAAGGGCGGGCGCGAGCGGCTGGTGCCGATCGGTGAAGCCGCGGTCGACTGGATCGAGCGCTATCTGCGCCAGGCGCGGCCGCAGCTGTTGGACACGGCCCGCTCGGACGCCCTGTTCGTGACCGGCCGCGGGGGCGGCATGACGCGCCAGAACGTCTGGCACCGCATCCGCCGCCACGCCGCGAGCGCCGGCATCCGCGCCGACGTCTCGCCGCACGGTCTGCGGCACGCCTTCGCCACCCACCTGCTCAACCACGGCGCGGATCTGCGCGCGGTGCAGATGCTGCTGGGGCACGCCGATCTGTCGACCACGCAGATCTACACCCACGTCGCCCGGGCGCGGCTTGCCGCGCTGCACGCGTCGCATCATCCGCGAGGCTGAGACGTGGCCCGGAACATCGAGCTCAAGGCGGCGGTGGCCGATGTCCGCGCCCTGCATCGGCGCGCCGCGGAATGCGCCGGATCCGCCGGCACCGTCATCGACCAGGACGACACCTTCTTCGCCTGTGCCCACGGTCGCCTGAAGCTGCGCGCCTTCGGCGACGGCACTGGCGAACTCATCGCCTACGAGCGCCCGGACGCCGCGGGACCGACGCTGTCGCACTACCGCCGCACGCCCACGACCGCGCCGGCCGCGCTGCGGGCCACGCTCGCCGAGGCTCTCGGTACGGCCGGCCGGGTGGTCAAGCGGCGCACGCTCTATTGGGTCGGGCGCACCCGCGTGCATGTCGATGCCGTGGCGGGGATCGGCGACTTCATGGAGCTGGAAGTGGTCTTGGCCGAGGGCGATACCGCCGCCGACGGCGAGCGCGAAGCGGAAGCGCTCATGGCCGCGTTAGGCCTGGCCGACGCGCCGCGGATCGACTGCGCCTACGTCGACCTACTCGCGCGGCGGGGCTGAGGCGGGCTCAGCGCTCCAGCAATTCCTTCTTGTTGGGCTTGTCCGCCCATTCGTCGGCGTCCGCGGGCGCGTCCTTGATCTCGGTGATCACCGGCCACTTCGCCGCGAGTTCGGCGTTGAGTTCGAGAAACTCGGCCTGATCCTCGGGCAGGTCGTCCTCGGAGACGATGGCCTCCACCGGGCACTCGGGCTCGCATAGGGTGCAGTCGATGCACTCCTCCGGGTCGATCGCCAGGAAGTTCGGGCCCTCATGGAAACAATCGACCGGGCAGACCTCGACGCAGTCGGTGTATTTGCACTTGATGCAGTTTTCGGTGACGACGAAGGTCATCGCTGACGGCCTCGTAAGCAAGCTTTCGTTAGCCGCCTAGTCTAACACCCGTCGTCGTGCCCGGTCGGTTCGCGGTCGAGCGCCATGGCCCGCCAGTCTGCAGCGCCCAGGGACTCCACGTGCAGGCCGAAGTGCCCGCGGGCGCGGTCCGCGAAGTAGCGTTCCAGCGTGCGGTGGATGGTGGGAAAGGCCAGCTGCGGCCAGTCGATCTCGTCTTCGCGCTGGAGGGTCACGTAGGCGCTCTCCGGGCCCGCGGCGAAGTGCTCGCCGACCAGTCGCGCGCGATAGAAGATGTGCACCTGACCGATGTGGGTGACGTCGAGCATGGCGAACAGCTTGACGTCGGCGACCTCGGCGCAGGCTTCCTCGCGGGTCTCGCGCGCCGCGCCGTCGGGCGTGGTTTCGCCGAGTTCCAGAAAGCCGGCCGGCAGGGTCCAGAAGCCGAGCCGCGGCTCGATCGCGCGCCGGCACATGAGGATCGCGCCCTCGTGCTCGACGATGCAGCCGACCACGTTGCGCGGATTCTCGTAGAAGATGTCGCCGGTCGCTGTGCAGACGGCGCGCTCGCGGTCGTCGCCGGTCGGGATGCGGTACTCGACGGGGGCACCGCAGTCGGGGCAGAAGCGCATGGCCTTGGGCATCCGCACAGGTTAGCAGACCACGAACGGCGCGCCGGGCTTGCTATGCTTTCGGCACGACGCTTGCAAGCCTTGAAAACCCATGAATCCGGTCATCAACGAGAAGCATCCGGCCATGAGCGATACCGACCAGGCCGAGCACGATCAGGCCCTGCGGGCGCAGGTCCGGGCCGCCGGGGCGCTGCTCGGCGACGTCCTGCGCGCCCAGGCCACCGACGGCGTGTTCGACACCGTGGAGACCCTGCGGCGCGGCTACATCGACCTGCGCGAGGCCGAGGATCCCGAGCGGCGCGCCGAGCTGCAGCGACTGGTGGAGTCGCTGCCGCCGGAGACCATGACCGAGGTCACCCGCGCCTTCGCGATCTACTTCAATCTGGCCAACCTGCTCGAGGAGCTGCACGCCCACCGCACGCGGCGGGCGCTGGCCGAGCGGGACAGTCCGCAGTGGGTCGGGTCGTTCAACCGCAGCATCGGCGCGCTGGCCGAGGCCGGGCTGGATCGCGAGGCGGTGCTCGAGCGGCTGGCGCCGCTGTCGTTCGTGCCGGTGTTCACCGCGCACCCGACCGAGGCCAAGCCGCGGGCGGTGCTGGACGCGCTGCGGCGTCTGTTCGAGTGGTTCCACGAGCTGTCCTTCGGTCAGCCGGACGACGCCCGCCGGGCCGCGATCGAAGAGCACATCCGCCAGAACATCCAGGTGCTCTGGAAGACCGAGGAGGTGCGCGGCTCGCGGCCGACGGTGGCCGACGAGATCCGCAACGGGCTGTACTACTTCCGCGCCTCGCTGTTCGAGGCGGTGCCGCGGATCTACCGCAATCTGGAGCGGGCCCTGGCCAACCACTACGGCGACGGCCCCGAGCCGCCGCCGGTGCTGACGTTCGGTTCCTGGATCGGCGGCGACCGCGACGGCAATCCGTACGTGACCGCGCGCGAGACCCGCTACGCCCTGCGCATGCAGGCGCGCGAGGTGCTGTCCGAGTATCTGCGCCGGATCGACACGCTGGCCAGCCGCCTGTCGTTCTCGGCGCGCTGGTGCACGCCCAGCGATGAATTCTGGCAACGGCTGGAGGCCGAGGAACGCCTGATCGCCGCACACACCGGCGCCCGCGCCGAGCGCTTCGCCGCCGAGCCCTATCGGCGCAAGCTCTATCTCATGCGCCAGCGCATCGCCGCGATGGTGGATCAGCTCCAGACCGAGCTGCGCCTGCGCGCCGAGCGCAGCGAACGCAGCGCGCTGGCCTATCCCGACGCGGCGGCGCTGCTCGACGAGATCCGGGTCATGCGCGAGTCGCTGATCGGCCACGGCGACCGCTCGATCGCGGACGATGGCATCAAGGATCTTCAGCGTCTGGTCGAGACCTTCGGCTTCCATCTCGCTCGGCTGGATCTGCGCGAGGAATCCACCCGCCACACCGAGTGCGTGGACGAGCTCCTGCGCGGGCTCGGTGTCGCCGACGATTACGCCGAGCGCGACGACGACGCGCGGGTGGCGCTGCTCACCGCCGAACTCGAGCGCGAGCGGGCGCCGCGCATCGACCGGGTGGACGTGTCCGGCCCGGTCTCGGACACGCTGGCCAGCCTCGCGGTGGTGCGCGAGTTCTCGCGCACGCTCGGCACGGACGTGTTCGGCAGCTACGTCATCTCCATGACCCACAGCGTGTCCGACGTGCTCGCCCTGCTGTGGCTGATGCGCGTGACCGGCGTCTACGAGCCCGGTCAGGAGACCCCGCCGCCCCTGGCGATCGCACCGCTGTTCGAGACCGTGGCCGATCTGGAACACATCGAGCCGGTGCTCGACGCGCTGCTCGCGCATCCGGCCTATCGCGATTTCCTCGCCGCGGGGACGCGCATGCGCCAGGAGGTCATGCTCGGCTACTCGGACTCCTGCAAGGACGGCGGCATCATGACCTCGCGCTGGCAGCTCTACCGCGCCCAGCAGCTGGCGGTCGCGGTCTGCGAGCGTCACGACGCCGATTGCGTGCTGTTCCACGGCCGCGGCGGCACCGTCGGCCGCGGCGGCGGGCCGACCCATCAGGCGATCGTCTCGCAGCCGCCGAACACGGTGCGCTCGCACATCAAGTTTACCGAGCAGGGCGAGATGATCTTCGCCAAGTACAGCAACAAGGAGACCGCGGTCCACGAATTGACGCTCGGCATCACCGGCACGCTCGAGGCCAGCGGGCCGCAGAACGCCGACGCCGATCATTCGGAGGTGGCAGGACAGCTCGCCGATGCCGGCGAGCGCCGTTACCGGGCACTCACCGAACGGACCGACGGCTTCTTCGACTACTTCCAGTCGGCCACGCCCACCGCCGAGATCAGCGCGCTGAACATCGGCTCGCGCCCGGGCTCGCGGCCGGCCTCCGGCACGCCCAGCAAGGACTCGATCCGGGCCATCTCCTGGGTGTTCGCCTGGGCGCAGTCGCGCCATACGCTGCCGGGCTGGCTCGGCATGGGCGCGGCGCTCTCGGAGTCGGGCGTGGACGTCGAGACGCTGCGCCGGCTCTATCGCGAATGGCCGTATTTCGCGACCATCGTTGACAGCGTGCAGATGTCGCTGGCCAAGGCCGACATGCGCATCGCCGCGACCTATGCCGCGCTGGCGGGACCGCATCAGCCGGTCTTCGACGCCATCCGGGCCGAGTACGAGCGCGCGGTCGACGGCGTGCTCGCGATCACGGGCGAAGCCGAGTTGCTGGACGACGACACCGTGCTCAAGCGCTCGCTCGACCGGCGGCGCCCGTATCTCGACCCGCTCAATCACATCCAGATCGTGGCGCTCAAGCGCTATCGCGAGGCCGGCGACCGCGTCTGGCTGGACCCGGTTCTGCGCTCGATCAACGCCATCGCGGCGGGCATGCGCAATACGGGCTGAGGCTTGGTGGAAGAAGCGATGCGACGAATCGGCTGAAACGGCGGAGTCGGCGCGCGCTCGCCGCGGCCCCGGGTGGGCTCGGCGGCAAGGCGCCGGCCGGCGCTGAGTCTGCGCTGAGTCGGCCCGGCGCGCGCTGTTATCCTTGGTCGCATCAATCGAACAGCAAGGATGTATTCATGGCCGCCAACGACATGCCGGAAATCCAGATCGACGCCGACAACATGTACCGGGAGGAGTCCTTCTCGGACCTGAAGGTCGGCAGCATCCGGAAACTGATCCCGGTCACCCGCGAGGGCGAGGACGACAGCTCGCGCGATGTCCGCTACGAGGGCTCGGCCAGCCTGATGACGCCGGCCGGCAACCTGCCGCTGTCCTTCGAACTCGAGGCGGACACCCTCTCGGGTGCGATCGACAAGTTCCCCGACGCCGTGAACGCCGCCGCCGAGCGTGCGATCGAGGAACTCAAGGAGATGCAGCGCCAGCAGAGCCAGCAGATCCAGGTGCCGGGCCAGGGCGGCTACGGTCAGGGTGGCGGCCAGGGCGGAGGCCAGATTCAGCTCTAACCGGTCAACGGGCCCGGCGACGGCGCCGGGCCGCCGATTCCCGGTTCGCCCGGGTCGAGGCGTCGCGCGGTGCTGCGTCGACAATGCCGGGCACTGTCCGGGACGCGGTCCGTCCGGCGCTCGGCCAGTCGCGTGATACGGCGGATGTCGGGCGACGGCGCCATGCGCCCATCCATCGCAGGCACGAATCGCGTGACGACCGTTCGCGCCGTGGGCGCGGGCGTTGCTCGGCCCGTCGATATGTCTGCGAACGCCGCGCCGGGCAGCGCACATCGTGTTCTTGGACGCGCGAGTCGTCCATCGTGGCGCGCCGTAATCGGGATTCTAATCGGGACTTGTGGCGGTGAAGAAGCCGCAGGGTGAATGGGTCGCAGGCGGCCCGATCCGTCGGGCCGAGTCCCATCGAGTCGATAACGTGCGGCGATCCTGCGTTGCCGTGCGCGGGCGCCGAGTAACGGTGTGACGCGCACTTGCGCCGCGTCTTGCTGTCAATCAGCGTTTGCCGCGGCTCGCATGACGCGTCGGCGTGCCTTGGTTGCTAGTTAGTCGGGCTCAGTAGTGCGGCGGCGGCCCGTCGTCGCCCTCGGGCCGCGCGCCAGCGTCGGCGAGTGCGGTCACGCGCGCTTCCAGCTCCCGGCAGCGTTCCTGCAGCGCCTCGATCTCGCGCGATTGGGCGTAGATCACGTCTCCGAGCCGCTCGATCGCCTGTTCCTGATAGGCCAGCCGGATCTCCAGCGACTCCTGTGTGTCGTCACTCATGTTTGGCCGCCCTCGATGAGGCCGAGTCGATCGGCAAGCTTGGCGCGCAGGGCGCTGATCTCGGTGCCCGCGTAATCCCGGTGCGTGGTCAGATGGCCCCAGACCGGTTTCGGCCAGCAGGGGTCGTCCTGATGGCGCGCGATGACGTGAATATGCATCTGGCGCACTTCGTTGCCGAGTGTGGCCACATTGAGCTTGTCGGCCCGGAAATGCGCCATGACCGCAGCCGACAGCGCCCGGATCTGGCCGCTGATGCGCGCGTGTTCGGCATCGTCCAGCGCGTGCCAGTCGACCGCCGCGGTCTCGGGTACCAGAATCAGCCAGCCCACGGCCGCGTTGCGGTTGAGCAGTACCGCCGCGTGGTCGATCCGGCCGAGGACGTGGCAGTCGCGCAGCAGGGTGTCGTCGATGGTCATCAGCGTCTCGCAGTCATGCGGCGCGTAGTGTAATGCACCGTCGGCGGCACGCGCCGCCGACGGGTTTCGCGCCCGCTCCAGAATGCGTGCGGTTTTAGGCGTGGTTGTGTCCGTTGCAAGCGCGGTGGCCGCGGCCTCGCACGCGGGGCCGTGCGTCGGTGCCGGTGTGGCTGGAACGACGTGAATGCCGCGCCGAGCCCGTGGATCGACCGGACCGCGGCGCCAGCGGCGCCGAGCGCAGAAAAACCGGCCGCAGCGGATGCTGCGGCCGGTTTGGTTCCAAGCGTCGCGATCGACTACTTGTCGAGCTTGTCGCGCATCTTGTCCTTGGCCTGGCCCACCTTGTCCTGGGCCTTGCCCTTGTTCTTCTGGGCCTTGCCTTCGGCCTCCTTCTCCTCGTCGCCGGTCAGCTTGCCGACGCCTTCCTTGATCGAGCCCTTGACCTTGTCGGCGGTGCCCGCCTTGCGATCTTCATCAACCATGTCGAATCTCCGTTGAGTGCGCGTCAGTCCGTCGTCGCTCGTGTATGGAGCGTACGGCCCGCGCGTAACATCCTGTATACACCGAAATTGCTCTGCCCTGCCATCGCAAGCCGACGGTAGCGCGTTAATTGCTGGCGCGCAATTCGGTTGAATGCGGTCAATCGCGGCGGTCACGTCGATGCTAAGACGGATCTGCAACGCCAGTACCACAAGTACGGCAGCGCCCGTTCTATCGCAGTCGAACGCCGCTCGCGATGCGGGCTCGCGGGACCCACAGGGGGCGGACGCAAAGGTCGCGCGCCGACCTTCCGTGCGATGCATAACCGATATCATCCGGGCCTGGCTGAGGCACGCTTCTGACACCCAGGGGTTTGCCCGCGGTCGCCGACGCGCGCGCTTCAATGGCCTGCCGAGCGTGGAATGCGTCAGTCGTCTGTGGTACTCACCACGTGCGCAAAGAGCAGGGATGGTGCCCGGGGCGAGACTCGAACTCGCACTCTGTTGCCAGAATCGGATTTTGAGTCCGACGCGTCTACCAGTTCCGCCACCCGGGCCGGTGTGCGTCGCGCAGTATACGCGGCCTGCCCGGGACGACCAATGATCGCTTTCAGTAGGTGTCGAGGATCGCTTCCATGTCGGTCTGGTAGGCGGTGACCGTCTGACGATAGGTCAGCGCGGGATTGTCGGCGGTACCGTTGATGATGAAGGCGAAAGCGCCGAAGCCGCCGTCGGCGAGACGGAAGTAGCCGGCCAGCGAGCGTACGGTGACCGGCTCGCTGAGGGTGCCGGTCTTGGCCGTCAGCCGGGTGAGCCAGTCGAAATTGCCCTGCTTGAGTGTGCGTGAGGGCGCGGACAGCGGCACCGGCAGGCTGCCGTAGAACGCCGGGAACAGTGCGTTCTGACGATACATATAGCCCAGCAGCGCCACGACGTCGCGCGCGGAGAGTTCGTTCGAGACCGCCAGGCCGCTGCCGCTGTCGAAGATCGGCCCGCGCCCACCGGCGTGATCCGGGTAGATCCGGCTCGTGGCGCGATCGGCCAGAGCCTCCAGCGACTGCGCCGCCAGCGGCAGCGTCAGCGGCCGGTTGTACTGGCTGTCCGCTGCCAGATCAAGAGTGAGCGTGTCGGCCATGTAGTTGTTGGAATAGGCCATCATCGGAATCAGTTGCTCGGCGAGCGTATCGCTGTCGATGCGGGCCAGCGGCTCGGCGTCGCGGCCGGCCTGTTCCTGCACACGCACGTCGCCGGCGACCTCGATCCCGGCGTCGGCGAGCATTGCCGCCAGCACGCGCGCGGTTTCGCCCGCCGGGCCGGTGACGGCGCGGTGTACTTCATACGGCCCCCCGCCGGCCGGCAGCTCGCCGCGCAGGTGCAGCGTGGAGCGTCCGTCGTCGTAGGTTCGCCATGCCTTCATGTGAGCCCGCGTATCCGGGCCGCCGGTGGTCACGCGATTGTCGATGTCGTAGCCGGACAGGCGGTCCGGATGGAGGACGACGCGCGTGGGCGCGTCGGCGCGGGACCCGGCGTAGACGCTGGCATGGACGGTGGCGAAGTTCACGCCGGCCGAGGACAGGGGGGCGCTGTAGGCGTGCCAGGCGCCGCTGCGGGCGTCGCAGCGGTCCTTGGTCAGGCACGGCACGCGGCCGAACAGGCTGTCGTCGATCACCAGGTCGCCGGCGACGCGGCGCACGCCCCGCCCCTGCAGACGGCCGATCAACGACCAGAGGCCGGCATTGTCCAGCGCCGGGTCGCCGCCGCCGACGAAGACGAGATCACCTTCGAGTACGCCCTCGGTCAGACTGGCCTCGCTGACGAAGCGGGTGCTGAAGCGGTGGTCGGGGCCGAACTGTTCCAGCGCCGCCGCGGCCGCATAGAGCTTGCTTACCGAAGCCGGCGTCAGGCGCCGATCCGGGTTGAGCCGGGCGATCGGCTGCATGTCGTCCAGGCGCACGACCAGCGCGCTGACGTCGGCCTGTTGAGACAGCGAGCGTAGCGAGGACAGTCTCTCCGCGGCCAGTCCCGCACTCACCGGCGCGAGCAGGCAGGCAACGGCGAGCAGTGCGACGACGCCTCGCCGGGCGACGCTTCGGGCAGTGGACATGGGGGCGCGCGGGCAGTGGGGCATCGGCCGCAGTGTATGTATCGGCCGTCGCGGACTCAATTGCTCTGCGTCGACGCCGGCGCCGGCCATGTCTAAACTGCGCGCCCATGCATCTCGAACCTCTGTGCCAATCCGGCGACGCGCGCCGGGCGCGCCTGCATCTGCCGCACGGCGTGGTGGATACGCCCGCATTCATGCCCGTGGGCACTTACGGTACGGTCAAGGGCATGACGCCGTCCGAGGTCGCCGAGCTCGGCGCCCAGATCGTGCTTGGCAACACCTATCACCTCATGCTGCGTCCGGGCACCGAAGTTATCGGCGAGCACGGCGGGCTGCACGATTTCATGGGCTGGCAGGGGCCGATACTCACCGACTCCGGCGGCTTCCAGGTCTGGAGCCTGGCCGGTATGCGCAAGCTCACCGAGGACGGCGTGGCCTTCCAGTCGCCGCTGGACGGGGCGCGCTGGTTTCTGTCGCCGGAGGACGCGGTGTCGGTCCAGCATGCGCTGAACTCCGATATCGTCATGTGTCTGGACGAATGCACCGACTATCCGGTCTCGCAGGCGGATGCCGCGGCCTCCATGCAGCGCTCCATGCGCTGGGCCGCGCGTTGTCGCGAGGCCCACGGTGACAGCGGCAATCTGTTGTTCGGCATCAATCAGGGCAGCGTCTACGCCGATCTGCGAGCCGAGTCCATGGCGGCGCTGGTTGATATCGGCTTCGACGGCTACGCGATCGGCGGCGTCTCGGTGGGCGAGGGCTGGGACGACAAGGCCGATGTCCTGGCCGGCGTGCTGCCGCTGGCGCCCCGCGACCGGCCGCGCTATCTGATGGGTGTCGGCACGCCCGCCGATCTGGTCGCCTCGGTCTACTTCGGCGTCGACATGTTCGACTGTGTGATGCCCACGCGCAACGCCCGCAACGGCTATCTTTTCACCAGCCGCGGCGTGGTCAAGATCAAGAACGCGGTGCACCGGCACGACACCGGGCCGCTGGATCCGGCCTGCGGCTGTCCGACGTGCCGGGGTTACAGCCGGGCGTATCTGCATCATCTGTACCGCTGTGGCGAGATCCTCGCCGCGCGGCTGCACACCTGGCACAACCTGTACTACTACCAGTCGCTCATGGCGCGCATCCGGACGGCGATCGAGGCCGACGACTATCCGCGCTTCATGGCCGATTTCTTCACCGGGCCCGAAGGCGCCGGCACGGCCCAGGCCGCCGGCTTCGGTCATAGCTAGGACCTATCAACGCACCACGTGAGTCCGCGCCAAGCGCTTCCCGAAAATGGGCTATGGGCGGCGGGACGAGGCGTCGTGCGGGCCGCGCAGTCACTCGGCGTCAGCGTGTGGCAACACGGGATTGCCGGACCGCGGAGTTTGGCCCTTCGGGGCGGGCCGCCCAGCAACAATCGACCAGGGGCGCGCGCCGCGGCGTTGCCAGTCTGGATCGTGACGCGCCATGATCGGCGACTCGCGCCTTGCCGCACACGATGTGCGGCCTCCAGCGCGGCGTTTGCATGAGGTGTTAACAGACCCTGGCGTAACGCAAGCGTGCGCCGGACACGGTGGAGGCTATGGCATACTACGCCGCCTGCCGGGCACGGCGCGCCGAGGCAGCGCCACGACAGCCAACGCAAAACCAAGGGGCACTCTATGGATTTTCTGATCTCTCCCGCCTATGCCCAGAGCGGTGCAGCGGGCGGGGGCATCATGCCGACGCTCATCATGGTCGGCCTGTTCTTCGTGTTCATGTACTTCATGATCATCCGGCCGCAGATGAAGCGCCAGAAGGAGCACAAGAAGCTGCTCGAAAGCCTGGAGAAGGGCAGCGAGGTGGTGACGTCCGGCGGTATCGCGGGACGCATTCGCCAGGTCGGCGAAAACTTTCTGGTGGTCGAGGTGTCCGAGGGCGTCGAGATCCGCATCCAGAAGAACGCCGTGACCAGCGTCGTGCCCAAGGGCACGCTGGAGTCGCTCTAGAGCACCGCCATTCCGGCCCGCGGCGCGCGCCGGACGGGCCCTCGATCGTCACCGGGCCGCTATGAATCGCTATCCGCTGTGGAAATACCTGTTGTTGCTGGCGGTGCTGGCCGCAGGCGTGCTCTACGCGCTGCCCAACGTCTTCGGCCAGCAACCCGCCGTTCAGGTCTCGCTGGAAAGCGGCGATGCACCGGATGCCCAGCTCGCGCAGCGCGTCGAACGCATTCTCGACAACGCCGGCATGGCGCCCCAGAGCGTCAACCTCGAGGAAGGGCGTCTGCTCGCGCTCTACCAAGGTACGGGAACGCAGCTCAAGGCTGCCGGCGAGCTCAAGCGCGAGCTCGGTGACGACTACGTCGTGGCGCTGAACCTGGCGCCGAGCACCCCGGAATGGCTGCGGGCGATCGGTGCCGAGCCGATGGCGCTGGGTCTGGATCTGCGCGGTGGCGTGCACTTCCTCATGGAAGTGGACATGGAGACGGTGTTCAACAACACCTATGATCGCTATGCGCGTGACGTGCCCCGCTTTCTGCGGGACGAGTCCATCCGCTACACCCGCGCCTCGCGCGACGGCGACGCCGTGCGCATCGAATTTCCCAGCGCCGAGGCGATGAACGAGGCCGAAGATGCGCTGGCGAGCCAGTTCGACGTGCTCGAGTTTAGCGAGGCGCCGGAGGCCGAGAATACGCTGGTGGGCACGCTCACCGAAACCGAAGCGCAGCGCATCAACGACTTCGCGCTGGAGCAGAATCTGACCACGCTGCGAAACCGCGTGAACGAGCTGGGCGTGGCGGAGCCGATCGTGCAGCGGCAGGGCGAGTCGCGCATCGTGGTCGAGCTGCCGGGCGTCCAGGATACGGCCGAGGCCAAGCGTCTGCTCGGCAAGACCGCGACGCTGGAATATCGCCTCGTGGCCCGCGGCCGGGACGCCCAGGCCGCCGAGCGCACCGGCAACGTCCCTGAGGGCACCGAGCTCTATCACACGCGCGACGGCCAGCCGATCCTGCTGCAGGAAGAGGTGATCGCCTCCGGCGACCAGCTCGTCGACGCCTCCTCGGGCATCGACCAGCAGTCCGGCAGCCCCGCGGTGTTCGTGACGCTGGACGGCCAGGCTGCCAGCAACATGTTCGACGTGACCTCGTCGCACGTCGGCGACCCGATGGCGGTCTTGTTCACCGAGAACAAGATCAACACCCGCTACGAGGACGGCGAGGAGATACGCGAGCGGGAGAAGATCGAGGAGGTCATCAGCGTCGCGACCATCAACGGCGTGTTCGGCAAGCGCTTCCAGACCACGGGCCTGGGCCGCAACGAGGCGCACGATCTGGCGCTGCTGCTGCGGGCCGGTGCGCTCGCGGCGCCCGTCAATATCGTCGAGGAGCGCACGATCGGTCCGAGCCTGGGCGCCGACAACATCGCCCAGGGCCGTAATGCGGTGATCGTGGGCTTTCTGCTCGTGATCGTGTTCATGGCGGTCTACTACCGCGGCTTCGGCCTGTTCGCCAATGCCGCGCTGATCATGAATCTGATTCTCGTGGTCGCACTGCTGTCGCTGCTCCAGGCCACGCTTACGTTGCCCGGCATTGCCGGCATCGTGCTGACCATCGGCATGGCAGTGGACGCCAACGTGCTGATCTTCGAGCGAATACGCGAGGAGCTGGATGGCGGCAACACGCCGCAGTCGGCGATCAAGTCCGGTTACGACAAGGCCTTTTCCTCGATCGCGGACGCCAACATCACCACGCTGATCGCGGCGGTGGTGCTGTTCGGCTTCGGCACCGGACCGGTCAAGGGCTTCGCGGTGACGCTGTCGCTCGGCATTCTCACGTCGATGTTCACGGCGATCGTGGGCACGCGTGCGATCGCCAATCTCGTGTACGGCCGCAAGCGCCGGCTCCAAAGCCTTTCGATATAGGTCGCCCTCGATGCGTCTGATCAAGCCCGATACCTCGATCGACTTCGTCGCCTACGCCAAGTACGCGCTCGTGCTTTCGGCGTTGCTGATTGTCGTCTCCATCGTGTCGTTCTCGATGGAGAAGCTCACTTTCGGCATCGACTTCACCGGCGGCGTGATCGTCGAGGTTGGTTATCCCGAAGCGGTGGAGCTGCAGAAAGTGCGCGACGCCCTGGCCGAGGGCGAGTTCCCCGACGCCACGGTCCAGCATTTCGGCACCTCGGACTCGGTCATGATCAGGCTGGCACCCGAGGAGGGGGCGGACAGCTCCGATGTCAGCACACGCGTGATGGACGCCCTCGACGTGGAAGATTCCGCCGCCGAATTGCGTCGCGTCGAGTTCGTCGGACCGCAGGTGGGCGACGAGCTCGTCAACAAGGGCGGTCTGGCCCTGCTCTACACCGTGATCGCGATCCTGATCTACGTCATCGTGCGCTTCCACTGGAAGCTCGCTGCCGGCGCGGTGGCCGCGCTGGTGCACGACATCACGATCACGCTCGGCGTGTTCTCGCTGTTCCATCTCGACTTTGACCTGACCGTGCTGGCCGCGCTGCTGGCGGTGCTGGGCTATTCGCTCAACGACACCATCGTCGTCTTCGATCGCATCCGCGAGAACTTCCGACGCATGCGCAAGGCCACGCCGATGGAGGTCGTCAATGCTTCGGTCAACCAGACGCTGGCGCGCACGTTGATGACCTCCGGCACCACGATCCTCACGCTGCTGGCGCTGTTCTTCCTCGGCGGCGAAGTGATCCACGGCTTCGCCACCGCACTGCTGATCGGCATCGTCATCGGTACGTTCTCGTCGATCTTCGTGGCCAGCGTGCTCGCGCTCAAGCTGGACGTGACCAGCCAGGATCTGTTCCCGCCCAGGGAAGAGGACGCCGAGAAGGCATCCCGCGTCACCCGCTAGCGTCGCGGCGAGGCCTCGACGCGGTCCAGGGGGCGATCTGCGGCGAGGACGAATCGGTCGCCGCGGCGACCGATCCCGCTCGAATCGGCTGTGGCGGCCGTGCGGATCGCGGGGCGATTTTCGCGACGGAAAGGATGCGATGCCCGGCGTTACGGTACACTCGCCGGCCGGGGTTCCAGCATATTCGGATCGCAGGCGGGTTTACCGCCGGGCGAGGGTGACGCGAGCGCGCCGCCCGCCGGCCGGTTCAGGCGCCGACGGCGGGCGGCGTCGAGTCGATGCCCGTGGCCGGCCCCATGACGCCAGCGGTCGGCTCAGCGCGACGGAGTCTTCGCGATACGGCCGGCGAGTACCGGATAGATCTTGGGATTGGCGGCCACCACGCTGCCGGTCTCGAGCGGATCGCCGTCGTGCGGATCGCCGGCGATGCCGCCGGCGGCGCGCACCATGAGGATGCCGGCCGCCATGTCCCAGGGCGCCAGGCCCATCTCCCAGAAGCCGTCGAGACGGCCGGCGGCGACATAGGCCAGATCGAGCGCGGCCGAGCCGGCGCGGCGCACATCCGAGCTGGCCGAGACCAGGCGGTTGAACAGCGGCAGATGCGTGGCGACATCCATCTGCTTGCGATAGGCAAAGCCCGTGGCCAGCAGCGCCTGACGCATGTGCAGGGTGCGCGAGACGCGGATGCGCCGCCCGTCCAGGGAGGCGCCGGCTCCGCGATCGGCCGTGAACAGCTCGTCCTTGACCGGGTCGTAGATCACCGCGTGCTCGATCACGCCGTTGACCCGGGCCGCGATGGAGACACAGAAATGCGGAAAGCCGCGCATGAAGTTGGCGGTGCCGTCGATCGGGTCGATGATCCACACCGTGTCGGCCTCGCCCTGCTCGCCGGACTCCTCGGCGAGAAAGGCGTGCTGCGGGTAGACGCGGCGGATCGTGTCGATGATCGTGGCCTCGGCGTAGTGATCGGCCTCGGTCACGTAGTCGTTGTGGCCCTTGCGGGAGATCTCGCCGGTCTCGCCGCGCCGGTAGTAGGACAGAATGACGTCGCCCGCGCGGCGGGCCGCGGTCACGGCGATGTTGGTCAACGGTTGCATGGAACGGATCCTGCTGCGCCGGATGGGCTGGAAAAGCGCGCTAGCGTACCATTTGCGCCCGGTGATGGGCGCTTAGGGAGCCGCGATGAAGGACGATGAGCCGGCCACGGCGGGCATGCCGCAGGCCGACGTGATGGCCCGCCTGCGGGTGGTGCTCGTGGGGCCCCAGCATCCGGGCAACATCGGCGCCGCGGCGCGGGCGATGAAGGTGATGGGGCTGTCCGACCTCGTGCTGGTCGCCCCGGAGCGCTATCCGGACGCCGAGGCCACGGCGCGCGCCTCCGGCGCGGACGATGTGCTGGCCGGCGCGCGCGTCGTCGACACGCTGGAGGCCGCCATCGGCGACTGCGTGCTGGCGATCGGCACCAGTGCGCGCGCGCGCCGCACCAGTTGGCCGCTGGCCGACCCGCGCACCGCCGCCGAACGGGCGGTGGCCGCCGCGGCGCGCCAGCCGGTGGCGCTGGTCTTCGGCCGCGAGCGCAGCGGACTCACCAACGCCGAGCTCGATCGCTGCCAGCTGCATCTGCAGGTGCCGACCAACCCCGAATACGCCTCGCTCAATCTCGCCGCCGCGGTGCAGCTCGTGGCCTACGAGCTGCGCGTGGCCGCCGGGGCCCGCGTGGCCGCCGGGGAGGCGCCGCGCGAGCCGGTGACCGCGGCCGACATGGAAGGGCTCTACGGCCACTGGCAGGCGGTTCTCGAGGCCAGCGGTTTCATCAACCACGAGCACCCGCACATGCTCATGCGCCGGCTGCGGCGGCTGTTCAACCGGGCCGCGCCGGACCGCATCGAGCTCAACATCCTGCGCGGCGCGCTGCGGTCGCTGGATCCGCGGCGGCGCGGCGATGACTGACGCCGCCGCTTGATTGCGGCGCCGGCGCCCCGAGATACGCCGGATAACAACCACCGCGACGGCGCCCCGCGGCCCCGATGCTCTGCTACATTGGCGCAAACGGTCGGCCGCGGCGACAGCGAGAGGACAAGCCCATGATTGGCCGCATGCGCGAAGACGTGCAGACCATATTCGAGCGCGATCCGGCGGCGCGCAGCATCTGGGAGGTGGTGTTCGCCTATCCCGGGCTGCACGCGGTCTGGTGGCACTACCTCGCCCACTGGTGCTGGACCCATCGCCTGAAATGGCTGGGCCGTTTCGTCTCCCACATCTCGCGCTGGGTCACCGGCATCGAGATCCATCCGGGCGCGACGATCGGCCGGCGGTTCTTCATCGATCACGGTTTCGGCGTGACCATCGGCGAGACCACCGTGATCGGCGACGACTGCACCGTCTACCAGGGCGTGACCCTGGGCGGGACCAGCTGGAACCCCGGCAAGCGCCACCCCACGCTGGAGAACGACGTCATCGTCGGTGCCGGCGCCAAGGTGCTCGGCCCGTTCACGGTCGGGCGCGGCGCGCGCATCGGCTCGAACGCGGTGGTCGTCAAGGAAGTGCCGCCCGGCTGCACGGCGGTCGGCGTACCGGCGAAGCTGGTCAAGTGCAAGGACGCCACGCCCGAGGACCGGCGCAAGGAGACCGCCGACCGGATCGGCTTCGAGATGTATGGTGTCACCCAGGACATGCCCGACCCGGTCGCGCGCGGCATCGATGCGATGCTGGATCACATCGACGCGCTCGAACGTCGCCAGGACCAGCTCGAATCGCTGACCGAGCGCCTGTCGGCGCGGCTCGACGAGCGCACGACCGACACCGAGACCGACAAGGCCTGACCGGCCGTCCACGGTCGGCGGGCCGGGATTGCACAGCCCGATGACGATCTATTTCGATCACAACGCGACCACGCCGCTGCACCCGGAGGTCTTCGAGGCCATGCGGCCGTGGTTGACCGAGCGACACGCCAACGCCTCGTCGCTGCACCGCGGCGGACGCGAGGCCCGTGCCGCGGTCGACCACGCCCGCGCCCAGGTGGCAGCGCTGGCCGGGGCGCAGCCCGATCAGGTGGTGTTCACTGGCGGCGGCACGGAGGCCGATAACCTCGCGGTGCAGGGCATCGCCGGTCTGCGCGGCGACGCGGCCCTGGTGATCTCGCCGGTCGAGCATCCCGCGGTCACCGAGGCCGCCGAGGCGCGCGCGGCCCGCGGCGCGCGCCTGGAGCGGGTGGCGGTCGACGGCGAAGGTCGGGTCGATCTCGCCGACCTGGAGCGGCGGCTCGCCGGAGGTGATGTGGCGCTCGTCTCGATCATGGCCGCCAACAACGAGACCGGCGTGATCCAGGACGTGCGCGCGATCGCCCGCCTCGCCCGCGCCGCCGGGGCCTGGTTCCATACCGATGCGGTGCAGGCCATCGGCAAGCACGGCTTCGATTTCGCCGCCAGCGGGGCGCACGCGGCGAGCCTGTCCTCGCACAAGATTCAGGGCCCGAAGGGCGTCGGCGCGCTGCTGGTCGACAAGCAGCTCGATATCGACGCCGTCACGCGCGGCGGCGGCCACGAGCAGGGCCTGCGTTCGGGTAGTTACAACGTCGCCGGCATCGTCGGCTTCGGCGCCGCCGCCGAGCGGCTGGCTGCCGCCCGTGACGCCGAGATCGCCCACATGCGTGCGCTGCGCGACGAGCTGGAGCTCGGGCTGGACGCGCTGTCGGGCATCACGCGGTTCTCCACCGGCGCCGAGCGGTTGTCCAACACCTGTCAGTTCGCGGTGGCCGGCTACGACGGCGAGGGGCTGCTCATGCTCCTGGACCGCGAGGATATCGCCGTCTCCTCCGGCTCGGCCTGTGCCGCCGGCAGCGGTGAACCGAGCCCGGTGCTGCTGGCTATGGGCGTGGACCCGGCGGTGGCCCAGGGCGCGATCCGCGTGAGCCTCGGCCCGGACAACAGCCGCGAGGAGGTCCAGCGCTTTCTGCTCGTGCTCGGCCGGCTGGCCGGCGGTGTCGGCGGCGCCGCCATGCCGGGCAGCATCAGCGCCTCGGTCCTTGGATGAGCGCGCCCGCGGCGATCTATCTCGATCACGCCGCCACGGCGCCGCTGGCGCCCGGCGTGGGCTCCGCGATGTGGCGGGTGCTGGACGGCGCGGACGCCAACCCGTCCTCGGCGCATGCGCCGGGCCGGGCGGCCGCCGCCGCGATCGACGCTGCGGCCGAGGCGCTCGCGGCGCTGATCGGGGCGCCGCCCGAGGCGCTGGTCTGGACCTCGGGCGCGACCGAGTCGATCAATCTCGCGCTCAAGGGCGCCGTCGGTTTCGCCGGCGGCGGCCATGTCGTGAGCGTGGTCACCGAGCATCACGCCACGCTCGACACCCTCGACGTGCTCGAGCGCGGCGGCACGCGCGTCACCCGGCTGGGCGTGGACGGCGAAGGGCGCATCGATCTCGAGGCCCTGGACGCGGCGATCGCGGACGAGGCCACGCTCGTGTCGGTCATGCATGTGAACAACGAGACCGGGGTGATCCAGGACATTCCGGCGATCGGCGCCCTGTGTGCGGCCCGCGGGGTGCCGCTGCACGTCGATGCGGCCCAGAGTCTGGGCCGCGAGCGCATCGATGTCGCGGCCATGAACATCGCACTACTGTCGATGTCCGCCCACAAGATCGGCGGTCCGAAGGGCATCGGCGCGCTCTATGTGCGCCGCCGACCGCGTCTTGGGCTGGCCGCGCAGATCCATGGCGGCGGCCAGCAGGGCGGGCTGCGCTCCGGCACGCTGGCCGGTCATCAGATCGCCGGCTTCGGCGCGGCCGCCGACCATGCGCGGGCGGTGCGCGAGGCCGAGCAGCCGCGCCTGGCCGCGCTGCGCGACCGGCTGGCGCAGCGGCTCTCGGCCATCGACGGGGTCACGCGCAACGGCAGCGGCGCGCATGTGGCCGCGCCGTTTCTCAACGTCAGCGTGGCCGGTGTTCACGGCGACGCCCTGCTGACCGGGCTCACCGAGGGCGTGCCCGCGCTGGCTGTGGCCTCGGGGGCCGCCTGCAGCGCCGCCAAGGGCCAGTCGTCGTACGTTCTCCGGGCCATGGGGCGTAGCCCGCGCGAGGCCGGTGCGAGCGTGCGCTTCTCGCTCGGCGCGGCCACGGACGTGGCGGCCGTCGACGCGGCGGCCGCCCGGTTTGCCGAGGAGGTGGCCCGCCTGCGCGCGCTGGCATCGGCGGCATGAGATCGACGGCCACGCCCGCCGAGGCGCCGTGGCTGGGGCGTTTTCTGCGCCCGCGACACGCGGCGTGCGAATGTGACATCATTCAATGGAAAGGTTCGGGCGAGGCGGACACGCCGGCCGCCGACGCGCATTGCCGGCTGTTCGTGGACGCCGCCGAGGGCGTCATTGCGTCGGCGGCGTTTGCGGCCTTCGGTCCGCCGGTCGTCATCGCCTGCGCCGACTGGGTCTGCGAATGGCTGAGCGGGCGAACGATTGACGCAGCGCGTAGTCTGACGGTAAGGGAATTCGAACAGGCGCTGGTGCTGGCGCCGCACGAGCGATACGCCGGCCTGCTGGTGCTCGACGCACTGACCGGTGCGCTCCGGGATGTCTGAGACGCTGCTGGCGATGCCGGCAGCCGCCCGTCGCGCCGGCGTGGGCCGGCTGGATCAGGCGCTTCCTAATCTGGGATCATGGACGTTATGAGTGAAGCAACAGTCGAAACCGAGGATCTGACGCTGACGCCGGCCGCGGCCGAGCGCATCAAGCATCAGCTCGCCCAGCGCGGCAGCGGTGTGGGGCTTCGCCTGGGTGTGCGCAAGTCCGGGTGCTCCGGCTATATGTACACCATGGACTACGCCGACGAGGTGGGCGCGAGCGACGATGTCTTCGAGGGCTTCGGCGCCAAGGTGGTGGTCGACCGCAAGCATATGGACGTGCTGCGGGGCACCGTCGTGGACTTCCGGGCCGAGGGCCTCAACCGCATGTTCCGCTTCGATAATCCGCGTGCGGTCAACGCCTGCGGCTGCGGCGAGTCGTTCACGGTGTAACGCCGGCCCCGGCGGTCGGCGCAACGCGCCCTGACACGGCCGCCGCCGCCGGGCTACAATATGTGGTTATCCGCCGCGTGAGCGTTCTTGCGCGGCGTTCTAGTTTCACGAGTTACCGAATCATCCTGGAGAGATCATGGCCGTCGAGCGCACCCTGTCGATCATCAAGCCGGACGCCGTCGCGAAGAACGTGATCGGCGACATCTATCGCCGTTTCGAGAACGCCGGCTTGCGCATCATCGGTGCGCGTATGGTGCATCTGTCGCGCGAGCAGGCGGAATCCTTCTATGCGGTGCACGCCGAGCGCCCGTTCTTCGACGCCCTGGTGTCGTTCATGATCTCCGGCCCGGTGATGGTCCAGTGCCTGGAGGGCGAGGACGCCATCGCGAAGAATCGCGACCTGATGGGCGCGACGAACCCGAAGGAAGCCGAGGCCGGTACCATTCGCGGCGATTTCGCCGAGTCCATCGATGCCAACGCCGTCCACGGCTCCGATGCGCCCGACACCGCGGCCACCGAGATCGATTTCTTCTTCGGCCAGGACGGCCTCTGCCCGCGCTGAAGGGGCGAGCCGGCATCCCATCATGACTGAGGCCAGCGTTCGCGAATCCACCGAGCCCACGCGTGCCACCCGCGGTGACACGCGCGTGAATCTGTTCGGTCTGGACCGCGAGGCGATGGCGGCATTCTTCCGGTCGCACGGCGAATCGGCGTTCCGGGCCAAGCAGGTCATGCAGTGGATCTACGCCCGCGGGGTCACCGACTTCGCGGCGATGACGGATCTGTCCAAGAAGCTGCGCGACCGGCTGCCGACGATCGCCGAGATCCGCCCGCCGACCAAGATCCGCGAGCAGGCCTCGGCGGACGGCACCCGCAAGTGGCTGCTGGCGGTCACCGAAGATCTGGATCCGGACAACGCCATCGAGGCCGTCTACATTCCCGAGCCGGATCGCGCCACGCTGTGCATCTCTTCCCAGATCGGCTGCGCGCTGGACTGCAGCTTCTGCGCGACCGGCAAGCAGGGGCTCAACCGCAACCTGACCACGGCCGAGATCATCGGTCAGGTCTGGATGTCCGAGCACGATCTGCGCGTCGAGGGCCGGGTGCACGGCGACCGCGCCCTGTCCAACATCGTATTCATGGGCATGGGCGAGCCGCTGGCCAACTATCGCGCGGTGGTGCCGGCGATCCGCATTCTGCTCGACGACTACGGCTTCGGGCTGTCCAAGCGGCGGGTGACGGTCTCGACCTCGGGAATGGTTCCATTCATGGATCGTCTGCGCGAGGAGGTGGACGTCGCCCTGGCGGTGTCGCTGCACGCGCCGACCGACGCGCTGCGCGACGAGCTGGTGCCGATCAACCGCAAGTATCCGCTCGCGGAGCTGATGGGCGCCTGCGATCGCTATGTCGCGGGCAAGGAGCGGCGCGCCCACGTGGTCTACGAGTACGTGCTGCTCGCCGGCGTCAACGACACGCCCGCGCATGCGAAATCGCTGGCGGCGCTGCTTCGCGACCGGCCGGCCAAGGTCAATCTGATTCCGTTCAATCCGTTCGAAGGCTCCGGCTACGAGCGCCCGGCGGAAGAGCGCATCCGCGCGTTCCAGGACACGTTGCACGGCAAGGGCGTGCGCACGACCGTGCGCCGAACCCGCGGCGACGATATCGACGCCGCCTGCGGCCAGCTTGTCGGCCGGGTGGCCAGCCGGCAGAAGCGTCATTTTCGCGACGTGCCGATCCGGGTGGAGTCCAAGCGGGCGAATCCGGCATGAGGCGTGCGCGGCGGGGCGCCGCTGCCTGCATGCTGGTGGCCTGCGCGGTGGCGCTCGGCGGTTGTGCCACCTCGGGTGACGGGGTCGACACCCGCCAGGCGGCCGAGGCCAACGCCAGCCTGGGCGCGGATTATCTGCGCCGCAACGAGAACGACCAGGCTCTGGCGCGTTTCCGGCGCGCGCTGGACTACGACAGCGACAACGCCTCGGCGGTCTGGGGCATGGCGATCGTCAAGGATCGTCTCGACGAGCCCGAGGCGGCGCGGCGCTACTACGAGCGCGCCGTCGACCTGCGCCCGAACGCGCCGGTCTACAACAGTTACGCGGCGTTTCTGTGCCGTCAGGGTGACGTCGATCGGGCGCTGGAATACTTCGACCGCGCCGCCGACGATCCGCGCTACGCCGGGGCGCCGGATGCGCTGGCCAACGCCGGCCTGTGTCTGGAGCGCGCCGACCGCGGCAAGGCCGCTGAACGGTATTATCGCGACGCGCTCGAGGGCGACGGCGAGCAGTTCACCGCGCTCGTGCACATGGCGCGGCTGATGTACGACCGTGGTGAATACCTCAGCGCCCGCGGGTTCATCGAGCGCGCCGATGCGGCCGCCGATCTCGAGGCCGAGCAGCTGCGGCTGGCCGCGCGGATCGAACTCGCGCTGGGCGACCGGGGCGCCGCGGCCGATTATGTCGGCCGTTACAACGCGAGTCGTCCGGCGGCTAACCTGTCGCTTCGGCAATTGGAGCAATCGCGCTGATGAACGAGTTCGACGATCATTACGACGAGGATGCGCCTTCGGCGTCGCTCACGCAGAACAAGGCGGACGGCCTGTCGCCGGGCGAGATCCTGCGCGAGGCGCGTCTGAGCCACGACTACACCGTGGCCGACCTCTGCGCCCAGACCAAGTTCTCGCCGAAGACCGTCAACGCACTCGAGGACAACGATTTCGCGGCCCTGTCCCAGCCGGTATTCGCGCGCGGCTACTACCGCCAGTGCGCCAAGGTCCTGGACATCAATCAGGATCGGCTCATGGCGGCCTACAGCGCCTGGGCGGGGGACGCCGCGGCGCGGCCGGCCTCTCCGAGCGCGGTCGACGTGGTCCCGCAGGACGTCACCCCGCAGCGCTGGCGCGCGCTGGGCCTGGTCGCCGCGCTGCTGGCGCTGCTGGTGGTGATCGGCGCGGTGTTCGTGTTCCTGCCCGATGCCTCGCTGCCGGACGACAACGACGGCTCGGACAACACCATCGTTCTCGACGATCAGTCGTCGGACGCCGGCGCCGAGGGCGCGACCGCCAATGACGCCGACGTAGAGACGTCCGGCGACGACGGCGTGGCCACGGGCGGTAACGCCAGCGCGCCGGAAGCCGTCTCGGAGGCGGCCGGAGAGCAGACGACGACGGGCACCGACCAGCCGGCCGGCGGCCGCAACGTCAACGACACCCTGGGCCTGAGCGACGACGACACGGACAGCGACGACACGAACGGCAGCGCCGCCGATGAGGCCTCGAACGAGCCCCAGATCGCGCCGAACCACCTGGTGATGGAGTTCGAGGAACGTTCGTGGGTGGACGTGCGCGACGCCGACGGCAACCGCCTGCTGACCGGGATCTACGAGGCCGGCGACACGCAGGAACTCGAGGCGCCGGCGCCGTATCGCATCACCCTCGGCTTCGCGCCGGGTGTCAGCATGACCATCGGCGGCGAGCCGGTGGACGTGGCCGGGGCGACCACGGGCAACAGTACGGCCCGCCTGACCGTGGAGGCACGCGAGAGCGAATGAGCATGACCGAGACCGCGAGCGCCCGGCGATGAGTCAGCGCATCCAGTCGATCCGAGGCATGAACGACGTGCTGCCGGCCGAGAACCCGACCTGGGCGACGCTCGAGCGGGCGGCCGCGCGCGTGTTCGCGGCCTACGGCTACGAACAGATCCGGCTGCCGATCATGGAGCGCACCGGGCTGTTCAAGCGCGCTGTCGGCGAAGTCACCGACATCGTCGAGAAGGAGATGTACACCTTCGAGGACCGCGGCGGCGAATCGCTGTCGCTGCGGCCGGAGGGCACGGCGGGCGCGGTGCGGGCGGGCATCCAGCACGGCCTGCTGCACAACGCCACTCAGCGCCTGTGGTACCAGGGCCCGATGTTCCGCTACGAGCGCCCCCAGAAGGGCCGTCAGCGCCAGTTTCACCAGTTCGGCGTCGAGGCCTTCGGCCAGACCGGGCCGGATGTGGACGTGGAGCAGATCGCCATGGCCGCGCGTCTGTTCGACGCCCTGGGCATCAGCGGCCTGCGCCTGGAGATCAACACGCTCGGCACGCCGGCGGAGCGCGCGGCCTATCGCGACGCCCTGCACGGCTACTTCTCGGCCCACCGGGAGGCGCTCGATGACGACAGCCAGCGTCGGCTGGAGCGCAATCCGCTGCGCATTCTCGACAGCAAGAATCCGGCGATGGCGACGCTGATCGCCGAGGCGCCGACGCTGCGCGACTATCTGGGGGCGGAGTCCTCGGCCCACTTCGAGGGGCTGTGCGCCGGTCTGGAAGCGCTCGGGATCGAGTACAGCATCAATCCGCGGCTGGTGCGGGGGCTGGATTACTACACCCGCACCGTGTTCGAGTGGCTGACCGACGACCTCGGCGCCCAGAACGCGGTCTGTTCCGGCGGCCGCTTCGACGGCCTGGTCGACCAGCTCGGCGGCAGCGCCACGCCGGCCACCGGCTTCGCGCTGGGCATCGAGCGTGTGGTCGCGCTGATGGCCGCCCAGCAGGTGCCGCTGGTCGACTGCGCGCCGCAGGCGTATCTGGTTCACGAGGACGGTCCGGCGGGCGCTCGCGTGGCCCGTCTGGCCGAGGGCCTGCGCGATGCGCTGCCGGATCTGCGCCTGCGAGTGCATGCCGGCGGCGGCAGCTTCAAGTCGCAGTTCAAGAAGGCCGATCGCAGCGGCGCACGGCTGGCGCTGGTCTTCGGCGAGGACGAAGCCGCCGAGGATGCCCTGCAGATCAAGCCGCTCGTCGACAGCCGGCCGCAGGAGCGGGTGGCGATCGCCGAAGCGCCGGCTCGAATCGCGGCTCTGCTGGCCGCCGGTTGAACCCGCGTGGCGTGCGGATGTCAACGAGTCTCGTCACCGTCCAATAACAACGCAAAGTGATTGCTGCATGGCCGATTTCGACAACGAAGAACTGAGCCGGGTCCGACAATGGTGGGCCGCCAACGGCAACGCCCTGATGATCGGCGTCCTGGTCGGGCTGATCGTGATCGCCGCGTGGGGCGGCTGGAACTGGTACCAGAACCGCCAGGCCGCGGCCGCCGCCGACATCAGCGCGCAGATCGAAGGCGCGCTCGTCAACGGCGCGATCGACGATAGTGTGGTCGAAGCCGTTGAGCGGCTCGAGAACGACTATTCCGGCACGCCCTATGCGACGGGCGCCGCGCTGGGTCTGGCGAGCGCCTACGTCGCCGACTCCGAGTACGACAAGGCGATGCCGCACCTCGACTGGGCGGTCGACAACGCCTCCGAAGAGGGCATGCGCCACATCGCCCGGGTCCGCAAGGCTCGCCTGCTGTGGACGCAGGACGACGCCGAAGCCGCCCTGACGCTGCTCGAGACGGATCATCCCGCGGCCTTCGACGCCCTCTATGCCGAGGTGGCGGGTGACATCCACGCCGCCCGCGGCGATCGCGAGGCCGCCCATCAGGCCTATCAGCGTGCGCTGGATGCCCTGCCGCAGGACACGCCGCGGCAGCCGCTTCAGAACAAGCTGGCCGACAACGCGCCGGCCGACGACGCCGGCGCCGGATCCGAACAGGAGAGCGCTTCCGCATCATGAGCAATCGACGCACCATCCCCGGCGCCGTCGGCCTGCTGGCCGCGGCGAGTGTGCTGCTTACGGCCTGTGGCGGCGGCGCCACCGTGGCCCAGCCGACCCCGCTCGACGAACTGGAGGCGCCGGCATACCGCATGCAGACCCTCTGGCAGACGGATGCCGGTGCGGGCGCGGGCGAGTTCGTCAGCGGCTTCGTCCCGGCGGTCGCCGACGGCCGCGTGTACGTGGCCAATCGCGACGGCTATGTGCGTGCGCTGGACCTGGGCACCGGCGAGACCATTTTTCGTTCGCGTACCGGCGATCGGTTGATCGCGGGGCCCGCGGTCGGGGACGACACGCTGCTCATGGGCACCCGTGACGGCCAGGTCGTGGCGCTGTCGGCGACCACCGGCGAACGGAAATGGACCACGGAACTGGCCAGCGAGATCATCGCGCCGCCGGCGATCTCGGAGGGCCTGGGAGTGGTCCGCACGCTCGACGGCCGCGTGGTTGCACTCAATCTGGGCGACGGCCGCCGGCGCTGGTCGGTCGAGTACAGCGTGCCCACACTGACCATGCGCGGCACGTCGTCGCCGGTCATCGTCGACGGCACGGTGTACGCCGGCCTCGACAACGGCAAGATCGTCGCGCTCGATCTCGACAACGGCGAGCAGCGCTGGGAGCAGGCGATCGCGCTGCCGAGCGGCCGCTCGGAACTGGAGCGCATCGTGGACATCGACGCCGACCCGCTGGTCGTCGGCGGCGAGCTCTATGCCGTGAGCGCCGGCGGCCGGATGGCGTCGCTGTCGCTGGCGGGCGGTCGTCTGCGCTGGTCGGCGGACGTCGCCGCGGAGACCGGTCTCGCCTACGATGACGACAACATCTTCACCGCTGACATGGACGGCATCGTCCGCGCCTTCAACCGGCTGACCGGCAGCCAGAGCTGGCAGCAGGATGCGCTCGAATACCGCCGTCTCTCGGCGCCGTCGACCTATCAGGGCGATGTGCTGGTGGGCGATCTCGAGGGCTACGTGCACTGGCTGTCCGCCGACGACGGCCAGGTGTTGGCCCGCGGCCGGCCCTTCGAGGAAGCCATTCGTGCGCGGCCGGTGGTCGCCGGAGATCGCGTGCTCGTGCTCGGCGCCGACGGCGAGATCGCGGCGGTGCGCTTTGGCCCCGTCGACGGCTCGTAGCGGCCCCGGACAGGACCCCCGATGACCGACGCGCTGCCGGTTGTGGCCCTCGTGGGCCGGCCGAACGTGGGCAAGTCCACGCTGTTCAACCGGCTGACGCGGTCGCGCGATGCGCTGGTCGCGGATCAGCCGGGGGTCACCCGCGACCGCCATTACGGCTTCGCGGTGTACGAGACACAGCGCTACATCGTCGTCGATACCGGCGGTATCGGTCAGGACGACGAAGACATCGACACCCAGGCCTTCGCCCAGACCGAGGCAGCGCTCGAGGAAGCCGACGTCGTCCTGTTGATCACCGACCATCGCCAGGGGCTGCTCGCCGGCGACGCCGCGATCGCCGACCGGCTGCGGCGCATCGAGCGGCCGGTGCACGTGGTCGTCAACAAGAGCGAGGGCGAGCAGAGCGTGAGCGCCATCGCCGAGTTCCATGCGCTGGGTCTCGGCGAGCCCTGGGCCGTCTCCGCCGCCCACGGCGACCGCGTGGGGCTGCTGCTGGAGCACGTCTTCGCCCAGCTCCCGGCGCCGCGCGCGCTGGTCTCGGCCCACGACCGCGATGCCATCCGCCTGGCGCTGTTGGGGCGCCCGAACGCGGGCAAGTCCACGCTCGTCAATCGCCTGCTGGGCGAGACCCGCATGCTCACGCGGGACGCGCCGGGGACCACCCGCGACGCCGTGGCCAGCGAGTTCAGCTTCGACGAGCGGCCCTACGTGATTGTCGACACCGCGGGTGTGCGGCGACGGGCGCGTATCAGCGATACGGTGGAAAAAATCAGCGTGGTCAAGGCCATGCAGGCCGCTGAGGCGGCCCAGGTGGTCATCGTCATGCTCGATGCCCGCGCCGGCCTGTCGACCCAGGACATCCGCCTGCTGAGCCTGGCCGTGGAGCGCGGCCGCGCCGCCGTGATCGCGGTGAACAAGTGGGACGGGCTCTCCGAGAAACAGCGGCAGCGCCTGCACGCCGAGCTGGTCGAGCGCATCGGCGCCTTCGACTATCTGCCCCTGCTGTTCGTCTCCGCGCTGCACGGCTCCGGCCTGCGGGAGCTGCTGGACGCGGTCCAGGCCTCGCATCGGGCGGCGTTCGCGGAGCTGAGCACCAATGCGCTGTCGCGCACGCTGGAGGATGCCGTCGAGCAGCACGCGCCGCCGGCCATCCACGGACGTCGCATCAAGCTGCGCTTCGCCCACCAGGGCGGACGCAACCCGCCGACGATCGTCATCCACGGCAACCAGACGCAGCGCCTGTCGGACGAGTACAAGCGTTATCTGATGCGTCGCTTCCGCGAGAAGTTCGACCTGTTCGGCACGCCCATCCATCTGGTGTTCAAGAACAGCGACAATCCCTACGCCGGCAAGGCGCGCACCCAGCGCCGATAGGCCGGCCGAACGCGCGGGGAGAACCGCCGAGGCCGTTCCGCAGGACGTTCCGGCGAGAGGGCGTGATCATCATCGTGCGGTGTGTTCCGGCGGTGGTCGGTATCGTCCGGGTTCAGGAGTCGGGACCAACGGCTGGCCGCACGGGCCGGCCGCCATCGAAAGCGCGTGCAAGCCACGGCCCGCATGGCGCGGGGCCCTGCGCACTAACGTCTGTTTCGGCTATCGGATCCCGCCGAGGTTTGACGGGCTAAGCGATCGAGCGCTCGCTTGGCCCCTGGCAAGCCTCGGCATGCCCTGCCGTCGAACACCACACCGGTCTCGAAACGCATTGGCATGGCGGTGGTTGGCCTGTCCCACGGGAGCGGAACATCCGCCAAGCCGGCGGATTGGCGATCGTCGAGCGTGACCCGATCCTGGAGCCGTCGCCGCTCGATCCCGATATACCCGCCTGGCCCGCCTGATAGCGGGACCATGGCCGCCGCTAGAGACGACATAGGCGGGCGTCGCGAAACGCCGCGCGCCTAGTCGCCTCGGCTCTTATGACAATTGTCGCCGAGTCGGGCCAGCCTCCGTTGGCGACGGACGGAAGAAACGGCACGCGACGGCATCCCCATGCCGCCGCGTGCTGCTGCTACAGCGCCGCGGCTACTGCTTGAGCAGGAAGTCCGCGACCCAGCCCTTGCGGCCGTCGTCGAACTCGACGTAGCTCCAGTCGTTCTCCTTTTTCAGGATCCCAACCGAGTCGCCCTGCTGGACCTGGAACAGCACCTCGGAGTCGGTCGTCGCGCGGCTGCGAACATTCACCGTGCTGCCGTCGATCTCCGCACGGGGTGCGCTCTCGGGCTCGTCCGGCTGTGCCGCATCGTCGTCCGTCGTCGAGTCGGCATCGTCGCCGTCGGCGTCCGGGCTTTCCGCCGCGTCCGCGCCGCCGGCCGCGGCGGGCTCAGCGGGTTCGGCCGAATCGTCGCTTTCGGTCGTGTCGGCCTTGGGGCATTGGTTGAACAGGCGCTCGAACCAGTTGCACTCGCCTGCCGGCGCCGAGTCGTCGTCCGCCTTCGATGCGTCGGCCGGGGCGGCCTCCGGCTCGTACGGTTCGCGACGGCCGTCGGGATACTCGAGTACCGGCTTCATCTCCTGCGGCACGACCTCGACCGGGCCGGTCGTGATGCGGGCATCGTCGGCGTCCGGCAGGCTCGTCGGCTGCTCGCCGTCGATGTAGAACTGCCAGACCTCGACCTGCAGCGTGTCCTCGTGCGGTTTCCAGCCCACCACCAGGCCGCTGTTGTTCCAGACGTAGCGCAGGCGCCGGATCTGCATCCAGACCATGGCGTCGTCCACCGTCTCGAAGCGCTTCTGACCCTCCTCGAGGTCCACCTCGGTGAGGCCGTCGGCGTCCTCCCAGACCGGCGGCCTGCCCTCGAAGTGGATGCCCAGGCTGCCACCCATGCGCTCCTCGCGCGGTTCGAGCACCACGCCGCGGCGCAGGCCGCGCCAGCTGTAGACGCGGCGCAGGCCGGGGCCGGCCTCGATCTTGATGCGGCCCCAGGGCGCGTCCGCCACCACCTGCGTGCCTTCGGAGAGCACGACTTCGTTGTCTTCCGGCACTGGCGGTCCGTCCTCGGGCACCGGCGGCGGCTCGGGCGTGACGACCTTGGGGCCGGTGACACAGCCCGCGGCGAGCAGGAGAAGGGCGAGGGCGGCACACACGCGCACGGGGCGACGGGCCGCGGAAAGCGAAGGTCTGATCATAGGTCTCGATACCCCTGTCTGTTGGTTGGATTCCGCATCGTCGTACGCCTTGCGCCACGCAATCGCGGAATCGGTCCGCTCACTCGGGCGACCGGTCCGGCGGCGTGGAATGGACCGTGTGAACGTCACAGTCCAGCCGCCCCCGGGCGAGATCGACGGCAATGCGCGAGCCCTCGGTGACGTCGTCGGCATTCCGCACGACCTCGCCCCGCGCATCGCGGGCAATAGCATAGCCGCGTTCGAGGGTCTGTAGCGGACTGACGCCGTTGAGACCGCGAGCGGCGCTGCGCAGACGCTGATCGGCGTTGCGGATGTGGCCCCGGGTCGCGAGCGTCAGCCGGCGCTCCAGGGCCTCGCAGCGGCGGCGCTCGCGCGTGATGCGCGATGCCGGCGAGGCGCGCTGGAGCCGCTGCGAGAGGGCGGTTGCATGATCGCGCCGCCGGCCGAGGCGCAGGCGCATGGCGCGCTGGAGCCGCAGTTCGGCGTCGTCCAGGCGCTGCATGGGCGCCTCGAGGCGGCGACGCGGGTGCTGGCGTGCCAGCCGCGCGGTCAGCCCGTCGAGCCGTTCGCGGGCCGTGCTCAGCCGGCTCCGCATGCGGCGCTGCAGCCGGGCCGCGGCCTGCGGCACGACGGCGGCGCGCGCGGCCAGGTCGGGACAGACCAGTTCCGCGGCCGCCGACGGCGTGGCCGCACGCACGTCGGCGGCGAAATCGGCGATGGTCACGTCCACCTCGTGGCCGACGCCGGAAACCACGGGCACCCGCGAGGCCACGATCGCCCGCGCGACGTTTTCATCGTTGAAGGCCTGGAGATCCTCCAGCGAGCCGCCGCCGCGCACCAGCAGCAGCACGTCGCAGTCGGCGCGCGCGCTGGCCCGTGTCAGCGCGGCCACGATCGCGGCCGGGGCGGCCTCGCCCTGGACCGGGACCGGGTAGACGCGCACCGCGCCCAGCGGATAGCGCCGCGCCACCACCGAGAGCACGTCGCGAATCGCCGCGCCGGTGGCGGAGGTGATCACGCCGATGCGCGCCGGTGCGGCGGGCAGGGCGCGCTTGCGCTCGGCGGCGAACAGCCCCTCGGCGTCGAGCCGGGCCTTGAGCTGCTCGAATGCGCGCTGCAGGGCGCCGTCGCCGGCGTCCTCCACGTGTTCCACGATCAGCTGATAGTCGCCGCGGGCGGCGTAGAGGCTCACCCGTGCGCGCAGGCGCACCTGGGCGCCGTTGTCGAGCGCGGTGCGCACCAGCCGCGCCTTGCCGCGGAACAGCGCGCAGCGCACCTGCGCGTCGCCGTCCTTGAGGCTGAAGTAGATATGGCCCGAACGCGGTCGCGCCACGTTGGAAATCTCGCCCTCGACCCAGAGCAGCCCGAAGCTGTGCTCCAGCAGCTCGCGCACGGCGGCGTTGAGCTCGGTCACGGAAAACACCGTGGGGCCGTTAGTGGCGGCGTTCGTCATGGTCAAGCTCGGGGCGCTTCCTTTATAATCCGCGGTCTTTGCGGCGGTGATAATCGCATACGCGAGGCAGCCGCCCACTGCCGGCGAGCCTATGACCCTGAGAATCAGCGAGCAAGCCCTGACGTTCGACGACGTCCTGCTCCAGCCCGCGTACTCCGACGTGCTGCCACGCCACGTCGACCTGTCGACCCGCCTGACCCGCGGCATCACGCTCAACCTGCCGCTGATTTCCGCGGCCATGGACACGGTCACCGAGGCCGGCCTGGCGATCGCGCTGGCGCAGGAGGGCGGCATCGGCATCGTGCACAAGTCGATGCCGATCGAGCGCCAGGCGCAGCATGTGAGCACGGTCAAGAAATACGAATCCGGCGTCATCTCCGATCCGATCACGGTGGGGCCGGAGGCGACCATCCGCGAGGTGCTGGAGCTGACCCGCGCGCGGCGCATCTCCGGCGTGCCGGTGGTCGACAACGGCGCGCCCGTGGGCATCGTCACCAGCCGTGACCTGCGCTTCGAGACCCGCTTCGACGCCCCGGTGACCAGCGTGATGACGCCCCGGGAACAGCTCGTCACCGTGCGCGAGGGCGCCGGCCGCGACGAGATCCTGTCGCTGTTCCATCACCACCGCATCGAGAAGGTGCTGGTGGTCAACGACGGCTTCATCCTGCGCGGCATGATCACCGTCAAGGACATCCAGAAGTCCTCGGATTTCCCGAACGCCTGCAAGGACGCCCAGGGCAGCCTGCGCGTGGGCGCGGCGGTCGGCCCCGGGCCGGAGAGCGTGGAGCGCGTGCAGGCGCTGGTGGACGCCGGTGTGGACGTGGTGGTGGTCGACACCGCGCACGGGCATTCCTCGGGCGTGCTCGCGGCGGTGGCCGACCTCAAGAAGCGCTTCCCCGATCTGCAGATCATCGGCGGCAACGTCGGCACCGCCGAGGGTGCGACGGCACTGGTCGAGGCCGGCGTGGACGCGGTCAAGGTCGGCATCGGGCCCGGTTCGATCTGCACCACGCGTATCGTCGCCGGCATCGGCGTGCCGCAGATCTCGGCCGTCGCCAACGTGGCCGGCGCGCTGGCCGGCACCGATGTGCCGCTGATCGCCGACGGCGGCATCCGCTATTCGGGCGATCTGTCCAAGGCGATCGCCGCCGGGGCCTATGCGGTGATGGTCGGCGGCATGTTCGCCGGTACCGAGGAGGCGCCGGGCGAGATCGAGCTCTATCAGGGCCGCTCCTACAAGGCCTATCGCGGCATGGGCTCGCTGGGCGCGATGAGCGGCGATTCCGGCTCGGCCGACCGCTACTTCCAGGACCCTTCCGAGGAGATCCAGAAGCTCGTGCCGGAGGGCATCGAGGGCCGCGTGCCCTACAAGGGCCCGCTCGGCGGTATCGTGCATCAACTCATCGGTGGCCTGCGCGCCTCCATGGGCTACACCGGCTGCCACGATATCACCGAGATGCGCACCCGGCCGACGTTCGTGCAGATCACCTCGGCGGGCGTGAAGGAATCGCACGTGCACGACGTGCATATCGTGAAGGAAGCGCCGAATTATCGGGTGGACTGAACGGTGACGGCGGACGATAGCTTGCTGTCGCCCGTCTGGCGCTTTTCGGTTTCTCAGTATCGGGTCTTGAATCAACGGTTCAGGCGAATTGTGGCCTGGGGTTTCGCACTGATGTGCGAGTCACTTTCATTTGCTTGTCCAAATGCAAGTAACCAAAGCAAAGGACACTCTGTCTTGCGCCGATGCTTCGCATCGGTGCCCTCCCATCGCGGACCGCAAGCGGGACGGCCGGAAACTCGCTAACGCTCAAACATCCGGCCGTCTTTTTCCGCTTGCGGTCCACGCTGCTCGGCGCTGCGCCCAAGGGGCCCAATACAGACAAGCCTTGCCGCCGCTCGCTCAAGGTCGCGGCTTCTCCAGGTTGAATGAACCTTGGGTGTAATCCGACTGGAACGTAGCCAGCTCGGCTGATTTCGGTGGGGCAATCGTATCGACTTGATGCTATGGAATCGCCCGCCTGTATTTGGGCCCCGTTGTACAGCGACGCAGACGCGCAGTGCCGAAGGGTGTCCGGCGCATTACCGGTGCGTACAGCCTGTTTGAGGATTGCCAAAGCGATCCGAGTTCTGCGCGCATCCCGTCGTCGCTGCGTGTCGTCGGAGTATCGCCCCGAGAGGCGGAGCAGGGCGTTCTCGCAGCGAAGCTGCGTGATGCGACCCTCGGCGGGGCGAGACCGTACGAATCGTCGCCTCGGGGCTCGGGCCGAATGCCGGCGGTCGCATGCCAGCTACGCTGGGAAGGCCCCGCTCCTCGCTTCGTACGGCACGGCGTAGCCGGCGCTGTGCCGGGTGTCCTTTTCTTTGCTCACTTTCATTCTGGACAAGCAAATGAAAGTGACTCGCACAGCAGTGCGAAACAAAAGGTCCGCTGAACTCGTGACTCCCGTAAGGCCCGTAGGCCTGCTGTTTTCACCGGCCGGCGCTGCGACCAAGGGGCCATAGAGACAGTCGCGCCGCACTCGTTCGGAACCGCTGCGTGATCGTCGTAGGTCAGATTGGCGAATGGCGAGCCGGCCGGAGCAAAGCCTCTCGCTCCGATCTAGAACACGAACAGATGCGCGATCGCCACGATAATCGGCAGCGTGATCACCGTACGGATCAGAAAGATCGCGCCCAGCTCGAGGAAGTTGAGCGGGATGTTCGATTTCAGCGTCACCGCGCCCACTTCCGACATGTAGATGAGCTGGGTGACCGACAGCGCGGCGATCACGAAACGCGTGAATTCGCTTTCGATGCCGGTCGCCAGAATCGCCGGCAGGAACATGTCCGCGAACCCGGCCAGCAGCGCCGGGGCGGCGGCCGCGGCCTCCGGCACCTGCATCCCAGCACCGGCACCAGCGGATAGGTGAGCCAGTTGAAGATCGGCGTGTACTCGGCGATGGCGATGCCGGTGGTGCCGATGGCCATGATCAGCGGCAGCAGCCCGAACAGGATTTCCAGATAGGTCGTCAGACCGTCATAGAGCAGCTTGCGCGGGGCGGGCGCGGTATCGGCGCGGCGCAGGGCCCGCTGCAGTCCGCGCGCCAGCAGAGAGCGGCCGTCGTCATCGTCCGCCGGCAGGCGCCGGCCGCTGGCGGGCCAGTAATCGTCGCGCTTGCGCGACAGCGGCGGCAGGCGCGGCACGAGGATGGCCGCGACCAGCCCTGACGCGGTCACCGTGAGATAGAACGGCACGAACAGGTGGCCGATCTCCGTGAAACTGGCCACGAGCATCGCGAAGGTGATGGACACGATGGAGAAGTTGGTCGCGATGACCGCCGACTCGCGTGCCGAGTAATAGCCCTTCTCGAACTGCTTGGAGGTGATGATCACGCCGACGGTGCCATCGCCCAGCCACGAGGCCGTCGCATCCACGGCCGCCCGGCCGGGCAGGCCGAAGATGCGGTGGAACACGCGCTGAAACAGCGTGCCCACGAATTCCATGGCGCCGAAGTCGGTCAGCAGCGGCAGCAGGAACGAGGCGAAGAAGAAGAACGACACCAGTGCCGCGATCACGTCGAACAACACGACCTGGCCCGTGTCGGGGCCGACGATCCACTCGGGGCCCAACCCGAGCAGCGTCAGCGCGCCGAAGACCGCGCCCACCACGCGCAGCCCGATCTGCGCCGGTGAGACCGCGAACAGGGCGGCGAACAGCCCCTCGCGCCGCGACTCCTCCATGCCGGTCAGGTATGCTGCGACCGACAGCAGCGCGGACAGCGCCATCAGCACGCCCGCGATCGGCCCAAGCCAGCCGTCCATGAAGGCGGCCAGCGCGTTCGACAGGATCGCCAGGCCGATGGTGATGTTGCCCTCGGCGGTCACCATCGGCGTCAGAAAGGCGAGCGCGCCGAGCAGCGAGGGGACGAGAAACCTCAGCAGAGCGCGGCGGCCGGGCGGTCGTCGCGCCGGCTCGTCGGCGGGCTCGGCTGCGGCGTTCTGGCTGTCGTGTTCGGTCATGTCGTCCGGCGGGGCGGGGAAGGGTGTGTGGCCGCGGGAACGCGCGGCGTGCGGGTCGGCGAGCCGCTCCCGGCGGCGGGACTGCCGCGCGGCGAGCCGGCGCGA
>NZ_AYKH01000042.1 GCF_003788635.1 Salinisphaera orenii subsp. orenii MK-B5
CTCGTCGTTCCTGGCCCAAGCTCAGATCGCGTGTCTCTGCTTATGGCTTAAAATTTCGTGACGACACGCCTTAGGTCGATAGCATTTCGTCTACGAGATCCCTCAGTGCTTCAGACCTAAGACCAGACGCCCAAGCGCTCTCTAAGGCCCTTGATACTGCGAGAGGGTTCTTATTTAACCCCCCAGCATTGCCGTAGTATGCAGCCGCCTGATCGACGTGCTGCTTCCATTGTTCACCTAACTCGGGCCCGATTGTCTTTGTAATATTCGTTTCCCACATTCTGAGATTGTGCTTCTTAATATCGTGGCCCGGCCAGTTTTCACCTTTATCGTGCCCCAATAAATGCAAGATAGCCGCGTTATCTTTCTTATGTTTTCCAATCTCTTGTTCATTTGTCTTGTCGGTGTCGGCGTCGCACACCACAAAAACCTTAATATCGAGTAGCTTGGCGATAGCTAGTGGCTTTATCAGTTCATTTTTCCCGCCTACAGGAATAATGTGATACCCAGAGCGCCTAAAATCGTTATACCTATCCATTAACTGTATATACGATGTTATATATGCGACATCTTCCACTCCTTCAGCCAAAACAAGCCTTTCGCTGAAAAACATTTCGCTGATCTCTGGGCGTAGAGTTGGATAAAGCTTTGCAACCATGCCGCTTTCTTTTACAGGATTTTCGCCAGCATTGCTCAATTCTAACGCCAGCTCACTATATTCTAGAGAAGAAACGGCGGAACGAGCAGGATTACCAGACTCCCTAACAAGCCTCACATTATGAAAATCATCGCCCGGTATAAAATGAGGACTGTGCGAACATAGTATAACCTGAGACTGGTCTCTTGATAGCTCCTGCAAAACTTCTGATAAATATCGAGCTTGGGGTGGATGCTGATAAAGCTCTGGCTCCTCGATAGCCATTATTAGAGTTGGCGAATTTTCTTCGTCTAAATCTGCAAGCTCTTGCAATAAGGTTAAAAGATACGATCTCTGCATGCCATGGCCGAATCGTGCAAGATCACTTTCAAAACCTTTTTCGCCAATCCTAATATGAGCAAGCGGCTCTTCTATTTTAATTGATTTTTCAGCATGGTTTTCCAGAGAACCTTTGCTTTTGCACTGGGGTTAGCCCATAATTTTAGTTTTTTTTCAAGCGAATCAGATATATCCGAAAGAACCCCTTGCTCCTCATCCAGCATTTGTTGGTAGCTTTGCCGTAACCCGTCTTTCAACTCATCCACTTTTTCTGTGAAATTGACCTTGGCCCTAATAGCCCTAGACAGGAGCTACCCAAGAGCAGAATTTTTACTTTCTTCCGCCTCCTCGGAAAAATCTTTTGATGCAGAGACGAAGACCCACTGCAAATGAGGCGCAAGCCGATTGGCCCCTTTTGAAACCCCGTAGAATTGATCTTCACTCGGAATCAAGCTACAGCTATCGGGGTTAGATGCTTCAAATTCATTTAAATCCGCTGCCATATCAGATTTCGAATTTGCTCCTGTAATTCCAGGCCATTTCTCCCTTAGCTGCGCGAAAATCTCTTTCAATTTTTTGGCTGGCGTTTTCGATTTCTCCGCTTCAAACCAAACCTTGAAGTCAGTTATGCCAAGACGATTCCCGAATTGCTTGACCTCAGCTCGCTCCGTCCCCTCATCGTATTCAGCTTGCGCAGTTATAACGAGCTTTTCTTGCCTTACGTAATCAGCTAAATCCTTCTTGGCTTCATCTGAGAGATCTCCAAATGTGACGGTTATCGAAATTGGATCAGCTGTATTTTTATGATGGAAATCGTCGGCTGATAGCTTACTCAGGTCAGTTTTCGAATCTTTATGTTGTCTAAAAAACACATTTAGCGCGTTTATTACAGTTGACTTACCGGCACCATTTGGCCCCACAAAACAGTTGTAATCATCAAATTCAATCTTCTCGTCTTTGAATGCTCGAAAGTTCTGTATTCGCACCGATTTCAATTTCATTTTTGTTCCCTGATTTAGAAACTAACGCCGAAGCTCAGTTGCCGACCGAAGCGCGGCAGCGCTTTCGGAGTAAGATTGGGAGTAGGTCTTGCATCGTGCATCAACTGCGCGATCCCGAGTTCCGCGATTAGCCGCGAGCCCAAACCATCGAACGCGTCGGCTCCAAAGTCTGCGCCATAGCCCTACCAGCATCCGCGTGCGCCGTACTTTCACCGGCGCACAGCGCCGCGCGGCGATAATTCGACAACTCATGTTCCCCTCGTCTCGCACGGCTGCTTGCCGCGACCCGGCTAGAGCGCAAGTGCACCCGAAAACCGAAAAGACAACATTCCATGAACGGCGCGCAAAGAAAAGGCCCGCCGAGGCGGGCCTTTCTTAGCTATTCGTCGCACAGAGCGGCGAAATCAAGGCATGGCAAACGATGCACGCTTACCCCTCGGCGGCGCGGCGCGAGCGGCTGCCTCGGCCAGCCCGTACCGAAGCGCGGCCCTAGATCAGCAACAACGCCCCAATCGCCACACCCGTAACCAGCATGATCACCACACAGAAGCCCATGATGTCGCGGGCCTTGAGGCCGGCGATGGCGAGCGCGGGCAGCGCCCAGAAGGGCTGGATCATGTTCGTCCAGGCGTCGCCCCAGGCGAAGCCGGTGATGACGTTGCCGATATCGGCATTGAGCGACTGCGCGGCTTCGATGAGGATGGGCCCCTGCACGGCCCACTGGCCGCCGCCGGAGGGGATGAAGATGTTGATGAAGCCGGCCGACAGGAAGCTGATGAACGGCAGGGTGTGGGCGGTGGAGATGCTCACGAAGCCGTTGGCGAGTTCGGCCGCGAGGCCGGAGGCGCTCATCATGCCCATGATGCCGGCATAGAACGGGAACTGGATGAGCACGCCGGCCACGCCGCGCACGGCTTCGTCCAGTGTTTCCAGAAAGGCCTTGGCACTGCCGTGCAGGGCCAGACCCAGAAAGATCAGCACGAAGATGACGATGTTGAGGTTGAGCCCGCCGCCGGTGAAGGCATAGGCGAGCACCGCGGCGAAGCCGAGTGCGGCGCTGATCCAGGCCAGCCATTTCGACTGTTCCAGGCGCTCGGCCGGGCGCGTCTGCTCGTCGTGATCGCGCTTGGCGGCGGGCGCATCCTCGAGCTGGTCGGCCTTGACGGTGACGGGGTCCTTGATGCCGCGCATCATCAGCCCGCAGACGATCGGCATGAGGACCAGTATCACCAGACAGATGATGAGATTGATCGGGCTGAAGATGGTCTCGCTCGTGGAGATGAGCCCGATCTGGTCTTCCAGGAAGTGGCCGGGCGTGGCCACGACCAGGGGCGCGGCCGCCGACAGGCCGGCATGCCAGATGATGAAGCCGGCATAGGCGCTGGCGACCAGCAGGCGGTAATCCACGCCCTCGACGCGGCGGGCGAGTTCACGCGCGAGAATCGCGCCCACGACCAGACCGATGCCCCAGTTGAACCACGTAACCACCAGCGACACGAAGCTGACCGTGACCACCGCGCGTACCGGCGTGCGGGCGACGGTGGCGATACGCGAGACCAGGCTCATGAACAGCGGCGTCTTGGCGACGGTGAAGCCGGTGACCAGCATCAGCGCCATCTGCATGGCGAAGCTGAGCAGATTCCAGAAGCCGTCCTGCCAGAAGCCGAGCATCGCGACCGGGCCGTGGCCCTGGAAGACCATGCCCGCGGCGAACACCACCAGCGTGATGATGAGCACGAGGATCAGTGGATCGGGCAGGTAGCGGTCGAATACGCGAACACAGCCGCGGGTGAGTGCGCTGAACATAGTTGGAATCCCCCTTGTGAGCCGGTGGGCTCGTTATAGACACAAAGTCAGTGGGCGTTGGCCTCGTAGATGAGCGTCGCGCTGGCCAGATCCTCCAGCGCGGTGCCGACGGCCTTGAATACGGTGATGTCGTTGTCGTTCTCGCGGCCGGGATGGTCGCCGCGGCACAGCGTGGCCAGATCGGCGCGGATGTCGGCCTCGGCGAGCGCGCCGCTGGCGATGGGTTCGATGAGATCGCCGCTTTCGTGCAGCGCGCCGAGCACGTCCACGAAGACCTGTCCGCGGGCGAACACGGCGTCGTCGGCCTCGCGCATGGCGGGCGAGAAGCTGCCGATGAGGTCCACGTGCACGCCGGCCTGCAGCCACTCGCCGTGAATCAGCGGCGCGGTGGACAGCGTGGCGCCGACGACGCAGTCCGCCGATTTCACGGCGGCTTCCAGGTCGGACACGACCTCGGCGTCGAAGCCGTCCTCGCGCAGCGCGCCGACCAGGCGCTCGGCGTTGGCGGCGGTCGGATTCCAGACGCGCACGCGCTCTATGGCCCGCACGCTGCGATAGGCCGCGGCCATGAGCGAGCCGATCCGCCCGGCGCCGAGAATCAGCAGCTCGCGGGCGTCCTCGCGGGCGAGATAGGACGCGCCGAGCGCCGAGGCCGCGGCCGTCCGCCTTGCGGTGATCTGGTCGCCGTCGATGAGGGCGAGATGCTGGCCGGTATCGGCATCGCAGAGCAGATAGCTGGCGTGCAGGCCCGGCAGGCCGCGCTGGCCGTTGCCCGGAAACACGCTCACCACCTTGATGCCCATATAGCGCTCGGACCACGCCGGCATGAGCAGCAGCGTGCTGTCGGCAGCGTTGCCCACGCCGTGGTGATGATGGCGCGGCGGCGCCTGGCAGCCGGCGACGAAAGCGTCGCGCAGGGTGGGCACGAGGCGCTCGAAGGCCAGGCACTGGCGGGCGGTGTCGGCGTCGATGGTCAGCATGGGAACTTCCGGGGTCGTGAACATGGGGCGAGCGCATGGCGGCGGCGACAGACGGCGCGCCGCGCGTTCATGCGTCGAGCTCGATATCGGTGAGCGGCACGGCCTGGCAGGTCAGGCAGACATCGTCGGCGAGTGCGGCGGTATCGACCGCGGTCTGCACCCGCCCGGAGACCAGCCGCAGGGCACAGCTTTCACACTGGCCGGCGCGGCAGCCGCTGGGCAGCTCGACGCCGTGGCGGTCGGCGCAGTCGAGAATGGAGGCATGCGTCGGCGTCCAGTCGATCGTGATGCCCGAGCGGGCGAGATGCACCCGCTGCGGCGCCAGCCCGGCGCGATCGACCGGCGCCGGGGCGGTGAACGCTTCGGAAAATATCTCGAAATCGAACACGCCGCGCGCGGCCAGCAGGGTGCGCGCCTGCGCCATGAGCGCATCCGGCCCGCAGAGATAGAAGCGCGCACGGCGCGCGATCCAGTCGTCGGCGATCACGCGGTCGTCGAGGCGTCCGGCGCGGTGGTAGTCGCGGCCAGGTTCGTCGGTGGCGCGCGGCGCGCTGTAGAGATCGCTCACGTTCAGCCGGGGCAGGCGCGCCTGCAACGCACGCAGGCGCGCGGCGAAGGCGTGGCTGGCGCCGTGGCGGTTGGCGTAGACGAGATGAATCTCGGGCATGGCGTCGTCGTCGCTCGCGGCCAGCGTTTCCAGCAGCGACAGGAACGGCGTGATGCCGATGCCGCCGGCGATCAGCACGATCGGCGCGTCGTGACGCGTGGGCAGCGTGAAACGCCCGGCGGGCATGCGCGCTTCGACCACGTCACCCTCGCGCAGGGCCTCGTTGATATGCGTGGACACGACGCCGGGCGCGCCCTCGCCTGCGCGCGCGAGCCGCTTGACGCTGATGCGGTAGGTGCGCGGCGTGTCGAGCGCGGCGCCCGACAGCGAATAGAAGCGCTCGGCGGCCTCGCCGTTCGCGAGCGCGAAGCGCAGCGGCAGATGCTGGCCCGGGCGAAAGCCTGCCAGCGGGGCGCCGTCCACGGGCTGCAGGATCACCGAGGCCACGGCCTCGCTCTCGCGCTGTATCGCCATGACCCGAAAGGCGCGATAGCCGGCCCAGCCGGTCGCGCCGGCGAGCGCGCGCACCTCGCAGCGCGCGCTGCGCAGCGCGATCGCCCCGCTGACCGGGTCGCGGGCAGTGTCGTCGATCACGGCGTTGATATTGCGGGTCGCGGCGCCGCTGATCGGCGCGCCGGGCAGGCCGAGATCGTCGCAGGCCTGCCACCAGCCGTAGTCGGCGATGGCCACGTCGTCCTCGAGCGCGTCGTCGATCGTCAGACGCAGATGCGCGCTGCCGGTCGCACCTTCGACGGCCACCCACTGCCCGGCCCCGAGGCCGCGCTGCGCGGCGGCGCCCGGCGACAGCGCCACGCGCGGGTCGGGCGAGCGCCGGCGCAGCGAGCTGATCTGGCGATGCTGGGAATGACAGTAGTAGCCGTCCTTGACCGTGACCAGCCGCAGCGGCCGCCCGGGCTGCGCCGCGGCCGGCGCGCGCGCCTGCGGTACCGCCGGATAGCCGTGGACGTGCAGCATTTCGCTGTAGAACTCCACCCGGCGCGAGGGCGTGGCGAAACCGGCGGCTTCGCCGTCGGCGTTCACGCGCGCGTACTTGCGCTCGCCGCTGTCGAGCTCGACGCGGCGCCCGCCGGGCTCGGCCCGCAGCGTATCGACGTCGAGGCCCAGCGGTTCGAGCATGTAGTCCCAGCCGGCCTCGATATCGCCGCCGAAGAAGTCGCCGGCCATGCCCAGCCGACAGGCGAGCGCCATGGCGACGTCGTAGTCGGCCCGGGATTCGCCGCGCGGCGCGACCATGCGCGGGCGCAGCTGCACGTGGGCCGCGGCATCGGCGTCGACCTCGAAGCCCAGGCGCAGGCCTTCGCGCTCCCAGGGTGTGTTGATGGGCAGCAGGATATCGGCGTAGGCGTTGGTGGGCGTATGAAACAGGTCGCAGTGGACATGAAACTCCAGCGCCTCGAGCGCACGCTGGCCGCGCTCGGTGCCCGGCTGGGAGACGAGAAAATTGGCGCCGAAGCCGAACAGCGCCTTGACGGCATAGGGTTTGTCGTCGAGCACGGCGTCGTAGACATCCGCCGCGGTGACCCAGCCCGTCGCCGGCGGGCCGAGCGGGCGCGTGTCGATACCCAGGGCTTTCGCGCGCTGGGTGGCTTCGAGCAGCGACGGATCGTTGACGCCGTTGGCGGGCAACGGCCCGTAGATACGATTGCCGCCGATCCGGTCGAAGCTGCCGGTGAGCGCATAGAGCGTGGCGATGGCGCGCTCGGTCTGGGTGGCGTTGGCGTGCTGGCCGATGCCGGTCCAGCCGTGATAGCTCACCGCCGGCCCGGCGGCGGCGATCATGTCCGCGGCGCGGCGGATATCGTCGGGCGCCAGGCCGGTCACCTCGGCGGTGCGCGCGAGCGTCCACGGCGCGCAGGCGCGCCGGTAGTGGTCGAACGCCGGCCGACAGGTGACGGTATCGCCGTTGGCGAGCGTGACCTCGTAGCGCCCGTGCAGGCACAGGTCGTCGGCGTGCGCGGCCGGCATCGGCGTGCGCGTATCGACCGTGAAGGCGCCGTGCCCGGTGCGCGACCAGGCGACATAGCCCTGCGCATGCTCGTCGAACCGCTCGGCGCGCAGCAGCGCACCGCTGGCCTCGTCCACCAGAAAACCGGCGTTGCTCCAGCGGCGCACGAAGTCGTGATCGATACGCCGTTGTTCGATCAACAGCCGGGCCAGGCCCAGCGCCAGCGCGTCGTCGGTACCGGGGCGAATACGCAGCCACAGGTCGGCCGCACGGGCGTGGGCGGTGGCGCGCGGGTCGACGACCAGCAGCGTGCGGCCCTTGGCCACGCGCGCCGCCTGGGCCAGCCAGACGCTGGACGGGTTATGGCCCCAGAGAATGTTCAGACGCGCGCGGGCATAGTCGGCCACCGGCATACCGCAGCCGAAGGTGAACTGGTGGGCGACATCCTTGTGCCAGTTGCACAGCTCGGTGGCATAGATGGTGTTGGGGCTGCCGTAGCGCCGGATGAAGCGCTCGACCCAGTCGATGCTGTCCGACATCGGCGTGCCGCTGGGCGTGGTCACCGAGAACGCCACGCTCTCCGCGCCGAGGCGCGCGCGATAGTCGGCGAGGCGATCGGCAATCTCGGCGAGGGCCACGTCCCAATCGATCCGCTGCCAACCGGGGTCGGCATCGCCCTTGGGGCGCGTGCGCTTGAGCGGGTAGAGAATGCGATCGCGCGCATGCACGAGTTCGGGCGCGGCGCGGCCCTTGGCACAGGTGGCCTGGCCGGTGGGATGCGCGGGGTCGGCCTCGACGGCGACGAGGCCGTCGCCGTCGACGGTATTAAGCGTGCCGCAACGCGAGCGACACAGCGTGCAATAGCCGGGAATGCGGCGTGTCACCGCGATGTTGCGCACATTCTGTCCATCACTCGACCCTACCGGGGGCGGCTCGAAACAATCTAATATGTATTTTCGAGCCCAGCGTATAGATAAAAACTATAGATGAAGCTTCAGCAACTGCGCCATTTCCTGGCGGTCGCGGAGACAGGCACGCTTTCGGAAGCCGCCCAGCGCTGCCATATCTCGCAGCCGTCGATGTCGGCCTCGCTGCAGAAGCTCGAGCAGGACGTCGACAAGCCGCTGTTCCTGCGCCACGCCCGCGGGCTCACGCCCACCGAGTACGGGCGGCGCCTGCAGCAGTACGCCCTGCGCATCCTGCGCACGGTCGAGGAGGCCCGCCTGAGTCTGGACGACGAGCCCGTGGAGCTGACGGGCTGCCTAACCGTGGGCGTCACCGAGACGATCTCGGCCTACCTGCTGCCCCGTATCCTGCGGTGGCAGCAGAGCATGCTGGCCGGGCTCGCGATCCGCTTCGTGGAGGACGATATCGCCGGGCTCCAACAGCAGGTCAAAGACCGTCGACTCGACATGGGCCTGATGGTCACCGACAACGTCACGCCGGACGACGCGCTGCGCTGCGACGTGTTGTTCACCTCCCCGCGCCATCTCTGGCTGAGCTCCGGCCATCCACTGCAGCAGGCCGAACGGATCACGCTGGCCGACGTGGCCGATTACCCGTTCGTGCGGCTCGAGATGGACGAGCACGCCAGCACCTGGACGCGCTACTGGCGCACCAGCCCCGTGCGACCCGAGATCGCGTTCCGCAGCCATTCGATCGAGGCCGTGCGCAGCATGGTCGGCCGCAACATCGGCATCACGATCCTGTCGGATCTGGTATTCCGCCCGTGGACGCTCGACGGCGAGCATCTATCGCGCCGCGCGCTGGTCGACAGCATCCCCGGCATGGACATCGGCGTGATTCGCAGCGGCGGCGCCGACAGCGCGCCGCTGCAGGCCTTCGTCAACATGCTGAACCACAACCTGCAGCGCGATGCTTTGCTCGAGCAACAGCGCTGAGCACACGCTCGCCGTACACACGGCCACGACACCGCGCCGCCGGACGGCGGGCGCGCCCGGCCCGACCCGGGCCCTCGGCCCGCCAGAGCGAAGCCACCGCACCAGCCAGCCCACGGCTTCGCGCCCGTACGGGCGCCTCGTGTCCGGGCCTCGTCAGCCGGCCGCCGACCGCACCGCGCCGAAGTCCTTCGCCAGCTGGGTGCGCACCAGCGCGGCGACCAGGCGGGGGAACTCGCGCGGCTCGACCAGGCCGGCGAGATGCTCGACCTCGGTGGGCAGCCCCAGTTTCTCGGCGGCCTTGAGTGCGGCCTTGTCGGCGAAGGGATGGAACTCCGGCCATGCGGCCTGGACCTCGCGCAGGAAGATGCCGGCGCCGGTCTCGCCGATGCCGTGGAACTGCTTCAGGGCCTTGCGCGCGGCGCGCAGGTCGCCGTCCGCCTCGCCGCGCAGCCGTCGCAGGTCGCCGCCGTATTCGGACAGCAGCCGGTCGTTGAACCGCTCCAGCTGGGTGGCGGTCTTTTCATCCACGCGAGCGTAGCCGGCGCGGTTGAGCACCGCCGCGCGCTCGGCCCAGCTGCTGCGGCGCAGCTTGTCGGGCGTGGTCCAGCCGGCCGTGCCCAGCGCCTGCGCGCCGCGCATGGCCAGATCGGCCTGTACCGGCGCGCTCGTCAGCAGCGACAGACACAGCAGCCGGAACAACGGCGAGGGCGTGTTGCGCTGCAGCCGGACGCCGAGCTCCGCGGCGAAGGTGCGGCCGTGCCGCCGGAGCGCGGCCTGCGCGATATCCTGTTGCCGGGCCATGCGGGCTCCACGGTTGATGTTCTGCCCGCATTGTCGGGGCCGCATCCGCCACGGGCCCATCCGTAGGATTCCGGGTACGCGGGCCTTTTCACGACCTGCGATAGCCGGACGCCCGCGCCATGGAAGCGCCCCGCGCCGCGCGGTTTGCGGCGCCACACGCTGCCGGCCGGCTCCGCCGCATCGCTCAGGATGCGGCATATGGCGGGCCTCGAGCGGGCTCAGCGATATCCCCAAATGCGGCGGATATCGAAGCTCCGCGCCGACAACGCGAGGCGACGGACGACGCAACCCGCAGTGCGTCAGCGTTCGGGCACGGGCCGGGCGGGTGCGACCGCCCACGGTGGGTCGCTGCGCAGCAGCGCGGCGAGATCCTCGGCCGGCACGGGGGCAGAGAACAGATAGCCCTGGGCCTGATCGCAGCCGCGGGCGGCCAGTTCGGCGAGCTGGGCCTCGGTCTCCACGCCTTCGGCCACCACATCCAGATTCAGGCTGTGGGCCATGCGGATGGTCGCGTCCACGATCGCGGCGGTACTCGCGTCCACGGCGATATCGCGCACGAACGAGCGATCGATCTTGATGACATCCAAGGGGAAACGCCGCAGGTAACTCAGGCTCGAATAACCCGTGCCGAAGTCGTCCAGCGCCAGCCGCACGCCCAGCGCCTTGAGCGCGGCCAGCGTACGCACCGCGCCCTCGGCATCGTCCATGAGCATGCTTTCCGTCAGCTCCAGCGTGAGGCGCTGCGGCGCGACGTCGGCCGTATGGAGCATCGTCTCGACCTGGCGGACGAAGTCCGGCCGCAGGAATTCGCGCGCCGAGATGTTGACGCTGATCTGGGCCAGCGCCAGCTCTCCGGCCAGCCAGCCGCGGGTCGTCGCCAGCGCGGTCTCCAGTGCCCAGGCGCCCATGGGCACGATGCGCCCGGTCTGCTCGGCGATCGGGATGAAACGATCGGGCGGCACCACGCCGTGGCCCGGCCGGCGCCAACGCATGAGGGCCTCGGCGCCGACGATCCGCCCCGAGGCCAGATCCACCTGCGGCTGATAGCACAGGAAGAGCTCGTCGCGCTCGATCGCGTGGTGCAGCGCGGATTCCAGCGCCAGCCGCTCGGGGTCGCGATCGTCCGGACCCCGCCGGTACACCTCGGCCAGGTTGCCGCCGCGCGCCTTGGCGCCGTACAACGCCGCGGAGGCCTTCTTCAGCAGCAGACCGTCGTCGGCATCGCCGGCGGCGCTGTGGCGCGCACAGCCGATGCTGCAAGTCAGATGAATCTCCTGGCCTTCGACCGTGATCGCCCGCCCCAGGATGTCGGCCACCGCCGTGGCCGCAGCCGCCGGATCCACGTCGCCGTCGAGCAGTACGGCGAACTCGTCACCGCCCACGCGCGCGACCCGATCCCGGTCGCCGGCCCAGTCCATCAGACGGCGCGCGGCCTCGCACAGCACCGTGTCGCCCGCGCCGTGGCCCAGCGACAGGTTGATCAGGTTGAAGCGGTCCAGGTCGATCAGCAGCACGATGACGACTTGATCGGGCCCGGCCTGCTCCATCGCCTCCGCCAGGCGCGCCTGCAGCAGGTGCCGATTGGGCAGGCCGGTGATCTCGTCATGCGTGGCCAGATACTCGATACGCTGCTCGGCGACGCGGCGCTCGGTCAGATCGCTGGCCGCGGGCACCAAATACTCCACCTCGCCGCTCGCCCCGTAGAGCGGCTCCAGCGAGAAGTCGAGCAGCAGCACGCGGCCGTCGCGGTCCTGCATCGCGGCCTCGAAACGGGAGCGCTTGCCGTCACGACCATCCCGGATCGCGGCGCGCAGCTGGCGCCGCGACACCTCGGAGAACCGCCACCAGGGCGTGGTCTCGAACGGCTGGCCCAGCACGTCCTCCGGCCGCGCATCGATGGCATCGAGCGCCGCCCGGTTGGCGTCGATCAACACACCGTCGACGTCCAGCAGCCCGGCGAACACCGACCGCGGCAGCCGGTCGATCACGGCCCGCAGCTGCGGCAGATCGAGCGGCTTCGGCTTCTCCGCCGGCGCCGACCCGCCCTGTCCTCCGGCTCCGCTCATGACGCCTCCCGCGTATCGTCCGGGGCCCTCAGGCCCCAGCGGCATCGGCCCGCCGCCGGTCGCGGCGCTGCCCCAAGCCTTCCAAGCACCATGAAGTGCCGGCCGGGCGAGCGCAACAAGTCAGCGCGACATCCCGATATATCGGCGCGTATCGAGAATTCATGAGTTACAGAAGACCGGCGACGCAATAGCCCGCTATACGCGGGCCTTGTCGGAAAGGCTGGGCGGCTCATCCCTGCCCGGTCCGCTGTTCAGATGGACTGTTGGCATAGATTGAAGATCAGCCAAGCGCTAGTGGGATCCCCTGTGAATTCGACTCCATCTTGAATAACGTACTACGAAAAACTAGACCCCATCGCCCCTTATGCTTCCCACCCACGATAAAACGCGGGCTAACAGCGCGCTTAGCATTTAATGCTGTACGCCCCTGTTATCCGTTCACCGTCGGGCCAGAGTGGCACGGCAAGCCGTCATCAAGGCGGTAGTAATCGCCCGCTTCGGCACAGCAGATATGTGTGGCCGTGGCCAGGCCGGTGGGGCCATCGAGCGCGCCCGGCGCGACCGAAATGCGGTCCGCGTCGTGCAGGCGGTAGAACAAGCTCGAACCGCACCGATTGCAGAACCCGCGCTCGGCGATGTCCGACGACGCCCACCAAGCGAGCGTCTCGTCGCTGTCGATGACGAGCGCAGTACGTGCGACGTGGGTCGCGGCCCAGTAATAACCGGAGACGCGGCGACAGGTCTTGCAGTGGCAGGCGATCACGTCGGTCGGCTGGGTCATGAGGCGGAAGGTCACCGCACTGCAGGCACAGCGCCCGGAATGTATCCAGGTCATCACATCCATTCTCCGGTCAACGGGGCCCGCGGCCGGGCGCCCCGAGTCGATGAACAGGGTAGGTGTTTTCAGCTGCCGCGATTATTGGGATACGTCCTGTAATATTTCCGGTCTTGATTATGTATCAAACTCAGCTGGCTCTCGGTTGGCGATATGCGTGAGCCACGGGACGCCTCGCGACGAAGGTTTTGCTATGTCTGCGTGGCCGGTGATGATTACCTGTAGATTGGGCGACAGCCCCTCAACGACCGGCGGTTTTCGCGACGCCGTCCCCGTAGGCGCAGGTAGCCGCGCCGGCGAAAATCGCCTGCCCGAACAGGATTCGGTTGATCAAGATTGCCCCTCACTTCGCACGCGGATGCGTGCGCCCCTCGTTCTTTGATCTACGCCATGCAGTCAGCGCATTCGTGCAAACATGCCACAATGGCGGAAAACGTCAAAGACCCGACGAGGCGACAGTTGTAGGCTATTTGCCTTGCGGAATCCGCAAACCAAAGCGGTGCGACGATCAGGCGAAAGACGTATTATTCGAAATTAACCGAGCTTTTCAGCAAACGCCGCCTATCCCGCAGCTAGAAATAGTCTCGTTCGCGCTGATGCCGAACGGCGAGAACAGTCACCGTCGAATCATCGGTGATTTCGAACAGGGCGACATGGCCTGCACGGCCGAAGCTGATGACCAGTTCCCGCAGGAACGGCGTGTCTTCGGTCGCCTTGCGGCACGTGAAGGGGAAATCGGCGAGCAGAGGCCGAACGCCCTGCGTATCGCGGCGCGCGCACCAGCGCCCGCCACCGGGTCGCGCCTGTCGAGAAAGTCGTACAGGCGCGTCAGATCATCACGCGCCTGGCGCGTGAAGACCACGCGGTAAGTCACTCATCGCGAACCCGGGCGTTTTCTTCGGCGAGTGCATCCAAGCCGTCGAGAACTTCATCCCCGGTGAGGTATTCACCCGTGCGGCGTGCTTATTCGCGCGCTGCCAGCCCGCGGGCAATGAACGCTTCCTGACTTTCCCGCACATACACCTGGTCGCGAATCGCGGCTTCCACGAAGGCGGACAGCGTTTCGCCGTCGCGCAGCACCCGCTCGGCGGCTTCGCGAAGCTGGGGCGACACGCGTACGGCCGGGATCGATGCGGATCTCATGAACGACTCGCGATGCATTGCATTTGCAATGCAATATACGGCGCGGCAAGAGCCACGCCGAGTGGCCTAGTGCCGGGTGTGGCCTAGTGCCGGGTCTGGTCCCGCGAGGCTTCGGCCTGTTCGAGGCGCGCGAGGTATTCCTTCCAGTTGGCCTCGTAGTTGTCGCCGAGCTCGCGCAGCTCTTCCCAGGAGAAGATGCCGGTGTTGTGGCCGTCGTCGAAGTGGAGCTGGATGGCGTAGTTGCCGACCGGTTCGATCTTGTCGACGCCGACGTCGCGCTTGCCGGTGACCAGTTCCATGGGACCGCCGTGGCCTCGGACCTCGGCGGAGGGGCTGTAGACGCGCAGGTATTCCAGCGGCAGCTCGTAGCGGGCGCCGTCGGGGTATTCGACCTCGAGCACCCGCGATTTCTGGTGCAGGGTGATGTCGGTGGGTGCGTCCATGGCGGATGTCCTGTAGGCGAAAAAAAGCCGGGCCGCGATGGTATCGCGACCCGGCTCGAGCGTACCGACCTGTCGACTACAGAATATAGCGCGACAGGTCCTCGTCGGCAGCCAGGTCCTTGAGCTTGGAATCGACGTAGGCGGCGTCGATGGTCAGCGTCTCGCCGGTGCGGTCCGGGGCGTCATAGGAGATCTCCTCCATGAGCCGCTCCATGACCGTGTGCAGGCGGCGGGCGCCGATGTTCTCGGTGCCCTCGTTGACCTTGAACGCCATCTCGGCGATGCGGTGCACGCCGTCCTCGGTGAAGGTCAGCGTGACGCCCTCGACGTTCATCAGCTCGCTGTACTGCTCGGTGAGCGAGCAGTGCGGCTCGGTGAGGATGCGCACGAAGTCCTCGGCCTTGAGCGCATCCAGCTCGACCCGGATCGGCAGGCGACCCTGCAGCTCGGGGATCAGGTCCGAGGGCTTGGCCACGTGGAATGCACCCGATGCGATGAACAGGATGTGATCCGTGCGGACCATGCCGTACTTGGTGGAGATGGTGGAGCCTTCCACCAGCGGCAGCAGGTCGCGCTGCACGCCCTCGCGGGAGACGTCGCCACCCGAGCCGCCACCGGCGTCCGAGCGCTTGCAGACCTTGTCGATCTCGTCGAGGAAGACGATGCCGGAGTTCTCGACCTGCTCGATGGCTTGGGTCTTGATCTGCTCCTCGTCGACCAGCTTGGCGGCCTCTTCGTCGACGATCTGACGATAGGCGTCCTTGATGCGGATCTTCTTGCGCTGGGTCTTGCCGCCCTGCATGTTCTGAAACATGGACTGGAGCTGGTTCGTCATCTCCTCCATGCCCGGCGGCGCCATGATCTCCATGCTCTGCTGGTTCTGCTGGAGTTCGAGCTCGATCTCCTTGTCGTCGAGCTTGCCCTCGCGCAGACGCTTGCGGAACGCCTGGCGCGTGGCACTCGACTCACTGGCGCGCTGGTCGGATTCGGAGGCCTCCTCCCAGTTCTTGGGCCGCGGCAGCAGCGCGTCCAGGATCCGCTCCTCGGCGGCGTCCTCGGCCTTGACCCGCACCTGGGCCTTGGCGGCCTCGCGGGTCATCTTCATGCCGACCTCGACCAGATCCTTGACGATCGAGTCAACTTCCTTGCCGACGTAGCCCACTTCCGTGAACTTGGTCGCCTCGACCTTGGTGAACGGCGCGTTGGCGAGCTTGGCCAGACGGCGCGCGATCTCGGTCTTGCCGACGCCGGTGGGGCCGATCATGAGGATGTTCTTGGGCGTGATCTCGCCGCGGATGGCCTCGTCGAGCTGCATCCGCCGCCAGCGGTTGCGCAGGGCGATGGCCACCGAGCGCTTGGCCTCGGCCTGGCCGATGATGTGGCGATCGAGCTCGGCGACGATCTCGCGCGGGGTCATTTCGTGGCGCGGCAGCATGGGCGCTTCGCGGCGCTCCTCGCCGGCGGATCCGGGGGCTGTATCAGGCATGGTCCAGCACCTCGACGGTGATGTGATGGTTGGTATAGATGCAGGTGTCGGCGGCGATGTGCATCGCCTTCTCGGCGATGGTGGGTGCATCCATGTCGGTGTTCTCGGCCAGCGCCCGGCCGGCGGCCTGGGCGTAGGCGCCGCCGGAGCCGATGGCCATGCAGGCGTGTTCGGGCTCCATGACGTCGCCGTTGCCGGAGATCATCAGCGTGGCGGTCTCGTCGGCCACCAGCAGCAGCGCCTCCAGCCGGCGCAGGGCGCGGTCGGTGCGCCAGTCCTTGGCCATTTCCACGGCGGACTTCACGAGCTGGCCGCTGTGCTCGCCGAGCTTGCCCTCGAAGCGCTCGAACAGCGTGAAGGCGTCGGCCGTGCCGCCGGCAAAGCCCGCGAGGACCCTGTCGTCGTAGAGGCGGCGCACCTTGCGGGCGTTGCCCTTGAACATGGTGTCGCCCATGGAGACCTGGCCGTCGCCGGCCACGGCGACGCGGCCGTTGTGGCGCACGGCGAGAATAGTGGTGCCGTCGAATTGTCGCAAAGCGTTCACCCGCGTTGACGTCGATGGAGCCGACTTGGGGCCGCGCGCGCAGCGATTCAAGCGAGACCGCAGCCGGCGCCGTTCGGCCGCGGTTCAGCCGGCCTCGGGATCGCCCGCGCCGGGAGCCGCCTCGGGCGCGCTGTCGGCCGCGTGCCGGGCGCGCGGATGGGCAGCGTCGTAGACCCGCGCCAGATGCGCGAAATCCAGATGCGTGTAGACCTGCGTGGTGCTGATATGGGCGTGGCCGAGCAGTTCCTGCACGGCGCGCAGATCGCCGCTGGATTCCAACAGATGGGTGGCGAAGGAGTGGCGCAGCTTGTGCGGATGCAGGTGCACCGGCAGGCCGTGGCGACGGGCCCAGAGGTCCATGCGCCGGGCGACGCTGGAACGCGACAGCCGCGTGCCGTGGACGGAGACGAACAGCGCCGTCTCATCGGCCGCCGCCCACCGCTCGCGCACGGGCAGCCAGCGCGCCAGGGCGGCCGCCGCGCGGCGGCCCACCGGCACCGCGCGCTGGCGTGCGCCCTTGCCGAGCACGCGGGCCTCGCGCCCGGCCAGGTCCACGTCGGCCGCGTCCAGGCCCACGGCCTCGGCCAGACGAATGCCGGCGGAGTAGAACAGCTCCAGCAGGGCGTGGTCGCGGATGTCGATGTCGGTTTCGGGGGTCACATCCAGCAGCGCGGCGAGGTCGTCCACGTCCGCCGTCTCCGGCAGCCGCGCCGGGCGTTTGGGCGCGCGCACGTCGACCGCCGGATTGGCCGCGGCGCGGCCTTCGCGCATCTGCCAGACATAGAAGCTGCGCAGGGCCGAGAGCAGGCGGGCGAGGCTGGCCGGCTGGATGCCCTGCCGGTGCCGATGGGCGAGCAGGTCGCGCACGTCGGCGTCGGTCACGCGCGTCCAGTCGGGGACGCCGGTGTCGGCGAAGCGCCGGGCGGCCACACCCAGATCGCGGGCATAGGCGTCGCGCGTATGGGCCGAGGCGCGGCGCTCGTGAGCCAGGTGCTCGAGAAAACCGTCGAGGCCGACGGCCATGGCCTCGGGCAGCGCGTCGTCGGCGGGTCGGTTCACGGTCGGCGTCGCGGCCGCTTCGTCGCGCCGGCCGGGCGGATCCTGATGGCCCACGGCGGGCGCGGCGCGCCTACGGCAGGACGTCCGGGCCGAGCAGGCGCTGCAGCGAGGCGGTGACCAGCTCGCCCATCAGCTCCAGAAACAGGGTGCCCACCTCGGCGACGAAGCGCTGCGGCCGCCGGCTGGCCAGCACCAGCGCGCCGTGCACGCCGCGGCTGCCCAGCGGAATCATGGCCGCACTGGCCAGGGCCGGCACGTCGTGGCTGTCGGTGGCGAACAGGGCCTCGGACTGGTCCGCCGACAGCGGCCCGCAGATGGGCTTGCCGCGGCGGAAGACGTTGGTCAGGGCGCGGTCGGCCTCGGCATCGCTGCCCAGGGCGTGGATCTCGCCGTCGGCGTGGGCGGTGGTGCCCTCCAGGCCGATGTAGATGTGATCGACATCCAGGTGCTGCTGCATGCAGTAGTCCAGCTCGCGGACCATGGTCGCGGCGTCCTCGGCCTCGACCAGCACCTTGGCGAGCCGGTTCATCTGCACCACGCGCTGCTCGTTAGAGCGCGCGGTCTCGATGAGTTCGTTGAAACGCGACTGCAGCTGCCGGTTGTGGGTCCGCAGCACGCCCACCTGGCGTTCGATCAGGGAGACCGCGCTGCCGCTGTCGTGGGCGACGTGCAGCGCCTCCAGCGCGGCCGGGTAGCGGTCGAAGAAGTCCGGATGCGCCTGCAGATAGGCGGCGATCTCGGCCTCGTCGAGCTGGGGCGTGGAGGTCTGCTTCTCGGCTTCGTTCATTGCGAAACATCTCTTGCGTTGCCTGACGCCGTCTGCGCCTCGACCCCGGTGATGCGGTCGCCGGCGCGCGGTCCACCCTTCATCCAGACGATACCAGCTTGCCGTCGAACACGCGCTCCGCCGGGCCGGACAGAAACACGGGCTCGCCCGGCCCGGCCCAGTCGACGCGCGCCCGCCCGCCGGGCAGATCCACGGCCACGGTCGGGTCGAGATCGCCCGCGGCGATGCCGGCGACCACCGCCGCCGCGGCGCCGCTGCCGCAGGCCAGCGTCTCGCCGGCGCCGCGCTCGAACACCCGCAGCCGCACGTGGTCGCGGGCCAGCGGCTCGAGAAAGCCCACGTTGACGCGCTCGGGAAACGCCGGATGCGATTCCAGCGCCGGGCCGATGGTGTCGACCGCCGCGGTGTCGACGTCGGCTACCCGCAGCACCGCGTGCGGGTTGCCGATGGCCAGCGCCGCGAAGGTGACCCGGCTGCCGGCGACGTCGTCGAGGCTGTAGTCGGGCGCGGCGTCGAAGCCGGCCAGCGGGATGCGCGCCGGGTCGAACTCGGGCACGCCCAGGGCGACGCGGTAGTGATGGTCGCCCAGCGTCTCGATGACCATGCGGCCGTCGCGAATGTCGACCGTGATGGTGTCCCGGTCGGTCAGCCCGTTCTCGCGCACGAAGCGGGCGAAGCAGCGTGCGCCGTTGCCGCACTGGCCGGACTCGCTGCCGTCGGCGTTGAGGATGCGATAGCCGAAGTCGGCGTCCGCGCTGCGCGCCGGCTCGACCAGCAGGATCTGGTCGCAGCCGATGCCGAACCGGCGATCGGCGATCCGCCGGGCCCGGGCCGTGTCCAGGTCGATCGGCGTGGCGGTGGCGTCGATCACGACGAAGTCGTTGCCGAGGCCGTGCATCTTGGTGAAGGCGAGTGTCATGTAGCGCCGCGGCTATTCGGCGGTGGCCGAATCGTCGGCCGCGCCCGCGGTCTCGTTCTTGCCCGCGGCGTCCTCGCCGGCCGGCTCTTCGTCGGCCTCGCCGGCGTCCGAGTCGCCGTGATTCATGTCCTCGTGGTTCATGCCCGGCTCCGCGTCCGCATCGGTGGCGACGCCCGGCGCGTTGGCGCGCACGATCGCGGCCGCGGGCAGTTCCGCATCCTGGCTGCCACAGGACAGGATCAGCTCGACCTGGTCGCCGGCGGCGTAGGGCTGGCTGGGCGAGAACAGCATGACGTGGCGCCCGCCCGGCTCGAAGGCCACGCGCTCGCCGGCGGGCACGACGACCCGCTCCATCGGCTGCATGCTGGCCTGGCCGTCGTCGTTGACCACCGTTTCGTGAACTTCGGCGCGCTCGAACTGGGTGCTGCTCACGCCGTTGACGACGACCGTGTCGTCGCCGCTGTTGTCGAGCGTGAAATAGGCGCCCATGACGTCCATGCCCGACGGCGCTTCGCGCACCCAGGGATCGCCCACCTGGAGGCCGCCGCAGCCGGGTGCTTCGGACTGGCCGCAGGCCGACAGGCCCGCCGCCAGCAGGACGGCCACGCCGAAGCCTGCGGGCCGTTGGAAACGCTGCATCATCGCCCCTCCTGTACAAATGTTATATATTAACGCAAAGCAACCGCCAGGGAGGCCTTGCCGTGCGCCGCGCGTCATCCAGCAATTTTACCGGCAAACTCGACAAGACCGCAGTCGCGCTGTCCGGACTGTGCCTGGTGCATTGCCTGGCCCTGCCGCTGTTGATCGCGGTCTTTCCGGTGCTGGGCTTCACGGTGGTCGAGCACGAGACCTTCCATCAGCTGATTCTGATCGTGGTCATCCCCACCACGGCGATCGCGCTGGGCGTGGGCTGCCGGCGTCACCGCAGCCGTCTGGTGGCCGTGCTCGGCATCCTCGGCGTGCTGGCCCTGGTGGTCGCCGCCTTCGTGGTCCACGCCATGGGCACGGAGGCGCTGGAGCGCACGGTCACCGTCGCCGGCGGGCTGGTGCTGGCCGCCGCCCACGTGCGCAACTTCGTGCTCACGCGGGCCCTGCACGATCATCGCCACCATGCGGCGCAGCCGGCCCCGCCCGGCTGATACGCCGCCCATGCCATGCTGTACGCATCATGAGTGACACCTTCGGCCAAACCGTATTCGAGGCTCCCGGCCACGATCACGACGCCTGCATTCGCGGGGCGCTGGCCCGTGCGGACGCGCTCTGCGCCGAGCGCGGGCTGCGGCTGACCGCGATCCGGCGCCGGGTGCTCGAGCTGATCTGGGACAACCACCGGCCCACCAAGGCCTACGATCTGCTGAGCGCGATCAGCGCCGAACGCGGCAATGCCGCCCCGCCGACGGTCTATCGCGCGCTGGATTTCCTGCTGGAGGCCGGGCTGGTGCACAAGATCGAGTCGCTGAACGCCTTCGTCGGCTGCGATGCGGGCCACGAGCGCGGCCACCCCAAGTTCCTCATCTGCCGGCGCTGCGAACACGTCGCCGAGATCCCCGGCCCGGCGGTCGACAGCGCGATCGCCCGCGAGGCCGAGCGCAGCGGCTTCACCGTCGATCACGAGACCATCGAGATCGGCGGCATCTGCCGGCGCTGCGCCGCCGCCGACTGACCGATCGCTGTACGAAACAGCATTCCATCGTCATCGACTAAGGTGGCATAACGACCCGACGCACCGCACCGCTAGACTCGGATCAAAGCCGGCAGCCGCCGGCGATCGCCAGAACAAAAGCGACGATCTATGGTGCGGAGCAACGAGCGAGAACCGCGTCGAGCCGGCGCGGACGCGGGCCGATGAGCGATGCCATCCTGCAGGCCCGCGGGCTGACCAAGACGTTCGCCGGCTTCACCGCCGTCGAGAACGTCGACCTCGACGTCGTCTGCGGCAGCATCCACGCGCTGATCGGGCCCAACGGCGCGGGCAAGACCACGGTGTTCAACCTGCTCACCCGCTTCATCACACCGACCGCCGGTTCCATCGTCTACGACGGCACCGACATCACCCGCGCCAAGCCGACCGCGATCGCCCGTCAGGGTATGGTCCGCTCGTTCCAGATCTCGGCGATCTTCGGGCATCTGTCGGTGTTGGACAACGTCCGCGTCGCGCTGCAGCGCCATCAGGGCAAGGCCTATCACTTCTGGCGCTCGGAGAAGATGCTGGACTCGCTGACCGACCGCGCCATGGCGCTGCTGGACGAGGTCGGCCTGGCCGAGTTCGCCGACACCCTGGGGGTGGAACTGGCCTACGGCCGCAAGCGCGCGCTCGAGATCGCCACGACGCTGGCCCTGGACCCGCGCCTGATGCTGCTCGACGAACCGACCCAGGGCATGAGCGCCGAGGACGTGGGCAAGGTGACCGAGCTCATCCGTCAGGTCGCCGCCGACCGCACGATCCTGATGGTCGAGCACAATCTGCAGGTGGTCTCGCGCCTGGCGGACACAATCACCGTGCTCAACCGCGGCGAGATCCTGGCCGAAGGGCCCTACGAGACGGTCTCGCGCGATCCGGCTGTCATGGAGGCCTACATGGGGACGGCCGATGCCTGAACTGCTCGCCATCGAGAATCTGCACGCCTGGTACGGCGAGTCGCACATCCTCCACGGCATCGAGCTGTCGGTCGCCGAAGGCGAGGTGATCACGCTGCTGGGCCGCAACGGCGCCGGCCGCACCACCACGCTGAAGGCGATTCTGGGCATGGTGGACAAGCGCACCGGCTCGATCCGGCTCAACGGCCGCGAGGTGATCAAGGAGCCGACGCACAAGATCGCCCGCATCGGCATGCTCGGCTACTGCCCGGAGGAACGCGGCATCTTCTCGCGCCTGACGGTCGACGAGAATCTGGCGCTGCCGCCGACGCTGGGTGACGGCGGCATGAGCCGCGACGAGATCTACAGCATGTTCCCGAACCTGGCCGAGCGCCGACGCAGCACGGGCACCCAGCTGTCCGGCGGCGAGCAGCAGATGCTGGCCATGGCGCGGGTGTTGCGCACCGGCGCCCGCATCCTGCTGCTCGACGAGATCACCGAAGGGCTGGCGCCGGTCATCGTGCAGACGCTGGGCCAGACCATCCGCCAGATGCGCGAACGCGGGCTGACCATCGTGCTGGTGGAGCAGAACTTCCACTTCGCCGCGCCGCTGGCCGATCGCCACTACATCATCGAACACGGCGCGGTGGCCGAAGTCGTCGCCGCGCACGAGGCCGAGGAAAAACGCGAACGCATCAACGCGTTCCTCAGCGTCTGATCGGACGCACACGACACGACAGACAACCCACGGGGGAGACATGAACAAATCATTTCTGACCGCACTGTGCGCGACCGGCGCCCTGATGTTCGGCGCCGCGCAGGCGGCCGACGGACCGTCCGACGGCAGCGTCAAGGTCGGCGTACTGACCGACATGTCCGGCGTCTACGCCGCGATCGAGGGGCCGGGCTCGGTCATCGCCGCCGAGATGGCCATCGAGGACTTCGGCGGCGAGGTTCTCGGCCAGCCGATCGAACTGGCCTCGGCAGACCATCAGGAAAAGGCCGACGTGGCCTCCTCGATCGCCCGCCGCTGGATCGACCGCGACAACGTCGACATGATCGTGGGCATGGTCAACTCCGCGGTGGGGCTGGCGGTCCAGGGCCTGGCCTCGGACAAGCAGACGATCACCATGAACACCGGCGCCGGCTCGCAGGAGCTCACCGAGAGCCAGTGCTCCAAGTACGGCATCCACTACGTCTACGACACCTACGCGCTGCCGGTGGGCACCGCCACGGCGATGGTCGAGAACGGCGGCAAGAAGTGGTTCTTCATCACCGCCGACTACACCTTCGGCCACTCGTTGCAGAAGAGCACCGCCCGCGTGGTCCGGGAACTCGGCGGCGAGGTCGTGGGCAGCGTCAACGCACCACTGGGCACCAACGACTTCTCCTCCTACCTGCTGCAGGCCAGTAGCTCCGGCGCCGACGTGATCGCCCTGGCCAACGCCGGCAACGACACCGTCAATGCCATCAAGCAGGCGCATGAATTCGGCATCGTCGACCGCGGCCAGAAACTGGCGGGCATGCTCGTGTTCCTGTCCGACGTCAAGGCACTGGGCCTGGAGACCGCCCAGGGGCTGCAGTTCACGACCGCGTTCTACTGGGACCGCACCGAAAAATCGCGAGAGTGGTCGCAGCGCTTCCTGGACAAGCACGGCGAGATGCCGACGATGGTCGACGCCGGCGTGTATTCCGCGACGCTGGCCTATCTCAAGGCGGTCGAAGCCGCGGGCACCGACGAGGCCGACGCCGTGCGCGCCGAGCTGGGCGACATGAAGATCAACGACTTCTTCGTCACGGATGGCTCGATCGAGCCCAACGGCCTGATGCCGCACGACATGTACCTGGTGCGCGTCAAGCAGCCCAGCGAGTCCGAGGGCCCGTGGGATCTGCTCGAGGTGGTGAGCACCATCCCGGCCGATCAGGCCTATATCGCCACCGAGGACAGCGCCTGCCCGCTGCTCGGCGAATAGCGGCCCGCACCGGAGCGAACGCGCGATGAGTCTCAACGCGATTCTGGCCCAGACGATGCTCGGGCTGAGCCAGGGCGTGTTCTACGCCATGCTCAGTCTGGGCCTCGCGATCATCTTCGGGCTGCTCAACGTGATCAACTTCGCCCACGGCGCGCTCTACATGCTGGGCGCGTTCGTGGCGCTGATCGGCTATTCGTATCTGGGACCGTGGCTGGGCCAGCCCGACTGGCACATGGGCTTCTGGACCGCCCTGGTGGTCTCGCCGCTGCTGGTCGGCGGCCTGGGCATGCTCATCGAGCGCTTTCTGCTCCGGCGTCTGTACGACTTCGACCATATCTACGGCCTGCTGCTCACCTTCGGCATCGCGCTGATCCTGCAGGGCCTGTTCGCCAACTACTTCAACATCTCCGGCACCCCGTACCCCGGCCAGCCGGAGAGCCTGTCCGGGATCGTGAACCTCGGCTTCATGTACTTTCCCAAGTACCGGCTGTTCGCGATCCTGTTCTCGATCGTGGTCTGTTTCGCGACCTGGTTCGTGATCGAGCGCACCTCGCTGGGCGCGGTGCTGCGGGCCGGCGTCGAGAACCCGAAGCTGGTGGAGGCCTTCGGCATCAACGTGCCCCGCATGGTCACGCTCACCTTCGGCTTCGGCGTCGCGCTCGCCGCGCTCGCGGGCGTGCTGGCCGCGCCCATCTACTCGGTCAGCCCGCTGATGGGGGCCGATCTGATCATCACCGTGTTCGCGGTGGTGGTCATCGGCGGCATGGGCTCGATCCTCGGGGCCATCGTCACCGGGCTGATGCTCGGTCTGGTGCAGGGCCTGACGCAGGCGGTGTACCCACCGGCGGCCAACACGGTGATCTTCTTCATCATGGTCGTCGTTCTGCTGATCCGTCCCGCCGGCCTGTTCGGCAAGGTCGTCTGAAATGTCCATCATGAACCGTGTCTTCTGGGTCGTGCTGATCGTGGCGGGTCTGATCGCGCCGCATTTCGTCTACCCCGTGTTCGCGATGAAGCTGCTCTGCTTCGCCCTGTTCGCCTGCGCCTTCAACCTGCTGCTGGGCTATGCCGGGCTGCTCTCGTTCGGGCATGCGGCGTTTTTCGGCGGCGCGGCCTACATCACCGGCCATGCGGTCAAGGTCTGGGGCCTGAGCCCGCTGCCGGGCATCCTGGTCGGCACCCTGTTCGCGATGGTGCTGGGGGCGATCTTCGGCAGCCTGGCGATCCGCCGCCAGGGCATCTACTTCGCGATGATCACGCTGGCGCTGGCCCAGATCATCTTCTTCCTCGCCCTCAAGCTACCGTTCACCGGGGGCGAGAACGGCCTGCAGGGCGTGCCCCGCGGCACCCTGCTGGGCGTGGTCGATCTGAGCGATCCGATCGCGATGTACTACATGGTGTTCGCGATCTTTCTGATCGGCTTTCTCATCATCTACCGCACGGTGCACTCGCCGTTCGGCCAGATTCTCACCGCCATCCGCGAGAACGAACCGCGGGCCCGATCGCTGGGCTACGACGTCGAGCGCTTCAAGCTGATCGCGTTCACGCTGTCCGCCGCGCTCGCCGGTACCGCGGGCGCCACCAAGGCGCTGGTGTTCCAGTTCGCATCGCTCACGGACGTGCACTGGCAGATGTCCGGCGAGGTTGTGCTGATGACGCTGCTCGGCGGCATGGGCACGCTGTTCGGCCCGGTCGCCGGTGCGGTGACGATCGTGACGCTGCAGAACGAGCTCGCCAGCTTCGGGTCCTGGGTCCAGGTCGCCATCGGTTCGATCTTCGTGGTCTGCGTGCTGCTGTTCCGGCGCGGTTTCGTGGGCGAGCTGGCGCGCCGTCTCGGTGCGAAATCAGCCTAGGTCCGGTCGAGCGCGTCAACCGTCGCCCGCGCGGGTGAACAGCGGGCGGCAGGCGGTCGCCGAGCCGGCGTTGGGTGGCTTAGGGATGTCCCTGCCCCGCAGTGCGTACGCGTCATCGCGGGTTGCAGCCACGCCTTGGGGCGGCCACAGCCGTAACACCGCGCCCGCCCCGACGGCGGCTCGCCGAAACGCCGGCCGTCCTGCGCCGCCGCCCGCGCGCCGGCCGTTATCCCGCGACGTCACGCCACGCCTTCGTTCAGTCATCCCGGTCGCCGCGGGCGCCGCATCGGCCCGCCAGCGGCCGCGCCGTATTCGAGGGCGTCGATGTCTGCGCTGGATTCGCGGGCGGCCTCGACAGGGAAACGAGGCCGCCTGGCCGCGGGCCCCGGAAGGGCGCGCCGCGACAGCCGCCGGCCACAGGGCTGGCGGCGCGCCGAGCCCGCGTCGCGCCCGGAGCCGACGACAAAAAAGAGCCGCCCCGAAACCCCGACGGGGCGGCCAATCCGCCGCACAACAACGATTCGGTGCCGGGCTTCCGGCGAGCGCCACCCCGCCGTCGGCTCAGGCCCGGAGTTCGGGAAAATCGCTCTCCGCGTACGCGTGCTCGCCGTGGTTGCGCTCGGCGGCGTGCGCGCGCAGCTCGACCCGGCGAATCTTGCCGGAAATGGTCTTGGGCAGTTCCGCGAACTCGAGCTCACGGATGCGCTGATAGGGCGCCATCCGCTCCCGGGAGAAGGCGAACAGCGCCTTCGCCGCCTCGCTGCCGGGTTCGTGGCCGCGGCGCAGGACGATATAGGCCTTGGGCACCGAAAGCTTCATCTCGTCCGGCGCCGGGACCACCGCGGCCTCGGCCACGGATTCGTGCTCGATGAGGATGGACTCCAGCTCGAACGGGCTGATGCGATAGTCCGAACTCTTGAACACGTCGTCCGCGCGGCCGACGTACCAGTAGTAGCCGTCGGCATCGCGGCGGGCGACGTCACCGGTGCGGTAGTAACCGTCGTGCAGAGCCTTGGCCATGCGCTCCGGGTCGTCGCGGTATTCCTGCATCAGCCCGAGCGGCCGGGTGTGGCGAACGTCGATCGCGATCTCGCCCTCGTCGTGCTCCTGATCGAAGGGATCGAGCAGCGCGATGCGATAGCCCGGCAGGGGCCGCCCCATGGAGCCCGGCTTCATCTCCTGGCCGGGCGAGTTGCCGATCTGGGCCGTGGTCTCGGTCTGGCCGTAGCCGTCGCGGATCGACAGCCCCCAGAGCCTGCCCACGCGGTCGATGACTTCCGGATTGAGCGGCTCGCCCGCGCCGACCAGGCTTTTCAGGCTCACATCGTAGGCGGACAGATCCTCCTGGATGAGCAGCCGCCAGACGGTGGGCGGGGCGCACAGGCTGGTCACGCCCTTGTCAGCGATCACCTGTAGCGCCTCGGGCGCGGAAAAGCGGGATGTGCGGTAGACGAACACCGTGCAACCGGCGTCCCAGGGTGCGAACAGGTTGGACCAGGCGTGCTTGGCCCAGCCGGGCGAACTGATGTTGAAGTGGACGTCGTCCGGCTGCAGACCGAGCCAGTACATCGTCGACAGCGAACCCACGGGGTAACTCTGGTGGGTGTGCAGCACGAGCTTGGGCTGCGACGTGGTGCCCGAGGTGAAATAGAGCAGCAGCGGATCGGTCGCGCGGGTGACGCCTTCGGGCGTGAACCCGGTGTCTTCGGCATACGCTTGCTCGAAGGCGATCCATTCGCCGACGGGCGCGCCGACTACGATCCGCGTCAGGCCGTCGGCCACCCCCTCGAACTTGGCCACGTGGGCCTCGGCGGCCACCACGTGCGTGACCCCGCCGCGGCCGAGTCGATCGCCCAGGTCCTTCTGCGAGAGCAGCGTGGTCGCCGGGATGACCACGGCACCGAGCTTGATCGCGGCCAGCATCGTCTCCCACAGCTCGACGACGTTGTCGAGCATCAGCAGGATCGTATCCCCACGGCTGACGCCCTGGGCGCGCAGGAAGTTGGCGACCTGGTTGGACCGGCGCCGCATGTCCTCGAAGCTGTAGCGCTCCTCGCTGCCGTCGGCATCGACCAGCCAGAGGGCGAACCGATCGTTGTCGGCGGCGTAGTCGTCGAACCAGTCCAGCGCCCAGTTGAACGTGTCCAGCTTCGGCCATTCGAAAACCTCGTAGGCCTCGGTATAGTCTTCCCGCCGCTCCAGCAGCTGCTGCCGGACGGCCTTGAACGCGTCGACGGATGCCATCGTGGTGTCCTCCTGCGCGGGACGGCCGCCGGGGCGGCGCCCGCGTTGTTGTTGTGTCGGCGGTGCGAAGCCGCGCTAGGTCGTGCCCTGCCCCTTGAGCAGATTCATGATGCTGGAGAAATCGGCGCCGCCGTTGCCGGCCTGGCTGTGCATGGAATACAGGTTGCGCGCCATCGAGCCGAGCGGCGTGGACACGCCGTTGGCCACGCTGGAATCCATCGCCAGCCCGAGGTCCTTGAGCATGAGATCGACCCCGAAGCCGGGCTTGTAGCCGTTCGAGGCGGGGGCGTTGTCCATCACGCCGGGATAGGGGTTGTAGACGTTGAGCGTCCAGTTGCCGCCGGAGGCGTTCTTCATGATCTCGGAGACCACGGCCGGGTCCAGGCCGTTGGCCACGGCGAGGTTGAGCGCCTCCGAGGTGCCGGTCATGAGGATGCCCAGCAGCATGTTGTTGCACATCTTGGCGACCTGGCCGGCGCCGCCGGGCCCGGCGTGGAAATGCGCCTTGCCCATGACCTCGAACAGCGGCGTGGCGCGTTCCACACCCGCCGCCTCGCCGCCCACCATGAAGGTCAGCCCGCCGGCCTTGGCGCCGTTCACGCCACCCGAGACCGGCGCGTCGAGCATCGCGATGCCGCGCTCGCCGGCGGCTCCAGCCACCCGGCGCGCGGTCTCGGCGTCGATGGTGCTGCAGTCGATGAGCAGGGTGTCGGCGTCGGCCGCCGCCAGCAGATCGCCCTCGCCCAGATAGAGCGACTCCACCTGCGGCCCGGCCGGCAGCATGGTGATGACGAACTCGGCCTCGGCCGCTGCGGCCGCCGCGCTCTCGGCCACCCGCGCGCCCCGGGCCGCGGCGTCGGCGCTCGCCTGTTCGGCAAGATCGAACACGGTCAGCGTATAGCCCGCCTCGATCAGATTGGCGGCCATCGGCGCCCCCATGTTGCCCAGGCCGATGAATCCGACGGTGGCGCTCATGGCAGTCTCCTCTCGCAGTGCATTGGTGGTTCAGCCCGGCCCGTCGGCCGACAGATCGGCCAGCGGGTGCGGGCCGCCATAGTCGTCGGGCAGCCGGAAGTGCGCGTCCACGTCGGCGGCGCGAACGTCCGCCAGCCGCGCCGGCGACCAGGCCGGTTGCTTGTCCTTGTCCACGAGCAGCGCACGGATGCCCTCGGCCAGATCCGGCCGCCGGCTACAGGCCACGGCCATGGCGTAGTCGCGCTGCAGAACGGTCTCGATGGCGGCCCGCGGATCGCCGGCAAGCTGGCGATGCACCACCGCCAGCGAGGTCGGCGAGGCGCCGGCGATCGCGCGGACGCCGTGCTCGAAGAAGGCGTCCTGATTGGCGGCCGCCTGCAGGCCCTGGACGAACGCGGCCGCATCGGCCGCATCGTCGAGCCCGGCGATGGTGGCCTGGCGCTCGAACAGCGGCGACTCGCGGCGCTCGGCCGCCGCCGTGTCGTCGTCCTCGAAGCGACGCAGCAGCTGGGAAAGACGGGCGTCGTCGGCAGCGCGTTCGCCGCTCCAGCGCAGCGTCGTCAGTGCCTCGAACACCGCCTCGCGATCGTCGCCGTCGAGACGGAAGTCGGCCATATTCAGCCACAGCGCGTCGCCAGCGCGCATGGGCGTGGTCGTCATGCCCAGAAAACGCCCGATACCGCCCGGCATGCGGCCCAGGAACCAGCTCGCGCCGACGTCCGGGAACAGGCCGATGGTGACCTCGGGCATGGCGATGCGGCTGGCTTCGGTGACCACCCGGTGGCTGGCCCCGGCCATCAGGCCGAGGCCGCCGCCCATGACGATGCCATGGCCCCAGCACAGCACCGGCTTGGGGAACCGATGCACGCTGTGATCGAGCCGGTACTCCGCCGCGAAGAAACCCTCCGCGTCGGCGCTGGGCGCCCCGTCGGCCGCCCGCAGCGCGGCGTGAATGCCGATGACGTCGCCGCCGGCGCAGAAGGCCTTCTCGCCGGCACCGTGCAACACCACTGCGGCGACGTCGTCGCGGCGGGCCCATTCGGCCAGCTTGGGCTGCAGGATCGCGATCATAGCCTGCGACAGGGAGTTCAGCGCCCGCTCGGCGTTGAGACAGGCGAAGGCCACCGTGTAGCCGCCGCCGGCGGGGCGCTCCTCGATGAGCACGGGTGCGTCGGGCGTCGTCATGACGGACGCGTCCAGACCGGATCGCGCTTGTCGAAGAATGCGCTCACGCCCTCGTTCGGATCGTTTGTCTCGAACAGGGCGGCGAAGGCTTCGCTCTCGCGGGCGTGGCCGGTCTCCAGCGCGCTCAGGCGCGTGCCGTCGATCAGCCGCTTGGAGGCGGCCACGGCCCGCGGGCTCTGGCGCGCCGCGCGCTCGGTCAGCGCCATGGCGGCGTCGAAGGCGCCGCCGCGGGGCACGACCTCCTCGACCAGGCGGATGCGCTGGGCGGTCTCGGCGTCGACGTGCTCGCCGCAGAGAATGATGCGCTTGGCCCAGCCCTCGCCCACCAGCCAGGGCAGCCGCTGGGTACCGCCGCCGCAGGGCAGCAGGCCGACCCGCGCCTCCGGCAGGCCAAGCTGGGCGTGCTCCTCGCAGATGCGCACGTCGCAGGCCAGCGCGAATTCCAGCCCGGCGCCCAGGCAATAGCCGTTGATGGCGGCCACGGTCAGGCCGCGGAAACGGGCCACGCGGGCCACCGCCGCGGCCAGCAGCCGTGCCAGTTCGCGCGCGCCGGCACGATCGGCGTTGCGGAACATTTCCAGGTCGTCGCCGGCCGAAAAGTATTGATCACCGGCGCCGGTGATCACGATCGCGTCGATCGCACGATCCTGCTCGATACGGGCCAGCCGGCCCTCGAGCCCGGACAGCGCGGTCACGGACAGGGTGTTGGCCGGCGGATGGTCGAGCGTGAGAATCGCGATCCGGCCGCGCGTCTCGATGGTGGGTTCGCCGTTACTCATCGAAGTCGGTCTCCGTTGTCGTCCGCCAGTACGCGGCGGGCGATGATCAGTCGCATGATTTCGTTGGTTCCCTCGAGAATCTGATGCACGCGCACGTCGCGCACGTGCCGCTCGAGCGGGTACTCGCGAATATAGCCGTAGCCGCCGTGGATCTGCAGCGCGGTGTTGCAGACATCGAAACAGCGGTCCGTGGCCAGGCGCTTGGCCATGGCGCAGAAGGCGGTCGCCTCGGGGTGGCCTTCGTCGAGCCTGGATGCCGCCAGCCACACCATCTGGCGGGCGGCGATCAGCTCGGTGGCCATGTCGGCGAGCTTGAACTGCAGTGCCTGGAAATCCGCGAGCCGGCGGCCGAACTGCTCGCGCTCGCCCAGATAGGCGCGCGCCGCGTCGAGCGCGGCCTGGGCGGTGCCGAGCGAGCAGGCGGCGATGTTGATTCGGCCGCCGTCCAGCCCCTTCATGGCGATGGCGAACCCCTCGCCTTCGGCCCCGAGCCGGTTGGCCGCGGGCACGCGCACGCCGTCGAAGGTGATCGTGCGCGTGGCCTGGCTGTTCCAGCCCATCTTGGCTTCCTTACGGCCGTAGCCGATGCCCTCGGCGTCGGCCGGCACCGCGAACGTACTGATGCCGCCTGCCCCGGCGCCGCCGGTGCGGGCCATGACCACCAGCAGATCGGTATCGCCCGCACCGGAGATGAAGCACTTGCTGCCGGTGAGCACGTAGTCGTCGCCTTCGCGCGCCGCCCTGGTCTTCAGGGCGGCCGCGTCGGAACCGGCACCCGGTTCGGTGAGGCAGTAGGAGGCGAGTTTCGTGCCCGCGGCGAGCTCGCCGCACCAGAGATCGCGCACGTCATCGCCGCCGAAGGTGGCCACCATCCAGGTGGCCATGTTGTGGATGCTGATATAGGCCGCAGTGGAGGTGCAGCCGCCGGCCAGCGCCTCGAATATGAGGGCGCTGTCGAGCCGGGCGAGCCCGAGCCCGCCCTGGTCCTCCGGCGTGTAGAGGCCGCAGAAACCGAGCTCACCGGCCCGGGCGATGACCTCGCGAGGGAAGATCGCCTCCGCATCCCAGCGCGCCGCCTCGGGGGCGAGCGCCTCGCGGGCGAAATCCTGCGCGGCCTCCTGCAGTGCGCGCTGGGTCTCGTCCAGGTCGAAGTTCATCGTGGACCGCCGCCGACGTCCGTCATTTCATGTTGATCGTCATGTTCGGACCGTCCGGCACATCGGTCTCCGGCCAGCGCGAGAGCACCGTCTTGGTCTCGGTGTAGAAACGCACCGCCTGCTTGCCGTAGGCGTGCAGATCGCCGAAGAAGGAATGCTTGGACCCCGTGAACGAGAAGAACGGCGCCGGCACCGGGATCGGCACGTTGATGCCGACCTGGCCGACCTCGGTCTCGTGCTGATACTTGCGGGCCGCGGCGCCCGAACGCGTGAAGATGGAGGTGCCGTTGCCGTAGGGGTTGGCGTTGACCAGCTCGATCGCTTCCTCGAGCGTGTCGACGTGGATCACGCACAGCGCCGGTCCGAAGATCTCCTCCTGATAGACGCGCATCCCGGTGGTGACGTTGTCGAACAGCGTCGGCCCGATCCAATTGCCGTCGGGATAACCCTCGACCACGCAGTCGGCGCCGTCCAGACGCACGTCGGCACCCTCGGCGGCCGCGCCGCGGATGATCTCGCGCACGCGATCGCGCGCCTTGCGGTTGATCAGCGGCCCGTAGGCGGCGCCGTCGTCCCCGGGCGCGCCCGGGCGGATGTCGGCGAGCGCGGCCTCTATGTCGTCGACCCAGTCGCGGGTGGCCTCGCCCACGAGCACGGCCACCGATATCGCCATGCAGCGCTGACCCGCCGCACCGCAGGACGAGCCCACGAGCGCGGAGACCACCTGCGCCTTGTCGGCGTCCGGCATGACGATCATGTGGTTCTTGGCGCCGGCCATCGCCTGGACGCGCTTGAGGTTGTCGGTGCCGCGGCGATAGACGTGCTCGGCCACCGGCACCGAACCGACGAAGGACACCGCCCGGACGTCCGGATGATCGAGCAGGAAATCCACCTGGCGCTTGTCGCCGTGCAGCACCTGCAGCAGGCCCTTCGGAAAGCCGGCTTGCGCGAACAGCTCGGTGAGCATGGTGGGCGTGAGCGGGTCCTGCTCGGAGGGCTTGAGAATGAAGGCGTTGCCGCAGGCCACCGCCAGCGGATACATCCACAGCGGGATCATCGCCGGGAAGTTGAACGGGGTGATGCCGGCACAGACGCCGATCGGATGGACGTAGCTGTGGGTGTCGATGTTGCGGGCCACGTTCTCGGTGGTCTCGCCCATCATGTGGGTGGTCATGCCGCAGCCGTGCTCGACCACCTCGATCCCGCGCCAGACGTCGCCCATGGCGTCGGCGAAGGTCTTGCCGGTCTCCTCCGAGAGCACCGCGGCGATGGCTTGCTGGTGTTCCTTGAGCAGCGCCTGATAGCGGAACAGATAGCGCACGCGCTCGATCGTGGGCACGTCGCGCCATTCGCGGAACGCCACCCGGGCCGACGCCACTGCCCGCGTCATCTCGTCGTCGGTGGCCACCGGCACCTGCGCGATCACGTCCTGCGTCGCGGGGTTGCTCAGCTCGATCCAGTCCGTGGTCCGGCTGTCGACGAATTCACCGTCGATGAAAAGCGGCACCGTGCCCGCGCTGCGGATACGGTCGATCTGGCTGTCACTCATGAAAACTCGCTCGTTGTTGCAATCAAAGGCCTGCCCGCCGGCACGCGGGCCGGCGGGCATCGGGCGGCGGCCGCGCTACTCGGCCACGCGCGGGCAGCCGGATTCGGCCAGCGAAGCGTAGGCGCGGTCGCCGGGAATCGTGCGTTCGATGGTGGCCAGATCCCACGTCCCCTCGGACTCGGACGGCTGCTTGGCCTTGAGCAGATACATGTCGTGCTCAAGCAGGCCGTCGTCGCGGATCGTGCCGCCCTGGGCGAAGAAGTCGTCGATCGGCTTGTTGCCCATGGCTTCGCGTACCGCATCGCTCTCGTCGGTGCCCGCCGCTTCGACCGCTTTCAGATAGGCCATGGTCGCGGAATAGAGCGCGGCGTGCGGGGAGGTCGGCGTGGTGCCGCCGTTGTCGAGATAGCGCTCGGTCCACTCGCGCGAGGCCTCGTCCCGATCCCAGTACCAGCCGGTGGTGAACTGCAGCCCGGCGGTCGTCTCCAGCCCGAGGCTGCGGATGTCGGACAGCAGCACGAGCATGCCGGCCAGCTGCTGGCCGCCCGCGACGATGCCGAACTCGTTGGCCTGCTTGACCGCGTTGGTGGTGTCCTGACCGGCGTTGGCGAGCCCGATCACCTGCGCGCCCGAGCTCTTAGCCTGCAGCAGGTAGGAGGAGAAGTCATTGGTGTTCAGCGGCGCGTTCACCGAGCCGACGACGCTGCCGCCGAGCTCCTCGACCACGGCCCGGGTGTTCTTTTCGAGCGAATGCCCGAAGGCATAGTCGGCGGTGATGAAGAACCACTTCTTACCGCCGTTCTTGACGATGGCCGTGGCCGTGCCGACCGGCAGGGCATGGGTGTCGTAGCCGTAGTGGATACCGTACTCGGTGCAGGACGCGCCGGTGAGCTCGGAGGTGGCCGAGCCGGTGTTGATGGTGATGATGCCCTTCTCGGAGGCCAGATTCTGAACCGCCAGCCCGACCGCGCTGTTGGTCAGATCCATGATGACGTCGACGCCGTCGCGATCGATCCAGGCGCGCGCCGTGGCCGAGGCGACATCGGCCTTGTTCTGGTGGTCCGCGGAGACCACCTCGATCGGCTTGCCGAGGACCTCGCCGCCGAAGTCCTCCGCCGCCATCTCCACCGCGGCGACCGCGCCGTCGCCGGAGAAGCCGCTGGAATACACGCCCGACATGTCGCCGAGCACCCCGAGCTTGACCTGACCGTCGTCGTTGCCCGCGGCCTGGGCCGGCAGACCGACCCCGACCGCCGCCGCCATGACGCACCCTGCCAGTACACGTTGCACGCTGACCATCGCGAATCTCCTCGCATCGTTGTTTTTATGTCTTTGGTTGCACAATGCAGCACGCCGTGTTCGGCGGCCCATTCAACTTTGGTGGAACAGCCGGCTCCGCGGCGTTCGGCGGACGCGTCACTGCGACAATCGATCGCCGTCGCGGCCGTGTCGCCGCCGTTCAGAAGACCTGCCACGGCGTGCCGATCACGGCCGCGCCCCGACGGTCGAAACGGCCGAATCCACGATGGCTGAGGCGCGATGCCCGGCGCCCGCACGCAGCGCCGAGCAGGCCGCGAGACTGACGCCCGCGCGACACGACGCCCTCGGAAAAGGCCAGCCCCGATCGCCGGCACACCGGCCCTGCGCCGTGCACGCCGCACCCGACCGACCGTTTCCGCCCCCCGCTCGCGCGTCGAAGCACGGCGACAACCCGGCGGGCTCCGTCGAGCCGCGATGCGACCGGCGCGGCCGCCCGGCGCGTCATGCCGCCGACGGCGACCGGCTCGGCCGCAGCAGCCCGCGGTGCCCAAACGTCCCCGCTTGCCGGCGCGACGCCGAACGAACGCGGCCGGGTCGCTCTGCCCGATGACGCGTGGATGCGCGAGCGCCGCCGCCAGCCCGCCATCGCCGTGGCCGGTTGCCCTGCCCCGCTCGCGTGGACCGTCCTCGCGGACGCGCGCGAGGCCGGCCTGCGGCATCCCGGACAGCACCTCCGCCGTCCGCGGGCCGGGGCGCCGTACCGACATCGCCCCGGGCGGCGCCCGCGTAACATGGACGCATCCGGTGACGGCCGCCCGCCTTCCGGCCCCACTCCGACACGGGCACGGCGGCCGTCACCCCGTCCGACCGACACGGAGACACGGATGAGCGCATCGATCCCGGATTTCGAGCACGCCCGGCTGACCTGCGACGACCGCGGCGTCTACACGCTGACGATCGTCGAGGCCGGCGCCCTGAACATTCTCGGCACGCCGGTGCTGCGCGGGCTGACCGACGCGCTGCAGTGGCTGGCCGGACGCACCGATCCGCGCGTACTGATCCTGCGCGGCAGCGGCGAGCGCGCCTTCGTCGCCGGCGCCGACATCCACGAGATGGCCGCGCTGGCGCCGGAGTCCGCGCGGGCCTTCATCACCCGCGTGCGTGCGCTGTGCGATGCGGTGCGGGCGCTGCCGGTACCCGTGATCGCCCGGGTGCCGGGCCACTGCCTCGGCGCCGGCATGGAGCTGGCCGCGGCCTGCGACATCCGGCTGGCCGCGAGCGCCGCCCGGGTCGGCATGCCCGAGGTGCGCGTCGGCCTGCCCTCGGTGGTGCACGCCGCGCTGCTGCCGGGCCTGATCGGCCAGGGCGCCAGCGACTGGCTGACGCTGACCGGCGAGACGGTCGACGCCGAGCAGGCCCGGGCCTGGGGATTCTTCCAGTTCGTCGCGGAGGCGCAGGAGCTGGACGCCCTCGTCGAACAGAGCGCGGCCGCGATCGTCGCCGCCGGAGCGCGGGCTGTCGGCGCCCAGAAGCGGCTGAACCAGCACTGGGCCGATGCCGATCTCGAGACCGCGCTCGATCACAGCGTGTCGGTCTTCGGCGCGGCCTTCGAGACCGACGAGCCGGCGCGCTGCATGGCGCCGTTTCTGCGCCGGCGGAGCGGGTGATCGCGCTACTGCCGCACCGTACGCTGCGGGCCCGGGTCGGCGCGCCGCTGGCCATCGCGCTGGCCTATGCGGTCTTCGCCCTGCCGGCCGCACCCGCCGCGCCGACGGCCTATATCGGCCTGCCGATCGAGCTGGCGCTGCTCGTGCTCGCGGTCCTGATCATGCCGGCGCCGCTGGCCCGGGCGACGCGCCTGGGGGCGACGCTGGCCGTGGGCCTGCTGCTGCTGTTCAAGCTGGTCGATCTCGCGACCCGGCTGGCCATCGGCCGCAGCTTCAACCCGGCGCTGGACGCCGCCCTGCCCGGTTTCGGCTGGAACGTGCTCTCGCGGGCGCTCGGCCCGGGGGTGGCCGCGCTGCTGCTGGCCGCGATCGCACTGCTGTTCTTCGGCCTTCTGTGGCTGATCGCGGCCGGGCTGCGCGGACTGCAGGATTGGCCGCGTTCACGGCGTCGGGCCGCCGCGATCGCGAGCGCCGGCCTCGCGGTCGCGGGCACACTCCTGCTGCTGGCGCCCGCAGCCGCGCGCCCGCCGCTGGTGGGCATCGACAACAGCCGCCTGCTGCTGGCCCGGGTGACCGAGACCCAGCGCGCGCTGCGCGATCTCGCCGTCTTTCGCGCGCGCCTGGCCAGGGGTTCGGCAACCGCCGACGACGGCGCCGATTTCGGCCCGCTGGCGGGCAAGGACGTGCTGTTCGTATTCGTCGAGTCCTACGGCCGCACCGTGTTCGAGCGGCCGCGCTATGCGGACACGATCGGCCCGCGGCTGGCCGCATTCGAACGCCGGCTCGCCGACGCCGGCTTCGGCGCGCGCAGCGGCTGGCTGACCTCGCCGACCGTGGGCGGCCAGAGCTGGCTCGCCCACGGCACGCTGTTCTCGGGGCTGTGGGTGGACAACCAGGCGCGCTACGAGCAGCTGGTGGCCAGCGAGCGCGTCTCGCTCAACCGTCGTTTCCGGGCGGCGGGCTGGCGCACGGTCGCGGTCATGCCCGCCATCACCCGGGCCTGGCCCGAGGGCGAGTGGTTCGGCTACGACCGCGTCTACGGCGTCGACGATCTGGGCTATGAAGGCCGGCCCTTCAACTGGGTGACCATGCCGGACCAGTACACCCTGGCCGCACTCCAGCGCCGCGAGCTCGCCCGCGGCGACGACGACCCGGTGATGGCCGAAGTCGCGCTCATCTCCAGCCACGCGCCGTGGACGCCGATTCCGCCGCTGCTGGACTGGTCGGCGGTGGGCGACGGCCAGGTGTTCGACGCCTACGCCGACGCCGGCGATCCGCCGTCCGTGGTCTGGCAGGACAACGAGCGCGTGCGCGCCCAGTACCGCAAGGCCATCGACTACGCGCTGGCGACGCTGGCCTCCTTCGTCGAGACCTACGGCCACGAGGATCTGGTGCTGGTGATCCTCGGCGATCATCAGCCCGCGCCGCTGGTCACCGGCGATGCGGCGACCCGGGACGTGCCCGTGCATCTGATCGCCGCGGACGCCGACGTGCTGTCGGCGATCGACGGCTGGCAGTGGGCGCGGGGCATGCGGCCGACCGCGACGACACCGGTCTGGCGCATGGACGCGTTCCGCGACCGTTTCCTCGACGCCTTCGAGTCCGGCGACCGCACGGCCCGATAGACGACCGTCGGCGCCGCAGCCGCTCGCCGGGCGCTGGGCCGAACCCGTTGCTGCCGGGCCGGGCGGCGGCCGGCCCGGCGTCCGCTAGCCGCTCTCCAGGGTCACCAGCAGATCGCCCGCCGCGACGGTGACGCCGCTGGAGACGTGCAGCTCGGCGACCCGGCCGGCGTGCGGCGCCGAGATGGTGGTCTCCATCTTCATCGCCTCCAGCCCGAGCAGCGCCTCGCCGGCGGCGACCTCCTGGCCGACCTGCACGGCGGTATGCACCACCATGCCGGGCATGGGCGCGCCGACGTGATCGGGATTGGCCTTGTCCGCCTTGGGGTGGGCCGCGGCGGCATCGCTGCCGGCCTTGGCGATGCGGATCGGCCGCGGCTGGCCGTTGAGCTCGAAGAACAGCCGCACGATGCCGGCCTCGTCGGCCTCGGCCTGCCCCTGCAGGCTGATGATCAGCCGCTTGCCGGTCTCGATGTCGACGTGGGTCTCCTCCTCGCCGCGCAGGCCGTAGAAGAAGACCTGGGTCGACAGGCCGCTGACGTCGCCGTAGCGCTGCCGGTGCGCGACGTAGTCGGCGAAGACCTTCGGATACATCAGATGCGAGGCCAGTTCCGCGTCCGAGAGCTCGGCGCCGAGCGCGGCTTCCGCGGCCTGCTTCTCCGCGGCCAGGTCCACGGGCTCGAGCAGCGCGCCCGGCCGATCGGTCAGCGGCGGTTCGCCGCGCAGCACCTTGGCCTGCAGATCCTTCGGGAAGCCGTCGGCCGGAAAGCCGAGCTCGCCCTTGAACAGCGCGACGACCGAATCGGGAAAGTCGATATCGACGTTCGGATCGGCGATCTCAGCCGCGGTGCGATCGTTGGAGACCATGTGCAGGGCCATGTCGCCGACCACCTTGGAGGTGGGCGTGACCTTCACGATGTCGCCGAACAGCTGGTTCACCTCGGCATAGGCCTTCGCGATCTCGGGCCAGCGCTCGGCCAGGCCCAGCGCGCGGGCCTGCTCGCGCAGATTGGTGTACTGCCCACCCGGCATCTCGTGGCGATAGACGTCGGCCGTGCCCGAGCGCACGTTGGCCTCGAACGGCGCGTAGACGCTGCGCACGCCCTCCCAGTAGTCGGACAGCGACTGCATGCTTGCACGGTCGAGGCCCGGATCGCGCTCGGTGTGTTCGAGCGCGGCCGCCATCGAGCCGAGGTTCGGTTGCGAGGTCAGCCCGCTCATCGAATCCAGCGCGCCGTCGATGGCGTCCACGCCCGCCTCGACCGCGGCCAACAGCGTGGAGGCCGCGATGCCGGAGGTGTCGTGGGTGTGGAAGTGGATCGGCAGGCTGATCTCTTCCTTGAGCGCCCGCACGAGCGCGCGCGCCGCCTTCGGCCGGCAGATCCCGGCCATGTCCTTGATGCCCAGCACGTGGGCCCCGGCGGCCTCCAGCGCCTTCGCCTTGTCGACGTAGTACTTGAGGTTGTATTTCGGCCGGCCTTCGTCGAACAGATCGCCGGTGTAGCAGATCGCGGCCTCGCAGACGGCGCCGGCCTCGATGACCGCGTCCATGGCCACGCGCATGTTGTCGACCCCGTTGAGCGAGTCGAACACGCGGAAGATATCGATGCCGTTTTGAGCCGCCTGGGCCACGAAGTAGCGCACGACGTTGTCGGGGTAGTTGGTGTAGCCGACCGCGTTGGAGGCCCGCAGCAGCATCTGCAGCGGGATGTTGGGCGCGGCTTCGCGGATGCGACGCAGCCGGTCCCAGGGGTCCTCCTTGAGAAAGCGCAGGGCGACGTCGAAGGTCGCCCCGCCCCAGCATTCCAGCGACAGCAGCCCCGGCAGCAGGCGCGCGTAGTGGGGCGCGACGGCGGCGATGTCGCGGGTGCGCATGCGGGTGGCCAGCAGCGACTGGTGGGCGTCGCGCATGGTGGTGTCGGTGAGCAGCACGCGTGGCTGGTCGCGCAGCCACTGGCCGAAGGCGGCCGGGCCGCGCTCGAGCAGTTCGTCGCGGAGCCCGCGCGGCGGCGGCGCGGTCAGGTCGCAGGCCGGCAGCGGCGCTTCGGGGAAGACGCCGCCGGGCACGCTGCGGCCTTCCATCTGCGGGTGGCCGTTGACGGTGACGTCGCCGATGTAGCGCAGCAGCCGCGTCGCCCGATCCTGGCGGGTCTTGAACTCGAACAGCTCCGGCGTGGTGTCGATGAAGCGCGTGGTGTACTCGGCCGCCGCGAACTTCGGGTGGCCGATGACGTTCTCGAGGAACTGCAGGTTGGTCGACAGCCCGCGGATGCGGAACTCGCGCAGCGCGCGATCCATGCGAGCGATGGTGGCGTCGACCGTGCGCGCCCAGGTCGTGACCTTGACCAGCAGCGAGTCGTAGTAGGGCGTGATCACCGCGCCGGTGTAGGCGGTGCCGCCGTCCAGACGCACGCCGAAACCGGCGGAACTGCGGTAGGCGGTCAGGCGGCCGTGGTCGGGGGCGAAGCCGTTCTCGGGATCCTCCGTGGTCACGCGGCACTGGAGCGCGTGGCCGTCTATGGTGATCGCGTCCTGGCCCGGCAGCGCCTCGTCCGCACCGATGGCCCCGCCCTCGGCGATGCGGATCTGCGCACGCACGATGTCCACGCCGGTGACTTCCTCGGTGACCGTGTGCTCGACCTGAATGCGCGGATTGACCTCGATGAAATAGAACGCGCCGCTGTCCACGTCGAGCAGGAATTCCACCGTGCCCGCGCCGACGTAGCCCACCTCGCGGCACAGGCGCAGGGCCGCGTCGCACAGGCCCGCCCGGGTCTCGGCGTCCAGATAGGGCGCGGGCGCGCGCTCGACCACCTTCTGGTTGCGCCGCTGCACCGAGCAGTCGCGCTCGAACAGGTGCACCACGTTGCCGTGGGCATCGCCCAGAACCTGGACCTCGACGTGGCGGGCTCGCTCGATGAGCTTTTCCAGATAGACGGCGTCGTTGCCGAACGCCGAGCCCGCCTCGCTGCGCGCGGTGGCCACCTCGCCGAGCAGCGCGTCGGCATCCTCCACCCGCCGCATGCCGCGGCCGCCGCCGCCCCAGCTGGCCTTGATCATGATCGGGAAGCCGACGTCCGTCGCGGCGCGCTCGACCGCGGCATCGTCATCCGGCAACTCCTCCGAGGCCGGCACCACCGGCACCCGCGTGCGCTCGGCGGCATGCCGGGCCGAGACCTTGTCGCCGAAGGCCTCGAGCACCTCGGCAGGCGGCCCGATGAAGATGATGCCGGCCTCGGCACAGGCCCGCGCCAGCGCCGGATTCTCCGACAGAAAACCGTAGCCGGGATGAATGGCATCCGCGCCCGCCGTGCGGGCGATCTCCACGATCGTTTCGATATCCAGATAGGCCGCGATGGGCTTTTCGCCCTCGCCGACCAGATAGCTTTCGTCCGCCTTGAAGCGGTGCAGGGCGAAGCGATCCTCCTGGGCATAGATCGCCACCGTGCGGATGCCCATCTCGTTGGCCGCGCGCATGACGCGAATGGCGATCTCGCCGCGGTTGGCGACGAGCAGCTTCTGTATCTTTTCCGGCATGAACTCCCCCGACACAACGTCGCTGCGTGCCAGCGTACGCTGCCACATGCGTTCTGTAACTGGATGCTGTTTACAGTATACGAAAAGGCACGACAAGCGCCCGATCGCGCCAAAAAGAGCCCCGATGTCGGGAGGCGTAAAGACATCGGAGCAAGACGAGACATCGACACGACGCAGTTGAGGGGTCGCCGGCAGTCGAACGGTCCCCTGCCCGCCCGGCAACGCCTGAGTCCACGGCCGCCCGGCACGCGGATCGAACGCACGCGTCGTCGGTCACTAAGCAAACATCGACCCGCGCCGCGCGCCGCTCGACGCGGTTCACAGCGATGGGCGTGATCGGCCGTCGGCGATCGCCCTTGGGCGCATACCGCCTGCGGTGGCGAACGCCATGCCGAGCGCCCCATGCAGACGAACGCTCAGCCGAAGGCGATACGCAGCGCCATCATCAGGCCCATGCCGACGCCCACCGGCAGCCAGATCCGCCAGCCGGGCGACTCGACGGCCGCGCCGCCGGGCCCTTCCAGCGCCACGCATTCCAGGCCGACGTGCAGGAAGACGCCGGCGGCCAGCCCCTGGCACACCGCGCCCACCGCGGCAGAGGGCGGCAGCACTGCGCTGGCCGTTGCGACCGGCACCGCCACGACTCCCACCGCACAGGCCGGCAACGCGACGCCGGCGAGTGCCCCGCCCTGCGCGCGCAGGCGGCGGGCGACGGCGTAACCGGCCGGCAGTTTGTGCGCGACGATGACCGTGCCCAGCCACAGCCCGAGCTCGGGCATCTGCCCGTAGAGCATGCCGATGACCACACCGGCGCCGGCTGAATGCACGGTCAGCGCAATCAGACGGGATTCGCCCAGCGCGCCCGGCGGCCAGGCCCGTTCGCGACAGGTCCGGTGCAGCGCAAGGCCGAACAGCAGTCCCAGCGCCACGCCCAGACCCGCCAGCGGCGGGTCCAGTTCGATCGCCGCCGGCAGCAGCAGAACACAGGCCGCCGCTATCATCGCGCCCCCGGCCACGCCGTCGAGGGCCTGCCATGCCGTACTCGAGCCCGTCGCCCGGTAACCAAGCACGGCGCCGGCAGACATCCCGGCACAGGCGACCAGGGCGATTAGGGCGACCTTGTCGTATCCGGCCAGCGCGCCGAGCGCGACCACGCACAGAAAGACCAGCCCTATCGCATGGCCGGCGCCGCGCCCGCGCGGGTCGGCCGCTGCACCCGTACCGGTATGGCCCATCGCTAGCCCCCGAACGGCAGACGCGCGGTCAGCCGGATGTCACGCCCCGGCGACAGCGCATAGCCCTTGTAGGTATCGAGAAAGCCGCGATAGTCCTCGTCGAGCAGGTTGTTGACGGCCAGATCGAGATGCACGGTCTGACCGGCGATCTGCGGTGAAAACCCGGCACCGAGATCGACGAGATAGTAGTCGTCGGTCGAAGCCGAGCCGAACGGCGCATCGTCGAACTGGGCGAACGGCTCGCCCGGCGCGGCGTCCTTCGACGCGTAATAGCTGAGCTTGACCGAGGCCCGCGGATCGCGCAGCCAGCCTTCGTTGGCGGGCGTGAAATCCGCGCCGAGGCTGACGCTGTCGGCCGGCAGCAGCGGCAGTTCGTCGCCGTTGTCGCGGCGTTCGCCGTCGACGGTCTCGCCGGTGAGCGACAGAGTGACGGCATCGCTGACGTCGGCTTCGATCGACAACTCGGCGCCGATCAGCCGTGCATCGGTCTGGTCGTTCGCCAACACCGGCAGGCCGGCCATGGTTTCGCCGGTATCGCGCAGGAAGATGTAGTTGTCGATCGTATTGCGATAGACGGTGGCCTTGGCCCGCAGGGTGTCGGATGCCCAGCGTAGCGACAGGTCGGTATTCAGCGAGGTCTCTTCCTCGAGGTCCGGATCGCCCACCTGGAATGCCGCGACGCCACCGTGCTGGCCGGCCGCGTACAGCTCGAACAGGCTCGGTGAGCGAAAACCGCGACCGACGTTGGCCGCGACCGACAGCCGGTCGGTCAGGCTGTAGATACCACCCAGGGAGCCGGTGATCACATCGTAGGACTGTTTGTCGGCATCGACCACGCTGGCCGAGGGGTTGGCCGTCTTGGACGCCTCGCCCTCGACTTCGTGATGGTCGTAGCGCAGCCCGGCCTGAAGCAATAGATCGCCGATGCCTTTCTCCTCGAACGCGAAAATCGCAGCATTGTCGACGGTGCCGCCCGGCGAGAGCTGGGTGGTGCCGCGCGAGACCTGGTCCTTGGTGACGTATTCGATACCCACCGTGCCACCGTCCAGCCCGAGGACCGGGCCGTGCTGGCCTTCCAACCGTGCGGTGTACTGATCGAATTCGATATCGATGGCGTTGTCGAAACCGGCCGCGCGCGGCGTGCCGGCCACGTTCGAGCGGCGACGGTTGTTCTGCCAGACGAGCCTGGGTTTCCAGGTGATGCTGCCGACCTGTTTCTCCCCGGCGAGCTCGATCTGTTCGTTGTCGATGTACTGGCCCACCCCTTCTTCGCCGGCCGCGGGCGGCAGATTGCCGGCCGGCGGCGGCAGCAGGAAGTTGTGTTCGTCGTTGAAGCGCGAATAGCGCGCGGTCCACTTCCCGCCGTCGTCGTCGCGATAGCCGAGCGCGAAGTCGCCGTTGACCTGGTCGAAATCGGTATACCCCAGCTGGCCGGTATAGGCCGGCGCATCCCGGAACCGTTCGGCCGGCGGCGGCGGGAAATAGGTCGACTCATCCGGGGTTTCGATATCGCCCGCGCTGCGCCGGACGATACCGGCGGCATAGCCGAGGCGGCCGTTGCCGCCGCTGGCCTTGATGCCGGTATCCCATTGGTCGTTGTTGGTGGAATAGCGGGTGAGCGTTTCGCCTTCGACCGGGGTATCCCAGGCGATGTCGGGCGGCAGCAGGTTGATCGCGCCGCCCAGCGCGCTGGAGCCGTAGAGCACGCTCGATGCGCCGCGCACGACTTCAACGCGATCCAGCAGGAACGTGTCGGTGGTCGGCATATGACGTACGCCGAACTGCTGGTGATCCACGCCCACGCCGTTGGACAGGATCTTGATGCGCTCGCCCGACAAGCCGCGGATGACCGGTTTGCCCACACTGTTGCCGGTGCTGATCGAATTCACGCCGGCCAGATCGTCGACCGCTTCGCCGAGGTTGCTCGCGCCCTGGGCTTCCATCGCATCGGAATCGACGATATCGACATCGGCGGCCTGCGACAGCGGGCTGCCGGGCAGCGGCGCGCCGGTGACCGAAATCGGGCCGAGCGCACGTTCCGTTGACGGCGCATCGAGGGCCCCGAGCGATTCTGCCGCGGAGCCATCCGCGTCCTGAGCTGCGGCATACGAATGAAATAACGTTGCAGCAACCAGGCCGGCAATGCCGACGTGGCGCCGGCGCGTAGGCGATGCCCCCATGAAATGCTCCCTTGTCGAATGATGGTCCTGAGACGCGGCCTATATTGTTATATTATTACGTTTCAATCAAGCCTCGATCGCGGCGAACGCGCGCCACGCTCGAATAAGGGTTCTGGCAAGGTCCGGACAGGGCCGGCAGCGCGCCCTCGTTCCCGTTCGACAAGCGGCCCTATCGTGGCCGCCGACGCTGGAGACGAAGCGGTACGGGGTGTCGCGACTGCGTTTCCGGCATCTGGGCCGGGCCAGTTTGGCTGCCAGCGTTCTCCCCATCGGTGGCCGGAGCCGTCGACCCGCGCGAGACGAGGCGCCAGTCGGGGCGCGTCTGCGGCGACGCCATGGCCTGGCGACGGCTCATGCGCCCCCGCGCCGGGTCGCCGTCGCGCGGCGGAACGGAATGCAGCACGTGCAGCACGGTCACGTCACGCCAGCGGGCCGCAACGCTGATTGCCGCAGTGTGTTCGTTTGATGAGGCGCTCGGACAGCCGGGGCGGTCCGCCCATGAGCCATTCGCGAACGGGTACCCCGCGGCGTTGCATGTCTCGATCGTGGCGTCGCGGTCGGCGACCGCGCCGTGCAGCAGCCCGTGCAGTCTCTGACGCAGCGTTCTCGAGACGTCGTGACAGACGCTAGGAACGCGCCCCGACCAGCCCGGCCCGGAACACCTGCCAGGCCGAATCCAGCCGGCGGCGATACTCCGCCTCGTCGTAGATGAAGCGCTCGGTGTAGAGCCCGTCCATCAGGCAGTAGAAGGCATCCGTGAACGTCCGGCAGGCCAGCCCCGGCCAGACGTTCTCGCGCATGCCCTGAGCGTGCAGCGCCTCCAGCGCCGCGTCGATGCGCGCTTCGCTGCGGGCGTTGATCTCGCGAATCGCCGCCCGCAGCGGCTCCGGTGGAAACAGCAGGAAGCGTTTGTAGAAACTGCCCTGGTCCTCGGCGAAGATGAAGGCGCCGAGATCCTCGATCAGGGCGCGCAGGCGTGTCTCGACCGGGGTGTCGGCGTGGCGCGCCAGGCTGGCGTCCTGGATCTCGAAAAAGCGCGCCTCGACCCGTTCCACGAGCGATAGGAACAGCGCCTCCTTGCTGCGGATATGGTTGTACAGCGACGGCTTGCGGATGCCCACGGCATCGGCGATCTGGCCGAGCGTGGTCGCCTCGTAGCCTTGACGGGCGAACAGTCGCAGCGCCGTGTCGTGGATGCGATCGGCGGTGGGCACGCGGGTCGAGCTGGACATGTCGGCATCTTAACCCGGCCCCGGCGTTGCGGCCCTTGCAGTTGCCTGTGACGACCTTATACTAACGACCGTTAGTTCGTATTCGTTTCATCCGGAGTATGCGATGAGATCCTGGGCATGGCTGGTCGCCGCCGCGCTCACCGAGGTGGGCTGGGTCGGCGGCCTCAAGGCCGCGGACGGCGCACTCGACTGGCTGGCGACGGCGGCCTGCGTACTCGCGAGTTTTGCGCTTGCGCTGGGTGCGGCCCGCCGTCTGCCGGCCACCACCGTCTACGTGGTGTTCGTGGGTCTGGGCGCGGCCGGCACCGCCATGCTCGACGCGGCCGTTTTCGGGCAGGCGCTCGGCCCTGCGGCGCTGGCCTGCCTGACCTTGCTGATCGGCGGCGTCATCGGGCTCAAGCTCACGTCCACCGGGAACCAGCGATGAGCTGGCTGTTGCTGCTCGCCGCGGGCGGCTTCGAGATCGTGGGCGTGGCGGGCTTCGAGCGCCTGACCCGGCGCCGATACGCCACCGGCCTGGCACTCGGCGTCCTCGGCTTCGGCCTCGGCCTGACCTGCCTGCGACTCGCGATGGCCGATATTCCCATGGCCGTGGCCTACGGTGTGTTCACGGGCATCGGCGCGCTCGGCAGCACTGTCGTCGGCATCGTCTGCTGGGGCGATTCCGCGCGCCCGGCGCGACTGGCCTGCATCGCGGCGATCGTGATCGCGGTGGCCGGCCTGAAGGCCACGGTCTGAGGCCGGGCACAGTGCCAGGGTATGTTGACGTATCGTCCGAACGCTTTGGTTTCCGACCGCAAATCGTGTCCGGCAAGGCGCGAGCCGCCGGCTCTGGGCGTGCCGCGGCACAGGCTCGCAACGCCGCCGGGCGCCCCTAGTGGTTTTGTGGGCGGCCCAATCCTTCGGGACGAGCGCCCGGAAAATCAACGACAAGACGGCAATCCAGCGTTGTCGCACGCTGGTGCAGAGTGACTGCACGGCGCGCACTACGCCTCGTCTTGCCGCCCATGGTCAAATTTTCAGGAAGCGCTTGGCGCGGATTCGTACAAAACGTCAACAGGCCCTAGAATCCGCACATCACCCGACCGCTCAGGCCGTTTCGTGGACAAGCAACTGCTCGACATCCTCGTCTGCCCCGCCACCGGTGCGGCGGTCGCACCGGCCGAAGCCGGGACGCTGTCCCGCCTGAACGCGGCGATCGAGGCCGGCCGCGCCCACTATGCCGACGGCAGCCCGGTGGATCGCCCCCTGCAGGCCGCGCTGATCACCGCCGACGGGATCACCGCCTATCGCGTGGACGACGACCTGCCGGTGATGCTGCCCGAGCGCGGCATCGACCTCTCCGACGCGGTGTGAAGCCGGGCGACACCGTCGATCTGTTCGTCGAGCAGGTCACCCACATCGACTGCGGGGTTCTGGATCCGGACACCGGCCTCGACGGCCGCACCTGGCTGGTCGACGCCCGCCTGTCGGGCACGCGCGACGCCCACGGCATGCTGTTCGACTTCGGCCCCGCCCGGCGTCTGCTCAAGCGGGCGATCGACGAACGCCTCGACCACCGGCTGCTGGTCCCGCTGCGGGCGCCGGGGCTGTCACGTCACGGCGATGACCTGCGTCTGACGACCACCCGCGGCGCCCACATCGATTACGCCGGCCCGGCCGAGGGCGTGGCGCTGCTCGACGCCGAGCGCATCGGACCGGCGCTGCTCGCGGACTGGCTCACCGACCGCATCGCGCCGCTGCTGCCGGACAACATCGACGATCTGCAGCTGTCGCTGCGGGCCGAGGCCATCGACGGCGCCGCCTACCACTACTGCCACGGGCTGCGCAGCCACGACGGCAACTGCCAGCGCATGGGACACGGCCATCGCTGCCGGCTGGCGATCGCGGTCGACGGCCGCGACGACCCGGCGCGGGCCCGACGCTGGGCCGAGGGCTGGCAGGGGGTGTTCATCGGCGACCGCGCGGATCTCGCCCGCCGCGACGCCGACGGCCGCCACCACTTCGACTACGTCGCGCCGCAGGGACGCTTCGCCCTGACGATCGACGCGGGGCGCTGCGTGCTCCTCGACGGGCCGCCGACGGTCGAGAACGTCGCCGCGCACATCGCCGACACACTCGCCGCCGAGCTGCCCGACCGACACCTCGAGGTGCGCGCCTACGAGGGCGTCGGCAAGGGCGCGATCGTGTGCCGCGGTCCGGCGTGAACGTGCCCGCCCTGCCGCGACCCCGCGGCGGGCGCTAAACTGAGCCCCGCCATACGACGAGCGCTGCCGCCATGAGCGATTATCTGATCACCAACGCCTGCCTGGTCAACGAGGGCGAACGCCGCGAAGCCGATGTGCTGATCGGCAACGGCCGCATCGAGAAGATCGCCGCCGCCATCGATGCCCCGGCCGGGGTCGAGGTCATCGACGCCGCGGGCCGGTTCCTGCTGCCCGGCATGATCGACGACCAGGTCCATTTCCGCGAGCCCGGCCTCACCGACAAGGCCGACCTGGCCAGCGAGTCGGCCGCGGCGGTGGTCGGCGGCATCACCAGCTTCATGGACATGCCCAACGTCAAGCCGCCGACCGTGGATCACGACGCGCTGGTGGCCAAGCACGCGCTGGCCGCGGGCCGCTGCAGCGCGAACTACGGCTTCCACTTCGGCGCCACCAACGACAACATCGAGCAGATCAAGGCGCTCGACACCTCGCTCGCCGCAGGCGTGAAGATCTTCATGGGGGCCTCCACCGGCCGGATGCTCGTCGATGACGACACAGCACTCGAACAGATCTTCGAGCATTCGCCGCTGACCGTGCTGACCCACTGCGAGGACACGCCGATGATCGAGGCCAACGCCGCGCGGGCCCGCGATCACTACGGCGAGGACGTGCCCATGAGCCAGCATCCGGTGATCCGCTCGCGCGAGGCCTGCTACGCCTCCTCCTCGAAGGCGGTCGACCTGGCGCGCCGGCACGGCACGAATCTGCACATCCTCCACATCACCACCGCGGACGAGCTCGACCTGTTCGCGCCCGGACCGATGGCCGGCAAACAGATCACCGCCGAGGCCTGCGTGCATCATCTGTTCTTCGACGACAACGATTACGCCGCGCGCGGCACGCTGATCAAGTGCAACCCGGCGATCAAGACCGCCGCCGATCGCGCGGCACTGTTGAAAGCCGTGGCCGAAGACCGCATCGATGTGCTGGCGACGGATCACGCCCCGCATCAGGCCGAGGAGAAGGCCAACGCCTACTTCAAGGCGCCGGCGGGCCTGCCGCTGGTCCAGCATGCGCTGGTCTCGCTGCTGGATCACGTCTCGGCCGGCCACTTCAGCCTGGAGCAGCTGGTCGCCAAGGCCGCGCACAACCCCGCCGAGCGTTTCGGGGTGGCCGGGCGCGGCTACCTCCGCGAAGGCTACTGGGCGGATCTGGTGCTGGTGGACATGGCCGGCCGGACCGCGGTGGACGACGAGCCCATCCACGCCAAATGCGGCTGGTCGCCGTTCGCGGGACACGTCTTCACAAGCCGCGTCACGAGCACTTTCGTATCTGGCCAACTGGCCTATCATGAAGGTAAACTTAGCCAAGGCTGTATCGGTCGCGCGCTGACGTACGATCGATGAGCCCGGCTGAATCCGAATCATTCAGCGCCGCGGCGGTCCAACGACGCGCGACCGCCCGCCACATTCGAGGTGTTGAGCCATGCAATCCAGCGATCTGCGCAAAGCCGGACTCAAAGCGACGCTGCCGCGCCTGAAAATCCTGGAAGTGCTCCAGAGCAACAAGCAGGACCACCTGTCCGCGGAGGACGTGTATCGCCTGCTCATGGAGGACGAGGAGGACATCGGCCTGGCCACCATCTATCGCGTGCTGTCGCAGTTCGAGGACGCCGGCCTCGTCATCCGCCACCACTTCGAGGACGGTCATGCCCTGTTCGAGCTCGAGCAGGGCCCGCACGATCACCTGATCTGCGTGAAGTGCGGCAAGATCGAGGAATTCTTCGACGACGAGATGCAGCAGCGCCAGCGCGACGTCGCGCAGAAATCCGGCTTCGACCTGTCCAAGCACACGCTCGTGCTCTACGGCGAATGCCAGGCGGACAACTGCGAGAACAACACCGGCAAGAAGAAGCCCTCCTGAGGCCGCCCGGCCGGCGCCGCCCGCCGGCTTGCGTTAGAATCCCTCCCGTTCAGACGAAAGCGCGGTCCGGCCGCGCTTTTTCTCGTGCCGGCGGGGCGGACCCGCGGCGGGCGCGGGCTCCATTCATCAACGCAGACGCGATGCCATGATCAAACCGCACGGTTCCGATACGCTCAATCCGCTTTTCGTGGCCGACGAGACCGCCCACGGCCAGCTGCTCCAGGAAGCGCACGAGCTGCCGTCGATCACGCTGTCCTCGGCCGCGGCCGCCAATGCCGTCATGCTCGGCGCGGGCTACTTCAACCCGCTGACGGGCTACATGAGCAAGGCCGACGCGCTGTCGGTCGGCGAACACATGCGCACCACCGACGGCCTGTTCTGGCCGGTGCCGGTGCTCAACGTCACCGACGACATCGAGCCCATCAAGGGCGCGGCCCGCATCGCCCTGCGCGACCCCAACGTCAAGGGCGAGCCGGTGATCGCGGTGCAGGACATCGAGGGCATCGACGAATTCAGCGACGCCGAGCTGGAGACCCTGACCGGCCAGATCTTCGCCACCAACGATCCGGCGCACCCCGGGGTGGCGACGTTCAACGGTCTGGGCCGCTACGTCATCCACGGCCCGATCCAGGTGCTGAACTTCAGCTACTTCGAGACCGAATTCCACGAGACCTTCCGCACCGCGGGCTCGATCCGCGAGGAATTCGCCGAACGCGGCTGGGACAAGGTCGTGGCCTTCCAGACCCGCAACCCCATGCACCGCGCCCACGAGGAGCTGTGCAAGATGGCGCTGGATGCCACCGGCGCCGACGGCATCCTCATCCACATGCTGCTCGGCAAGCTCAAGCCCGGCGACATCCCGGCGGGCGTGCGCAACGCCGCCATCCGCAAGATGGTGGACGTCTACTTCCCGCCGAACACGGTGATGATCACCGGCTACGGCTTCGACATGCTCTATGCCGGCCCCCGCGAGGCCGTGCTGCATGCCGTGTTCCGCCAGAACGCCGGCTGCTCCTATCTCATCGTCGGCCGCGACCATGCCGGCGTGGGCGATTTCTACGGCCCCTTCGACGCCCAGACCATCTTCGAGGAACGGGTGCCGGACGACGCGCTGGAGATCGAGATCTTCGCCGCCGACCACACCGCCTTCTCCAAGAAGCTCGGCAAGGTCGTGATGATGCGCGACGTGCCCGACCACACGAAGGACGACTTCGTGCTGCTCTCCGGCACCGCGGTGCGCGAGATGCTGGGCCGCGGCGAGGCTCCGCCGGCGGAATTCTCCCGGCCCGAGGTCGCCGAGATCCTGATGGACTACTACCAGAGCAAGTAGCCCGGCGCGGGCGGCGGGTCGTCATGGCCCGCCGCTTTCATCCGCGTGGAAACCGGGGCCGCCGCGTTCGGCCGTACGCCTGCCGAGCTGGCGGCGGCTGGCGGCGGGGCGTCACGCCGTATCGTCGGCGCCGGCCGCCAGCACGCTCTCCAGATCCAGGCGGCGCATCGTGCTGATCGCCACCTCGAGGGCACCTTCGCCGCACAGCCCGGACACCGCCGCATCCTCGTAGCCTTCCAGCGCGGCAGCGATACAGGCCTCGCGGATACGTTCGGCAAGCGCCAGACGTTCTGAGTCGTTCATCGCGTTCCTCCTCCTTCGGCATGCACCGTGTTCCCGGGCGACCGCGGGCCGACGCCAGAACGCCGCCCCGGCGCGGCCCCGACGGATGATCCGGCGCCTGCGCCCGACCGGCTCCATCTCGCGGTCATCCGCGGCCTGGCCCCGACCCGCGCGGATCGCATTGCCACAGGCTCCGTGATCCCGCCAGACCCACGGCGCCGTCCCTGTTCGGCGCCCGGGACGAACCACCCGACACCGCCGGGCACGATTTCGGAGGCAACCCGCAGGGCCGCTCGTGTGGTACCGGCTACCGGGATCGCCTCTGGCTCCGGCAGCACGACGGCACGACGCGCCCGGCGACCTGTGCTGCACGAGCGTCGTCTGCCGGCGCGCCATACGCGGGTCGCGCCGACAGACTCTCACGCGCCGTGGCGCGCGTTCGCGGCATGCATCCCGGCTGACTGTTCGCGTCGGGCAGGGCGCGGTATCGGGGCTCATGGCCGTGGCTGAGGTGCCATAATGCGAAACACGCCGGAAACAATACGATGAATCGTGCGACAGGGCACTAGCTGGCGATGCCGCAGTCCGGCTCGCAGACGCAGTCGCGTGCGGTCGCCCGGTCCTCGGGCTGGAGCGTGGTGTGCGTGATCGCGTACTTGTCCGCCAGCAGGCGCTGCAGGCGCGGCAGGATCGCCTGCCACTCGGACAGCCGCGCGATCTCGATGTGGGCGGCCAGCGCACGCTGGCTGGACGAGAGGCTCCAGATATGCAGGTCGTGAACGGACCGCACGCCCTCCACATCGGCGAGCTCGCGGCCGACGGCACCGGCGTCCACGCCCTTGGGCACGCCTTCCATGAGCACATGCACCACATCGCGCAGCAGCCGCACCGCCGAGACCAGGATCAGTACGCTGACCAGCAGCGAAAGCAGCGGGTCGATCGGCATCCAGCCGGTGAGGATGATGATCAGACCGGCCGCGAGCGCGGCCACCGAGCCGAGCAGGTCGCCGATGACGTGAATGAGCGCGCCGCGCACGTTCATCGTCTGCTCGCCGCGCATGAGGATCACCGCCACTCCGATATTCATGAGCAGCCCGATCGCGGCGATGATCATCACCGGCGCGCCGGCCACCGAGCGCGGCTCCGCGAAGCGCTCGATCGCGGACACGGCGATGGCGACCACCACCACGATCATCAGCACCGCGTTGATCAGCGCGCCCAGCACCTCCGCACGCTGAAGACCGAACGAATGCATCTTGGACACCGGGCGCTTGGCCATCCAGGCCGCGAGCGCGCCGATCGCCAGCGACGAGCTGTCGGTGAACATATGCCCGGCGTCGGACATCAGGGCCAGCGAATCGGCCCACCAGCCGCCCACAGCCTCGACGACGGCGAAGGACAGCGTGAGCAGCAGCGAGAACACCAGCACACGACCGCTGCCGCCGTGATGATGGTGCCCGCCGAGACCACCGTGGTCGTGATCGTGGTCATGGTCGTGGTGGGCATGACCGTGTCCGCCGTCATGTGTGTGGTCGTGCGTATGGGCCATGGCTACTACTCCTCGTCGCTGTGCTCGACCATGTCGCGCAGCACGCGTTGCACATGCGCGTCGGCGGCGACATAGAACACCTGCTTGCCGCGGCGCTCCGCGCGCAACAGGCGTGCAGAGCGCAACAGCCGCAGGTGATGGCTTGCCAGCGACATCGAGATATCGATATCGGCCGCCAGCGTCTGCACGCTTTGCGGCTCTTCGAGGCAGGCATAGACCAGCGACAGGCGGTTGGGCTCGCCCAACAGGCGAAACATCTCGGCCAGGCGCGATGTCTGGCCGGTGCTCAGAACCTGCAGTTCAAGATAAGTGGTCGTCATGCATACCTCGACAATTGAACAAGCATTGTATCGACCACACCGCTGTTATGGTGTTGCGTCTTTCATTGCCTGCCGCCGCGCCCCGAAGCCATGCGTTCGCACTATCGGCTGCTGAGCTTCGACGGCGACATGACGCTGTGGGATTTCGAGGCGGGCATGCGCGCCTCGCTCGACGCCACGCGGCGACTGCTTATCGAGCGGCGGCCGCAGATGGCCGATACGCTCGCCGATATCCAGCCGATGATCGCCATCCGCGATCGGCTGCTCGCCGATCCAGGCGCTGCGGGCCTGTCGTTCGCCGAGATCCGCCGCCGCGCGTTCCAGACATTGCTCGCCGAATACGACGCCCCGGATGACGCGCTCGCCGCCGAGCTCTATGACGCCTATCTGCAACATCGGTTCGACACCACGCCGCTATATGCCGATACGGCCGCGCTTTTCACGAGCCTCGATCCCGCCCTGTGCCTGGCGTTGCTTTCCAACGGCAATACACACCCGAAGCATCTGGGCATTGCCGATCGCTTCGACGTGATCGCGTTCGCGGACGACACGCATCGCCCCAAGCCCGCGCCCGATCTGTTCGAATATGCCTTCGAACGGCTCGGATGCCGGGCCGACGAAACGATGCATATCGGCGATTCGCTGGAAACCGATATCGCCGGGGCCAACACCGTGGGCGCGACCTCGGTCTGGCTCAATCGCGACGGTCGGCCCAACGATACCGCGATCGTGCCCGATTACACGATCGCCAGCCTCGCGAAACTGGACGCGCTGCGCGCTAGCCTTTCAACGCCGCGAATTCGGAGACCGCGGCATCGAGGCGCGTGAGCGTTTCCTCGCGGCCGAGCAACGCCAGCGTATCGTCGATCGAGGGCGAGACCGGGCCACCGGTCACCGCGATCCGGATCGGTTGGGCGACCTTGCCCATGCCGACCTCGTTGTCGGTCGCTACCTGCTTGACCACGGCACTTGCCGCCTCGCCGTTCCAGTCGTCGAGGGCAGCCAGGCTGTCGCGGACCTGGGCGATCAGGTCGGGCGTGGCGGTCTTGATATGTTTCTTGACCGCCTTGGGCTCGTACTCGGTCACCGACTGGAACACGAACAGACTCTGCTCGGCCATCTCCCGCACGGTCTTGCAGCGGCCTTTCTGGATCGCCGCGATCTCGGTCAGACGGGCGTCGTCCACGCCGTCGATGCCCAGTCGCGCAAGATGCCACCGCAGCTCACCGACCAGGTCTTGCGGCGCGGCCATCTTCAGATGTTCCTGATTCACCCACAGCAGCTTGTCGGGGTCGAAGGTCGAAGCCCCGCCCTGTACGTTTTCGATATCGAAATGCTCGAGCATCTGCTCGCGGGTGAAGATTTCCTGATCGCCGTGGGCCCAGCCCAGGCGCACCAGATAGTTGAGCAGCGCCTCGGGCAGATAGCCCTCTTCGCGATAGCGCATCACGCCGACCGCGCCGTGGCGCTTGGACAGACGCTTGCCGTCGGGGCCGAGAATCATTGGCACATGGGCATAAACCGGCAGATCACCGTCGTCACCCACGAGCGCTTTCAGGATGTTGATCTGGCGCGGCGTGTTGTTCACATGGTCGTCGCCGCGAATGACATGGGTGATGCCCATATCCATGTCGTCGACCACGACACAGAAGTTGTAGGTGGGCGTGCCATCGGCACGGGCGATGACCAGGTCGTCCAGTTCGGTGTTGCTGATGGTGATATCGCCTTTCACCAGGTCGTGGATCACCGTATGGCCGTCCAGCGGCGTGGCAAAACGGATCACCGGATCGACCCCGGCCGGCGGCTCGGGCAGCGTCTTGCCCGGCATCGGCCGCCAGGTCCCGTCGTATTTCGGCTTTTCGCCTTTCGCACGCGCGGCTTCGCGCATGGCCTCGACTTCCTCGGCGCTCGAATAGCAGCGATAGGCCTTGCCTTCGTCGATCAGCCGGTCGATGACGTCGGCATAGCGATCGAAACGCCGGGTCTGGTAATAGATCTCACCGTCGTGTTCGAGATCCAGCCAGGCCATGGCATCGAGGATCGCCTGCACGGCTTCATCGGTGGAGCGCTCGCGGTCGGTATCCTCGATACGCAGCACGAATCGTCCATCGCCGGGGCCACCGCTGGCCTTGGCGTGCAGCCAGGAATACAGCGCGGTACGCGCACCGCCGATATGCAGATAACCGGTCGGGGACGGGGCGAAACGGGTGACGACGCTCATCGATACACCTTGGGCAGCGGGGCGTGAAAGGCGCGTAGTTTAGCAACCGGCGCCCGGGGACCGCGCCCGGGCGCCGGTTGCTCATGTCGACATTCGATCCGCCTGCGCGGTGCCCGCGAGCTGCTGCACGACGTCGCCCCGGGCGAAGCCGTCGATCAACAGATCGCGCACCGCGCGCATGCGCGCCACCCGGCGCAGGTCGGGGTGGATCAAAAGCCAGAGATCGGTCGCGAGCGCCGCGATGGGCGCGCCGATGCGCACCAGCGTCGGATCGGCGTCGCCCAGATAACAGGGCAGTACGGCGCGTGCATCGCTGTGTCGCAGGGCGGACTGCATGGCCTGCACGGTGTCGAGGCGATAATCGCAGCGCGCGTGGGCGCCCTGGGCCTGCATCCAGGCGCTCAACGCCGGAAAACTCACGCTGTCGTCCAGGCCGATCCATTGCGAGGCTGCGTTTTCGTCCGCATCGCGCGCCCGGTAGACCGCCAGCGCCACGCGGGCCAGGCGGTAAGCGATCAGCGCCTCGGGCGGCTCGGCGATCGGCCGGATCGCCATATCCGCATCGCGACGCGATAGATTGAAGGTCTCGTTGGAGATCGCGACTTCGAGCGCGATCTGCGGATACTCGGCCCGGCAACGCCCGAGCATCGGCGCGACCAGACCCTCGAAGAGCGTATCGGTCGTGGTCAGCCGCACGGTGCCCGACGGGCGCAGGTCCCGGCCGACGGCGCGGCGCTCCACGCCTAGCACCTCCTGCTCCATGCGCGCGCCGGCGGCGGCCATATCCTCGCCGGCGGGCGTGGGCGTATAGCCGCCGCGTACCCGCTCGAACAGCCGCGTGCCGGTTCGTTTCTCCAGTGCCTTGAGGCGCCGAAAGATCGTGGCATGACTCACGCCGAGCGCCCGGGCGGCACCAGCCAGCGAGCCGGCGCGCACGATGGCCAGCGTCAGCCGCAGATCGTCCCAGCCCAGACTATCTTGCATTTTTGCAAACCCGGTTTGCGCTCATAAGCCATTTCATTGCACTGATGACAAGCCCATCGTTGCGGTCCCACGCCAACCGAACATGAACCGCCATGCATGCCCTGATCGTTCACAGCCACCCCGAGCCGCGCTCGTTCAACGCCGCCCTCACCGCGACGGCAAGGCAGACGCTCGCCGACAACGGCGCCCGCGTGACTGTATCCGACCTGTACGCCGAAGGCTTCGACCCGCTCGAAAGCCCGCGCCACTACGGCCCACGCGCCGATCCGAACTACTTCTCGGCGCTGACCGAACAACGCTATGCCGGCACCAGTCACAGCCGCCCCGCCGACGTGCAGCGCGAGATCGACCGGCTCGAAGCAGCCGATCTGGTCATCCTGCAATTCCCGCTCTGGTGGCATGCCCAGCCCGCGATCCTCAAGGGCTGGTTCGACCGCGTGTTCATCTACGGCGAGCTCTACACCGGGCGCAAGCGCTACGACGAAGGCCACTTCCGCGGCAAACGCGCCCTGCTGTCGGTGACCACCGGCGGTCCGGCCGAGACGTTTTCGCCCTATGGGCGCGGCGGGCCGATCGAGCGCCTGCTATGGCCCATCCACTACTCGCTGCACTACATGGGCTTCGACGTGCTGCCGCCCTTCGTCGCTCACGCCGTTCAGGGCGGCGGCATCAGCTACGCACAACGCGACGTTTTCGAACGCCATCTCGAAGAGCGCAAGAACGCATGGGCCGAACGCCTGACCGCACTCGACGAGGCAAAACCAATACCGTTCACCGGCTGGCGGGACTGGGATGACGACGGCGTGCTGCGGGCGGATCATCCGCTGCGTTGGGGGCCGTGACTAGCAGCCGAGGCGACGCCGTATTCAGGCGTATACGCACAGAACTAACGTGTTGCCGGCCGACACGCAGTACGTATAATCGTACGGACAGTCCGTACATCTAAATTCGAGAATGGATTCAATCAGCGTCAACCGCTTTCGCGACAATCTCAAGTCGCTGGTCGATCGCGTGACGACCGAACACAACCCACTCAAGGTCACACGGCGCGGCGGCGAAAGCTTCGTGGTCATCAGTGCCGAGGACTGGGAGCGCGAGCAGGAAAGTCTCTACGTGCTTCAGAACAGCGACCTCATGCGTCAGATTGGCGAATCGCTTGAGACGCATACGCAAGGCAAGGGCTATACGCCCAGCGCGGACGAGATGCGTGAGATCACTGGTCTTTGAAGGCCGCACTTGGCTCGCCTATGAAACGATGCGCGCCGAGGACAAGCGCCTGCATCGCAGGCTGTGCCGTATTCTCAAGGAACTGAACCGAACCGACGATCCCACGACCGGTACGGGCAAACCGGAGGCGCTCAAACACAACTTGAGCGGCCTTTGGTCACGGCGGCTGTCGCAGCAAGATCGCCTGATCTATCGCTTCGATGATGAAGCGATCTATATCCTTGCGATCGGCGGCCATTACGACCGTATCGACGGATGATCGATGACGCTGACGAATACCCCGCCGCAGGGGAAACCGCCCCGGCTAACCGGGGCGGCAGCGCTACGATCCGACCTGCCCCCGCGACAGGTCTTTTCAGATCAGGCGGCCCTGTCGCGCAGCTCGCGGGCGGCGTCGACCATGTGCCGCAGCGCGGGCTCGACCTCGGCCCAGCCGCGGGTCTTGAGGCCGCAGTCGGGGTTCACCCACACCCGCTCGGCGGGCAGCACCTTGGTAGCCTTTTTAAGCAGGTCGATCATCTCCTGCTTTTCCGGCACGCGCGGGCTGTGGATATCGTAGACGCCCGGGCCGATTTCGTTCGGGTACTGGAAGGCCACGAACGCATCCAGCAGCTCCATCTGCGAGCGCGAGGTTTCGATGGAAATGCAGTCGGCATCCATGTCGGCGATCGCCTCGATGATGTCGTTGAACTCCGAGTAGCACATATGGGTATGGATCTGGGTGTCGTCGGCCACGCCGCAGGACGCAATCCGGAACGATTCCACCGCCCATTTCAGGTAGGCATCCCAGTCCGCGCGGCGTAGCGGCAGGCCTTCGCGGAACGCGGCCTCGTCGATCTGGATCGCGGCCAGCCCGGCGGCTTCCAGATCCACCACCTCGTCGCGGATCGCGAGTGCGACCTGCTTGACGGTCTCGGACCGTGGCTGGTCGTCGCGCACGAACGCCCACTGCACCATCGTCACCGGGCCGGTGAGCATGCCCTTCATGGGTTTATCCGTTAGCGACTGGGCATATTTCGACCATTTCACGGTCATCGGCTCGGGCCGCGACACGTCGCCGAAGATGATCGGCGGCTTCACGTAACGCGAGCCGTAGCTCTGCACCCAGCCGAACTTGGTAAACGCATAGCCGGCCAGCTGCTCGCCGAAGTACTCGACCATGTCGTTACGCTCGAATTCGCCGTGTACGAGCATGTCGAAGCCCATGTCTTCCTGCATTTTCACGGCTTCGGCGATCTTGGCTTCCAGGAAGGCGTCGTACTCGGCATCCGACATGCGCCCCTTCTTGTGGGCGGCGCGGGCCTTGCGCACTTCCTGGGTCTGAGGAAACGAGCCGATGGTGGTCGTGGGATAGGCCGGCAGGTTCATCTTGGCGTGCTGTTTCTTCGCGCGTTCGGCGTAGGGCGAGCCGCGCTGGCGGTCCTTGTCGGCGACCGCGGCGGCGCGGCGCTTGACCGCGGCGTCGTGGATGCGCGCGGAGTCCGCACGATCGGCCATCGCCTGCTTGTTGTCCGCCAGCATGGTCTTGTCGAGCTTGCTGTCGGCGGCGTTGGCCAGGAACACGATCTCGTCGAGTTTTTCTTCGGCGAAGGCGAGCCAGTTCTTGAACTCGTCGTCGAGCTTGGTTTCGCTGCGCAGGGTGACCGGCGAATGCAGCAACGAACAGCTCGGGCCCACGATCAGACGCCCCGCGCCAATCTCGCCCTTGATGGTCTCGATCGTGGCGAGCGCGCGTTCCAGATCGGTCTTCCAGATATTGCGACCATCGATGATGCCGACGGACAGATATTTCTCGTCGTCCAGCCGCGCAGCGACGACTTCGGCCTCCTTGATACCGCGCACCGCGTCGATATGCAGTGCTTCGACCGGCAGCGACGTGAACAGCTCCATGTTGTCGGCAAGCTCGCCGAAGTAGTTCGCGACCATGATCTTGATGCCGTCGACCTGCGCGAGCCGCGCATAAGCCTTCTCGATGACCGCGCGCTGGGCGTCGTTCAGGTCCAGCGAAAAGATCGGCTCGTCGATCTGCAGCCATTCGGCGCCGTCCGCGGCCAGTTTCTCGGCGATCTGGACATAGACCTCGATCAGCGAATCGGCCAGATCGAACTTGTCCAGATTCGAGCCGTCGGTGACCTTGCCCAGCGTGAGGTAGGTGGCCGGGCCGACCATCACCGGCTTGGTGACGATGCCCTGTGCCTTGGCCTCGGCAAACTCGTCGAAGATCTTGGAGCCGACAAGATTGAACGACGTGTTCTGGGTGAACTCGGGGACGATGTAGTGGTAGTTGGTATCGAACCACTTGGTCATCTCGCAGGCGATCGCGCCCTGAGTGCCGCGCGCCATGTCGAAGGCGACGTCGATATTCATGTCGCGGCCGTTCCAGCCGAAACGCTCGGGCACGTTGCCGATCAGACACGACAGGCCCAGGACCTGATCGTAGAAGGAGAAATCGTTGGACGGGATCAGATCGATGCCGGCCGCCTGCTGCTTGGCCCAGTTGGCGCGGCGCAGTTCCGCGCCCGCGGCCTCGAGCCCGGCGTAATCGAGATCGCCCTTCCAGTAGGCCTCGGTCGCCTTCTTGAGTTCGCGGCGTTCGCCGATACGGGGGAAGCCCAGGTTGTGAGATACGGTCATAAGACCCTCTGCAGCGTGGCGTATCGAGCGCGCCGCGGCCACGAGTGGAGCCGAGAGCGCTCAGCAATGGAAGCGAACAGCGTAGTCTGTGTCATACATGAATAAAAATGCTTTATAATACTAGTTCAATTATATTCGCTCATATTTTGCCCGGCCATGATCGAACGCATGCACCTCAACATCCTGCGCCAGATCGAACGCGAAGGTTCGATCACGGCCGCGGCCCGCCGACTGCATCTGACGCAGTCGGCGCTCAGCCACGCGATCAAGAAACTGGAGAATCAGTCCGGCACGCGGATCTGGATGCGGGAGGGACGCCGCGTGCGTCTCACCGCCGCCGGCGAATACCTGCTGGCGGAAGCCGGCCGCCTGGTGCCGCAGTTCGAGCGCCTGGACGCCACGCTCGCCGAGTACGCGGCCGGCAAGCAGGGCGCACTGCGCGTCGGGATGGAATGCCACCCCTGCTATCAGTGGCTCCTGAAGGTCGTCGAGCCGTATCTGAGAGACTGGCCGGGCGTCGATATCGACGTTTTCCAACAGTTCCGGTTCGGCGGCATGGACGCCCTGTCCAATCACGACATCGACATCCTCGTCACACCGGATCCGGTGGACACGGCCGGCGTGCTGTTCGAACCGGTCTTCGACTACGAGCAGGTGCTGGCGGTGGCCCGCGATCATCCACTGGCGCGGCGCGAATTCATCGATGCGGCCGATCTCACCGACCAGGTGCTGTTCGCCTATCCGGTGAACCCGGCGCGGCTGGACATCTACACCTATCTGCTCACGCCCGGTGGCAGCGGGCCGCGCGAGCACAAGACGGTCGAATCCACTGACATCATGCTGCAGCTGGTCGCGGCCGGACGCGGCGTGGCCGCACTGCCGAAGTGGCTGATCGACGAATACGCGAACCGGCTGTCGATCGCCACGGTGCCTCTCGGGCGGCACGGCATCCCCAAGCAGATCCATCTGGGCGTGCGTGCGGCGGACCGCAGCAACCAGCATGTGGACGCATTTCTGGAACTGGCCCGCGAGACCGCGTAGGGCCGGCTAACGCTTCATGCGAGCCCGCACCAAGCGCTTTCTGAAATTGACTATGGGGGCAAGGCTAGGCGTCCTGCGCGCCGCGCAGTCATTCTGCGTCAGGGTGCGACAACGCTGGATTGCCGCGACAGCGCTCGGCTCGCCGGGTTGGGCCGCAGATGAACGATCGACCATGGGCACGCTGCGGCGTTGCGGCTTTGCCGGCCTCGACGATCGTGGCGCGCCACGATCAGCGACTCGCGCCGTGCCGCACACGATGTGCGGTCGCCGACGCGGCGTCCGCACGACGCGTCAACAGTCGCGAGACGACTCGAACCCCGGCACAAGGCCACGACGCAGCGGAAACCGTACCGGGTTCAGGCGTTGCAGACGGCGCGAAGGCTCGCCGCCCGCCGTGACGGTGCCGACCGCTGGGCGGCTCACCTCGCCGGCGAGGATGCTCGCACGGCGCCACGACAGATTTACGCTACGCCATCAAAAAGGCACGGCCACCGGACACGGCGCCGCGCCCCAACGCCGGAAGGCGGGCTACTTCTTGCCGCCGCCCATGCCGTAACGGCGACGGAAGCGCTCCACCTTGCCGGTGGTGTCCATGATGTTCTGCTTGCCCGTGTAGAACGGGTGGGTCGCGCTCGTGACCTCCAGCTTGACCAGCGGATAGGTGTTGCCGTCCTCCCACTCGATGGTCTCGTCGGAGGCGATGGTGGAGCGCGTCAGGAAGGCGAAGTCGCCCCCCATGTCCTTGAACACCACGGGGCGGTAGTTGGGGTGAATGTTTTTCTGCATGGCCTGCTATCTCGACTGTCGTGTCGTTCGTTGAAACTCTGGAGCCCGGATCCGTCTGCCCGCGCCCGACGCGTGCTCAGGACAGACGCGTCAGGGCCAGCGTGATGGCGGCGCCGTCGATCTCGAAATGCTCGACCACTTCGCCCGCCGGTTCGTTCTCGGCCACATAGGCGGTGGCCAGCGTCTCCCGCGTCAGCGTCGCGTCGTGCGCGTCGATGGCACGGGCCAGCCCGGCGTCCGCGCTGTACTGCACGCGGATGCGGTCGGCAACGTGGAAATCCGCCTGCTTGCGCAGCCGCTGTACCCGGTTGATCACTTCCCGCGCAAGACCACGCTCGCGCAGCGAATCGTGAAGTGTACTATCAAGTGCCACGGTAACGCCATCCTCGCGGCCCACCAGCCAGCCCTCGACGCCCTCGGCGGACACCACCAGGTCGTCCGGACCGAGCTCGATCGGCTCGCCGTCGGCCTCGATCGTGATCGCGCCGTCGCGCATGTAGGCGGCGATCGCATCGTCGTCCAGCGCGGCGACCGCAGCCGCCACCGGCTTCATGCGCTTGCCCAGCCGCTTGCCCAGCCCCCGGAAGTCCGGCTTGGCGCTGCGCCGGACCAGATCGCCCGTGCCGGCGACGAACTCGATGGCGTCGACGTTGACCTCCTCGCGAACGATGGACGCCACCGCGTCGATATCCGCCCGCGCCACGCCCGGCTCCTCGACCACCAGGATGCGCGCCAGCGGCTGGCGCACGTTCACACCGGCCTCGTTGCGCAGCGCGAGCACGTTGGCCACCACCGCGCGCGCCAGCCGCATGCGCCGCTCCAGCGCCTCGTCGACCAGCGTCTCGTCCGCGGTCGGATAGTCGGTCAGATGCACCGAAGCCGGTTCGGAAGCGCCGGCGACGCGGGCGTAGAGCCAGTCCGAGAAGAACGGCGCGATCGGCGCCATCAGGGCCGCCACGTCGCGCAGGCAGGTGCGCGTGGTGTGATAGGCCGCCCGCTTGTCGGCGACCGCCGCATCGTCTTCGCCGGCGTCATCGTCGGCCCGGGCACCGGCCCAGAACCGCGCCCGCGAACGCCGGATGTACCAGTTGGACAGCGCGTCCACGAAGCGTTCGACCGCGCGCGCCGCGCGCGTGGGATTGTAGGCGTCGAGCGCGGCGACCGCCTCGCCCGCGGTCGACTGCAGACGCGACAGGATCCAGCGGTCCAGCTCGGGCCGCTCGGCCACGGCCGGCGCCGGCATCGCGGTGTCGAAGCCGTCGATGTTGGCGTAGGTGGCGAAGAACGCATAGACGTTCTCCAGGGTGCCGAACACCTTGGTGCGCGTCTCGCGCAGGCCGCGATCGGCGTATTTGGTGTTGTCCCACGGCGGGCTGTTGGACAGCATGTACCAGCGGATGACGTCCGCGCCGTGGGTATCCAGGGCCTCGAACGGATCGACGGTGTTGCCCTTGGACTTGGACATCTTCTCGCCGTTGGCATCCAGCAGCAGGCCGTTGACGATGACGTTCTTATAGGCCGGCGAATCCTGGATCAGCGTGCCGATGGCATGCAGCGAGTAGAACCAGCCGCGGGTCTGGTCCACGCCTTCGCAGATGAAGTCCGCCGGGAAATTGGCCTCGAAGGTGTCCTTGTTCTCGAACGGGTAGTGCCACTGGGCGAACGGCATCGCGCCCGAATCGAACCAGACGTCGATGATCTCGGGCACGCGCCGCATGGTGCCGCCGTCGGCCGCGGTCCAGGTGATCTCGTCCACCTGCGGCTTGTGCAGATCCAGCGACTCGTCATCGGCCACCTGATCGCCCGCCCCTGCTTTTTCAGTTATGGCGCGCAGCTCGGCGATCGAGCCGATGACCACGATATCGGCCGGGTCGTTGTCGTTGACCCAGATCGGCAGCGGCGTGCCCCAGTAGCGATGCCGGGACAGCGCCCAGTCGACGTTGTTTTCCAGCCAGTCGCCGAAACGGCCGGTGCCGACATGGGGCGGGAACCAGTTGATCGCCTTGTTGTATTCGACCAGCTTGTCCTTGTGCTGCTGGGTCGCCACGAACCAGGACTCGACCGGGTAGTTCATCAAGGGCGTGCCCTTGCGCCAGTCGTGCGGATAGTTGTGCACCGTGACGCTCTGGTCGAACAGCAGGCCGCGATCCTTGAGATCGCGCGCGATCGGCTTGTCGGCGTCCTTGAACCACTGCCCGCCGACCAGCGGGAAATCGGCACGAAAATGCCCGTCGCGCTCGATCGGGTTGAACACCGGCATGCCGGCTGCGCTGGTGACATTGAAGTCGTCCGCGCCGAAGGCCGGGGCCTCGTGGGCGATGCCGGTGCCGTCGTCGGTGGTGATGAAATCCGCCGCGATCACGTACCAAGCGTTGTGCGCCTCGGGATGGTCGGCAAAACAGTCGTAGGGCGGCTTGTAGCGCCTGCCGATCAGCGCCTCGGCGCCGAAGGTCTCCACGATTTCGGCGTCGTCACCCAGCGTCGCGGCCACGCAATCCCTGGCGACGATATAGAGCGAACCGTCGGCCGCGCGGACCCGGGCATACTCGATGTCCGGCCCGACCGCGAGCGCGACGTTCGACGGCATGGTCCAGGGCGTGGTCGTCCAGGCCAGGATCGCCACGTCCGGCTCGTCGGCCAGGAAGAACTTCACCGTGATCGACGGATCCTGCACTTCCTTGTAGCCGAGGCTGACCTCGTGCGAGGACAGCACCGTGCCCGAGCCCGGCGAATACCAGTGAATCTTGTGGCCCTTGTAGAGCAACCCCTGCTCATGGAGCTGCTTGAGCAGCCACCAGACCGACTCGATATATTCGTTGGAAAAGGTGACGTAGGGCGCATCGAGATCGACCCAGTAGCCGATCCGGCGGGTGAGTTCGTCCCACTGATCCTTGTAGCGCAGCACCGACTCGCGGCAGGCCGCGTTGTAGGCGGCGATGCCGTAGTTCTCGATATCCTCGCGCGACTGCAGGCCGAGCTCCTTCTCGACCTCGATCTCCACCGGCAGGCCATGGGTATCCCAGCCGGCCTTGCGATCCACGCGATAGCCGCGCATCGTCTTGTAGCGGCAGAATGCATCCTTGACCGTGCGCCCGAGCACGTGATGGATGCCCGGCCGACCGTTGGCCGTGGGCGGGCCTTCGTAGAACGTAAAGACCGGCGCATCGGCGCGTCGGGCCGTGCTGGCCTCGAACACGCCGTCCGCCTGCCACCGGCGGCGGATCTCAGCGTCGAGGGCGGGCAGATTCAGGGACTTGTGTTCAGCAAAACCGGTCATGGCGGCGGCGGGGTCGGTGCGCGGGACGAGAGCGTCGAGCGCGACACTATAAACCCTGGCGCGCGCGGCTGCATCGCCCGCGGCGCGGGGGTCGACGGCCTAGCGTTCGCGTTCGGGCGGAACCGGATCAAAGCCACCCTCGCGCAGCGGATGACAGCGCACGATCCGGCGCAGCGCCAGCCAGCCGCCGCGGATCGGCCCGTGGCGCTCGAGTGCTTCCAGCGCATAGGCCGAACAGCTGGGCACATAGCGACAGCGCGGGCCCAGCAGCGGCGAGAGCGTATAGCGATAGATCAGTACCGGGAGCTGAAGCAGCCGCACCAGCATCCACCGAGCGCCATCGAATACACGCCGAAACGAACCGGGAATCTCCATGTGGGCAGTCTAACGCCGGCTCACCGGCAGAGGACTAGACGCCTACGCTGCCGCAGGCCGGAATCGCCAGGCGTACGGCGAGTCCGCCGCTTCCGCCTCGAGCGAGGTCGAAGTCGCCGCCGAGGGCGGCGACCCGCTCCTGTAGACCGGTCAGGCCGAGCCCCAGCGACGCCCCTTCAGTCATGCCGACGCCGTCGTCGGCCACTTCGATCTCGAGCCAGAGCACGTCATCCCGGACGGTCGACGACACCGCCACGGTCACGGCTGTGGCCCCCGAATGCCGGGCAGCGTTGGTCAGGCACTCCTGGACCGCCCGATAGACCGTGACCTGGACGGCATCATCCAGATCGTCGTCGACCGACCGCAACCGGGCCCGCCATGCCATCTGTGGGCAGCGCTCTCGCCAGTCCTCGACCAGATACATCAACGACTCGCGGAGACCAAAATCGTCCAGCACCGCCGGCCGCAGGCGACCCAGCATGCGGCGAACACGTTGCTGGATCAGGTCCACATGCGCCTGCACGGAATCGATACGCGCTTCGACGCCGTCTCTATCGTCGCGCGCAAGCGACCACGACAGCGCCTGCATGTCGGTGCGGATACCGAACAGATAAGGCGCCATCTCGTCGTGCAGTTCACGCGCGATCGCGCGCCGCTCTTCTTCCTGCATGGTCACCAGCTTCTGGGTGAGCAACCGCCGCTGGCGCGTACTCTCGCGCAGGGCATCCACGACGTGGTTGAACTTGCTCTGCGTATCGGCGAGTTCAGGCACGGCCGGTACGCCCACGGGACGACTGAAGTCGCCGGCGGCCAGACGGGCGAAGCCGGCATGGAGATCGCGTAGCGGTTTCAGTCCGAACCACAGCCCCAACCATGTCAGCGCGGAAACCGACACCATGAGCCAGGCCGCGAGCCAGAACAGGTCGTAGACATCACGCCAGACTTCGGCGACCTCATCGTCCGTCAGAGCGGTGATGCGGATGCGCCCCAACGAGCCGCCGCGCGTGATGCGAATGGTATCGAATACCTGCGACGGCGGAACGATCAGATGCTGAAACCAGACAGGTGCCGGTTCGGCGTGCGCGCCCGAGGTCAAGCGCAGCCATTCGCCCGTATCGCTCTCGATCTCGACCTGGACGTGCCGCAGATCCTCGAACGCCGCGGACAGTGCCGCGAGCGCATCCGGCGCAAGCGGCCGGTCAACGTCGGCGACGAGGAAACGCACGAGCTCCTGACTGAAATCGAGATTGGCCTCGATCTCCTCGATGGTCGCCGCCCGCGCATTATGCAGGATGATCGCGGCCGCACCGGCCAACCCGAGGCCGAGGATGCCGACGACGATGAACAGCAAACGAAGCTTGAGCGACAGGCGCCCTAGACGCATCGATACCCCCTGTGGCCAGAACGGCGAAAACGATTCAATGGCGAATGAATCGTCCGAAGCCCCTTGGGCCGGCGCCCACCGCGATCACCGCCGTCTCGCAGGCGCAATCGAGGTCCACGAGCGAGACGGTGTCGTCGAACCAGTTCGCCACGATCGCATGTCGACCGTCGCGGTCCACGGCGACGCCGTCCGGCTGACCGCCCACCGTGATCTCGCCGAGCCGACGTCCGGTGGCGACCTCGAACCGGGCGAGCAGCCCGTGGCGCTGTTCGGTGACGAGCAGCGTGCGGCCATTATCGGCCGTCGCCAGACCATAAGGAAAGATCCCGGTCTGGATCGTTCGCGCACTGGCGCTGGCACTCAGGTCGATCACGTGCACGTCGTCGCTGCGCACGCTCGCCGCGAACGCATACCGGCCGTTCGGCCCAGCCAGCACCGCGAAAGGTGCCTCTCCCACATCGATCTCGGCAGCCACCGTGTTGTCGGTCGCGGCGACGACCGACACGCTGTCACTCTCCCGGTTGGCGACCAGCACGGCCGATTCGTCCGGCGTGATCGCCACGCCGGCCGGCGCGCCGCCCACACCGACACGCGCCAGCCGCCGGCCGCTGTCGACGTCGTAGACGTCCAGGCGATTGCCCGCCCAGTCGGTCACATAGGCCTGCTGCGACGCGTCGGCCAGCGCGATGCCGAACGGCTCGCCGCCGACGTCCCAGGTGTCGGTCACGGCGCGGCGCTCGACATCGACCACACTGATCCGGCCGATTTCGGGATGGGTGATATAGACCCGTCTTTGGCCGACCGCCACGCCGACCGGACCTTCGGCGACGTCGATGCGCTCGACGATCTCACCTCGGCCGGTATCGATCGCGGCGAGCTGCGCAGCGCCCTGCACCGTCATCCAGGCGGTGTCAGCCCGCGCGACCAACGTACCAGCGAGCACGCCCAGCAATATCCAAAGAATCCGACGCGCAGCACCTCGCATCAACCGCCCTCGACCCGAGTCTTCAATGCCTCGAGGCCATTTCTAAAGAAACCGTGGATGGCCGCCTGCGCGGCCTCGTCGGTCTGCCCTTCTTCCGGAAAATTACCGGTATCGCCGCGATAGAAACGCGCCTTCCACACCACCTCGCTGCCACCATCGGCGACCTTCACCTCGATCGTGGCGGTGTAGAAACTCACGGGGAAAACCGAAGGGTCTTCCCGAAGAAGTCGATAGCCCATGTAACGGCGTTCCGGATCGTATTCGTCGACGCTTTCGGTGATCTCGCCGCCGCCATCGGCGAACACGAGCACACGTTCGGCGCCGGTCTCGTCGGCGATTCCATCATGGTTTTTGCTGGGATGAACCGCTGACAAGGCCGGCTGCCAGTCGGCCAGCGCCGAGACGTCGCCGACGATCTGCCAGACCTCGGCCGGCGGCGCATCGATATGAATACTCTCCTGTGCTTTCTGGGGCGTGGGTCCGTGCGCCAGTGCAGCGGTGGAACAGACCAGCAAGGCGCCAACGGTGAGGCGGTGGACCAACGACGAACGTCGATTCATGAAACACTCCTTCGGCTTGGGTGATCGGGAAAAACGAAACGCGCGCGACGGCGCAGATCCGAAATGACGGTGCCGGCGTGCACAAGCACGACAAAGACGAGCGCGAGCGCGGCGAACAGCCATCGGATATCGGTAGGTCGCTCGCGGATTTCGGCCCAGGCGCGAGGCGTGACGGCGCGATAGAACGCGGCGTCGTCATCGAGATGGAGGTAATCGAAATCGGCGGCGTCCGCCATCGACTGCAGATGCGCTTCACGCACTGCGGACAGATGCTCGTTGCCAAGCTTTTCGCTGCGCCCCCACGGCGCATTGCGCGGCACGTAGCCGTCGATCTCCTCCGGGTTCGCCGGTTGCCCGAAGTTGGCCGCCTGCGGCACGTCGTCGGCTTCGTAGACGCCGATGCGCTCGCCCTCGGCGTTGTATTTCGGAATCTCGACCGGCGTGTAACCACCCACACCCACGAGCAGCCCGTGCAGCGGCGGCGCATCGGCGGCGGCCGCTCCGGGCGCGCCCGGTTTTTTGCCGGGCACGAGAATCGCCGGGTCGGGCTCGTAGCGAGGATTGACCGGCGGCGCCTCGTGGCCGTCGGTGAGAAATACCAGGCTCGTGTGTTCGTCCAGCGCGCCGCCGGCGCGGGCGAGCTCGATCTTTTCCATCGCATCGACCAGGCCGCGGTTGACGTTGCTGTCCGCGGCCCAGGCGGCACGCCAATCGATCATGTCCACGCTGGCCTGCAGCGCATTGAAGCTTGCGCAGACCTCGATGGGCATCAGCGTGATGTTGACCGTGCGCTCGGAGAACAGCGCGAGGCCCACTCGCGAACCACAAGGCAGACGCGCGATTGCCGATGCAACGGCCTGCTTCGCCCGCGCCACACGGGTCACCGGCTCGCCGCCCGCGCGGTAATCGGCGACATTCATGCTGCGCGTGATGTCGACGACGAACAGCGTGGCGTAGACCGGCCGAGCGAGTGGCCAACGCGGCACCACGAAGGTCGCCAGCGTCAGGATCAACGCCAACACCAGCCCCCAGAGCTTCGGATCCGAGCGCTTGACCCTTCGCCACAGGCGGGCATATCCGGCCGTCACGTCAACCCATCCGGCGACCGGCGCCCGACAGCGCTCGTGCACTCGCCCGCAGAGATGTATTGCGCACAATCGATCGACGTGTAACGCTGCATCCAACGCTTATCCATCGGGAGCAACTCATGACCGTCGACAAAATTCTCTATGAAGCTGAGGCCACCGCGACCGGCGGGCGCGACGGACGCGCCGTCAGCTCCGACGGCACGCTCGACATGCGTCTGGCCACGCCCAAGGCGCTCGGCGGCGCGGGCGGCGACGGCACCAATCCGGAGCAGCTGTTCGCGGCCGGCTACTCGGCCTGCTTCATCGGGGCCATGAAGGTGGTGGCCGGCAAGCAGAAGATCGACATGCCCGCCGACCACAGCGTGACCGGCACGGTCGGCATCGGCCCGTCCGGCGAGGCGTTCGGCATCGCGGTCACCCTCGATGTCTCCCTGCCCGGCCTGGACCGCGAGACGGCCGAAACGCTGGTCGACCAGGCCCATCAGGTCTGCCCCTACTCCAACGCGACGCGCGGCAATATCGACGTCACGCTCAACGTCAGCGTCTGAGGCCGAAACCGCGCTCACGGGGCACCCCGCGGAAAACCCGGCATCTGCGACCAGACCTCCTCGGCCGGTTTTTCGCCCTCCTGGGGCTCGCCTTCGTGGACGGGCAGATCCCGCACGAGGCGCTGGGCGGCCTCGAAGTTGTGCTTCGCCGCCCAGTACCCCGGATCGGCCCGTAGCGCATCGCGATAGGCCTGTTTGGCCAGTTCCGCCATGGTTCGCGCACCGTCGATGTCGTATTCGTCGGCGGCGGCCACGGCGCGCTGCACGTAGAGATTGCCGAGGTTGTAGCGCGTCTTGGCCGCCAGCCCCTCCGGATCGCCGCGCGTCCCGCCGTCGGTACGAATCCAGATCGTCTGATAGGCGGCGCCGGCCTCGCGATAGCGATCCAGCTTCGATTCGGCGTAACCCTGCGCGAACAGCACCGGCAGCGGCGATTGCGGCGTGACGTCCCCGCTTTCGTGGGCGAGCGCGTTACGGATGGCATCGTTATCGCGGCTGTGGCCATACCAGAGCGCGGCCTGCCAGACACTCACGCTCGTCGCCACCGCCGCTGCGGCGAGAACGAGCCAGCCGAGAATCCGGCGCCGACTCATACCACGAGCTCCCGCTCGGCCGCCTTCGACGCCACGCCGAGCACCAGCATCACCGCGGCGAACGCGTACACCCAACCGCTCAGATCCCGTCTCGGCAGACGCTGCTCGTAGACCAACGGACGACGCTCCAGCCGGCCGATGTCCGAGATGGCCTCGGCCAAAGCGGCCGGATTTTCCGCCTCGTAGGCCTTGTACGGCGTGGACAGGCTCTGGAAGAATCGATGCAGGTAGCGCTCGGGCATGGCCTTGGCGTTGTCGTTGCGCGGTTCGTCCGGCGCGTCGAAGATGCCGGGACTGCCCGCGGTACGCAGGAAGATCCAGTACAGCGATACGTCGTACTCGGCGAAGCGCGCACGCAGGTGTTCGGCGCTGCGGAAATCGATCTCGGCGGCGCCGTCGGAAATGAGCACGATGGCGCGCGACGCGCTGGCCCGCGTGTCCTTGAAATAGGACAGCGACATGAACAGCCCCGCCGCGACGTTGGTGAACGCCAGACCGCGCGTGGCCGCAGCGGCCACTGCGGCCTGCGCCGCTCGGCGGTCGTCGGACAGCGGCACCACCGCCATCGGCCGGGTGCTGAACGACACCACACCGAAGAGGTCGTGATCGCGCTCGCCGATGAACTCGGTGAGCAGGCGGCGCGCGGTCTCGCTCTTGGATTCCTCCCCGCCCTGCGGATTCCGGCCGGCAAAGGTCTGGTCCATGCTCAGGCTGCGATCGAGCGTGAGCACGACATGCGCCCCGCGCGCGATTTTCTCGACGGTCTGGGCGCCGATGTACGGTCGGGCGAGGCCGGCGATGAGTGCGGCAATCGCCAGCGAAGCCGCGATTCGCAACCCGATATCGATACCGGTCGACAGACCGTCCGGCGGCCACATCTCTAGCCAGGCGTGCTCGCCGACGCGCAGCGGCAGCCGCCACCAGGGCAGCAGCGCGAGCACCAGCGCCACGAGCAATACCGGTCGATCGAACGCGATATTCATGCGCGGGCCTCCCGGCGCCGGCATTGCTCGGCCAGCCGCTGCAACTCCGTCAGCGTGTGTCTACGGTCGCCGTTCGACTCGACTCCGACGAAGAAGAAGCGTCGCGAGAAAGCGAAGAAGGTGTCGATTTCGTCGCGCAGATCGGCGAAGGCGGGATGTGCCGCCACGAACCCATCCAGATCCTCGGCGAACACCGCGCGACCGGCGGTCGCATCGAAGGCGCGGTGGAGCACCCGCAATGCACTGGGCGTCGCGGGCTCCGTGCCGCGGCGCAGTCGCTTGAGTCGCGCGGCGGCGAGCGCGAATGGACCGCGCTTGTACCCGGGCAGACGATCGCTGATCCATGCCCAGGCGAGCACCGCCACCCATGCGATGACGACACTGATCAGGGCAGTCCGGCGGGGCGCGGCGACATCGCGCAGGCCCGGCCGTTCGTCCGGCAGCATGATGTCGTTGTCCTGACTGCCGAATTCGGCTTCGGACTGCAGCTCGATCAACGGCGACATCGTGAACGCAAAGCCCGGCACACGGGCCTCGATGACGTCATCGTCGGGCCCGACCGCGCGTACCGTAAACGACGGCAGTTCCCGGCGGCCCGCCTGCAGCGGCGCATAGAACAATTGATAGACGAAGGTGGCCTCGACCCGACCACCACGTTCGTCCAGGGCGTCGAACGAAAGCGCGACCAGATCCAGCCAATAATTCAACTTGCCTTGCCCGGGCAGCGACGTCCGTTCGAGCCGGTAGCCGTCCGGTAGCGTGAAGCGTACGCCGCGCGTGAGCCGGTCGCCGACGACATGGCCGTAGGCACGCGGGTTCTTGACGGCCACGTCGATATCCGCGGCTCGAGCCGGCGTGACACCGATGGCGAGCGCAAGCATGAGCCCCAACAGCCACGAGGAACCGACAATGGCGCTAGAGTGGGTCATGCCGTACGTAGGAAATGATCGGTCAGGACGCTGGCATCGAAGCGTGCGCCAGCGAACAACGGCCGCCGGCCCTGGCGCATGAACTGGCGCGCCAGATACGCACGGCGCTCGGCGTAGGCTCGCCGCAGGCGTTCGGCGAGCCGCGGACGCATATACAGCGTGCGCCGCCGTCCGGTCTCCGGATCCTGCAGGCTCATCAGGCCGCGCCGCGGCAGCGCCGAATACTCGCGCTCGTGCCAGACGACAACCGGCACCACGTCGTGGCGCGCCAAGCCGTCGAGCACGCCGTCGAGCTCACGCGTCGTCCAGTGGAAATCCGATACCAGAAAGACAAGCGCGCGCTCGCGCGGCAGGCGCGTGGCAAGCGCGCGCGGCTCGCCCAGGCGCCGCCCGAGCGACGGTCCCTCTTGCAGGCACTCGATCACGCCTTGCGCAGCGCCGCGCTTGAAAGTCGGCGGCAGGTGCAATGCGCGAGCCCCATCGTCGAGCGTCAGCAGACCAAAGGCATCGCCGGTAGCGGTCGCCGAGCGCGCAGTCGCATCCGCGAACGCCGCCGTGAAGGCCGCTTTGTCGCCGAAGCGCATGGAGGCGGAGCGATCCACCAGCAGCATGACCGGGATGGCCGCGCGCTGTCGGAAGACCCGCGTATACAGCATGCCGTACGGGTCTCGTACGCTCGCATTCAGATCGAGGCGCCGCGGGTCGGGATGATCCAGCAGCGACGCATAGCCGGAGAACAGCTGCCCCATACCCGAGCGCTGGCTCGTGTGCGCACCCGGGCGCATGCTCTGTGGGCGCCAGCGAATACGGTAGACGAATTCGCGCTGGGTTTCGGCGATCATACTCACGGCGCGGCGATACGGGCGAGCGCCGCGTCGAGCAACCGTCCGATGATCTCATCGCGCCGCAGCTCGTAGATCGGATTGAAGAAGAGGCGGTGGCCGGCGGTCTCGGCGAACACGGCGCGTATGTCCTCGGGCACCACCATGTCACGCTCGGCGAGCCAGGCGTTCACGCGGGCCGCACGGATCATCATGCTCATGCCGCGCGGACTGCCGCCACCGGCGATCAGCGTGTTGACGTCGACATCGTCGAGCTGGATGCCCGCGGCGGCCGGATCGCGCATGGCCTGCCAGAGGTCCAGGGCATAGTTCTGGAGGGTTTCGCTGACGCTGATCGCGTTCTGCAGTTCGCTCGCGAAGGCGTTGAGCGCGGTGTAATCGACCAGCCCCTCGTCGACACTTTCGATCAAGGCGTCCGCGTCGTGGAACTTCGGATCGAACATCAGCGCGCGCCGGGCCTCGCGCGTTTCCGGCGCGGCGATACCGATCTCCATGAAGAACCGGTCGCGGGCCGCCGCCGGCAGCTCGAACGTTTCCTCACGCTCGACACGATTGCGATCCGCGAATACCAGCAGGTGCGGAAAGTGGTGCTCCCGGTTGAACGCATTCATGGACCGCTCGGCCATCAACCGCAGCAGCAGCGAGTGCACCTGCGGCCGGGCACGGTTGATCTCGTTGAAGAAAAACGTGGCCAGCGATTCGCCGTGGCGTAATACCGGCCCGGGCTCGACGCGCGGCTTGCCGTCTTCGTCGATATAGGTGTGATACGCCAGATCGGACGGCATGAGATCGACGGTGCCTTCGAGGCGCTCGTAGCCGCCGCCGAGACCGCGCGCCATGGCCCGCAGCAGCGTGGTCTTGCCAACGCCAACGTCACCTTCGAGCAGTACGTGGCCGCGCGCGAAGACCGCGATCAGCATGCGGCGGACGGCGTACGCCTGGCTCACCATCACACTGTTGACCTGTTCCTCGAGGCGCAGCGCACGGGCGCGCCAGTCCGCGAGGCGACTATCCCCTTGCATAAGCGTAATCCGATGTCGCGGACCTTGTGCCCCGTCCCGCAAGCAACCCCGACGTTTGCGCGTCACACGACGCCGCTGGCGGCGTGGCGACAGCTCGCCATAGTCTTCGCTACGACTCGCTTTAGGGCCTTGCCAGCCACGCCGTTTCGCGCGCGTTTCCATACGAGATTGACGGGACAGCACCGTAGCCCGGAAGAAAACGGCCCCGATACGGGATCGGGGCCGCGCCGCACAGAGCGCGCGCTGCGTCAGCTGCTGCTCTGTTCTTCGTCCATGGCCTGTTGCAGCTCCAGCTCATCGGTGTCGTACACCCAGTCGCCGGTCTCCTTGAAGTGCTTCACGCGCATGGCGTTACGCTTCTCCATGCCGCGTATGGATTCCTGCTGCTTGTTGAGCTCGCTTTCGCTGTGTTTCGGGTCGTACTTGCTGCCCTCGATCTTTTCCGGGTAACCCGGTTTCGGCTCCCAGCACATTCCGGGCTCTTCGCAATTGGTGCCGTCGTAGCCCAGCGCCGTCCCCGTACCGAGCAGACCGCCAGCCGCGACCAGCGTCGCACCGATGATGATTCGACGGTTTCGCATGATTGACTCTCCTTCGTTCGCCTTGGTTTTTGTCGTTTATCAACGCATTCGAGCGATCTGAAACGCGTTAGGCGTCGCCCTCGCCCTCCGATTGATCGCGTTTCCGTTCCTTGATCAGGGCCTTCTTGCCCTCCAGGTCCAGCCATTCAGCCTTGGAGGCCTTGCCTTCATAGATGTCGCGGAGGAACGCCATCGTCTCCAGCATCTCGGTCTTGGTCATGGACATGTAGTGCGGTCCCATCTGCGCCCGGGCGCCGCCGAATATGGTGGAGAACAGACCCTTGTCCTCGGCATTCGCTGGATAGGTCCAGTAATCGTCGATGAGCGACGGACCGAGCTTGCCCTTGGCGTGATGGCCATGGCAGCCCGCACAGGCCACTAGAAATTCTTCCTTGCCTTTCTCGATCGACCCCTCATCGCCGTTCAACGGGTTCTTGCCCGTCTGTTCGAACGTCTCGACCGCATCCGGCTTTTCTCCGGCCTGGGCCTTGGACAGGTCGAGTTCGGAGCCATCGACCGTATTGCGGAACGTTTCCGCCGCGGCAGCGATGGTCGCGACGCCGACGAGAAACGTGGCCAGAACGAGGATCACTCGGGCCGATAGACGATACTGTCGATGAATCATCAAGATGAGGCTCCTGTCGCTTGCGCCGCGCCGGCCGCGGCACGACTGGCGGCATCGAGATCATTCAGAGGAATGCCTTCGTCTTCCAGCACCGCACGAATCTGGTCGTGCTTTTTCTTGAGTGCCTGGTTGAGCGCATCCCTCAGTTCGGTCTCGTCCTCCCGGACCGCCATGGCCTGCGCGTAGCTGAACCGCAGCGCTTCACCACGACGTGTCGTGGTATCGGGCACGGGCTCCATCGCCAGCGGCTGATCGGAGGCCTGAACGTAGCGCGCCACCTCCGGTGCCCAGAGAATAGCGACATCGGCGTTGCCGTCGACCACCTCGCCGAGCAGCGTCTGCGGGTCATAGCGGACGTACTCGTTGCGTCGCGACTTGAAGCCGATCAATGAATACATGTAGTTCAGGTTGTCGTCCCATTTGTTCATGTCCCGCAGCTTCGGCTCGACCGGGCTGTACGGCGAAATGGCGAAACGCGTCATCTGCTTGAGATCGGGGCTGTCCCAGGAGTCGATCTCGATGTCTTCGTTGCTCGGGTACACGAAGACGTAGCTCGACCGATAATAGGGGTCGGTTGTGGCCACGCGCGGATCGTCGGCATCGACGCCGGTGATGACGTCGCACTTGTCCTTCTTGAGATAGTTGGGCACCAGATAGATACCCGGCTCATCGACATAGACGAACCGGGCGTCCCGATCCATGCCGTCGGCGACTATCTTCGCGATCTCGTTCTCGAAACCGTCGCCGCCCTGCTTCGAGAAGGGCAGCTCATCGGCCGCCGCACAGATGCGCAGCGGCTCGCTATTGGCGGCATGCGCCCAGGATGGCCCGATCAGACAGGTCACAGCCACGAGGCCGGCGCCCAACGGCTTGGTTAACGCTTTCATTGCAAACTCCGGATGGTTGGGGAAGACGGCGGACGCGCGCCACGCCCGCCGTCCGTTCTCCGCTGACTCGCGCTAGCGGCTGGCCTGACGGTCGTCGTTTCCGCCATCGGCCGCAGCCGATCCGCTATCGCTGTCCCCAGAGCCTGGGTTCGCCTGGTATTCGCCGGTGTTGATGTCCTTGGTATACGGACTCTCACCGTCGAGCGAGAAGGCGACGAAGCCGCCGCCCATCTGCGTGTGGTTGGCGAGCTCCTTGAACGCCCCCACCGCACCGAGGCCCGCGGACGGGTCGTTCAGGTCGAAGACCAGACCCACGCCCGGCCAGCCGCCGACGCCGTAGTTGATGCCGACGTACTGGGTGCCGTCATGCATATAGGTCATCGGATGGCCGATCACGCCCGAAGGCAGCTTGAACTTCCACAGCAGCTCGCCGGTACGCGAATCGCGGGCCTTGATGAATCCATCCAGCGTTCCGTAGAACACCAGATTTCCGGCGGTGGCGGTGGTGCCACCCCAGACCGCGAAGCGCTCCATGACCGACCACTTGAAATCGCCGGTCTTGGCGTCGTACGCCTTGACCTGGCCGGAACCCGTGCCTTCCTCGCGGTTGCCCTTCGGCCCCGGATAGGTCCAGACGTTGGCGCCCACGAAGAACTGGCCCGCACGGTAGGGCAGCATGTAGGGCTCCCAGTCCATGCACAGGTGGTTCATGCCGATGAAGAACAACTGCTGGTTGGGATCGTAAGAGTCCACGCCCTGGTTGTGATAACCCATTGCCGACGGACAGATGCCCTTCGAGCGATGATCCATGCGCGTTCCGTATTCGGGGTCGCGCACCGGAATGCCGGTCTCCATGTCGACGTGCTTCACCCAGTTGACGGTGTCGTCCATCTTGTCGGCCCGCACGAGATCACCGTTGGTGCGATCCAGGCTGTAGAGGATGCCGTTGCGGTCGGGATGGGTGAGCAGCTTGCGTTTCTCACCGTCGATCTCCTGTTCGGAGAGCATCATTACGTTGACGCCGGCGTAGTCCCACTCGTCGTGCGGGGTCTTCTGGTAAGCGAACTTGGCCTCGCCCGTCTCCAGGTCGCGCCCCATGATAGACATGGTCCACTTGTTGTCGCCCGGACGCATGGTTTCGTTCCAAGGCGCCGGATTGCCGGAACCGTAGTATACGAGATCCTCTTCCGGATCGTAGGCATACCAACCCCAGTTGGTGCCCCCGCCGATCTTCCAGGCATCGCCTTCCCAGGTCTTCACGCCCAGATCCTCCTGGCCGTAATGCGGATTCGCGGCGTTGAAGTCGTCGGCGAGCAGCAGATCCTCGTCCGGCCCGGTGGCATAGGCCCGCCATTCCTGCTCGCCGGTCTTGACGTCGAAGGCGGTGACCACGCCGCGCACGCCGAGCTCGGCCCCCGACGAACCGACGATGACCTTGTCCTTGACCACGTACGGCGACTGCGTGAGCGTCTGCCCCACGGCGGGGTCCATGACCTCGAGCTTCCAGTACATCTCGCCGGTCTCGGCATTGAGTGCCAACAGATGGCCGTCGAGCAGCGTCTCGATCACGAGCGGCGGGGTCTCGCCGTCGCCCGGATAGTAAGCCAACCCACGATTGACGACGTCGCAGCAGGCGACCGAGCGTGCCGCGGGGTCCTGCTTGGGCTTGTACTGCCACACGATCTCGTTGGGATCGTCGAGATCGAGTGCGAAGACATTGTTTGGAAACGGCCCGTTGATATACATCATGCCGTCCACGACGATCGGCGATCCTTCGTGGCCGTTGAGCACGCCGGTCGAGAACGACCAGGCGGGCGCCAGATTCTCAACATTGTCGGCATTGATCTGGGTGGACTCGCTGAAATGATTGCAGTCGTAGTTCTTGCACTGCATCGGCCAGTTCTCCTGGCTGGCCGCGAGTTCCTGAAGCTTGTCGTTGGCCCCCGCCGGAGCGGCGAGCGCGTAAATGGCGGTGGCCGCCAGGGCTAGTGCGCCCCGACGCACCGGTATGCGCCTCGTTCGTGGCATCGCTTCTCTCCTCTCGTTCGCTTTGTTCTGTGATGTTGTCTGGCCTGCACCGGAATCGGCGCGTTGACGCCTATATAGGTATAAGACAGTCCGGCGCTCAGCGATATGGCGCGGCACCCTGCTTCTGTCCTCGCAAAGCACTCAGAACGAATACATTATTTCCCATCCGAATTGAGGTTTTTTCCCATCTGCGAAACCGGACATGACGCCGGCAGACATCGAAAGCGGCACGGCGTTTCCGCATACCCGGATCGGGGCTCGGATCGGGAAGATATCCCGGGGGTTCTTCGGTTATCGTCGCTGTCGATCGAACACAGCCCCGCCGATTCACGTCGCCGGGCCACGGGGCCGACATGAACCCATCACTACTGCTGGTCGATGATCACGAGATCGTGCGTCGCGGATGCCGCGAACTGCTCACACACGCCGGGTACCACGTGGGCCACGAAGCCGCCACGGGCGAGGAGGCCTGGCGATTGTTTCGAGCCCATGCACCGCGACTGGTGATACTCGACCTCTCCATGGAGCACATGGGCGGCCTGGAGATCATCCGCCGCGTGCGCGCACACCGCGGCCACACCGCCGTACTGGTGTTTACGATGCACGACGAGCCAACCTACGCCACACGTGCTCTGAAAGCCGGTGCGCTCGGCTACATCACCAAGACGAGCCCGCCGGAAAGTCTGATAGAGGGCATCGAGCGCGTTCTAGGAGGTTCCGTGTATCTCAGCCAAGATATCGCGCAGGCCATCGCGTTGAGCGAGCTCTCCATCGACGCCGGGCCGGTGGAAACGCTGTCGGCGCGGGAATTCGAAGTGTTCCAGCTGCTGGTGGAGGGTCACAGCAATCCGCGGATTGCGGCCACCCTCTCACTGTCGCACAAGTCGGTATCGAACTATGTCGTGCGCATCAAGCACAAGCTGGCCGCCGACAGCGTGGCGGATCTCGTCCGGCTGGCGATCAATCAGGGACTGACCAAGCAGAATGTCGGCCCGCTGGTCGACGGGCCGGAATCGACGCCCCGACCGCTTGACTGACCCCGCCGCTGCCCCAATGCTTCACCACACACTGGTTTCCCATCGCAGGCCCGGGTGTCATGGACCCACAGATCGAGCAACTCAAGACCACCTTCGAGATGCTGCCGGACTGGGAGGAGCGCTATCGCTTCATCATCGATCTTGGCCGCAAGCTCGAGCCGCTCGCCGACGAGGAGCGCACCGAGGCCACCCGCGTGCGTGGCTGCATGAGCCAGGTCTGGCTGGTCGCCGACGAGGCCGATGACAGCGGCGCGCTGCGGTTCCGCGGCGACTCGGATGCCCACATCGTGCGCGGCCTGATCGGCGTGCTGCTGATGATCTATTCCGACAAGACGCCGCGGCAGATCGTGGATACCGACATCAATGCGCTGTTCGCCGATCTCAATCTCGAGCAGCACATCACCATGAACCGCCGAAACGGCCTCTATTCCATGGTCGAGACCATCCAGCGGCATGCCAGTCAACGCCTCGACGCCTAGCATTACACCCCTAGAGCACGGCCCGGCACGGCCATTGCAATGCATTTTCGGTTGACAGTCCGGCATGGAAAAGCCAAATTGTCGGATTAGCCGCTAAAGTTTCGCATAGCAGAATAAAATGAAAGAACATCCCGACCAGCCGGCCGGTGCCGAGAAAGACCGGAAATTCGTCACCGCCCTGGCCCGCGGGCTGGACGTGCTGCGCGCGTTCGAGCCACGCGACAACCTGCTGGGCAATCAGGAGATCGCGCGCCGAACGGGCCTGCCGAAGCCGACGGTCACGCGGTTGACCTATACCCTGACCAAGCTCGGTTATCTGTCCTACAACAAGGAACTGGAGCGCTACCAGCTCGGCATGGGCGTGCTGGCGCTGGGCTACGCGACCCTGGCCAACTTCGGCATCCGCCAGATCGCCCGCCCCTACATGCAGGATCTGGCCGAGGAGGTGAACGCCTCGGTCGCGCTGGGGGCGCGCGAACGGCTGTCGATGATGTATCTCGACCATCGCCGCGCCAGCGGCGAAGTCACGCTGCGTCTCGATATCGGCTCTCGCATTCCGCTGGCCACCACGGCCATGGGACGCGCCTTTCTCGCCGCGCTTCCGGAAGTCGAGCGCGGCTATCTCATGACCCATCTGGAAAAACGCACGGGGCCGGAGAAATGGCCGGCAGTTCGGCGCGGTATCGAGACCGCCTGCGAGCAGTACGCCACCCACGGTTTCGTGACCACGGTCGGCGACTGGGAAAAGGAAGTGAACGCGGTCGGGGTTCCGTTGATTGAAACAACCAACGGCGACGTCTTCGCCTTCAACTGCGGTGCGCCCTCCTTCCTGCTCGCCCCCGATCGGCTGGAAAGCGAGGTCGGCCCGCGGCTGAAGTATCTGGTGCAGAACGTTCAGGCCGCCATCAGCCGGATCTGACGCGCCGTCGGCAGCCGTTCGCGGGGCGTCTACATCCCCGCGGGCAACGGCTGCTGCAGTGACCGACGGCTCATGTCGTCGAGACGCGCCACCCCGGACAGCGCCATGGAGAGGTCAGTGTCGGCCAGCAGACGCCGCAGCACTTCCTCGACACCGGCCGCGCCGTCACAGGCCAGCCCCCAGGCGTAGGGGCGCCCGACCAGCACCGCATCAGCGCCCAGCGCGATCGCCTTGAGGACGTCGGCGCCGCGGCGGATACCGCTGTCGAAGAGCACGTCGATCTGGTCACCGACCGCATCGACCACGCCCGCCAGCGCGTCGATCGCGGCGATGCTGCCGTCGACCTGGCGGCCGCCGTGATTGGACACGATCACGCCGTCCATGCCGGCCGCACGCGCGGCGAGCGCGTCCTCCGGATGGAGCACGCCCTTGAGCACCAGCGGCAGATCGGTGGCCGCGCGCAGGCGGGCGAGATCCTCCCAGGTGCGTGCGGGCGCGGCGAACACGTTCGACCAGTGCTTGACCGCCGCCCGCATATCGGCTTCCGGCGGCTGTTCCAGCCCGGCCCGGAAGACCGGATCACTGAAGTAGTTCGCCAGGCCCTGCCCCTGCAGGAACGGCAGATACGCGCCCTCGAGATCGCGTTCGCGCCAGGCCAGCATCTTGGTGTCGAGCGTGATCACGATCGCCTCGTAGCCCGCCGCCTCGGCGCGCTGGACCAGGCTGGTGGCCAGGGCGTCGTCGTTGGGCCAGTAGAGCTGGTACCAGCCGCTGGTCGCACCGAGCGCCGAACGGACCTCCTCCAGCGCGAACGAGGACACGGTGGACAGGATCATCGGCACGTCGACGGCCGCGGCGGCCTCGGCCACCGCCAGCTCGGCCCGCTCGTGGATGATCTCCTGCACGCCGAGCGGCGCGATCATCAGCGGCGTCGGCTGACGCTTGCCCAGCACGGTGCGGCCGAGATCGCGCACGCTGATGTCGGTGAGCATGCGCGGGACCAGCCGATAGCGGTCGAAGGCGTCCCGATTGGCAGTCATCGAAGATTCGCCGGCGCCCCCAGCGACGTACCAGTAGGCCTCGTCGGACAGCATCTGGCGGGCGCGCGCCTCGAGATCGACGTAGCGCAGCGGCAGATCGGGGCGACGGCCCTTCAGGCCGCCGGCGTAGATGCTCAGCTGATGGTTGCCATATGGGGTGGTCAAGACCGGTCTCCTCGCACGATGCCAAGTGCCCGCCGCCGGCCGACGGACGGGGCCGGCCGACGCGGGGCCGGCCGGAATCAGAACAGCATCGCGGCCCCGGCGCAACCCGGGCGGGGCCGCGCGGCGGCGATCATTCCAGACCGTAGCGCTTGCGACCGCCCTCCTTGTTCCAGGGACGATCGTTGGAGGAGTCGCTCTTCATGACCGCGTCCCGATTGGGCGCCCTGGCCTCGGTCTTGGGCCCGGCGTCCGACTGCGGCGCGTCGGTCGCCGCGCGGCTGTCGCCCGCGGCCGCCGCCGGCTTGTCCTCGCGTCCGGCGGCCGATTCCCCGGATGCCCCGCTGTCCTCGTCCCGGGTGATCGCCTCGGGCCGCGGCGGCGGCGTGACCTGACGCTCGGGATGGATGTCGGCCAGCTTCTCCGCACCCTCGGCCATGTGCTGATACATGTCGCGATAGTCCTCGACCATCCGCGACATGATCGCCGAGGTCTGTTCGAAGTGCTCGCGCACGTCGTTCTTGTAGCTGTCGTGCTTTTCCTGGGCCTCGCGCATGGCGACCGATTTCTTGCCGCCGAAACGGCTGCCCAGAAAATAACCGACCAGCAGGGCGACGACCGCGCAGGCGACGACGATCAGAACCAGTGCGACAGGACTCAGGTTGACCATGGATGCGTAACTCCGTCTCGAACAGGCGTGTGATTCCGGCCCATACTGTGCGGTCGGCCGCTGCGCGGCAAGTCGACCATCGACGCAGGCGCGCGCGGTCGCCGTGTCCGGTCGTACAAAGCCCGGCCGGGAACGGCTGGGACGCGATCGCGACTTTACGGCTCCGGCATGAATACGGTATACAGTCGACTCGCACACGCCGAGCCGCGCGATCCGTTCGCGCGCTCGCGCCCACCGAGAGCAAGGCAGACATCGCATGACACGAGAGGTAGTGATCGCCGGCATTTCCGAAGCCGGCCTCGACAAGGGCGTGTTCGCCGAGCCGGTCTCCGTACTCGACGTCCAGGCCCAATGCGCCACCCGCGCGGTCGCCGACGCCGGCCTGACCATGGCCGATGTGGACGGCGTACTGACCGCCGGCCTCTGGGGCATGCCCGGCGCGGGCACTTTGATGCCACTGTCGGTGGTCGAGCACCTGGGCATCAAGCCGCGGTTCATCGACGGCACCAACATCGGCGGCTCGGCCTTCGACGCCCATGTGGCCCATGCCGCCATGGCGATCGAACGCGGCTACTGCGACGTGGCCGTCATCACTTATGCCAGCGACCAGCGCAGCGCCTCCGGGCGCAATCTGGCCGGCAAGCCGCCGCATCTGAACATGCAGTTCGACTCGCCCTTCGGCCTGCTCACCCCCATCGGCAGCTACGCGCTGGCCGCGCATCGCCACATGCACGAATACGGCACGACCTCCGAGCAGCTCGCCGAGATCGCGGTGGCCGCGCGGCGCTGGGCCCAGCTCAACCCGGCCGCCACGAAGCGCGACGAGCTGAGCGTCGACGACGTGCTGGACAGCGCGATGATCAGCGACCCGCTGCACAAGCTCGACGCCTGTCTGGTCACCGACGGCGGCGGCGCCGTGGTCGTGACCACGCCCGAAAAACTCGGCACCGACGCCCGCAAGAAAGCGGTCTATGTGCGCGGCTACGGCGAATCGGTCTCGCACTGGACCATCAACAGCATGCCGGATCTGACCACCACGCCCGCGGCCCACAGCGGCCCCGCGGCGATGCGGATGGCCGGGGTGAGCCACGACGATTTCGACGTGGTCCAGATCTACGATTCGTTCACCATCACCGTGCTGCTCACGCTCGAGGCACTGGGTTTCTGCAAGCCCGGCGAAGGCGGCGAGTTCGTCTCCGGCGGCCGCATCGCACCCGGCGGCGCCTTCCCCATGAACACCAGCGGCGGCGGCCTGTCGTGCTCGCATCCCGGCATGTACGGCATGTTCCTGCTGTTCGAAGCGGTCCGTCAGCTGCGCGGCGATGCCGGCGAACGCCAGCTGGACAAAGCCACCACCGCGCTGGTCAACGGCACCGGCGGCGGCCTGTCGAGCACCGCGACCTGCGTGCTGAGCAACCGCTAAGGAGCATCGAGATGAGTCAGGACGCATCCACCCCGAGCCGCCCGGTCCCGATCACCGATCCGGCGACCGCGCCGTTCTGGAAGGCCGCCAGCCAGGGCGAGCTATCGCTGCCGCGCTGCGAGGACTGCCGGCGCGTGCACTATTATCCACGCGCCGTCTGCCCGCACTGCAGCAGCGAATCGCTGTCCTGGGAGACCCTCAGCGGGCGCGGCACCATCTATTCCTGGACCGTTTCGCGCCGCCCGGCGGGCGCCGGCTTCAAGCCGTACGTGCCCTACGTGGTCGCGCTGATCGACCTCGACGAGGGCGCGCGCATGCTCTCGAACGTCCGCACCGACGATGTCGACAGCGTGGCCATCGGCCAGGCCGTGCGCGTGGATTTCGAGGACATGGCCGAGGACATCGCACTCCCCGTCTTCCGCCCGGCCTGAGCGATCGACACGCGGCCGCCGCGTCGTGGCGTGCCACGACCCAGGCTTGCAACGCCGCCGGGCGCCCCTAGTCGTTTTTATGGGCGGCCCAACCCTTCGGGACAATCGCTGTTGTGCGGCAATCCAGCGTTGTAGCACGCTGGTGCAGAATGACTGCACGGCGCGCACTACGCCTCGTCTTGCCGCACAACAGCGATTGGCGCGGGCTCGCATGAAGTGCTAACAGGCCCTAGTCTTCGCGCGCCGGCCACTCGAACGCCGGCGGGCGTTTGTCCAGAAAGGCGTCGACCGCGTCGCCGTGTTCGGGCGTGGCGAAGGCCACGCTCTGGCTGGTCAGCTCCATGTCGAGCATGGTCCTGAAGTCGTTGAGCTGCGAGACGTTGAGCGCGCGCTTGCTGAGCATGAACGCGGTCGGCGAGGCCGCCGCCAGGCTCGTGGCGATGGCCCGGGCCCGATCCGGCAGCGCCTCGGCCTCGACCGCCTCCAGCGCGATCCCCAGCGACACCGCCTCGTCGGCCGCGACGGTGCGCGCCGAGTAGATGATCTCCTTGGCGCGCTGCAGGCCGACGATGCGCGGCAGGGTGTAGAGCGCGCCGAAGTCGGGCACCAGCCCGATCTTCATGAACGCCATCGAGAACTTCGCCCGGGTGCTCGCGATCACCAGGTCGGCGGCCAGGGCCAGACCGAAGCCGGCACCGAAGGCCGCACCGTCGACCGCGGCGATGACCGGCTTGTCGAGATGCACGAGCTGCTCCAGCCAGCGGTGATGAAAGCGCATTCGCGCCTGACGCGCGGCCGGATCGTCGCGGTTGGCCAGCATGGCCTTGATGTCGCCGCCGGCACAGAAGGCCCCGGCCGCGCCGGTGATCACCAGGGCGCGTATGTTGTCGTCGTCGCGTACCGTGGCCACGGCCTCGGCGAGCTCGCCGGTCATCGCGCCGTTGATGGCGTTCTTCTGCTGCGGCCGGTCGAGGGTGATCGTCGCCACGCCGGCTGCGACGTCGAATCGAATCGTCTCCATCGCTGTCTCCTTTTCGGATGCAGCGGGCGCGGCATTCCGCGCCCGCCGCGGGGGCTCACTCGGGGCGGATGTGGGCGGTCGCCTCGTCCTCGATCCGCTGCCAGATCTCCACGCCCATGGGATTTTCCGACTCCTCGAGGATGTGGCCGACCAGCCCGATGGCGCGCGCCATCACGCCGAAGCCGCGCACGATATGGCCGGGGAAACCGAATTCGCAGCAGATCGCCCCGATCGCGCCGGTGGCGTTGATCGGCAGCTGCTTGCCCGAGGCCGCTTCGGCCTCGACCTGGATCCTGCCCATGAGCTCGACATAGCGTCCGGCCATGCCGTTGTCCTCGGCAATGGCGAACAGCCGCGGGGTGCGCGGGTCCACCGGCTTGTGCAGCGGGTGCCCCAGACCGGGAATGATCTGCTTGCGCGCGCGGTAATCGGCCACCGTCTGCTTCGCGATCGCGTCCAGGTCGGCATCCGCCGGCGCATCCGTGGGCAGCACCTCGTAGAGCATCTTCGCGGCACCTTCCATGCTGCCCACGAAGACCGTGCCCAGCCCGCACAGGCCGGCGGCGACCGCGGCCTGCAGCGACTCCGGCGCGCCGGCATAGGTCAACCGCGCGGCCAGTGCGGAGGGGGTGATCCCATGCTCGACGAGCGTGATGACGATCGCGTTGAAGACACGCGACTCGGCCTCGGTCGGCGTCTTTCCGGTGAGCTGCAGGTAGGCCAGATCGCCCAGGTTGAAATGCCCGAGGATCTCGTCGGGCAGGCTCTTGCCGCGCACCTCGATGCGGTCGCGGGTGCTCCAGGCGATGTCGGAACGAATGGGTCTGGGTTCACGGCTCATGGGTTGTCCTCGATGTGAGCAAATGAAGGTTCCGGGGTTGGTCGAAACGTGTTGCGAACGCGGCGCCGGGCCCCGCGCATCGCGTGCCGCGAGACGCGAATCGTCGATCGTGGCGCGCCACGCTCAGGGCTGCACCGCCCTGGGCCGTTCACGGTCAATATCCATGGGCGGCCCCGCCGTCCGGGCCCTGCGCCGTTGTGCGGCGATCCAGCGTTGTCGCACGCTCGTGCCGTGTGACTGCGCGACGCGTACGACGGATCGTCTTCCGCCCACAGTCAATTTTCAGAAAGACCCTGGGGCGAGCTTGCATGACGTGTCGACGGGCCCTAGTCGGCGCGGTGACGCGGCTGATCGCGCAGGGCGAAAGAGCCGCGACCGGTGGCCAGCTGGCGCCGTTCGGCGTCGAACACGTCGGCGACGCCGACCACGATCTGGCGGCCCTTCTTGACGATGGACGCGCTCGAATAGATGCGGCCCTTGCCGGCCGGGCGCAGGAAGCTGACGTTGAGATCGATGGTCAGCGGGCCGATGTCGTGCTGATAGGCCGAACGCACGGCCGTGCCGAGCACCGTGTCGATGAGCGTGCAGTAGATGCCGCCGTGCACCATGCCGTAGGCCTGCACCAGGTTGTCGTTGATCTCGAGTGCGATCTCGCAGTCGCCGCTGCCGTCGGTGCTCACGCGTTCTATGGCCACGCCGAGATGCATGCGGAAGGGGTTGCGCTCGGTCCAGGCGATCTCGTCTTCCAGGGTCCAGGCCATGCGGGCTTATCCTTGTGCTCGTCGGGCGGTGTCGGGGGCCATCAGCGGCGCGTCGGTGACGTTCTGAACGGTGTCGAAGTCGTTGCCGGCCAGCAGTTCGATCACCTGCAGCCCGGCGTCGGTGACCGCGATCACGGCCAGATCCGTATAGATGCGGCTGACCACGCCCGCGCCGGTCAGCGGATAGCTGCAGCGCTCGACGATCTTGGGCGTGCCGTCCTTGAGCGTATGCCGGGTGATCGCGAACAGCTGCTTCGCGCCCACCACCAGATCCATGGCGCCGCCGACCGCCGGCGGATAGGTCTCGCTGCCGGTCGACCAGTTGGCCAGATCGCCGTTGGCCGCGACCTGATAGGCGCCAAGCACCGAGATGTCGATATGGCCGCCGCGCATCATCCCGAAGGAATCGGCGTGGTGGAAGAACGAACCGCCCGGGCGCATGGTGATGTGCTGCTTGCTGGCGTTGATCAGCTGCGGGTCCTCCTCGCCGGGCGCGGGGGCGGCGCCGAAGCCGAGCACGCCGTTCTCGCTGTGGTAGATGACCTCGCGATCCGCCGGCACGTGATTGGCCACCTCCGTGGGCATGCCGATGCCGAGATTGACGTAGGCGCCGTCGGGGATGTCGGCCGCGCAGCGGGCGGCGACCTGTTCGGGGGTGAGACGGTTCATGCGACGGCCTGTTCGGTTTCGATGACGTGGTCGACGAAGATGCCCGGCGTGACCACCTGCTCCGGGTCGATGTCGCCCAGCGCGACGACCGCCGAGACTTCGGCGATCACCGTGCGCGCGGCCGTGGCCATGATCGGATTGAAGTTGCGGGCGGTCTTGTAATAGACGAGATTGCCCCAGCGGTCGGCCCGTTCGGCCTTGAGCAGGGCGACATCGGCGGACAGCGGGGTCTCGAAGACGTGCCCGACGCCGTCGATGATCTCGGTGCGCTTGCCTTCGGCCAGGGCGGTGCCGTAGCCGGTGGGCGTGTAGAAGCCGCCGAGGCCGGCACCCGCGGCCCGGATGCGCTCGGCCAGCGTGCCCTGGGGCACCAGCTCCAGCTCGATGGCGTTCTCTTCGTAGCGGCGCTCGAACCAGACCGAGCCCGGCGAGCGCGGATAGGAGCAGATGACCTTCGCGACGCGATTCTCGGCGAGCAGCCGGGCGATGCCGGTCTCGCCCACGCCGGCGTTGTTGGCCACGATCGTCAGATCGCGCGCGCCGTGATCCAGCAGCGCATCCATCAGATTGAAGGCGACTCCGGAGCTGCCGAAGCCGCCACACATGAGGGTGTCGCCGTCGGCGACACATGCGATCGCCTCGGCGATCGAATCCCTGATTCGATTGATCATTCCGGGTTGTCCTGCAGAAGAGGGAAAAGTTGCCGGCGGATGCGGACGCACCCGCCGGCATCGGCATCAGAGCGCGTCGAGCGCGGCCTGACGCTTGTCCTCCCAGACGGCCTGGAAGTCCTCGCCGGTCTTGTCGCCGGCCTCTTCCTTGGTCTCCTGCCAGGCCGCCTGCAGGGCTTCCAGACGTGCGAGGCGCTTGTCGTTCCACTCCTGCATGTCGTCGGTCCAGATACCTTTTTCCTTCAGGTACTTGATTGCGCCCGGATGGAACGGCGCATCGATCGGCGGGGTACCCGATTCACTCAGCTTCCAGCGCGGCATCACCGAGGTGGCATCCTTGTACATGCCGAAGGTGTCGTCCATGGCCTTGGTGAAGTCGTAGACCGCCTGATCGGACATGTCGGCGCGCACGGTCAGCACCGGGTAGCGATAGGCCATCAGCGGCACCGGATTATCCTCGCTGATGCCCGCGCCCACCGTTTCTTTATACGGCTTGAAGAACGGCGCAACCTCGGTCACACGCTTCCAGCCCTTCTCGTCGGAAGCCGGCAGTGGCACCCAGTAGATCCCGCGCGGGGACTCGGCCAGTTCGTACATCTGGCTGGGCGTGGTCGTGGTGCAGGTCGCATCGGCCTGGCCCTGGGCGAGCGAGCTCATCGCCGCGCCGTAGGTCGGGAACATGCGCGCATCGACGTCGTCGCGGGTCAGCCCGGCGAAGGCCAACAGCGCATCGCACTTGACGTTGACCGACGGGTTGCCGGCCACATAGGCCACGCGCTTGCCTTCCACATCGGCGAGCTCGCGGATATCGGCGTCCTCGGCCGTGGGCATGCCGAATGAGGACGGCCGGCCGGCGACCACGCGCAGATCCTGCGGGCCCCAGCGCGGGTCGGCGAAGTCGTAGAGTCCTTCGGTGGCGAAGAAGGTCTCGGTGGCGAGGAAGCTGTAATCGGCCCGTTCCTGCAGCAGCGGCTGCAGCCGACCGATCGCCGACCCGGACGGCTGAATGCGTATGCGGGTGCCGTATTCCTTGCCGAAGGCGTCGGCCATCGCCGAAGCCTCGGCATAGCCGGCCGAGCCGACATCATACGACGACCAGGTCATGGTATCCGGCAGGTCCTGCGCCAGCGCGCCGGACGCGCCCAGCGCGCAGCCGGCCGCCAGGACCGCGCTCGCCGCAGCGGTTCGTGTCTTATTAAGCATGGTGCTCTCCTCCTCGTGGTGCGCTTGATGCGCTCTTGATTATCCGATCACTCGTTATCGTCGTCGCCGGACTCGAGCGCGGCGATCGTGTTCCGCCGGGCCTCGGCCCAGGCTTCGGCGAAGGCTTGGTCGTCGGCGTCTTCATTGGCCGCGAGCGCGTCCTTCCAGGCCGCACGCAGGGCCTCGAGCCGCTTCAGGCGTCGATCGTTCCAGGCCTGATCCGCCTCGGTCCAGATACCCTGCTCTTCAAGATACTTGATCGCACCGGGATGGAACGGCGCATCGACCGGCGGGTGGCCGGCGCGCTCCAGATCCCAGCGCGGCATCGACGCGGTGGCGTCGTTGTAGAGATCGAAGGTCTCGTCCAGCGCCTTGATGTAGTTGTAGACAGCCTCCTCGCTCTGGTCGGCGCGCACGACGATCATCGGATAGCGATAAGCCATCATCGGAACCGGCTCGTCCTCCGAGATGCCCGCGCCGACGGTCTCCTCGAACGGCGCGAAGAACGGTGCCAGCGCCTGCAGACGCTGCCAGCCCTGTTCGTTGTCGGGCGGCAGCGGCACCCAGTGAATGCCGCGCGGGGACTCGGCCAGCTCGTACATCTGGCTCGGCGTGGTCAGGGTGCAGGTCGCATCGGCCTGGCCCTGGGCGAGCGAACTCATCGCCGCACCGTAGGTCGGGAACATGCGCAGGTCGACGTCGTCGCGATCCAGCCCGGCGAAGGCCAGCACGGCGTCGCACTTGACGTTGATCGAGGGATTGCCGGCGACATAGGCCACGCGTTTGCCGGCCACGTCGGCGACCGTATCGATGTCCGCGTCCGCGGCCGTGGGCATGCCGAACGACGACGGCCGGCCGGCGACCACGCGCAGATCCTGCGGGCCCCAGCGGCGGCTGGCGAAATCGAACACGCCCTCGGTGGCGAAGAAGGTCTCGGTCGCGAGATAGCCGTAGTCGACGCGGCCCTGCAGCAAGGGCTGCAGCCGGCCGACCGCCGACCCGGAGGGCTGGATGCGCACGCGGGTGCCGTATTCCCGGCCGAAGGCATCCGCGATGGCCGACGCCTCGGCGTAGCCGGCCGAGCCGACGTCATAGGATGACCAGGTCATCGTGTCCGGCAGCGTCTGCGCACCGGCGGTGCCGAACGCCGCACTCAGCATGGCCGCAACGAGCGCCTGTGTTTTCTTTTTCATCTCCGCCCCTCCTTGTTTCACAACCCTATCAGTATTCCGTATTCCGTCGACGGCCTTGCCATGGACGCAAGTCGGCGGCTCCCGGCAATGCCGGGCCACAGACCCGTCGTAGCGGCCGGTCGCTCACCGGCCGCCGCGGCGCGTATCAGCGGATCTTGCCTTCCTTGCTCGCCACGTAGTCGTAGAGCGCGCGCCCGGCCGTGGCGATGTGCTCACGCATGGCCGAGCCGGCGGCATCGGCGTCGCGTTCGCGCAGTGCGCTCAGGATGCCGCGGTGCTCACGCGCCGCCTGCACCAGCCGATTGTCGATGGCCATCGGCGTGAGCGGCGGCAGGCCCTGCCAGAGGCCGTAGATCATGCGTGACAGTCGCGGCTGATCGGCACTGTCGTAGAGTTCGCGATGAAACTCCTGGTTGAGTTCCACATAGGTCTGCTTGTCGCCGGCCTCGGCCGCGGCCTCGATGTCGCCCTGCAGCCGCTCGAGCTCATCGATCTCCTCATCGGTGAGCTGCGCGGTGGCCTTGACCACGGCCTGAGCCTCGAGCATCTCGCGGAGCGAGTAGATCTCCTCGACATCCTCGAGCCCGAAGTGGCTCACGCGACACACGCCGCGCTCGTCTGCATCGACCAGGCCGTCGAAGACGAGCCGTTTGAGGGCGTCGCGCACGGGAATCCGGCTGGTGCCGAAACGGCTGGCCAGATCCTCGTGCACCAGCCGCTCTCCACCCTCGATCTCGCCCTTGAGGATGGCCTCGCGCATGCGCATGTACACCTCGTCCTCGATCGAGCGACGACGTACCGGGCCGAAACTGGATTTGCTGCTCATGATCCTTGCGCTTCGCTGCTTGAGTCGACTGGAAAACTATCACACCGCTTTCGACGCGTCGGCGCCGACGCGCGTCAGAACAGGTCCCACAGGCTGCGCGACCAGGTCAGCTGGTCGGGCGTGGCCTCGTGGATGATGCGTCCGCCCTTCATCAGATAGACCCGATCGGAGACCGCGAGCGCCTGGCCGACGTTCTGCTCGACCAGCAGCACGCTCAGGCCCTCCTCCTCGCGCAGCCGCGTCACCAGCGCCATGATGTCGTCGACCAGATTCGGCGCCAGGCCGGTGGAAGGTTCGTCCAGCAGCAGCAGCTTCGGCCCCGCCAGCAGTGCCCGGCCGATGCTCACCATCTGCTGTTGCCCGCCGGACAGCTCCCCCGCCCGATCGTCCTTGCGCTCGTCCAGAATCGGCAGATAGCCGAGCGTTCGCGCCAGGCGCCGGTCGTATTCGGCACGCGCGGACTCGCCGCTGGCCCAGAAGCCCATGCGCAGGTTCTCGGCGACGGTCAGGCTCGGGAAGACGCCGCGCTCCTGCGGCACCAGCACCATGCCGCGGCGCATGAGCGAGCGGGTCGAGGCTCCGGCGACGGCGGCGTCGTTGAAACGCACCTCGCCCCGGCAGTCGCCCAGCACGCCGAACACGCCCTTCATCAGGGTGGACTTGCCGGCGCCGTTATGGCCGAACAGCGAGACGATCTCGCCGCGTTCGACGCGCAGCTCGGCGCCGGAGACCACCGGCACCGAGGGATAGCCGGCGTGGAAGTCATGGACGCTCAGCATGACGCGGCCTCCGCGGGACGCCCCGCCGTGCCGAAATACAGATCCGTGAGCCGCTCGTTGGCGAATATGCGCTCGGGCGTATCGAAGGCCATGACCTCGCCCTTGTTGAGAAAGGCGATGCGATCGGAGACCTCGCGCACGATATCCAGATTGTGTTCGATCAGCAGCACCGTATGGCCTTCGTCCTTGAGGGACTGCAGGAGCGTGTGAAAAGTGGTGCGCGACGGGCCGTCCAGCCCCGAAGCCGGCTCGTCGAGGAGGAACAGATCGATGTCGAGCGCCATGATCCGAGCGAGATTGAGGAACTTGCGCTCGGCGTAGGACAGATCCATGGCACGCGTATCGCGCTTGTCGGCCAGACCGACGCGCTCGAGCACGGCGTCGGTGTGCCGACACGCGGCCGCCCGGGTCCAAAGCCTGAAGCTCGATTCCTGGGCGACCAGCACATTCTCGAACACGGTCATCTCGTTGAACAGGCGCAGGTCCTGGAACGAGCGCGCGATGCCGAGCCGGGTCACGCGCTGCGGGGACAGCCCGACCAGGTCGCTGCCCTTGTAGTGCACCGAGCCCGCGTCGGGCCGCAGGAAGCCGGTGATCAGGTTGAACAGGGTCGTCTTGCCCGCGCCGTTGGGCCCCACCAGCGAGGTGATCAGCCCCGGCTCGAGCGCCAGGGTCACGTCGGGGATGATGACGTTGCCGCCGAAGGCCTTGCGCAGGCCGTGGATATCGAGTGCCGCCATGACTAGCGCTCCGTACCGCCGCCGGCCGCCTGCACCGGGCGGCGCGGTCGCAGCAACCGCCAGATGCTGGCCAGCCCGTTCGGCCAGAAGACCATCAACAGCACGATCGAGGCGCCGTAGATGAGCTGCTCGACCGGCCCGACGTAGCGGCTGGGCATTTCGATGAAGTTCAGCAGTGCCGGAAAGGCGGTGATGAACACCGCGCCGACGATCGGCCCGGCCAGCGACCCCGCACCGCCGATGATCACCATGGCGAGGATCATCACCGAATAGTCGAGGGTGAAGCTTTCGGGGTTCACGAAGGACACGTGAAACGCGTAGATCGAACCCGCGACCGCGGCGAGCGCGCCCGAGATCGTGGTGGCCGCCACCCGCAGCGCAAGCGGATCCTTGCCCAGCGCCGTCGCCGCGACCTCGTCGTCGCGAAAGGCCTTGAGCGCGCGACCGAACGGCGATTTCACCAGCACCGCGATGAAGGCCAGCACGAGGACCATGCAGACCGCGGTCAGGATCAGATACTCGACCGGCGAAGTCAGCTGCCAGCCGAGCACGCGGGCCGGCGGGATGCCCGCCAGGCCGCCCATGCCGCCGGTGACCGCGTGCCAGCTCGTGAAAATCGTCGACGCGACGACCTGAAAGCCGATCGAGGCCACCACGAAGTATTCCTCGCGCACCCGCAGCACCGGCACGGCCAGCAGAAAGGACACGGCGCCGGAGACGAACATCGCCACCGCAGTCGCCAATAGAAAGGAGTCGGTCACCCCGAGCGCGATCTTGGCCGCCGCATACGCGCCCACGCCGTAGAACACCGCATGCGCCACCGAGAAGATGCCGGCGTAACCGACCATCAGGTTCAGCGACGACGCCAGAATGACGGCGATTCCCAGCAGCACGCCTAGGTTGGCGATATAGGCGATCATGAGCGTCGCGTGGCTGCGCCGAGCAGCCCGTCCGGCTTGAACATCAGAAATATCAGCAGCACGCCGAACGTGATCGCCGGCTTCCAGGTCGAGGACAGCTGCCAGACGCCGACGTTCTCGGCGATGCCGAGCAGCAGACCGCCCAGCGCCGCCCCCCAGAGATTGCCGATGCCGCCGACGATCGCGCCCGCGATCGCCAGCAGCGTCAGCAGCGCGCCCATCGACGGCTGCAGACCCGCGTTCAGGCTGGTGAGAATGGCCGCGGGCGCCACCAGCGCGGAACCGATCGCGAACGCGATCATGCCGTAGCGCCGATCGCCGAGACCGAACACGCCGACGAGCGCGGCGTCATCCATCATCGCGCGCAGTATCACGCCGGTGCGCGTCCGCCGCATGAACCACTGCAGCGCCGTGATCGACACCAGGGCGACGGCCACGGACAGGAGATTGACCCACGACAGATACAGCGGCCCGACCAGAAACCCCCGGCTCAACGTCGAATCCACGCTGTAGAAGCTGTTGCCGAACAGCAGCACGACCACGTTGGTCGCGACGATCAACAGGCCGAACGAGGCCGCGAAGATGGTGAGAAAGGACGCATCGGTACGCCGCATCGGCTGATAGACCAGCCGCTCCACGCCGACGCCGAACGCCACGGCCACTGCTACGGCCAGCGCCACCGCGAAAACCGCCGGCCACTGCCAGACCGTGACCGCCTGATAGAAGGCGTAGGCCGCGAGCATCATCGTGGCGCCGTGGGCGAAATGGAACGTGCGCGTGGTGGCGTAGATCAGCGCGAACCCGACGGCGGCCAGCGCATAGAGGCTGCCGGCCGCCACGCCTTCCACGAACATCTGGAAGAGAACGATCACGACGCCCCTCCCGTCCCGTTTCGAAACGCGACGCGCCGGCTCATTCGGTCAGCTCCACCGTCTCGAGCACCTCGGACTCGCCGTCCGAGATCCGGTTGATCTCGATGGGCATGCGGACGGTGCCGTCCTCGCGGAAGCTGATCTTGCCGCCGACGACGTCGAACGAGCCCATCTCCTGGAGCGCGGCGCGCAGGTTCTCGCCGGTGACCGCCTTGTCCTGCGACTGCAGATGCGCGATCAGATCCGCGTAGATCAGCACCGCGTTGTAGTAGTTGACCTGGTAATAGTTGGGCTCCTCGCCGTACTCGTCCTTGAAGCTGGACAGGAAATCGCGCGTGAGCTCGTCGGCGTCGTAGTCAATGTGCTCGGAGGTGTAGACCGCGCCATCGGCCGCCCCCAGCGCCTGCGTGGCGGGAATGCCGAAGGCCGAATAGCTCAGCAGCTGGGACCGGATGCCGCCGTCGCGAAGCTGTTTGGCGATCACGTTCTGCTGCTGGCCGTAGGAGGCGATGTAGATCGCATCGGCGCCGGCCGCCCGCAGCTTGACCGCCTCCGAGCGGAAGCTCGTCGCCGAGGGGTCGATGCCGATCTCCGAGACGACCTCGCAGCCCAGCTCGGCACAGCGCTCCTTGATCACCCGATTGACGCCGTTGCCGAACGGATCGTTGACATGGATCACGGCGATCCGCTCGATGCCCATCTCCTCGACCGCATAGGGCAGAAGCGCATTGACCTCGTCGTCCGACAAGGGGATGTCGTTGAGGAAGTAATCGCCGATCGCCAACTCCGGGCTGACGCCGCCGCCGTTGACCATGAGCACGTGTTCGCGGTTGCCGATCGGCGCGATCGCCTTGCTCACGCCGGAGAACGCCGAGAGCACGAAGTTCACCTTGTCGACGTTGACGAGCTTGTTCATGCCCACGACCGCCGGCTGGGGCAGGGCCTGGCTGTCCGCGTGGACGATGTCGAGCCGGCCGTCGATCTCGTCGCTGTCGTTGACGTGCTCCACCGCGAGATCGGCGCCCTCGCTGAACAGCTTGCCGTAGACCGCATTCGGGCCGGTCAGCGGAAACAGCGCGCCCACCTTGAATACCGGCCCCGAGTCGTCGGCCGCGACCGCACCGGCCGCACCGAGCGTCAAGGCCGCGGCCGCGGCGATGACAACGGCGCGCACGCGCCGGCGATGATCCTGGATCGACTTCATCTGTTGCTCCTCCGATGGCGCTTTTCCAGCGCTCTGGCACGGCCGTTGTCCGGGCGGTCTCCGGACACGCCCGCTGGACCGCGGTGTTTTCAGATCAGATTATCTATGTATACAGTACCCAGTCAACGATACGAAAGTCGCAGGCTAGAGCCTATCTCCCGGCTCGCCGGCGACCTCGAGCACGAGCCGGCCGGACGCCGTGTTGGCCTCCATCCGGCGGTGCAGCTCGGCCGCCGCCGACAGCGGCAGCGCCTCGCCGACATCCACGGCCAGCTCGCCGGCCGAGATCATGGCCAGCGCGTCCGCGAGTTCGGCCGTGGTGCAGGATTTCGTGCCGACCAGGCTGATTTCCTTGAGGATGAAGTGGGCCGGCCGGATCTCGGCGGGCAGCCCTTCCACATTGCCGAGCATCACCACCCGGCCGCCGTTGCGTACGGCATGGATGGAGGCCGATAGCGTCGCGGCACCGACGATCTCGATGACGGCGTCCGCCCCGCGCCCGCCGGTCAGCCGCTTGACCTCGCGGGCGAAATCCAGCGCCGGGGCGACGACCACGTCGTTCGCGCCCGCCGCCTCCAGATCGGCGCGGCGACGGGCGCTCGACGTGACCGCGATCACGCGAACGCCGAGCTGTCTCGCGAGCCGCATCGCGTGGATACCGACGCCGCCACTAGCGCCCGTGAGCACCACGGTCTCGCCGCGCTGCAGCCGCGCGCGCGTGACCAGGGCGTGATAGGCGGTGCCGACCGTGCAGATGACCACGGCGGCGGCCTTCAGGCTCACGCCGTCGGGCACCGGCACGAGGGTATCGGCGCGCACGCGCACGTATTCGGCATAGCCGCCATCGACGTCCTCGCCGAGAAAACGCGGCCGCTCGTCGAGACACAGGGCCTGATTGCCGGCATCGCAGGCGGCACAGCCGCCGCAGCCGGTGTAGATCATGCTCATCACGCGCGCACCCTCGGCCACGCCGGCGACCGCGTCGCCCACGGCCACCACGTGGCCGCTGACCTGATGGCCGAGGATGACGGGCAGATCGATCCTGGGGAACGCACCGGCCCGGGTGAGCAGATCGTGCCGGCAGACGCCGCAGTAGGCCACCCGTATCAGGACGTCCTGCGCGCCCAGGCTCGGCAGCGGCACGCGCACGCTCTCGAGAACCTCCGGCCCGCCGAACCGCGCCATGCGCACGGCCGCCATGGTCTCGGGCAGCGTCGCCGCGCTCATGACGACACCCCCGCGTCGATCTCGGCCTGCGCCTGCTCGCGCAGCTTGGCCTTCTGGATCTTGACGCCGTTCGCGCTCGGCGTGGTCGGAAACGCCTCGGTCGCGATCAGCCGGACTGGCACCTTGTACTTGGCCATGTCCGCCTGGCAGGCGGCGATGATCGACTCCGCATCCAGATGATGGCCCTCGGAGACGATCACCCAGGCCACCGGCCGCGGCCCGCGTTCGGTGTCCACGGCGACCACCTGGGCCTGGTCGATCGCATCGAAGGACTCCAGATAGGCCTCGATCTCGCGCGGGTTCACCAGAAACCCGCCGAGGCGCAGCGTGTCGCCCAGCCGGGCCAGATAGACGAAGGTGTCGCCTGACTCCATATAGCCGAGATCGCCGGTGCGCACGAAGCCGTCGTCGGTGAAGGTCTTGGCGTTCGCCTCGTCGTTGCCGAGATAGCCGACCATGACGTGCGGCCCGCCCACCTCGATCTCGCCCGATTCGCCGGGGCCGAGCAGCCGGCCGGTCTCGGTGTCGCGCACGCGCACACGCGTGTCCGGCGAGGACGGCGTGCCACCACCCACCGCCCAGCGCTCCGGTCCCGAGCCCGCCGCCGCATAGACCATCAGCGCCTGCACCTCCGAGGCGCCGTAGGTCTGAAACAGCTTGATGCCCAGCGCGTGGGCCCGATCGACCAGCGCGGCGGCGTCGGCGCTGAAATTGGCGAAGGCCCCTTCCCGCAGCGTGGCGATGCGCGAGACCGGCTCGGCCGCGTCGAGGATGCGCCGGAACATCTCGTCGGCACCGTTGGTGTGCGTGACGCCGTGACGCTCGATCGCCGCGACCGCCGCCCCGGCCTCGAAGGCGGGCAGCAGCACGGTGGGCCGGCCCGCCGCGAACGCGCCCATCACGGTGTTGAACCCGAACACGCCGCAGTACGGCAGCATCGCCAGGACCACGGTATCGGCCGCACCGCGATAGCCGAAGGCATCCGCCGCCGCGAGCGCGTGGTGGACGAGCGCGGCCTGCCGGTGGGTGACGAGCTTGGGCGCCGAGGTCGTGCCCGAGGAGGTGAAGATCATGCAGGGCGCATCCGGCGTGCCCTCGTCGCGCGCATGCTCGCCATGCGCGTCGAGCGCGGCGTAGCTCGCAAGGCTGCGTCCCGCGTAGCAATCGCCCGCCGGCGTCTCGCCGACCAGCACGAGGGTCTCGAGTGCGGCCAGCGCTTCGTCGTCGCAGTCGGCGATCAGCGCGAGGCAATCGATCTCGCCCAGCGTCGGCGGCAGCACCAGCGCGCGTGCGCCAGAGCGACCCACGATGTCCTCGACCTCGTGGCGCCGGTACTTGGTGTTGATCGCCACCGCCACCGCGCCCAGGCGCGCCAGCGCGAATTCGAGCTCGATCCACGCCGGATCGTTGCCCAGCCAGACCGCCACCCGGTCGCCGGGACCGATGCCGAGCCGCGCCAGGCCCGCGGCCACGCGGCGCACCCGGGCCGCGACCTCGGCGTAGGTGATGCGAGTGTCGCCCTGGATCAGGGCGGGGTCGTCGCCGCCGTCCGCCACGCGGGCGTCGAGCAGCTCGTTCAGCGTTCCGGCGTGCGCCGTGCCTACTGCCATATCCTCACTCCGATATCTCGCACGGGCCGGGCTTCGTTGTGATTGGTTCGCCCGTGGCCCCAATGAAGACGGCCGGCGCAGCGGCCGGCCGTCGATCGGTCACACCGGATCCCAGGAGAAGACTTCGCCGGAGACCTCCAGCGGATAGAACTGGCCCTGGAGCGCCGGCATGGCCTCGCTCGCGATGGTCTCCGGGTCCCAGCCCTCGCTGCGATGGATGCCGCGCAGCGGCCGGCTCTGGCCCATCAGGAAGATCTCGTTGCCGCGGGCGGCGAAGATCTGGCCGGAGACATCGGCCGCCCGGTCGCTGGCCAGATAGGTCGCCAGCACCGCGACCTTGTCCGGGGTCATGGATTTGAGCTTATCGACGCGCGCCTGCTGCTCCGGCGTATCCGTCGGGATCGAGCCGATCATGCGCGACCAGGCGAAGGGGCTGATGCAGTTGGAGCGGACGTTGAAGGCGGCCATGTCGAGCGCGATGGACTTCGACAGCGAGGCGATCCCGGCCTTGGCGGCCGAATAGTTAGCCTGACCGCGGTTGCCGATCAGCCCCGACGTCGACGTCATGTGCACATAGGCGCCGGCTTCCTGCTGACGGAAGATCGGCGCGGCCGCCCGGGAGACGTTGAAGGTGCCGTGCAGATGCACGTCGATGACCGCCTTCCACTCGTCCGGATCCATCTTGTGGAACATGCGGTCGCGCAGGATGCCGGCGTTGTTGATCACCGCGTCCAGCCGGCCGAAGGTGTCCATGGCAGTGGCGATGATGTTCGAAGCACTTGCATAGTCGGCCACGTTGTCGGTGTTGGCCACCGCCCGGCCGCCGGCGGCCTCGATCTCGTCGACCACGGCCTGGGCCGCGGACTGGTCGGTGCCGTCACCCGACACGCTGGTGCCGAGATCGTTGACCACCACGGCCGCGCCGTCGGCGGCCATCTCGAGCGCGATCGCCTTGCCGATGCCGCCGCCGGCACCGGTGACCACGGCCACGCGTTGTTCGATCGGATCCGTCATGTTCTCTCCTCGATTGGAAAAGCGGTTGCGGTGAGCCGCGCCGTCACTCCGGCAGTCGCAGGACCTGCTTGGCCAGAATGTTGCGCTGGATTTCGTTGGAGCCGCCGTAGATGGTGGTAGGCAGGCAGCCGAAATAGAGGTTGAGCACGTCGACCGACGCGTCCTCGCCGATCGCCTGGCCCTCGACGAGCGGCGCCTCGCCGTCGGCGGCCTGGACCGCGAGCTCGGCGATCCGGCTGTAGGTTTCCGTGCCCCAGATCTTCAGCCAGGAGATATCAGCCCCCAGCGTCTCGCCGCCGCGCACCTGGGCGGCGAACGACTCGAAGGCCTCGGAGAGGTCGGCCACATCGAGGGCCAGCTTCGTGAACTCGGCGGAGAACGCCGGATCGTCGTGCAGCCCGCGGGCTTCGGCGAAGGCATCCAGCCGGCCGAGCGCGTTCTGGGACTGCTTGGGGCTGCCCAGGAACAGCCGCTCGAAGCCGAGCAGCGCCTTGGCCATGGTCCAGCCCTCGTTGACGTTGCCGACGAGGTTGTCCTTGGGCACGCGGACGTTGTCGAAGAAGACCTCGCAGAATTCCTCGTGGCCGGCGATGTTCTCGATCGGCCGGATGGTGATGCCGGGCGTGTCCAGATCGACCAGCAGGAAGCTGATGCCCTGCTGCTTGCGCTCGGCCTGCGGGTCGGTGCGGGCCAGCAGGAAGATATGGGTCGCATCCTGGGCCAGCGTGGTCCAGGTCTTCTGGCCGTTGACCACCCAGTGGTCGCCGTCGTCGTCGGCCTGGGTGCGAAGACTGGCCAGATCGGAACCCGAGTTCGGCTCGGAATAGCCCTGGCACCAGATGTTGTCCCAGCTCAGGATCTTCGGCAGGTACTTCTCGCGCTGCTCCGGGGTGCCGTAGCGGATCAACAGCGGGCCGACCATGACCACGCCCTGATCGGGCGCGCGGGCCACGCCGATGCGCTCCTGCTCCTCGGTGAAGATGAGCTGCTTGGACGGCGACAGACCCACGCCGCCGTGCTCGGCCGGCCAGCCGGGCGCGGTCCAGCCGGCCTCGGCGCGCTTGAGATACCAGTCGCTGACTTCGTGCCAGCGCAGCCGGCGCGAGGGATGGCGCAGCGCCTTCGGGTACTCGGCTTCCAGATAGGTACGGATCTCGCAGCGGAAGGCCGCGTCGTCCATGGCGTTCCAGTCGGTCATCTCGTTCTCCTTACGCGGCCGCGCGGGTCAGGCGGGCGTATTCGCGGCGCTGGGCGTCGGCATTGCCGAGCCAAGCGGCCAGCGACAGCACGCGGCGCAGGTAGACGCCGACGTTGGCCTCCTCGGTGTAGCCGATCGCCCCGTGCAGCTGCACGGCCTGGCGTCCGATGATCAGCGCAGCCTCCGAACAGCGCGCCTTGGCGCGGGCCGCCGCACGCTGCAGATCGACCGGGTCGGCGTCGCTGTCGAAGGCGCGCACCGCCTGGCGCAGCGCGTTGCGCATCAGCTCGCGCTGGATGTACAGATCGACCGCGCGATGGCGCAGCGCCTGAAAGCTCGACAGCGCCTGACCGAACTGCTTGCGCGAGGCGAGATAGTCCTGGGTCTGTTCGAACAGCGCGCCGGCCAGACCGAACAGTTCGGCACTGGCCGCGACCCGGGCCACGCTCAGCCCGCGCGTGAGTGCGCCATCACCCGCGCCGACGCCGGCCAGCCGGCGCGCGTCGTCGAGCGAAACGCCGTCGAACGTGAGTGCGAGCACGGCGTGGCCATCGACCCGGGGCTGCGTCTCGACCGACAGGCCCGGCGCGTCGCGCTCGATGGCGTACAGGGCCACGCCGTCGGGCCCGCCCACGGCGACGACGAAGACATCGGCCTCGGCCGGGGTCACCAGAGCACGCCGGCCCGTCAATCGACCGGAGCCGCCGTCGGCCGGCACGCTCGCCGGGCCTTCCTGCCCACGCGCCTGGGCCTCATCCTGCCAGGCGACCGCCACCAGGCGTTCGCCGGACGCGGTCGCCGCCAGCAGCTCGCCGGCATGGTCGGCGTCGCATCCGGCCAGCACGGCCTGGGCGAAGACGGTATCGACCAGCGGCTCGGGGGCACAGTCGCGCCCCAGCCCCTCGGCGACCACCGCGAGTTCGCCCACGCCGAGGCCGAGCCCGCCGGCGGCTTCGGGCACGAGGATGCCCAGCCAGCCGAGATCGGCCATCTCCGACCAGGCCGCGCGGTCCAGCCCGGCGGCCTCGGCCTTGAGCCGGCGCGCCCGGGCGATGCCGCGGCCCTCGCCGGCGAAGCCGGCCACCGAGTCGGCGAGCATCCGCCGTTCGTCCTGCGAATCATCCATCAGTGCGCTCATGCGGGCGACATCCTCCAGAGCTGGAACGGGAACGCCGGGGCGGCGTCGCCGAATTGTCTATGCGTATACCGTGTACAGAAAGCCGACTTTAGGCGCAGGCGGGCTCGGGCGCCAGTGACAGCGCCTGGTCGCGGCTCATCGGCGCCTCGGCCAGCAGGCACTGCACGAGCTCGGCGTCGGGCGCGTCCACGGCCAGCGGATCGCGCGGCAGGACCCGGTGCGTGAGCACCAGCCACGCGAGCGCGAGCCGGCGCCAGTCGCCTTCGCTGCGGCTGGCCTCCCAGGCCAGGAACACCGCGGAGGCGACGTGATACAGCCCGCTGGCCGCCACGCGCGTATCGATGGTGGCGTCCTTGTTCTCGACCACGCGCATCACCGCCCGCTCGGCGCGCTCGAGCGCGTCGTCAAAGACTCCGCGCGCCGCCGCCGGCAGCTCGACCGCATCGAGGCACTCGTGCAGATAGGGCACGAGTGTGGCCAGCGTGTCCTCGCGTTTGATCGAGCGGATCACGTCGAGTGCGACGATGTTGCTGGTGCCCTCCCAGATCGAGCCCAGATGGGCATCGCGCAGCACCCGCGCATCGGAGAACTCCTCGATGTAGCCACAGCCGCCGCGCACTTCCATGCCGTCGCCGGCGACCTTGCGCGCGTCGCGGGTGGTGCGGAATTTCATCAGCGGCGTCAGGATGCGCAGCAGTTTCTGCGCACGGGCATCGCCGCCGTCCGCCCGGCGCAGCACGTCGGCGGTGTGGAAGGCCATGGAGCGGCCCTGCTCGGCCGGCGTCATCAGCTTGAGCAGCGTGCGCCACATCAGCGGCAGGTCGACGAGCTTGTGGCCGAAGGCCTCGCGGTGGCGGGCGAAGAACAGCGCCTCGTTGAGCGCCCGCCGCATCAGCCCCGCCGAGCGCACGCCGTTGGACAGACGCGACATGTTGATCATGTCGGTCATCTGCTTGAAGCCGCTGCCCGGCTCGCCGACGACATACGCCTCGGCGCCGTCGAGGGTGATCTCGCCGCTGGCCATCGAGCGCGTGCCGAGCTTGTCCTTGAGCCGGATCAGGCGATAGTCGTTGAGTTCACCGTCGGCCTTGTGCCGCGGCAGCAGGAACAGTGTCAGGCCTTTCGTGCCCTCGCCACCGTCGACCGGACGGGCCAGCACCATGGCCAGGCCGGCGTCGGCGTTGGAGCAGAACCACTTGTCGCCGTAAAGCTTCCAGACGCCGTTCTCCTCGCGCGCCTCGGTGGAGATGCGGCCGACGTCCGAACCGGCGTCCTGCTCGGTCATGAACATCGCGCCCTGGCACAGGGCCTCGAAATCCTGCGTGGTCAGATCGTCGAAGAAACGATCGACCAGCGCCGGGTCGCCGAACTTGGCCAGCGTACGCGTGAGCGCGTCGGTCATGCTCAGCGGACAGCACAGCCCGAACTCGGCCTGCACGAACAGGTAGGTCAGGCCGTACTTGACGATCGGCGGCCACTTCTCCGGCCAGTCGAACACGCCGGGCCGGTGCGACATGGCGGCGAGGCCGAAATGCTCGAAGGCATAGCGCTCGAGCTGCACGTAGGCCGGGTGCTTGTCGATGCCGTTGCGCGGCGAGGCGTTACGGTGGCGCACCGCGAGCGTCGGCTTGTGCTTGTCGGCGGTCAGCGCGAGCTGCTCGAGCTCGTCGCCGACCAGCGCGCCGAGCTCCTCGAAGCGCGGCTCGACGTGGGCCACCTCCGCCGGGCGCGCGTAGATGCGCAGCAGCCGGGCGAAGTCCGGGTCGGCAGCATAAGCGTTCTCGCCCGCGCTGTCGGGAATGTTTCGGTAGATCGCCTGCGCCATGGTCTGCTCGCTCGTCGGTACGGCCGATGAAGGTCAAGACAACGCGCACCGTCGCCGCAACGCGGCAGCGGGCATGCGGACTCGCTGTCATTGCCATCCAATTTATGTATACGGTACACTGTGTTCATATTCAGGGCAATAGCGTGCATCATGAGTCACTGGCGCACGATCGGATTGCCGACCACCGAGGCCCGGCACAGGCTTCACGCAGCACAGGACCGCCCCGACCCATGAGCACAGACAACCCCCGCGACTGGATCGGCAACGGCGAACGCTGCGAGGACGACCTCGCCCCCGCGCTGGCCGACCGCATCGCCGCCACCTTCGGCGCGCCGCGGCCCGAGCCCGGCCAGGCCCTGCCGCATCTGTGGCACTGGGCCTTCTTTCAGATCCCGGTCGACGCCGAAGGCCTGGGCGCCGACGGCCATCCCGCCCGGGGCGGCTTTCTGCCGCCGGCGCACGGCCGCAACCGCATGTGGGCCGGCGGCCGGCTGTGGTTTCACGCGCCGCTGTGGGTCGGTGAGCCGGCCGTGCGCGAATCGGAGATCACCGACATACAGGAGAAGCAGGGCCGCAGCGGCGCCCTGCTGTTCGTGACCGTGCGCCACCGCTATCGCCAGGCCGCAGCGGTCGCCGTCGAGGAAGAGCAGGACATCGTCTATCGCGAGCCGAGCGCGCCGCGACTGAGCCTCGACCGGCCCATGCCGGACCCCGACTGGTCGGAGACGATCACGCCGGACCCGACCCTGCTGTTCCGCTATTCCGCGGTGACCTTCAACAGCCACCGGATCCATTACGACTGGCCCTACGTCACCGACGCCGAAGGCTATCCGGGGCTGGTGGTGCACGGCCCGCTGATTGCCACCACCCTGCTGCACGCCTTCGCCCGCGCCCATCCGGGCGCGCGCATCGACACGTTCGCCTTCCGCGGCCTGCGTCCGCTGATCGCACCCGCGCCGTTCATGGCCCGGGGCGTGATCGAATCCCCGGGCGCGGCGCGGCTGTGGGCCGCCAACGACAACGGCCCCGCGCACGAGGCCGAACTGACCTTCACGGAGCAGACCCAAGATGATTGACCAGGAATCCCTCGATGCCATCCGCGACGGCGTACGCGGCCTGTGCGCCGACTACGGCGACGCCTACTGGCGCGACATCGACGCCCAGCGGGCGTTTCCCGAGGCCTTCGTCAACGCCCTGACCGAGGCCGGCTGGCTCGCGGCCATGATCCCGGAGGAGTACGACGGCTCCGGGCTCGGCCTGGCCGAGGCCTCCGCGATCCTCGAGGAAGTCAACCGCTGCGGCGGCAACGCCGGCTTCGTGCACGGGCAGATGTACAACATGTTCACCCTGCTGCGCCACGGTTCGGAGGAACAGAAGAAGCAGTATCTGCCCAAGATCGCGGCCGGCGAACTGCGGCTTCAGGCCATGGCCGTGACCGAGCCGACCACCGGCACGGACACGACCAAGATCAAGACGAATGCCGTGCGACGGGGCGACAAATACGTCATCAACGGACAGAAGGTCTGGATCTCCCGCGTCCAGCATTCCGACATGATGATCCTGCTCGCGCGCACGACGCCGCTGGACCAGGTCGAGAAGAAGTCCCGCGGGATGTCGATCTTTCTGGTCGACCTGCACGCGGCCATCGGCAACGGGCTGTCGGTGAACCCGATCGGCAACATGGTCAACCACGAGACCAACGAGCTGTTCTTCGACGATCTCGAGATTCCCGCCGAGAACCTGATCGGCGAGGAGGGCATGGGCTTCAAGTACATCCTCGACGGCCTCAACGCCGAGCGCACGCTGATTGCCGCCGAGTGCATCGGCGACGGCCGCTGGTTCGTCGACCGCGCCACCGCCTACGCCAACGAGCGCCGTGTCTTCGACCGGCCGATCGGCCAGAACCAGGGCGTGTCGTTCCCGATCGCCGAGTCCCACATCGAGGTCGAGGCCGCCGACCTGATGCGCTGGCGCGCCTGCGAGGAGTACGACGCCGGCAAGCCGGCGGGGGCGTCGGCGAACATGGCCAAGTATCTGGCCGCCAAGGCCTCCTGGGAGGCCGCCAACGCCTGCCTGCAGACCCACGGCGGTTTCGGCTTCGCCCACGAGTACGACATCGAGCGCAAGTTCCGGGAGACGCGGCTGTACCAGGTCGCACCGATCTCGACCAACCTGATCCTGTCCTACGTCGCCGAGCATCTGCTCGGCATGCCGCGCTCGTTCTAGGAGCCCGCCATGACCGACAGCACACGCCAGCTCGCCGATTTCTGCGCCAACCTGCGTTTCGACGACCTCCCCGCGCACGTCGTCGCCCGCTGCGAGGACCTCTGTCTGGACTGGCTGGGCTCGGCCCTGGCCGGCTCGCGCCAGCATCCCACCGCCGCCTTCGAGCGACACGCCGCGGCGATGGGCCCGGCCCGGGGCGATGCCGAGATCCTGTCCAGCCGTGCCACGACCTCGCCCTATTTCGCCGCCTTCGTGAACGCGGCGTCCTCGCACGTGGTGGAGCAGGACGATCTGCACAACAGCTCGGTGCTGCACCCGGCGACGGTCGTGTTCCCGGCCGTGCTCGCACTAGCCCAGGCCCGCGGCGCCTCGGGGCGTGATCTGATCACCGCCAGTGTGGCCGGCTACGAGGCCGGCGTGCGCGTGGGCGAGTTTCTCGGCCGCTCGCACTATCGCGTGTTCCACACCACGGGCACCGCGGGCACGCTGGCCGCGGCCGTGGCGGCGGGCCGGCTGCTGAACGTCGACACCGACACCATGATCCACGTGCTCGGCAATGCCGGCACCCAGGCCGCCGGCCTGTGGGCGTTCCTGCGCGACGGCGCCGACTCCAAGCAGCTGCACACCGCCAAGGCCGCCGCGGACGGGCTGCGTTCGTCGGTCATGGCCGCGGACGGGCTGACCGGCGCGCAGGACATCTTCGGCGGCAGCCAGGGCATGGCGGCCGGCATGTCGACCGACGCCGACACGTCGAAACTCGCCGCCGGGCTCGGCTCGCGCTGGGCGCTGGCCGAGACGTCGTTCAAGTTCCACGCCTCCTGCCGGCACACGCATCCGGCGGCGGACGCGCTGCTCGCCGTCATGGCCGAGCACGAGCTCGCCGCGAACGACATCGAACAGGTCGTGGCGCGCGTACATCAGGGCGCGATCGACGTGCTGGGCGCGGTGGACGTGCCGCGCACCATCCATCAGGCCAAGTTCTCGATGGGCACCGTGCTCGGGTTGATCGCGGTGCACGGCGCCGCGGGCCTGACCGAATTCGACACGCGGGCGCTGACCGACGACACGGTCGCGGCCTTTCGTGACCGCGTCGCGATGCAGCTGGATGCCGACGTCGATGCGGCCTATCCGAGACGCTGGCTCGGGCGCGTGGACGTGACCACCACCGACGGCCGCCGCTTGACCGGCGCCATCGACGAACCGAAGGGCGATCCGGGCAACACGCTGTCCCGCGCCGAACTGGAAGACAAGTTCGCGCGGCTCGTGCGCTTCGCCGGGGCCGCCGACGAGACGGAAACGAGGCGGATGATCGACACGATCTGGGGACTGGCGACACTCGATCGCGTGCCGCTGCTGCGCGCGTCGTAGACCAGGAACACAAGGGAGCCATACCATGACCGACCCGGCCCACACGCCGCGCCCGCTCGACGGCATCACCGTCGTCAGCTTCGAGCACGCCATCGCCGCGCCCTTCTGCACGCGCCAGCTGGCCGATCTGGGAGCGCGCGTGATCAAGATCGAACGCCCCGGCGTGGGTGATTTCGCCCGCGGCTACGACAACCGCGTGCGCGGTCTGTCCTCGCACTTCGTCTGGACCAACCGCTCCAAGGAGAGCCTGACGCTCAACCTCAAGCACGATGAGGCGCTGACCGTTCTCGAGCGGCTGCTGGCCGATGCCGATGTGCTCGTGCAGAACCTCGCCCCGGGCGCCGCGGCACGTCTGGGCCTGTCCTTCGACGATCTATGCGAGCGTTTCCCGAAGCTGATCGTGTGCAACATCTCCGGCTACGGCGAGACCGGCCCGTACACCGACAAGAAGGCCTACGACCTGCTCATCCAGAGCGAGGGCGGCGTGCTCTCGACCACCGGCGGGCCCGGCGAGGACGAGATGGCCAAGGTGGGCTGCTCGATCGCGGACATCTCGGCCGGCATGTACGCCCAGAACAGCATCATGGCCGCGCTCATCCAGCGCGGAACCACCGGCCGCGGCACCTCCATCGACGTCTCCATGCTGGAATCGATCGTGGAGTGGATGGGCTATCCCATGTACTACGCCTTCGAGGGCCAGTCGCAGCCGCCGCGCGCCGGTGCGGCGCACAGCACCATCTATCCCTACGGCCCGTTCGCCACCGGCGACGGCAAGAGCGTGATGCTCGGCCTGCAGAACGAGCGCGAATGGCAGGTCTTCTGCGAGCAGGTGCTCGAGCAGCCCGCACTGGCCGGGGACGCGCGCTTTGCCACCAACAGCGATCGCTCGGCCAACCGCGAGGCACTCGCCGCGCTCATCCACGAAGCGTTTGCCGAGCTGACCGCGGCGCAGGCGATCGCGCGGCTGGACGAAGCCAAGATCGCCAATGCCCACGTCAACGACATGGCCGGCGTCTGGGCCCATCCGCAGCTGGCCGCCCGCGACCGCTGGCGCACCGTCGGCAGCCCCGAAGGCGCGCTGCCGGCGCTGCTGCCACCGGCGATCAACCGCGATTTCGAGCCGCGCATGGATCCCGTGCCCGATCTCGGCGAACACACGCGTCGGATCCTGTCCGAACTCGACTACGACCCGGCCACCATCGAGCGTCTGGCCGAGGCCGGCGCGATATGACAGGCCACAAGGAGCCCACCGGCATGGCCACATCCCTGCGCTGTCCGCTGTTCGTACCCGCCACTCGGGCCGGCCTGATCCCCAAGGCGCAGGCCAGCGGCGCCGATGCGGTGATCGTCGATCTCGAGGACGCCGTCGCCATGGACCGCAAGGACGAGGCCCGCGACGCGCTCGCGGCCTTCCTCGCGGACGACCCCGAAGCCCGGGTGATCGTGCGCATCAACGCCGCGGACAGCGGCGAGCTGGATGCCGACCTCGCCCTCTGCGAAGGCCACGCGGGCATCGCCGGCATCATGTCCCCCAAGGCCGAGTCGCGCGGCGCACTGGAACGCGTGGCCCGCCTGGGCAAGCCGGTCTGGCCGCTGCTGGAGACGCCGGCGGGCGTGCTCGCCCTGGAGTCCCTGACCCGTGTGGCCGGCGTCGAACAGTTCGCCTTCGGCGCGCTCGACTTCGCCTTCGAAGCGAATCTGACGCCCGACAGCGACGGCGGCCGCGCGGTGCTCGACTATGCCCGCCACCAGCTGCTCATGCACTCGCACGCGGCCGGCCTGATGCCGCCGCTGGAAAGCGTCTACCCCGACTTCAAGAACCCCGAACGCCTGCACGCGATCGCGCTGCGCGCACGCGACATGGGCTTCGGCGGCATGCTCTGCATCCACCCGGCCCAGATCGAGACCGTGCGCACCGCCTTCTCGCCCAGCGAGGACGAGCTCGGCTGGGCCCAGCGCGTCATGGACGCCAGCCGCCGGAACAGCGGTGCCTTCCAGGTGGACGGGCAGATGGTCGACGCCCCCGTGCTGGCGCGGGCGCAGCGCATTCTGGCGCTGAACTAGACGCCGGATCGTTACGTTACAACATAACAACAATGACTTAGCATAAAGCGATTGACGCAGCCCCCGGCCGCGCCAATTCTTGTCCCATGGGGGCACGCCGACTTCAACTCGTTCTGCTGCTCGCAGCGCTGGTCTGCAGCCAGACGTTGGCGTTCGCGCATGGCTTCGATCACCCGCTCGACACACCACACGCCGGCTTCCACTGCCTGAGCTGCCCGCATGGCGGCCACGGCGGCAGCGCCCCCCTGCCGCCCGCCGCCGACCTGTCGATCGCGCCGCCGCCGCACCAGACGGCTCCCGTGGGCCCCATCGTCGTGGATCGCCGCGACGGCGTTCGTCTGGCCTATCGCAGCCGCGGACCGCCGCACGCACTCGTCTGACCCGCGAATGACATCGCTCCGCGGCGCGACCCGCCGCGGTCCGAAAGCGCGCGTCGCTTTCGCATCACGACGAGCTTCAACACCATGCGTTATCTGTCTTTTCTCGCATGCGCGACCGGCGCCTGCGCGTTCGGTCTGTGCACTCCCGTTTCGGCCCAGAACGACAACGACGCCCCGGAATCGGCCGGGAGTCTGGGCGCCATCTCCGTCGAGGCCCTGGCCTTTGATGACCGCAGCCCCGACCAGGCCATCGAACCCGCGGCCGTGGTCGGCGGCCGCGAACTGATCCGCAAACGCGGCCAGACGCTCGGCCAGAGCCTGGCCGAGACCCCCGGCATCAGCACCGCCGACTTCGGCGCCGGCGTCGGCCGGCCGGTGATCCGCGGCCTGTCCGGCGCCCGCGTTCGGGTACAGGAAAACGGCATGTCCTCGGCCGATGTCTCCACGCTGAGCCAGGACCACGCCGTGTCGATCGACCCCTACGCCGCACGCCAGATCGAGGTTCTCAAGGGCCCCTCGACCCTGCTCTACGGCTCCGGCGCCATCGGCGGCGTGGTCAACGTGGTCACCGATCGCATACCGCGCCGGGCGCCCGACGGCCTTGAGGGCAGCGCCGACCTGGAGCGCGGTTTGGGCGGCGGCGGCACGCGGCTCCAGCGGCTGGACGTCACCGGCGGGCTGGGCGACTGGGCGGTGAACCTCCAGGGCCTCAAGCGTCTGACCGACGATTACGAGGCCGACGACGGCCGCCGCATCGACAACAGCTACACCGATACCGACACCTACAGTCTGGGCAGTTCCTACGCCGGCGACTGGGGCTATGTCGGCGGTGCCGCCAGCCACTTCGGCCGCGAGTACGGCATTCCGGGCGAGGCGGCGCGCATCCGCATGACCCAGGACCACTACGACCTCGCCGGCGAGGTCTACGACGTCGCTCCCGGCATCACGCGGCTCGAGTTCTCCGGCGCCTACACGGACTATCTGCACACCGAGGGCGAGGCCGAACCGGAAGCGTTCTTCGACAATCGGGAGACCGAGGCGCGCGTGGCCGCCGAGCATGCCCCGATCGCGGGCTTCACCGGGGTGTTCGGCCTGCAGGGCTTCGACCGCGACTTCCGGGCCTACGGCGAGGAGGCGTCCTTCGTGCCGGCGACCGAGACCCGCTCGCTCGCGGCCTTTCTGGTCGAGGAGCGGCCGCTGGGCGAGGCCTGGACGATCCAGGCCGGGGGCCGCGTGGAATATCAGGAACAGGACACCCGCGCGCCCTACGACGACACCGACCACACCCCGATCAGTCTGTCGCTCGGCCTGCGCCGCGATATCGGCACGTACTACGTGCTCACGGCCAGCCTCGGCCGCTATCAGCGCGCGCCCGCCACCGAAGAGCTCTACAGCTTCGGCCCGCACGAGGCCACGCTCACCTACGAGCGCGGCGACAGCGGCTTCGACGAGGAGACCGCCGACAGCCTGGAACTGGGCTTTCGCAAGACGCGCGGACGCATGCGCTTCGACACCAGCCTGTTCTACACGGCCTACGACGACTACATCTTCGCCCGCTCCGTGGACGCCGGCCTGAACGCCGACGGCAGCGGCACGCCGGGCGGCGACGGCGTGGCCGACCGCGTCGACGAGGACGGCAACTTCACCCCGGACGGCGAGCTCCTGCTCACCGACTACGCCGCCGCGGACGCCACCTTCTACGGCGGCGAGGCCGAGATCGGCTACGACCTGCTGACCGGAACGCACCGGCTCACCGCGCGCGTGTTCGGCGACTACGTGCGGGGCGAGCTGGACGACCGCGGCGACCTCCCACGGATCACGCCCGGGCGCTACGGCGCCGGCCTGGACTACGACGGCCCCCGATGGCTCGCCAACGTCGAAGCCCTGCGGGCGAGCCATCAGGGCCGCGTCGCCGAGCTCGAGGAGGAGACCGCGGGCTACACCGACCTCAGCGCGTTCGTCGGCTACCGGATCGCCTCATCGGACGACACCGAGGCCATGGTCTATCTGCGCGGCGACAATCTGCTGGACGACGAGATCGTGCGCCACACCTCGTTCCTCCGCATCGCCCAGCCCGGCCGGAGCCTGCTCGCCGGCCTTCACGTGGAATTCTAGCTCGGCGCCTCTCGGGCCCGGATGCGGCCGGGCCCGGGCGGCCCGCGCGTGTCACCAGTGCATGATATATCGATGGCGGATCGTCGATCAGCCGGCTACGACGCCGGACGCATACAGTGCGTCACGCTCGGCTTGCCCGTATCCCAGCTCACGCAGCAGATCGCGCGTGTCCGCACCTGCCGCGCGAGCAGGAAACGCCACTTCAGGGCGGGTCCGGCTCAATTTCGGGGCCGGCGCCGGCGCCGGCGCCGCCCCGCGCTCCTGCGTCAGGAAGGTCCCGCGCGCCACATTATGCGGATGCGCCGGGGCCTCATCCATCGCCAGTACCGGCGCGAAACAGACATCCGTGCCTTCCATAATTTCGCACCACTCGTCGCGCGTCTTCTGGCGGAAGACGCGAGCCAAGGCGCGCCTCATTGCAGGCCAGTCCGACGACGACTGCCGGGCTCCCAACTCCTCCTGCAATCCGGTCTTTTCCAGTAGTAGCGCGTAGAACTGGGGTTCGATGGCGCCGATGGCCACATGGCGTCCATCCCGCGTTTTATACGTATCGTAGAACGGCGCACCGCCGTCGAGCAGGTTGGTACCGCGCTCATCCGCCCACCGCCCGCGACGGCGCATGTCATAGATCATGCCCATCAGGGCCGCCGAACCATCGGTCATGGCCGCGTCCACGACCTGACCCTGGCCCGAGCGCGCAACCTCCCAGAGCGCACACATGACGCCGAACGCCAGCATCATGCCGCCACCACCGAAGTCACCGACGAGGTTCAGCGGCGGGACCGGGCGCTCACCCGCGCGGCCCATGGCATGCAGCGCCCCACTCAGCGCGATGTAGTTGATGTCGTGGCCCGCGGCACCGGCCAGCGGGCCGGTCTGCCCCCACCCCGTCATGCGTCCGTAGACCAACCGCGGATTGCGTTCGTGACAGATCTCCGGGCCGAAGCCGAGACGCTCCGCCACCCCGGGCCGGAAGCCTTCGATCAAGGCATCGCAGCCGTCCGCCAGGGACAGCAGGATCTCTACGCCCTCGGAGGTCTTGATATCAATGGCGATCGACGCTTTCCCGCGCTCGCTGGCCGGGCGATCGCCGTCGTTGCCATCCGCTTTCGAAGGCCGCGTCACGCTGATGACGGTTGCCCCCATGTCGGCCAGCATCATGCCGCAGAACGGCGCTGGGCCCAGACCTTCGATCTCCAAAACCCGCAGTCCTTCCAGTGGTCCCATTCGCTCTCTCCCGGCCGGGCAGATCATCTGCCGCGAACCGCGGCCGTCAATCGATCAGGACGCCAGCCGCTCGGCCATGCGTGTTTGCACATCCTTCCATTGAATCTTGCCGGTACCCGAGCGCGGCAAGGCATCAACGAACTCGACCCGAGTCGGCACTTTATAGGCCGCCATTCGACTCCGACACCATTCCCGTACAGCGTCGGCGCCATTACCCGCCTCGTGGCCCGGCTTGAGCACCAGCGCCGCGACCGGCGTTTCGCCACGGCGAGGGTCGGCGATACCGACCACGCAGGCCTCCTGAACGGCCTCGTGTTCGTAGAGAATCGACTCGACCTCGGTCGGCCATACCTTGAAACCCGAGGCGTTGATCATGCGCTTGAGCCGATCGACCATGCAGAAATAGCCGTCCTCGTCGATCAGGGCCAGATCGCCGGTGCGCAGAAACCGCTTGCCGTCGACGTTCATGAACGATTCGGCATTGGCCTCCGGCGCGTGCCAGTACGACAGCATCACCTGAGGCCCGTGCAGAATCAGCTCGCCCGGCTCGCCGGGCGCCACCGGCGCCAGGGTGTCGCAGTCAATGATTCGCGCATCCACATCGAACGTCGGCACCCCCAGACACTGGCGTTTGCCGCGCTGAACCGGATTGCCGAGCACGAAAGCAGCGGTCTCGGTCATGCCATAGGCTTCGTTGAACACGATCCCGTAATCGTCATATAACCGTCTCGCCACGGCTTCCGGCATGGCAGCGCCGCCACCCATCAATAGATAGAGACTGCTGATGTCGGCGTCCTCGACCGCCGGCTGAGCGAAGAAATCCGTGATCATTGCCGGGGGCGCCGACCAGCAGGTGACGCGATAACGTTCGATGAGCGTCAGGGCGACTTCGCGATCCCAGCGCTGCATCAGCACCATCGTGGATCCAACATAGATCGGCACGTTCATGCCGCCCTGCATGCCGAGAAAATGGAAAAGAGGCGCAACCGCCAGATTGACATCGCTGGGCTTCGTATCACGCCACAGCGCCGAGCCCGAACACGCTGCCATCACGGTCGCGTGCGTATGCAAACAGCCTTTCGGGCGACCGGTGGTTCCGGAGGTATAGCCCAGCACCGCCCAGCTGTCCGGACCGGCCCCCGTCGCCGCCGGCGAATACCCGTCATTCAATGCCTCGTTCCATGACGTGACGCCCGCGACGTTAACGGGCTCGACGTCCGCGGTGACGTCGTCCGGCAGCATCAGATCCGTCGGCGTTGTCTGATATTCCGCGTAGGCGTGACGAATCACGCGGGACAGACGTCCGTCGTCGAGCAGCGGCACCACGCGCTCGTAGAGCTCCTGCGCCACCAGCGCAATCCGTGCCTGGCTATCATCGACGAGCTCGGCAACCTCGCGGGCCAGGTACATCGGATTCGCCGGAACCACCACACCGCCGGCTCGCAGCACCGCATAGTAGGCGATCACCAGTTGCGGACAGTTCTGCGAATAGATCAGCACGCGATCACCGACTTCGAGACCGCACGCCTGCTGCAGATAGCCCGCCATCGCCGTCACGGTGCGATCGAGCTGAGCGTAGGTCATTACGCTGTCGTAGAACACAATGGCCGGCTTGTCGGGGTATCGACGCGCCGAAATCTCGAGATTCTCGTCGAGCGTCGTCTGCGGCCGCGTCAAAGAATAAGGCAGGCCGCTGGGCCAGAAACGGTAGTGCGAAGTCTGCATGAGGCTATTTCTCTCCGGTCTCCAGGCGCACCGGTTATCGCCTAGTCGAGCGTGCGGGCGACCAGCTCTTTCATGATCTCGTTCGAGCCGCCATAGATCTTGCCCACGCGTGCATTCGCGTACATGCGGGCAATCGGATATTCCATGATATAGCCGTAGCCGCCGTGCAGCTGCAGGCACTCGTCGACGACTTCGCAGTTCTTCTGGGTCGTCCACCACTTGGCCATGGCGGCCGTGGCCGAATCGAGCTCGCCGGCAAGCAGGCGTACCATGCACTGATCCACGAAGGTCGTGGCGATCGTGGCCACCGTCTTGCACTCGGCCAGCTTGAAACGCGTGTTCTGAAAATCCGACAGGTTCTGGCCGAAGACCTTGCGGCTGTGTACATAGTCGCTGGTCAGTTCGATCGCACGGTGCATCGAGGCCTGGGCCGACAGAGCGATGATCATGCGCTCCTGGGGCAGCTGTTGCATGAGTTGCGCGAAGCCGTCGCCTTCCTTCGGGCCCAGCAGGTTGGCCCGCGGCACACGCACATCGTCGAAGAACAATTCCGCGGTGTCCTGCGCCTTCTGACCGAGCTTTTCCAGAATGCGTCCGCGCCGAAAGCCGGGCAGATCCGTGGTCTCGACCATCACCAGCGAAATACCCTTGGCGCCGCGCTCGGGATCGGTCTTGGCAACCACGCAGATCAAGTCGGCGTGGTATCCATTGGTGATAAAGGTCTTCGCGCCATTGATGACAAAGTCGTCACCGTCGGCCACGGCCTTCGTACGCACGCTTTTCAGATCGGAGCCCACGCCGGGCTCGGACATGGCGATGGCGGCAACCATCTCGCCGCTGGCCATCCGCGGCAGCCAGCGTCGTTTCTGCTCTTCGGTACCGTAGGAGAGGATGTAATGCGACACGATGCCGTTGTGCACGCCGATGCCGAAATTGACCAAGGCACGATTCATCTCGATGTTGAGCACCGCCTCATGGCCGAAATGGCCACCGCCGCCCCCGTACTCTTCGGGCACGCTGGCACACAGTAGCCCCACGGCGCCGGCTTTGGACCAGGCGTCCCGATCGACGTGGCCCTGCTTTTCCCAGCGCTCCTGATGCGGAGCGAACTCGGTTTCGAAAAAACGTGCGACCGAGTCGCTGAACAGTGTCAGCTCCTCGGTCATCCAGGGGGATGTATAACCGTCCATGTCATGTCCTTAGAGTCTTGTAATTCGTCACGCGCTGCGAAACTAGCCGGCGAATGACATCTGGGGCAGCCAGAGCGCGATCTGGGGGAACAGATATAGCAGCACGAGCACAAATATCTCCGCCGCAAAGAACCAGATCAGGCCACGGAAAATCGTGTTCAGCGGCACCAGATCGCCGACCGCGCCCTTGACCACGAACGCATTCAGCCCGAGTGGCGGCGTAATGAGGCCGATCTCGATGAATTTCACGACCATGATCCCGACCCAAAGCATGTCGAAACCGGCGCTTTCGAACAGAGGCAAGAAGATCGGCAACGTCAGCAACAACAGTCCCAGTGGATCGAGGAACATGCCGAGTACGATATAAATCAGTCCCGCCACGAACATGAGCATCAGCGGACTCGTACCGCTGCCACCGGCCAGATCGGCCACCATGAAAGGCAGACCGGTAAGCGCGAGAAAGCGCGTGAAAAGCGTGGCGCCGACGGCGATGAAAAAGATCATGCCGGTGCTGCGGGCGCTTTCCACGAGGCTGTCCTTGAGCACCTTGAAGGAGAGCCGGCGCATGCCCGCAGCAATCGCCAGCGAGGCGATGCAGCCGATTGCCGCGGCCTCGGTCGCGGTTGCGATCCCCGCATAGATCACGCCCACCACTGCCAGAATCAGCAACGGCAGCGGCCAGACTTCGCCGAGCACGGCCAGCCGATCCGACCAGCTGATCGATTCGTCGCTCTTGGGAGCGAGGCGCTTGTCGAAACGACAGCGCACGATGATCATCGCGCCATAGACGCAGGCGGTCAGAAGTCCCGGCAGCAGGCCAGCGAGCAAGAGCTGTCCCACCGGTTGCTGGGCAAACAGGCCATAGAGCACGAGCATGATGCTGGGCGGGATCATGGAGCCAAGCGTTCCCGACGCCGCCACGACTGCGCTCGATAACGCCGGCTGATAACCGGCCTTGAGCATCTCCGGAATCGCAAGCCGGCCCATCGCCGCAGCGGTCGCGAGCGACGAGCCCGATGCCGCTGCAAAACCGGCGGAGGCGAAGTTGGTGGCCACCGCGAGCCCGCCGGGCAACCCCGACAACCAGAGCCGCGCGGCGCGATAGATGCTGGCCGCCAGCCCGGCATGAAAACTGATCGCCCCCATGAGGATGAACAGCGGTATCGCCGACAGTTCCCAACTCGTGACAAAGGCGAACGACATGCTTTCGGCCGAGCCGAGCATCGCGCCGAAACCCCGCAGATAGTACAGCCCGCATAGCGCCACGGCCCCGAGTGCCACGCCGATCGGTACGCGTAGAGCAAGCAGGGCCAGTAACGCGGCCACACCGATTATGCCTACTGTTTCCGGCGCCATTACCCACACTCCCGGGCGGTCGTTCGTAAAGCGTTAACGCAGGGCTTGTCCGGCCGCTGGCGAACGCAAGAGTCCCGTATCGCAGCCATGCGCCACATCAATGCCGTTCTATAGCTACGCGGATTCGGCATCCCGATCCCGCGCCCGACCGCCCAGCAAACGGGCGATCTGAAGGCCGACAACCAGCGCCATACCCAGCACGCCGAAAAAGAACACCCAACGCATCGGCCAGGTCGGCAGATCGAACAGATACAGATCCTGATACTCGCCTCTGCGATATGCGCCCATGGCGCCCTGCAGACAGGCCCACCCCAGTACGGCGAGATAAATCAAGGTCAGAACGGCCGCCATGCCATCCATCAGACGCCGCCAGAGCGGGGTCAGCCGTTGCGTAAAGACTTCCACAATCACGTGTTCCCCGGCCGCGGCCACTGCAGCCAGCGGAAGGACCGTTACCGCGACCATGTAGTAGTACTTCACGATTTCGATCGTGCCGTAGAGCGGCGCATTGAACAGATACTTGCTCGCCACGTCGGCGCCGATATGGATGGCCATGGCAGCCAATGCCAAGCTGGCCACGAACACGAGCAGACGGCGCAGCCCATCGATCAGATGCGTCATCGACAGTACTCCGGGATCCATGCGATCAGGAGGCGCTGACCGTCTAGAACTCGACCTTTGAATAGATCCGCTCGTTGATTGCCTCGACGAGCTTTTCATTGTCGCCGTCGGCTTTCTCGACAATCCGCTCCCACTTGTCGAGCCGCGTCAGGTAGTCGTCGACGAGCTGTTCCGGATTGTTCACACCCCGCTTTTCGGCCAGCGCGGCCACGCGCTCACGTTCCTTGGCCAGGTACTTGTCGTAGCTGGTTTTCAGCGGCTCGCCCGGCTCGACGAACGTCACCCCACTGTTTCGGGCGGTTTCAAATGCTTCGGCCGCGTCATTGGCGTAGCCGCGCGAGACATTGACGATCGCCTGGGCCGCATTGCGCTTGAACAGCTCACGCTGCTCCGGAGTCAATGCCTGCCAGCGCTGCGTATTCATGTTGATGAAGCTTGCACCCATGAAAGTGCCCATCGGCATGTCGACGATATAATCGACGACATCGGCCAGCCCGTAGCTCTTGAGATAAGCGGCGCCCGCAAAAGCGCAGTCGGCCTGCCCACGACTGAGCGCTTCATAGGTTTCCGAGGTGGCAATACTCACCGGCGTCGCGCCGAAATGTGCCGCCAGCCCGTTCCAGGCCGTGGCCGACTTGATCCGCTTGCCGCGTATCGAGGCCAGATCGGAGACCGCGCTGTTGCACATCAAGTAGTACGGCGAGGTCGAATAGAAGGCGATCGGCTTGGCGCCGGCCTGCTTCCACTCCTCCAGACATTGAGGACAATGAAGCAGCACTGTTTCCGTCATGGCCGCCGCTGCACTGACCTCGTTGTCAGCGAACAGGGCGAGCTCGTTGAGCGTCGCTTCGGTAGGCAGAGTGCTGGGTATATAGACATCCACGACCAGCCCCATATCCACCGTCCCGTTGCGGATGCCGGTGAGCGTGTTGCTGCTACCCACCATCGTTCCATCCGACAGCAGGCGAAATTGCAGCTCGCCGTCGCTTTGCTCCTCGAGTGCCTCGAAGTAAGGCTCGAGACCGTCTACATGGAAGGTATGAGACCGGGGCACATAGCTGCCATAGACGAAATTCTCCGCTGCGTGAACGGAAACCGCAGCGATACAGCCGACAAGAATCAGCCCCGCGTATCCGATCTTCGTGAACAAACGCCTCATCGCTCTCCTCCTGATGCATCGATGGCCGCTCGCCTTGATGCTGGTTAGGGCTGGCCCGTTACACCGGGCTGCCATGGTTTTAATTGTTGTCGCCGACCGGCCTGCGCGATCGTTTTAAGTGTCCGTGCCGCACGTAGTAGCCGCCTTTATGTATACCGTATACAGAGTTCAAGGCGTACATCAACCGCTTTATCTCGCGCTTGTCGTTCTGGGCGGTGCCACCGTCTGCGCTCGTCAAGGTCGTCACGCTAGCGACCGGTTATTGGTATAGAAACATTACTTGCTTGTCGATTACAAGTATATAAATTATAGTCGCAGCCATTAGGGCATACGCATCGCCGCGGACCGCTTTGCCGAGCCGGACTCTGCTCGGCATCTCCGACACCACTCCCTGCAAGGAGGCTTCAGCATGCACCACGAGGCCGTCATCGTTGACGCAATCCGCACACCGATGGCCAAGGGCAAGGCCAGCGGTCGACTTGCCGGCACGCACCCCGTTGAGCTGCTGTCGACCGCTCTGGCCGCGGTGACCGACCGCAATCAACTGGATCCCGCGTTGATCGACGACATCCTGATCGGCTGCGTGGGCCAGGTCGGCGAACAATCGGCCACACCCGGCCGAATGGCGGCGCTGGCCGCCGGCTTTCCCGAGCATGTGCCCTCGACGACGATCGATCGCAAATGCGGCTCCAGCCAGCAAGCGGTCCACTTCGCGGCTCAGGGCATCATGGCGGGAGCCTACGACATCACGATCGCCGGCGGCCTGGAATCGATGAGCCGCGTACCGCTCGGCATGGCCCGCCAAGACAAGGACCCCTTCGGCCCCTCCGTCGGCGAGCGTTACGACCCCGGGCTGGTCGGCCAGGGAATCTCTGCGGAACTTGTCGCAGCACGCTGGGGTTTATCGCGCCGCGAGCTCGACGAGTACTCGGCGCGTTCGCATCAACGCGCGGAGGAGACCCGTGCCGGGGGCGGTTTCGATCGCGAAATCGTTCCCGTGGCAACCGAAAGCGGGCTTTTCGACGCCGACGAGACGATCCGGCCGGGCACTACGGCGGACGCTCTCGCCGAGCTGACACCCGCTTTCGAGAGCGCCGAATTTCAGGCGCGCTTCCCGGATATCGGCTGGCATATCACGGCCGGCAACTCGTCCCAGATCACCGACGGCGCGAGCGTGATGCTGATCATGAGCCGCGCGAAAGCAGAGGAACTAGGGCTGAAACCGCGCGCGCGTTTCATCGCCTTCGACGTCTGCGGCGACGACCCGCTACTGATGCTCACCGGCCCGATTCAGGGAACACGACGCGTACTGGCTAAGGCGGGCATGCAGATTGGTGGCATCGATCACTACGAAGTCAACGAAGCGTTCGCTCCCGTGCCACTCGCATGGCAACGCGAATTCGACGCCGACGATACACGCCTCAATCCGCGCGGTGGCGCCATCGCACTCGGCCATCCCCTGGGTGCCTCGGGTGCGCGGCTGATGACGACAATGCTGCACGCGCTCGAGGACAGCAACGGACGTTTCGGACTGCAGACCATGTGCGAAGCCGGCGGCATGGCCAACGCCACCATCATCGAACGGCTCGACTGACGTCGCCGCAAAGCGCCCGAACAACTTAAAACGCAGGGAGACGCAACAAGTGAAAATGCAGAACATGAGCGCAGTCGTCACCGGCGGCGCCTCCGGCCTGGGGCTTGCCAGCGCCCACCAGCTGATTGCCGACGGGGCCCATGTCGTCGTTTGCGACATCAACGACGAGGTCGGTGAACAGGCCGTGGCCCAGCTCGGCGATCGGGCGTGCTTTGTGCACGCAGATGTGACCGATACCGATCAGATGAACGCGGCTTTCGATAGCGCCGAGACGCTCGGCAGCTTGCGCGCGGTCGTGCACTGCGCCGGCCGCGGCGCGCCGTTGCGATTAGTCAACAAGGACGGCTCCCCCGGCTCGCTCGAGACATTCGAAGCGATCGTCAGGCTCAACGTCATCGGCAGCTTCAACGTCCTGCGCCTTGCGGCCACGCGCATGGCCCAGAACGAACCAATCGACGACGAACGCGGCGTATGCGTTCTCACAGCCTCGATCGCCGCTTTCGAGGGCCAGATCGGACAGATCCCATACAGCAGCTCGAAGGCCGGCGTGGTCGGCATGACGCTGGTTGCCGCTCGCGATCTGGCGAGCAAGCAGATCCGTGTATGCACCATCGCACCCGGGCTGTTCGATACGCCGCTGCTCGCCAATCTATCGGAGCCCGTACGCGAGTCGCTGGGCAGTGCCGTGCCGAACCCGTCGCGTCTGGGCAAGGCCGAGGAGTTCGCGAACCTGGCCGCCCACATCGTGGCCAATCCGATGCTCAACGGCGAAACCATACGGCTCGACGGGGCACTGCGGATGGCACCGCGATGACCAACCCGCAACAATCGGCCACGACACATGCCGGAGGCGCGCTGCCCGGCATGCTCAACGACACACTCGCACTGCCAGCGGTCGCGGCACCCATGTTCATCCTCTCCGGCCCCGAGCTGGTCATCGCGCAGTGCAAGGCCGGTGTGGTGGGCTCCTTTCCGGCACTTAACGCCCGCCCCGAATCGGAGCTCGCCATCTGGCTGACACGCATCGAAGACGCCCTGGAGCAGGCGCGCACCGAAGATCCCTCGGCCCGGATCGCGCCCTATGCGGTCAACCTGATCTGTCATCCGAGCAATGAGAGACTCGAGCACGATCTGGCGATCTGTGCCGAGCACGAAGTACCGATCGTGATCACGAGCCTCAGCGCGCCGGAGCGCGTGGTGCCGAGCGTGCACGCCTATGGCGGCCTGGTGTTTCATGATGTGATCAGCACGCGCCATGCGCACAAGGCGATTGCCGCCGGGGTCGACGGATTGATTCTGGTATCCGCTGGCGCCGGCGGTCATGCCGGCACGCTCAGCCCGTTCGCCTTCGTTTCCGAGGTCCGTTCTTTTTTCGACGGACCGATCCTGCTGTCCGGCGCAATCACCCAGGGGCGTCAAATACTGGCTGCCCGGGCGCTCGGCGCCGACCTGGCCTATCTCGGAAGCTTTTTCATCACCGCCCGAGAAGCCAACGCGGCGTCTGATTATCAACAGATGGTTCTAAACGCCGAAGCCGCTGATATCGTCTATACTGATTTGTTTTCCGGGGTTCATGCCAACTATCTAGCACCGAGCATTCGCGCGGCCGGGCTGGACCCGGTCGATCTTCCGGCCGGCGACAAAGCGCAGCTCAGGGTGGCTGAACACGGCACCAAACAGATCAAGGCCTGGCGCGACGTCTGGAGTGCGGGCCACGGGGTGGGCACCATCATCGAGACCGCTCCTGCCAATGTATTGATCGAGAGGCTGATCGACGAATACCGGCAGGCCCTGAGCGAGGTCCGCGCGCTATAGCAGAAACCGAGCAGATCGACGCAGCCGCCGTGAGGATCATCAAATGAGCAGCACCTCGACCGACCATCGTACCCCGCGTCGCCGAACTCAGGCCGAGCGCACCGAGGAATCGAGTCGTCGTCTCATCGAGGCTGCCATCGATCTGATCCTGGAACGCGGTTCGCGCGGCACCACGCTCAAGGAAGTCGGCGAACGCGCCGGCTACAGTCGCGGTCTGGCCAACTATCGATTCGGCTCGAAGGAGGGCCTGTTTCTCGAAGTGCTCCTCTACAGCCGGCGACACTGGCGTGAGCAGCTCGAACGCGAACTGGGCGACCAACGCGGTCTCGACGCGATCCTGGCAGCGACGGATGCATTTCGGCGCTATCTCCGCTGCGCGCCCCGGCACTATCAGGCCATGATCATGCTGTGGTACGACGCGGTCGGCCACCCCTCGGCGCTCAATGCGAAACTCGCTGCCCACCACAGCATCCAGCTGCGAGACGTGCGGGGCTGGGTCGAGCAGGGCATCGCCGACGGCACTATCGATGCCGCGACCGATCCCGCCGGCTTTGCGGCCAGCTTCTATTCATGCATGTTCGGCACGGTGTATCAGTGGCAGCTGCAACCGGAACTTTTCGACTTGGATCGTATGTTCGAGAACTACAAGTTCCTTGTATTACGCGCGCTTACCCCGGACCGCAACTAGCATTCCCGGCTGACCGATAGCGTGCTTTAAGCAGGCGACGCGGGATCTTGCCATTCTCCTGGCGCGGCGAGGCATCGAGGAACTCGATGCGACGCGGTACTTTGACATGCGATAACGCCTCGCGGCAGTGCGCCACCAGATCGGAGGCCAGCGCTTCCGAAGCGGCCACACCAGGGCACGGCAACACGCAGGCCAGCACGGCTTCGCCATACTCCGGATCGGGGACACCCACCACCGCGCAGTCGCCGACCTGGGCGTGCCGATGCAACACCTCCTCGATCTCCTTGGGATAGATGTTCACCCCACCCGAAATGATCAGGTCGGCGCGCCGATCGCTGATATACAGATACCCCGCCTCATCGACGTGGCCCAAATCACCCAGCGTCGCCATGCCGTCGTCACGATATACGCTGGCGGTCTTCTCCGGATCGTTGCGGTATTCAAATCGCGGTCCATTGGCGAAGTAGATCGTGCCTATCTCGCCCGGCGGCAATTCACGACCGTCGTCGTCCAGGATATGCAGCTCGCCCACGGTCGGGCGGCCGACCGACCCCTTGCGTTGCCGCCACTCCGCCGGGCCGATAACAGTCTGACCGATGCCTTCCGAGCCCGCGTAATACTCCCAGACCACCGCTCCCCACCACGCCAGCATCTGCTCTTTGACATGGATCGGGCACGGCGCGGCGGCATGAATGGCATAGCGCAGGCTCGACAGATCGTAGCGCCGGCGCGTCGCCGCCGGCAGATCGAGCAAGCGTACGAACATGGTCGGCACCCATTGGCTGTGGGTCACCCGATAAGTCTCGATGGCGGCCAGTGCGGCCTCGGCGTCGAAGCGTTTCATGACCACACAGTGGCCACCACAGGCCACGGTCCGCATGCAGTAGGCATGCGGCGCAGCGTGATAAAGCGGCCCGGTCGACAAATAGACGCTATCGGCCCCCACATCGAAGATGCGTTGCCAAAGCGCAATGTCGGGCTCCAGGTGCCCCCGGTATTCGGACGACAGCATGGGTTTGCATACACCCTTGGGCCGGCCGGTGGTTCCGGAGGAATAAAGCATCTCTCGCCCCACCGGCCGACTCGAAAGATCCGGTGTGTGCGTACACGCCGATATCGCTTGATCGTAATCACATACGGCGTCGCTCGCTCCGACACCGACTCCGTAGTGAACAATGTCGCGCGCAGTCGCACGGTGTCGGGCCTCACCGGCAACGGGCGTCAGTGCCGCACTGGAGAGCAACCAGCGTGCCTCGCTGTTGTCGAGAATGTAGGCGATCTCGTCAGCCTGCAGATGACGGCTGATCAGTGTGTAGTAGACCCCTGCGCGTTTGGCCGCCCAGGCGATCTCGAGCAGCCGCAGCCCGTTCTCCATCAATACCGCGATGACGTCGCCGGCCGCCAGACCGGCCGAGGCCATCCACCGGGCTCCTGCATCGGCACGGCGGTCGAGCTCGGCATAGGTCAGGTGTTCGCCGGTATCGGCGATCGTGTAGGCCGGTTTCCCGGGTTGGCGTTGCGCCCATTCCCGCAATGTCGTCATCTTGTCCTCCCGTACGCATATTCGGACGCACCCGGCGTCGAATGCGGTATCGCTTTTCTATCGAACGTTTTTCCAGGACCGGCACCGTTGCGGCCATCGGCCGGCCGGTTCGCCCGTAACGGTCCCATCCGCTGGACCGCGAAGCAGAACAGCCATGCTAGTTATTCTTGCTTGTCGCAATCAAGTTATTTCGTATAGAGTTTAATCAGCCTCATCATAGGACTTAGGCATGCGCGTATTCGATATCGATACTATCCCGGACGGTGCCGCACCCTGTGTCGTTCAAGATTTCGATGGCGTCCGCCTGATCCGACTCAACGAGCCACGTCGTCGCAATGCGCTCACGCTCGCGTTGCGCGCAGCCCTTGCCGATATTCTCGACAAGACGCTGGACCGGGACGATATTCGCGCAATCGTACTGGCGGGCTCGGGACCAGTCTTCTGCGCCGGTGGCGATATCACGTCGATGACAGAACTCGACGCGGTCAGCGGCCGGCCACGACTCCAACGTGTCCATCGTCTATTTCGCCAGCTCTACGAGGGACCGAAGCCCGTGATCGCGGCCGTCGAGGGCAAGGCGGTCGGCGCCGGTCTCTCGCTTGCCACTGCCTGCGATCTGATCATAGCTGGCGGAGATAGCCATTTCGGTGCGCCGTTCAACCGTGTGGGCGTGATGCCCGACCTCGGCCTGCTGTTCACACTCCCTGCGCGCATCGGCCTGGGCCGCACTAAACTGCTCGCGCTCACCGGCGATCTGGTCGATGCGAAGACCGCCGAAGCCTGGGGACTGGCAGAGGTGGTGACACCGGCGGGCGATGCGCTCAACGAGGCGCTCACGCTGGCCACACGCATCGCATCGGGCGCACCGCTCGCCCATACCATGACCAAGCAGATGCTGGCGCGCCTACCGCTGTCCAGCGAGACGTTCCTGGCCGCCGAGGCCGACGCCCAGGCTCTACTGTTCTCGACAGCCGATTTCTCGGAGGGCCGAGACGCCTTCCTGGCGAAGCGCGAACCAAGCTTTTCCGGGCGCTGATTCAGAGCGCGCATCGCTACGCGGCGACAAAGACGCGTCGCAGTACGGAAGCGCAAGGCCGACAATAAAAAGAGGCCGCGCCCACTCAAGAGCCGAAAAACAGGCATCGATTCGACGCCATGACCCGGTCATGTCCGGGGTTGAGTCGGCCCCGTGTAATCCACCCACCGGGCGGCGGCACGACAAGGGAGTGCGTCGGCGACCGTGACGCGACCGATCGGAATCGATGAGCGAAATGGCCAAACACACGGCCAACCCCGCCCCGCAAGCCGGCGTGGGAACGCCCAGCCCTCGCGCCGGAGGGACCCGCCAACCCGCTGCGGGCCGAACACTGTCGAGCGGCAAAGCCAAGCTGTCCGTCTGATCAGGACGGCTACACCTGTCCATGACAGAGCCCAATCGGCGTTGCAGAGGGTACCCGACCGCGCGGCCCGCATCCGCCCCGAGACGCCCGGGCGGCATCATCCGCACGGGGCCCCGTTCGCGCGTTCAGCCGAGCAGCCGCCGGTATTCCTTGAGCATGCAGCGGTCCATGATCACGTCGATGCCGGCGTCGGCGGCCTTCTGCGCGGCCGCCTCGTGGATCACGCCCTCCTGCAGCCAGAGCGCGTGCACGCGACGCTCGATGCAGGCGTCGACGATCTGGGGCACATGTTCGGGCGCGCGGAAGACATCGACCATGTCGGGCATGCCGGTGACGTGGCGCAGGTCCGGAAAGGCGTTCTCGCCCAGGACCTGATCCTCGTTCGGGTTGACCGGCACGATCTGATAGCCCTCGCTCTGCATGGCCTCGGCCACGCCGTGGGAGGGCCGATCGGCCTTCGACGACAGGCCGACCACGGCGATACGACGCGCCCGCGCCAGCGTTTCACGAATGGCGGTGTCGGAATCGAGCATCGGCATGGCGTTACGCGCCCGTGCCGGCGTTCATCTGCTCGGGGATCCGCTCGCCGGCGGCCGCCAGCGTGTCGGTGATCGCCTGCCGGAGCGCCTGGTTCGTCCAGGTCATGTCCGACTCGGCCTGCAGATCCGCGTACTGCTGCAGTGTCGCGTCATCCACGTCGCGATAGACATAGAGCAGCATCAGCGGCACGCGCTGCTCGAGCTGGTCGCGAATGCCCTCGCGAGTGTTGCTGACCATCTGCTCCACGCGCGAGTCGCTGGCCTGCTGGGCCGGGTCGACCACGGCGTCGCGGCCCTTGATCATGCCCCGCAGCAGGGTGACGTTGAACTCGGTCTGCAGCGAGATGACCTCCATGTCGTCGGCCAAGCCGTCGATGATGCGCAGACGCTGCTTGCGCGCCTCGGTCGCCGGCTGGTCGACGAAGGCGCGAAAGCCCTCGGCGAAGTCGTCGCTGCCGGCCGCGGACTCGAGCTCGATCATGCGCGTGGCCAGCGGCGCGGCCAGCTTGTCCGCGGCCGAAGCCAGCGCCGGCTTGCGATCGGCCTCGGCAGCGCGTTCGCGCAGACGCTCGGCCACGCCGGCCTGGAGCTTCTCGGGGGCATAGACGTCGTAGACCGCGTCACGCAGGCGCTGGCGCTCGGCCTGGCTCACGCTGTCCGGCACGTTGTTCTCGAGCGACTCGACCACGGCCGGAGCGGCCTGGGCGAGCAGGTCCGGCACGTTGTAGGCCTCGATCACACGGTTGGAGGCCGCGGTCTGGGCCTGTTCGCCGGTGGGCCCGGAGGCGCAGCCGGTCACGGTCAGGGCGGCAGCCAGGGCCATCATCAGATAGGATTTTGCAAGCGGTTTCACGTTCCACCTTCGCTTTGAACGACGCCGATACTGTACGCCAAACCGACCCCGTCGTGCCCACCCCGGGCGCCGTGCTCACCGTGGGCACGCTCGGCCAGGCGTCGCTGCGGGCGCTGCTGGAGCGCCTCGGCATCGAGCTGGTGAGCGTCGCGGACGGCGCGGCGATCCCGGGCAGCTTCTGGGGCGACGAGGAGGCGGGCCTGCTGGGCGACCGACTCTACGTGCGCGCCGACACCCCGGTGCACTCGGCGCTCCACGAGGCGGGCCACTACGTGTGCATGGACGCCGATCGCCGCGCCGGGCTCGACACCAACGCTGGCGGCGACTACGACGAGGAGAATGCGGTCTGCTACTGGCAGATCCTGGCGGCCGACGCGTTGGCCGGCATGGACCGCCAGCGCATGTGCGCCGACATGGACGCCTGGGGCTACACCTTTCGCCTGGGCAGCGCCGCGGCGTGGTTCGCCGAGGACGCCGAAGACGCCCGCCTGTGGCTCATCGACGCCGGCGTGCTGGCGCCGGATGGTCGGACACTGCGCTACACGCTGCGCAGCTAAGGCCCGTCAACACGTCACGCGAGTCCGCGTCAATCGCTGTGGTGCGGCAAGACGAGGCGTCGTGCGCGCCGCGCCAGTCACACTGCGCCAGCGTGCGACAACGCGGGATGGCCGCGCCACAGCGCTTGGCCCGAAGGGTTGGGGCCGCACATCCCGCGTTGCGGCGTTGCAAGTCTTGATCATGGCGCGCCACGGTCGGCGACTCGCGCCTTGCCGCACACGAGGTGCGGTCGCCAATTCGCCGCTCGTATGAGATGCCAACAAGCCCTGGACGCCGAGGACCCAGAGCGTGGGCGTGGATATGGACGCGGGCCGAAGCGCCTGAACCGCTGGACGAGCCCAGCCCCGGCCTAAGGCCTCACGCCTGCGGGCCGTTCGGCGTTCGACCACGCCGTCAGCAAGCCCGGGTTGTCCGCGCGCCACGCGCCCGACGTTACTTGGCCCGGGCCTGGTCGGCCACCGCCTGCGCGGCCTGCTCGGCGGCCGCCGCATCGCCGAGATAGCCCGACTCGACCACATTGAGGTTGCCGTCGAGCCGATACCGCAGCGGGATGCCGGTGGGGATGTTGACCCCGGTGATCACATCGTCGGCGACACCGTCAAGATACTTCACCAGCGCACGCAGGCTGTTGCCGTGCGCGGTGACCAGCACCGTCTCGCCGGCCTTGAGCCGCGGCGCGATCGCGTCGTGCCAGTAGGGCAGCACCCGATCCAGGGTCAGCGCCAGCGACTCGGTGCCGGGCAGCACGCGCGCATCCAGATGCGCGTAGCGCGGATCGAAATGCGGATGACCCGGATCATCGGCGGCCATCTCCGGCGGCGGCACGTCATAGCTGCGGCGCCAGACATGCACCTGCTCGTCGCCGTGGCGAGCGGCGGTCTCGGCCTTGTCCAGCCCCTGGAGCCCGCCGTAGTGGCGTTCGTTGAGGCGCCAGTGGCGCACGACGTCCACCCAGGGCTGCTCCATTTCCTCGAGTGCCAGCCAGAGCGTCTTGATCGCGCGCTGGAGCACCGACGTGAAGGCGATGTCGAAGCGCAGCCCTTCCGCGGCCAGCATCCGCCCGGCCGCACGGGCCTCGGCGCGACCGGTGTCGGTCAGATCCACGTCCACCCAGCCGGTGAAGCGGTTCTCGAGATTCCACTGGCTCTGGCCGTGGCGTAGCAGTACGAGCTGCCCGGACATCGTCTCTCCTTGTCCTGTGAATTGTGCCGCCGGGGCGGCCGGCCTCAGCTGTCGTTCGGCTCGGCCCAGCTGATCTGGATGTCCTTCTGGACCCCCCACTCACGAGCGGCCTGAACGTCCTTGCCCATGTAGATGTCGATCTTGTTGTTCCAGCGACTGGCCATCTTGTCGCGCACGACATAGACCCCCGGCAGACCTTCGATCTTGACCCGGGCGCCGTGGGTCAGCCCCTGATCGACGAGATCCCGCGAGACCGCGATGGCCCGCATGCCGGGCCGGAGCTCGTCGCCCCAGGCGGCCACCGCCGGCTTGTCGGCGGTCGTCTGCCAGGGCACGGAATTGTATGCCGAAGCCGAGACGCTGAGTTCCTTCCATTCGACCGACTCCGCCTGGGCGGGCAGGGTGGCCGCGCACAACAGTGCGAGCACGCTGATCGTCACTGCCTTGAAACGACGCATGATCGGTTTACCGCTCAAATAGGACCATAACCCTACACGATGAAGCTTAACGGTTCCTGTCCGAGACCACTTTCGTAACGAAATCAGTAATGTCGTCGAGCTGGTTTCCGGCAAGACGCAGCGGCGCCGCAAGGGGTGCGATCAGCCCCACATGGGTGGTTTCGGGATAGATTTTCAATCGGGCCTCGCCGCCCCGATCATTGACCCGGGACGCCATGTTTCGGCTGTTTTCCGGCGCCACGGTTCGGTCGGCGGCGCCGTGCATGAGCAGCATCGGCGGCGCCTCGCCGGTGACGAAATGGATCGGCTGGGTGCGTGCCCAGGCGGCCCGGGGCGCGAAGATCGCCTGTAGCACCGGATCTTCGATCGGCAGGAAATCGTAGGGTCCGGCCATGCCGACCAGCCCGGCCAGATCGCCCACCGACGCGCCGGCGGCCGCGAGATAGCGTCGGTCCGCGGCCAGCATCGCGGCGATGTGGGCGCCGGCGGAATGCCCCGCCACGAACAGATGACCGGGATCGCCGCCGTAATCGGCGGCATGCTCGAGCGCCCAGGCCACGGCCCGGGCGCCGTCCTCGACGAAGGCGGGGAAACGCGCCGGGGGGTAGAGCCGATAATCCGGCAGCACGGCAATGAACCCGCGCGAGGCCAGCGCCTGGCCGACGAAGCGATAGCCCGCCTTGTCGCCGTCCTGCCAGCTGCCGCCGTAGAAGAACACCACCACGGGGGCGCCGGCTGCGAGCCGATCGGGCACATAGACATCCAGGCGCTGGCGGTCGCCGTCGGCGTAGGCGATGTCGGCGTGGCGGTCGTAGCCCCAGCGCGGGGTGAGCGCGTTGGCCCAGAACTGGCCGGAACAGGCCGCCAGCAGGCCCGAGACGAGACTCACGACGAGGGCGCGGGCCATGGCCACGCTAGGCGTGCCCGGCGCATGTCCGGCCGCGCGGGATGCCGGCGGCACACGCCGACGCCGCCCACTGCCGGCGGCCGCGTCCCGCCGGCCAGCGGGCCGGGCGGACCGCCGCCGGGTGACGCGATTCGTCGCCAGTCGCCACCGTCGCCGGCGCGTTCAGGTCATGGTGACGAACTCTTCCGCACTCGTCGGATGAATCGCCACGGTATTGTCGAAATCGGCCTTGGTCGCGCCCATCTTCACGGCCACGGCGAAGCCCTGGAGCATCTCGTCGGCGCCGTCGCCGATGACATGGGCACCCACGATGCGCTCGTCGTCACCCACGCAGACGAGCTTCATGTCGCTGGGCACCTTGTGCTCGAGCACGCCGTGATAGAGCGCGACGTAGTGGCTGGTGTAGACCGTGACGGCCGCGTCGCCGTACTCGGCGCGCGCTTCGGTCTCGGAAAGGCCGACGCTGCCGATCGGCGGATGCGTGAACACCACCGTGGGGATGTTGTGATAATCCAGCCGCGAATCCGGCTTGCCGCCGAACAGGCGGTCGGCCAGCCGGCGGCCGGCCGCGATCGCCACCGGCGTGAGCTCGATCGCGCCGGTGACGTCGCCGAGCGCGTGCACGCCCGGCACGACGGTGTCCTGCCAGGCATCGACCGGAACGGTGCCGTCGGCGTTGACCTCCAGGCCGATCCGCTCGAGGCCGATGGCATCGCTGTTGGCACGCCGGCCGATCGCCCAGATCAGGCGATCGAAGGGCGCCGAGGTGTCGCCGTCCTCGAAGCGCACCGCCACGCCCTCGCCGGCCTCGACGAGTTCGGCCGCCGAACGGTTCATCTGGACGTCGATCCCGGCCTCGCGCATCCGCTCGATGAGCGTCTCGCCGAGCAGCGCGTCGAACTCCTTGAGCACGTGCTCGCGGCGCAGCAGCAGCGTCACCTCGCTGCCCAGACCGTTGAGCACCCCGGCGAGTTCGCAGGCGATATAGCCGCTGCCGACGATCGCCACCCGCCGGGGCCGTTCGGTCCAGCTGAAGAAACCGTCGGAATCCGTGCCGAGGGCAGCGCCCGGGATCTCGGGCCACTGCGGCTTGCCGCCCGTGGCGATGAGCACATGGTCCGCGCTCAACTCGCGTTCGCCGACGGCGATGCGGCGCTCGTCGACGAAGCGGGCCTCGCCTTCCACCACGATCACGCCGGCCTTGTCGAGGTTGCCGCCATAGATGCGATTCAGCCGGCGGATGTAAGTCTCGCGGTTGGCGACCAGCCGCGCCCAGTCGTGCGTCGGCGGGGCGCCGGAAAAACCGTAGTCGGCGGCGTGCGCGGCGCGTTCGGCGAAATCCGCGGCATGCCACATGACCTTCTTCGGCACGCAGCCGATGTTCACGCAGGTGCCGCCGAGCCGGCCGCGCTCGACGAGGGCGACGCGCCGGCCGTGGGCCGCGGCCCGGCGCGCGGTCGCCACGCCGCCGGAGCCGCCGCCGAGGACGACGAGATCGTAGTGTTCGCTCATGGCGTGTCCACAGAATGTCGGTGCCGGCATTGTAGAAGGCCCGGACGGGCGTGTCAGGGTCGGCAGCGCCGACCGCGCCGCCTCTTGGATTGGGCCCCGGCGGCCCGCATGATCGGGGCTATCGTGCGGCGCGCACGCCCATTTGCCAGGACACCGACCCCATGACCGACACCCGCGACAATCCCCTGCTGCGTCTGGTCGAGACCGACCAGCTGCCGGAATTCGACGCCATCGCCCCCGCGCACGCCGAGCCGGCCGTGGATGCGCTGATCGACGAGGCCCGTGCCGCGGTCGACCAGGCGATCGCGAAAGCGGCCGACACCGCACCGACCTGGGCGAACCTGATCGCCCCGGTCGATGCCGCCCAGGACCGGCTGGGGCGGGCATTCTCGCCGGTGTCGCATCTGCACTCGGTCATGGACTCGCCGGCATGGCGCGAGGCCTACCAGGCCTGCCTGCCGAAACTGACCGCCTTCTCCTCCGAGATCGGCCAGAACGGCGACCTGTTCGAGGCCGTGCAGCGCCTGCGCGACTCGGCCGAGTACGCGCGCCTCGACGCGGCGCAGCAGCGCGTGATCGACGACATGCTGCGCGATTTCCGCCTGGCCGGCGTGGCCCTGGACGACGACGCCAAGGCCCGCTATCGCGAGATCGCCCAACGCCGCAGCGAACTGGCGACCACGTATCAGCAGAACCTGCTGGATGCGACCCAGGCCTGGCGTCGGCACATCACCGACGAAACCGAACTCGCCGGCCTGCCCGACTCCGCCCGCGCCCTGCTCGCGCAGAACGCGGCGAGCAAGGATCTCGACGGCTGGCTGGTGACGCTGGACGCGCCGAGCTTCATCGCCGTGCTCTCGCACGCCGCCGACCGCGGGCTGCGCGCCGAGGTCTACGAGGCCTTCTCGACCCGCGCCTCGGACGTGGGCCCGAACGGCGGCGAGTACGACAACAGCGCGCTGATGGACGAGATCCTGGCGCTGCGCCACGAGGCCGCGGGCCTGCTGGGCTTTGCCAACTACGCCGAACAGTCGCTGGCCACCAAGATGGCCGACAGCCCCGACCAGATCGAGCGATTCCTGCTGGATCTCGCCGAGCGCACCCGCGACACCGCCCGCAGCGAACTCGACGCCCTGCGCACGCTGGCCCGCGCCGACGGCATCGACACGCTCGAGGCCTGGGACGTGCCCTATTACGCGGAACGCCTCAAGGAGCAGCGCTACGACTTCTCCGACGAGGATCTGCGGCCCTATTTCCCCGCGCCGGCGGTCGTCGACGGCCTGTTTCGGGTGGTCGAGCGGCTCTACGACGTGCGCATCCGTCAGCGTCACGATGTGCGCACCTGGCACGACGACGTCACCGTCTACGAGATCCGTGACGCCGACGGCGCGCCGCGGGGGGTGTTCTATCTCGACCCATACGCCCGCGAGGGCAAGCGCGGCGGGGCCTGGATGGACGGCTTCCAGAATCGGCGCGTGCACGCCGACGGCATCCAGCTGCCGGTGGCGTTTCTCACCTGCAACTTCTCGCCGCCGATCGGTGACGCCCCGGCGCTGCTCACCCACGACGAGGTCACCACGCTGTTCCACGAGTTCGGCCACGGTCTGCACCACATGCTCACGCGGGTGGACTACGCGCCCGTCGCCGGCATCGCCGGGGTGGAATGGGACGCGGTGGAACTGCCCAGCCAGTTCATGGAGAACTGGTGCTGGGCGCGCGAGTCGCTGGACCTGTTCGCGGCCCACCACGAGACCGGCGCACCGCTGCCGGCGGATCTGTTCGACAAGCTGGCCGCCTCGCGCAACCACATGGCCGGCTGGCAGATGCTGCGCCAGGTGGAGTTCTCGCTGTTCGACCTGCGCCTGCATCGCGACTACGACCCGGGCCGCGGCGCGCGGGTGCTGGAGACGCTCGACGCAGTGCGCGCCGAGGTGGCGGTGATGACGCCGCCGTCGTTCAACCGCTTCCCGCACAGCTTCATGCACATCTTCGCGGGTGGCTACGCCGCCGGCTACTACAGCTACAAATGGGCCGAAGTCCTCTCCGCCGACGCCTTCTCGGCGTTCGAGGAGACCACGCTGTTCGACACCACCACCGGGCGGCGTTTTCTCACCGAAGTGCTGGAGCGGGGCGCCACCCGGGACGCGATCGACAACTTCATCGCCTTCCGCGGCCGCGAGCCGTCGATCGACGCGCTGCTGCGCCACAGCGGCCTGGACGAACCGCGCGCCGCCTAGGTGTCCAGCGCTCCGGTATCGGACCCCTTGCCGAATGAATCGGCATCAGAGCCGGGCGCCGGTGCGCCCGGCTGCAGCGCATCCAGCAGGGGGCAGCGGGCGGGCGTAGTGAAAGCCCTGGGCGTAGTCGATCTTCAGGGCGCGCACGACGTCCATGATGGCCGCGCTCTCCACACACTCGGCGATCGTCTGCTTGCCCATCAGATGGGCGATGCCGTTGATCGCCTCGACCATGGCCCGTACGGAGCGATCATCGCGCATGTCGCGTATGAAGCTGCCGTCGATCTTGATGTAGTCGACCGGCAGCACGCGCAGATAATGGAACGACGAGAGACCGACGCCGAAATCGTCGAGTGCGAAGCTGCACCCGAAACCGTGCAGTGCATCGATGAAGTGCTGAGCCTGGCTCAGGTTCGAGATCACCGACGTTTCGGTGATCTCGAAGCACAGTTTCGTCGGATCGACGCCGGAGGCGCGAATCGACTCGATGGTGGTCTCTGCGCAGCCCGGATGGGCGAGTGAGGTGCCGGAGAGATTGATCGACACCCACGCGACGCCGTCCAGTAACGCGACGTTCGCCGCCAGGCACTCCAGCGTCTTGCGCAGCACGGCCAGGTCGAGCTCCCGGATCAACCCATAGCGCAGGGCCGCCTGCATGAAACGGTCCGGCTCGATCAGCTCGTCCTCCGCGCCACGCATGCGCACGAGCGTTTCGTAGCCACGCACGCTGTCATCGGCCACCGCGCAGATCGACTGGGCGTACATCTCGATGCGGTCGTCCCGGAGGGCGCTGCGTAGACGGTTGGCCCAGTTCATATCGATCCGCCGACGCCTGACCACGGCGTCGTTCTCACCATAGCGCTGCAGCGTGCCCGGGCCCACATCCTTGGCCGCGAAACAGGCCGCATCGGCCGCCTGCAGCACGGTCGCCGTCTGGCCGGTGGTCGCGTCGATCGCCACCGCGCCGATACAGGCCCCGACGCGCAGACGATAGCCGTGCCACAGGAACTCCTGAGCATCGATCGCTTCAATCAGGCCGTTGGCAATTCGCTCGGCATCCTCGATCGAGCAGTGGTCGAGTAGCAGAGCGAACTCATCGCCGCCGAGCCGGCCGAGCAGGTCCTGCTGGCGGATCGTCTCCAGCATGCGGGACGTCAGCTGGCGCAGCAGTTCGTCGCCGGCGTGGTGGCCGTAGGTGTCGTTGACCACCTTGAAGTTGTCCAGATCGATATAGCACAGGGCATGCACTTCGCCGCGTTCGCGCGCATTGTCGACCGCGCGCCCGAGTAGACGTTCGAATTCGCGCCGATTGATCAGACCGGTCAGCGCATCGTGCGTGGCGTGGTAATAGACCTCCTCGCTGAGCCGCTTCTGCTCGGATATATCCTCGCAGGCGATGACAATGATCGGATTGTCATCGGCGTCCCGGGCCTGCCGGGCGTTGGCCCGGACCCACAGCATGCTGCCATCGGCGCACTCGAGCCGCGTCTCCCAGCGCTGGGGCTCGCCGGCATTGTCGCGACAGCGCTGCAGCTCGCTAGCGAGGGCGCGTGTATCCGTGTGCAGATCGGCAAATGGCCGCCCCACGACCGCCTCGTCGCCATAGCCCAACTGCCGAGCGCCGAAGCGATTGATCGAGATGATCCGATCGTGCCGGTCCAGGCTCAGATACATCAACGGATTGTCGTCGTAGAGTCCACGAAAGCGCGCCTCGGTGGCCCGCAGCGCCTGTTCCGTGGCCTTGATCGCGGTGATTTCCGACAGCGTAAGCACGACCCCATCGATACGATCGTCCACCGTGCGATACGGCAGCATCCGCCGGATGAACCAGCGGCCTTCGCCGGTCTGTTCCTCGCTCTCGACGGTCGTCAGCGTGTCCAGCACCCGGCGCACGTCCGCCGCCAGGTCCAACGGCGCACTGAGACGGTTCGAGATATCGTCCACCGGGCGTCCGATGTCGTTGTCGATCAGGTTGAAGAGCGCGGTCGCTGCCGGAGTGAAGCGTTTGATCCGGCCCTGCTTGTCCAGAAAGATCGTTGCGATATCGGTACTGCTCAGCAGATTGACGAGGTCGTTGTTGGCCAGCTCGACCTCTTCGACCTTCTGCTGCAACTCGGCATTGACCGTATTGAGCTCCTCGTTGAGCGACTGCAACTCCTCCTTCGAGGATTCCAGTTCCTCATTCGCGGACTGGAGCTCCTCGTTCATCGACAACGATTCTTCGTTGGCGGCCTTGAGCTCCTCGTTGGCCCCTTCCATCTCCTCCGTCGAGGCCTGCAATTCCTCCTGCGTCGAACGCAGTTCATGCTCCAGCTGTGCGACCAGCTCGGCATCGCCGCCGTCGTTCGAGACCCTGTCCGGCGCCTCCGTCGAAGGGGCCTTGTCCGCATCGCACATACTGATCAGCACATAGGGCTCGTCGAGGCCCGCCGGCGTGAACCGGCGCGCGACGATCCTGACCTCCCGGTATTGCTGATCGCGCAACATGCGCGCCTGATCCTCGACCCGCGCGGGCCCACCATCCAATACCGTCTTCACGGCAGCACGCAGCTTGTTGCGCAGTCCGCGCCGCGCCAGCGTCAGCAGGTGGGTGGTCGGCTCGCCCATGGGAAAATCGAGGAACTCGCCCACCGAGCCGTGCATGTATAGCGTTTCGAACCGGGCCGTGACCACAACACTGGCCGGTGCATAGTCGCTGAGCAGCAAGCGCTGTGTGGCCTCGACGATCCGCCGCTGCGGCCTCGTTTCCGGCTGTGCGGGCGCGTGGACCACGGGCGCACTACGCTCGGCGGGCGCCGGCGTGGTCAGATCGAACCCGCCCAGACCGCGGGTATCGCCCTCCATGCGTCGATAGAGCCGCCACTTGCGCGATATGACCGAGAAGAGATCGTAGTGCTTGCCGATGTATTCGGAATTGCCTAGGAAAAGCGCTCCCTGCGGCCGCAGGGCGTAATGAAACAGGCGAATGACGCGCTTCTGAATCTCCTGATCCAGATAGATCAGCAGGTTGCGACAGCAGATCAGGTCGATGCGCGAGAACGGCGGATCCGAAATCAGGTTCTGGACCGCAAAGACCGTGACCTCGCGAATGCTCTTGTCAATCCTGAAACCGTGGTCGATACGCGTGAACCATCGTTCCAGCCGCTCGGGTGACACGTCCTCCGCGATCGTTTCGGGAAAGACGCCGCTGCGGGCCTGTTCGAGTGCGCGGGCGTCGATATCGGTCGCGAACAGCTGCAGACGCTGCCGGCTGCCGGCCGCCTCGATCGCCTCGTACAGCACAATGGCTATCGAGTAGGCTTCTTCGCCCGTGGCGCAACCCGGCACCCACACCCGGATCGGATCAGGGCTATCCCGCTGACCCACCAGTGCGGGCAGCACCTGCGCTTCGAGCGCCTCGAAACCCGCCGGGTCGCGAAAGAAGCCGGTGACCCCGATCAGCAGGTCGGCGAACAGGCGATCCAGTTCCTGCGGATCCTCCGACAGCATCTTCAGATAGGCGTCCGATGTCGATACCTGGCACACGCCCATGCGCCGCTCGACCCGCCGCGAGAGCGTGCCGGCCTTGTAGTGACGGAAATCGTGGCCGTGGCGACGTCGCACCGTATCGAGAATCGCGTCCAGCGTTTCCGAGGGCGCATCCGCCACGTCGGAATCGGCCGACAGCGGCCCGCCGCCATCGACGTAGGCGTGACGAACGTAACGCCGCAACTCGGTCGGCATCTGCTCGACGGGCAATACATAGTCGGCCATGCCGGTATCGATCGCGCTGCGCGGCATGCTGTCGAACTGGGCCGTCTCGGGCGACTGCACGATGGTCAGTCCGCCATGGGCCTTGATCGCACGGATACCTTCGCTGCCATCACTACCGCTGCCGGAAAGCACGATACCCACCGCTTTCGGGCCCTGATCGGCGGCCAGGGCACGAAAGAAGCGATAGATCGTGGTCGGAATGCCGTGGCGCGCCGCCATGGGCATCGGTTGCAACCTGCCATCACGGATATCCAGATGCCGGTTCGGCGCGATGACGTAGACATGATCGGCCTGCACGGCAACCGGCGCGTCCACGATGCGCACCGGCATTAGGGTGACCTTGGCGAGCAGCTCCGACAACTGGCTATGGTGATCCGGCGCCAGATGCGACACGACCACGAAGGCCATACCGCTGTCGTCGCCCATCGCGGTGAAGAACGCCTGGAAGGCCTCTAGACCGCCTGCACTCGCCCCGAGGCCGACAATGGCTGCGGGCGAGCCACGCTCGTGTTCATTAAACGAACGCGCGTCATGACCCGGTTCGGGCTCGGGATTGCTGTTCATTTCGCCTCGGCCTCTGCGACGTGCCCCGCCGCGCGTTCGCTCTGCCCCGGAATAACGCATCTGCAGCGCGGACGCCGCGGATTACGGCCCCCCCCTTGCGAGCATTCGAGCCGCTCGGCCCAATCCCGCCGAATGTGCGCACGTATTGCCCCTCGACGCGCCGGCGCGTGCCGCCGCCATCGTGGTAGTTGACACATGAGCACGATATTGCATCGATCATCGGCTTTTCAGACTGGACTATGCAAGTAATGACGTCCAACCCCACGACGACACCGAACGGCCGGCCGCAATCCGTGTCGTTCTTGCCGACCGTGCCGGGGCCCGGACGCCTTGATGCCGCAGTACGATCGTCACCGCGGCACCGCCTACTGTCCAACCCGTCTGGCCGCGGCAGGCAAGACGTTTGGGTGGCGGATCGTCGCGACCGAGCGTCACGGCGGCGATTACAATGGGGCCGGCTACCGGCTCGAACAGAACCCGATACATCGCGTGCGCCCGCGGGGAGGCACGGTCTCGAACCGCACTCCGCCCTGCCGCCCCCCGCACGGATCACGCACTGTCGTACGCAAGGAATCCCCGATGCAGATCGCGACCTGGAACGTCAATTCGCTCAACGTCCGCCAGGAGCACGTCCTCGCCTGGCTGGAGAACAATCCGGTCGACGTGCTCGCACTCCAGGAAACCAAGCTCACCGACGATCGGTTTCCGAGCGCGGCCTTCGCCGAGGCCGGCTACCACAGCGTGTTCACCGGCCAGAAGACCTACAACGGCGTGGCCCTGCTCTCGCGAGACGCACCTACGGATGTCGAATTCGCCCTGCCGGGGCTGGTCGACGAACACAAGCGCGTGATCGCGGCCACCGTGGCCGGCGTACGCGTGATCGGCGTCTACTGCCCCAACGGCGCGGCGCTGGATTCACCCAAGTTCGACTACAAGCTCGACTGGTTCGCTGCCCTGGCCGAATGGGTGGCGGCCGAAGCCGCGGTCCACGACCGGCTGGTGCTCACCGGCGATTTCAACGTCGCCCCGCGCCCCGAGGACACCCACGACCCCGACAAATGGGAAGGCCGCATCCTCTGCTCGCCGCCCGAGCGCGCGGCCCTGGAGAAACTGCTCGACACCGGTCTGACCGACTGCTGGCGCCTGTTCGAAGAGCGCGAGGGCCGGCACCGCTTCACCTGGTGGGATTACCGCAACGGCGGCTGGGCCCGCAACGCCGGCCTGCGCATCGACCACGTGCTGGCCTCGCCGGCACTGGCCTCCGCCTGTCGCGACTGCCGGGCGCATGTGGGCGAGCGCGGGCGCAAGCGTCCCTCCGACCATGTCCCCGTGGTCGCCGAATTCGAACTCTAGGCGCGCTCGAGGGCCGTCGCTCATCCGGCAAATGCTGCTCGCACGGACTGTCCCCGCTCCTGTCGGCCGCGGGCACTGCAGGCGCCGGGCGCCCCGGCGTGCCGCCGGAGCGCCGTCCAAGACGCAAAAGCTCATCGGAAGGGGATACGCACCGTCGGGACGACAGCAGGCGTGCGGGCCGCGCGCATCCGCAGGCGCGGCCGGCGTGTAGACTGCGACGCCGCGGGCACCGGCGGCCACCGCATCACCGGGCGTCGGCACCACGAAGACCACACCGCCTGAGCGCCGCCGCGCGGTATCCGGGCTAAAGTTACACCGCTACAACCGCTGCCGGTCAGCGTTCCGCCCACCGGCTGAAGTCCGCATTTCGTTCTGGAGACCGAATGAAGTTCTCGGCCATTGCACTGGTCATGTTCGCCGCCTTTCAGTGGGGGCTCGCCGGCGGCCTCGGCAGCCTGCTCATCGACCGGGACTGGGACCCGGAGACCATGTCGTTCTGGCGCGCCCTGATCGGTCTGGCTTGCATGGTGCTTTGGCTGGGCGTCATGCGCCTGCGCGGCAGACGCATGACGCTCAACCGGCGCCTCGTGCTCTGGTCGCTCGTCGCGGGGCTCGGGGTGGCCGGGAATTTCGCCTTCTATTTCATCAGCATCAGCGAAGGCAGCGTGGCGGTCGCGGCGACGCTGATGTACAGCGCGCCCATCTTCGTCTATCTGGTGTCGTTCATCAGCGGGGCGGAGCGGCCCACGCCGGTGAAACTGGCGGCAGTGGCGCTGGTCATGGCGGGGATCGTGCTGCTGACCGGCATCTACCGCGCCGAGGCGGGCGCGATCACCCTGCTCGGCCTCGTCAGCGGCCTGCTCGCGGGTCTGTCCTACGCGCTGTTCATCTTCGGCTTCAAGTACGCCGGCGCACATGGGCCGACGCCGAGCGTGCTCGCGATCGCCTTCGCAGCGGGCGCGCTGGTGCTGCTGCCCCTGACCGATCCGGGCCAGATCGTCGCGGTCACCGTGTCTCCCGACGTCGTCTGGTTTGTTCTGCTCGGGCTGCTCGGCGCGGGGCTGTCGTTCTACTGCTACATCACCGGGCTTCGCCACAGCCTGCCGACCGCCGCCTCGATCGTGGCGATGGTCGAACCGGTCACGGCGACGCTCTTCGGTCTGCTGGTCATGAACGACGGCCTGAGACCGGCCCAGGTGCTCGGCATGATATTGATCCTGGCCGCGGTCACCGGCCTGAGCGTCATGCAGAGCCGGGCTTCGCGAGAGACCGGCGCCTTATAGCGGATCGCGCGGGCGTCCCGCGGGACATCTCGCGGACGCGCGCCCGACGCCTGCATTCCGGCCGCGCTCGCCGCTGCGCCGCGCGGTCAGGCTGGCCAGCCGGCGCTGACGGACGCCGCGCGGCCCCTTTCGGGCATCGATCGCGAGGCGCGTTGGCCGAAGCCACCCAATGACGATGCGCCATGGTCCGTCGCATCGGCCCTGCGGTGGTTTTAGGCACCCGGCCCGCACCAGGAATGCCCGCCGCCCGTCTATCGACGATCATGCCGAGGCCGGACGCGTTCGGGCTCCAGTCGACATGGCGCGTCTGGCCGACCCCGTGCCGACCCGGCGCCGTGGCGAACGGCCGGGCGCGGGACGCGGCGCCCCGGGTGGTGTCAGTAGCGGCTCGACTCCGCCACGGCGGCATTGATGCGCTCGAGCGTCTCGACCACGGCCAGGGCACTGGCGCCGTCCGAGCGCGACGGCGTGCGCTCGCGAGCACAGTCCATGAAGTGCTGCAGTTCCAGCCGCAGCGGCTGGCCGTCGCCGCGATGGACGACCTCGCTGCCCTCGTCGTGGTTCTGCAGATCGGCATCGATCCACTTGCGGTGCAGCGTCACGGTCTGGGCGACTTCGTCGTAGACCAGCATCCCGGCCGCGCCGCGGACGATGGTGCGGCGGGCGGTCTCGGGCCAGAGCCAGGAGGTGTGGATGTTGCCACGCACGTCGTTGGCGAATTCCAGATGCACGTGGACCTCGTCCTCCACCTCGAGCCCGAGCATGCGATGGCCGGTGCCGCGTACGCGTTCGGGCGCCTCGCCCACCAGATAGAGCATGATCGCCATGTCGTGCACGCCGATGTCCCAGATCACGTTCTCGGCGCTGCGTGCCCGCCCGAGGTTGAGCCGCTCGTGGCGGATGGAGAACAGTTCGCCGATCTCGCCGGCGGCGACGTAGTCCCGCATCCAGGCGATCGCGGGCTGATAGATGAGCAGATGCCCCACCATCAGGATCACGTTCCGATGCTCGGCGGCGTCGACCAGCTGGCGCGCCTCGGCGGAACTGTGCGTGAGCGGCTTCTCGACGAACACGTCCTTGCCGGCCTCGATCGCGGCCATGGCGATCTCGAAATGCGACGGCGTGGGCGTGGCGATCGCCACCGCCTCGCAGTCGGAGGCCAGCGCCGCGCGGTAATCCGCGAACAGCGCCGCCTGCGGGTAGCGTTCGCCGTACTCGTTGAGCCGTTCGGCGTTGCCGTCGACGATGCCACCGAGCGCGTCCAACTCGTCGAGATTGCGGATGATGTTCTTGCCCCAGGCACCGGCGCCGATCACCACGATTCGCATACGTCCGCCCATCCGTCACGCAACTGCAACGCGCGACAGTGTACGCGTTCGACCCGCCGTCGACACCGCGCGGCGGGGCGTGTGTTCCGTGTTTGCCCTGATAGCCAGGCCCGGCTGTGATCGTCACAGTGCCGACAGATTCGACGCAGGGCACGGCCGAACCGCCGTGCCGAACGCTTTACACGATCAAGGAAGAAACCATGCAGACCGAAGAATTCATCAAACGCGTGGCCGCTGCCGACGAGATCGGCGACACCCAGACCGCCCGCACCGTGACCTACGCCACGATCGAGGCGTTGTGCATGCATCTGTCGCAGGAAGAGAACCGCCGCATGAGCTCGCAGCTGCCGGGCGATCTGTCCAAGGCGGCTCTGGCCGGCGGCCAGCAGGCCCCGGCCACGCGTGAATCGCACGTGCCGCTCGACACCTTCTACGAGCAGGTCGCCACCCGCGCCGGCATGACCGCCGCCGACGTCCAGGGCCCCGCCCGCGTCGTCGTGCACACGCTCGGCAAGGCGATCACGAACGGCGAATTCGCCGACGTCACCTTCGACCTGCCGCCGGATCTCAACACGCTGCTGGCGAGCTAGGCCCGCTCGGCACGGCTGGCGCGCACCGGTCGTGCCGCTTCAACGGCCCGTGGTCTGGCCCGTACAGGCTCGCAAGCCGAACCCATCCGGGCCCGGAAACTGCCGACGGCGCCGGAATCGGCAGCGCCTCCGAAATCGCGATCGTGGTCGCCCTTTACCGTGCGGCGCCGCGGGATTCGAAAGCGCAGCCGGCGGCCACGATGCACGCAACGCGTTGTTCTACCGGCGCCCTGGCGGGTGCACTGTGCAGAAATGCCTAGGCCGCCGCCGGGGAGGTCACCTCGGTCTCGACGCGGTCGACGACCCGACCGTCCGGCGCCCGCACGATGATCCGGTATCGCCCCGGTACGACGAAGGCCAGTGCGAGTGCCTCGCCACTCACTTCGAAGGCGTCCGGGTCGGGGCCCTCGACCACCACCCGGCTGCCCAGCGCCAACCCGCGCAGATGAATGGCGGTCTGGCCGTCGGCGGGCACGGTTTCCAGCACGGGCGTGTACGGCTTGAAGAACGGATCGCGGGACATGGTGCGGCCTCCGCAGGTTTGGGGACGGATAGCCTGCGCCGGCCATGTTGCCGGCACGTGACCGCACCGACGCGATGCAAACGCCAATCCCTCCGGCCGCTCGCACAATGGCCAGAGAATCCGTGGCCCCACGAACATCATCGGGCGAGCCATGCCGTACGGGCCGCGGCGACGGACGGGTCGCGCTCGAACCACCGGCGCGTCCGTACGGCATGGCTTGGCGATCGACCATTCAAAGGTGCTCCTGCCGGGATTCGAGCCGCCGGCCAGGGTGCGAAACCTTCGCTGCGCCAACGATCGGCACGATTGAACGCCGCGAAACTTCGCATTGTTAAATTAAATCGAGAAAACGAGACCGTTTTAAGTTTTCTGTCATCTGCGCGGCGCTATAATCCGCATCGCTGAGCAGCCCCTCACGCCCGCGTCGGGGCTGCTTCTTGTTTCCCCGAGTACTGAGATTCGCCTACGGAACACATACCGGAGTTGCCGCACGCGGCGATTTCCAGTTTTAGTCGTTTCCGGAACGCCTGAGGAGGTTGAAAAAATGTTGGTGCATGTCCGTCAGGCGGGTCTGTCCGCCTGGATAACCCTGCTGGTCGCCGCATCCCTGGTTCTGGGTGGCCTGGCCACCCTGTTCACGAACGACGCGTTTCATTGGCCGGCGGTCGTCGCCGGGCTGGTGATCGCGGGCATTCAGATCGGCGTGAGTCGCAACGCGATCGCGCAGAAGCGCGCCGGTATCCGCTCGGCTTGAGCCACCGAGCGGAACCGGGCGACCGGTCACGATAAGAGTACCCGTCACGACCCCGCCCCGGCGGGGTCGTCTATCGTGCGTGAGCCGGCCACACCGACAGGCAGAATACGGCGGACCGCTCGGCAGCCTGCGCCGTCGCCACCGCCCTCCGCTTCCAGCGGCCGCGGCCGACCTGCGTGCCCGTCATTACGCCGGTCGGATCATCCATCGTGCGGGCCGACCCGCCGCAGCGCACCCACGCGGCACGGCACGATGCGGGTCACGCCACACACGAGGCAGCCCGGGGCCTGGCTGCTCGGCAACCGGACGGGCTATCGCCCGGGCCACACGCCAGCCCGACGCCGACCGAACGGCCGCTGCATGACCGGCGACAAGCCGGCGCGATACTCGGCACGCAATGGATCGCGCCGACGAACCCACGCCGGCCTTGCCCCTACCGGAATCGCGCGGCGCGGTCACATCGAGCCTCTGGGGGATCAGTCTCGCGCCGGGCTTCGCCATCGGCGCTCCTTCAAGAGGCGATTCGCCCGCTGGAGGAGATATCCGCTATCCGCCGATGTCGCCGTGATCACGATACCCTCGCGACACTCGACTGCGGCCTCGCAGAGCCACGATCCGGAGACCGCCCCGCACCCCGCCACGATGACCATGCGTACGCCGGCCACGGCGAGCGATCGCATGCTCCGATCGCCTCACACCGGCGGCGATCCGGCACTGATGGACTCGTACGGCGCGGCGTGACAGGGTCACGAGCAGCAGGCCGGGAGGACAACCGGATCATGGCCGCGGCGGCGACCAAGACGCCGTGAGGCCACCAGGCAGCGGCGGGCGCCGGCGAACCTCAGGCGACGCGGTTCTCGCGCCGCGCGGTCCCGCCTTCGAGCATCCGCCACACCTGCCGGATGTGACCCAGTCGCCAGGTATCGCCGGTGCGCGACTGCGCGTCGAGCATCGGCGCCAGCGTGCCGTGGGCCCGTGCGGCCTCGCGAACGGCTGCGATTTCCGCGGCGCGCGCCGGCCGTTGCGGCAGCCGGGCCACGCCACAGGTGATCAGGCGCGCGACGAGGCCCATCACCATGAGTGCAAGCGGCGGCGCGAAACGCTCGACGAGCGCGCCATCGGCCGGCTCCGCCGGCCCCTGGCCGGCCACGACCATCAACGTCATGGTCGCCCACAGGGCCCCCGCCAGGAACAGGCCGAGTGCCGGCAGCGCGCGGCCGCTAACCAGCAGGGCCAGGGCGGGCGACGGGCGATAGTCGTCGAATACGAAAGGCGCGTGCGGGGCCGCCACCCGCCCCGCGTCACGCGCCAGCGGGGGCGAGTCGCCGGATTCGATACCGGGACTGTGCATTTGGGTACTCCTTGGCAATAAGGGCGGCGCGGCGCGACGGTCCGCGCGCGGGTGTTCGTGTTCAAAAGGCGATCGGTCGCGCCGGGCCCGACGGTGGGACGCCTAGCCCACCAGTCCGTGTCGGCGGCGACGCCGAGCGGTGTGCGATCGAGCCGGGTGCGTATCCGAGATCACTGCGGCCGGCGAGGGTGTCGACCGCTGCGCAACCGATCGGGGCGATCGGTTGTCTTATCGTGCCGGGAGTATGGGATGCGTCCGCCGTGCGCACCATCCGTATTTGCGCCGATCGCGACCCGCAATCCACCGCACGGCAATGGCTGCCAGCGGTGCGTCATCGGCGTGCGATTGCGCGGCGCATGCGACTGACATAGAGTTCGCGCCGGAGCGCAAGGAGACAGTCCATGCCGGATCTTCCGCGTAGCGCAGGGGCCTCGCATCGGCGGCGGCCCGACGACGAAGCGCCTTCGGCGTTCGATATCGCCTGCCGGGTGAACGAACGCACCAGCGCCCTCGTGATCGACGATCGCGACACCCCCGGTGCAGCGCTGGCCACGGCGGCCACCGCGGCCCTGGCGCTGTATGAACTGGATTCTCGATTCACGCACGCCTCGGCCCGCGCCGAAACGGCGCTGCTGGGTATCGACAATCCCTCCCAGTCGGCGGTGCGGGCCAACGCGCTCGCCGGCCTGATGCTGCTGGAACTGGCCACACCCGCCCCCGATATGCGCATCGTCGAGCAACACCTGCTGCGCACGCTGCACCTCGTCGAAGTCTACTGTGGCGGCCGCGAACGGCTCCATCGTGCGATCGACGACCTGCGGCTCGGCCGCCGCGCGCAGAACGACACCCGCGTCGGCCCGCATCCCGAAAGCCGGTACCCGCACATACCCTGATAAGCTGAACGTCCATGGCGGTGGCGCAACGCGCGCGACGCGCCGGATCTTGAACTTGTGTGCCGCCGAGGCGTCACACAGGTGCCACCCGACGGCTGCCATCGCATGAGCCCATCCCCCCGACGCGCCACGCCCGCCCACGTCAACAATCAGGCGCATGTGGACCAATATGCAGCCGGTCGATACCGTTCGCCGTCGCAGCGGTTTGTGAACTGGCGCGAGCACCGCATCGCCCGCGAGCTGCTGGCGCACAGCGCCGATGCCGGCTCGACCCATGTGGTCGACATTCCCTGCGGCTACGGGCGTTTCTATCCGCTCTACAAGACCATGGGCTATCAGGTCACGTGTCTTGACCGCTCGGATGCCATGATCGAGTGGCTGCGCAGCAACCAGGCGCAGGAACAGGCCGACCGGGAGCGCGTCCAGCGCGCCGACATCCTCGACCGCCTGCCGGTCGACACCGATGTCGACCTCGCCGTGTCCATCCGCATGTTCCAGCACATCCCCAGCCGGGAGAGTCGGCGTCAGGCGCTGGCCGTGCTTGCCGAGGCCGGCAACGGTCGGGTCCTGATGACCTACTACGATCGCCGCTGCCTGCACTACTGGACCAAGCGCATGGTCCGACGCCTGCGCGGCAAGCGCGTGGGCATCAACATGCTGTCCGGGCGCACGATGGACAACGATATCAAGAGCGCCGGCCTCAAGGTGGTTCGCCGAAAACGCCTGCTCTGGGGGCTGCACGCCCAGACCTGGGTGCTGCTCGAATGGGCCAAGAAACCCGTCCGCGGCGTGCAGATCGCGCTCGGCGCCCTGCTCGCCGAACGCCTGCTGCAGCCGGCAACGCAGCTTGTCGCAGCCATCTAGTCGGTCTCGAGCGTCTCCGGCTCCAGATTCAGCGCGGGCGAAAAGACCGCCGCCGACTCATTATCGAAAAACGCGCCCGCCTATCGGCACTTTGCGCCGAAGAGCGGGTACATACCCGCTTCGTATGCCAGCCGGTACGTCGTGTTATTTGCCCGTAATTCCCACAATAGGGTGCCACTCGGTACGAGATGGCGCGGCGCTTTCTGACGCAAACGACCACTGGCGCCGAGGGGCACCGCATGTCGCGGACGCCATACCGTATATCCGGTATCTGCGCCGCTCGAACGCAGGCCATCGCCACGCCCATCGTTTATTGAAAACGTAGAGCGGAGAGCGGGCTCGCTTCATCAGCGAAATGACAGGCCGCTTCATGCCCCTCCGCCAGCCGTTGCAGGCGCGGCTCATTCCGTTGGCACTGGTCGACGCCGCGCGGGCAACGGCCGTAGAAGCGACACACGTTCGGGTCCGGATTGACCGGGCTGCGCGGATCGCCCGGCAGGTGAATACGCTCGACTTCGCTTTCCTCGATCGTGCGCGGGATCGCCGAAATCAACGCGCGCGTGTAGGGATGCGCGGCCTGCTCGAAGACCTGTTCCGCGGTGCCGGTTTCCACGATCCGCCCGAGATACATCACGATCACGCGGTCGCAGAGCAGCCGCACGACGTTGAGATCGTGAGACACGAACAGATAGCTGATACCCAGGCGGCTGCGCAGATCGGCGAGCAGCTTGAGAATCACCGCCTGGACCGACACGTCGAGCGCCGAGGTGGGTTCGTCCAGCACCAGCAGCCGCGGTTCGGGCGCGAGCGCGCGGGCGATATTCACGCGGGCTTTCTGGCCGCCGGACAACTGATGCGGCAAGCGGTCCAGCAGCTCTTCCGGCAGGCCGACGTCGCGAGCCAGTTCGGCCACCCGCGGCCGGCAGTCGGCTGTCGCCATTTTCTTCAAACGCCGCAACGGTTCGGCGATCGCATCGAAGGCGCTATGGCGCGGGTTGAGGCTGTCGTGCGGGTCCTGAAAGACCACCTGAATCGCCCCTCGTTCGGGCGAGCGCGCGAACGCGCGCGTATTGATGGCGGCAATATCCTCGCCTTCGAACAGGATCGCGCCCGCGCTGGGTTCGATCAGCCGCGTGATCAGGCTCACCAGTGTCGATTTGCCACAGCCGGACTCGCCCACCAGGCCGACGCTTTCGCCCGCGCCGATGGTGAAATTCACATCATCCACGGCATGCAGCTTCGGCGCCGGGCACGGCTGATGGCGGGCCCAGCCGCGCAATGCACGCATCGGCGCCGACTCGCCGTCGGAGACCGGATACAGCTTGGACAGCCCCTGAACGTCGAGCAACGGTTTTATAACGGCCTCCGACAAGCGAAATAATGATCGGGCGCCTGCGCGTCGGCGTCGAAGCGCGGGCCGGGGTCGTCACATTCGGCGACCCGGCGCGAGCAGCGCTCGGCAAAACGACAGACCGGCAGATCGGCGTTGAGCGGCGGAATACGCCCGGGCACCGATTCCAGCGCATCGAGCGCGGTGGTGCTGGTCGGTGTCGCCCCCATCAGGCCGGCGGTATACGGATGGCGCGGCGCAGCGAACAACGATGCGGTCGGCGCGGTTTCGACGACCTGACCGGCATGCATGACCGCGATCCGGTCGGCGTACTGCGAGGCCAGCGCCAGATCGTGGGTGATCAGCAGCGTGGCCAGCCCGGTCTCACGGCCGAGCTCGGCCAGCAGATCCATGATCGTGGCCTGGGTGGTCACATCCAGGCCGGTGGTGGGCTCGTCGGCGATCAGAAGCCGCGGTTTGCAGCACAGCGCGATCGCGATCATCACGCGCTGACACAGCCCGCCCGACAACTCGAACGGATAGGCATCGTAACGCCGCCCCGGGTCAGGAATACGGACCTGTTCGAGCGCTTCGATCGCGCGCCGTTTGGCATCGCCCCGGGCTACGGGGCCATGCCGACGCAGCACGTCCTCGATCTGGTGGCCGACCTTGCGAATCGGGTTGAGCGCGGTACGCGGGCTCTGAAAGATCATCGCCATCTCGCGCCCGCGCACTTCGTCGAGCTCGCGGCGTTTGGCCTTGAGCAGATCCATGCCGCCGAAGTCGACCCGCCCGTTCGGGATACGCGCCGCATCGTCGAGAATACCCATGATCGAAAACGCCGCGACCGACTTGCCGGAGCCGCTTTCGCCCACCACGGCCAGGGTTTCGCCGCGTGCGACCGACAGCGCGATTCGGTCGAGCACATGCACCGTGCCGGCACGGCTGCGAAATTCCACGCTCAGGTCGGAGACTTCCAGCAACGCACTCATGTACGGCGTCTCGGGTCGATCAGGTCGCGCAGCCCGTCGCCCATCATGTTGAAACAGAACACCGCGAGCATGAGCGACACACCGGGAAACACCGCCAGCCACCATTCACCGGAGACGATGAACTGGGCGCCTTCGGCCACCATGATCCCCCACTCCGGCGTGGGCGGGCGCACGCCCAGGCCGATGAAAGACAGGCCGGCCGCGTTCAATATCGCCCAGCCCATGTTCAACGACAGCTGTACCATCATCGCCGGCAGGATGTTCGGATACAGATGACGCGCGAGCACGCCGATATTGCCGTTGCCGGCCACTTTCGCCGCCGCGGCAAAGCCGGAGTCGCGCCGTACGCCGATCTCGGCACGGGCCACGCGCGCATAGAACGGCAGATTGATCACCGCCGTGGCATAGACGATGTTCTCCACGCTGTTGCCGAGCACCGCGACGATGCCCATCGCCAGCACGAACAGCGGAAAGGCCATGACCGTATCGATGACCCGGCCGATCACGCGGTCGGTCCAGCCGCCGTAGTAGCCGGCCAGGCTACCCAGCACGCTGCCGCCGAAGAATGCCAGCGCGACGGCCGAGAGCGCGATCATCAAATCCAGCCGTGTCGCCACGATCACCCGGCTGAGCACGTCTCGCCCCAGATGGTCGGTGCCGAACCAATGCTCGGCCGACGGCGCCATGAGCTTGATCGCGGTATCGCTGGCCAGCGGGTCGTAGGGCGCAATCCACGGCCCGAAGGCCGCCAGCAGCACGAGCAGAAAGAACAGGCCGAAAGAGACGACCGTCAGCGGGTTTTCGCCGAGCACATAGCGGGCGTGGGTGAACGTCGAGGTGGCAGCCATTAGTTCGCTGCCCTAATCCGCGGATCGATCACCGCATACAACAGATCGATCGTCAGATTCAGGGTGACAAACAGCAGCGCCATCGCCAGCACGAAGCCCTGGACGGCCGCATAGTCGGAGGCCACCAGCGCATCGATCGCGAACGAGCCGATCCCGGGCCAGGAAAACACCTTTTCGACCAGCACGTTGGCGCCCAACAGAAAAGAGAACACCATGCCCAGCGTGGTGAGCACCGACAGCAGCGCGTTACGCAGCGCATAGGTGAACAGCACGGTACGCATGGCCAGGCCGCTGGCGCGGGCGGTCCGGATATAGTCGCTCGACAACACATCCAGCATGGCCGCCCGGGTCATGCGCGCGATCGGCGCGAGCGCAAAGATGCCCAGCGTGAGCGCCGGCAGGAAGATATGCGCCAGGCTGGCCCGAAAGACCTCGAAATCGCCCGCGATCAGGCTATCGACCAGATAGAGCCCGGTCACCCGATCCGGCGCGATATACATGAAATCCAGCCGCCCGAGCGGCGCGGGCGCCCAGCCGAGCTGGTAATAGAAGACATAGACCAGCAGCAGGCCCGTGAAGAAGACGGGCATCGACACACCGGTCGTCACGATGATGCGACAGATATGATCGACCAGGCTGTTCGGCCGCGTCGCCGCGAGCACGCCGAGCGGTATCGCGACCACGATCGCAATCAGCAAACCGAGCAGGGTCAATTCGAGCGATGCCGGCAGGCGCCGGCCCAGCTCTTCGGTGACATCACGCCCGGTGCTCAACGACACGCCCCAGTCGCCCGCGGCCAGCCCTTTGACATAGCTTGCGAACTGCACCGGCAGGCTGCGATCCAGGCCCATGGCATGGCGTACCTGGGCAATGGATTCGGCGTCCGCGGCCGGGCCGGCGTAATACACCGCCGGATCGCCCGGCAGGGCACGCGTGAGGACAAACGTCACCAGAATCACGCCGAAAAGGGTCGGCAGTGCTTCGAGCAGACGCTTGGCAATCGTTGCCAGACCGGCCATGCGTCAGGCTTTCTTCAACGGCCGGCAATCGAGCTGGCGATGGAACCAGTACTCGTAGCCTTTCACGTTCTTCTGCATCGCCACGTCGAGGTTCGGCTGCCAGAGCGGAATCAGCGGCACGTCCTCGAAGGCGATCGCGATCATCTTCTTGATGTTCGGCACATAGGCCGGGTCGTCGACCGGGATATGTAGTGTGTCGTCGACAAGCCGATCGATGGTCGGATTGCTGTAGTTCATCGAGTTGAACAGATGGCCTTTCACATAGGCCCAGAAGAAGTAGTAGTCGGGGTAGTTCAGCCAGCCGCCGAAGTTCTTCAGGTGCATGGCCAGGCTCTTTTCGACCAAGGCCTGGGTGCGCCAGTTGGCGCCCGGAATCTTGTCGATGGGCGTACGGATACCGATCTTGCCCAGGCTTTCCTGGATCAGCAGCGCGGTGGGCTCGGTCCATTGCGCCAGACCGAGATTGATCGATAACGGCACTTCGAAGCCGTTGCCGTGGCCGGCTTCCTCGAGCAGCGCGCGGGCCTTGTCGAGGTCCGTGTCGTAGGGAAACGGCTGTGGCCAGTCCGAGGATTCCGGCGTGAACGACTGGCCGCCGTGCATCATGCGCCCGCGCCGGTAGGCGGCCGCATCGAATATCTGTTTATAAGGCAGCGCATAGGCAATGGCCTGACGCACGCGCTTGTCGTCGAAGGGCGCCATCTCCACGTTCAGGCCCAGCGCGTTGATACAGTTTTCGATCGGCACGCCGGCCACGTTGATCTTGTCGCTGGCATGCAGGTCGGCCGCTTCCTTGGGCGGCAGATCGAGCGAGATATCGGTATCGCCGCGTTCGATGAGCGCGCGCCGCGTGGACGCCGATGGCACTTCACGGATGATCACCCGCTTGAGTGCCGGCACCTCACCGTTCTGCCAGTCGTCGTAGCGCTCATAAACCGTCTGTTCGCCCGGGTCCCAGCGCAGCAGTTTGTAGGCCCCGCCGCCGGCCGGCGTGCGATGCAGATAATCGGTTGCCCAGGGATCGTCATCGGTCGCATGCGCTTTTGCGACTTCCGAATTGATGATGATCGGCACCGGCACGGCCAGATCGGGGAGCGTGAGCTTGCTCGGGCGCAGGAAGTTGATCTTGAAGGTGTGCTCATCGACGACTTCGAACTGCTCGGGCTTTTCCAGCGAGCCGGCTTTCATCTGCACGGTGGGAAAGCCGCCGACGGTGACTGCGCGGTCGAACGACCATTTCACATCGTTGGCGGTAATCGGCTTGCCGTCCCAGAAGGTAGCGGTCTTGCGCAGATGGAATAGCGCCGACATCTTGTCGTCGGCCACTTCCCAGCTTTCGGCCACCTCGGGCACGAGTGTTTCGTAATCGTACGACACGATGCCGTCGTCAAGTGTTTTCGTGCCGTAGCCGAGCAGCCGGTCGTAGAGATTGACCGCGATCGCATAGCTGGGCCGGTTCGTGCCCTCGCGATGGATATCCATGCTGTTCGGGCCGGCGCCGGTGATCACGATGAGCGTTTCGCGGTTGCCGGCCGCGTGCGCGGGCATGAATTTGAACAGCGGCAGACTGCCGGCCGCGCCGGCCATCAGGGCGCTGTTCTTGAGAAACGCGCGACGATCCATGAAACGACTCCCGTAAGAATGAATGGGCGAGCACGCCGGGGCGCACCCGCCGCTCAGGCGCAGGAGCTGAATGCAATATGTGTACCACCATGCATGCAACAGCCTTGGATTGACGCGACACTACGGTGTGGCCCCGATCGCCCCTCGGTCCCGGGTGAAGCACAGGCGCCGCGGCATCGCTCAAAACGCGACGCCCCTTACCGCGGCCCGGGCGGGCACTCGCGATAAGGGGCGTGCGACGAGAAGCCGGCCGCGGGCGGCCGGGAAAGGCGCTATCAATCGTCGGATTTGATCAGCGCACTCACCGGGATGTCCCACTTCTCGGCATGCTCCTCGGCGGGACCTTCGTTCATGTACCAGTCCATGTCCTCACGGAGGTCGCCCTCGAAGTCGCTGTCCGGGCGCAGCGCGATGCCGACCTTCGTCGTCTTCGGATCACGGAAGGCGATCTCGAACTGACCCTCGTTCTGGGTCTTGGCGTACGCCAGCGTCGTCAACGTTTCGAGAATGCCCGCCAGGCGGCCGTTGGCCAGATGCGGCACCTCCTGTGCCACGGACCGGTAGGACTTGGGCTCGATCGCGGGTTCACCGCGGGATTCGCAGTGCTTCTCGCTGGCCTTCGTCACCGCTTCCATCTCCGGCGCGCTGCCAGTCAGGATGCCGATGTTCTTGCCGCACATGTCCTCGTAACCGGTGATGGTGTCCGCGTCCTCGGCCCTGATCATGACGGCGAAACCGTTCTCGATGTAGTTGATGAAATTCACCGTCTTGCGCCGCTCGGCCGTGTTGTAGATATCCGACACAACCATGTCGACCCGGCCGCTCTTGAGCGACGGCAGCAGACCGTCGAAGGCCGCGGTGGACAGTTCGTAATCCCAGTCGCCGTGCTCGGACATCGCCTCGATCATGTCCATTTCAAAGCCGATCACCTTGGAGCTGTCTTCGGAGGAGCGGTAGCTCAAGGGCGGAAAGTCAGCCGAAGTGATGATCTTGTACGACGCAGCGTCGGCGGCGAACGCCGGAGCGCTGGTCACGGCCGCCGCCAGCAGCGCCGACGCGGTGAGGAGTTTCTTGAAAGGAGTGGTGTCGGTCATGGCTCATACCTCTACGGTTTGGGATGGTTTGCCTTCGGAACGTTGCTCGATGAGATGCGGGAAACCCGCGACGTGGATAACGGCTCTCGGCGACACCGCCCTGCCCGGTGTCGTGGTCGTCGCCCCCTCGTGCCGAGCGCCGTGTGCCTGGACACGACGGCGTCCGGCGCCGTGGCGGGCGATCAACGACTGATCACGACCTCCACGGGGGTCGGTTCGCAACCCGAACACGGGTTGTGGCGTTGCGGGCAGTTGGACAGCACGGCGATCACCGGCATGTCGCAGTGCAATTCCACGTAGTCGCCCGGCCCGGACAGACAGGGCGCGATGCCAATCGCGCCCTCGCCGTCCACGGGGACGTTCATGAAGAAATTCACGTTGGCCACGACATCGCCGGGGCCCAGGCACCAGCGGGCCATTTCCGAGATGAAATTGTCGCGACAACTCGGCGTGTTCTCGACGCCGTAGCGAACGGCGTTGATCTGCGAACTGCAGCACCCGGCGAGCGTGTCGTGGGACCCGCAGGTGTCTGCGGTCACGGTCATCATCGGACGCGCCAGCTCCGAATAGAGCGTGACGCCCTTGCCGACATAGATCGTGCGGGCCAGCTTGATCGTGTTGGCCGCGTTGTACCGCTCGACCGGCATCTCGGCCGAGAAACAGAGAAAATCCACGGCCTGTGCGCCGTGCAGATCCGTTATCTTCAGCCGGTCGCCCTTGTCGAGACGCGCTGACCAGGGGCGTTCAGCGGGCACGACCTCGCGTCGCGATTCGGTAGCAGTGGCGGCTGTCGTGTCGTCGTCCATGTCATCAACCCTCTTGTACGGCTCGATTCACACCGCCGCCAGCGCCACCTCACGTCGCGTGCGGCGGCGCCCGTCGCGGCTCACGTCTCGGCGGTTTTCGACTGGCCCTCGGAACGCTGCTCGATGAGATGCACGAAGTTCTTCGTGCGCGGATTGTCCGGCGCGTTGAAGACGGCATCGGGCGAGCCGGCCTGCACGATCTCGCCGTCTTCCATGAAAACCACCTTGTCCGCCCAGTGGCGCGCGAACACGATCTCGTGGCTGACCACGACCATCGTCATGCCGGACTCGGCGAGCCTGCGCATCAGATCCAGCACCTCGTTGACGAGCTCCGGATCGAGCGCGGAAGTCGGCTCGTCGAACAGCAGCAACTTCGGCCGCGTCGCCACCGCCCGGATGATGGCGATGCGCTGTTGCTGGCCGCCGGATAACTGATGCGGATAGTGATTCTCGTATTCGGCCAGCCCGGCCCAGGCCAGCAGTTCGCGGGCGTCGGTCCGGGCCTGGGCGCGGTTCGCGCCGTGCACGCGCACCGGCGCTTCGATGACGTTTTCGATCACCGTCATGTGGTCGAACAGATTGAAGTGCTGAAAGACCATGCCGACGCCGACCCGGGCCCGCGACCGCGCGGCATCCCGAACCGGTACCGTGCCCGAGGGCGAGGACTGGTAGCCCACGAACTGGCCGCCCACGGTGATCTCGCCGTCGTCGACCGTCTCCAGCCGATTGATCGTGCGCAGCAGCGTGGTCTTACCCGAACCACTGGGCCCGATCAGGAACACCACCTCGCCGGGCAAGATGTTGAACGACACGTCGCGCAGCACACGCGTGCCGTGGAACGACTTGGACACCTTGTTGATCACCACGTAAGGCCGCCGTGATCCCGCCGCGGCAGGCTCTTCACCCTCCCCGGCCGATGCGCGGGCCGGGCCGAGAAACTTCTGCAGCGCCGGGGCCTCGGCCTCGACCCCGTCGCCCTCGCGCGGCGCGCCGGGAACCGGCTCGCCGCCGCGGCCCCGCCCGGCCTGGGCGGCCACCGCGATGGCATGGCCGCGCCGCTCCAGATCCAGATGCCGCTCGAGATAGTTCTGTGCCAGGGCGATGAGCGTGGTCGCTGCGAGGTAAAGCACGCCGGCGGCGAGAAACACCTCGACATACTGAAAGTTGGTCGAGACCACCTGCTCGCTGCTGAGCGTCAGCTCCTGCACGGTGATCACCGAAGCCAACGAGGTGTGCTTGACGATGACCATGCCCTCGTTGGCCATCGCCGGCGCGATCGAGCGCATGGCCTGGGGCATCACCACGCGATGCATGATCTGCCAGGAGGTCAGCCCCAGCGCACTGGCGGCGTCGCGCTGGGTCTTCTTGATCGACTGCAGACCGCCGCGGATGATCTCCGACATGAAAGCGATCTCGTTGAGCATCAGCCCCAGAATGGCGGTCCAGAAGGCACTCAGATTGAGCCCGAACAGCGGCAGCACGTTGTACCAGAACAGCAGCTGAAGCAGGATCGGCGTGCCGCGCATGACCCAGATATAGGGGATGGGCAACAGCCGCAGGATGCGAAAATCGGACATGCGCATCATGGCCATGCCGAGCGAGAACGGCAGGGCCGCCGCGAACGCCACCACCGCGATGATCATCGCCGTGCGCAACCCTTCCCAGAGCAGCGGTAGCGTCAGATAATTCAGAAATGCGCTGAAGTCCATTGAACCCTCATCTCGGTGTCACGAATCCACACACGAGGCACTGAGTGCCACGCGGTCGGGTCGCGACGAATCGTCGTGTCTGTATCCCGGTCGGCGCCGACCCACCCTTCGCGCCGACCGCCCTGTCGATCGATCACCGGTCGAACCGCGTCCGCGCGGCACGACCGCTGTGTTGCGCTGCAACATCGCGCGGTGACATCCACCGCTACAACGTCTGCTGTGTACAAAAAAGCGGTGCCGCGCCACCCCCGGCGCGACACCGCTACCCCCTGAACAGATCCACGCCCGGCGCGTAGACGCCGCGTCCGACGAGCCCACCCGCGGCCGAGGCGTCGACCATGGCCAGATTCACCAGCGGCGAACGCCCGCTGTGCACGACGCGATGCCTGCAGACGAGCCCGGTGTCCGGCTCGAGCAGCGATTCCGCGCACAGTTCCCGTGCAGGTGGCAGCACCTCGGCCCAGGCCGCCAGCAGATCGGCAGCGAAGGCCAGCGCCTGGCCACCCAGCCCGCAGAAATCGATGACCGGGCTGTCGCCCACCGCACCCAGCACCGGCGCCTGTTCGCGACCGGGCAGGTACACGCCGGCCGGCGGTGTGGCGGCGACCGTGCGCCAGCCGACATCGCCGGGAAAGCGCAGACCGAACTCGACGCCGTTGCCGCCGGCCGCCGCGATCGAGCCCCCGCGACGCCGCAGCGCCCAGGCGCTGGCCGCCATGAGCACGGGCAGCACGAAATTGGCGTTGTCCTCGATCGTGCGCGCGTAATCCGCCGGCAGCTCGCCCAATGCCTGCCGAAACGCAGCGTTGACCACGCCCACGCGGGCATGACATTCGTCGCCCGCGGCGAGCCCACGCTCGATCCAGCCGACAACGGGCAGCGGCGCCTCGGCCAGACGGCCGGCCAGCACATCCAAGGCCCATTGCGCCTGAGCGCGCAGGTTGACTACGCACACCGGGTCCGCGGAGCCGAAACGCAGCGCCGGCGGTGCGCTCTCGGCTAGCGGTGCGAGCACTTCATCGGCCTCGTCACCGACACGGAACACCGGCATCGCGCTGGAGACGACTTGGGCGAGCGGCGTGACCACGCCGTGGTCCTGCGCCGGCGCCAGCCGTATCGCGCCGCGGTCCAGCGCCTCGGCGGCCGCGCCGGCATCGCGACCGCCGTGGACGAGCGCATGAATGGCGGCATTCCGGATCGCGTGCGGCACATCGGCATCACCCAGGGGCGGGCCGGCATGCAGCAGCACGTCATCACCCAGCGAGGGCCGCGCCTCGCCCAGCCGGCAGACACCGCGCAGCGCCGCGCCGTCGAAGGCTCGACGCGCCTGCGCCGTCTTCACCGCCAGATCGTGCGGGGCGATACTCACCGCGATGACCTGCGCAGCAGACGGCGCCAGTAACTCGCGATCACCCGCCACACGAGACGCAACACATTGACCGAACCGCTGTCGACCGGCGTCAGGCGCGGCCGCGCCGCGACCGGCTGGCCGCCATCGCCGGCCGCGGGCCGGATGGCGCCGCCCTGCTCGTCCACATCCGGGTCCGCATCGGCCGTCGTCGTGGGTTGCGCTTGCAGCGCGTGCTGCAGATTGTCGGCGAAATCGCGAGTGAGCTGATCGGCCAGCGCCTGAACGATGCCTTCACGGCTGAACTGGGCGAGCTTGCCGGTGATCGAGAAACGAACCGACAGGTCGACGGCGGTCGCCGCGCCTTCCGCGACCACCGCGAACGCGGCTTCGCCCTTCACCCGGCTGTTGCTCTTGCGATCGGTACCGCGGCCTTCCAGGCCGCCCCTGCGCCGGTCGTCGTCGAGTTGGAGATCGCCCTCACCGGTGAAGGCGGCGGTTATCGGACCGAGCTTGACCTGAAACAGCAGTTTCAGATGAGAGCCGTCGACCGGCTCGCGCAAGGACGCCCCCGGCAGACAGTCGACCAGCAGCGCCGGATCCTTGAATGCCCGCCAGACGTCGTCGGCCGGGACATCGATGGTGAAACGCTGTTCAACGTCCATCGGTCGTCTCGTGTCGATGGGTTTCGAGCACGCGCGCGATCGCGCGGACAATGCCCCGGTAACCGGTGCAACGGCAGAGGTTGCCGGCCAGCTCCTCGCGGATGCGCGCCTCGTCGGCGTCCGGCAGCCGCGTGACGATGTCGCGCGCCGTGATCAGCATGCCGGGCGTGCAGTAGCCGCACTGCAGCGCATGCTCTTCGCTGAAGGCGCGACGCAGGGCCTCGCCGAGCGGATCATCGTCGAAGGCTTCGAGCGTGCGGATATCGCGGCCCGCGAAGCGGCTGGCCGACTGCAGACAGGCACGCACCGGCTCGCCGTCGACCTGGACGGTGCAGGCCCCGCACACCCCCTGCTCGCAGCCGAGGTGGGTGGCGGTCAGGCCACAGTGCTCGCGCAGCACATCGGCGAGATGGGTGCGCGGCTCGGCGGTGACCTCTCGCGCCTGCCCGTTGACCTCGAGCGTGAAGCGCACCGCATCGGCCGCGGGAAATTCGAGTTCGACGCTCATGTACGCCCCCGGAGATCGACAATGACGTGGGCCAGCAGCTCGGCATGGAGCGCGCGGCGGTGATCGGTGAGGGCCAGGCCCTCGCCGTCGAGCAGGGCGGCGCGCGCGGCCGGATCGGCGAGTTCATCGAACAGACCGGCGCGTTCGATGACCACCGGCGCGCCGTCGAGCGCGGAGAAGACGAGCCGCTCGACGGCGCGCGCGGGATCGGCCACG
>NZ_AYKH01000043.1:0-77500 GCF_003788635.1 Salinisphaera orenii subsp. orenii MK-B5
CGCGTCTGGATCCGGAACGCGGCGGCCGCCGCCTGGCGAACTACCTGCGGGTCATGACCACCGAAGCCCAGACCATCGCCCGCGCCTGCGGCAAGTCGCATATCCAGAATCTCGAGCCGGAGGACCTGGTCGCGCTCGATATCGAATCCGCGGCCATGGCCCGGGTGCCGCTGGCAGGCACGGACTGGATCCCGGGGCGCGCCAAGAGTGAAATATAGATATTCAAGCAACATAAGAATTTTATACCAAAATTCGCCTTTATTCAATATTTTTTAAAAATTCACAACCTAATAATAATTGTGACGAAAATTACTTTTCTTCATTCAAGGAGAGCCCAATGCGACACGGAGACATTTCCAGCAGTGCCGATACCGTCGGCGTCGCGGTCGTCAACTACAAGATGCCGCGCCTGCACACCCGCGCCGAGGTGCTCGACAACGCCAACAAGATCGCGGACATGATCCAAGGCATGAAAGTCGGTCTGCCCGGCATGGATCTCGTCATCTTCCCTGAATACAGCACGATGGGGATCATGTACGACAACGACGAGATGATGGAAACCGCCGCCACTATCCCCGGCGACGAGACCGCGATCTTTTCAGAGGCCTGCCGTCAGGCCGATACCTGGGGCGTGTTCTCGATTACCGGCGAACGCCACGAAGACCACCCCAACAAGGCGCCCTACAACACGCTGATCCTGATCGACAACAAGGGCGAGGTCGTACAGAAGTACCGCAAGTGCATCCCCTGGTGTCCGATCGAAGGCTGGTATCCGGGCGACAAGACCTACGTGGTCGACGGCCCCAAGGGGCTCAAGGTCAGCCTGATCATCTGCGACGACGGCAACTACCCCGAAATCTGGCGCGACTGTGCCATGAAGGGCGCCGAGTTGATCGTGCGCTGCCAGGGCTATATGTACCCGGCCAAGGAACAGCAGGTGATGATGTCCAAGTGCATGGCCTGGGCCAACAACTGCTATGTGGCGGTGGCCAACGCCTCGGGCTTCGACGGCGTCTACAGCTACTTCGGTCACTCGTCGGTGATCGGCTTCGACGGCCGCACGCTCGGCGAATGCGGCACCGAGGAGAACGGCATCCAGTACGCCCAGCTGTCGGTGCCGGAAATCCGCGACGCCCGCGCCAACGACCAGTCGCAGAATCATCTGTTCAAGCTGTTGCACCGCGGCTACAGCGGCACCAACGACTCCGGCGAAGGCGACAAGGGCATCGCCGACTGCCCGTTCGAGTTCTACCGCACCTGGGTCATGGACGCGAAGAAAGCCCAGGAGGACGTCGAGGCGATGACCCGCAGTACCGCTACCACGGCGGACTGCCCGGTGGGCACGCTCTCGCACCCGGGCAAGGAAAAGACCGCCGGCGGCTGATCGACGCCCTCTCGCGGCGGCGCCGTGATCGGCGCCGCCGCACCTTCGACCGCTGGAGCCGATCAGGCACATGCCCTTCATCAACGACATGCTGGCCGAGAACGCGCAGCACGCGACGGCGACGGCACACACGACCGGCGCCGAGAGCCGGCAGACGCTAGCCAACCGCACCTCCCGTTTTCATTTCGAACCGGCCGACGTCATGCATGCGCTGCATGCGCGCATCGTTGGTCAGGATCAGGCGCTGGCAACGGTCGAATCGGCCCTGAAGATCGTCAAGGCCGATATCGGCGATCCCCGCCGCCCGCTCCATATCGCCCTGCTCCTCGGGCCGACCGGCGTCGGCAAGACCGAACTCGTGCGCGTGCTGGCCGAGGCCATCCACGGCCAGGCGGATGCCTTCTGCCGTATCGACATGAACACGCTTGCCCAGGAGCACTACGCGGCCGCACTCACCGGCGCGCCGCCCGGCTATGTCGGCAGCAAGGAAGGCACCACGCTCCTCGACCCCGACCGTATCGCCGGCAGCTTCGGCGCGCCCGGCCTGGTCCTGTTCGACGAAATCGAGAAAGCCAGCCGGGAAGTCTCGCGCTCGCTGCTCAACGTCTTCGACAACGGCCAACTCACGCTGACCTCGGGCGCAAAGACGATCGACTTTCGCAATACGCTGATCTTCATGACCAGCAATCTCGGCGCGCGCGAACTGCAGCGCTACGAGACCAGCCTGAGACGCGGCTGGCGACGCCTGCTGCCGATCTCGACCGCACGCCGACGCCGCAACATGCGCCGTCTGGTCGATACGGCACTGCACGACACGTTCGATCCCGAGTTCATCAACCGTATCGACGCCATCACCCGCTTCAATTGGATCGAGCACGACATGCTCGATGCGCTCATCGACATCGAGCTGGCCAAGCTCAACACCCGCCTGGCACGTATCGGCCGGCGCGCCGAACTCGACGACAGCGCCCGCGCGCTGCTGCGCGATGCCGGCTTCGACCGTCGCTACGGCGCCCGGGCCATGGGGCGCGCTTTTCGGCAACACGTCGAGCTGGCCGTGGCCGAGGCGTTGGTCGATGCCGATCTACGCAAACGCGACCCCGCCGAAATCGAGCCAATGCAAGGCCGCGTTGGCCCGGATGCCGCAATACGTTTCAGTTAGACAAATTCCTTCCACAAAATCGCGCGGCGGAGTTCTGACGAAACCATGACGTTAACGCAGCGAAACCGCCATTCGAATTGCCAAAAAAGATCAATTTTTCGCAGCGGCAAAGAAAATTAATATATATATAAATTTAACCCCAAATATCTCCGTTTCAATTTTTACGTCATTAATCCATTCGACGAACCGAAAAACCTATTTCTATTTTTGGCTTATTTTTTGCCTTGCTATTTTATAGAGATTCTAATTTCAGAATCCTCTGCCTCAATTTAGTTCACAGGGAGACAACATGAGCAAGAAACGCACTTCGGCGACACCATGGCTGACGGCGCTGCTTCTATGCGGTGCGTGCGGCACACTCCAGGCCCAGACCGCCGACAGCGCGCCCAACAGCGACGCGCCCCCGGAAGACACGACGATGGCGGAGACCCCGCCCAGCCCGGGCGAACATATCTCGGGCACCGTCGGCTTCGACTACGCCTCCCACTTCATTTCCTACGGCGGGGATGTCTGGGGCGCCGGCGACGAGTTCTACGGCACGCAGTCCACGACCTTTGGCTATGTCGACCTGGGCGTCGACCTGCCGAACGGCTTCGCGCTGACACTCGGGGCATGGAGTGATATCAACAACAACGCCGAGAACAGCATTGGCGGCAACATCCAGGAAATCGACGTCTACGGCGGCCTGACCTATACCACCGGCGCCGTGACCCTCGGCGCGGTCTATCAACAGTGGTATTACGGCGGCGATACCGAGCGCGTGCTCGATCTCAGTGTCGGCCTGGACGACTCAGGCTTCTGGGGCGACAGCGGCTTCGCCCTCAATCCGAGCTTCGTGAGCCATATTCGCGTCAACGGCCAGGAGAGTCAGGATGACGGCGCCGCCTTCGTCGGTTCGGTCGAGCCCGGCGTGACGCTCTCGGACGACGAGACCCTGCCCTTGTCGCTCGCCTTCCCCGCAAGCATCGGCTTCATGACCGACGACTTCCAAGGCGGCGACGGCGGCTTCGGCTACGCCTCGATCGGCGCGACGCTGGGGATCGGGCTCGATTTCATCCCCGTCGGCTATGGCGACTGGAGCGTCGCTGTCAACACGACCTACTATCACACCGAAGAGGACGTCATTCCCGGCAACCCCGAAGAGGACTTCGTCACCGGGACTGTCGGCATCGCGATGGCATTCTGAAACACACACTGCGAACTTGCGCCAAACGCTGTTTTGCGATAACAATATTTTTGATAACACGCTAGCGTGAAGTTACTGCATAGCGCGCACTGCGCCTCATTTTGCCGCGAAACAGCGTTTGGCTCAACGAGCTGGGCTGCACAGAGAATTTAACCATAGGTCCCCTGAAATGTTGCAAAGGTAATCCCAGGCAAATAGCACGCATCAGCGGTGGAATTTTCTCGTACTCTGAACCGACGAGGGTAAGTCCCCCATCGACCATACCCCGCTATTGAGTAGCACGCCGATCTGGAGTCCAATCACCCGAAGTCTGGAGATTGGACATGAAGAAGCTCTACACCGAAGAGCAGATCATTGGCTTTCTGAAGGAAGCGGTAGCCGGCACGCCGGTTGAGGAGTTGTGCCGCCGGCACGGCTTTTCCGAGGCCAGCTATTACACGAGGCGAAACAAGTTCGGCGGCATGGACGTCTCGGACGCCAAGCGTCTGAAGGCGCTCGAGACGGAGAACAGCCGCTTGAAGCGCCTGTTGGCCGAGTCGATGCTCGAAAACGAGGTCACCCGCGAGGCCTTACGAAAAAATGGTGACCGCAACAGCTAGTGTCCTGTTTCGTTAATCCGTTCACAGTATCGTTTGACAGAATTTAGGATCTGATCGGCGGTTTTGGTCCAGACAAAAGGTTTTGGGTCGGCGTTATATATCTTCAGATAATTCCGGATAGCGCCTTCCAGTTCGGCCGTGCTGCGATGCGTACCGCGACGAATCTGCTTGTCGGTGAGCTGCGCGAACCAGCGTTCCACGAGGTTGAGCCATGAAGCGCTGGTCGGCGTGAAGTGGAGCTGGAAGCGGGGATGTTTCACCAGCCAATTGTGAATCATCGCGGTCTTATGCGTGCCGTAGTTATCGAGCACGAGGTGGACTGCCAGATCGGCCGGTACTTGGCGTTCGATCGCTTGAAGAAACTGCTTGAATTCACACGCGCGGTGGCGTCGATGGCATTGACCCAATACCTCGCCTGTCGCCGTGTTCAACGCGGCAAAAAGGGACGTGGTGCCATGCCGAACATAGTCGTGGGTCCGGCGCTCAGGGAGCCCGGGACGCAGCGGCAATCCGGGCTGGGTTCGATCCAATGCCTGAATTTGTGATTTCTCGTCGACGCAGAGCACCACTGCTCGCTCCGGCGGATTGAGATACAACCCGACCACATCCCGTACCTTTTCGATGAACAGTGGATCCCGGGACAGCTTGAAGGTTTCGACGCGATGGGGCTGCAACGCGAACGCGCGCCAGATGCGGTGCACAGCCGTGGCGCTGAGGCCCGTCGCGTTCGCCATCGAGCGTGTGCTCCAGTGGGTGGCATCCGAAGGTATGGATTCGAGGGTTTTGGCGATCACACGCTCTACATCCGCATCACTGATGCGTCGAGGTGCGCCCGGCCGCGGTTCGTCTAGCAGGCCGTCACACCCGCTCTGGATAAAACGTCGACGCCATTTGCCGACGCTCTCGCGAGTGGTCTTGAGCTGCTCAGCCACCGCCATATCACTGCAGCCTTCAGCACACAGCAAGATGATTCGCGCGCGTTGTGCCAGGGCCTGAGCCGTTTTGGGTCGCCGCTTCCAGCGCTCAAGCTCAGACCGTTGATCCGCCGAAAGCGTCGGCGTGACCCGAGTATGATGGTTCGCCATGATCTGCGCTCCGAACGCGCTGTATGCGCGATCAGCGCAGTATAGCCGCAATTCTTACGCTGATAACGAATTAAGGAAACAGGACACTAGGTGTGACCTCTCAGTAGATTGTTCATCCGAGCCGCATTCCCTGAAGCTGATGGGTGCTGAAATCCGTCAGACGTAAGGAGCGACCCGGATGAACACGCACAAGAATGCGCGACTCACCGTTCACAGTCGACAGGTGCTTGTCCGTCGCGTGATCGAGCACGGGCTGCGGCCCATCGACGTGGCCCAGGCCATGGCCGTGAGTCCGCGTACTGTGTACAAGTGGCTGGATCGCTATCGACGCGAAGGCGGGGCCGGATTGTCGGATCGTACCTGCCGGCCCCATCGATGCCCGCATCGGCTTTCCGAAGCGCAGCGAGCCCGCGTGATCCGTTTGCGCCGACAACGGCTGATTTATCGCGCGATCGTGCGCCAGACCGGCGTGCCCCGCGCGACGGTTGCCCGCGTGCTTCAACGCGCCGGCCTGAATCGCCTGGCGGCGCTTGAGCCGTCACGGCCGGTACGACGATATGAGCACGCGGCCCCGGGCGATCTGCTGCACCTGGACATCAAGAAAGTGAACCGTTTCACGCGCCCGGGCCACCGTGTGACGGGCGACCGGCGGCACAAGTCACGCGGTGCCGGCTGGGACTATGTGCATATGGCCATCGATGACCACAGCCGAGTGGCCCATGCCACGATCTGGCCGGACGAAACCGGCGCCAGCGCCGTTCGGGCGTTGATCGCCGCGCTACGTTACTACCGGCGTCTGGGCGTGCGGTTCAAAGCGGTGCTGACCGACAACGGGGCCTGTTATCGATCCCGCCGCTTTGCCAGGGCCTGTCGCCGACTCGGGCTCAAACACAAGCGCACGTGGCCATACCGGCCACGCACCAACGGCAAAGCTGAGCGGTGGATCCAGACGGCACTACACGAATGGGCGTATGCGCATGTCTATCAGAACGCCGACGAGCGCGCGGCCTATCTGCCGTACTGGCTCCACGACTACAACTGGCATCGACCGCATGCCAGCCTGCAGCACAAACCACCGATCAGCCGATTGCAGCTATCCGTGAACAGTGTGGTGGGTTTACACAACTAGGTCACGAGAAAATTCGCTTTTGACCTGCGTTTTTTAGGAACATTATCGTCATACGCTTAGTATCAATCCAGCGCCGCAGGCGACAACGGCAGCACCGGCGATCCGAAGCAGTCGCGGCCTAGCGGTCAACCCTCGGCCACCTAGAATGCAACCAACTCCAGTGATGAGTGCACTCGAAACCATAAAACCGACCATGCACTGCAGCGCTTCGGCGCCATAAGCCAACTCTGTGCCGTGCGCATTACCATGCAATAGAAGAAGCGCAAATATACTTGCCGCTCCCACTGCCGCAGGCAACCTAATAAGAGTGCACAGGCATACGCCCGCCAGAAGAACGCTGAACGCGATGCCGAACTCGACGCCAAACAACGATAAGCCCATCCACGCCAAAGTCGCGCCGCCGGCCATCGCCACTGCGACGATCAATGGGGTCAGCCAACGCAAAGCGAGCGTTTGCCGACTACTCCACAGGCCGATCGCAAACATTGCCAACAGGTGATCGATCCCGGTCAGCGGGTGGACGAACCCCGCACCGAACCCAGCAACAGGCGCATGAGTGAATCCCCCCGGATGCGCGAATGCTGGCATCCAACACGCGATCAGAGCCAATAGAGCAACTCTTGCCGCACATAGAATGTGGTTGTATCGGAGTGGTTTCATGAAAGAACCTCGATCAGAGTAAAGAGAAAACATCGATTCGCCTGCGCGGTTAATGTCGTCTCGCCGCAGGCTCCACGCCAAACCGCAAGCGTCGAACGGTGGCCCACACTCGGTGCGTCAGCCGACTGAGGATCGTAGCGTCACGCGCAGCGAGGCGTACCACCAGTCCGCAGGCATTGGGTAGCCGACTGACGCCCCAGCTGCCCTCGGGCTCGATCGGCAGGGCCCCACGCAGGGCCTCACTCAGCGAGTCGATTATTGGGCCATCAGTCACGATCATCAGCGTGGACAGTACGGTTCGGTCGCGCATCACGCCGATCACGTCAGACTCGAAATCATCGCCCTCGACGAACATACGATCGCTGACCAGAAGTCGTCCTGCGGGTGTTCGCACGTCGATACTCGCGCGGTACCAATCGAACGATCCGTTCATGCCGTCGGGCACATGAACGCCGAAGCTGTCGGACACCACGACGCAGGCGCCCGGCCGGTGTGTAACCTCGATAAGACTCGTCAAGCGCGCACGAGGAAACATAAGCGTCGGTTTGGGAAGGTATTCGAGATAGGCGCTGTCGTGAGCGTCTAGTCGAACCGTCTGAAGCGCATCCGCCTCCAGCATACTGTGGGCAACTGTCGCCGCGCCGGTACTGACGTGCGCGTGAGAGCCCGCTGCCGCCGTGAGACACAGCCCGAGGGCCTCGCCGGCGAAGATGCCACCAGAACAAGACTGCAGGTAGACCGCTGCCATGCCAGGCGGGTCGCCGGACAATTGCAACTGCCGCCCCAGATGGAATGGATAGGCGACATTCTGGCGACCGACGTAAGTGGTGCCACGACGACGGGCTGAAAAACCGATATCGCATTGCAGCGGTCGTACCGCCGACGATGCATTAAGCACTGCAGCATTCACGACTGATCGAAGAGCACAGCCTGGCCGATCGCCTCTACGACGTCGTCCACGCCCTGGCCGGTGGCACAATTGGTAAACAGGACCGGCCGATCCCCGCGCGCTTGAAGAGATTCACGGCGCATGCGTTCCAAGTCCACGCCGACGTAGGGCGCAAGATCAAACTTGTTCACAACGAGTAGATCGCAATGCAGTACGCCGGGGCCCTGCTTGCGCGGTATGTCGTCGCCACCGGCCACATCGATCACGAACAACCAATAGTCGACCAGGTCGAGCGAGAACGTCGAGGCGAGGTTGTCACCGCCGGATTCGATAAGCACGAGATCTAGGCCGGGATAGAGACTCTCGAGTTCGTCAGCGGTTTGGATATTAAGCGTCGGATCCTCGCGAATGGCTGTGTGCGGGCACGCGCCGGTTTCCACCGCCCGAACCTGTTCGGGATCGATCAGACCGCTTTGTTGCAAGCGCTCGGCATCCTCGTGCGTCGTCAGATCGTTGGTGATCACGGCAAGTTTCGTTCCCCGTTCGATGAAACGTGGAATCAACTGTTCCAGCAGTCGCGTCTTCCCTGACCCGACCGGCCCTCCGATACCAACGCGCGCCGCACCGACCTTTGAAGCCGGCCTGGATTCGACACTCAGGGTTTCTACACTCATGACAATTGTCCGATTGAACTAGCGCAGCATGTATCGCTGCGTGAGCGGCAACGTGCTCGCAGGTTCGCAGGTCAGCTTCTGATCGTCGGCGAACACATCGAAAGTCTGTGGATCGACGCGGATCGTGGGGCAGTAGGTGTTATGGAGCATGTCGGCTTTGCTCAACCGACGTGTGCCGGCGCAAGGCAGCAGCGGTTTCTGCAGTCCAAGTTTGCGCCCAGCGTCAGCGTCGATCGCGGGCTGACTGACGAAATTGAACGACAGCGCCTGCTTAGCGTTACCGAATGCGCCCCACTGTGGCCGCATGATCAGCGGTTCGCAGGTATACAGCGACGCGGCCGAGTCACCCATTACGCTGTGAACGATGAACCCACCCTTGACGACCAACTCCGGCTTGATACCGAAGAATCCCGACCGCCAGAGTACGAGATCAGCGATCTTGCCATCCTCGAGCGAGCCGACGTGCTGGTCGATACCGAAGACCTTCGCGGCATTGATCGTGTACTTGGCGATATAGCGCTTGATGCGTTCGTTGTCGCCGATGGCCGTCTTTTCCTCGTCGAGCCGACCGCGCTGACCTTTCATCTTCGACGCAAGCTGCCAGGTCCGGCAGATCACTTCATTGATCCGCCCCATCCCCTGGCTGTCGGAGCCCAGCATGGAGATGCCGCCGAGATCATGCAGAACATCCTCGGCAGCGATTGTCTGCGGCCGGACCCGCGATTCGGCAAAGGCCACATCCTCCGGCACGTTGGGGTTGAGGTGATGGCAGACCATGATCATGTCGAGATGCTCGTCGAACGTGTTCACGGTGTATGGGTTTGTCGGATTGGTCGACGACGGCAGACAGTTGGGTTTGCCAGCTACCGAGATGATATCCGGCGCATGACCGCCACCGGCGCCTTCGGTGTGATACATGTGAATAGTGCGATCGCCGATCGCTTCGAGCGTATCTTCCAGAAATCCCGATTCGTTGAGCGTATCGGTGTGTATCTGGACCTGGAAATCGTATTCATCCGCCACCTTCAAACACGTATCCACCACCGCCGGCATCGCGCCCCAGTCCTCGTGAATTTTGAGACCGAGGCAGCCACCTCTTAGCTGCCCGAGCAGCGACTCAGGTTTACTCGAATTGCCACGGCCCAGAAATCCGAAGTTGATCGGCCACTGCTCCGACGCCTGGAGCATTTTGCCGACGTTCCATTCACCGCCGCAGTCGATGCCAACGGTGATCGGGCCGAGCGAGCCACCGATGAGCGTTGTGAGCCCGGAAGACAATGCATGTTCACAAAGCTGGGCCGAGTCGAAATGCACGTGGACATCGATGCCGCCTGGCGTCACGATCATGCCCTCGGCATCGCGCACGGTCGTCGACACCCCGCAGATCAGGCGCGGATCTACACCCTCCATGAGCTTGGGGTTACCGGCCTTGCCGATGCCTACGATCCGGCCCTCCTTAATGCCGATATCGCCCTTGACGATGCCAACCACCGGATCGATCACTAGGGCGTTGCACAACAACATATCGAGCGCGCCGTCGGCGCTGTCGTGGCCTGGCATCAGGCCCATGCCGTCGCGAAGCGTCTTGCCGCCACCGTGCAGACATTCATCGCCGTAGGCCGCGTAGTCGAACTCGACTTCCGCCACCAGCGATGTATCGCCCAGACGCACCGCATCGCCCGTAGTAGGACCGTACATCGCCGCATAGTCCGCGCGCGTCATCGTTGCCATATCACGCTCCTTTGAATCCTTTGGCGCGCGCGTTCTCTAGCGCACGCTCGCGGCAGGCGGGATCGTTGAGATCGCCGTTCGTAAGACCGCTGAAACCATGAATCTCGCCGCTGCCGCCGTAGCGCACCAACGCGACTTCTCGCACTTCGCCCGGCTCGAAACGCACCGCCGTCCCGGCCGGAATGTCGAGATGCATACCAAAGGCGGCTGCGCGCTCGAAATCCAGCGCCTTGTTCACTTCGAAGAAATGGTAATGGCTGCCGATCTGTACGGGTCGATCGCCTTTGTTGACGACCTTGAGCGCGCGTTTCTCGCGACCGGCGTTGATTTCAATTTCCCCCTCGGCGGGCAGAATCTCGCCAGGGCGCACGCTGTCGTCGTGGTCGTTATCGCCCGGCCGGATGGGCTGGTGCACTGTCACCAGCTTCGTGCCATCGACAAACGTGGCCTCTACCTGCAACACAGGCATAAGGTCTGCGACGCCGGGCATGACATCGTCTGTGTTCAGAATCGTCGAACCACGGCCAATGAGCTCGGCGACGCTGTCGCCTTGTCGCGCCCCCTCCAATATTTCATCCGCGATCAGCGCGGTGGCCTCCGAGACACTCAGCGCAAGCCCCTTGGCGCGATGCTTGCGCGCAATCTCGGCGGCGGTAAAGAGCGTCAGTCGCTCCAGTTCGGTCGGCGTCAGCAGCATTGTCTAGTGCTCCATCGGAATCAGTTGGCGAACAGACGTGGGCTGAGCGTCTCGTGGCGCATCACCGCCATTTCGGCCAGCGGAGTGAATGCACTGGCCCGAGACACATCCGGCACTGGCGTCACCAATAACGCCCGAATAACGGGCTGAAGCTCGGCGAGGATCAGCTGGCCAGCCAAGTGACCGACGACACCCAGACGTAGCGCCGCACTCACCAGCCCCGTGCTCAGCATGTGCGCCGAGGCAAGCAGGGCATCCTCGTGATCGATCCCGAGGGCCCGCCACAACATGCCCTGGAGTACGGCGACGTGTCCGGGTGCCTCTTCGGTATCCACCCGACGCTGATAGTCGGCCGCGTGGGCGGTGCCAAGCTCAGCGTGAACTCCCAGCAGGGAGGCACCCAGGCGACGCGATCCCTGGCGCAACTCGGCGGCGAGCGTGATCGCCTCAAGCTCAAAGTCCAGCGAGATCCAGTCGTCTAAGACACCGTCGACGTGCCACGCAGCGGCGAGAAACGCACGGTCACAGCAGGCCCATCGGTGGGTAAGCTGACCCACAATGAACTGTCTTAACGCATCGGACGCGTCATCACCCGCGCCGACGGCTCCCCGCGCGCGCTGTCGTGAACGACGGCTCGCCGTCGGGATCACCGCCTCCGCCACTAGAGTTTCCAGTCCCCAGGACCAAGCCACCGCACCGCCGGGGAAGAAGCTGTCGGCCTGCTGCAACATCAGCAAGCGGCTGGCTACGGCACGCATGGCGACTCCACTTGTACTTTGCCGCTTTCGATCATCGGTGTCAGCCGGTCGAGGTAGTCCTGCACCTCACCCTTGATCTGTATGGCGAGCACATCGGTATCGAAACGCACGCTCCAATGCATGTTGCCCGCGAAGTACCCGAGCTCGAGCGCCCCGGCTGCATCCACTGCCCGAACCATCAGATACTGTGGCTGGTCGGTGCGCACCATGATCGCGCGCTCGGTATCCAACAGGAGTATCGCACCGTCGCTTAGGCGCTGTGTGCGAGCTAGCCTGATCGCGCAGTCGGTCCCGGCATCGCTGGTCAGGCGCAGTCGTCGGCGTTGCACGTCATCGCCCGAAACCTGAAGCAGTTCAAGCCCGCCAACGTGCCCGATCTGATGCAGCCGTTCTGCCAACTCCGGCTCACTGGCTTGGCCCAAGATTCGATCTAGAATCAACATAAGATGACGCTGCTCCTTCCAGGCCGACCTGCATGCCACACATCGGCGATATCCCAAGAATAATCAGGATCTTCAATTAGCAATAATTGCACCATCTCAACGGTATTCACGTTCGTTACCCGCGCGGTAAAGAAAGACGCAGCACGCCGCTGCCGACGGCGCGCTGCATCGCGCGTCCGGGATCTCGAACTTCTGCTGGAAATAATCCCGTACCGCTAGCGCAGCACGTGGTGTCAACGCTGGTTTCCATAGCCAGATATCCCGCTGTCGATCGACCATCTGGCTGGCAAAGAGAGCGGCCTCGGGATCCGCACAGACGCCGACGAACCAGGCCCCGTCATTACCTTCGAATTCCTTCATGTAGCTCAGGAATTCGAACTTGATCTGCTGAACGCTGAAAGCCACGGCGATTACGCCGGCACCGGCTGCAGGGAAACGGCCGCCGCGTTCAGACCGGTTTTTTCCCGCCATCCCTGCAACTGCGTCAGACCATCGTTCTTTTCGTTAGCCGACATCTGCCCGGCGACGCGCTCGAGCTGCGTCAAAGCAGTGCCGATTCCGTGCTGGGCAGCCATCGAGAGCCAGACGAACGCCTGGACACGATCCTTTTCTACGCCGAGACCACACTGATAGCAGTACCCCAGCCGGGCCTGCGATGGATAATGCCCCTGCTCTGCGGCCGCTCGATACCAGCGCGCCGCCTGAGGCGGGTCTTCGGGCACATGATCGCCGCTGGAATAGAGCGTCGCCAGATTGAATTGGGCACCGCTATCGCCACCTCGGGCCGCGCGCTCGAGCCAGCTCAAACCGTCGGGCACATTCGGTTCGCAGCCCTGGCCCATAATCAACATGGCCCCGACATTGGTCTGCGCCTGAATGTTGCCGTTCTCAGCGGCCCGGCGGTACCAGACCAACGCCTGATCGACCGATGCTGGAAGACCGTGCCCTTGGGCATAACAAGCACCGACCCACATCTGGGCCATTGCATCGCCTTCTTCGGCTAGCGCCTGGAAGCCAGCTACAGCGGCGGCGTGTTCGCCCCGCTCATAGTGGGCCACGGCGGCGCTCAGCGGAGAATCCGCGGCACTTTCGTCGACTGCGGTGTTCATATCATGTACTCCTTGGCGCGTCCGAACAGCTGAAGTTCGTCGCGGCTCGAAATGGTTTTCGTAATACGCTCCACGAGACGCCGCTGGCCCCATATGCCGGCCGGATCGCGTTGTAACGGCTGTGTGGCACTTGAACCCGAACCATCATCCTCGTTACGCCATGAGCGTGAGAGCGCCGCCATGGACCACACGCCGGACTGGCCGCGGGCTTCGACCCGGTCAAACCAGTCGCTGCCATCATCGGGCGCACTGAACACCTGGACACGACACAGTGTCCGTCCGATGGCGGTGGGTTGCAGCACGATGACGCAACGACTGGACCCGTTGCTCAGCACCAGAAGATTGGGAAAACACCACGCCACGTTCAGCTCGCCGGATACTCCGTGTAGCCAGGCGTAATCGCCTATGGCCGGCGCCCGAGCTTCGTCCATCGCCAGCAGGTGCTGTGCAAGCAGCTTCCAGTTGCAGTCGAACTCGAACCAGCGCTCAGCGGTGCGCGTGTCGTCGATGGCGGGAACCAGATTATGCGCCTTGCGACCCTTTGCCATGGGTGACGCATCAAGATCGAGATTGACGAAGATGAGCGCGCTCTGTGTATCGACCTGCACCGGCAGCAGTCGCTCGGGGCGCAGACCGAGATACTGGTGTGACGCCCCCGACCCCTGTTCCAGCTCCGCACTCGTAATCGGGCCACGGTCACGACTATAACCGCAGGAGGTGAACGAACAGCCCGTTTTGGTACCGTTTTGACATTGCAGCGGCACCATGCGACACCCGCCATGTTGAGCCATGTTGAACGCACCGACGAGTGCCCCATCGGGGTCGCGCCGGACATGAATACCGTGATAGCCGACGGTATAGGGCAGCATATCGCCGTCGGCGACGACATCGTGCTCTGTGCCGATGCATACCCAGTCGCGCGTCCAAACACGCTCGTCTTCAAGATGCGTGAACACGAGCGATCGATACGCGGCGGGCGGGAGCAGCGTACAGTTGCTCGCCTCCTCTATCGCACGCCTGTATAGATCGGCGTCGTCCAGGTTGACGCCCTCATCGAGGTAACCCAGTTCGGGGCGACGGGACATTAACGTTCTCCTTCAAAGCAAACCTGCAGGGTGGCCCCGGGAGGGGCCACCCTGTCGTCCGGTTTTACACGCCGCCGCTGCTGTGTCGCTCTTCTGCCGGCGCTTCATAATCCGCCCGCCCACGGTAGTGAATCGCATCTTCAGGCGGCGCCGGCAGCGGCCCGTCCATGGAGAAGCGATCCAATACGTTCTTCGTCAGCCGCGATATGTTGTTGTCGCAGTTGTTCCAAGGTAGCGAGCCGCAGTAAGCGATCGAACTGAAAGCGAAGCAAGCTCCACCATTGGGCGTTTCGTGGAACGCGATGTCGGAGCGCACTCGGGGATGGGTCGTACCGTCCAAACCCTGCTGGTTAAACCCGAAGTCCTCCATGACCAGCAGATAGGCCTCGGTATGCCTGCCCGCAGAGGTTGCCACCACGAGCGTGTGTGGAGGCGTGCCTAGCATGGTGTCGGCTATGTCTAGCTCGAGACCGGCAGCGCCGCCGCCCACGAGCCCGAAGTTGCCGATGTCTTCGTCGTAGTCGATGCCCTCGAAAGCCCAGCTCACACGCGGGTTGTTGCTGTCCGGCGTACGCGAGTAATACGAAGAGATGTCAAAGCCCTCGGATGACATGCCCGTGCCAGCGACAGAATGCAGATAACGGCCTCTGAACCGCCACATTCCGCCAAGTTCTCCCGTGCCTTGGTGGTAATACTCGCCCGGATCGGCGCGCCAGGTACGGATGCCCGATTCGCAACGCCGCATCTCGGTAATCACGCCGCGCCCTTTGTCTTCGTAGCCGGGGTGGAACGAGTGCACCCAGTACCACGCGTCGGCGCCCATGTACATGAGGCGACCCCCGCGCTGGGTATAGTTGTGCAGCGCATCGAGCTGCGTGCCGGTATTGTGCTCCGGATGGGATCCCGTGATTATCACGTTGTAAGGTTCGAGCCGGGCGAGCCCTTCGTAGGTGACATCCTCGTCAGTAAAGACGTCGTAATCGTAGCCCATGGTCTCTAGCCAGTAGATCAAATGAAGATCCGCTGGATACTGCCAGGGCGCCTGGGCAAGAAAGTGATCGTACTTCGGTCGAATGCTGAGTATCGGACGCAGTCGCGACGACATGCAGATACCGCTGCCGTCAGTGTGCGTGTCGTAGATTGAACCGCCATACTCGCGATGCTCGGCCAAGAACATATTCTGTTGCTGCATGATCGGCACGCGGTAAACGAACAACTCTGCACCGCCGGCATTGCAGGCGACATGCTCGTTGGCATAAGCCATGTAACTTATGGTCGGCACCATGACGGCAATTTTGGACTGCGCCTTACCGATTTCGGGTACGACCCAGAATGGAATATAGTCTTCGTCGCCATCGGCAGTGGTCAGCTTGGCCGCATAGAACCGGCTTTTAGCGTCGGCCGGAACCTCCCATTCGAAGTCGACCTCCCACCGTGCGTCGTCGACGTCGTCGTCGTGGAAATGAATCGCACTGTACTGCTCGGGCGCCTGCTTCCAGTCAAATACGGTGCCCGACCAGTTGTAGCCTGTCATTGCACGTGTCGGACAGTTCACCAAGCGGCCATCGAGCTGATACGGGCCGCAATCCGCAACCTTTATCGTGTCGATACCGATAGAGAAGTCCCAGGCCGCCACGAGGCATTTCGCCAGATCTCCTGTCGGGCCGCTGTTGCGTCGTTCCGTCAGTCCAGGCTGGGCGCCCTGCTTCATGCTTTCGATCTCGAAACGACTCAGCGCGCGATTACATAGCCGAGGCGAATCGATCTTGCCGTTGTACTTTCCAGCAAAGCTCACACCCGCGGGCAACGACGAGCGCGCCAACGGCCCCTCATCGAGCGCGTCCACGTGGGCGGCGATTGCCAGCGGTACCGGCACATTATGGACCGGCTCCGAAAGCATGCGCTGCACCGGCTCGATGGCTGGGTCAAGCGCGTAAACCACCTGCGGCTCGTGATAGAGAACTGCCTCCCCGGTCTTCGCGTCAAACGTCGCGGCGAGGAAGTGCCATGCGTGATCGCGTAACGGTTGTGCCGTTGTGATTGATTCGCCATTAATGCGCAGTTCAGCACAGCCCTTTTCGTTGAGGAACAAGCCGTAGCCCTTATCGCCCATCCACTTGGTGACCAGCCCCTGCGGGCCATGCTTCCAATATTTCGGATGTGTCTTGGGCGCAGTTGGCCAGACCCAGCACTGCAGGGTGAAGCTATCCACGTTCAGCGGCGCCGAATCAGGCACGAACGCATACGAACCGCTGTGGATCACCTGCTTACGGCCCGGTACAGTGTCCCGAAAGCCCCCCGGCACTGCTCTTTCGATAAAGCCTGGGCCACGCGGGTTCGTGTCGCCGTGGATCATCTGCACGATCTCGGCGTCGAAAGACGCCGGACCGTCGCAGTTGACGTAAAACTTGATCTTGTCGCCGGGATGAACGCTGAACTTGTCGGCGTAGCCCGTCAGACGCATTGAGGTCATAGCGTATTACCTTATTTCGGTCGAAAAAGCCCCGGGGACAGGTCTGCAAGGACGAATCCGGGAAGCTCTCGTTAATTGAACTAGGGTTGTTTATGACGACCGGCCGCCTTTGAGTGACGACCGGTAGCGGGTCGATCTGCGTCAGGTCACCGGCCAGTTATCGTCCCGGCGCTTCCAGCCTTCGTGGAAATGCTCCGGCATTCCGGCTTCCGCCGGGAGTTCATCCAAACGCATCAGAAAGATGTCGTGCTGGATCTCCTGCTCATCGTCATAGACCTTATCGGTGACGAAAGCTGGCGGTACACCACGAACGCCCGAGAGTCGCCCGATACGCCATTCTTTTTCGATTTTCGTGCAGATAACGATCAGCTTGCCCCCCGGGCTCTCGCCGCGCATGCGCATCAACACACGGCGCAGCAAAGGAAACTCATGAACGCCACCGTCGATATCGGTCGTGTCACCGGGTTCACCACAATGCAGGACCGAAAAGCCCGCCACGCCCTTCATCGAGTCCACGCAACGCCGGTGCTCGTCTATCAGCGCCTCACGTTCAGGGGTGCCTTTTGCAGGAATCGTTATCATCGCTTTACTCCACTCTATTCTTGATCAGAAAACGCGTGAAAATGAGGCCGGCTGATCGCTCAGACCGTCATGTGCTCGTCCACTAGCTCATCGGTGAGTTCATCGATATCGCCTTCGGCCACGACACGGCCGTTATCGATCATCAGAAACCGGTCACTTAACTTCCGTGCGACCTTGATGTGCTGCTCCGCAAGTATCAGCGTCATGCCGAGTTCCTTATTCAGCATGCGCAGCGTTTCGCCAATCTCGGCGACGATATTCGGCTGGATTCCATCGGTCGGCTCGTCAAGCAGCAGCACCTTTGGCTTCACCGCCAGCGCTCGCGCAATGGCCAGCTGCTGTTGCTGGCCGCCGGACAACAATCCGGCACGGCGTTCCAGGTTTTCGGCCAGATAGGGGAACAGCGAGGTACACATCTCGGGTACCTCGACCTGACCGTCGGCTCTCGCAAACGATCCGAGAAGAATATTTTCCCTAACGGAGAGCTTCCCAAATATCTGGCGACCCTGAGGGATATATCCGATCCCGCACCGGCTGCGCTCGTGCGTCGGAAGCTCGCCGATCTGTCGGCCTGCGAATTCGATCTGCCCCGTTGTGCGATCGGTAAGGCCCATGATGCTTCGCATGAGCGTGGTCTTGCCGACGCCGTTTCTTCCGAGTACGCAGACGCACTGCCCCTCATCGAGAGCAAACGAAAAATCGCGGAGTATTTGCGTTTTCCCGTAGAAGGCCGACATACTCGACATTTGCATAAGCATCAGGCGGCATCCTCTTCGGTCCCGAGGTATATCTCTCGAACATTCTGATTGGCCTCTATTTCGTCGATCTTGCCCTCGGCGAAGTGAGTACCCATGTGCATGACCGTCACCATATCTGCGACCCGACGCACGAATCCCATGTCGTGCTCAACCACGATCAATGTGCTGTGCTGGCGGACTTCGCGAAGCAATTTCGCTGTCTGGTCGACTTCCGCCTCCGTCATCCCGGCAATGGGTTCGTCGAGCAGCAACAGCTGCGGCTCCTGCATCAGCGTCATGCCGATCTCAAGCCACTGGGTCTCTCCGTGCGAAAGCAGGCCAGCCACAATGCTGAGTCGATTTTCCAGGTTGACTAAAACACTGACTTCCTCAAGCTTCGCGAGCATAGCTTTGTCGCGAAACTTCAGCATATTTCGAAACGGGTTCACCTCACGGCTAAATGCAATCTCCAAATTCTCGCGTACCGTCAGCTCCTTGAATACAGCCGGCACCTGAAATTTGCGACCGACACCGCGTCGTGCGATATCGCTTTCGCTCAACCCGGACAACTCATCACCACGAAAACGGACGCTGCCGCTACTGGGCTTGAGCCTGCCACTGATCAGATCCATAAGTGTCGTCTTGCCCGCACCATTCGGTCCGATGAGGCAGGACAACGTCTGCTCAACGACGTCCATGCTGAAGCCTTGGATGACATGGTGGCTATCAAAGCTCTTGTGTAGATCGCGTATCTCAAGAACACCCCCCATAAATCTATACTCCTGCCTTTTCGGCATTTGCAGCAGCCGGGCTTTTCGCGCGACCGTGTGGCGGACTCTCTTCCGTACTCGAGCGGGAACGCTTGGCAAGCAGCATTTCCAGCAGCCCCGCCAGTCCGTTGGGCAGGAATCGCACAATGATCACGAAGAAAAAACCGAGAATAAGGTGCCAGCTATTGAGAAACTGGTCGCCTAGATAGCTTTCACTACCCTGAATTAAAAATGCACCGATGATCGCGCCAATCAGCGAAAGACGGCCGCCAACTGCAGCCCAAATCACCATCGTGATGCTAAAAACCACGTCGAACTGGTCGGGTGAAACGTATTGAATGAGAATGGTGAAACAACACCCCGCGACAGCTGCAATAAAGGCAGAAATCGCGTAGATAAGCGTTTCATACAGAGCGACGTTATAGCCGAGAAACCGGACACGCTCGGGATCCTCGCGTAATGCACGGACGATCTGACCGAACTTACTCTGGTTAAGTAGCTTAGCGAGCACGGTCAAACTAAAGAGCAGGCCAAAAATAAGCCAGTAAGCAGCCGGCGAGTAGGGATCCAAGCTGTAACCTGCGACTTCCAACGGCATCCGCGGGCTTATCCCATTCGCACCGTTGGTATAAGGCTGCATATCCAGCACGAGAATGTAGAACGCACTGAGCATTGCAAGCGACATGATCGCGAAAAACGGCCCCGAAACGCGTGCCTGGAACATCAACGCGCCAAATATCAACGAAAAGATCGTTGGAACGGCCAGCGCGAGGAATATCCCGCCACCAGTACTCCAGAACGGCTCCCAAAACCAGGGCAGTTGTTCGAGACCGTTCGTGGACATGAATGATGGTAACGGCGAAAATTCGGGATCTTGGGATTGCATCTGCATGGTCATGGCCATGCCGTATGCGCCCATACCGAAAGCGATACCTTGGCCTAGATTGAGAATCCCGCCTGTCCCCCAACACAGACTGATCGACATCGCCAAGAGCCCGTAGATGCCGAACACCGCCAGCTGATTTAGCAGGAACGGATCGGCTTGCATAACCGGGATGAGTCCTAGCGAAACAAAGAAGACTATGTAGACGACCCACTGTGCACGCTTGTCGTGATAAATATTGCCGTTCATTACATTTTCCGCGTTTGCTTATTGATGCGACTGCTCTGTTCGGAGGCCATTACCGACGAACAGCTGTATTCGCGAAAAGCCCGTTGGGCCGAAAGCGGAGCACGATGACGATCAGAACGAAAAGCAAGAACTGCGCAAACGTGCTGTTGAAGAAGTATGAAAAAAACGACTTAAACTCTCCCATCATCGCGCTGGCTGCAATACTGCCCACTAGCGGCCCCCCGCCCGTTACCACAACCAGAAACGACTCAACCACATAGTTAGATCCCATCGTGGGTAGAACGATGGCCAACGCTGAAAACAAGCACCCTGCAACACCGGCCAAACCAGCGCCGAGCGCGAAGGTACACATATAAATACGTTCCGAATTGACCCCAAAGGACGCTGCCATCTCACGATTCTGCGTGACGGCGCGAATCTTGATACCAAAGTAAGTGCGGTAGAACAGATACCAGATCCCTACTATGAGAACGACAGTCATGAGTACGATCAGTATTCGAAGGCTGGACATGTTCATGATGCCCAGCGAAACATTGCCGGACAGGAACTCCGGCACCTGAACGTACTTGGGAGAGCTGCCGAAAATCATGCGAACGCCCTGGGTCAGCATCAAGGAAACGCCCCAGGTCGCCAGAAGCGTATCAAGCGGTCGGTGATATAGGTATCGGATCAAAACGCGCTCAAAAAACAAACCAATGAGCGCCACCACCACGAACGAGATCGGCAAGCATAAGAGAAACGGCGTACCGAGATAAGCTTGCGCACAATAGGCTGCATACGCACCAAGCATGATGAACTCGCCGTGCGCCATATTAATGACGCCTGCGGTCCCGTAAATAATGGTTAGCCCAAGCGCGGCGACGAGCCAGATACTTGCGATGCTCAGGCCGAGCACCAGCGACCCCATAAGTGGAGCCCACGAGTAATCCATAACGATCTCCCGCCCTTATGAAACCGCTCACGTTCCGGAGAGCCCAGGGCGTGAGCGGACAGTTGACGACATTTCGCCCTGGCGCTATCTAAATGACGTCCTTGCGAATACTGCCACTCGGCAATTTCAGGCCCTGCGCCGTGCAGGTCCCGGCGTCTGGATAGATCGAATAAGGAAGAGGCTCCACGTGAGAATCAGCTGTCTTGACGATCTTGAAGCTTCCATCTTCCTGGCACTGGCCAATCTTGGGCACGAGCCATGTATTGAAGTTGTTTTCGTCAACCCAGACTTCACCTTCTGGCGATACATCCGCACTCAGCCGCACGCCCGCCGCCGCATCACGAATTAATCTGGGCGTAACATTCTCCATGCCGTTCTCGTCAATCGCCTTCTCGATTGCCGCCTTGAACACATACGCCGAGTTATAGGTTTCTTCCATGTTGTAGTGGGTAACACCACTCTTGCCGTACTTGCTCCCTAGAAAGCCGTCCACGAATTTCTTGTTTGTCGGATTATCCAGCGCTTGGAAATAAGGGGCCGACAAGAAGTGACCAGCCCCATATTCGATACCCATGGCGCGAGTTTCGATCTCACCGGTTGTCAGCGAGGCGATTGGCATATCTTCGGCGTTGAAACCGGCCTGCTTGAACTGCCGATGGAACGCAATATCCGAAGCGCCCACGACAGTCGAGAAGATGAAGTCCGGCTTGGCCCTACGAATCTTGTTCAGAACGGATCCGAACTCCGAGCTGCCTAGCGGAACGTACTCCTCGCCCAGCAACTCGCCGCCAGCATCATCGAGCCAGATTCTAGCGTTCTTATTCGATTCCTTCGGCCAGACATAGTTGGAACCAACAAAGAAAACGCGTTTGCCGAAGTTCTCTACCATGTAGGGAATCAATTCTTGGGAGTGCTGATTCGCCAGCGGCCCTGTACATACGATGTTCTGCGAGCATTCCTTGCCTTCGTAGCAGGTCGGATAGAACAGCAGGTTGTCGCGGCTCATAACTGTTGGCATGACCGCTTTTCGGCTAGCCGACGTGTAACAGCCAAAAACCGAGATCACTCGATCCCGCAGTATCAACTCGCGCATCTTCTGCGCATAGACATTCATATCCGATTTAGCGTCAACGATGATAGGCTCGATCGGAGATCCGTTGATGCCCCCGGCCTCGTTGATCTCGTCAATGGCATACTGCATCACCAATGCCGAGTCTTCCTCGGGCACGGCGAGGCCACCCGTTAACGAAAATAGAATACCGACCTTAATTGGCTCCCCCTTTGCTAATGTAGCGGCGCGAGCGCGTGATGCACTTAAAAGAAGGCCGGGCGCCAAACTCGCAGCCCCAGCAGCCATCGAAAAGTTCTTAACAAAAGACCGTCTCGTATATTTCATCATTCCCTCGATATTTGGAACTATCAAAAGCAGCTGTGCGACGAATTTGCAGCGCCACCGAGTGTTTCGTGCTCGGCAACTTTGTTTCCTAATGGGAATGCAACTCGCTTGCCATTGTTCACCCCAACCCCGCTTCTTATTTTTATTAGTTAGTTATGTCTCGGAAAATGAAGTATTTTTTTTTGATCGCTCGACGTAGGAGATTAAAAATCGACCACCCCGCGGCAAGGGCAGTAGAAGTGGCGCACCAAGAGGGCGCCCCACTCTTTGCTCGACGCACGCGTATAGAGCACTACTGATAATTCCGCTCCGCCCGCAAGAGACTGGTGGTTGCAGTCGGAGCTTGAGGCGATACTGATCCGCCGTAGATCTCGGAGAAATAAGGGCCGTACTGAATGAGTAGGATCAGGACCCGATGCGAAGCCCGAACACCGAAAAACCGTCCTGTTTTCGTATTCGTGATACAACCGATTTCGTACCGCCCTGTCCTCGGCTTCGCCGAATTCCACCATTGGTTGATGGAATTCAAATCGCGGCAGGCGACACGCTGAAGGTCAGTTAGTCGCACACGTGCCACCGGCATTGCTCCCGCGCCATTGATCCAGATTGGGCTGCTGCAGGTGCTACATTCGATCCGCTCCGAGCGCCAGCTATCGAACAACTACGCCATGAGCATTCAGTTTCGGTCGCTCATTGGGTTGTCGCTGAACTACGAGCTATCGATCGGCACCGCGGCGATGATCGCGCTCGGCTGCAACCATCCGCGCTGGGAAAGCCAGTATCACGAGATCGGCTCGGCGGCCGGTTTCTACGACGACTACCACGAGGGCCGCGACCCGGCCGGCATCTCCACCCAGGACCCGGAACTGTCGCAGCGCCTGGATCCGGAACGCGGCGGCCGCCGCCTGGCGAACTACCTGCGGGTCATGACCATCGAAGCCCAGACCATCGCCCGCGCCTGCGGCAAGTCGCATATCCAGAATCTCGAGCCGGAGGATCTGGTCGCGCTCGATATCGAATCCGCGGCCATGGCCTGGGTGCCGCTGGCAGGCACGGACTGGATCCCGGGGCGCAGCCGGCCGTTGTGAGCGACCGCGCCCGGCGGCCGCGACCGCCGGGCGACGCCGATCACGAGCGCGGCCGCAGGCGCGGCGCCCTTTGGCCCGTGTTCCCGCGCATCGCGGTGACACAGGCCAGGGCGACCACGCCGCAGCCCAGCGCCAGCCGCAGGGTGGGCTCGACGTGGTCGGTCAGCACCAGGATCGCGGCGGCCACGCCGGGCACGGCATACGGCAACACCGGCACCACCCGCGGGTTGCCGTGCTGGAGCACGTGCGCCCACGCCATGAACGCCAGACCGTAGGGCCCGACACCGAGCGCCGCGGCCGCGGCCAGCGCGGCGGGCGACAGGGGCCAGACGAGCCCCTGCGTCGCCGCCTGCAGCAACAGCGCGACGACCGCGGCCAAGGCGAAGAAGGCCGGATAGGCTGACCCGACCGGCCGCGCATAGACCTGGACGAACAGCGAGTAGCCCGCCCAGCACAGACCGGCCCCCAGGGCAGCGACACAGCCGAGCCCGACCCGGCCGGCCAGCGACGCGCCCCCACCCTGCAGAATCGCCACGCCGGCCAGGCCCAGCAGCAGCGCCAGGATCGAGACGAACGACGGCGGCCGACGCCGATAGAGATCGCCGGCCAGCGCCAGCAGCAGCGGCCAGGTATAGGCGATCACCACAACCTGCGGCGCGGGCGCCAGGCTGAGCGCAGCGAAATACAGCGTCAGCGCCCCCAGCATGCCGCCGACGATCACCAGCCACGCCTGCGGCGGATGCGCTCGCAGGGCGCTGCGGAGCGAATCCGAGCCGGGCAGCAGCCGACTGCTCACCGCGGCGCAGCCCATGGCCATGGCCGTGAGCTGCAGCGCCGGCACCTCGCCGGCCAGCGCGCGCAGCCAAGGCAGCATGCCCCAGAGCACGACGACGAAGATCGCCAGTGCCGTCACGCGTAATTCCGGACGCCGCAGGGCGGCAGTGTATCGATCCATCATCGGCGGCCTCGCTCGGGCTTCGGTGTGTCGTTTCGCCGCTAATGTGAACCGCCGCTTCGCATGTTTAAAATGAATCCTGTTGAGATATGCATCAATTCTGGTGATAATCCATGAGACCCCCGGTACTCGACCTGCGCGCCCTGCAGAGCCTCGTCGCCATCCTCGACACCGCCAGCTTCACCCGCGCCGCGGAGCAGCTGAACTACAGCCAGTCGGCGATCAGCATGCAGATCAAGCGGTTGGAGGCGGAGCTAGGCACGCGGCTGATCGAGCGGGGCTCGGTGTTGCGACCGACCCGCCAGGGCCGTCAGGCGCTCGGTCATGCCAGGGAAATGCTGCGCCTGAACAGCGAACTGCGGCAGCGCGTGGCCGAAAGCGAGGTCGCCGGCCGCGTGCGTCTGGGCATGCCGGCCGACTTTGCGTTCTACCTGCCCGACACGCTTACCGTGTTCGCCGAACGCTATCCGCAGGTGGAGACCGAGGTCCGCACGGAGCTCAGCGACGCCCTCGTGCGTTCGGTCGCCGCGGGCGAGATCGATCTGGCGATCGTGACCCGCCAGGCGCATTCGCCCGGCGGCACGCGTCTGCGCCGCGAACCGCTCAAATGGGTCGGCGCCCCCGGCTCGGCGGCGCATCGACAGGAGCCGCTGCCGCTGGCGCTCTATCCGGAGAACACCTGCGAATTCCGCCAGGCCGCGACGCGGCGCCTGGACGCCATCGGCCGTGCCTGGCGGCCGGCCTATGTCAGTCAGGCGTTCGCCGCCCTGCACTCACCGGTGAGCGCCGGGCTGGCGGTCACCGTGGCCACGCCGAGCATGCTCGGCGCCCACCTGGAGATACTCGACGAGGACGCGACCGGCCTGCCGCCCCTGCCGGAGGTCGACATCGCCATGCACCGGCGACCCGGGCGGCTGGGCTACGCCGCGCGCCAGCTCGCCGATCTGCTCGTCGAACGGCTGCGGACCACCGGCGAGCCCGGCGCGAGCGTCACGCCTTGAGCCGCCTGCGCTCCGGGTCGTAGTGCGGCATCGCCACCACGGTGGCGGTCAACCGTTTCTGCTGGCCGTCGAGCTTGCCCACTTCCACGCGGGTGTCGGGCCCGGCGTGCTCGGCGGCGACCCGGGCCAGGGCGATGCTGCGGGCGAGCGTCGGCGAGCGCGTGCCGCTGGTGACGACGCCGATCTGCTGGCGGCCGATGTAGACGCCGTCGCCGTGGGCGGCGGCCTCCTCGCCGTCCAGCGTGAGGCCGACCAGCCGCTGCCGCGGTCGATCGCGACGCGCCTCCAGCGCGGCCCGGCCGATGAAGTCCTCGGCGTTCTTCTTCAGCGCCACGGCGAAGCCGATGCCGGCCTCGTAGGGATCGGTCCGGTCGCAGAATTCGTGGCCCGCGGCGATCAGTCCGGCCTCGATACGCAGCATGTCGAGTGCTTCCATGCCCATGGGTCTCAGCCCGTGCGGCGCGCCGGCGGCCCGGATGGCCTGCCAGATCTCGTCGGCGTCGTCGGGATGACAGAACACCTCGTAGCCGAGCTCGCCGGTATAACCGGTGCGGGAGACGATCATCGGCCGGCCGCGTTCGTGGCCGAGCCGGGCGATGGCAAACCGGAACAGGCCGAGCTCGTCCATGTCGGCCTGATCGGGGCGCGTCCAGACGATCTCGCGCAGGATGTCGCGCGCGGCCGGCCCCTGCACCGAGACGTTGTGCAGCTGCGCGCGCGAGCTCTTGATGCGCACCTCGAAGCCGCCGACCTCGGCCTGTTCGCGCAGCCACTCGCCGCAGTATTCGATCCCGCAGATCCAGCGGAAGTTGTTGTCGGCCAACCGGAAGAGCGTGCCGTCGTCGATCATGCCGCCGTCGGGCCAGCACATCGCCGAATAGGCGACCTGGCGGACGCCCACGCGCCGCACGTTGCGGGTGAGCGTGTGCTGCAGCAGCGCTTCGGCGTCCGGGCCCATGACCTCGAACTTGCACAGCGCGGACAGGTCGATGATCGCCGCTTTCTCGCGACAGGCCCAGTATTCGGCGATCGCGCCGTGCTGCGGGTAGCTGTTCGGCAGCCAGTAGCCCTCGTGCTCGACGTAGTCGCGGGTGAGCTGCGAGGTCTGGCCGTGAAAACCGGTCTGTTTCGTCATCCGGGCCTCCGCGTCGGGCCGTGGCCGGTAGGCGATGGAACGCCGCGCCTCGAGGTCGGCGTCGTAGACGCGCACGTGGATATCGGTCGGGTTCCAGCCGTTGGCCGGGTCGATGTCGTCCGGACAGGCCGAGGAGACACACACCAGATCGGTGAGCGCGCGCAGCAGCACGTAGTCGCCGGGCCGGGACCAGGGCTCGTCGAGCATGAGCTGATGCGCATCGTCGAACTCGGTGTTGTAGAAGAAGTTCATCGACATCCAGCCGCGGCGGGCGGTGACGCCGTAGGCGTCGAGCTGGCCGTTGAAGTTGTCGGAGCAGTTGGCGTGACCGAAGTAGCCGGCTTCCTCGTAGTAGGCCGGGTTGCAGGCCAGCGCGAAGGCGTCGTGGCGCGCGCAGGTGTCCTGCACGATCTCGACCAGCGGCTGGAAGTCGACGTCGTAGTATTTCGCCGCCAGCCCCGGCTGCGGCGAGCTGCGCGCCATGAGCGACCGCGTGGTGGTCACATCCAGACAGCGCTCGATGCCGCGATCCAGATGCGCGGTGGAAAACGCCTGGAAGTCGGTGCACTGGCGCCCGGCCACGTCGATGATCTGGATCCACTGCCCCGCGCGCACCGGATAGGCCTGCGCGGTCGCGCGCGCCACCCGGAAATCCTGATCCGGATCGGCCAGCGGCGCGGGCAGTTCCGGCGTCTCGCGCTCGGCGCGGGCGGGGTCGGCGCGCTCGACGTAGACGACGAGATCCGTCGGCGGCATGCCGCCGGCGACCGGCATGGGCTCGCCGGCGGCGGCGACCACGCAGAGCCCGTCGCCGCTGGCGGTCAGTTCGGCGACGCTGCCGGCACGGCTGCCCTCGGCGAACAGCGGGATCGCGCGCGCGCCTTCGACGGCCAGTTCGTAGGGCGCGAGCCGCTCGCGCAGGCGCGAACCGCGCCGGGGTTCGGCCAGCATCGTCTGCAGACCGTGGGCGGGCTGTCCGGCGCGCGCGCCGAACAGGCCCGGGTCGCCGCGACCGTCGACGAAGCCCACCACCTCCGCGACCTGGCCACCCTCGACGTCGACCACACGCAGGGTGTCGCCGCCGCGAATCCGAAACACGGCCAGGCTGCCGCCATCGACCGGGTAACGCTCGCTGCCGCGCGCCAGCGCGGGCTCGCCCGGGCGGCGGACGCCGCGTGACGCCGGCGCGGTGTTCGGTACGACGATCATGCCGCTCCCCTGCCCGCAATCCGCCTGGTGGCGCGCTCGAGCGGCATCACGTCAGCCCGTGCGGCTGGCCGGCGCGCGTTCGCCGACATAGGTGGCCATGGAGTCGTCGAGCGCGACCCACCAGTCGGTGTGATGCGCGGGCGAGGCCGTGCCGGTGCACGGCGAGGTGAAGCCGGCGCGGTCGCGGTAGGTGAGGATGTTCGCGTCCTTGTGGTGCTCCCACGCCTTGAAGATATCGCGGGTGAGATCGATATCAAACGCCGGGTAATCGGTCATCGACGCCAGATCCGCGATGTGGTCGGCCTGGAAATCGATGTCGTCGAAGGCGCCGTCGAGGCGTTCCTCGCGCTGCTGCCAGAGCGCGATGTCGGTCGCGCGTTCGCTGCGATCCGGCAGGGCGAGACGGCCGAGCACGTAGTCGCGGGCGACCCAGGCCTCGGTGTCGAACATGGTGAAGGTGTAGTACTGGTCCTGCATGCCCAGATACATGAGGTCCGGGTCCTCCAGCCAGAACACGCCCTTGTAGAGATCGGCCGGGTAGAGCCGGTTGGCGGTGCGCAGCTTCAGCGTATCCGCCATGAAGGGGAACTGGTGCTGATAGCCGGTGCAGAGCACGATGGCGTCGATCTCGCGCGTGCTGCCGTCGACGAAGTGCGCGGTCTTGCCGTCCATGCCTTTCAGCAGCGGCACCTCTTCCATGCCCTCGGGCCAGTCGAAGCCCATCGCCGCGGTCCGATAGCTGATCGTGACCGGGCCGGAGCCGTACTTGCGACACTGCAGGGCGATGTCCTCGGCGGAATAGCTGCTGCCCACCACGAGCAGGCGCTGGTTCTCGAACTCGACCGCGTCGCGGAAATCGTGCGAGTGCAGAATACGGCCCGGAAACCGGTCGAAGCCCGGAAATTCCGGCACGTTGGGCACCGAGAAATGACCGATGGCGACGATGACGTGGTCGAACGTCTCGGTCGTCTTCTCGCGCGTGGTCAGGTCCTCGACCGTAATCGAGAAACCCTTGCCGTCGGCGCTACGTTCGACCCAGCGCACGGCAGTCGAAAAACGGATGTGGCGACGCACATCGCGCTTTTCCGCACGGCCGAAGATGTAGTCCGCCAGCACCTCGCGCGGCGGGAACGACGGGATCGGCCCGCCGAAATGTTCCTCGAAGGGATAGTCGGCGAACTCCAGCGCCTCCTTCGGCCCGTTCGACCAGAGATAGCGGTACATGCTGCCGTGCACCGGCTCGCCGTGCTCGTCGAGGCCGGTCCGCCAGCTGTAGTTCCAAAGCCCACCCCAGTCGTCCTGCTTCTCGAAACAGACGAGCTCCGGGACGTCGGCGCCCGCTTCCCGGGCCTGTTCGAAGGCGTTGAGCTGCGCCAGGCCGCAGGGGCCGGCGCCGATGATGGCGACACGTTGGGTCATGGTCTTTCCTCGGATCGGTCGAAGACGAAATTCAGGGGCGAGACGCTAGTCGGGTGCGCCGCCGGGCGAGGTCGCGGCGCCGTCGTCGTACCGGGCGAGATAGTCGAGCACCGTCGGTCGAAAACCGATAAAGCCCTTGTAGTCGGCCAGGTCCTCGGGCAGATCGCGCAGCACGCGGTGAAGGCGCCGCGCCCATTTGGGGACGGTCGCCAACTCTTCCATGCTGATCAGATAACAGCGGATCGAGAACAGGATCGCGTTGCTGCGCGGCAGCCGCCAGAGCGACTGCAGCTCGACGCGCAGATGCGCGAGTTCGCCGACGTTGTCGGGCGTGATCGTGGCCCGATCGATGCCCCACTTGTCGTAGTTCTCCGGCGAGGTGTCCATGCGTGGATTGACCGTCATGGTCCAGTTCAGCCGCCGCACGGGACTGCCCACCTTGAGCGTGAGCAGATACTTCAGCGCGCGCTCGAACACGCCCATCTCGTGGGCGCGCGGCACCGGGCCGTGCCATTCGTAGAAGTTCATGCCCAGATCGAAGTCCAGCGACCAGTCGGCCTGGCAAGTGACCATGCCGCCGTCCATGTAGAGCATGTCGTTACGCTGGCCGTGCAGGGTGAAGTCCCCCTGCACCTGGCGGGTGATGTACTCGAAGGGTTCCAGCGGCAGCGTGTCCGCGTCCTTGAAGGTGAAGGTGTCGCGGATGTCCAGCAGGCGGTTCTCCCAGGTCCAGGTATCACCGTCGCAGGTCAGGCTGAAGTGCTCGGGATAGTCCGCGGCCAGCGAGGTCATCATCAGCTCGAGCGTGTCCCACTGCGCTTCCATCATGTAGGGCAGCACCTGGCAGCGCTTCGGATCCTCTTCGAGCACGGTGCGCCGCTCGGCCATCTCCGATAGATAGTGCTCGTCGATATCGAAGGCCGGCGCGTAGGCACTGCCGGGCGGCGTGCCGTCATGCGGCTCGATATTGACCGAGTACATGTAGTCGTCGCGGTGGAACGGAAACGGAAAGCGCCGGATCGCCTCGGGGCTGTTGCTGTAGGTGAAGTCGCCCCGGAAGGTCTCGACCGGTTTGACTCTCGGCGCTGCAACGGTGGCTTGTTCGCTCATGTTCATGACTCCCGCAAGTCGGCTCGCGTTGGATGGAAAGGCGTGGACGCGAATCGCGCTAGAGATCGAGCACCACGCGCTCGGAGGCCGCCCGCGAGACGCAGATCATCATCCGCGAGTGCTCGCGCTTGACCTCCTCGGAGAGATAGTCGTCGTGGTGCTCGATCTCGCCGGCGATCACGGCGGTCTCGCATTCGCCGCAGACGCCGCCACGACACGAACAGTCCGGCGCGTAGCCGTTGTCCTCGAGCACGTCGAGCACGGTGTCGTCGGGCCCGATCTCGAGCTCGTCGCCGCTCTTGTCGAGCACGACCGTGAACGGCTTGCCCGAGGGCGGCGCGGCGAACTCCTCCGCGTGGATATGGCTTTCCGGCCAGCCGAGACGCCGCGCCCGGGTCACGACGGTGTCGATCAGGCCCTCCGGGCCGCAGACATAGACGTGGGTGCCCAGCGGCTGATCGGCGAGGATGCGTCCCGGTTCGACGTAGTGGCCCTGCGAGCTTTCGTAGAAATGCGCGCGCTCACCGTGTTCCGCGGTCAGCCGATCCAGAAACGCGGTGTCGTCGGCACGCCGGTAAGCGTAGTGCAGCGCGTAGTCCGAGCCCTGTGCGCGCAGCTCGTAGAGCTGGGAGAGAAACGGCGTGATGCCGATGCCGCCGGCGATCAGGATATGCCGGCGCCCGAGCTCGTTCACCGCGAACAGGTTCGCCGGCGGCGAGACGGCCAGCTCATCGCCCACGCGCACGTTGCCGTGCAGAAACTTCGAACCGCCGCGGCCGTCGTCCTCCCGGCGCACCGAGATTTGGTAGAAGCGCCGCTCGTAGGGCGAACTCATCAACGAGTACGGGTTGCGATGGTTCTTGTCGCGCCCCTGCATCGTCACAACCACGTGGCTGCCACCCGAGAACGCCGGTAGCAGGCCACCGTCCAGCGGCTCGAGCGTGAACGTCTTGATGAAGGGCGAGACCGTCTCGATGGCCGCCACCCGCACCGGAATAGGCCCGGCTGCACTCATGGATAGACCTCCTCGATCGCCGGCACCTCGCCCGGCGCCTCGGCGTCGACGCAGACCGACTGGTAGACGCCCAGCCGGCGCGAGAAGTGGTCGCGCACGAACACGTGCAGGCCGCAACCCGGGCAGACGTAGACGTTCGTGGTCACGGCGGGATCGACGGCCTTGCAGTGCACACACTGCACCGGGCGCGCCAGCGTGCCGCAGCGCTCGCGCTGGACCTCGTCGTCGTCGACGCCGGTCTCGCGTGCCACGTTGACGCAGGCCCAGACGAAGGCCTCGCTGCCGGCGACATAGAGGCGCGTGCCCATCACGGCCTGAGTCAGCACCCGGCGCAACGCGGACTCCAGCCCGCGCCGGTCCGGGGCGACGACCGTATCGACGCCGGATGCATGCGACCGGAGCCGCGCGGACAGATCGGCCTCCGCGCTCGGCAGATACAGCACGTCCAACGGGCCACAGGCCGCATCGGCGTCACGACCGTGTCGCGCGGCCTGATCGAGCACGCGGAGCAGCGCGTCGCCGCCCGGGCCCTCGGCCAGCAGCACGTGCCGCGTGGCGTTGCCGTCGAATTCGAGCTCGCGATATTCCGGTTTGCTCTTGATGCCCATGCCGGCGATCCTCCTTACGCAAACAGCCAAACGTCGCCGGCCGAACCGTCACGCAGACGGCTCGGCGCGGCCGCCTCAGCCCTCGCCTTCCCGGCGCTGGCCGCAGAAGAAACCGATGCCGTAGCTCTCGGTCTCGAAGGTGATCTGGCTGCCCTTGGGGAAATAGAAGACGTCGCCGGGGCTGGCGGCCGCGGTATTGCCCTCGCCGTCGGTGATCTTGAATTCGCCGGCGAAGATGCATTTCATCTCGTCGTAGGTGTAGTCGTAGACCAGCGGCTTGTCCGACTTCTCGAGCTTGAAGAAGCCGCTGACGATGGTCTTGTCGGGATCGTTCGACACCGCCACGTCGTCGAGCCAGGCATTGCAGCCTTCGACCCCCATGCTCGGGAAATCGCCTTCGACGGCTTTCGGGTAGTGCTTCATCGCCATGGATACGCTCCTGCCTTTGTTTCCTTGAATGAATCTTTGTTTCTCATTGGGAATGCAAGAGCCTTGCCAAACGATCCCAGCCCAGCGACATCGATCACCGCTCGGCTGAAAAACGCGCCATACGACTGTCTTCACGACGATTTTCGGCCGGCTGCCGCGGTCGTCAGCGCCCATCCGGACGACCGCCTGGCCCCACGGCGCCGTGTCCTGGTGTGAGCGGTTTGCCCGCTGCACGAAAACAATGCCCCGCCGATGCACAGCCGCCGGGCAGCGCGGTCGATCGCATGGCGCGCAGGCGCGATACGCAGCAGACCGAGCGCGACGAGGGCCGTGCACCGGAACGCAACCACCGATGGCCGCGGCGTCGTTGACGCCTTATGCTGGTCGCAGCGCGCACAGCAATCGACGCTTACCCGTCGCACTGGCCGTGACGCAGCGGGCCCACCCCACACAGGATTGTCTGACCGGTGACAGAACAAGACCCGAGCGCCGACAGCGACTACGTGCCGCGCACACTGGCCACCCGCTTCACCGACAGCGATCGCGACCGGGCACTGGAGCGCTACATCGGCACCGTCCTGCGTCAGCAGCGCGTGGAGCGCGACCTGACCATCGCCGACGTGGCCGGACTCGCCGGGCTGAGCCGCGGCATGGTCAGCAAGATCGAGAACGGCCAGGTCGCCACCAGTCTCGACTCGCTCGCCCGCCTGACCGAAGCGCTCGGCATCACCTTCTCGCAGCTGTTCCGCGACTACGACTCCCCCGAAGGCGGCGCGCAGCTGGTCAAGGCGGGAGACGGGCTGGAGGTCGTGCGTCGCGGCACCCGCAAGGGCCACACCTACCACCTGCTCGCCTACAACCGCGGCCACCAGCGCAACTTCGAACCGTTTCTCATCTCCATGGATGACGAGAGCGAGGCCTTTCCGACCTTCCAGCACGAGGGCATGCAGTTCATCCACATGCTCACCGGCGAGATCGAATACCGCCACGGCAAGCACGTCTACACGCTGGAAGCCGGCGACTCGTTCACCTTCGACGCCCGCGTCCCGCACGGCCCGGAACGCCTCGTGACCGTGCCGCTGCGTTTTCTGGCCATCACCGTGTTCGACGACGGCGATTGACCGCGAAGGCGCGTGACGGCTGTCCCGAGACAGCCCGACGAACGGCACGCAGGACGCCGGCTGAGGTAATCCAGAGACCCGACATTCGATATCGGGGCATCGATGGCGCCCTGCGAGGTATCGGCTCAAGGCCGCTGTGGGGATGACACGAGCGCGATCCGTTCGGCACACGGCCGCTGAGCACGTGTCGTGCGTTCAGCGTCGCCACCAGGACCGAGGCTTGAATACGGGCTGGCCGACGCTGCCGAGACGCCTCGCACGGCAGCGACACGCTCCGGGCGCGGCGACGGTTCGGCTTCGCTGAACGAAGCCATCGAACCGAACTCAGGGCTCTGTCGCAGGTTCGAAACGTATCGATGAACCACACAAAAAAAACCAGCTCGCGGCCGGTGTTTTTGTGTGGTGCGCCCGGCAGGATTACTCGGCGCTGTCGCGCCTCGCCCTTCGGGCCCGTCGCTACCGCGACGGTTCGGACTCGCTGCGCGAGCCCGTCGAACCCGCTTGTTTGTTTGTCGCAGGTTCGAAACTCATCGATGAACCACACAAAAAAACCGGCTCGCGGCCGGTGTTTTTGTGTGGTGCGCCCGGCAGGATTCGAACCTGCGACCTTCGGCTTCGGAGGCCGACACTCTATCCAGCTGAGCTACGGGCGCCGCTTTGGCGCGACCAAGGATACGCCCACCGGCGGACGACGTCCATCGCAGCCGACGTTCGGCGCGCGGCGACAGGCTGGAATCCGGTATACTCGCGGCTGCTTACGAATCCCGATCCGACCACGCCGACACTAGCCTTCCTATGACTGCCGATCACGACAAGACTTTCTTTCGCACCTTCATGATCGTCCTTGGCCTGTTGGTTGCCATAACCGTGCTGGCGATCATCGGCGCCAACATCATCACCGGCATGACCGCGAACGACGAGATGCGCCCCGAGCAGATCTCGCGCGTGAAAGAGCGCACGCAGCCGGTTTATGCCGTCAATACCGATCCGAACGCGACCCAGGTGGCGGCCTCCGGCGACGAGGGCGGCGAACCGATGTCGGGCGAGGAAGTCTTCAATAACGTATGCACGGCGTGTCATACCTCCGGCGTGGCCGGCGCGCCCGAGGTCAGCGACACCGGCGCCTGGGAGAAGCGCCTGTCGGAACAGGGCAAGGACACGCTCTACACGCGCGCCATCGAGGGCTACAAGAGTATGCCGGCCAAGGGCGGCGATCCCAGCCTGAGCGAGGAGGAGATGCACAAGGCCGTGGACTATATCCTCAGCGAGGCCGGCGCCTCCTAGGCGGTCGACACCACGTTCGTACACCGCTTTAAAAGCCGCCCGCCGGGCGGCTTTTTAGTGGGCGCTTCCGATATGGCTGAGCTGTTGGCGCCGCGACCCGTGGCGTGAACCGCCGCGTACGGCGTCGTTCACTCTGCGGTGCGATCCGTGTCCGGTCCGTCCGATGCTGCGTCGGCGGTGGCCTGGTCGCCGAGCATGGCACGCAGGGCCGCCACCTGGCTGCGACCCTGCGCCGGATCCGTCCGGCCGCGGCGGCCTTCGGTCGGCCATTCGATCTCGTCGCGCGGCAACTCCTCCAGGAAGCGGCTCGGCGTGGTGTCGGTCTGCTCGCCGCCGCGCTGGCGCCGGCGCGCGTAGCTCAACGACAGCGTCCGGCGTGCGCGGGTGATGCCGACGTAGAGCAGGCGCCGCTCCTCTTCGATACGCTCGTCGTCCATGCAGGCATGATGCGGCAGCAGGCCCTCCTCGAGGCCGGCGAGAAAGACGTGGTCGAACTCGAGGCCCTTGGCGGCGTGCAGGGTGAGCAGATGCACCTGGTTCTCGCTGTCCTTTTCCGACTGGGCGGCAAAGTCCATGAGGCTCAGCCGCCGGACGACCTCGTCCAGTCCGCGCGCCTCACCGTCGGCGGTGGCGTCGAGATGGCCGAGCCAGCCGAGGAACTCGTCGACGTTCTCCAGCCGCTTGCGGGCCGCGCGGGTGTTAGCGGCGGTATCGCGCAGCCAGTCGCGATAGCCGATATCGGCGATCAGCGTCGTCACCAGCGTCTTCGCTGGGGTGGATTCGCCGGCAATGGCCAGATCCCGCGCCCAGTCCACGAATTCGGCCAGCCGCCGACCGGAGCGCTCGCCGACCCCGCCGGCCAGACCGATGCCCCGGGCGGCATCGAACAGGCCCAGGTGGCGGCCGCCGGCGTAGCGGCCGAGCGCTTCCAGCGTCGACGGGCCGATCTCGCGCCGCGGCAGATTGATCACCCGAAGGAAGGCGGCGTCGTCATCGGGATTGACCAGCAGCTTCAGGTAGGCGGCGAGGTCGCGGATCTCGCTGCGCTCGAAGAACGAACGCCCGCCCGACACGCGATACGGCACGCCGCGCTCGCGCAGCGCTTTCTCGAAGGCGCGCGACTGGAAGTTGCCGCGATAGAGCACGGCGTAGTCGCCGTAGCGGTTGCCGGTGCGCAGCCGGTGCGACGAAATCTCGCTGACCACGCGCTCGGCCTCCCCGGCCTCGTCCGCGCAGGCCAGCACGCGCACGCGATCACCCGGCCCCATAGCGCTCCAGAGCGTCTTCTCGTAGGCGCGCTGGTTGGATTCGATCAACCGGTTGGCCGCGGACAGCACGTGCCCGACCGAGCGGTAGTTCTGTTCCAGCTTGATGACCTTCAGATGCGGGAAGTCACGCGACAGGTCGGCGATGTTGCCGGGGCGCGCACCACGCCAGGCGTAGATCGACTGATCGTCGTCGCCGACGACCGTGAACGCCGCGCGCACGCCGGTGAGCAGACGCAGCAGCTCGTACTGCGCGGCGTTGGTGTCCTGATATTCGTCGACCAGCAGGTAGCGGAACCGGTTCTGCCAGCGTTCCCGGGCGGCGTCGTCCGTGCGCAGCAGCTGGACCGGCAACGCCAGCAGATCGTCGAAATCGACGGCGTTGTAGGCCTTGAGCCGGCGCTGGTATTCGCCGTAGGCCCGGGCGATCGCCTGTTCCGGTCCGCTCGCCTGCGCGGCGGCGGTCTCCGGGTCCACGAGGGCGGACTTCCAGCCGCTGATGGTGAAGCGCGCCAGCTTGCGCTGCTCGACGTCGCGTCCGACCAGATCGGCCAGCAGCTTGTCGGCATCCTCGGCATCGAAGATGGAAAAACGCGGCTTGAAGCCGAGCGCCACGTGCTCGACGCGGATCATCTGCAGGCCCAGGCTGTGAAAGGTGCTCACCGTCAGGCCCCGGGCGGCCTCGGCATCGATGAGCCGGCTCGCACGCTGCTTCATCTCGCGCGCGGCCTTGTTGGTGAAGGTCACCGCCGCGATCCGGTCGCCGGCGTAGCCGCGCTCGATCAGATGCGCGATCTTGCGCGTGATCACACCCGTCTTGCCCGAGCCGGCGCCGGCGAGGACCAGCAACGGCCCGTCGAGATAGCGCACGGCGGCGTCCTGACGGGAATTGAGCTTGGGCTGGGCCATGGGCGACGGAGTCTAGCAGGTCGGGCAAGCGCCGCCGTGACCGCCGGACACGAAAAGGCCGGCCCCGAAGAGCCGGCCTGACGCGATCCCGGCGATCGGGTCTAGAACGACTTGCTGACGGTACCCACCGCGGTCGCATCGCAGAGATCGGAGCCGCCGAAGCACTCGCTCTCGTTCAGATCGGTATCGATGTAGGCCACCGACCAGTCGAGTCCGAACATGGAGGTGCCCAGCGAGATCGACCAGTCGGCGTAGTCGGGCGTGCCCCACTGTTCGTTGTCGTCGATCGTCTGATAGCCCGCGTGCGCGCCGAGCGTCAGATACTCCGCCAGCGGGAACTCGAAGTCCGCGCCGTAGTAGAGCGCATCGCCGCTCTCGGCGTAGAAATCGTCGCTGTACGCGAGGCTCAGCGTGGCGCTGAGATTGTCATCGCTGTAGGTGATGCTCGGCACGTATTCGACATAGTCGATGTCCGCGGCACCGTTCTGCGTGCTCGCACCCGGGTAGTAGTAGTACAGCGCGCTGATGTCGAACGACAGCGTGTCGGTCAGCTCGGCGGCATAGCCGCCGTAGAAGTCGAGCTCGGCCTGCGCGCCGCCGGTCCCGTCGGGCGCCGGCGAGAAATTGTCCACGTTCGAGGCCCAGGTGCCGATGTAGAACCCCGAATCCCAGGCGTAGTCGAAGCCGCCCTGGATGGCGAAGTCCTTGTCGGTCTGGGAAATGCCGCGGAACCGGTAGTCGGTGGCGAAGGCGATGTTGGCACTCGCCTCGGCAAGCGCGCTGGCACTGGTCATGGCCATCAGTGCGGCGGCCGTGCCGATCATAAATTTTTGTTTCATCGAAATTTTGCTCCCATGCAAATTAATCCCGTGGTCCACGAGAAACCCGAATCCGAAGCGTCCGATTCCGGGGCGGAGCTTTCAATGCAGGAGGCGTGCCAACGTCATGCGCGGCCGTGGCGCAAACGACGGCCGACGGCGACGCGGCCACTCAACGGGCGTCTCGCCGGTGCGCGTCAGCCGGCGGTGCCGCGATCCAGTTGACGAAAACCGATCGCTTCCGCCACGTGGGCCTGTCGGATCGTGGGGTCATCGGCCAGATCGGCGATCGTGCGCGCCACGCGCAGGATGCGGTGATAGGCACGCGCGGACAGCCCCAGGCGGGTGACCGACTGATCCAGAATGGTGCGTGCACTGTTTTCGAGCGGACAGTGGGCGTCGATATCGGCGGCTGACAGCGCCGCGTTGCCGACATGACCGCGGGCCTGCGCGCGGGCCCGGGCCGCGACCACGCGGGCCCGCACGTCCGCGCTGCGCTCGGCCGGCGACGTCGGGGCCGTGAGCACGCGATGTTCGACCGGCGCCACGTTCAGATGCATGTCGATGCGATCCAGCAGCGGCCCGGAGATGCGCCCCCGATAGCGCTCGATGCGTTCCGGGGTGCAGTGACAGCGACCGGACGGATCGCCCAGATAACCGCAGGGACAGGGGTTCATCGCCGCGACCAGCTGGAACGCCGCCGGGAACTCGGCCTGACGCGCCGCCCGCGAGATCACGATATGGCCGGATTCGAGCGGCTCGCGCAGGACTTCGAGCACGCGCCGATCGAACTCGGGCAGCTCGTCGAGAAACAGCACGCCGCCGTGGGCGAGCGTGATCTCGCCGGGCCGCGGGGACGATCCGCCGCCGACCAGCGCCACGCCGGAGGCGGTGTGATGCGGCGCCCGAAACGGCCGCCGCCCCCAGTGGTCCGGATCGAAGCCGCCGGTGGCGATCGAAGCCACCGCCGCGACCTGCAGCGCCAGCTCCGAGCTCATGTCCGGCAGCAGACCGGGCAGTCGCGAGGCCAGCATCGTCTTGCCGGCGCCGGGCGGGCCGATCAGCAGCAGCGAATGGCCGCCGGCGGCGGCGATCTCCAGGGCACGCTTGGCCTGGGCCTGGCCGCGCACCTCCGCCAGATCCGCCACCGGTGTCGGCGTTGCGGGGACATGGACTGCCGGCTGGTGCCAGAGCGTTTCCGTACCCGCGAGGCTGGCAGTCACGTCGGCCAGATGGGCCGCGGCACGCACGTGCTCGGCCCCGGCCAGGGCCGCCTCGGGGCCGTTGATCTCGGGCGCGACCAGCGTACGGCCTTCGGTCTGGCAGGCGAGCGCGGCCGGCAGCGCGCCGCGCACTCCGCGCAGGGCCCCGGACAGCGACAGCTCGCCGAGAAACTCATGCTCGGGCAGCGCCGCCGCGGGGATCTGACCCGAGGCCGCCAGGATGCCGAGCGCGATGGCGAGATCGAACCGCCCGCCCTCCTTGGGCAGATCGGCCGGCGCGAGATTGACCGTGATCCGGCGGGTCGGGAACTGATAGCCGCTGTTGCTGATCGCGGCGCGGACACGGTCCTTGCTTTCCTTGACTTCGGTCTCGGGCAGACCGACGATCGCCAGCGCCGGCAGCCCGCCGGCCAGGTCCACCTCGACGGCGACCGCCGGCGCGCTCAGACCCGCCTGCGCGCGGCTGTGAACCGTGGCCAGCGCCACGCCGGCTAGCCGCGACCGCGTTCGGCTTCGAGTGCTTCGACCTCGCGCTCCAGCGCGTCCAGCTTGCGCCGGGTATGCGCCAGCATCTCGCGCGTGGCCTCGAACTCCTCCCGGGGCACGAGGTCGAGGCGCGACAGCTGGCTCTGCAGCACGGCACGGAAGTTGGCGCGCACCTCGTCGCGCACGGGGCCGAACTGGGGCGGGAGCGCCTGGGCCAGACGCTGGGCGATGTCTTCGATCGAGCGGACCATGTGCTGCGGGATGTCGCGGGTTCAGGCACCCAATATGCCCACCCCGGGCCGATCACGCAAAAGTCATTTGCACCGTCCTGGTGCAGCACCATGAACGCGCTTCACGAGCGCTGCATGCTACGCGCCGCCGAAACGCTAAGTTTCTGTTTTATATGCCTTGGCACGGTGAGTGCTTAAGGACCGGCGCAATCTCTCGCTTGCACGTCCCGAATGCTTGAATGCGAGGCACCGGGGTGCTGATCACGCATGACAGGAGCTAGTCAATGAAATTAATCGCAGCCGTAATCAAGCCGTTCAAGCTCGATGAGGTCCGCGAGGCGCTGTCCGAGGTCGGGGTGCAGGGCATCACCGTCACCGAGGTGAAGGGCTTCGGGCGGCAGAAGGGCCATACCGAACTCTATCGCGGTGCGGAGTACGTGGTCGACTTCCTGCCCAAGGTCAAGATCGAAGTGGCCATCGAGGAACCCAACCTCGACGCCGCCGTGGAGGCGATCTCCAAGGCGGCCCACACCGGCAAGATCGGCGACGGCAAGATCTTCGTCACCGACCTGGAACAGGCCATCCGCATCCGGACCGGCGAGACCGGCAAGGACGCGCTCTAGGCGCATCGCCCGCTTCCGGTCGACACTTTTCGAGGGATAACCAAAGCTATGGAAAACAACATCTTCGAATTGCAGTACGCAATCGATACCTTCTACTTTCTGATCTGCGGGGCACTGGTCATGTGGATGGCCGCCGGCTTCTCCATGCTGGAGGGCGGCCTGGTGCGTGCCAAGAACACCACCGAGATCCTGACCAAGAACATCGCGCTCTATTCGATCTCCTGCATCATGTACATGATCTGCGGCTACATGATCATGTATGACGGCGGTCTGTTCCTGAACGGCATCGCCGGCGGCGAGACGCTGGTCGAGGACGCGCTCGCCGCCTCCGCGGAAGCCGGCTTCGACGGCGGCTCGGTCTATGCCGGCGCGTCGGACTTCTTCTTCCAGGTCGTGTTCGTGGCCACCGCCATGTCGGTCGTCTCCGGTGCCGTGGCCGAACGCATGAAGCTGTGGGCGTTCCTCGGCTTTGCCGTGGTCATGACCGGCTTCATCTATCCGATGGAAGGCTCCTGGACCTGGAACGGCGATTCCGTGTTCGGCCTCTACACCCTGGGCGATCTCGGCTTCTCCGACTTCGCCGGTTCCGGCATCGTGCATATGGCCGGCGCCTCGGCGGCCCTGGCCGGCGTCCTGCTGCTCGGCCCGCGTAAGGGCAAGTTCCGCCCGGATGGCAGCATCGGCGCCATCCCCGGCGCCAATCTGCCGCTCGCCGCGCTCGGCACGCTGATCCTCTGGATGGGCTGGTTCGGCTTCAACGGCGGCTCGGTGCTCAAGCTGGGCGACATCGCCAGTGCCAACTCGGTCGCGATGGTGTTTCTCAATACCAACACCGCGGCCGCGGGCGGCCTCGTCTCCGCCCTGCTGCTGGCCCGCGTCATGTTCGGCAAGGGCGACCTGACCATGGCGCTCAACGGCGCGCTGGCCGGCCTGGTGGTGATCACCGCCGAGCCCTCCACGCCGACGCCGCTCATCGCCACGCTGTTCGGTGCCGCGGGCGGCATTCTGGTGGTCTTCTCGATCGTGTTCTTCGACAAGATCAAGATCGACGATCCGGTGGGCGCGATCTCGGTTCACGGCGTCTGCGGCCTGCTCGGCCTGCTGGTAGTGCCGCTGACCAATTCCGGTGCCACGTTCACCGGCCAGATCGTCGGCGCGCTGACCATCTTCGTCTGGGTGTTCGTGACCAGCCTCATCGTCTGGGGCATCCTCGAGGCCGTGTTCGGTATCCGCGTCTCGGAAGAAGAGGAAGTCGAGGGCGTGGACTTCGGCGAGTGCGGCATGGAAGCCTATCCGGAGTTCACCTCCGGCGGCAGCCGCCGCTCCGGCGCCTGATCGTCGAGCCATCGGCGTGACTCGGAGGCCCCGGCAACGGGGCCTCTTTTTTTGTGCCGCCCATGAAAAGGCCACGTTGCCATGCGGCCCGTTAGTCCCGTGGCCTCGCCCAGGCGTGGCGGCATGACGCGGCACGGAGGGTCGCCAGGCCGCCCCGGTGATCGAAATTCTGATCGGGCGTCAGGAACCGAGCGAGGCCACGTCACCACCAACCGCCGCGATCACGGCCGCGCCCGCCCCGTTCCGCGCCCGGCGTAGTCGCGCCGCGACCGAACGATCCGCCACCTCGGCCGGGCCGACACGGCTGCATCCGGACCGCATCGCCGCCGGCGCCGGGACCATGCCACGCACCCCGTCACCGCGGCGGCCACAAGAGCCCGTTCCACGGGGCCCAACACAACGCCCATGCGCGGCCGCGCCGGCGCGTTCGTGTGCCGCCACCTAGACGTCACCGCGTCGGACGACCGGCTCGAGTCGCCGAGACGGCGCTGCCGGCGAAACCCTTTGCGGGTGTTAGACTCCGAGCGACAACAATCCATGGAGCCCAGCTCATGAAAATGGTTACCGCCGTCATCAAGCCGTTCCGACTGGACGACGTGCGCGAGGCGCTGGCCGAGGTCGGCGTGCACGGGACCACCATGACCGAGGTCAAGGGATTCGGACGCCAGAAAGGCCACACCGAGCTCTACCGCGGCGCCGAATACGCGGTCGATTTCCTGCCCAAGGTCAAGCTGGAGGTCGCGGTACCGGACGACCGGGTCGACGCCGTCGTGGAGGCGATCGTGGAATCGGCGAAGACCGGCCAGATCGGCGACGGCAAGATCTTCGTGCACACGCTGGAGCAGGCCGTGCGCATCCGCACCGGCGAGACCGACCGCGACGCCATCTGACCGCCCCCGCCCGGCGGTGGCCTCGACCCGACCGCGGCTGCTCCTCCGCGGCCTGAGCATCGGCGGCATCGGCCCGCTCGACGCCGCGATCGCGCCCGGCGAATGCCTGGCCCTTTCGGGGCCCTCCGGGGCCGGCAAGACCCGGCTGTTGCGGGCCATCGCCGATCTCGACCCGCACGGCGGCGAATGCCGTCTCGACGACCGGCCCGCAGGGGTTTTCGCCGCGCCCGCGTGGCGGCGCGCCGTCGCCTATCTGCCCGCCGAGCCCGCCTGGTGGGCGGACACCCCGCGCGATCATCTGCGTACGGCCGATGCGCCGGCCGGCCACGACCGCCTGGCGGCGTTGGATCTCGAGACCACGATGCTCGACCGTCCGTTGACACAGCTGTCCTCCGGCCAGCGACAGCGTCTGGCCCTGCTGCGGCTGCTCGACGGCCAGCCGCAGGTGCTGCTGCTTGACGAGCCGACGGCCAATCTCGATGCCGACAACATTGCCCGAGTCGAGGCGCTGGTCGCCGACTACTGCGCCGAGCGTGACGCCGCCTGTGTCTGGGTCAGCCACGATCCCGGCCAGCGCCGACGCGTGGCGCATCGCCAGCTCGCGCTGGATGGCCGCGGCCGGGTCACGGCATGCAGCTGATCTCGCTGTCGTTCGCGGATCTGGCGCTGGCCGCCATCGGTGTGATCGCGCTCGCCGTCACCACCGCGATGCTCCGCCTGGGCGTGGCCCGAACGCTGGTCGTCGCGGCGATCCGCACCGCGGCACAGCTGTGCCTGGTGGGCCTGATTCTCGAGGCCGTGTTCGCCGAGCGTGCGTTCGTCTGGATCGCGCTGATCGCGCTGACGATGCTGCTGCTCGCCGGCCGCGAGGCCGCCGCGCGCCAGACACGGCGCTTCACCGGCGGTTACGGCTTCGCCGCGGGCACGATCTCGATGTTCTTGTCGGCCTTCGTGACCACCGTGCTGACGCTGGTCGTGGTGATCCGCGTCGAGCCCTGGTACACGCCGCAGTACGCGATCCCGCTGCTGGGCATGCTGCTCGGTAACACCATGACCGGCATCGCGCTGGCCCTGGACCGGCTGACCCAGAACGCCTGGCGCGAGGCCGCGGTGATCGAGGCGCGCTTGGCGCTCGGCGCGACCGCCGGCCAGGCCGTCGCCGATATCCGGCGCGAGGCGATGCGCGCCGGCATGATCCCCATGATCAACGCCATGGCGGCGGCCGGCATCATCAGTCTGCCGGGCATGATGACCGGCCAGATACTGGCCGGCAGCCCGCCGTGGGAGGCGGTGAAGTATCAGATCCTGATCATGTTCCTGATCGCGGCCGGCACCGGCTTCGGCACCCTGTCGGCGGTCACCCTCGGCGCCCGGCGGCTGTTCGATGACCGTCACCGCCTGCGCCTGGAACGGCTGCGACGGGCCAGGCCTTGACCACGTCGGAAAGCAGCCGATACGAGCCCGGCTTGGATGCGACCTCGGCGGCGCAGCGTGAACGAAGCCCCCTCGCGCATGCCTCTGCGCGAGCCGTAAGTCGTCGATTCAGGCCTGAGGGCGCAGCAGCCGGCTGAGGTACTCGAGCAGCCGCTGCCAGACGCCGCGCTTTTTCCACTGGCCCTCGCGCACGAGCTCGCAGCGCTCGCGATCCTGCTCGAAATCCGCGGACAGTTTGTCGACCGTCGGCTGGTGGACGAGCGTCACCGCGATCTCGTCGTCCTTGCCCATAGAACGGTGGTTGAAGTTGGCCGAGCCGATCACGGCGAGCACGTCGTCGAGCAGCGTGACCTTGGCGTGCAACATGGTCGGCTGATAGCGGTGGAGCCGGACGCCGGCCTCCAGCAGGGGCCGGAAGGCATCCTCGCCGGCGATCTTGGCGACACGCGAGTCGGTGTGCGGCCCGGGCATGAGGATATCGATCTCGACACCGCGACCGGCCGCCTCGCGGAGCATGTCCACAGTGATCGGGTCGGGCACGAAATAGCCCGTGGTCACGCGCAGGCGATACTGCGCCATGCGGATCAGCAGCCGGAACAGCGTGGCGATATCGCTGTAGTTGACCGCCGCCGAGGTCCGCAGCACCTGCATGCGGGCGTCACCGTCGGCGCTCGGCGTCGGGATCCGCCAGCGCTCCTCGAAGTCCGGACGCCGCGTTTCCACCCAGTTGGAGACGAAGGCGCCGCGCAAACCGTCGAGCACCGGCCCGGTCAGGCGGAAATGCGTCTCCCGCCATTCGTCCGGCTTGCGCGCGTCGCCATCCCATTCCGCGGCGATACCCACGCCCCCGGTGAAGCCCACCACGCCGTCGATCAGCAGAATCTTGCGATGGGTGCGGTTGTCGGCCTGCCAGAAGCGCCAGCGCATGGGCTGGCGAAACCAGGCGATCTCGGCACCGGCGTTCTGCATGCGCTCGAGTACGTCGCCGGGCATGCTGTTCGCGCCGAAGGCGTCCAGGAGCACGCGCACGCGCACGCCCGCCGCGGCGCGCTCGGCCAGGGCATGACCGAAGCGCTCGGCGACGTCGCCCTGCCAGTAGATGAAGGTGAGGAAGTCGATCGACTCGCGGGCGCCCTCGATCGCTTCGATCATCGCCGGGAAGATGCGAACGCCGTTGATCAGCGGCTCGATCGTGTTGCCGGTGGTGAACGGTATCCCCAGCGTTGCCTCGAAAGCGCGCTGATAGGCCTCGACCGGCGGTCGCGCGGCGGCCGCGCCCGTATTCGCATCATCTTTCATCACGCGGAGTCTAAGCGGCTCGTCCCGTCGGTGCCAATCCGTGATAATCACCGGCTACTCGGGCCGAGCCTCGTTTCGTCTCGCGCGTTCGGCGAGCGCACACCCGAGTTGCAGCGGCCCGAACACGAGGCCGGCGCCCAGCACCAGCACAAGGCCGCGGGCGACGCGGTTTTGGAACACCGGCCGCAGCAGGCGATCGTGCAGCCGGGTGGCCGGCCGCCCCGACACCCCCAGGCCCTGTTCGAGGCCGACATCGAGCGCGAAAAACAGTTGCCACGACTGCGATACCGCCACTCCGGCCACCCGCCAGGCGACGCGCCCGGTCGCGCGCGGACCGCAGTCCCGGGCCAGCGTACGCAGCAGCCGGAAGTAAGGCATGAGCCGCAGCCGGCCCGTCTCCGGCTGACGGGCGTAGACCCGCGGCGCGCGTGCGAAAAAGAGCGACACATCGGCGAGGTGCATGGACATGATCAACGCCATGAGCAGATAGCGCGCGAACGCGCCCTCGACCTCGAAACGACGCGCGGAGGTCGCCAGGGGGTGTTCGAGCAGACACCAGCGTCCCCGCGCCCGGATCGCGGCGGCCATGCGCTGATCCTCGAGAAACGGCAGGCGCGTGTCGAAGCCGCCGAGCGCGTCGAAGAACGCCCGCCGCAGCATCAGCCCCTGATCGCCGTTGATGGTGTAGCGCCGCCCGGTTGCCGTCTTGGCCTCGAGATAGCCATAGAACAGGCGGCGACCGGCCCGCGCGCGCACGAATCGCAGCCGGAAGTGCCCGGCCACGCGCTGGTCGTCGCAGGCCTCGAGTCGTGCGAGGGCGGCCGCCAGCTGGGCCGGATGGGTCAGGCGACTGTCGGCGTGCAGGAAGCACAGCCAGTCGCCGAGCGCGGCCGCGGCGCCGGCGTTCATCTGCGCGCCGCGGCCCGGGCGCGATTCGATCACCCGGGCGCCGGCCGCGCGGGCGATATCCGGACTCGCGTCCCGCGAGCCGCCGTCGACCAGCACGACCTCGAGCGCGACCCCGCGCTGTGCGGCGATATCGGCGAGCAGGCCCGGCAGCGCGCCGGCCTCATCGATGACCGGCACGATGACCGACAGCACGGGCGGATGCGGCCTCAGCCGGCCTGGCGCGCCGCGTCCGGCGAGTCGGCCCGCTCGAAACCGGGCAACGCCTCGCGCAGAAACGCGGGAATGCGTGTCTCCAACCAGTAGACGGGCTCGCCGTAGCGCCCGCCGGCGACGAAGCCGACGTGTCCGCCGTGACGCGACAACTCGAAGCGGGTCGAAGACGACAGGTCGCGCTCGGCCGGGATGATGTCCGGGGCCATGAAGGGATCGTCCTCGGCGTGCAGGATCAGAGTCGGCACACGGATATCGGCCAAAAACGGCCCGCTGCTGGCCCGCGCGTAGTAGTCCTCGGCGTCGGCGAAGCCGTTCAGCGGCGCGGTCACGACGTTGTCGAACGACGGAAAGTCGCGCACGCGGGACAGATCCGGCCACGGCTCCGGCGGGTCGATGAGGCTGAACTTGGCCTCGAACGAGGCCTTGAGCCCGTTGATGAGATGGGCCTGATAGATGCGTGCGAGCCCCTGCTGGATCGCCTCGGCGCAGCGCTTGAGATCATAGGGCACCGACACCGCGGTCGCGCAGGTCAGCGGCGCGTCACCGCCCCGCTCGCCCAGATACTTGAGCAGCACGTTGCCGCCGAGCGAATAGCCTGCGCCCGCCAGCGGCGCCCGCGGATAGCGGCGCCGGATGTGATCGACCACCGTGCCGAAATCGCCCGTCTCACCGGAGTGATAGCTGCGCGGCAGGCGGTTGGGCTCGGCCGCGCCGCGAAAATGCATCAGTACGCCCCGCGCGCCGTGGGCGTAGACCTCGCGCAGCAGGCCGCGCGCGTATTTGGATTCCAGCGAGCCGTTCAGGCCGTGCAGAACGATCACGATCGGCGCGTCGTCGTCGAGCCCGCGCTCCGGCAGCCAGGACAGATCAAGGAAGTCGCCGTCATCGAGCTCGATGCGTTCGCGCTCGACCGCAAGCGGCGGCTGAGGCCGCAGCTTGGAGGCGAACACGGTCTGGGCGTGGGGGTTGCGCAACCAGAACGCCGGCTCGAACTCACTCCGCTTCAGCATGACTCCAGACTAGCGCAGATTCGTTGAAATCCGATGACGAGGCGCGTGCATTATACACAGGTCGCGGTGCACGACCGACGACCGACACGGGTTCAGCGCGTGAACACGTCGTCGAGATAGTCGCGGCCCAGCTGGCGCATCTGGCCGGCGATCCAGGTCTTGCGGCCCCGCACGTGCGGCCCGGGTGCGGTGGCGCTGTAGCGGGTCGGCGCGGGCAGAACCGCGGCCAGCGCCGCGCACTGGTCCGGCGACAGGCCCGCTGCGGTGGTGCCGAACAGCCGCTGGGCCGCCGAGCCGACGCCGAAGACATGATCGTCGAACTGGGCGATGTTGAGATACACCTCGAGGATGCGACGCTTGGGCCAGAGCACTTCGAGCCAGCCGGTCAGGTACGCCTCGATGGCCTTGCGGACATAGCTCTTGGCCGGCCACAGAAACAGGTTCTTGGCCGTCTGCTGACTGATGGTGCTCGCGCCGCGCACGCTGCCACCGCGGGCGTTATCGGCGATGGCATCCGTGATCGCCGACCAGACGAAACCGTGGTGATCGGGAAAGGTCTGATCCTCGGATGCCACCGCAGCCAGCGGCATGCAGGGCGCGATATCGTCCAGCGGTGTCCAGCGGTGATGAATCGCCGGACCGTCAGCTCCGGTCTGCCAGTGGGTGCGCAGCATGTACGCGCTGATCGGCGGATTGACCCAGCGCATGAGCAGTATGAGGACCGCCGGCGCGAGGAGTATCGCGCCGGCGATGATCAGGACATAGCGTCCCGGACGACTGAGCAGAAGCCTCAATAGTCTCCGTCGCCGCTGCTGCCATAGCCGCTGCCGCCGTCGGCACCGTCGCTGCTGCGCTGCCGCGCACCACCGTTGCCGTCGTTGTCGGCGGCGTCGTAGTTGCCCTGCTGGACGGTCACGCCGTCGCCGCCGTCCTCGTACGGCGTGGCCTGACCGCGGCCGCCATACTCGTCGCTCTCACGATTGGACGCGCTCGCATCGCCACTGCGGTTGCGGCTACCGACATCACCGCCGGGATTGCCCGCGGGGGCGTTGTCGCGATAGTTCTCGGCGGCCGGCATGTAACGATCCAGCGTATAGACGAAGCGCTCGCCCGCCTCGGGCAAACCGGCCTCGTCGGAACTGCGCAGAATGTTGTAGGCGTCGATGCCCGCTTCATCGTAGAACAGCCAATTGGCGTCCTGATCGATGCCCAGCCGGGCGCCTTCGATCGACACCCCGGCGAACAGACCCCGCGAACGGGAGTAGGAATAGACTTCGGCGTCAAAGCCCAGATCGGTGGATGCGCCAACGCTGCGCCCGACCGGGCCCGCGGCCACGGTGGCGTCCGCGCCCAGGTTGAACTGGCCGTTGGCGATCTTGTCGACGCTGCGCTGGGTCTTGAACACCAGGATGATGTCCGAGGAGGAGGCACCCGCCTGCCAGCCCAGCGAACCGCCTGTGAGCGTGATGAAGCTCGGGTTCGACCACGAGCCGTCCTGCGTTCGCACCGAGAGCACGCCCTTGCCGCGGCGGCCGCCGACCACGAAGCCGACCTTCAGCACGCTCGGTATCACGGCGATGCCGTAGGCCTCACGCAGCAGCGCCGGCGGAATGGCGTTCTCCGGTATGTCGACGAACTGACGGATCACCGTGGTGGCATCGTCGAGCTTGTTTTCCTGAGCGGTGGCAGCGAACGCGGCCTGCGTGGTGCCGAGCAGCATCGCGCTCGCGAGCAGCGCCATCATCCATCGTTTCATGTGTGCTTTCCCTGGTTGGAGAGAATGAGCCGGCAGCCCGGCGAAAACCCGTCAATGTGCGCTTCAGACCGCAACGACGGCGGCGGGTTCACGCCCGTGCCGGCACTTGGCCTAGCCCGGCCCCTCCATCAAGCGCTTCTGCACCGACAGACCCGGCGCATCGCCCGCCGGTTCGACCGCGTGATAGCGGCCGTCGCTGGCCAGCATCCAGGCCTGGCTATCGTCGGCGAGATAAAGCGCCAGCTCGCGCATCACCCGATCATATAATGGCGCCGCGGTCACGGGAAAGCAGGTTTCGACCCGGCGGAAGAAGTTGCGGTCCATCCAGTCCGCGCTCGCCAGATACACCTCGGGCGCGTCGTCGTTGCCGAAATGGAACACGCGGGTGTGCTCGAGAAAGCGACCGACAATCGAACGCACGCGGATGTTGTCCGACACCCCCGCCACCCCCGGACGCAGGCAGCAGATGCCGCGCACGATCAGATCGATCTCCACCCCCGCCTGCGAGGCCGCGTACAGCGCGCGGATGACCCGCGTCTCCACCAGCGAATTCATCTTGGCGATGATGCGCGCGCCACGCCCCGCCCGGGCATGCGCGGCCTCGCCCTCGATCTTCTCGAGGATGGCCGAGTGCAGCCGGAACGGCGCGTCGATGATGCGCTCCAGGCCGGAGACCTTGCCCAGACTGGTCAGCTGCAGAAACATCTCGTGGACGTCGTTGGCCAGCGTCTGGTCGCAGGAGAACAGGCCGTAGTCGGTGTACAGTCGCGCGGTCTTCGGGTGGTAGTTGCCGGTGCCCAGATGAATGTAGTTGTGCAGACCGTCGGCCTCGCGGCGCACGATCAACGTCATCTTGGCGTGGGTCTTGTAGCCGACCACACCGTAGACCACGTGCGCGCCGGCGGCCTGCAGCCGGTTGGCGAGTTCGATGTTGTCGGCCTCGTCAAAGCGCGCGCGCAGCTCGACCACGACGGTGACCTCCTTGCCGGCCTTGGCGGCCTCCACCAGGGCATCCACCACCGCGGAATCGGGCCCGGTGCGATAGAGCGTCTGCTTGATCGCCAGCACCCGGGAATCGGCCGCGGCCCGGCGCACGAAGTCGATCACCGGCAGGAACGAATCGAAGGGATGATGCAGCAGCACGTCGCCGGCCCGGATCTCGGCGAACAGGTCGCCGCTGGGGCCGAGTTCGCTGGGCAGGCGCGGCGAGAACGCCGGGTACTTGAGATCCGGACGGTCGATCGTCTCCAGCAGCGCCATCAGGCGATTGACGTTGACCGGCCCGTCGACCTGGTAGAGATCCTCGTGCGTGAGCAGGAACCGGTCCATCAGATAGTCGCACAGCGACTGCGGGCAGTTGTGGGCCACCTCGAGGCGCACGCAGTCGCCGTAGCGGCGCGAGGGCAGCTCGCCCTCGACGGCGCGCAGCAGATCGTCGACCTCCTCCTCGTCCACGAACAGGTCGGAATTGCGCGTGACCCGGAACTGAAAACAGCCCTTCGTGCCCATGCTCGGAAACAGGTCGACGACGTGTTCGTGGATGATCGACGACAGGAACACGAAATCGTGCGGGCCGCTGCCCGTGGCCTCGGCCGGGAGCTGGATCACGCGCGGCAGCGCCCGGGGCGCCTGCACCACCGCATAATCGATCTTGCGGCCGAAGGCGTCGGTGCCGTCCAGCGCGACGATGAAGTTCAGCGACTTGTTGAGGATGCGCGGAAACGGATGCGCGGGGTCCAGCCCCAGCGGGCTGATCACCGGCAGCAGCTCCTCCTCGAAGTATTCCGCGAGCCATTGGCGCTGGCGCGGATTCCACTCCGAACGCCGCAGGAAACGGATGCCCTCGGCCTCCAGCGCCGGGATCAGCTCATCATTGAGGGTGGCGTACTGCTTGTCGACCAGTTCGTGCGCGCGCACGCCGATCTCGCGCAGCACCTCGCGCGGGGCGCGGTTGTCGGCCTCGGTCGGGGTGTTGACGAGCTCGGCCTTCTGCTTGAGGCCCGCCACCCGCACCTCGAAGAATTCATCGAGGTTGGTCGAGGAGATGCACAGGAATTTCAGCCGCTCGAGCAGCGGCACGCGCGTGTCGCGGGCCTGCGCCAGCACCCGCTCATTGAACTCCAGCAGCGACAGCTCTCGGTTGATGAACAGTTCGGGCGCATCGAGGCTCGGCGTGCCGCCCGCGTCGGGCTCGGATTTTCGGGTCGCGGTCATAGGGGTATTCTGGCGCCTTGTCGTCAGGGTCGCGAACTCGGCCCTCGTGGATAGCAACAGGACATGACAGCACCATGACAGTTTTATGATGGCCGATTCGCTGCGCGCCCTCGATTTCTATCAGATCGACGCCTTCGCGACACGGGTGTTCGAAGGCAACCCGGCGGCCGTCGTGCTGCTCGACGCCTGGCCGGACGACGCCACGCTGGCGGCGATCGCCGCTGAGCACAATCTGGCCGAGACCGCCTTCGTGCGCCCGGCGTACGGGCAGGATGCCGCCGTCCACGAGCTGCGCTGGTTCACGCCCACCTGCGAGGTCGAGCTCTGCGGCCACGCCACACTGGCCAGCGCCCATGTTCTGCTTCGCTGCCGCGACGGCTTCACGCCGCCGCTGACCTTCTCGACGCGCCGGGCGGGCAGGCTCGGCGTCGATATGGCCGACGGCATGCTCTGGCTGGATTTCCCGGCGCAGCTCGTCGAGGCCGCGGCGCCGCCGGCCGCGCTGACCGCGGCCCTGGGGGCCACGCCCTCGGCCTGGCGCGTCGGCCCCAACCACATGGCCGTGTTCGACGACCCCGCCACCGTGGACGCCCTCCGGCCCGATCTGGACGCCCTGGCGCGCCATGCCGCCGGCGACAACCGCGGCCTGATCGTGACCGCGCCCGCCCACGACGCCGATCACGATTTCGTCTCGCGCTACTTCGCCCCGCACCACGGCGTCGACGAAGACGCGGTCACCGGCTCGGCGCACTGCATGCTCGCGCCCTACTGGGCGCAGGTGCTGGGTCGCGATACGCTGGCCGGCCGCCAGCGCTCGCGCCGCGGCGGCACCGTGGCCTGTCGCCTGGCCGGCGCCCGCGTGCATCTGGGCGGGCACGCCGTGTGCTATGCCCACGGCCGCATCCATATCCCCGACGACCGGTTTCCCGCATGAGCCAGTTCGCCCTCGCCGCCGGCAGTCTCTATGGCCTGATCGGCGTACTGTTCGGTGCCTTCGGTGCCCACGCCCTGGCCTCTCGGCTGCCCGCCGATCTCCAGGCGATCTGGCATACGGCGGTGCAGTATCAGTTCTATCACGCGCTGGCACTGCTCGGCGCCGGCATCCTGGCGCGTCAGGGCCTGGCCGGCACCGCGCTGACGACCGCGATCGGCGGCTTCACGCTCGGCACGCTGGTCTTCTCCGGGAGTCTCTACGTACTCGCACTGAGCGGCGTGCGCTGGCTGGGGGCGATCACGCCGATCGGCGGCGCGCTGCTGATCGGCGGCTGGATCGCACTGCTGCTGGCCGTGGTCCGGCGATAGAATCCCACACGAATCCGCGCCGGCGGAAGCGGTCGGACGCGGCGTCGCCGCCTCGAGCGCCCGGGCATTCGAGCTGCCTGCCGGCGACGCTGTGACGGAATGGCGCGCATGCTGCGGCGGAAGCGGCGCGCCGCAGCGCGCCTGGCCGCAACGCCGACTAAGCCCGGCCGGACAGCGACTGCAGCGTAGCCATGGCGCGGTCGACGTGGCGCGCGGCCGCCAGCTGGGCCTGATAGCGCAGCCGGACGATGCCGTCGCGGTCGATGACGAAGGTCACACGGTTGGCCAGCACGCCCAGCGCACGGCCGACGTCGAAGGTCCGCGACAGCGCGCCGTCGGTATCGGCCACGAGCGCGAAGTCGAGTCCGTGACGGGCCGCGAACGCCCGGTGGCTGGCGTCGTCGTCGGCGCTGACACCGATGACTTCGGCATCCAGCGCGGCAAAGGCGTCCAGGCGATCACGGAATCCGCAGGCCTGACGAGTGCACACCGGCGTGGCGTCGCGCGGATAGAAATACACCACGACCGGATGGGCGCCGATCGCCGCCCGCGTGTCCACGCTGCGACCGTCATGAGCCCGGCGCCGGATCGGCGGCGCGGTGTCGCCGACGTCGACCCCGCTCATACGAACACGGCGCGCCAGAGCACCGTGGTCACGGTCAGCGCGCAGGCCAGGCCGAGGGTGAGGCCGAGCGCACCCGGCCAGCGCGAGCGGGGCTCGGTCTCGGTGGTCGTCGCGGACTCCAGCCAGCGCCGCATCAGACGCTCGTTGCGGCGGTTCGATTTCCAGTAGAGGTCGAACAGATCCCCGAACACGGGCACCAGACCGATGACGAAATCCAGCCCCATGTTGAGCCCCATGCGCGCCCACACGCGCTTGGGCGCGCCCAGCCGGACCGCCTCGATCACGAGTAGACTGGACAGCCCGGCGCCCACCAGGTCTCCGGCGAAAGGCACCAGACCAATGATGCCGTCGACACCGACCCGCCGGTCGATGCCCGGAATCCGCACCACGTCGTCGAGCCACCAGGCCAGACGTTCGATGCGGGCCAGCCCGGCGCGCCGCTTGGCGTGTAGTTCGGGCGAGACCTCAGCGCTCATATATGGATAATGCGTGGTTTTGGTGTGGGGGCCGAGTATACGGAATCACGGGGCGCCGCCGCGGCACGATCGTTCATCGAGGACCGCATGAAGAAACTGTTGACACTCGCCGTACTCGCGGTGGCCGGCTGGGCCGCCTATGCGGTGTTCTGGCCGTCGTCCTTCGAGCCGCAGGCCTGGAACCCACCGCCGCTGGCCGACGCCGAGGCAGCTTTCGCCGACAGCGGTGATCTGTCCGGCGAGACCCGCATGGCACACGGCGTGGCCGAAGGCCCGGAGGATGTGGCGAGCGACGCCCAGGGGCGCCTGTACGCCGGTTACGCCGACGGCACCATCCGCCGCTTCGACGCCGACGGCGGCGACAGCGAGGTCTTCGCCACGACCAACGGCCGCCCCCTCGGGCTGGCGTTCGCCGAGGGGCCGGTGCCGCGCAGCGAGGAGGCCGACTCCGGCGATGGCGAGAACAGTGAAGACGGCGGCGACCGCGCTGATCAGACCCTGATCGTGGCGGATGCGGACAAGGGCCTGCTCGCGATCGACGCCGAGGGCGACATCACGGTGCTGGCCAGCGGGGCCGACGGCACCCCGTTCGCCTTCACCAACGACGTCGACGTCGCCGAAAACGGTCAGATCTATTTCTCGGATGCCTCCAGCCGTTACGGCCAGACGGATTACCGCACCGATCTGCTCGAGCACGGCGGCCACGGCCGACTGCTGAAATACGATCCGGCCAGCGGCCGCACGACCGTCCTGCTCGGCGGCCTGCAGTTCGCCAACGGGGTCGCCGTGGGCCCCGACGACGCCTATGTGCTCGTGGTCGAGACCGGCAGCTACCGGATCTGTCGCTACTGGCTCACCGGCGACCGGGCCGGCCAGAGCGACATCTTCATCAACAACCTGCCCGGCTTCCCGGACGGTCTGTCCTTCGACGGCGAGGGCACGTTCTGGCTGGCATTGTTCGCCCCGCGCGATCCACTATTGGATTTCGCCGCCGACAAGCCCTGGCTGCGGGCGATCGTCCACGACCTGCCGCGGGAACTCCAGCCGCAGCCGGCCCATGTCGGCCACGTGATCGGGCTGGACACCGACGCCCGCGTGATCGCCAATCTCCGCGACGCCGGCGACCGCGCCTTCGCACCCATCACCAGCGTCGAGCGTGTCGGCGACAGCCTGTACCTGGGCAGCCTCACCGCGCCGGCCTTCGCGCGCATCCGGGTACCGGACGCGGGCCGGTGAACGACGCCGACACCCTGCGCGGGGCGCTGACCGAGCTGCGCACCGAACGGGCGCAGTGCGAAACGCCCGAGCGGCCAGGCCTGGCCGAACAGATCGAGCGGGTGCGCCGCTGGCAGGCCGACCACGTCGCGGCCCGCCACCGCGACCACGCCGCGCGTCACGACGGCGCGGCGCTGCTGCGATTCCTCAGCCGCAGTTTCTATCTCGAGGCCGACTGGTCGGAGCTCACCGACGATCCCGACCGGACCGTCGCCCGCGTCGGCCGCATCATGAGCGATCTGCGGCCGCTGATCGTGGCCGCACGGCTGCAGGCCAGCGCCGATCGGCTGGACCGGGCGCTGGCCGCCGCCCTGCTCGACGGCCGATACCCGGTGACGATCACGCCCATCGGCTATGTCCGCGCCTTCCGGCGGGTCGGCGAGGCCGCCGAACGCGAGCGCCAGCTGGCCTGGGTGGGCGAGCTCATCGAGCGCTTGGCCGGTTTCGCCGACAATCGCGCCGCCTGGTGGGCCTTCAAGGCCGCCCGCGCGCCGGCGCGCGGCTTCGGCATGGGCCAAACCCATGTCCTGCTGGCCGAGGGCTTCGCCGCACTGCGTGCCACCCGTGATCCGGCCGAAGCGACCCGCGAGGCCCTGGACGCCCAGCGCGTCCTGGTCCGACGTCTGTTCGGTGCCGCCACCGCGGGGGCCGCGCCGCCGTCGTACTGACGCCGACCGGGCCGCGGTCGGCACGGCCGGGCGCACCTTCCGACACGCGGGCGGCCCGCGCCGTTCTGTCGGGAAGTTTTCCCATGGTGGCGCACCCGCGGCCACGCTAGATTCGTCCCGGTGCCGCCGTCCGGCGGGCCGATAACTATAAGCGACAGAAGGACGAGGGTATGCAACGCACGACAACCGTGCGCTCCAGGAATTGGGGCGCGGTCTCCGTCATGGCCTGCTCGGGGCTGATGTTCGAAGCGGTGCCGGTATTCGCCGAGGAGCGCAAGCGCGGCATGCTGGCACCGATCAACGTCGAGGAGACGGTGCCGACCGACATCACCGAAACCCCCGGGGCGGCGGCCACGCTCTACGACGACGAGCTCGAGGAAAAGCAGCCGTACACGCTAATGGACGGGCTCGACTACGCCGCCGGCGTGCGCACCGTGTATGACGACGTGCTCGGGCGCCGCTCGGGCATTGCGGTGCGCGGTGCGCCGACCCGGCGATCGCGCAAGACCCTGTTGCTGGAGGACGGCGTACCGATCAACGGCTCGACCTACATCGATCCGAGCGCGCACTACACGCCGCCGGTCGAACGCCTCGAGCGGGTGGACGTGCTCAAGGGCGCGGGGCACGTGCTGCACGGCCCGCTCAACAACCACGGCATCGTCAACTTCCGCAACAAGCAGCCCACCGAAACGCCGGAGACCACCATCAAGCTCGGCGCCGGCGGTCAGGGCACGTTCAAGCGTCACATCATGCACACGCGCACGGACGGGCCCGTGGGCACGGTGTTCGCCTATACCGGCATGAACGCCGACGGCAGCTTCGACGTCGAGGACTTCCAGTACGACGACTTCTTCGCCAGCGCCGACTGGGCGATCAACGATCGTCACGATCTCGGCTTTTCCTTCGTCTACTTCCGCGAACGCTCGCACTACGACGAGAGCAATCTGCTACCCGCCGAGTACGACCGCAGCCCGCGCAGCAAGCGCGGCCGGTTCGCGCAGCGCTACAACAACATCTCGGTCAACTACTTCAAGTACGACCTCACCCACGACTGGCGGCCGACCGACCGGCTGTCGATCTCGACCCGACTGTTCCACACCGACCTCGAGCGGCCGCGCTTCACCGTCGAGCCGGACGAGGTCGACGTGGTCGACGGCTCGCCGGATTTCAGCCGCGACGGCTACGAGGATCCGGCCTTCTTCTTCGAACGCGGTGCCAGCGGCGTCATGATCGGCCGCGACCGCACCTACAAGACCCACGGCGCCGAGTCGCGCTTCCAGCTGGCCGACCTCGAGGCGCTGGGCGCCGAGCACACGCTGCAATGGGGCGTGCGCTACGAGTGGCACGAGTTCAGCGATCGCGAACCGGTGGGCGGCACCGGCGAGCTGCTGGACGAGAGCAACCGCGGCCGCGCCGGCATCGGCGTGTTCGAGCCGACCACCGGCGAAGGCAGCTCGCTGACCGAGTACGACGCCGATGCGATCTCCGGCTTCGTCCAGAACGCGATCCGGATCGGCGACGTCACCCTCACGCCGGGGGTGCGGGTGGAACGCTACACCCAGGAACGGGAGGTGATCTTCGAGGATTCCGAACCCGGCTCACCGCGGGAGAAGGACGACAACACCCTCGTGCTGCCCAGCATCAGCCTGCTTTACGAGGGCTTCGAGGAAACACAGCTGTTCGCCAACGTCGGACGGGGCTACACGCCGGCGTTCGCACGCACGGCCGAGGACTTCCCGCTCGAGCCCGAAACCGGCGTCAACAGCCAGTTCGGCTTTCGCACCACGGCGATCCGCGGCACGCGCCTCGAGGGCGCGGTGTTCTACAACCGCATCCAGGACACGGTGGTGCAGGAGCCGATCACCATCGACGGCGACAATCTCGTGGTCAACGCGGCCGACTCCTATTCATACGGCCTGGATCTGAGCGCCCGCATCGACAGCCGCGCCTTCCACCTCGACTCCGACTACAACGTCTTCGGGGAACTGGCCTACAACTACACCAGGGCCGAATTCACCAGCGGTGATCTCGACGGCAACGACGTGCCCCAGGTGCCCAATCACGTGGGCACGTTCACCCTTGGCCTGGAGCACCGGGCCGGGTGGCGGGTGAGCGCGAGCCTGCACTATCTCGACAGCTTCTTCGCGGGCAGCGGCAACGCACTGACACTGACCGTGGCCGACGAGGACGGCAATCCGATCGATCCGGACAATCTGGCGCGGCCGACCGGCTCGGTGGAGATCCGCGAACCGGCGGTGCTCGGCGAGATTCCGGATCACACCCTGCTGTCAGCGCGTGCGAGCTATGACCTGCCGGACACGGGCTTCGCCGACACCACCGTCTGGATCCAGGGCCGCAACCTGACCGACAAGCAGTTCATCACCGACTACGTGAACGGGATCCGGCCGGGGCCCGAGCGCACGGTCGTGGTGGGCTTCACGTCCCGCTTCTAGCCTTGCGCGGCGGTCGCCGGATCCGGGTCGGCGACCGCCCGGTACCGTTCACCGTCGCCGGTTCCGGGCGCGCGACCTCGCCGCGCTCGGGAACGGAAATAGGCCGGTTGCGTCCCGCGCCCGCGTCTAGCACGCAAACAAGCCCACGGGATCGTCGCTGCCCGGCCGGCAGCGGCGGCTTCAGAGCATGCCGACCTGCAGTTTGGCCGCGTCGCTCATCATCTCCATCGTCCACGGCGGCTCGAAGACCAGTTCGACGTTGACCTGGCCGATCGTCGGCACCATCCGCACCTTGCTGCGCACGTCGTCGACGAGGATGTCGCCCATGCCGCAGCCCGGCGCCGTCAGCGTCATGTCGATGTGGACCACCCGGGCCTCCGGATCGCTGTGATCGAAGTCGCAGCGATAGATCAGGCCGAGATCGACGAGGTTGATCGGAATCTCCGGGTCGAACACGGTCCGCATCTGCTCCCAGACGATCCGTTCGACGTCGTCGTCCCCGGCGCCGTCCGGCAGCGTCAGCGGTTCGGGGACCTCCTGGCCGATAGCGTCGGCGTTCTCGCCGGCGATCCGGATCAGATTGCCGGCGATATAGACGGTGAACGAGCCGCCCAGCGCCTGGGTGATGTTGCCGTGCGTGCCCACCGGGATCTCGACCGTGTCGCCGGCGGGGATCAGCACGGCCTCGCAGTCGCGCTGGAAGGTAACGGGTTCATTGGAGGGCATCTGCATGATGGACCACCGGCATTGCGATGAGGGCGGATAGTCTAACAAGCACCCGCGCCGCTGTCTGATACCATTCAGGCATGAAAAAGTCTCTCCTGCTGGTGGCCCACGGCAGCCGCCGTGAGGCCTCCAACGACGAAGTCCGAGCGCTGACGGCGCGCGTGCGCGAAGCTGATGACGCGCGGTTCGCGCTCATCGATTGCGCGTTCCTCGAGCTCGCCGAGCCCGACATCCCGGGCGGCATACAGCGCCTGATCGACGCCGGCGCGACCCATGTGACGGTACTGCCGTATTTTCTGGCGGCCGGGCGCCACGTGAGCGAGGACATTCCGGAAGCGGTTGCCGGCAAGCAGGCGGAGCATCCGGACGTGCAGATCGAGATCGCGCCGTATCTGGGCACCTCGGATGCCATTCCGGGGCTGCTGCTGACCATGCTCGCGGACAGTACCGCCGCGGCCAGCTGAGCGGATGGGCGCACTCGCCGACAACCGCCGTTTCTGGCTGGCCTGCAATCTGGTCACGCTGGTACTGCACGCCTTCGGCGTGTATCTCTATGCGAGCGAAGGTTTCGCCCATCCGGTCGCACAGCTGTGGGCGATCGTGCTCATGCTGCACATGCTCGAGTTTCCGCTGGCCTTTATCGCCGTGCGCGAACGTCGCATCGGCTGGGGCGTGACCATCATGGCCACGCTGATCTTCGGCTTCACATGGTGGGTCCCCACCCGGCGGGGCGTCTTCCATGCCTGAACGATTCCACGGCGTGCGCGCCGCGCTGATCTGCGGCATCGCGGTCGCGCTGACGTCGTTGACCGGGGCGGTGTTCCCACCCGGCGCCTGGTACGAGAGCCTGAACCAGCCGGCGGGCACGCCGCCGGACGTGGCCTTTCCGATCGCCTGGACGCTGCTCTACATCGCCATGGCCGTCGCCGCCTGGCGGGTCTGGCGCGCGGCCGGCGTAGGCACCGCGCTCGGCCTGTTCGCACTCCAGATGGTGCTCAACGCCCTGTGGATGCCGGTCGCCTTCGGCGCCCAGGCGCTGGGCTGGGCGCTGCTGATCATCGTCGCGCTGTGGATCGCACTGGCTGCGACCCTGGCCGCGTTCTGGCGCGCGGACCGACTCGCCGGCCTGCTGCTCGCCCCCTATCTGGTCTGGGTGAGTTACGCCGTCTATCTCAACGCCGGCCTGCTCTGGCTGAACTGGGCAGGCGCCTGACCGGCAACGGAGGACTCGACGCATGGCGTTCGCGGATCAATACGGCCCTTGGGCTCTTGTCACCGGCGCGTCCGCCGGCATCGGCGCCGAGTTCGCGCGCCAGATCGCGGCCCGCGGCGTCAACGTCGCCCTCGTGGCCCGCCGGCGCGAACGACTGGCGGCCCTCGGCGAGGAGATCGAGGCCCGGCACGGCGTTCGCACGCTGGCGATCGCGGCCGACCTCAGCGAGCCGGACTTCCTGGCCCCGCTGACCGAGGCGCTCGGCGCGCGCCATGTCGGCCTGCTGGTCAACAACGCCGGTTCCGGCGTCACCGGGGAATTCCTCGATCATGACCTGGACGATGAGCTGCGGATGCTCGCACTCAACTGCCGGGCGCCGCTGATCCTGGCGCATCACTTCGGTGCGCGCATGCGCGACGACCGCCGCGGCGGCATCATCATGCTGGCCTCCATCGCCGGCATCGTGCCCACGCCCCAGTTCGCCCACTACAGCGCGACCAAGGCCTGGAACCGCTATCTCGGCGAAGGCCTGCACGAGGAGCTCGCCCGCGACGGCGTGGACGTGGTCTCGCTGTGCCCGGGCCTGACCGAGAGCGAGTTCTTCGAGCACGCGAACGTCGATCCCAGCGGCTGGCCGTCGCCCCTGCGGGCCTCGATCATGAACGCCGAAGACGTCGCCGCCGCCGGCCTGAAGGGTCTGGGCGGCAAGTCGCAGGTCGTGCCCGGGCTGTCGTATCGCATGCTCATGCGCGCCAGCCGGCTGGCTCCCGGCGGCCTGTCGCCGTGGCTGGTCGATCGCGTCATGCGTTTCGCGCTGCCCTCCCACAGCGATCGCGGCTGAACCCGCGCCCACCGAAGAGCAAGGCATGTCCATGACCGGATTGAGCGACAAGACCCTTTTCATCTCCGGCGCCTCGCGCGGCATCGGCCTGGCGATCGCGCTGCGCGCCGCGGCCGACGGCGCCAACGTGGCGATCGCGGCCAAGACCGATACGCCGCACCCCAAGCTGCCCGGCACGATTTATACGGCGGCCGAACAGATCGAGGCCGCCGGCGGCAAGGCACTGCCGATCGTCTGCGATATCCGCGAAGAGGATCAGGTCGAAGCGGCGGTCAAACAGACCGCCGAACACTTCGGCGGCATCGATATCTGCGTGAACAACGCCAGCGCCATCTCGTTGACCGGCACGCTGGACACGCCGATGAAGCGCTACGATCTGATGAACGAGATCAACGCGCGCGGCACGTATCTGGTCAGCCAGAAATGCATTCCCTACCTTAAGAAAGCCGAGAATCCGCACGTGCTCATGCTCTCGCCGCCGCTGGACATGAAGCCGAAATGGTTCGGCCCGCACGTGGCCTACTCGATCGCCAAGTACGGCATGAGCCTCTGCGTGCTCGGCATGGCCGAGGAATTCGCCGAGGACGGCATCGCCTTCAACGCGCTCTGGCCGCGGACCGGCATCGCCACGGCGGCGATCAATCTGATCGGCGGCGAGGAAATGATGGCGCACTGTCGCAAGCCCGAGATCGTGGCCGACGCCGCGCATCTCGTGCTCACGCGCGACAGCCGCACGTTCACCGGGCGGTTCTGCATCGACGACGTACTGCTCCACGAGCACGGCGTCACCGATTTCGATCAGTACGCCGTGGACGCCAGCCAAGACCTCTGGCCCGACTTCTTCGTGCCCGACGATGTCCCGCCACCGCCCGGATCGATGAACAACCGGCTGGATTAGGGCCTGCTAACACGTCATGCGCACGCCGCGCTGGAGACCACACATCCTGTGCGGCAAGGCTCGAGGCGCCGATCGTGGCGAGTCAGATCCAGACTGGCAACGCCGCAGCGCGCGATCTGAGTCCCGATCCGGAAGGCACGCGTGCTCGATGAAAGGTTACGGACTCTGGCGAACGATCGTCGCGCTCAGCGCCAGACCGGCGTATGGCTGAGCACGTCCGCGGCGACCCGCTCATAGGCCGCCGCCAGACGCAGAACGTCTAGATCGGCGCGATGCGGGCCGATCAGCTGTAGGCCCATGGCGCGGCCGCGCTCATCGAAACCCGCAGGCACGTTCATCGCCGGCACACCGGCCAGCGAGGCGCCGATGACGACCTCCATCCAGCGGTGATAGGTGTCCATGGCGTGTCCGGCGATCGCGGCGGGCCAGTGGGTGTCGGCGTCGAACGCGAACACCTGGGCACTGGGCATCGCAAGCACATCGAAACGCTCGAACGCACCGCGCAGGGTCTGATACCAGGCGCTGCGCTCGACGTTGGCCCGGTGGATGTCCAGGGCGCTGAGCGCAAGGCCGTGCTCGACCTCCCAGCAGGCCTCCGGCTTGAGGCGATCACGCGTGTGCGGATCGTCATGGAGCGGTGCCAGTTTGCCGGCTACCGCCCACTGCCGCAGCGTGTTCCAGCAGCGCCAAAGTCGGGCCGGATCAAAGGCCGGCACGGTGGGTTCGACGATACAGCCGATCGTCTCCAGCCGGCCGAGCGCCTGCTCGCAGACGTCCAGAATTCCCGCCTCCATGGGCAGATAGCCGCCCCAGTCACCGATCCAGCCGATACGCAGGCCCGCGACCTCGGTATAAGGCTCGTCCGCGAACGGCGCCGCAGCCTCCGCGATCGACAGTGGTACCCGCGGATCCGGGCCGGCCTGGATGGCCAGCAGACGAGCCACGTCGGCGACGCTGCGGCCCATCGGGCCCTCGGTGCCCAGCTGCTGGCCGAACACGTCCGGCGCCGGCACCTGCGGCACTCGGCCGAAGCTGGGCCGGAAACCGAAGACATTGTTGAACGCCGCGGGATTGCGCAGGGAGCCCATCATGTCGCTGCCGTCCGCGACCGGCAGCATGCGCATGGCCAGCGCGGCCGCCGCGCCGCCGCTGGAGCCGCCGGCGGTCAGGTCGTGATCGTAGGCGTTGCGAGTGGTGCCGAAAACCGGGTTGTAGGTCTGCGACCCCAGCCCGAATTCGGGCGTGTTGGTCTTGCCGATGATGATCGCGCCGGCCGCCTTCATGCGCTCGACCATCAGTCCGTCCTGCGTCGGCTTCGCGTCGGCGAACAGCGGCGAGCCCAGGGTCGTGACGACGTCCGCGGTCGGGGTGAGATCCTTGACCGCCTGGGGGATGCCGTGCAGCCAGCCGCGATGGATGCCATCAGCCAGCTCCCGGTCGCGGGCATCGGCCTCGGCGAGCAGCACATCGGCGCGCCGGCGCGAGACGATGGCATTGACGCGCGGGTTCACCGCATCGATGTGCGTGAGGTAGGCGCTCATCACCTCGCGACACGAAACGGCGCCGGCGGCTATCCGGTTCGACAGCGCCGTGGCGCCGAGGCCGACGATCTCCTCGACGGCCGAAAGCGACTGTGTTTCCTGTTTTGTTTCCACTCCACTGACCTGTCGCGCGAATCCAAAACGATTATCGCCCGTGCGAGCGCCGCAGCCCAACCCGTATCGAAGCGCCCGACGGTCCACATCGCCGGGGCCCCGCCGGAACCGCTCTAGAAGTTCACGATCGCAATGACCTGCGAATAGATGTTGGTGTCGTCGTCGCCGATCTGGGTGCCGCCCTGAGCCGCGGACTTGTCGGGCGTATAGAAGCCGACGAGCGGACTCAGCACGAGATGATCGTTGACCACCCACTGGGCATAGAGATCGACCTCGTTACCGTTGAGGAATCCGTCGCCAGCATTGTCGAAGTCGAAATACAGCGCCCCCAGTTCGACGGTCGGAGAAGGCGCCAGGGTCACACCAGCGTGGTGGACATCGGTATCGCTGTTGAACGGCCCGGCATAGTTGGCGGCGACCTCACCCTGGAACCAGGTGCCGTAACCGCGGTTGAAGCCGAAGAACAGCGGATCGAAGCCTTGGGAAAAGCTCAAGTGACGGTAGGTCAACTTCGGCGCCCAAGGCGCATCCGTGAAGGCCTAAACGGCCTCGCCGTACCGGGCATGATCGTCGCTGTAGTCGCCGAAATAGTCATTGCAATTCGAGGGCGTCGGCACCACCGACAAGGCCCCCGTGCACGACGCCATCGAAAAGACCAGCGGCCTGATGGGCGTGACCGGCGAGTTCAACATGAGCGCCGACGACCATCTCGGCCTCGACCTGTCCGCGTTCCGGATGCTCGAGATTCGAGACGGCGACTGGGCACTGATCGAATAGGACATGGATCCGCCCGCCGTGGCGGCAGCGGGCCCGCTTGCTTAACGGCACGCGGGCCTTTCTTTTAAGCTTTGCGCCTGCGCATCCCACCGCGAGCAACACCGCGTGACACGACGCGACTACATCACCCGCGCCGGCTGGCAGAAGCTGGCCGACGAACTGGACTACCTCTGGCGCGAGAAGCGTCCGCACGTCACTCGCGAGCTGTCGGCCGCCGCCGCCGAGGGTGATCGCTCCGAGAACGCCGAATACATCTATCGCAAGAAGGAGCTGCGCGAGATCGATCGGCGGGTGCGCTATCTCGGCCGGCGTATCGACGAACTCACGGTGGTCGACAGTGCCCCGGACGATCCGAGCGTCGTCTTTTTCGGCGCCTGGGTCGCGGTGATCGACGACACGGACGCACGCCATCGCTACCGCATCGTCGGGGCGGACGAGACCGACGCCGCCGCGGGTGCGATCAGCCTGAATTCGCCGGTGGCGCGGGCGCTGCTCGGCAAGCGCGTCGGCGACATCGTGACCGTGAGCCTGCCCCAGAACGAACGCGAATTCGAGATCGAGGCCATCCACTACACGCCGCCGCACGACTAGACGCGGCCGCACGGGCCGCCTGTCACCGTTTCGCTTTCGCACCTGCCGTGACGAATTACGGCTCGAACCGCGAACCGCACACCACGCCGGACCGTACGCACGGGGCCAGGGCGACGTACCGGCGAGGCCTGCGCCTGACGCACCGTTGTGCTCCGCGCGCGAATGCTCGGCCGGGCAACCGGCCGCACCATCGACACCGTGGCGCGGACGCGACGCCGCTCAGTCCGTCGCCCCGCCGTCGCCGTCCGGCGCGGTGCGCTCTGCCGGCAGTCCGATGAGGCCGTCTTCGCCCACCGCCGCATCGCGCGCGTCGGCCCTGTCGGGCTGGACATGCACGGTGGCGCTCAGGCCGACGCTCAGCCCGAGATCGGTCGGGCTGCGATCGAAGTCGATGGTGACGGGCACGCGCTGGGCAAGACGCACCCATTGGAAGGTGGGGTCGACGTTCGGCAGGTTGCGCTCACCCGGCGCGTTGTTGGCGACCGCGATGCCGTGACCGATGCTGGCCACGTGACCGCGCAGCGGCCCATCACGGGCCATCAGGCTGATCCGCACGGGGTCACCCACGTCGATGCGCGGCAGCTTGGTCTCCTCGAAATAGGCCGTGATGCGGAAGGAATCGACGTCGACGAGCGTCATCACCGACTGGCCCTCGCTGGCGTAATCGCCCTCGTCGAGCTGCAGATGGGTGACGTAGCCGTTGACCGGCGAGCGCACGCTGGCCCATTCCAGATCCTGCTGCGCCTGCGCGAGCCGGGCGCGGGCCTGGCGGACCGAGGCGTTCGCGGCCACGAGTTCGGACTCGGCCTGCTGACGCTCCTGTGTCGACACGCCCCCGGCCGGCAGTCGTTCGAGACGGCTGGCATTCTGACTGGCGAAGCGCCGCTGGGCCTCGGCCTGGGCCAGCGCCGCCTCGGCCTCGTCGACCGCATTCTCGAACCGGATCGGCTGGATCCGGAACAGCGGATCGCCGGCCTCGACGTAGCGATCGTCGCGCACCGCCACCTCGGTGATGGTGCCCGAGACTTCCGGGGCCACGTTGACGACGTCCGCCTGGACACGGGCATCGCGCGTCCAGGGCGCATAGACGTAGTGCTGCCACGCGAACCACGCCAGCACCGCGGCGACCGCGACCAGCAGCAGGGTCGCCACGACCCGAAGCACGATCCGAAACACATCCCTTGATTCCGCCATTCGATCCAGCCTTCAGACCCGGCCCGCCCACGGGCCGAACGCCAGCAGGAGCAGGGACAACACGATGATGAACAGGGCCGCGCCGGCCAGCGCCGGATGCCAGAACAACCGATAGGCGCGCATTCGCAGCAGCAGGAAACGCAGCGGCAGATAGATCAGCCCGGCGCCGGCCAGAAAGACCAGGAATATGGGCAGGTAGATGCCGCCGAAGGCAAGCTGCTCAGGAGACAACGTCGGCTTCCCCCAGTCGGATGGCCGTGCCGTCGGCATTCTCGCGCGCCAGGCCGTAGTCGGCCAGTGCCGCGGCCACCAGCTCGGCGGCCACCGCCGCGCGCACGCCGTGGCGCATCCGGCGGCGCGGCGTGAACGTCACCGCCTCGTCGAGCATACGGCGCGCCAGCGCATTGGTCTTGGCCTGCACCTCGAACACACGCTCCACCGCGGGGTAGCCGTGCGCGAACAGGCGTTCGAGTTCCGCCAGCGCGGTCCGCACGCCAGCCCGCGTCGGCTCGTCGAAGCCGGCGCGGGCGGCGAGCACCCGCAGCGAACGCGCCTCCAGGCCCATGTTGACCGCGGCGAAGGCGGCCTGACGCGCCGAGACATGGGTCTCACCGCGATCGGCGGCCACCGGCAGACGCAGCAGGCGATCATAGACCCGCGTTTCGAAGCGCTCGCGCGAGCCGGTGAAGCCGCGGGCAAGCTCGCCGAACATACCCGCCAGACGTTCGCGCAGCAGCCCCCGGGACGAGACCGGCAGGATCAGTGTGAACGCCGCCAGCGCCAGAAAGACCGCCAGCTCCGCGCCGATCAGCGCCTCGGCGAAGCTGACGAAGTCCTGACGGGCGTTGTTGTCCGGATGCACCAGCAGCCCGAAGGTGACCAGCGAGATCCGCCCCACCAGCGCGAGCCTCGGGGTGGCCATGGCCAGCGCGGCGACGAACACGAACGGCAGCAGCACGACCATGAGCATGACGTAGCCGTTGACCGCGGGCAGCAGAACGAAATTGACGACGAATGCGGCCACGCCGGCACAGGCCGCGCCGACGCCGAAGCCGCGCGCGCCGCCGACCGGATTGTCGCCGAGCGCGAACAGGGTGGTGAGTACGGCCATGAGCACCATCATGCCGTTGAGGGCCGGCTCGGCGTGGGTGGCCCAGATCGCTGCGCCGATGCCCATGGCCACGGCCGCCCGTGCGGTCGTGCGCAGCGATTCACGCACCGATACCGGCACCGCGAACTCGGGCCGGGAACGCCGGGTGCGCCGGCCGGCGCCGCGCTCGGTGAGCAGCATCTCGTGCTTGACCACCGCGGCGCGCATCCGACTCGCGAGATCCAGCGCCCGGCTGATCACGACCCAGTCGACCAGCGAGCGGCGACGGTCGTTGGCGCGGTCCGCGCGAGCCGTTTCCAGAATGCGCGTGTACGCCTGGCCGAAGGCCCGTCGGAGCGCGCCGGTATCGTCGGGGTCGCGCGCCATCAGGTCGGCGGCCTCGTCCAGCGCCTGCAGCGGCCGCCGATCCACACCCTGGCCGAACTTGGCCAGATAAACCTGCAGCGAGGCCATGGCGCTGACCAGCGCCAGCAGCTCGTAGTCCAGACGCCGCGCGAGCCGGTCGTGTTCGGCGAAGCGCGGCTCGTCGTAGCGCGCATAGCGCCGTGTCTGCTCGAGAGAGAGTGTGGTCTCGACCAGGCGATGAAGATCGGGATGCGGGCTGCGCGGATCGTCCTCGCCAGCGCCCGCGGCGGCCGGCGCCTCGTCCGGGTCGCGCTTGAGCCGTCCGAACTGCGTGCCGATCGCGCGCAGCGCCGCCACCCGCGCGGCCAGATACTTGCGCGCCGTCGTCCCCGGTGCCAGCAGCACGCTCACGAACGCCGCGACGACCGCTGCGAGCGCGGTCTCAGCCGTGCGCGCGACGGCCACCGAGAACACCGTGGCCGGGTCCGACATCGCCCGCACGCCGACGATCATGGTCACGTAGCCGGCCAGCACGAAGCCGTAGGACAGATTGTTCCGGAACAGGCTCGCGCAGAAGACCATCAGACTCACCCAGCCGACCAGCGCCACGCTGAACAACATGTAGCTCTGCGCGAACGCCGCGATCAGGGCGATCGAGACCGCGCCGGCGACGAAGGTGCCCAGCAGCCGCGCGAAGCCGCGCACCACCAGAAAGCCCGGCAGCGGCTGGATGAGGATGGCCACGTTGATGAACACCCAGTAGGCGTTGTCGAGCTGCAGCCGAAAGGCGAGATACAGCGCCAGCGCGATCGACACGCAGCAGCGGATCGCGAACGAGACGTTTTCGGCGCTGGGGGCGAACAGCCAGGCGAGACGCGACATTTGTGTATTATACATTTAAATGCCGGGCATGACAGCCCCTGACCGTTGCACCGGCCCTGCGCGCTATGACGGCGCGAACGCCGGCCGGACCACCGCGAAGACCCGGTCGAGTTGGCACGCCAGATCGCTGCTGTCGAGCACCGCACTGGGCGCCAGATCGTTGCACAGCGATACGAGACCGTGGAGACTCGACCATAGCAACAGCACGCTGTCGGCGGTTTCGCCGGGGCGCAGGGTACCCGCCCGCTGGCCGCGCTCGACCGTCTCATGGAGCTGATGACAGACGCGCCCGGCCGCCGCCTCGAGCTCGGGATACGCGCCGCCGCGGAACTCGCAGGCAAACATCAGCCGGTAGAGGTGCGGCATGGCGATGCCGAAACGCCCGTAGCAACCCAGCAGGGCGCGCAGCGTGTCGACATCGCAGCGCTCGCATGTCGCGACGACGGCCTCCGCCTCGGCCACGAGCCGATCGAAACCGCGGGCCGCGCAGGCCGCCAGCAGCGACTGCTTGTCGGCGAAATGCCGATAGGGCGCGCTGCGCGACACGCCGATACGATGCGCGACCGCACGCAGGGTCACGGCGCCACGACCGCCCTCGTTCAACAGATCGAGGGCGGCCTGCACGCAGGCATTGGACAGATCGCCGTGGTGATAGCGATCACCGTCACGAAGCGACCGGGTACGCATGACGAAAGGCTAGCACAGTGTTGACAGCGTCAACATCCCGACCTAGCGTGGTCGGTTCGCGCAGTGCGCCGCGGGTGCAGGGAGAACAATGACAAAACGGCCAGGCCGGGCGCGTCGTCTCATGGGCATCGCCGTGCTGGGCGGCATGCTTGCAGCCGGCTGCACCGACGACGGTCGAACCGCCACCGCGGGCCGCACCACCGACCACACCAAGGCGGTTCGCGTGGCCACGGTGCGCCGCGGCGATGCCGACCGGCGTTACACCCTCAGCGGCGTGACCCGGGCCGCGCAACGCGCGCAGCTGGCCTTTCAGGCCAGCGGGCGACTGGCGGCGCGGCCGGTCGACATCGGTGCGGAACTGGCGGCCGGCGATCTCGTGGCCCGCCTCGACCAGCCCGAACTCGGCCCCGCGGCCGATGCGGCCGCCGCGGACGTCCGGGGACTGCAGACGCGGTTCGAACAGGCCGAGCGCGATCTGCGGCGCGTGCGTCGGCTGGTCGAACAGGACGCGGCTACCCGCCAGGAACTCGAGGACACCCGGGCACGCCGCGACAGCCTCGCCGCACAGCTCGACAACGCCCGCGCCCAGCGCGAACGCGCGGTCAACGCCGCGGGCGAACTGACACTGACCGCGCCCATCGCCGGCAGCGTGACGCGCGTGTTCTTCGAGCCCGGCGAGTTCGTACCCGCCGGTCAGCCCGTGGTGGCACTCAGCGGCGGACGCGCGCTGGAGGTGGCCTTCGGCGTGCCCGAACGGCTGGTTCAGACACTCGAGATCGGTGACAGCGCCCGGCTGACGCTGCCCCTGTTCGCACAGCGCGAGATCGCGGGCACGCTCACCGGCCTGTCACGGGCCAGCGGCGGGCGCGGCGAACTCTTCCGGGCCGTCATCGCGCTCGACGAGACCGACTCGCTGCGCCCCGGCCTGAGCGTGAGCTGGCACGTGTCCGCGGCGAGCGAACCGGGCCTGCTGGTACCGGCGAGCGCGATCGCCAGCCCCGGCTTGAGCCACGCGCCGCGGGTCTACGTGCTGCGCGACGGCGTGGCGCACGCGATACCGGTCACTCCGGGGACACTGATCGGCGAGTCGGTGCGGGTCGAGGGCGCGCTCGAGGTGGACGAACGCGTGGTCACCCGCGGGTTGCACAATCTCGTCGACGGCCAGACGGTACGCGTGCTGGAGGACAACGGCGCGGACGGCGCCCATGACTGACCTCGCCGGGCGCACCCCGGGCCAGGCGCGGCTGATCGGGGCGCTGGTCGCCGTCTTCGTGCTGGCTGGCGCCCTCGCCTATCTGCAGATGAACCGGCAGGAGAACCCGTCGTTTCCGTATCGGGCCGCGATCGTGACCGTGGCCTTCCCCGGGGCCGGGCCGGCGCGTATCGAACGCCTCGTCGCCCGCCCGCTTGAGGAAGAGATCGCTGAGATCGCCGCGGTGGACACGATCGACACCACGCTGCGGCAGGGCATGGCGGTGTTCACCATCCAGCTCGGCGATGAGGTCTATGACACCGACACCGCCTGGGACCGCGTGCGCGTGGCCATGGACGACGCCGCGCGGGACTATCCGGCCGGTGTCGGCGAAGCACAGCTCGACGATCGCATCATCGACGCCAGCCTGATGGTGCTGGCGGTGAACGGCGATGCGCCGCCGCGGATACTGGGCGATGCAGCGAAGACGCTGCGCCGCCATCTGCTGGGCGTGGACGGCGTCGCCGCCACCGAGCTCCACGGCGACCCGGGCCGCCAGGTCACGATCACCATCGACGATGCCGCGATGGACCGGTACGGCGTCTCGCCCGCCGGCATCGCCGCCGATATTGGCGCGAACAACCGCGTAACCCGCGGCGGTACGCTCCGGCTCGCCGGCGCCTCGGTGCATCTGGATCCGGCGACCGATTTCGACGACATCGACGCCATCCGCGACACGGCCATCGGTCTGCCGGACGGCGGCACGCTGCCGCTGTCGGCACTGGCGCAGGTCCATCAAAGCGAGGCGGTGCCGGCACGCGGTGCACTGTGGCATGACGGGAACCGCGGCGTGGGGGTCGAGATCATCGCCGAACGCGGCGTGAACGTGGTCGCGCTGGGCGAACGGCTGCGCGACGCGGTGGACGCCATCCGGCCGATGATCGCACCACTCGAGATCCGGGAGATGTTCTACCAGCCGGCCCAGACCGAACGCCGGCTCGACGACCTGTCACTGAACCTGCTGATCTCGGTCGCCATCATCCTGCTCGTGCTGTTCGTTTTCATGGGGCTGCGGCTCGGGGTCGTGGTCGCCATGCTGCTGCCGCTGGTCACGCTGACCACGATCGCGCTGTATGCACTGGGCGGAGGCATCCTGCACCAGATCGCGATTATCGGGCTGGTGGTCGCCCTCGGCATTCTGGTCGACAACGCGATCGTCATGAGCGAGGACGTGCAACGCCGTCTCAATGCGGGCGACACCCCCGCCGCGGCCGCTGCCGGCGCCATCCGCGAACTCGCCGGACCGCTGTTCGCGGCCACGGGCACCACGCTCGCGGCATTCGTGCCCATGCTGCTCTCCGAAGGCAACACCGCGGACTTCACGCGGGCGCTGCCGATCACCATCATGCTGTCGTTGACGGTGAGCTATCTCTTCGCGGTCACGGTGACACCCCTGGTCTGCCAGTTCGCGCTGCGGCGGCGTGCGGCGACCGGGCCGGGGCTGATCGATCGCCTCGGCGCCCATCTCGCCCGCCTGACCCTGCGCTTCCCGACGCTGCTGATCGTGGCCGGCGGCCTGGTCATGGCCGCGGCGCTGGCCAGCCAGATCTGGCTGGACGAAGAATTCTTCCCGCCGGCCGATCGCACCGCCGTGGTCATCGATCTGTCGCTGCCGGAAGGCGCCCACATCGACCGAACGGAGGCGAGCGCCCAGCGGCTCGCGCGCGCCCTGCGCGGGCATGCCGGCGTGCGTGCGATCCATACCTTCGTCGGTGACGGCGGGCCGACGTTCTTCTACAACCTGCGGCGCGCGCCGGCCTCGCCGCAGCTGGCCCGGCTTGTGGTGATCACCGATACGCTGGCGCGCAACAGCCCAATCATCGATTTCGCGGAGCGTTACGCCGCCGACCACCTGCCCGCAGCCGACGTGGTCGCACGCAAGCTCGCCCAGGGACCGATGGTCGACGCGCCGATCGAGATCCGTATCTACAACCCCGACCCGGCGGCCCTGGTCCGGGCCACCGAACAGGTCTTCTCGGCCACCCGCGCCCTGCCGGGCGCGCGGGACGTGCGCCACGATCTGGGTACCGGCGTGCCGAGCGTGGACTATCGTATCGAGAACGCCGTCGCCCGCGCCTTCGGCGTCACGCCGATCGACGTGGCGCAGGCGCTGCAGCGGCGCACCGACGGCCTGGTCGTGGGCCAGTATCGCGCCGGCGACGACCCCATGCCGATCAAGTTGCGCAGCCCGGAAGGCGAACGCACCGCGCCGACCGCACTCGACACCGCCCTGGTTTATGGCGACCCGAATCGCCCGATCCCCCTCATGCAGGCGGCGACACCGCACCTGACGATCCAGCCCGGCGCGATCCGCCGGCACGACCAGCGCCGCGTCGGGCACGTGCTCAGCGAGCTGCAGCCGGGAGCCGTGTACAGTGAAGTGCTGGACCCGCTCAGGACGCGCATCGGCGACCTCGATCTGCCGCCCGGTACGACGCTGGCCTACGGTGGCAACGCCGAGGAGTCCGGCAAGGCCAACGCGGCGCTGTTCCGGGCCGCTCCGCTCGGCGTCGCCCTGCTGCTGTTCTTTCTGCTCGTTCAGTTCAACTCGTTCACACGCGTCATGCTCGTTCTGCTCACGGCCCTGTTCGCGCTCGTCGGCGTCTTCCCGGGATTACTGCTGCTCGGCATCCCCTTCGGCTTCATGCCGCTGCTCGGCCTGATCGCGCTGACCGGGATCGTCGTCAACAACGCCATCGTGCTCATCGATACCATCGACCGACGCCTGGCCAGCGGCGCCGGGCTCGAGACCGCGATCGCCGACGCCGTGCGCCGCCGCACGCGGCCGATCATCCTGACCACCGCGACCACGATCGCCGGACTGCTGCCCCTGGCCCTGTCGCCGACGACGCTCTGGCCGCCGATGGCCTGGCCGATCATCACCGGCCTGCTCGCCTCCACATTGCTCACGCTGCTCGTGCTGCCCGCGGTCTGCCGGCTCGTACTGCGACCGCCGCGGCGTTCCCGCAGGCGCGCGGGCCATTCGGCGCTGCTCGTCGCCTGCGTGATTGGCGCCGGGCTGGCTACGGCGCAGCCGGCCCATGCCACCGAGCGGTCGGCGCATGAGCGCTCCATGGACCTGATCGAGGTCCTGCACCGGGCCCGCACTCGCCCCGAGGTCGAGCGAACGCAGCATGAAGCCGACGCCGCGGGCGCCGTGGCCGATCGAGCGCGCCGCGCCGGACGCTATCCCACGGTGTCGATGCAAGCCTTCGCGGCCTACAGCGATCGCGTGGCGCGAATCGACAGCAGCGATCTGAACGGCCCCGACTTCGACGGGATCGATGCCCTGCCGCCGGGCTCAGCGGCGCTGGGCCAGCGCGGACGCAGCGGCGCCGCCCTCGAGCTGCGGCAGCCCGTCATCGATTTGGCCCAGCAACGCTATGCCGCTCCGGCAGCCGAAGCGAGCGCCCGGGCCGCGGCGTCGACCTTGGACCGCACGCGGGTCAGGAGCATGGTGCACGCCGCCGACGCCTACACCGACGCATTGGCAACCAAGGCGCGGCTGTCCGCTGGACGCAGGCTCATCGCGAACCTCGCTGCCCGCGCCGAGCGCGTCGCGGCCCAGCGCGAGTCCGGACGCGCGCTGCGCAGCGAGATGCTGGCGGTCGACTACGCGCACCGTCGCGCCCAGCGTCAGCACGCCGACCGGATCAATGACTTTGAAATCGCTCGACGCGAACTCGGGCGCGCCGTCGGTCGCGACAGCCCCGTCCGGCCGCGGCCGATCGAATATGACGTTCCGCCCGTCACGGCCAACGAAGAGATACTCATGGCACGTGCCCTGGCCCGGCGACGCGACATGGCCGCCCTCGTGGCTCGTATCCGATCGGCCGAATTGGCCGTGCGTCGCGCAGGCGCCCGTCGTCTGCCCACTCTCGACGCAGTCGCCGAGGCGCGCTACAACAAGGGCAATCCGTTCCTGCCCGAGCACGAAAACCGGATCTCCGCCGAAATCCGATGGCGCCCGTTCGCAGGCGGCACGATCGCGGCCCGCGAAGGCGAAGCCGAGGCACGGCTATCCGCGCTACGCGCCCGGCGGATCAAGCTCCGGCGCGACATTAAGATACAGGTGGGCCGCGCATTGCGCCGACTCGAAAATGCCCGCGACGGAATCGAACTCGCCCGGCTGGGCGTCGACAGCGCGGAGGCAACACGCGACACGCGGGCAGCTCAACTGGCCGGTGGCCGCGCCCGCATGGATGACCTGCTGGAAGCCGAAGCGACACTCGCCGAGCGTCGCGCCGAAGCCCGTATCGCCCGGCTGCGAACCATGTCGGCGTGGATCGCTCTACAGGGGGCTGTCGGTAACGATGACATCATAGCCACGCTGAGCCGAACCGCGGACCGTCGATAATCGCGCGCGAGCGCGACGACCCTGCCGCTGTCTGTCACCCGCCGTACGCGTACGGTTCCGGCCGACGCCGGCATACGTCCGGTCTGCGCCAGCACGCATGAAGAAGCCCCGGCGTGGATTTCCACCCCAACCTGGAAAGAACCCTTGCTTACGGAGATTCACGGACCCGAGTATGCGTCGGGCCCTATCCAAATCGCAGCCCGGCCAATGACGAGTCGAACGGCGGCCGCGATCTTGGTGAGTTACGGCCTGAATGGGCGACGGTCCGAACCGTCATTCGGCCCGGCTTTCCGTCGACTCCAAGACATCTCGTCACATGCGGACCGCAAGTGGAAACGGCAGTCTTGCCGGTCCTGAGCTCTCACGGGCTCGGCAACCCGCGACATCCCGATTCAAATCTTAAGACGCAACGGCTCGCCCGCTCGACCAGCACGCACCGATCTCACCCGCGGCGCCTTCGAACGACGACGAAGGGATCAACATCTTCGGGCATGGCCGGCCCCATATTTACGCCCGGGTAATGAAGCATCCTTGACAACGCACGCAACGCGGCTCGCAGACATAAAAAAAGCCCCGAGCGGATGCTCGGGGCTTTTACTATAGAGCCTGGCGGTGACCTACTCTCGCACGGGGAGACCCCGCACTACCATCGGCGCTGAGTGGTTTCACTTCCGAGTTCGGAATGGGTTCGGGTGGTTCCCACTCGCTATGGCCGCCAGGCAAACTGGAAACAATCTGTGTGCAATCGAACACTGCGCGGTTGCGCAAAAACGCTTGAGCGTTATATGACCAAGTCTCACGGGCAATTAGTACCAGTAAGCTGAACACGTTGCCGTGCTTACACATCTGGCCTATCAACGTCCTCGTCTTGGACGACCCTTAAGAGCCCTCAAGGGGCTAGCGAGATCTCATCTTGAGGTGGGCTTCGCGCTTAGATGCTTTCAGCGCTTATCCCTTCCGCACGTAGCTACCCGGCAGTGCCACTGGCGTGACAACCGGAACACCAGAGGTGCGTCCATCCCGGTCCTCTCGTACTAAGGACAGATCCTCTCAAATCTCGAACGCCTACGGCAGATAGGGACCGAACTGTCTCACGACGTTCTAAACCCAGCTCGCGTACCACTTTAAATGGCGAACAGCCATACCCTTGGGACCTGCTTCAGCCCCAGGATGTGATGAGCCGACATCGAGGTGCCAAACTCCTCCGTCGATGTGGACTCTTGGGAGGAATCAGCCTGTTATCCCCGGCGTACCTTTTATCCGTTGAGCGATGGCCCTTCCATACAGAACCACCGGATCACTAAGACCTACTTTCGTACCTGCTCGACCCGTCGGTCTCACAGTCAAGCACCCTTTTGCCTTTGCACTCGTTGCGCGATTTCCGACCGCGCTGAGGGTACCTTTGCACTCCTCCGTTACTCTTTGGGAGGAGACCGCCCCAGTCAAACTACCCACCATACACTGTCCCTGGCCCAGATAATGGGCCTAGGTTAGAACCTCAAACATTTCAGGGCGGTATTTCAAGGGTGGCTCCACGCTGGCTAGCGCCAACGTTTCAAAGCCTCCCGCCTATCCTACACAAAAATGTTCAAAATCCAGTGTAAAGCTATAGTAAAGGTGCACGGGGTCTTTCCGTCTTGCCGCAGGAACACTGCATCTTCACAGCAATTTCGATTTCACTGAGTCTCGGGTGGAGACAGTGTGGCCATCGTTACGCCATTCGTGCAGGTCGGAACTTACCCGACAAGGAATTTCGCTACCTTAGGACCGTTATAGTTACGGCCGCCGTTTACCGGGGCTTCGATCAAGAGCTTCGTCCGAAGACTAACCCCATCACTTAACCTTCCGGCACCGGGCAGGCGTCACACCCTATACATCCACTTACGTGTTAGCAGAGTGCTGTGTTTTTAGTAAACAGTCGCAGCCACCTGGTCTCTGCGGCCCCGTCCAGCTCGGCCCGCGAGGGGCTTCACCTACTGGGGGCGCACCTTCTCCCGAAGTTACGGTGCCATTTTGCCGAGTTCCTTCACCCGAGTTGTCTCATACGCCTTAGGATTCTCACCTTATCCACCTGTGTTGGTTTGGGGTACGGTCCGCACAACCTGAAGCTTAGAGGTTTTTCCTGGAAGCAGAGTATCGGTCACTTCGCTCTCTTGAGAGCTCGTCATCGCATCTCGGCATTGAGCCTCCGGATTTGCCTAGAGACCCTGCCTACATGCTTAAACCGGGACAACCATCGCCCGGCCGACCTAACTTTCTTCGTCACCCCATCGCAGTTGTGCGAGGTACGGGAATATTAACCCGTTTCCCATCGACTACGCCTTTCGGCCTCGCCTTAGGAGCCGACTCACCCTGCGCCGAATAGCGTTGCGCAGGAACCCTTGGATTTTCGGCGGGAAGGTTTTTCACCTTCCTTATCGTTACTCACGTCAGCATTCGCACTTCCGATACCTCCAGCATGCCTCACGGCACACCTTCACGGCCTACGGAACGCTCCTCTACCACTTGCAATAAATTACAAGTCCGCAGCTTCGGTGCATGGCTTTAGCCCCGTTATATCTTCCGCGCGGGC
>NZ_AYKH01000043.1:82500-159177 GCF_003788635.1 Salinisphaera orenii subsp. orenii MK-B5
TTTGTATATGGGCAAGATCGATAATGATTATCTGTGGCTGCGCGAGCAGCCACGCCGTACATCGCGTCTGCGCCGGACCGCGATCCTTTTGATGATACCGCTCGTGGCCGGCGCCGCCTGGCTGACGACCACGCCCGGGCCTGAGCCCGGGCAGTCGACCACGAGTGGCACAGCGGCCGACAGTTCGGATTCGGGCACCGACGGCGGCGACACCGCGTCGCAGCTCGTGGATGCGCGCCTGAGCGTACCGGGCAGCGCCGGGAAGCGCGATGCCGAATCGCGCCCGGCCGGGGCCGAGCACACGGTCAGTGAGGACAGCGCGGCTACGGACGACCGCGGGCTCGACGCCCAACAGGCCGGCGCGCGCACGATCGCCGTCGCTCCGGTGTCCACGAGCGATCCGGAGATCGCATCCGGGTCGACACCCGCCCCCCGCGTCGACGTCGACGCGGCCGGCGTACGCACGCAGCCGCTGGTGGCCTCGGAACTGAGCCCGGAGACGCTGACTCAGTCGAACCAGCCGCCCGCGCCGGCCGAGACGCCGGGCGAAGGCCCGGGTCGTTGGGAGGAGATCACGATCCGATCCGGCGATACGCTCTCGATCGCGTTCAATCGCCACGGCCTGGCCTATCAGGACTCGCTCGAGATCGCCCATATGGACAAGTACGGCGATCGCTTCACTCGTGGATTGAAGGCGGGCGACACCATGAAGGTGCGCGCCGATCGCGATGGCAGCGTACTGGCAGTGGACTTTCCGCTGGATCCGCTCAAGACCCTGGAAGTCCGTCCCGACGGCGACGGTTTCACCGGCGATGTCGTGATGACCGACGTCGAACACCGAAAGGCCTACTCCGCCGGCACCATCAACACGAGCTTCTACGTCGACGCGCTCGAAGCCGGCCTGTCGGACAACCAGATCATGCAGCTGGTCAAGATCTTCGGCTGGGACATCGACTTCGCGCTCGACATCCGGCCGGGGGATCGTTTCGTGGTGGTGCGCGACGAGATCTATCGCGACGGCGACAAGATCGCGGACGGCCCCATTCTGGCGGCCTCCTTCGTCAACGACGACAAGTCGGTGCGCGCCGTGCGCTATACCCTCGACAACGGCGAGAGTGCCTATTTCTCACCGGAGGGGCGCCCCATGAAGAAAGCCTTCATCCGCACGCCGGTCGACTACACGCGCATCAGCTCCCGCTTCAGCCTGTCCCGCAAGCACCCGGTCCTCAACAAGATCCGGCGTCACGCCGGCACCGACTACGCCGCCCCCACGGGCACGCCCATCAAGGCCACCGGCAACGGGCGCATCGTGTTTCGCGGTCGTCGCGGCGGCTATGGCAACGTGGTCATCATCAGGCACGACGATCATCTGTCAACGCGCTACGGCCACATGTCCAGATTCGCCGAGGGCCTGGGCACCGGCAGCCGGGTACAGCAGGGCGAGGTGATCGGCTACGTCGGCATGAGCGGCCTGGCGACCGGACCGCACCTGCATTACGAGTTCCGCGTCGACGGCGAGCCGAAGGATCCGGAAACCGTCGATCTGCCGCAGGCGACCCGGCTGCCCAAGAGTCAGCTGGCGGACTTCAAGCAGTACACCGCGCCGCTGCTGACCCAGCTCAAGACGCTGTCGCACACGCACATTGCACGCGTTGACGAAGCGGCCGACGACGCGTCGCGGCCGAACTGAAGACATGGACAGCGGCCCGGGGTTGCACATCGGCCTGATGTCGGGCACCAGCGTCGACGCAGCCGATGCCGCGCTGGTCGAATTCCCCGCCGACGGGCCGCCCCGCTTGCTGGCTACACACGCCGAACCACCCCCCGCGGCGCTGCGCGAGGACCTGCTGCATTTGTCGCAGCAGGTCGCCGGCGTGTCGCTCGCGAAGTTCGGCGAGCTCGATCAGCGCGTCGGCGCCTGGTTCGCCGACGCCGCCCAGGCCGTCATGCGCAAGGCCGACGTGTCGGCGGGCGCCGTCGCTGCGATCGGCAGCCACGGCCAAACCATTCGCCACGAGCCCGAAGCGCCGCTGCCATTCAGCCTACAGCTCGGCGCCGCGAGTCTGATCGCCGCCCGCACCGGCTGTCGGGTGGTCGCCGACTTCCGCAACAGCGACATGGCCATCGGCGGTCAGGGGGCACCGCTGGTGCCGGCATTCCATCGCAGCGTGTTTGCCGACTCGCAGCAGGCACGCATCGTCGTCAACATCGGCGGTATCGCCAACCTGACCATTCTGCCGACGGCCGCGATCCACGACCTCGACGCCGTCACCGGTCTGGATACCGGCCCGGGCAATGCGCTGATGGACGCCTGGGTCGCCATCCATCTCGGCCGACGGCTGGACGACGACGGCCGCTGGGCCGCGAGCGGCCGCGTCGACGCCCCGCTGCTCGCCCAGTTGATGAACGACCCGTATCTGCGCCGGCCCGCCCCCAAGAGCACCGGCCGGGAGCATTTCAACCTCGACTGGCTGCGCGCCCAGATCGACAGCCTGCACGCACCGCCGGATCCGGTGAACGTCCAGGCCACGCTGTGCGAATTCACCGCGTGCTCGATCGCGCAGGCCGTCGCGCATCACGGCCCGGGCGACGAGCGGGTGCTGCTCTGCGGCGGCGGCGTCCGCAACGCCGAGCTGAAACGACGGCTGGTCGACCGCCTCGCTCCACGCGACCTCGTCTCGACCGCCGATTACGGTCTCGACCCGGACTGGGTGGAGGCGGTCGCGTTCGCCTGGCTGGCCAAACGCACCGTCAATGGACAGAGCGGTAACCTGCCCTCGGTCACTGGCGCCAGGTTCCCCGTGCCGCTGGGTGCGGTCCACGAAGCGCGCGTGCGCGCCTGAGAACGTAGCGCCAGCCGGGGACCGCCAGAAAGCACCAGCAGGGTGCCGAACATTCGGCTTGCGGCGCATGGGTGAGGGCTATCGCGCCGTATCGCCGCGGCCAGGAAAAGACACAGGTTCAGACAGGCGGGCCGGGGCTCGCGGCGCGTCCGCCGCGCCCTGCCAGCTGACGACGGCAGGCGGAGAACCGAAAACACTGGCGGCATCGTCGGCGACACCGCGATACCTCGACGCCGGAGTCGCCAAAACGATAGGCGCCGCATAGCCGGGCGTAGCGGTGACAGACGATGGCTTTGTCATCACCCCCGCCCGGCCTCTGGCGATGCCGCTCCTCTGCTTTAGTGGGTGAGGGCGCGTGTCCCGCGCGATGCCACGAACGAGTTGCCGCAACCACAGGTCGTCGTGGCGTTGGGATTGCGGATCACGAACTGCGCCGCGCTGCGCGCGGCTTTGCTACGCAAAGCAATGGCATTGTAATCACCCCGCTTCGCCTGCGGCGAAGCCGCCCCCTCAAGGGGGCGAAGGCGCGCAGTGCCGTGCTATACGGCGAACGAGTTGCCGCAGCCGCAGGTCGTCGTGGCGTTGGGATTGCGGATCACGAACTGCGCCGCGCTGCGCGCGGCTTTGCTGCGCAAAGCGATGGCGTTGTCATCACCCCCGCTTCGCCTGCGGCGAAGCCGCCCCCTCAAGGGGGGCGAAGGCGCGCAGTTCAGTGCTATACGGCGAACGAGTTGCCGCAGCCGCAGGTCGTCGTGGCGTTGGGATTGCGGATCACGAACTGCGCGCCTTCGATCCCGTCGGAGAAGTCGATCTCGGCGCCGGTGAGATAGAGCACGCTCATCGGGTCCACGAGCAGAGTCACGCCCTGTTTCTCGATGCGGGTGTCTCCGTCCTCGATGTTCTCGTCGAAGGTGAAGCCGTACTGGAAACCCGAGCAGCCGCCGCCGGAGACGAACACGCGCAGTTTGAGCGCGTCGTTATCCTCGTCGTCGAGCAGTTCCTTGACCTTGGTCGCGGCGGCATCCGTGAACACCAGCGCGGCCTGGTCGTCGTACGTCGGTTGCGTGGCGGTACTCATAATCGCTTCATCCCGTTGACAGGATAGTCATAGCATACTTTATCGGTGCGATACCGGCGATTTGCAAGCCCCCGGCTACATCGCACTACGGCAGCGGACCGGGCGCGGCGAGCGCGCGAGTCTCCGGCGCGCCGATCATCAGGTTGAAGCACTGCACGGCCTGCCCCGCGGCGCCCTTGACCAGATTGTCGATCACCGACAGTACCACCGCCGTGTCGCCATCGCCGGGCCGGTGGACGGCGATCCGGCACATGTTGCTGGCCCGGACGTGCCGAGTCTCGGGCGTGGCACCCGCGTCCAGCACGTCCACGAACGGTTCGTCGGCATAGGCCCGCTCGAACACGGCCTGCAGATCTACCCGATCGGCGAGCTGCGCGTACAGGGTCGCATGGATGCCGCGGATCATGGGCACCAGATGCGGCACGAAGGTCAGCCCGACATCGCCGCGGGCCAGATCGCCCAGCACTTGCCGGATCTCGGGCAGGTGGCGATGCCCGTCAACGCCGTAGGCCTTGAAGGATTCGTTCATCTCGGCGAACAGAAAGCCCGGCTTGAGACTCTTGCCGGCCCCCGAGACGCCCGTCTTGGCATCCGCCACCAGCGTCGACACGTCCACCAGCCCGGCATCGATCAGGGGTTTGAAACCCAGCACCACGGCGGTCGGGTAGCAGCCCGGGCAGGCCACCAGGTCGGCGCCGGCGATCGCCTTCCGGTTGAGTTCCGGCAGGCCGTAGACAGCGCGTTCGATGAGTTCCGGACAGGCATGCGCGACGCCGTACCAGCGCGCCCAGAGCGCGGGGTCGCGCAGCCGGAAATCGGCCGACAGGTCGATCACGCGCTTGCCGGCCGCGAGCAGTGCGGGCACATCGTGCATGGCAGCCGCGTGCGGCGTGGCGAAAAAGACCACATCGCAGTCGGCGAACGTCGCCGCTTCCGGAACGCTGAACTCAAGATCGATCACGCCGCGCAGCTGCGGGTAGGCCTCGGCCACCGGCGTGCCGGCGTCGCCGCGCGAGGTCACGGCCACGACTTCGGCCTCCGGATGCCCGGCGAGCAGGCGCAGCAGCTCGGCGCCCGCATAGCCGGTCCCGCCCACGATCGCAACGCGCTGTGTGTCGGCCATGATGTGCAACTGTCCAAGTTCGGCTGAACGGCGCATAATAACGCGCACGCTGGCAGCCTGCGCAGACGCGCACGCCGCCGCCTCCATTTCGCACCCGGGCAGGATCTGTTGCACCCCCGCCAACGAATGTGCCATGGCTGTTAAGCCCTCGCGCGGGCGCAGGCTTCGCGAGGCCTGGCAGGGGCGGCTGGACAGCCTGCGCGCGCAGGTCGCGGACATCGAGAACACGCCCGGGCTGAGCCTGCTGTGCCTGCTCGGCGCGGCCACCGGCGGACTCTGCGGCCTCGTCATCCTGGCGCTGCACACGGCGATCCACACCCTGCAGGGCCCGCTGTTCGAGACCTTCGGCGGGCGCACCTTCGTCGACAGCTCGGTCGCCTTTCGCGTCGCGGTGCCGATCCTGGGCGCCGTGCTGCTGGGGGTCATCGTCGAACGGCTTTTCAAGTCGGCCGAGCACGGGATCGTGCATATCATCGAGCGGCTGGTCTATTACCAGGGCTATCTGCCGCTCAAGGCCGCCGCCGCCGAGTTCACAATGTCAGTGCTGGCCCTGACGACCGGCCAGTCGGTCGGCCGCGAAGGCGTGGCCGCGCACACCGGCGCGGCCACCGGCAGCTGGCTCGGGCGTCGCCTCGACCTGCCCAACAACAGCGTGCGCACGCTGGTGGGCTGCGGCGCGGCCGCCGGCATCGCCGCCTCCTTCAACACGCCGCTGGCGGCCGTGATCTTCGCCATGGAAGTGGTGATGATGGAATACACCATCGCCGGCTTCGCGCCCATCATCCTGGCGGCAGTCACGGGCTCTCTGGTGACGTTCACGCTCACCGACGTCCATCCACGCCTGATGGCGGACTACTCGGGCTTCGCCACGGTGGAGCTGCCCTATCTCGCCTTCGTCGGGGCGATACTCGGCGTCGCCGGCGCCGGCTTCACTCGACTGTGCGGCGCACTCGTGCCCTGGATGGGGCGGATCCGCATCAGTCTGCGGATCGCGCTGGCCGGCGTGGTCACCGCGCTGCTCGCGATCGTCTATCCGCAGGTCATGGGCCTGGGCTTCGACACCGTCAACGCCTCGCTCGCGGGTGATTTCACCATCACCATGGCACTCGGCATCGGGCTGGCGAAACTGCTGGCCACCAGCTTCGCGACCGCCGCGGCCATGCCCGGGGGCGTGATCCTGCCCACCTTCGTGATCGGCTCGGCGCTGGGCAGCGCACTCGGCGCGCTTGGGGCGATGCTGCTGCCCGGCCACGCCAACGACGCCGGTCTCTATGCGTTGCTGGGCATCGGCGCGATGATGGGCGCCGTGCTGCAGGCCCCGCTTTCAGCCCTCGTCGTGATACTGGAACTGTCCGGGCAGACCGGCCTGGTCCTGCCCGGCATGCTGGTGGTGATCGCCGCGCTCGTGGTCTCGCGACGCATCGCGGTGTCCGATTCGCTGTTCCGCCTGCTGCTGCGCCGTCGCGGGCTGGACTATCGCAACGATCCGATATCGCAGTATCTGCGCCGCGCCAGCGTGATCTCGGCGATGAACCGGCGTTTTCGCATCGTCGAACGCCGGATCACGCGCGGCGCGCTCGACGAGATCCTGGAGAACAACATCGACTGGCTGCTCATCCGCCGGCGCGACGGCCGTGCCAGCCTGATGCGGCCGGGCGACGTCGCGCGCTTTCTCAGCAACGCCGAGAACGCCGACCTGACCGAAGTGGACCTCATGGAGATCCCCGGTCAGCGTGCCGATGCCTACCCGATTCACGTCCGCGCCAGTCTGCAGGAGGCCTTCGATCAGATCGAGCGCAACGAAGCCGACGCCCTGATCGTCGAGCGCACCGGCGGCAGCAACCGCACGATCACCTACGGTGTACTCACGCGCGAAACCATCGACGGCAGCTATCGCCCCTAGCAGGCCCGGCATGAGGCGCCCATCTCGCGCACCCGCGAGGCCCCCAGCCGGCCAACGGGGCGTCCGGCCACTGCCTCCGCCGGCGCATGGGCGGCACCCACGGCGGGCGCACCGGACCGAAGCCGGCGCGACCGTTACAATGCCGCCTCACTGTTCCCGCGCCGAACGCCGGCGCCCGCCTTAGGAGATCGCCATGCTGTTGTGGGTCAAGGCCTTTCACGTCATCGCCATGGTGACGTGGTTCGCCGGTCTGTTCTATCTGCCGCGCCTGTTCGTCTATCACGCCGACACCCACGACGAACTCGGCCACACCCGTTTCTGCACCATGGAGAAACGCTTGAGCGTGCTGATGTCGATCGGCGCCGCCGCGACCATCGGGCTCGGCCTGTGGCTGCTCGCCGCCTACGGCGGCGAATGGATGGCCGCGAACGGCTGGATGCACGCCAAGCTCGCCCTCGTTCTGGGCCTGATCGGCTACCACGGCTGGTGCCAGGTGCAGGTCAAGAAGTTCCGCGAACAGCGCAGCAGCGGCAGTGCCGGCTATTTCCGGCTGATGAACGAGATCCCGAGCGTGTTTCTCGTGCTGATCGTCGTGCTGGCCGTGGTCAAGCCGTTCTGACGACCGTTGCGCACTAGAAAGCCGCGCACATGAAAAAGCCCGCCGGCGCACCACGGCGCCGGCGGGCTGTCAGTACGACGGCAGCGGCGGCCGGAACTATTCGCCGGCGTCCGGCGTCTGGTTGATGTCCGGACCGGTCTGCGACTGCAGGAAGTTCGGCTCGCCCATGGTCTTGATCAGGCCGAGCTGGGTCTCGATGAAATCGATGTGCTCTTCCTCGTCGGCCAGGATCTCGGCGAACAGCTCGCGGGTCACGTAGTCGTTGACCTCTTCACAGTAGCCGATCGCCTCCTTGTAGTACGCGTGGCCCTCGTACTCCGCGGCCAGATCGCACTCAAGCATCTCCTTGGGATTCTCGCCCACGCGCAGCTTACCCAGATCCTGCAGGTTGGGCAGGCCACCGAGGAACAGGATGCGCTTGATGAACCGATCGGCGTGCTGCATCTCCTCGATCGATTCCTGATATTCCTTCTTGCCGAGCTGGAAGTAGCCCATGTCGTCGTACATCCGCGCATGCAGGAAGTACTGATTGATCGCGGTAAGCTCCAGCTTGAGCGACTTCTGGAGATATTCGATGACCTTGGCGTCGCCTTTCATGGCTCTGATTCCCTGACTGTGGAACGGGATTGACGCCCAAGGCTAGCCCAGACGCCGGCGCCAGACAAACGCGGCGCCACATCGAGGCGGCGGAATGCAAACGGAAATCAGAGGCGCCTGAAGCAAGCGCCGGGCACGGCTCAGCCGACAGCGGTCAGCGGCGACTCTTCAACTGCCGCCAGCAGTGGCGTGGCGCGCTCCTGGCGCTGGCGGCATTCGGTCAGCACGTCGCGGGCGCAGGGCGCACAGCGTCCGCAGCAGCCGGCAACGCCCAGCCGCTTGCGCAGCTCGCGCATGCTGCACGCGCCGGCGCAGTAGGCCTCGCGAATCTGACAGTCGGTAACGGCGTTGCAGACACAAACGTACATGGCATGACCTCCGACGCGCAGTAAAACGCGAATGAGAATGAGTGTCAACCACAATCCGATGACACTCGCCATGCGCTGACGTTGCGCGCGAGCCCGTCTGTGGCGCGCACGGGATCATTGCGCGATCACGCGCGTCAGGGGCGTCGGGGCGGCTGCGCTACTGCGTCTTGAGACAGTCGGAGAGCTCGTCCAGCGCGAGCCGGTAGACCTGTCGCTTGAAGAAGACGACCTCGTCCACCGGATGCCAGTAGTCGACCCAGCGCCAGCCGTCGAACTCCGGCTTTTCGGTGGCATCGAAGCGCACGCAGGACTCCGGCGCGATCAGCTCGAGCATGAACCACTTCTGTTTCTGGCCGATGCACAGCGGCCGCCGGTTCCGGCGCACGTAGCGCTTGGGCAGACGATAACGCAGCCAGCGCCGCGTAGCGCCGATCATGCGCACGTGCTCGGGGCGCAGGCCGACCTCCTCCTCGAGCTCACGGAACAACGCGTCCCGCGCGTCCTCGCCTTCACGGATTCCGCCCTGGGGGAACTGCCAGGATTGCTGACCGATTCGCTTGGCCCAGAAGACCTCGCCTCTGGGATTGCTTAGGATGATGCCGACGTTGGCTCTGAAACCCTGCGCATCAATCACGATCACGCCCTCGGTATAACTACGGATTCGATTCTTTCATAAATCGGTCGCAAACGAAAAAGGCTGCCTTATCTTGAACCTAACGCTATTCGATCTTGATCATACGCTGCTGGCCGGTGACAGCGATTATCTCTGGGGGCGCTTCCTGGTCGACGAGGGCGTGGTCGACGGCGAGACCTACGCCCGCGAGAACGAGCGCTTTCACGCCCAGTACCAGGCGGGAAACCTCGATATCCATGCCTATCAGCGCTTCGTGCTCGCGCCGCTGCGCGAGCAGCCGCTGCCGCGCATGCACGACCTGCGGGCACGCTATGTCCGCACGCGGATCGCACCGATCGTGGCCCGCCACGCGCGTGCGCTGATCGCGCATCACCGCGATCGCGGCGACGCGCTCGCCATCATCACCGCGACCAACCGGTTCATCACCGAGCCCATCGCGGACCTGCTCGACATCGACACGCTGATCGCGACCGAGCCCGAGGTGGTGGACGGCCTCTACAGCGGCGAGATCGCCGGCACGCCGTCGTTCCAGGACGGCAAGATCGTGCGTGCCCAGGCCTGGACCGCCGCCCAGCCGCAGCCCTTCGAGCACGTCACCTTCTATTCGGATTCGCACAACGACCTGCCCCTGCTGCGCTGGGCGGATACCGCGATCGCGGTGGACCCGGACGAACGGCTGGCGGAGGCCGCCCGCGCCGCGGACTGGGCGATCATTAGTCTGCGCGGCGAGACACGACCGTTCTAGCCCCGGCAGCACCCGGCCCGCTATCGCGGTTGTAGCGCAGTGCGCGAAGCGCGCTCGGATGGAGCGCCGGCAGGCCCCGCGCTTAGACGCACAGCTGAATCAGGACGATGCCCGACCCGCGGCCGTCGACCCGCGGTGACGGCCTGAGCGCGGGCGCGTTATCGAAACGGCGCCAGCCGACCCGTGACCCGCCTACCGACCGGTTCGCTCGGCCCCGCCGCGCCGACCGCTAGCCCGTCGGCGCGTCGCGGGCCTCGTCCCAGGCGGAAACGAAAGGCGCGATCGCCTCGCGCAGGCGGCCGTTGGTGGCGAATACGCTGCGCGTGTCGAGATCGATAGCCCCGCCGCCGAGCGCGCTGATGTCGCCCCCGGCCTCGCGCAGGATCACGGTAAGAGCGGCGATGTCGAGGATGTTGAGGTCGGATTCCAGGATCGCGTCGATGCGCCCCGAGGCCAGCAGATGATAGTGATAGAAGTCGCCGTAGCCGCGGATGCGGTGCACCCGGCCGACCAGCGCGCCGATGTCCGGCCAGGCCGGCGACGCGCCGAGCGCGGCGATATTGCCCAGCGAGAGACTGGTCTCGGCCAGCGCATCGGTCGTGGACACGCGGATCGGCTCGCCGTTGAGAGTCGCCCCGTGACCGCGGGCCGCGCAGGCCAGCTCGCCGCCGTTGAACATCGGCGCGTTGGACACGCCCACCACGAGCTCGCCGCGGTGGCGCAGCGCGATCTGGGTGGAGAAGAACGGATAGCCACGCACGAAGCTCTTGGTGCCGTCGACCGGATCGATCAGCCAGACGTATTCGGCGTCCGCGCTTTCGTGCCCCAGCTCCTCACCGTAGAAGCCGTGCTCCGGATAGGCCCGCGAAAGCACGTCCTTGATCGCGCGCTCGGACTCGATGTCGGCGACGGTCACCGGGCTCGCATCGGCCTTGCGCTCGACGTCGAACGTGCCCTGGTAATAATGACGGATGACCGTCTCGGCGGCCCGGGCGGCCTCGACGGCGGTCTCGAGATAACCCCTGTAATCGGTCAAAGCGTGCATCCTCGATCGACGGTAAATCAGCGAAAGCGCGCCATCCTAGCGCAGCACGCCGAAAATGGTGAGCAGCGCGAGTCCCGCGAGGGCGACCAGCAACGCCCGCGACACCAGGCCGAGCGCCTCGAGCAGCGTGTCGTTGAGCTCTTCATCCGTACGCCGCCTCGTGCGCGCATCGGCGCCACGCCCCAGGCCGAGCGCGCCCCGGCCCACGGCCGCCAGCAGCCGCCAGCTCGCCGCCCCGCTGGCATGGGTGATCGCCCGCGCCGCGGGCCAGGCCGCCAGCGCCTGTCCGGTCCGGCCGACCAGCGCGTAGAGCAGCGCGGTCAGGCGCGCCGGTATCCACGCCGCCAGCCCGTGCACGTAGGTGGCGGTGCGCCGCAGCGCCCGCGAACCGGTGCCGCGGGCGGCCAGCACGGGCAGCTCCCGCACGCTGCGATAGAACACCGCCCCGGCGGGGCCGGCCACGAAGAACCACAGCAGCACCGCCAGCACGCGCTCGTGGCCCTGCACCAGCACCGCGCCGACGATCGTCTGCCCGTCGCGGTCCGCCGGCGGGCGGCCGCTATGCGACCGGCACAGGGCTGCGGCGCAGGCCGCGGCGCGGTCGTGATCGGCCTCGCTGCGGGCATGCGCCAGGGCGTAGACGTCCTCCCACAGATCGCGCGGGCCGAAGGTCAGCACCAGCACGACCACGCCGAAGATCAGATCCACCCCGAGCCAGAGATAGTGCTCGATCGCCCACTGCAACAGCGCGACCGCGAGCACCGGCGGCGCGATCACCAGCACGCCGCTCGGATGCGACAGCCAGCGCGCGCCGGCGCGGCTGCGTTCGATCAGCGCCACGTACCGTGCGAAGCCGTCGACATCGCGCCAGCGTCTGAGCTGGCCCAGCGCCCGTTCGACGAACAACGCCACGACGATGACGATCAGATGCATGACGACTCCAGCAGGCGACGGAAGAGCGCCCAGTCGAAGGCCGGGCCCGGGTCGGTCTTGCGACCCGGCGCGATGTCGCTGTGGCCGACGATACGCGCCGGCGTGAGCCCCGGATAGGCCCGCAGCAGCGCGCCGGCGACGGCGCCGAGCGCGCGGTACTGCGCGGGGCTGTAGGGACAGTCGTCGGTGCCTTCCAGCTCCACCCCGACGCCGAAATCGTTGACCGCATCCCGGCCGTCGAAGTGCGAACGCCCGGCGTGCCAGGCACGCGCGTGGAAGCCCACGTACTGCGTGATGCGGCCGGTGCGCTCGATCAGCGCATGCGCGGAGACCCGCAGATCGGCGATACGCCGGTAGAACGGATGCGCCGCCGGCGCGAGGCGGTTGCTGAACAGCGCATCGACCTGACCGTGACCGAAGCACCCGGGCGGCAGTGTGATCCCGTGCACCACCAGCGTGTCCACCGCCGTGCCGGCCGGCCGGGCGTCGCAGTTCGGCGAAGGCAGACGGCGCACGCCCGTCAACCACCCGGCTTGGATGTGCAGCGGCGCGACCATGAGGTCAGAAATAGGCCTGAAGACCGAGCACGCCGCGCAGACCGGCGTCGACCGCCGTGCCTTCCCAGCCCAGCTCGGCGCGCAGGGCCAGATCGCCGAACAACGGCATCTGCTGTATGCCGCGCGCCCACCGATAGTGGCCGTCGTCGCCGGCGACATATTCCAGCGCGCCGGCTTCTAACTTGAGCTGGTAACCCGGCGCCTGGCGGGCGAGCACGCCGGCGCTGCCCCCGGCTCCGAGCGCATAGCCCGGCGACAGCGCGCTGTTGGCGTCGACCGAGGCCAGGCCGAAGACATAGCCCATCAGGTCGTCGCCGCCCCAGGCCAGGCCGGGCCCGCCCTGCAGGTAGTAGCCGAGATTGTTGGGGACATCGTCGAAGACCACCGACGACGGCCGCCGCCGCAGTCCGGTGTCGATCTGGAAGGAGACCGGCTTGAACAGCTCGTCGCGCGGCGACAGCGAGATGATGTTGAGGATCTGCAGGTCGTCGATGCGCAGCTCGCCGTCGGCCGGGTCCACGCGCAGCCCCAGGTCGAGGAAATTGATCTCGGCCCCGGCGGTGTAGCCTCCGGGATCGTCCAGCAGATCGTGGTACGCGGGCCGGATGCGCAGGCCGAACGACAGGTCATCGCCCTCGTAGACCGCCGCGGCGGCCATCCGCAGCGACTCGTGGCCGCGGTCCGGCGGCGTCCGCGGCGCCGGCACGGGCGTGAACGGCGACGGCTGTCGAATCTGGCTGCGCGCCAGCAGAATGGCGTCGGCATGATCGCTGTCGGCCTCAACGGCCTCGGCGTCGCTCTGCAGCCGGTAGTAGAGATAGTCGTGGGCGACCTCCAGCACCCCGGCACGCACATCGGGCGCGAGCTCGGACAGCGCTTCGCCCTCGAGGGGCACGCGGGCGGCGGCCACGTCGAGCGCCAGCTCGCGATCGGCCGGATCGAGCTGGCCCGCCTCCCAACGGATCGTGGTCTCCAGCGACGGCCGGTAGCCGGGTGCGGCCATCAGTCCCGGCACGTCGGCCAGCGCGCGGATGGTATCCGCCGGGATCGCGTACCAGTCGAAGTCCTCGGTCAGATCCAGCGACGGCCGGGCGACCTCCAGCAGACTCAGCAGCTGGTAGGAGCAGTTCTTGGTGAGAAAGTAGTAGTCGAAGCGCACCCCGTCCATCTCCCAGAGATGGTCGACCAGGCGGTCACGCTCGTCGTCGTCGAGCTGTAGCGGGTAGGACCACACGTCGCGGTGCTCGATCCAGGCGTACTGCTTGACCTTCTCATAGTACGGGAACAGGCCGAACACGCCCGGATAGCCGCCGGTGAGCCCGTTCCAGGCGAACCCCAGCCCCTGCGCGTCGTCGCCCGCGGCCGCGGCGAAATTCACCGCATAGGCCAGCAGTTCGGTGCGACGCGCGGCGCGCGACGAATCGATGCGCAGCAGCGTGTGACCGAACATTGACGACGGGCTGTTGGGAAAGGCGGTCGGAAAGATCAGGCTGATGCGCTTCGGGCTGAGCGCGGCCCGCCATTGCCGGTATTCGTCGCAGTCCGCACCGCCGAGCGTCTGCGGCGCCAGCCCCAGCCGGCGTTCGAGAAACTTGCGCCGGGCGACGAACACACAGGCCGCCGGCTTGTTGCGGCCTTCGATCCGGCGATTCTCCACCAGCGCGGCGAGCGTGGCATCGAGCTCGGCCGCCGGATCGCGGCGCCCCTCGGCCGCCAGAAAGAAGTGCTCGCTGGCCACCGTGCTGTGCACGCCCGCGCCCAGCCAGTTCTTTTCATAGTGCCCGAGCGCGCGCCACTGCGGGCTGGCGGCCAGATCCCGCTCGGCGGCCCGTGCCTGCAGCGCCGCCAGATCCGACGCCGGCGCTTCGGCGGCACCGGTCGCCGGCCACCAGGCCATGCCCAACGCCAGAGCCACACCGAGCAGCGGCATACCCGTCAAACCTGCGCGTTTCACCATCAAAAGGCCTAATCGAAGAAATGCCGGAACGACACGCTGCAACCGGTGACGGCATCGCGCTGCCAGGTCTCGTGGCTGCACTCACCGCGCAGCGCGTTCTCGGACGATAGCGGCAGATTGGCGGTGATCCCGGTCCGCAGGCGCGAGAAATGCGCGGTGTATTCCAGCCATCGCGCGTGTAGGCCCCATTGTACGGATTCCGCCTGAAAGGCGACGCCGGCCTCGGCGCCCCCGCCGAGTGCCGCGCCCGGCTCCTCGCCGCTCACGCTCTCCAGGCGCGCGACCGCGAACACGTACGGAAACAGATCGCCGACCCGCCAGCTCGCCCCCGGCCCGCCCTGGACAAAGCCCCCGAGCGCGCGCCGTTCATGCGCCACCGGCGCTTGTTCCAGGCCCGCGTGCACGAACCAGGAGATCGGCTTGACGAAATCGCTGCGCGGCGCCAGCGACCGGATATTGACCAGATCGAGACGCTCGAGCGCGAGGCCGTCGGCCTCGTCGATACGCAGCTGTACGTCCAGCCCTTCGATCGCCGCTCCCGGCAGAAAGCCGGTCATCGGGTCGAACAGATCATGGTAGGTCAGCCGATAGCCGAAGGACAGAAAATCGCGGCCGTTCCGACGGCCGACGCCGATATTCGCCATCTGGGTGCCATGCCCGCTTTCCGGCGGGGCCGGCGGCGACGCCGGCGCATCGGGCGGCGCGGGATTGCGCTGCACCACGCGCAGCAGGGCCAGACTCTTGCGGGCGACATCGGGATCGCGCGCGCCTTCCCGGTTGCGCAGCCGCAGCGCCTGGTAGGCCACCTGGGCGATGAGATGCCGCCGCGGCGGCGGATAGGCCTCGAATCGCGGTGTCGCCGCCAGCGACGTGTCCTCGCGCAGGGCCGCCGCCAGCGCCCGTTCGTCGCCGTCCAGACGCGCGGCCAGCGCCTCCAGTTCACGGGCTTTCGACGGCCGGTAACGGCGCTGCGCCACCAAATCGGCGTCATACAGCGCGCGCACGGTGTTCACCGGCAGCTCGGCAAAGCGCAGCTCGGTCATCAGCGGCGCCGTCGGGCGGCCCACCTTGATCAGTTCGAGCAGGCGGAACGAACAGTTCTCGTCGAAGAAGTAGTAATCGAAATTGATCCCGCGCAGCTCCCAGAGATGGCGCACCACCCAGTCGATCTCGTCGGCATCGAGATTCAGGGCGTACTCCCACATGTCGCGGTTTTCGACAAAGGCGTAGTCGCGGATCTTCTCGACATACGAGGTTACCGAGAACTGGCCCGGGTAGCCGCCGGCCAGGCCCCGCCAGATATAGAACAGCGAATTGTCCGCCCCGCCGGCCTGGGCGCCGAAGTTGATCGCCCGCGACAGCCAGACGGCGTCGGGCTCGGCGCTGGCGTCCAGGCGCAGCAGCGTATGGCCGAACATCGACGACGGGCTGTTCAGATAGGCGGCGGGGAAGACCAGCACCAGCCGGCCGATGGGCATCTGCGCGCGCCATGCCTTGTAATCGTCGCAGTGGGCCAGCGGCTCGGGCTCTTGCCAGCCGAGTTTTTCGGCCAGAAAACGATAGCGCGCCGGAAAGCGACAGCGCGCCGGGCTGGCCGCCGGCGCGAGCGCCTGCCATGTGGCCCGCAGTTCGGCCGCCGGGTCGGCCTTGCCGTCGGCGGCGAGGAAAAAATCGTCGTCGTCGACATAGCTGGTGCCGACGCCGCGCAGGGTGGCGCCCGGATTGACGTGCATCAGCGCCTGCCACCGCTCAGTTGCCGCCAGGGCCGCGAGATCCGGCGCGGGCGCGGCATGGACGGCGACGCTGCAGACGAGCGCGCACAACCAGATCCCGGCCCGGGCAATGAGCCGCCATCGCGCCGCGGCACGCAAGACAAAAAAATGCCCCGCCTCCACCGAGACGGGGCGAGCCGGCAGACGTTCGATCAGGACACGTAGTGCGACAGACGATCGTCGCGCTTCATGACCATGGTGATGTTGTCCATCACTTCGCCGGAGGAGACATCGTCACGCGGAAAGATCTGCGTGAAATTCTCGTGCATGAGGCTATTGAAGTGGTCACGATCGGCCGGGTCGATCTGCATCGCCACCGTCAGCGCGGTCAGCGCCTCGCCGTGGCCCACGGCCATGTCCTGGGCGACCTCTTCGAGCACGCCGTTCATCGCCAGCAGGCTGTCGCCGCTGTAGGTCAGCGTACCGCTTACATCGCAGCCGTTGGTGCCACTGGTCATGCCGAAGGTGGCATTGCCGGAGGTGCCGTTGACGATGGTGGCCAGCAAATGGGCCGGCAGGCCACTCGAGCCTTCGAACAGCAGATTGCCCCAGCCGCAGCCCGGTCCGCCCGGCGCCACGGCGCTCGCGCTCATGCTCGACCCGAGCAGGACCGCACCGATGATGATCTTTTTCATTATTTTCCCCTGAATAAAGACAGTTCGTTATGCATTTTTTCGCCCTGCGATCGTTCGTCGGGCTTGATTCACTATAGCGCGCCTGCGGTGCCTGTAAAGCGGTTGCGCGAACCGCCGGCCGCGGCTTCATTTTGCAGCCGACGCGGCAATATGGCGGGCCGGCATTCAAAGCGGACGATTCATGAAAAACGAGCCCGCGGCCCGGCGTCTTTCGAGCGCGCCACTCTCCCTGACCACAGCCCCGGATCGAGTATCAGCACGAGCCCGGGCCAGGCGGCCGGAAGCGCGATGAATATACCTATCAGCCTCTCGCCGGTGATGATGCCCGCCGCCCCGAGCAGGCCGCGGCCCTCGCGCACGGCGCCGCTGCCGCCGAGCCAGGCGACGAGACCGCCGAAGGCGATCGCCATCGACAGCGACAAGGGCAGATAGAGACCGAGCGCGACCGCCAGCGCCCGGCAGACGGAGCCCGCTGTCCCGGCGACCGAGCAGGCTGTCGAGCGCGATCGTGGCCAGCGCGATCACGTCGCCGCCGATCACCCAGCCCCAGGGCAGATCGCCGCCGAACACACCGCGCACGACCGTCACCATGAGATCGGCCTGGGGCGCCGGCGACGCACTGGGATGGGCCGTGTCCGACACCCCGATGCCGTAGGCGTGCAGCAGCAGCGACCACACCGGCGATCGGCACGATCTGGAAACAGGGCGCAATCGGACCCGTAGTCGAACACCATCAAGGCCGGCAGGGTGAAGATCACGCTGGCGGCGATCGCCTCGCCCGCGCTGGCCGCGGTCTGGACGATGCTGTTCTCGAGCACGTTGGCATCGGCGGACAGCCGCAGGATGCCCCGCGACAACATCGCCGCCGGAATCGAGGCCGACACGGTCAGCCCGGCGAACAGTCCTGGCTAGGCGTTGACCGCCGACAGCACCACGACCAGCGCCACCCCCGGCAGTGCCGCACGAAACGAAAGCTCACGCACCGGTGTCGAAGCTCCTGCGCTCACGGAACGGCCACCGAGCAGCGGATGATCGCGTCCGACCACCCTGATAAGCTCGCCCCGATGCGCAACGACCCCATCGCATTGACCAAGGATCGATACTTCATGCGCTCGACACTCCTGTTATGCCTGTCGCTGCTGATCGCCGGCGCGCCGGCCGCGAGCCTGGCCGATCCGCAGTCCGGCAACACGACCACGGCCTCCCCCGACGCCGCCGAAAGCCAGAACGAGCAGGGCGCGGACGCTGACGACACGCCGGCCGGTCGCGACAGGGACTCGGCGTCGGCCGGCGACGAGACGACCAAGGCGGACGAGCGCGACTCGAGCAGAGCGGCGCCGCGTGTCGATATCCCCGACATCGACATCCCGTACAAGAAGTACGTGCTCGACAACGGCCTGACGCTGATCGTGCACACCGACCACAAGACGCCGATCGTCGCCGTCAACATCTGGTATCACGTCGGCTCCAAGAACGAGGGCCCGAACCAGCAGGGCTTCGCGCATCTGTTCGAGCATCTGATGTTCCAGGGCAGCGAACACTGGGACGGCGAGTATTTCGAACCGTTCGAGCGCGCGGGCGCGACCGACATGAACGGAACCACCAACGTGGACCGCACCAACTATTTCGCGAGCGTGCCCACCAACGCCCTGGATATGGCCCTGTGGATGGAGTCCGACCGCATGGGGCACTTCCTCGGCGCCATCGACCAGGACCTGCTGGACGAACAGCGTGGCGTGGTCCTCAACGAGAAGCGCCAGGGCGAGAACCAGCCCTACGGTGAGGTCTTCAACACGTTGCCGACCAACACCTATCCGGCCGGCCACCCCTATTCCTGGCCGACCATCGGCTCCGAATCCGACCTGAACGCGGCCTCGCTGGAGGACGTCAAGTCGTGGTTCAAGCAGTACTACGGCCCCTCCAACGCGGTGCTGGTGCTGGCCGGCGACATCGAGCCGGAGGCCGCCCGCGACAAGGTCGAGCAGTACTTCGGCAGCATCGAACCCGGGCCGCCGGTCACCCGGCAGAAGCGCTGGATCGCCAAGATGAACGGCGAGCACCGGCAGGTGATGTTCGATCGCGTGCCGCAGGCGCGCGTCTACAAGGTCTGGAACGTCCCGCCGACGGGCTCGCCCGATGTGACCCGGCTGCAGATCGCCGCCGACCTGCTCGCCGGCTCGAAGACGAGCCCCCTCTACAAGACACTCGTCTACGACCGGCAGATCGCCACCGATGTCTCCGCCTTCGTCTGGGACAAGGAGATCGGCTCGCAATTCATCGTCAGCGCCACGGCCCGTCCGGATCAGGACCTGGCCGCGGTCGAGGCCGCCCTCGACGAGCAGCTGCAGCGCTTTCTGGACAAAGGCCCGGCGCCGGCGGCACTGGAACGCGCCCGCACGCGCTTCGGTGCCTCGTTCGTGCGCGGCACCGAGAGCGTGGGCGGCCTGGGCGGCAAGGCCGACATACTCGCCCAGGGCGAGATCTACGAAAACGACCCGGGCGCCTACAAGGACGAACTCGAGACGCTGCGCCAGGCAACGCCCGAGACGATCCGCAAAACGGCATCCCAATGGCTGTCGGAGGGCGTCTATGTACTCTCGGTCAAGCCCTTCGGCGAGCGCCACGCCAGCGGCGAGGACGTGGACCGCGACCAGCTGCCGGACATCGGCGACGGCGCCACCCTGGATCTGCCGGACGTCCAGCACACCCAACTGTCCAACGGTCTGAAGGTGCGCTTCGCCGAGCGCCATGACACGCCCGTCGTGCAGATGCGCATGATCTTCGACGCCGGCTATGCCGCCGACCCGCCGGAGGCCCCAGGCACCGCCAGCCTCGCCATGAACATGCTCGACGAGGGCACGACGCAACGCGACGCGCTCGAGATCAGCGCGGATGTCGACGCCCTCGGCGCCGGCCTGGGCACGAGCGCATCGCTGGACTCGGCCAGCGTCACGCTGTCCACACTGGCCACGACCCTCGAACCGGCCACGAGCATATTCGCGGACGTGATCCGCAACGCGAATTTTCCGGAAAAGGAATTCCAGCGTCTCAAGAAACAGCGGCTGGCCGCCATCGCCCAGGAAAAGCGCGACCCCACCAGCCTGGCCCTGCGCACGCTCGGACCGTTGCTCTACGGCGAGGACCATGCCTACGGCACGCCGCTGACCGGCAGCGGCACCACCGCCGCCATCCGCGAGATGACGGTCGAGGACGTGCGCGACTACGCCCACACCTGGCTGCGACCCGACAACGCCACGCTCGTGGTGGTCGGCGACACGACGCTCTCCGAGCTGAAACCGGTGCTGGAAAAGCAGTTCGGCGACTGGCAGCCACCGCAGAATGACAAGACGCCGCCGAGCAAGCCGCTGCCCGAGATCAGCGCGCCCGGGAAACCGCGGATCTATCTGCTCGATCGCCCGGGCAGCAATCAGGCCACCGTGATCGCCGGTAACGTCGCGCCGCCGAAATCCAGCGACGACGACATCGCCATGGAAACGGTCAACGCTGTGCTCGGCGGCATGTTCAACTCGCGGCTCAATCTGAACCTGCGCGAGGACAAGCACTGGTCCTACGGCGCGCGCAGCATGCTCATGGACGCGCGCGCCCAGCAGCCGTTCGTGGCCTACGCCTCGGTGCAGACCGACAAGACAGCGCCCTCCATGCGCGAGATGCGCAAGGAGCTCAAAGCCATCCGTGGCGACGAGCCGGCGACCGACAGCGAACTGTCCGCAGCCGAGGCCAATCTCACGCGCAGTCTGCCCGGGGACAACGAGACCACGTCGGAGCTGGCCTCGACGCTGGCCCAGTCGGTAATCTTCGATCTGCCGGACGACTACTACGAGCACTACGTCGAGCGTATCCGCGGGCTCGACGGCAAGGCGCTCACCGCGGCCGCGCGCACCATGATCAACGCCGACGGCCTGACCTGGATCGTCGTCGGCGACCTCGACAGCATCGAGAAGCCCGTGCGCGAACTCGGCTGGGGCGACGTGGAAGTGATCGATCCGGCCACGCTCGATCCCGCCACCGACGCCTCGCAGGAGGACGGAGACGACTCATGAGACCCGGGCCGTTGACCGGACTGGCCGGCGCGGCGCTGCTGGCCGGCGCGGCGCTGCCCGCGGGCGCGGCGGTCGAGCGCGAGGACATCCTCGTCCTCGACGCCGACGGCCGCCACTACACGAGCTACAAGACCCTGCGCTCGGATCTGGCCGAACGCGTGCTCTATCTCGGTCCGGACGAGGCCCCGGGGGACAATGTCTATATCGTGCCCTCGGACTACCGCACCAGTGAGGGCCCGGACGGAGGCATGCGGCTGCGCTTCGACACCGGCAGCTACGCGGTGATGGACACCGGCCGATTCACCGACGACCGACTGCGCCGCAGCGACGACGGCACCTACGTGTTCACCAGCTGGGACGGGGACACGCGCGCCGACGGCCATCACGGCAAATGGAACGCACCGGACGACTTCGACTCGTTCGCCTATACCTGGGTGGTGCCGGCCAGCATCGAGATCGTCGACTACAGCGCCAATCGCCGCGGCGACTGGTCGCACCAGGGTCGCAACCTCACCTGGCGCGGCGAAGACGTCAACGACATCACGTTCCGGATCCGCTACCGGGTCGAGGCAGCGGCTCAGACCGGCGGGCCGCCGGCAACCTCCGCGAACGCCAGCGAGGCCACGACCGAGTCAGCCGCCGACACCGCCCCGTTCCAGCCGGTGCCCAAGCGTCAGCGCATGGCCATCGGCTCGCACAGCGACACCCGGGTCGCCGACGCCGCCGAACCATCGCCCGCCCCGGGCCGAACAGCGCCGCAGACAGCGCCGACCGAAAGCCCGGGCGCGCCGTCCTCGAACACCGCGCCAATCGAGATACCGAACCTGCAGACCGCACCCGCCGCCGCGCTGGCGCCCACGCCAGGCGCCGATACGACCGCCGACGCATCGGCCCCGCAGTCGCCCGAACGTCCGGGTGCACCGTCGGACAGCGGCGGCACGGCGGCGTCCACCACGGCTGCGGACGGCATCGATCTCGAAAGCGTCGTGGTGCTGGCCGGCGCGCGGCCGACGATCACCGCACGGGGGCACGTCGTGCTCGATCGACTCGCCCGCCGGCTCGCCGAAGGTGACGCCCGACGAGTGACGGTGACCGGCCCTGCGATCAAGAGCACGCGCGAGATGGGCGGCTCGGCCGCGCAGGCCGCGCGGGTGGCCGACTACCTCGCCAATCACGGGCTTGAGTCCGGCACGGTCGACAGCCGCGCGGGCTCCACCGGGAGCACACACGGCACGCGGACGGTACGCGTGACCGCCGATCCGAACGCCGCCCTGGCGGGTTTCGATCCAGGACGCTGAGCGGGCGCGACCGCATCCGGCGTCGGCCACTGCTGCAGCGGTCGACCGAAACGACAACGCCGCGGGTCGGCTGCCTCGGCACGGCCGACCGTCACGGCTTGTACAGCCCAAGCCGAACTGGGGCGGACCAATCGCAAGTGCGATATCGTCAGCCCGTCTCCGGCCGGGCCCATCGCCGACTCCGGGTAGGCCGCAGCGCGGCCGCGCCCGCGCGCTAGTCGGGCGAGTTCTGCTGGAAATCGCCCAGCGGCCGCACGAAGGTGTACTTGCCGGGCTCGACGATCAGCCGCCGGCCGGCGTCGTCCACGTTCATGCCCAGCAGCGAGAACGGCAGCGAGACCACGAACAGCCCCGTGCCCACGGCGGTGGCGGCGAGGCTCACCGGCCGCACGAGCACCGCATCCACGCCCATGGCGGCTGCAGAGGGGCGGCCGGGATCGGCATAATCGTCGATCGCCGCGGCCGGATTCGCCAGGCCGAGCCCGAGCGCGGCGACGACAACGATCAGCGCACGACGCGCGGAGAACACCGACATGACCCAAGCCCCGGATGATTGCATGCAAGCCACACTAGCAAAGCGCCGCGGCAAGTCAATCCGGCGATGCGGCCCCGCGGGCGGCCGGCGGAGCCGTCGGGCATGAGCGATCAGGAAGTCTATCTCGCCTCGGATCCGGTCAACGCCGAGATCGCCAAGGACATGCTGGCCAGCCACGGCATCGCCGCTCAGGTGCGCAACCAGTATCTATGGGGCGGCATGGGCGATCTCCCGGCCAACGTCTATCCCAGCGTCTGGGTCGAGGATCCGGCCGACTACGCCGCCGCGCGCGCGCTCATACGCGCGTTCGAGCGGGGCCCGGTCGAAAGCGGCAGCACCTGGCGCTGTCCGAACTGCGGCGAACAGCTCGACGCCCAGTTCGATCAGTGCTGGAACTGCCAGACCGAACGCCCGGGCGACTGAGCGCGCCGATGCGGATCGTCCTGCACCAGCCGCGCATTCCGCCCAACACCGGCAACGCCATCCGGCTGTGCGTGAACATCGGCGCCACGCTCGACCTCATTCACCCACTGGGCTTCTCGCTGTTGGACCGCCATCTCCGGCGCGCCGGGCTCGACTACCGGGAACGGGCGGTCATTCACGAGTGGCCGGACTACGCCGCCTGGCGCGACGCCCATCCGGGCATCCGCGTGTTCGCGGCCACGAAACACGGCGACACCCGATACGACACCGTCGCCTATCGCGCCGACGACGCCCTGCTGTTCGGCAGCGAGACCGAGGGCCTGCCACAACACCTGATCGCCGCCGCGGATGCCGCCATCGTGCTGCCCATGCGGCCGGCCAACCGCAGTCTGAACCTGTCCAACAGCGTGGCGGTGATCGCCTACGAGGCCTGGCGCCAGGCGGGATTCCGCTAGCGCCGAACCGCGCCTAGGCGCGATCCGCGCGGTCGAACAGCACCTCCCAGCCCGCGCCGTCGGCGGCCTCCGACAGGCGCCGGTCCGGCTGCACGGCCACGGCCTCGCCGACTTCGTGGAACAGATAGGTATCGTTGATGGAGTCGCCGAAGGCGATCGCCTGTGACAACGGCAGATTCGCAGCGGCGGCGAGCGTGCGCGCGGCGTCGATCTTCGTGGCGCCGTAGGGATGGCGCACCGGCGGGCCGGCGGTGAAGCGATCGGCACGGGCCTCGCACAGTGCACCGAGCGCGGCATCGGCCTCCAGCCACTGCGCGAGAGCATCGGCCAGGAACTGCGGCGTGCCGGAGAGCAGCACCACATGATCCCCGGCGGCCTGATGGGCGCGCAGCCGTTCGACCGCGGGGGCATACAGCGCCGGCGCGACGTCATCGGCGACGAAGTCGCGCGCGAGCGTTTCGATGTCCCGGCGCCGGTGGCCGCTCAGATACGCCTTGTTCTTCTGCAGCACATGGCGGCCGAAACGCGGCAGGTAGCGGATGCAGAACCACAGATAGGCGCCGACGCCCCGCAGCCCCAGAGCACCGCGCCGCCAGAGATAACGCGCAAAACGGGACTCCGAGCTGGCCCCGGGCACCAGGGTGCCGTCGATGTCGAACAGAACCAGGCGCATACGACTAGTCCTCCTGCAGCGACGGCCGTGCGTTCATGCAGAATTCCACGATCACCGGCAGGCCGCGAACCACGCAGATCGCCGCGGAGGCCCAGGCCAGCGCCAGACCGATACCGCTCATGATGCCGCCCCAGTCGGCCCAGAACGCCGGCGCGAGCGCATCGAACGGCTGCCACAGCAGGATCCAGGCGAACGTCACCGCCTTGAGCACGGCATAGAAGCCGCGCATGAAGCGTCCGGCCACCAGGAACCGCCCCACCGGCGACTGCATCATGTCGAAGGCGGCGGTACCCGAGGCGGCGCCCTTGCTGCGGATCGCATCGACCAGATTGCCGCGGATGATGAACAGCAGGGGAATCCAGACGCCGATGAAGCCCAGATGCGCGAGCACCACCCAAAGCACCGTCTCGACGATGCGGTCGATGGCGATGTCGAAGGTGGCGCCGAACAGCGTTTCCTCGTTGAAGCGCCGCGCCACCCAACCGTCGACGCCGTCGAGCGCGATGATCAGCAGCGTCAGCGGCGCGTTCACGAGCTGGAGCGCCGGATTCCCGGAATAGATGATTCCCAGAAGCACGAAAAGCAGCAGGAAGCGCCCGAAAGTTACCCAGTTCGCCATACCCCGGAGTGTCCTGAGTCGGTGTGCCGCTCGGGCGGCCGAACCGGGCCGCCGCAATATCCGCCGCCACGGCGAACATCATGACCTGATGTCACATTTTAATCTTTTTCGGACCGGAACGGGCGATCCGTCAATCTACGTACGGCCTCGGGCGGCGAGACGCCCTCGTGCAGCACGCGATAAGCCTGGGAGGCGATCGGCATCTCGACGCCCAAGTGGTCCGCGATGCGATGTACCTCGCGGGCCACGCGCACGCCCTCGACCACCTGGCGGATCTCGCGCTCGGCCGACGCCACGTCGTGACCGGCGGCCAGGGCCAGCCCCATGCGCCGGTTGCGCGACTGATCGTCGGTGCAGGTGAGCAGCAGATCGCCGAGGCCGGCCATGCCCACGAGCGTTCCGCGCTCGCCGCCGAGCTTCTCGCCCAGCCGCATCATCTCCGACAGCCCGCGGGTGATCAGCAGCGCGCGGGCGTTGGCGCCGTAGCCGAGGCCGTCGGAGATGCCCACCGCGATCGCCAGCACGTTCTTCACCGCGCCACCGACACCGACGCCGACGACATCGCTGGCGGTGTAGACCCGGAACACGCCGTCGTGGAAGGCGCCGGCCATGTCGCGGGCGAAATCCGCATCCGCGGAGGCGATCGTGACCGCCGTTGGCATGCCCCGGCCGACCTCGCCGGCGAAGCTCGGGCCGCTGAGCACGGCGGTCGCACGCGCCGCACCCAGCTCCTCGGCTGCAACCCGGTCGGGCAGCAGGGCGGATTCGGGCTCCAGGCCCTTGGTCGCCCAGATCACGCGCTGGCTCTCGGCAAGCAGATCGCGCAGGCTGCGCAGACAGGCGCGCAGGGCGTGACTCGGCACGACCACCAGCACATCGTCGGCCGCGGCCACCGCGCGGGCCAGGTCGGGCTCCGGCGTCAGACGCTCGGGAAAGGGACAGCCCGGCAGGTAGCGACTGTTCTCGCGATCACGGGCCATCGCGGCGATGGCGGCCTCGTCGCGCGCCCACAGACGCACGTCGTTGTCGTTGCGCGCCAGCTGGATCGCCAGCGCCGTGCCCCAGGACCCCGCGCCGACCACGGCCATGCAGCGGCCGCCACGAGCGGCATCGGTCGTAGCCACGGACGCGTTCAGTGGGTCGCGTCGCGGGCGTCGGTGGCCGACGACTCCGGGTTCTGCTGATGCTGGGCGTAGAGCCGGTCGAAGTTCACCGGCTGCAGCAGGAAGTGCGGAAAGCCCGCCCGCTGGACCATGTCGCCGATGCTTTCGCGCACGTAGGGAAACAACACCGACGGGCAGTAGGCCCCGAGCACGTGATTGCGCTCGCGTTCCTCGGTGAAGCCCTCGATGCGGAACACGCCGGCCTGCTGGACCTCGACGATATAGGCCGTGCGATCGGCCTGCTTGGCCGTGACCGTCACCGTGACCACGACCTGATGGGTCTCGTCGCTGAGGTTGTGGATGCGGGTGTTCAGATCGACGTTGACGTCGGGCTTGTACTCCTCGGTGAACACGCGCGGCCCGTCGGGCACCTCGATCGAGGCGTCCCGAATATAGATTTTCTGCAGCGCGACCTGCTTCTGCGCCTGCCCGTTGTCACCGCCGTTGCCGGCCTCGTCCGCCATGGGTCTCTCCTCGTTGGTCTGAGCTCGCGGCTACTTGCGGGTCACCGGCAGGCCGTCCGCCTGCCAGGCGTTGATGCCGCCCTTGAGGGCGTACACATGGGTGTAGCCCTTGCGCCGCAGCTTGCTGGCGGCCTGCGGTGCCACGTTGCCGATGCCGCAGTAGCAGATGATGGTGCGATCGGTCTTCTTCGTGATCTCGCCGGCGCGTTCCTCGATGCCGGCCATGGGCACGTGCACGGCATTGAGGATGTGGTTCTTCTTGTAGTCGGCCGCCGAGCGCGTGTCCACCACGACGGCGTCGTCGGTGTTCATCAGCCGCACGGCTTCGGTCGCCGGGATCGGCCGGTGCCCCTTCATCAGCCGATAGACCTCGTTGACCGCCAGGGCGATCAGCACGATCACCAGGGCGCTCCAGAGGAACGGATGATTGACGATGAATTCCTGAATCTGCTGCAGCATGGTGTCCGGTCGGGGCTGGTGACGGGCCGGTTGTTTCACGAAATGACGCCCGGCCGGGCCGGGCGCCGGCGGCGATTATTGCATACCGGACGCTGGCCGCGTGGCTTACAATCCCGCCCATGCGCGTGTTTCGATCGTTCGGCGTCGCCCTGCTCGCCGCCACCCTGACCGTGTCCGCGACCGGCTCGGCCCAGTCCGACCGCTCCGAGCAGGCCCGGGCCGAGCTCGACGCCCTGCGCGATCGCATCGACGCCGTCCGCCAGCACATCGCCGCCGACAAGAGCCAGCGCGGCGACCTGGCGAACGCCCTCAATCAGGCCGAAGCCGACATCAGCGCCGCCCAGAAGCGCCTGCGTACGCTCGACGATGCGATCGCCGCGCATCGCGATCGCATCGACAGCCTCACCGCGCGGCGCGACGCCGAGCGCGACGACCTCGGCGACAAGCTGGACGTGCTCCGCGATCAGGTCCGCGCCGCCTATTCGAGCGGCCGCATGAATCGCATGCGTCTGCTGCTGTCCGGCGAGTCGCCCGAGAAGCTCGGCCGCATGCTCGTGTATTTCGAGTACTTCGCCGGCGCCCAGACCGAGCAGGTCCACGCGCTGCAGGACACCCTCGCCGATCTCGCGGTGCGCCAGCGCGCCCTGGAGCAGGAACAGGACGCGCTGGCCGAACGCCGGGCCGACCGTGCCGAGACGCTGTCGCGTCTAGAGGCCAATCAGGCCGAACGCCGGGAGGCCATCGCGGCACTCGACTCGCAGCTGTCCTCGCGCCAGGCCAACCTGGAGAACCTGCGCATCGACGCCCAGCGGCTGGAGGATCTGCTCGGCTCCCTGCAGAGCGAGCTCTCGGCCCTGCCGCCGGTCGACGAGGGCACGCCGTTCGCCGAACTCAAGGGCCGCATGAGGCCGCCGGTCGACGGCCGGGTGCTGGCCCGCTTCGGCACCACCAAGGCCGGCGGCCCGCTGAAATGGCAGGGCCAGTGGCGCGCCGCGCCCGAAGGCACCGCGGTCCGGGCGGTGGCGGGCGGTCGCGTGGTCTATGTCGGCTACATGCACCGCTACGGACTGATCGTGATCCTCGATCACGGCAACAACTACTACACGCTCTACGGCCATGCCGAGAGCACCTACGTCGAGGTCGGCGACAACGTCCAACGCGGCCAGGCGGTGGCCAAGGCCGGGCGCAGCGGCGGCCATCGGCGCAGCGGCGCCTATTTCGAGATCCGGCGCGGCAGCACGCCCGTCAATCCGTCGCAGTGGCTGTCCGGTTGACGCGCCCGGCACCGGCCGATGGTGTGCTATCTTCTAGCGTCGTTCCGGAACGCGGTTCACGCTCCGATCGTTCGCGCCGCAGCTGCGGCCAGGGGGAGTCCTAGCGTCATGCGAGCCACAATCCGCAGCACGCTGCTGATCGCCTTCGGCGTCATCATCGGCACCGTCCTCGCCCTTCCGCCCGGCGCGTTCGCGCAGCCCGGCGACGATTCGCGAGACGAAGCCGCCGATGCCCCGGCGCACGGCCTGCCGCTCGAGGAACTGCGCACCTTCGTCGAGATCCTCAACCGCGTGAAGCAGGGCTACGTCGAGGATGTCTCCGACCAGGCGCTGCTGGAAAACGCCATCCGCGGCATGCTCGACGGCCTCGACCCGCACTCGGCCTATCTCAACAAGTCGGAGTTCAAGGAGATCTCGATCTCGACCTCCGGTCGCTTCGGCGGTCTCGGCGTCGAGGTGCAGATCGAGAACGGCTTCGTGCGCGTGGTCGCGCCGATCGACGACACCCCGGCGAGCGAGGCCGGGCTCCAGGCCGGCGACCTGATCGTGCGCATCGACGGCAAGGCGGTCAAAGGCATGTCGCTGATGGACGCGGTCAAGACGATGCGCGGCGATCCGGGCAGCGAAGTCACGCTCACGATCCTGCGCGACGGCCGCGACGAGCCTTTCACGGTCACGCTCGAGCGTTCGGTGATCCGCGTGGAGAGCGTCAAGGCGCGGATGCTCGACGATGGCTACGGCTATGTCCGCATCACCCAGTTCTCCAGCCAGACCGGCGAAAGCCTCGAACGCGAGCTCGAGCGGCTGCAGGACCGCGCCGACGAAGGGCTTCGCGGCATCGTGCTCGACCTGCGCAATAACCCCGGCGGCGTGCTGAGTTCGGCAGTGGACGTCGCCGACACCTTCCTGGACGCGGGCGGCATCGTCTCGATCAAGGGGCGGGCGGAGAACACCGACCAGCAGTTCGACGCCGAGCCCGGCGACATGCTCGACGGCGCGCCGATCGTGGTGCTGGTCAACGAGGGTTCGGCCTCGGCATCGGAGATCGTGGCGGGCGCCCTGCAGGACGACAGCCGCGCCGTGATCATGGGTTCCCGGACCTTCGGCAAGGGCTCGGTCCAGACCATACTGCCGCTGGCGAACGGGGCCGCGCTCAAGCTCACCACTGCGCGCTACTACACACCGAGTGGGCGCTCGATCCAGGCCGAGGGCATCGACCCGGACGTGGGCATTCAGAACGTCAACGTCACCGCTGCCCAGGGCAGCGAGGTCCTGCCCTTCTCGGAGGCCGATCTCGCCGGCGCGCTGGCCAACGACAACGATGACGACGAGGACGGCCCGCGCGACGGCGTGAAAGGGCCCGACGGCAAGCCGCTGGCCGAGTCCGACTACGCCCTGTACGAGGCGCTGAACCTGCTCAAGGGGCTCTACATCCTGCGCACGCGCTGAGCGCGCCCGCGGCGCTACTCGGGCCCGACGGCACGCCAGCGCATCTCGACGTGCGTGTCGCTCTGTCCGCTACGCTGGAAGCCGTGGCGGGCGTAGAATGCCTCGGCGCGGGCATTGGTGCGGAATACGCGCAGCGTCACCGCCCTGTCCAGACGCCCGGCCCGGGCCTGGAGATGACCCAGCAGCCGGCCACCGCGACCGGCCCCGCGGGCCTCGGCCACGAGCACGATGTTCGCCAGATGCAGCGCACCCGCCCGCCACAGCACCTGCAGATAGCCCACCTCGCGGGCCCCATCGACGACGATCAGCGGGCGCACACGCTCGAACAGACGGCCGAAATCGCGCCGCTGCCAGGCGTCGTTCCAGCCCCAGATCGCGTCGATGTGATCCCGATAGGCCACCGCGTACCATACGAACAGGCGCGGCCATTCGTCACGGCGGGCCCGTCGCAGGGACAGGCCCGCATCCACGCGGCCCGGGCCGAGCGCGGACCGCAGCCGGGTCAGCCCCGCCAGGCGCGTACCCAGCAGGCCAGACCCGCGACCGCGCCGAGGCCCGTCAGCCAGGCCGGGGCAGGCGCATAGATCGCCAGGACCGCCGCCGAGACCACGAGCCCGGTGCCGACGACGGTCCAGCGCATGGCGCGCCGCGCCGTACGCAGCTCGTGGGTGATGTCGCCGAGCGCGCGCTCGAGTTCGCGGGCGGCCGGAGTGCTGCCCTCGTCCAGCCGCTTGACTACGGTCGCGACCAGACCGGGCAGACTGTCCATGATCTGCGGCGCCTGGCGACGCAGCCGCTCGGCGGCAACCCGCGGGCTGGCGCGGTGGTGCATCCATTCCTCGAGCACCGGCTTGGCCGTGGACCAGAGATCCAGCTGCGGATAGAGATCGCGCCCGAGACCCTCGACGTTGAGCACGGTCTTCTGCAGCAGCACCAACTGCGGCTGGACCTGATAGCGATAGCGGCGCGCGATCCGGAACAGCCGGACCAGGAACAGTCCGAAGGAAATCTCGGCCAGCGGCTTGTTCATGATCGGCTCGGAGACCGTGCGGATCGCGCCCTCGAATTCCTCGACCCGGATATCGGCCGGCATCCAGCCGGATTCGATGTGCAGCTCGGCGATGCGCTTGTAGTCCTGATTGAAAAACGCCAGGAAGTTCTCGGCCAGATAGCGCTGATCCGCGCTCGTCAGCGAGCCGACGATGCCGAAATCCAGGCCGATGTAGCGCGGCCGATGCGGGTGGGTGACGTCCACGAAGATATTGCCGGGATGCATGTCGGCGTGGAAGAAATTGTCGCGAAAGACCTGCTTGAAGAAGATCTCCACGCCGCGCTCGGCCAGCACCTTGAAATCCACGCCCGCCGCGGTGAGCGATTCGACGTCGTCGATGGGGATGCCGTGCATGCGCTCCATGACCAGCACGCTCTCGGTGCTGTAGTCGAAGAATATCTCCGGATGCACGATCAAATCCGAGCCGGCCCAGTTGCGCCCGAGCTGGCTGGCGTTGGCGCCCTCGCGCATCAGATCCAGCTCGTCGGTGATGATGCGGTCGTACTCGGCCACGATCTCGACCGGGCGCAGCCGCCGGGCCTCCGGGTGAAAGCGCGCGGCCAGACCGGCCAGGCGATAGAGCACGGCGATGTCGCGGTCGATGCGTTCGTGCACGTCCGGGCGCAGCACCTTGACCACGACCTCGCGGCCGGCCGCCTCGCCGGCACGCGGGTGCAGACGCGCGGCGTGCACCTGGGCGATCGAGGCCGCGGCCATCGGCTCGGTCTCGAAGGACTCGAAGAACACCTCGAGCGAGTGGCCGTAGGCCGCCTCGATCAGCCGGCGCGCCTCGGCGCCCTCGAACGGCGGCACATCGTCCTGAAGCTTCGACAGCTCCTCGGCCATGCCTTCGGGCAGCAGATCGCGCCGGGTCGACAGCGTCTGGCCGAACTTGACGAAGACCGGGCCGAGCGCTTCCAGCGCCAGGCGCAGACGCACGTTCAGCGGCTCGTCGAAATCGCGCGGCCTGCCGAGCAGCCAGGTGGGTGCGGCATCGCCCATCAGCTCGCCCAGACCGTAACGGCGGGCGGTGCGCAGGATCTCGAGCATGCGGCGGCTGCGGGACAGCATCAGCGGGCGCCCCGCAGTCGCCGCAGCCGCGCGCCCAGCCGGTCGACGTCGTCGCGCAGCGTCTCGACCTCGCCGGCGAAGACGTCATGCTCCCAGCGGCCGACGACATCGCGCGATTCCTCCCGCAGATATTCCGCGGCCTGCTCGGGCACCTCGCGGGCCGCGCGCGCGACCAGCGCCCGCGCCGAGGCCAGCCCGCGGCCGAGGACATAGGCCGGCACCGGGCCGAAGCGGGCGTCCACGATGTCGGTGATGTCGAAGTCCACGGCCGAGAACAGGTCGGCGAAACGCTGGGCGACGCCGACGTCGCCCTCGATGCGCAGGCCCGCGCCCATCAGGCCTTCGCGGCCGCCGGAGAACAGCAGCCGTCCGAAGACCATGCTCGCCCCGGTCAGCGTCACGTCCGCGGCCTCCGGCGGCGCCGCGCACACCTGCATGCCGTGATCCTCGGCCACGAACACCAGCCGCAGCCCCAGATCCGACAGCCGCAGCTCCAGCGCGCATCCGGCCAGCGCCGCGCAGCGCTCGAGCGCGCGGGCATCGCTGCCGAGATAGCGGGCCAGCGCGATCTCCACCGCCCCGAGTGCCGGCGTGGGCAGGCTGCGGTACTCGGTCACGGGCTGTAACCGCGATGGACGGCGACGATGCCGCCGGTGAGGTTGTGATAGCCGCAGCGCACCAGGCCGGCCGTGCGCATCATCTCGCGCAGCGTGTCCTGGTCCGGATGCATGCGGATCGACTCCGCGAGATAGCGGTAGGAGGCCTCGTCGCCGGCGACGTTGCGGCCCAGCCAGGGCAGTACCGAAAACGAGTAGATATCGTAGAGCTTGTCCAGCCCCGGCACCGCCGGCTTGGAGAATTCGAGCACGATCGCGCGGCCGCCGGGCCGGGTCACGCGTCGCATCTCGGCCAGCGCGGCCGGCTTGTCGGTGACGTTGCGCAGCCCGAAGCCGATGGACACGCAGTCGAACGTGTCGTCGGCGAACGGCAGCCGCTCGGCGTTGGCCAGACAATAGTCGACGTTGTCGACAATGCCGGCGTCGATGAGCCGGTCGCGCCCGTGCGCCAGCATGGCGGGGTTGATGTCGGAGAGCAGCACGCGGCCGTCGGGGCCCGCGCGGCGCGCGAACCCGGTGGCGAGGTCGCCGGTGCCGCCGGCCAGGTCCAGCACCCGCTCGCCCGGGCGCACCGCCGCCAGTTCCAGGGTGAAGTGCTTCCACGCCCGATGGATGCCCATCGACATCAGATCGTTCATCAGGTCGTAGTTGTCGGCCACCGAGTCGAACACCGCGCCGACACGGCGCTGCTTCTCGCCGCGGGCGACGCGTTCGTAGCCGAAGTCGATGGTGTCCGGATCGTCGCCGGAGGCGTCCCGGCGCGGGCGGCCGGTCTCGTCGTGCTGGGCCATATCGGACCTAGAAGCGGGGCTGCGGGAAGCTTACGCGAGGCGCTGTTCGCGGCCAAGCGCCTGCCGCGGCGTGCCCCGAATCTAGTAGATTGGGCACCTCAATCGACTCGGGGACGCTCTCATGGAGACAACGCAGCACGAGGTCGTGGTCTTCGGCGCGACCAGTTTCGTCGGCCGCCTGACCTGCGCCTATCTCGCGGATCGGTACGGCGACGACCTGGACTGGGCCATGGCCGGCCGCTCGCAGAGCCGGCTGGAGTCGGTGCGCGACGAGGTAGGCGCCGGCGACGACGTGCCGCTGATCGTGGCCGACGCCGCCGATCCGGCCGCGCTCGAGGCACTCTGCGAGCGCGCGCGGGTGGTGGTGTCCACCGTCGGCCCCTACGCCCTCTACGGCGAGACGCTGGTGCGGATCTGTGCCGAGACCGGCACGGACTACTGCGACCTCACCGGCGAGGTGCAGTGGATCCGGCGCATGATAGAACGCTACGAGGCGACCGCTGCGGAAAGCGGCGCCCGCATCGTGCACTGTTGCGGCTTCGACTCGCTGCCCTCCGACCTCGGCGTGCACTATCTTCAGCGCACGGCGCGGCAGCGCTTCGGCGCCCCCTGCACGCGGGTGAAGATGCGGGTCAAGGCCATGCGCGGCACCTTTTCCGGCGGCACCGTCGCCAGCCTGGTCAACGTCGCCCGCGAGATGCGCGCCGACCCGGACCTGCGCCGCGCGCTGGCCGATCCCTACGCGCTCTGCCCGGCGACATACCGGCCGGCGACACGCCAGCCCGACGTCAAAGGCCCGACGTTCGATACCGATGCCGGTGCCTGGGTCGCGCCGTTCGTCATGGCCGCCATCAACACCCGCGTGGTCCAGCGCAGCAACGCCCTGTCGAAGCAGGCCTACGGCGCGGATTTTCGCTACGACGAGGCCCAGATGATGGGCCGCGGCGCCCGCGGCCGGCTGCGTGCCTACGCCCTGACCGCTGCCCTAGGCGGCTTCATGGCCGGCGTCGCGCTCGCACCCACCCGCCGTCTGCTGGAGCGCTTCGTGCTGCCCGGGCCCGGCGAGGGCCCCTCGTCACAGGCGCAGGAAAACGGCTTCTACGACATCCGTTTCTTCGGCGAGACCGAGGCCGGCGAGAAACTGGCGATCAAGGTCGTGGGCGATCGCGATCCCGGCTACGGCTCCACCTCGAAGATGCTCGGCGAAGCCGCCGTCTGCCTGGCCCGCGACATCGACACCGCCACCGCCGGCGGTTTCTGGACGCCGGCCACGATCTTCGGCGACACCCTGGTCGAGCGCCTGGAAAACGACGCCGGCCTGCATTTCGAGGCGCTGACCTGACACCGCCGCGCCGGCCACCGGGGCCGACGATGCCGCCCCGAGGCCGGCACCAGAGCAGAACGCGGTGTCGCGGCGCCCGGTTACGGGCCGGACGCGAGCGTTGTCCAGCCCGGGCGCCCGATTCGCCCATGAACCGGCACACCTCTACAGCAGCCCGCCGGCTCCGCCCATCGCCGTGCTCGTATAGGCTGTGAGCCATGATGAGCCGGACCGAGACACCCCACTGGCATCTGCTGGGCGCCGGCCATATCGGCACCTGGGCGGCCCGTCATCTCCTCGCGGCCGGACACCGCGTGAGCGTGATACGCGCCACGCAGGCCACGGCGGTACACGCACGTTTCACCCGCGCCGACGGCCGCGACCGCACCATGCTGCGTCTGCCCGTCGCCTCGCCCGCCGCGCTGAGCGCGCCGCTGTCGCATGTCGTTGTCGCCTGCAAGACGCCGTTCACCGACACCGCACTGGCCCGCTGTCGCCTGGCCGCCGACTCGACGGTGATCCGCCTGCAGAACGGTATCGGCACGCTCGACGGCCGGCTGCCGGACCGGGCCTGCCTGATCGAGGCGGTGACCACCGCGGCGGTCAAGGGCCGGCGTGACGCCCACGAGATCGTGGCCGACAACCGGACCTGGATGGGCGGCTCGGCGGTGCCGCCGGCCTGGTTCGAGTCTCTGGCCGACCACTGGCCGGGGCTGCAATGGGCGGCGGACATCCGTTATCGGCAGTGGCGCAAGCTGGTGGCCAATGCCGTCATCAACCCGCTGACCGCGCTCCACGACGTACCCAACGGCGCGCTGGTCACCGACGCCCGTCTCGCCGGGCAGGCGGCCGAACTCGCCACCGAAGCGGACCGGCTGCTGGCCCGCCTCGACCCGACCTGGCCGGGCGACTCGCTGGCCGGCGTGCAGGCCATCGCCCGCGCCACTGCCGACAACACCTCGTCGATGCGGGCGGACATGGCGCGCGGCGCCGCCACCGAGATCGAGGCCATCAACGGCTGGCTCCTGCGTCAGGCCGATACCTGCGGGCTGGCCCTGCCCGCGCATGCGGCGATCGTAGAGGCCGTGCGCCGGCGCGGCTAGACGCGGGCCGTATCAGCGCATGCCGATGACCTCGACGGCGTGGGCCTCGTCCGCGCGTTTCACCCCCAGCAACAGACTGCCCAGCACGCAGATCGCCAGATTGAGCAGCAGGCCCCAGAGGCCACTGAACACCCCCAGCGGCGTCCAGTCCGCGAACGTCATCGCCGAGGCCAGCAGCGTGCCGGCGAGCATGCCGGCGAACACTGCACGCGTGTTCAGCCGCACCCAGTACAAGCCCAGAATGAGCGCGGGCGCGGCCTGGATGAGCAACTCGAACTTGAGCACGAAGATACGGTAGAGCGTGCCCGGCGGGTACCAGGCGATGATCACCAGCACGACCACGGCGGCCAGACCGACCAGCTTGCCAACCCGGATCTTGCGGTGTTCGGAGGCGTCGCGGTCGACGAAACGACCGTACAGATCGTTCGACACGATCGACGAGAACGTCAGCAGAACCGAATCCGCGGTGGATACGATCGCCGCGATCACGCCGCCGAACAGCAGCACCATGGCCCAGTAGAAGACCACGTGACGCGTGGCCAGCGCGTTGGCGATGCGACCGACGAGCTGCTCCGACTCACCCGTGGACAGCCCCGGGAACGCAGCGATGCCGATGATGCCCACGAAGAAGACCACGGCGGCGGTGGCGAACGGCATGAAGGCCATGCGGATGAACGAGCGCTTGAGGGTGGCCTCGCTCCGGGCCGAGAAGATGCGCTGGACCGCGTGCGGATAGACCGCCGCGCCGATCCCCACCAGCGCGATCAGCGAGAACCAATGGGCCACGCCCGCGGCGTCCGGGGCGCCGAGCTTGTCCGGCGCCTCGCGCCGCATCACTTCGGCGGCCGTCCCCGGGCCGCCGAAGTAGATCAGCGAGCCGAGCAGCAGCATGAACACACCGAAAAGCAGGGCGATACCCTGGATGGTGTCGGTGTAGGCCACCGACCGCATGCCGCCGAGCCAGCTGTAGGCGACCATGATCACGATGAAGAACACCACCCCGACCTGATACGGGATGGTGCCGCCGGTCAGCCCCGACACCCCCTGGCCGATGGCCACGAACTGCTCCAGCAGATAGTTGCCCAGCGCGTAGAGCATGAGGATGGACGCCAGAATGGTGACCGCCCGCGACCTGAATCGCATGTCGATCCAGTCCACCGGCGTGAGCAGCGAGAAACGCCGGCCCAGCGCGTACAGCCGCGGGGCGAAGAACAGATAGACCGCGATGATGCAGATAAAAAACGGCACCGACACCAGGTACTGGTAGCCGATGCGGTAGGCCGTGGGCGGATAGCCGATGACGGTGTTGCCGCTGTACTGGGTGGCGAAGAAGGTGAAGAACAGCACCATCACGCCCAGGCCGCGGCCGCCGAGATAGTACTCGTCCAGGCTTTCGTGGATATGGCGGTTGCGCAGATACGTGATCAGGCCGACCGCGAGCATCAGCCCGCCATAGGCCAGCAGTACCGCGATGCCGGCCGCGCCGCCGAATGCGAGCTCCATGGCCTACGCCTCGGGATCGTCGTCGGTGCCCATGTCCCATTGGCAGCAGACCACCCACGCCACGAAACACGACAGCGCCAGCGACGCCGCGAGGATGATCCAGGCCCAGTACGGCACACCCCAGAGCAGCGGCTCGAACGAACCGGCCGGGAAGTACCATGGCGTGATCAGCGCCATCAGCACCACGAATCCGATCCACACCGCCGGGCTGCGCACCGGCTCCTTTCGCGCTCTCATCGACTCCTCCTTCGGCGCAACGCACGCCCGATGTTCGAGGCCCGACTTCACGGCCGGGCCGTTTGTTGTGCCGCCGGCCATCGCGCTGGACACGGACCGCGGCTTGACCCGCACGCCCGGCCGCGCTGTGATGCAGCGGTTGTCTTCGAGCATGGCTGCCGCGCACGCGCGGCGACAATCATGCGATGCGCAAGGGTGACTTCGTGAAACACGAAACCGCAAACGCCGCGCGGCCGACACCGCGCCGCCGGCCCGGCGCCCGCTGATGCGCGACCTGGACCCGGTCAGCCTGCGCCTGTTCGTGGCGATCGCCGACGAACGCAGCCTGACCGCCGCGGCCGCGCGCGAGCACATGGCTCTGGCCGCGGTGAGCAAGCGGGTGCGCGACCTCGAGGCGCGACTGGACACCGCCCTGCTCTATCGTCGGCCGCGCGGCGTCGAACCGACCCCGGCCGGGGACGCACTGCTGCATCATGCCCGCGGCCTGCTGGACGACATGGACCGGCTCGCCGCCGAGCTGAGCGAATACAGCCGCGGCGTGCGCGGACACGTGCGTCTGGACGCCAACACCTCGGCCATCATCCAGTTCCTGCCGCACGATCTGTCGACCTTCACCCGCGCCCACCCGGCGATCAAGATCGACCTGCAGGAGCGGGTCAGCAGCGAGGCGGCCCAGGCGGTACGCGAGGGCCGGACCGACATCGCCGTGTTCGCCGACACCCCGGCGGCGGCCGAGCTGCAACGCCGGGTCTACCGTCGCGACCAGCTGGTGCTGGTCACCCCGCACGACCACCCGCTCGCCGGGCGCGCGACCGCGTCGCTGGCCGACGCCCTGCCCTACGACATCATCGGCCTGCAGCACAACGCCTCCCTGCACGGGCTGTTGGCCGAAGCCGCCCGCGGCCTCGACACGCCGCTGCGGCTGCGTATTCAGGTACGCAGTTTCGAGGGCATCTGCCGGATGATCGCCCACGGCATGGGCGTCGGCGTGCTGCCCGCGGGCGCGGTGACGCCCACCGCGGCGCGCCCGCTCACCGTCGTACCGCTGGCCGACGATTGGGCCGAACGCACCCTGTGGCTGGGCATGCGCGACTACGCCACGCTGCCGGTGATCGCCCGCGAGATGGTCGACCACCTGACCGCGGCCGACGACCACGAGTGACACCGCGCCTACGCCGAATACGAAGCCTTGATCCGCGATCGGCTGATTGTCGGCCGCGCCGCCGCTGACTAGGCTCGAGGGATCGCCCACCGATGCCACCGACGAGATGACCGACCCCGCACCCCAGAACAGGCCGATGGCGCTGGCGGGCCTCAAGGTGCTCGAACTCGGCCAGCTCATCGCCGGCCCCTTCGCCAGCAAGCTGTTCGGCGAATTCGGCGCCGATGTCATCAAGATCGAGCCGCCGGGCACCGGCGACCCGCTCCGGCGCTGGCGGGTCATGCGCGGCGACACCTCGCTGTGGTGGCACGTCCAGAGCCGCAACAAGCGCTCCGTCTCGCTGGACCTGAAGTCCGCGGAGGGCCAGGACATCGTGCGCCGGCTGGCGGCAGAGGCCGATATCGTGGTCGAGAACTTCAGTCCCGGCCGGCTGGAACAATGGGGGCTCGGCTGGGCGGATCTGGCAGCGATCAACGACCGCCTGATCATGGTCCGGATCTCCGGCTACGGCCAGACCGGCCCGTATCGCGACCTGCCCGGCTTCGGCGTCATCGGCGAAGCCGTGGGCGGGCTGCGCTATCTGTCCGGCCATCCGGGCGAGTCGTCGGTACGGGTGGGCGTGTCCATCGGCGATTCGCTGTCGGCGCTCTACGGTGTCATCGGCGCCCTGCTCGCGCTCGCCGAACGCCGGCAGTCGGGCCGCGGCCAGTACATCGATGTCGCCCTCTACGAATCCGTGTTCGGCATGATGGAATCGCTGATTCCGGAATACGACGGCGCCGGCATCATCCGCGAGCCCGGCGGCAGCGCCCTGCCCGGCATCACCCCGTCGAACGCCTACCGCTGCGCAGACGGCACCGAAGTGCTCATCGCCGGCAACGGCGACTCCATCTTCAAGCGGCTGATGACCGCGATCGGGCGCGACGATCTCGGCGCGGAGCCGGCCCTGGCCCACAACGACGGCCGCACCCGGCACGCCGCGCGTATCGATGCGGCCATCGAGGCCTGGACGCGTCAAAACGACCGCGCTCGTGTGCTGGAGGTGCTGGAGGCCGCCCGCGTGCCCTGCGGCCGGCCCTACACGGCCAGGGACATCGTCGAGGACGCCCACTACGCCGCCCGCCACATGATCGAGACGATCACCACCGCCGACGGCGAATCGCTGCGGGTACCGGCGGTGCTGCCGCGGCTGTCGCGCACGCCGGGCCGCGTGGGCGGCGGCGGCCCGGCGCTCGGCGAACACACACGCGCCGTGCTCGACGAGCTGGGCATCGACCGCGCCACCCAGCAGCGCCTGCACGCCGCCGGCGTGCTCCACGATCCCGACACCGGAGATCGAGCATGAGCGAACGCGTGTTCATCAACGAGGTCGCCCCGCGCGACGGTTTCCAGATCGAGCCCGGCTTCGTGCCCACGGCGGACAAGATCGCGCTCATCGACGCCCTGTCGCCGCTCGGATTCGCCGGGATCGAGGTCACATCCTTCACCTCGCCGAAAGCGATCCCAAACCTCGCCGACGCCGATCGGGTGATGGCCGGCATCGACCGTACGCCTGGCGTGTCGTATATCGCGCTCGTTCCCAACGCCCTCGGGGTGGCGCGGGCGCTGGCTGCCGGCACCGACGAACTCAACTTCGTGATGTCGGCCAGCGACAGCCACGGCCGGGCCAACCTGCGCCTGACCGCGGCGGATTCGCTGGCCCGCTTCGCCGCCATGGCGGACACCGGCCGGGCCGCCGGTGCGCGCCTCAACGTCTCCATCTCCACCGCCTTCGGCTGCCCGTTCGAGGGCCCGGTCGACCCTGCACGCGTGCGCGATATCGTCGCTCGCATCGCCGCACTGGGCATCCACGGCGTGACCCTCTGCGACACCACCGGCATGGCCAATCCGCGCCAGGTGGCTGCCCTGTGCCGCGAGCTGATCGCCGCATGGCCGCGGCTGGAACTGACCCTGCATCTGCACAACACCCGCGGCATGGGGCTGGCCAACGCCCTGGCCGGCTTCGAGGCCGGGGTGACGCGCTTCGACGCCGCACTCGGCGGCCTCGGCGGCTGCCCCTTCGCACCGGGTGCGACCGGCAACGTCTGCAGCGAGGATCTCGTGCACATGTTCGAACAGATGGGCGTGGCCACCGGCGTCGATCTCGACGCCCTGCTGCGCGTGGCCCGCGACCTGCCGGCGCTGGTCGGCCACGAGGTGCCCGGCCAGGTGGCCAAGGCGGGCACGGCCGAGCGTCGCCACCCGCTGCCCGACGGCGTCGGCTGACACACCGCGCGCCCGCGTTCGATCATGATGCCTACCGAGTCCTTCGATCAGCGTGTTGCGTTGACCCATTGATCCCAAGGGCGCCCGTGGAAAGATCCGCGCGATCGTCACGCGCAAGCTCCGACCACACGACGCGGCGCTCGCGGCACCGCAAAGACCACGCGGCTCGACACGCCAGAACGACGGCTCGTATCGCCCGGAACAGCACTCGCCGGCTGATCCCCGACACTGCGACATCGGCCCGAGCACGCCCTGCTCGGGGTCCCGGGGCAATCCGGCCTCGCCGGCCGGACGCCGTCACTTGCCCGCCACGCGACGACTGTCGACAATGCGCGCCCGCACGCGGTACCGGCGCCCGTACCGCCATCACCGGAGAGACACGGCATGGCCACCGCATCACGCGAGGACCGCGATCGCCGACGGCTCGGCCTGACGCTGGTCGCGCTGTTGCTGGTCGCACTCAATCTGCGGCCGGCGCTTACGAGTGTATCGCCAGTGCTGCAGCGCATCGGTGAAAGTCTGGCGCTGTCACCGGCGATGCTGGGGCTGCTGACCACGCTGCCGGTGCTCTGTCTCGGCCTCGCCGCACCCGTTGCGCCGCGGGCCGCGCGCCGCCTCGGTGCGGAACGCGCGGTGCTCGCCGCCCTGCTCGTGCTGGCGCTGGCGCTGCTGGTGCGTCCCTATACCGGCACGCCGGGCCTGTTCGCGGGCACCGCGCTGGCCGGCGGCTGCATCGGCGTGCTCGGGGTGCTGCTGCCGGGGCTGGTCAAGCGGGATTTTCCAGAGCGCGTCAGCGCCATGACCGGGCTTTACACGATGACGCTGTGCCTGGGCGCAGCGACCGCCGCGGGCGCGACCGAACCGCTCCGGCTGATTCTCGGCGAGGCCTGGCGCGGCGCGCTGGCGCTCTGGCTGATACCGGCGCTCGCCGCCGCGGTGATCTGGGGGCTGCAGCCCCGGGCGCCGGCAGCAGCCACCCGCCACGCCGGACCGCGCACCCGTCTGATGCGGGACTCGCTGGCCTGGCAGGTCACGCTGTTCATGGGCAGCCAGTCCGCGCTGGCCTACAGCGTGTTCGGCTGGCTGCCCACGATTCTGGCCGACCGGGGGCTGGCGCCGGTCACCGCCGGACTGGCGCTGTCCTGTTCCATCCTGGTTCAGCTGATATCGGCACTCGCCGCGCCGGCGCTCGGCGCCCGCATGCGTGATCAGCGCGCGGTCAGCGCGGGCGTGATGGCGCTGGTGATGATCGGCGTGGCCGGCTGCATTTTCGCGCCGCTGGCAAGCGTCTGGCTGTGGATCGCCATCCTCGGGCTCGGCCAGGGCGGCAGCTTCGCCATGGGCCTGACGCTGATCGCCGTGCGCGCACGCGATGCCGACACCGCCGCGGACCTGTCGGCCATGGCGCAGGGGGTGGGTTATATGCTCGCGGCCGCCGGCCCACTGCTGGTCGGGCTGCTACACGAGGCCTTCGGCGGCTGGCGGGCGGTGGGCGTGGCCCTGTGCCTGATCGCCGCGGCTTCGATGATCCTGGGGCTCGGCGCGGGCCGACGCGCCTGGGTGGGCGGCACGGACGCGGCCTAGGCAGTGCCGGGGATCGCCCCCGGCCGGCACCGGCTGCCGGCCGAGGTTTCCAGCGCAGGACGGCCGCCGGCGCAGCCTAGGTCCGGCGGCGGCGCAGGGCGACCAGCGCCATCAGGCCGCCCATCAGTACGAACAGGCCGATTGAATCCGGCTCGGCCACATCCATGCCGTCGCCATCACCCGGCGACGGCAGATTCAGCAGCTGGTCCTGCTGGCCGAACAGCATGTTCTCGAGCGCGAAGCCCTGGGCCGCGAGTGTGGCGGTCAGCTGGACACCGGCGATATCGTTGCTGCCGTCATCGGTCACCAGTGCCAGCACGGAATAGCCGAGGGCATCGTTGGTGATCGAGCCGAGCACATTGCCCTCGCGATCGAAGGCGGTAAGCCGCTCGGCGCCGATGGCGTTGATGAAGCCGACGGACAGGCCGACGCCGGCCTGGTCGGCGCCGAATAGTATGGAGATCGGGCCGTTGAACAACGGCAGACCGGTGAGCACCGGATTGTTGCTGCTCGCGCTATCGGTGACGGTCACGGTGGACGACGACTGCAGGTCCAAGCTCAGGCCGGTATTCGGCGTGCCGCTGACGCAGGCGGTGCTGGCGCCGCATTCGGCCACGTTGCCGCGCGACTGGCCGCTGAAATAACCCCCGAAGCTGACGCTGCCACGGTTCGCCGCCCCATCGGCCGGGGTATAGATCGGGTTCGCGGTACCCAGAGGCACTTCGTTGAAATCGATACGCGACGCATCGGCGCCGAAGGTGTCCGCACCGGCCGGAATCACCGCCGCCTGGGCGGAGACCGCGACGACTGTCAGCAGCAGCGATGCGCCACACCGAAGCCAACCACGACGATGCGAAGCCAGAGCGGGGAGCGCATTGGGAATCATTGACTAACTCTACTAGGAAGGTGTTGTAACGCGAGCGAGAGCAAGATCGGGACCAAGATCGCAACCATTTGTTTTAAATATACTATATTGACGCAAGAGATTGCCCGACGACGACTTGCGTAATATTTCCCGACAGCTTGCACACGCGTTACCGGCGGCCAACCGATTGTCCGTCATCAACTGGGCTGTGCAGACGTATTTGACAGGGTCGAACCTAGTTCTTAGTTTCGCACAGCAGACCAAGGGCATCGCCGTCGAAAGACGGCCGCGCAAAACCACGGGTCTAACACGCTGTAACCCAGCGTCATGGCGGCCGGGTTGCCTCATCCGCATTTCGGTGCCCGCTGTCCGCCTTTCCGACCGACGGAGACAGCGGCGTACTGCACATCACTCTTTCTGCAACAAACGGACGGACAGCCCATGCGTGGAGCAATGTTTCGGTGGTGGCTTATCGGCGGCCTTGTGGCCGCCGGTTCGGCGCTCGCCCCGGCTTCGGCCGCCCCCTCTTATTCCGCCGCCGGGACCGCCGGCTCGTATAGCGGCTCCTCGAACGCTTCGTCTGCAAGCTCGAACGGCTATGCAGCCAGCTCCGACGGTTATTCGTCAGGTTCCAATGGTGCATCACCAGGCGCCGGGATGCCCGAAATCACCGGTTATGGGACCGCCGGCGAATACGGCACCAACGCCTCGGATGACGGCGATACGGGCGGCCAGGACGATTCGGATCAAGACGATTCGAACCAGGACTCGGACGAAGGCGAGAACGGCGACCAGGACGACGAACAGACCCCACCGACGAGCGATACCGACCCCGGTGACGTAGGCGACACGGTGGTCTCCGTACGGGCCATTCGCACCGGCCGATCGAGCAGTGGCACCGCACCGCTGACTTTCGGACAAGTCTTCGCGCGGGGCGCCGTGCCCGAAAACGACTCGGTCCATGCCCGTGTGGGTGACCGTTTGCTGCCGACGCAGGTCGACGCCAAGGCGCGCTGGGACGACGGTTCCCTGCGTCACGCCGTGATCTCCACCCGGGTGGCGCCTTCGGGCAATGATACCCGCATCGATCTCGCACGGGTCGAGGGCGACGAGGACGCCGCGGGTTCGCCGCTGCGCATCGGCGCCCTGCTCGCCAGTGATTTCAGCGCCCGGGTCGAGATCAAGGCCCGCGGCACGCGCTATACCGTCGATGCGCGCGATCTGCTCAACGACGTCGCCGCGTCATCGGGCGGCTGCTCGGACTGGGGCCGTCAGTGCAAGCAGTGGCTGTCCGGGCCCCAGGTCTCGGAATGGATCGTCGGCGGCCCGATCGAGGGCGCCAGCGGCGAATCACCAAGGCTCGCGGCCTATTTCCACATCCGCGCCTACGCCGACGACAACGGCGAGATCGAGCGGGCCCGTGTCGATACCGTGATCGAGAACAACTGGGCCTATCCGGACGAGACGCGCAACGCTCAGTACAACGTCACCCTGGAAGTCGGCGACGAGCAGTATCGCAACAACGGCCTCAAGCATTATCGGCAGGCGCGCTGGCATCGGGTGCTGTGGTGGAACGACGATCCGGGCCTGTACGCCCGAATCGACACCGACTACCTGCAATCCACGGGCGCGATCTCGCAGTACGCCGACGTCGAGCCGACGAACGGACTGCTCAACTCCGTGCGCCAGTCCGTGGCGCCGATGAATAACGGCGATCAGACCGACTATATGCCCACCACCGGATCACAGTCGGCCATCGGCCCGCTGCCGCGCTGGACCTCGGCCTACGCGGTCTCCGGCGATCGGCGCGCGTTCCGTTGGATGCTGGCCAACGACGATGCCATCGGCAGCTACAGCGTCCATTATCGCGACCGCGAGACCGGCCGTCCGCTGGAGATCACGCGCCACCCCTACGTCACGATCGCCAACCGCAGCTACGCGCAGCGCGCCGGCTCCAACTACCAGCGTGATCTGCTCCCCGACTGTCAGGGCGACTGCAACAACCCCTACGCTTTCGATATCGCGCACCATCCGTCGATAGGCTATGTGCCCTACCTCGTCACGGGCGATTTCTACTATCTCGAGGAGATGCAGTTCGTCGCCTCCTACGTGCAGCTCTGGGCGAATCCGAACTATCGGGACTACAAGAAGGGCACCCTGCGCGGCGCCCAGAGTCAGGTCCGCGGGCAGGCCTGGTCGCTGCGCAGTCTCTCGGACGCAGCGTTCGCGACCCCGGACGACGATCCGCTGAAGTCCTACTTCACCCAAATCGTCGACCACGTCCTCGACGACTACAACGACACGTTCGTGGACAGCGACCGCAGCCCCTTGCACGTGATCAACAACTACGGCGCGGTGATCTACCCGAGCGGTGGTCGAGAGCGCGTCGGCATCGCCCCCTGGCAGGCAGATTTCTTCACCTGGGCGGCCGGGCACGCCGCCGAACAGCGCATGCCCGGCGCTGAAAAACTGGTCGGCTGGCTGGCCGATTTCCAGATCGGACGCATGACAGGTTGGCAGGACGACCCGACCGAGGGATATTGCTGGCTCGAGGCCTCCTCCTATTCGTTGCAGATCCGCCCGAATCGCGGCGCGGACGACTACGACAGCCTCGAGGAAGTCTACGCCACCAACTTCCCCGAACTGGTCGGCACGCGCTGCAACAGTGCCCGGATGCGTCTGCGCATGGCTAATATGGAGGGTACGAGTTACCAGGCGGGCGAGATGGTCGGTTATGCCAACTCCACGACCGGCTTCCCTGCCAACATGCAGCCCGGTCTGGCCATGGCCGTCGACAGCGGCCACCCCGACGGCGCCGCCGCATGGCGGATATTCGAGGACCGAAACGTCAAGCCGGACTACGACAATCTGCCGAACTTCGCGGTCGTCCCCCGCTCGCGCTGAGCCCACCACGACAAGGCCCTCCGCTGTGCGCGGAGGGCCTCCTACCTGCCTGCCGATAACGGCGGCCTGCCAGCCATATCCGGCTGCCTTGCATGAGCGTACGGCACGTGCACCGCACCGGGCTCGCGGGCCTCTCCCGGTCAACCATCGCGGCTATCGACTACCGTATCGACCGCGGCTCGATGCCTGTGCAAGAACCGGGAATCCGGTCTCGACGTGCCGTGAAGCGCGCCGCGCGTTCAAACGCCTGATGCGGTCGCAATGCGAGCCATCGACGCTCTGCGCGCCGTAGTAGGTCATTGATACGCCCAGTGGCTCCCGGCGAGGCGTTTACCGCCCCGCCATAGCGTTCCGAGTGCCGCCGTGTCGGCTTCGAAACCGCGCCAACACCGCCGCTGGCCTTCCGGCGCAGAATGGCAAGCCGCAGCGTGTGCCGGCCTGCGCAGACTCACACGGCATGCCGTAAGGCTACTTACTGCCCGCAGAGGACGACTCGCCGGCCCGGGATCCAGAAGCCGCGATTCCGACCAACCGCTTCGGGCCACGCAGTCGGACGGCGGAAATCATCGAGAGAGATCCGGCCGCTATCATCTACTACGCGGGACGGTCGTTGCAGACGCCCCGTGCGAATGGTTCAAGGGACCGAATTGCAGGAGTGGGCCGTGTCGGCCGTGGGTCACCCCGTAGCAAAGATCTCGCAGGCGCCGTCGCCGTACGAGTGGCGCTTTTCGACGCGCTCGGAGGGCCGTGGCGGCATGGCCGGCTCTCCAACACGCAACGGCCTGCGCCGCCCAGCACGTCGGAAGCCCGAAAGAAAAACGGCACCGTCCGGAAATCCCGAACGGTGCCGTGAAGAGCCGTGGCAGCAGAGTCCGGCTTATATGCCGTACCCGCTAGAACGCCACGTTGCTATCGGCGCTCAGAGCGAGCGGCTGCGGCGCAGGCCGATGCCCGTCAGCAGCAGGGCGAGACCGAAGCCCAGAAGGCCGATTTCACCCGGCTCAGGCACGGCGACCGGCGGCGTGCCGCTGTTGACGATATCGGCGTTGTTCACCGTGCCGCTGAAGCCACCATTATCCTGGAAGCTCGTCGTTCCGAGGGCGATATTCGTCGACGAGAAGATGAAGGACGTATCCGGATCGATGCCGAAGTACGCCAGCAAGTCCTCATGCTTGGTGTCGAGACCGAAGCCACTGACGTTGACCGTGCCCGGGGGCGTGTTCGGATTCAAATTCGACGGTATCGCCGTCGGCCGGTCCGTGAAGGTACCGGTCAGCAGGATGCCGTTAGCGATCACCGTATTCGAGGAATCCAGCGCAGATCCGGTCAGAACGAACTCCCCACCGGCGGCGAACTCATAGTCGGCGGTATCGCTACCTTCAATGGTGTTGGCGCCGGTCGTGAAGTTCAGCAGACACCCGCTGCAGGTCAGTGAACTCTCGTTCGGGGCTATGCCGCCACTGAAGTCGATGCTGTTGAAACGGATATCGGTTCCCGTGAGCACACCGCCGTCGCCGTCATAGCTAACGGTGCCGCCGCGTATACCCGGATCATCGAAGGTCAGCGTCGGAGCAGCCAGGGCCGTACCCCCGGCAGCCGCCAGCGCGACGAGCGCGCTTCCAAGCAGAATATTTTTGACTTTCATGGCTTTCACCCGGTTATCAAGACATAGAAACAGTCAGGTCCTTCTTCCGTTGTGTGTTTGAGACGCGACCTGCACATCTCGGTTCACGCCTGCATCTCAGCAACTTGTGTGCCATGAGCGAAGACCCATGATTTCATAATGTATTTTCAAAAGGCTTGGGCCCAAACGCCACGCCAGTGCATTCTTTTCCGACACTTTCCCGGCCCAAGGCTTCGCCGCGACCGCCCCGCGAGCCGGCAGACGCGAAACCGAGCATTCCGCACTTTCGGGAACATCTTGAGCCGCAAGGGGTTGCCGCAACGCGGCCTCGCGTCTCGGCGCATCTCGATACAGTGTCGGTTTCTCTTACACCCGATCGCGTGCCGCGGCGATACGCGTCACGGCATGGCCCACGGGCCGCAGCACGGCGTCGATCTGTCGATGGCAACTGCAGAACGCGCCGGGACGGCGGCCTCGCCGGAGGCAAGCGCCGCCGCCTTGGCGCGCCATACGGTGACTGCGCCCGCACCCCAGAGCACCGAGACCGGAGCGGATCGCGGCCGGCGGGCGGGCCGGGCGATCAGAGAAGAATCACGACCAGGCAGGTCTTGACGCCCACCCGCACGACCGCGCAGTAGCGCAGATTGATCGATCGGCCACCGCTCAGGTCCTGCACGTCGACGAGTTCGCCACCCCCGTCATCGACGACTTCGGTCATGCGCGAGCGCGCGATCCAGTGCATCTCGTAGGCGGGGATTCCGCGCAGACGTTTCCACCAGCGGCGGAATACGCGGCGGCGCAGGTTGTAGGCCCGCCAGCGCAGACTGCCTGGCTCGATCCGCGGGCCGTTCGGCATCTGGAACACGGCCACGCCGTCCGGCCGGAGCACCCGGAAGAATTCGCGCACATAGTTCGCCGCCGCCTCCGGCGGAACATGCTGCAGAGTGATGCTGCTGTAGACGAAGTCAAAACTGTCGTCCGCGAACAGGGATAGATCCGCCCGCGCGTTGGCCACGAACCGAACGCGCTCGCCCCGATCGTTCCACCGGCGCGCGCAGTCGACCATGGATTCGGCGATGTCCACGCCGACGACTTCGTCGAAACGGTCGGCCAGCGCGAACGTGAGCCGCCCGACGCCGCAGCCGAAATCCAGAGCCCGCGCCGTCCCCGGGCGCAGCGACAGGCCGTCGACGTAGTCGATGACGTCGTCGACTTCCCGGCGACCGCGATCGAAGAAGACCTCGGGGTCCCACTGATTGCCGCGACGCCGCTTGGAGGTGAGCACCGCATAGAACGGATCCTCGCGCCCCCAGGTCTCGTAGGTGGCCTTGACGGGGGCCAGCGTGGCGTCGCGGCGTCGGTCGGTCTCGGGCATCGTCTCATCCACTCGAAGGCTGGAAGCACCGGGCACGTCGTGCCGGGCGACCGCTGCACGGCCATCGCCGGTACACGCGGCGCAGCAGGCGCTGAACAGAGAAAGTGGCGGGGCATCCGTCGGAGGCGACGAGCGCCGAATGCAGTCGTTACCCGGAAACCCGGTCGCCGGCGGCAAAAGCAAGTCCGCGGCGCAGACAGGACCGGATGACGAAACGCTGACAGGGGACCGGCCGCCGCCACGCATCGCCCGCGCGCCGTGGCTTTAGGCACGGGCGCCGGCGGAGTGATCGGGTGCTATGGCGGGGTCAGCATGCCTCAAGGGTACGCAACCGGCCCGGGATTGCACAGCCGGGCCCGAACGCCTGCGCGTGGTCGTCAGTGCCGGCTCGCACCGAACTCCAGCAGCGAGACGAACAACGAGATCACGATCAGGCTGAATAGAAAGGCGAATCCGCTCTGATACAGGACCAACGCCCAGCCGATCCCGTCGGCCGGCGTGAACGCGGGCGTCAACGAAAACTGGATCGACAGCGACTGGATCAGCGCATCGCCCGGCGCCAGCCCGGTCGCCGCCTCGCCGAAGCGGCCGGCCTTGGTATGCACGAACGCCATCAGAAACGCCGCCGCGACGTAGTTTTCCAGCGCCAGCACGATCGTCCGGCCGGTTGCGGCGACCTGCCGGCCCGCGGTGATCTTGCAGCGGCCGAACAGGATCACGCCCAGCTCCTTGTCCAGAATGCCGAAGACCCGCAGCAGCGCCGGCCAGATCAGCCACGCCGGCAGACTCGCCTGAGCCAGCCACAGGCCGACGCCGAGTACCAGCCAGGCCACGATGTAGAGCTCGGAAAGCGCGTACCGCGCGGCCCGCAGACCCGCGGTGTCGCGGCCGCCGCGCTGGTTCGCGCTCTCGCCGGCCTCCAGCAGCGCGTCCACCCAGCGATAGGGCGACAGCCAGAAGCAGAGCACGATGAAACGCTCGACGAGCGCGACGCTGCTCACGGCTCAGCGCCCAGCGACAATCGGTCGCCGGGGGCGAAAGCCGCCAGCCCCGCCGGGGCCTGGGCGCGCGTGCCGTAACCGGTGATCCGGACCACCGTGTCGGGATAGGCCGCGATGTAGGCGGCCACCGCGCCGAAGCCGGCGTGTTCGGCGTTGCCCGTGGCACGGGCATCGAGAATCACCGTGGGCGCCTCGAACAGGCGCGCGTAGTAGGCCGTCGAGAAGGCCGAATCCCCGCCATAGGCGAGCAGCGGCCGGTCCCCGTCCCACAGCATGAAGCCGCAGCTCGGCTCGCTGTGGCGCGCCCGCAGCAGGGTGATCGTCAGCCCGTCGGCGAGCGTCACCGGGCCGTCGGCCGCGACCAGTTCGCAGAAATCCGCCAGCGGCCGGCCGGTGCTGCGCAGTTCGTGCAGCCGATGCCGCTGCAGCCGCTCGACCACCGCCGGCGCGGCGATCACGCGCGGCCGGCGGCCGGCCGCCGCGGCCAGCGGCAGCACTACCGGCAGCTCGGCGGCGTGGTCACTGTGATTGTGGGTGACCAGGATCGTGTCCGGCACCGTGCCCAACCAGTGCCGGCACGCCCGCACCACGCCGAAGCCGACATCCACGAGCAGCACCGGGCGCCCGTCGAACAGCAGCGCGACGGCGCTGCTGGGCTCGCCCTCCCAGACCGCGGTCGCCCCGCGCCCGGTTCCCAGACAGCACACGGACAGTTCCATCGTCCCCCCGAGGATTGCGCGGGCCACCCCGCCCGCCGATCAGGATGATAGAAGGTTTGCCGTCCCCGCGCCGGGCGCGCTCGAGCCGGCGGGCCGTCCCGACCGCCCGGATCCCGGGCTCATCCCGCCAGCGCATCCAGGATCGCCTCCGGCACGGCCCGCCGGCCCGCGGCCGTCACCCTGTAGAACGGGATTTCGGGGGTCGGCGGCGCCAGCGCGCGATGCACGGTCCCGGGCATCGCCAGATGCGCCAGCCCCGCGGAGAGAAAGGTCACGCCCTCACCCGCGGCCACCCGGGCGACGGCGTTCTGGCGCGGCGAGACCTCGGCCACGACCCGGGGCGAAAACCCCGCCCTGTCGCAGGCTGCGATCAGCAGATCGTGGAAATGCGGATTCAGTTCGCGCGGAAACAGGATCCAGTCGGCGTCGGCGAGGGCACTCAGCGCCAGGGGCTCGATCGCCGCCAGCGGGTGGTCGTCGGGCAGCAGTACCCGGACGGGATCCGTATCCAGTGCCAACGCATGCAGCGCCGGGTCGGGCGGGGCGAACAGGACGAACACCACATCCAGATGCCCTGCCGCCAGCGCCTCGACCAGGGCCCCCGAGGCACCCGCCCGAAGCGATATCTCCAGGTCCGGGAACTCGCGTCGGAGTCGACGCATGCCCGCCGGCAGGAACACCGAGGCGGCGGCATCGACATAGCCGATGCGCAGCCGGCCGGCCCCCCCCGCACCGGCCGCTCGCGTCACCGCGACCGCGTCGCCGAAGCGCGTCAGCAGATCCGTGGCCTTCGGATACAGCACCCGCGCAGCGGGTGTCGGCCGGACCCCGCGCGATCCGCGCTCGAACAGGCCGACGCCCAACTGGCGCTCGAGTACCGCAATCCGCTTGGACAAGGCGGGCTGGGCCAGATGCAGCGTTCCGGCCGCACGGCCGAAGTGGCCGGCCTCGAAGACGGCGACGAATGCCCGCAGATGCGCAAGATCGAATCCGAACGATTCCATGAAGGCATCGTAGCGCGATTATTCGATATTGGATCGGACACGGGCCCGCGACCAGTATCGCGTTCGTCCCCTGTTCAACCGCGCATCCCATGACGAATCGACACCCCGACAACGACCCCGCCACAGGCGTGACCGAGACCACACGCCGCGCCCGCGGCACCGCCGCACTCGCGGCCATCACCGGCGCCTCCGGCGCCGCCGTCATCGACTCACTGGCCGACATCGCGCCCGAGCTCGGCGAGTGGATCCTGGATTTCGCCTACGGCGACGTCTTCGCCCGGCCCGGGCTGGACCACGCCACGCGCGAGCTCGCCACGATCGCCGCCCTCACCGCCAGCGGCCACGCCGCGCCCCAGCTCGAAGTCCACATCGGCGGCGCGCTCAACGTCGGCTGCACACCCCAGGCGATCATCGACATCATTCTCCAGATGGCCGTCTACGCGGGCTTTCCCGCGGCGCTGAACGGCGTCGCTGCCGCACGCGAGGTCTTTGCGGAACGCGACCTGCTGCCGCTGACCGGCGTCGATCACAGCTGACACGAGCGCCCAAGCGGGCGCCGGCCCATGGGCAGGGCCCGCCGAAGCGCGGCCGACACGCCGAACGCCTCGCCGCGAGGCCGGCGCCGGCCGGCAGTTCATGTGAACAACACGTCCGAGACCGCGAATCGTGCTCTGCAATACGCGCCAGACCTCCGAACAGCCATGGTCGTCGCATCGCCGGCGGCCCGCCGCTGCGGGACGGGCACGGTTTTGACCCGGGCCCAGGGCTGGCGTAGTTTACCGCCCGCTCCAATCCAACTCGCTCGAGCGATACGGGGAACCCGGTGAGATTCCGGGACTGACGCGCAGCGGTATGGGGGCACGACGATCGCATCACGGCACTGTCCGCACCGGATGGGAAGCCGCGATCGAAGGCCAGGCCGGTCACGCACCGGCGTACCCCCGAGTCCGAATACCCGGTTGGAGTCAGGCGCAACGGCGCCTGTCACCGAGCCTTCGCGTTCAAGGTCATCGGACTCGACAGCCAACCTGCCCAACGGGGCGACCCTGTCGTGCCGGTCTCGTTTACGACGTGAGGCTCCATCACGAATTTTTTGTGCATGGAGACCCGATGTTTCATCGACCCGAACGCGCGCTGTCCCGCGCGCTGCTGCTATCCGCCTGCGGACCCGTCCTCGCTGCAGGCGTCGACACCCCCTCACCCGACGCCCTCGGCGGCATCGAGGTCGAGGGTTCCGCCATCGAGGAGACGTTGCCCGCCGAGCTCGCGGCCTACGGCGCCGAACGCGAGGTCATCGAGGGCCGAACCCTCGAGGAAACGGGCATGAGCGACGTGGCGCAGGCGCTGGAACGCCTGGTTCCGGGGCTCTTCGTGGCGCCGCGCGCCGGCCGGGGCAGCTACATCGACGCCTCGCTCGACGGTTCGCGCACCCAGGACGTGCTCTGGCTGGTCGACGGGGTGCGTATCAACAATCGCCTGTATGGCTCGACCACGCCGCTGGACTCGATCACCACCCAGATGATCGACCACATCGAGGTGCTGCGGGGCGGTCAGGGGCTGTTCTACGGCACGCAGGCCGTGGCGGGCGTCGTCAACATCGTCCTGCGCAAGCCGAAGGCCGAACGCGGCGGCGAGCTGCGCCTGGGCACCGGCACGCTGGGCGACCGCCGCGCGGCGGGTCACGTCACCGGCCCGGGCCCGCTGGGCGAGTGGCTGGTCTTCGGCGCCTATGACGAATCCGACGGCTACGAGCCGTTCGAGCGGGACGCCTACCAGGCCAACGCGCGGCGCCAGGATCGCGGCTTCAAGCGCCAGAGCATCGGCGCCAAGTACAGCGCCTCGCCCATGGCCGACAGCTCGCTGCGCGTGCTCGCGCTCTACAACGACGCCGCGGCGGACAACGCCAAGCCCGTGAACAACTACCACTCGCTCAACGACCGCGACGAGGTCATCGCCTCGATCAAGTGGGATCAGCGCCTCTCGGACCGCTTCAGCTACTACGCCAAGGGCTACTGGCATTCGTGGTGGACCGACTACACCCGCATCGGCCTCGACGACGACGGCTCGCGGCACGTCATCAACGACGGCGACGAGTGGGGCTACGACGACTACGGCGCCAACCTGGCCGGGCGCTACATCGCACCGGGCGGCAGCCAGCTTCTGTTGGGCTACGATTTCCAGTCCTACTCGGGACGCGACTATGTTCTGCGCATCGACGAGCAGGCCGAGACGGTGCACGCCGGCTTCGCCCAGTTCCGGCCGGTCCTGGCTTTCTCGCCCGACACCCGGATCGCGCTCGGCGCCCGCTACAACCATTCGGATTTCGGCGGCGAACACACGATCTGGAACGCCAGCCTCGACCAGCCGCTGGCCGAGGGCCTGCGCCTCAAGGCCTCCGCCGGCACCCACTTCATCCTGCCGAGCGCCTACCAGCTGTTCGTGATCGACCCGGCCTTCCCCGCCGGCAACCCGGATCTCGGGCCCGAGGAGAGCCGCAACGTGCGCGCGGCACTCGTCGGCGACCCGCGGCCGGGCGTGCACTGGAAGCTCGGCGGCTTCCACCGCGAGATCGACCATCTCATCACCGTCGAGGAGGGCACCTTCCGCAACGCCGACGAAGGCGTGCGCGTACGCGGCGCCCAGGGCGCACTCGAACTCGGCGGCGCAACCGGCTGGCAGTTCGACATCAGCGCCACGTATGCGGATTCGCAGACCCTCGACGGTGACGGCCAGATTCCCGGCATCCCCGAATGGGTGGCCAAGTCGAGCCTGGCCTGGGACAGCGACCGGCGAATGCGCGGCGCCCGCCTGAGCGTGCGCCACGTCGGCGAGAACACCGAACAGCTCGCCGACTACGGCGACCAGTCGTTCGGCGACTACACCCTCTTCGATGCCAGCGCCTACCAGCGATTCGGCGATGACGGCGCCCACCGCGTGACGCTGCGCCTCGAGAACCTGACCGACCGGCGCTACGCGACCCGCGTCGCGCAGGACACGCGTGCCGACGGCGACACGTTCCGCTACGACTGGCTCGGCGTGCCGCGAAACGCCCAGCTGATCTACAGCTACACCTTCTGATGGCGTTCCCGGCACGCCGGTGGCAGCCGGCGCTGATCGTCCTGCATCGCTGGCTGGGCATCGGCCTCAGTCTGATGATGCTGGCCTGGTTCGCCTCCGGCGTGGTGATGGTCTTCCACGGCTATCCGCACTACGGCGACGGCCCGCGTCGCGCCGCGCTGGCCGACCTGCGGATCGAGACACTCCGGGCCGCGCCCGCGAGCGCGGCGCGAACACTGGACCTGCCCGGGCCGCCGAGCGCCATTCGCGTCACCCGGACCGGCGACCGCCCGCGCATGCATCTGCGCACCGAGGGCGGCCCGTGGCGCAGCGTCTACGCCGACACCGGCGCGCCCGTGCCCGCGCTCGAGCGGGCCTCCGCCCGGCAGCGCGCCCGGCGGCTCACCGGCGCGGCGGCGACCGAGGCCACGCGGCTGACGCGGCCGGACCAGTGGACCTTCGCCGGCCGGCTGTCGCCGTTCCGACCGCTCTGGCGCGTCGCGCTCGCGAATGAGGCCGGCAGCGTGGTCTACCTGTCCGAGCACACCGGCGAACTCGTGCACCGGACCGACCGCTCGGCGCGGCTGTGGGGCTACGCCGGGCCGGTCGTTCACTGGCTCTACCCGACCCGGCTGCGTCATCTCGACGGCCTCTGGCGGCAGCTCGTCATGGGCCTGGCCGGCGTCGGCGCGGTGCTGTGCCTGACCGGCCTGGCCCTCGGCGCGCTGCAGTGGCGGCGCCTGCACCGTCGTCGTCCGCGGGGCTGGCGCGGCTGGCACCACGCCCTTGGCCTGGTCTTCGGGCTGTTCGCCTTCACCTGGGTGTTCAGCGGCCTGCTGTCGCTCGACCCGTTTCACTGGGCCTCGAAGCCGTTGTTCGACGACGGCGCACGCAGCTGGATCGCCGGCGGCGAGCGCCCGCAACCGCCGACGCGGCCGATCGCGGCCCTGGCGGCGGCGCACGAGCGGCCGGCCCGCCTGCGCGAGATCGCCTGGCAACCCATCGCCGGCGAGAGCGGCTACCGGCTGTCCGCGGCCGACGGCGCCACGGCCTGGGTGGCCGAGGACGGCACCGGGCTGAGCGAACGCCTGGGCGAACCCCGGGTCCGGGCGCTGCTCGCCCGGCGCGGCGGCCATGCCCTGACCGAACTGAACCGGCTGACCGCCTACGACGCCTATCACTATCCGCGGCGTCGCGATCGACTCGCCGACCGCGACCCGCCGCTGCCGGTCTATCGGGCGGACTACACAGACGGCGTACGAGTCTATTTCGACCCCGCTCGGGCCGAGGTGGTGCACGCCCTCGACGGCCGCCGGCGACTGGAGCGCTGGCTGTATCAGGGGCTGCACAGCCTCGCGCTGCCGCCCCTGGCGCCCGGCAGCACGCGCTGGTACGTGATCGTGCTGGCCGCGCTGGCCGGCGGCGGCGCACTCAGCGCCAGCGGCGTATGGCTGACCGTGGCCTGGCTGCGACGACGACGTCGACGCCGCGGCTGACGCCTGTATCCCAATACGTCGGGTGCCGCAGGACGGGAGCCCCGCGCTCCAGCGCGACGTCGGGCGGCCGGACCGCGACGAGGGCGCCGTCCGGCGCGCGGTCGCGGCTCTTGAATTGACAGCATCCAGGCCACCATGTCTCTGGGTACGTATCGACACCAAGGAACGCCACGATGAGCGACTTCAAGAACACCGGCCCCGCGCTCGACCGCATGGGCTTCGGCGGCGCGCCGCTCGGAGACATGTTCGCCCACAGCGACGACGACCACGCCCGCGACACGCTCGCCGCGGCCTGGGATCAGGGCATCCGCTATTTCGACACCGCGCCGCACTACGGCGCCGGCCTGTCGGAGCAGCGCTTCGGCTCGTTCCTGGCGCGCAAGCCGCGCTCGGAGTACATCCTTTCGACCAAGGTCGGGCGCGTGCTCGAACCGGCGCGCGAACCCGAGGCCACCGGCCCGTTCGTGGGCGGCCTCTATTTCAAGCGCCGCATGGACTATTCCTACGAGGGCGCGAAGCAGAGCGTGCACGACAGCCTGCAGCGCATGGGCGTGGGCCATCTGGACATCGTCTACATCCATGATCTGTCGCCGGACGCGCTGGGCGACGAATGGACCGAGCATTTCGACACCGCCATGTCCGGCGCGGCGGTCGCGCTCACCGAGATGCGCGAGGAAGGCCTCATCCGCGGCTGGGGGCTGGGCGTGAACACCATCGAGCCCTGCCTGCGGGCGCTGGACGAGGCCGATCCGGACGTCTTTCTGCTCGCCACCCAGTACCACCTGCTCAACACCGCCGGTGCGGACGAGCTGTTTCCGCGCTGTCTCGAGCGCAACGTCGGCGTCGTCGTGGGCGCACCGTTCGGCTCCGGCCTGCTGGCCGGCGGCGACCACTACATGTACGAAAAGGCCGACGACGAGATCACCCGCACGCGCGATCGCATGGCCGCCATCTGCGAGCGCCACGGGGTCGATCTCAAGGCCGCCGCGATGCAGTTCTCCGCCGCCCATCCGGCCGTGAGCTCGATCATCCCCGGCGCCAGCAAGCCCGAACGCATCCCGCAGAACCGGGCCCTGTTCGACGCCGACATCCCGGCCGAGCTCTGGGCCGAGTTCAAGCGCGAGGGCCTGCTGTCCGAGTCCGCGCACACGCCGGCGTAGACGCCCGCGAGCCCGGGCCCGGCCGATGCGGCCGGGCCCATTCCGCCGCGGCCGTGCTCGCGACGGCCCGGAGCCTCTATGATCACGGGTTCGCCGACGACGACCCGTGTTCACCGGAGCCCACGTGACCGAAAACCCCGCCCCGAAGCTGTCCGATCCCACGACCTCGGTCGAGCACGTCCGCGCCGCGCTGGAGCGCCACGCCTACATCGGCTCCAGCCGTATCGCGACCGTGGTCCATCTCGCGATGCAGCTGCAAAAACCCGTCCTGGTGGAGGGCCCACCCGGGGTCGGCAAGACCGAGCTGGCCCGGACCACCGCGGCCATGCTCGACCTGCCGCTGATCCGCCTGCAGTGCCACGAGGGCCTGGACGAGGCCAAGGCGCTGTACGAGTGGAAGTACGGCAAGCAGCTGCTCTACATCCAGATGCTCCGGGAACAGCTCGACGACGTCCTCGACGGCGCCCGCGGCCTCGCCGAGTCGGTTGAGCGTCTGCACCGCCACGACGACATCTTCTTCTCGGAGGCGTTCGTCGAACCGCGGCCGCTGCTGCAGGCGCTGCGCGAGCCCGACGGCAGCGTGCTGCTGATCGACGAGATCGACAAGGCCGACGAGGCGTTCGAATCGCTGCTGCTGGAGCTGCTCGCCGACTACCAGGTCACCCTGCCCGAGATCGGCACCATCGCCGCCGCCGGCCCGCCGCCGCTGGTGTTTCTGACCTCCAACAATACGCGCGAGGTCTCGGACGCGCTCAAGCGCCGCTGCCTGCATCTCTACATCCCCTTCCCCGACGCCGCGCTGGAGGCGCAGATCATCCGCGCCCGGGTGCCGGAGATCCCCGCCGCCCTGCGCGGCGAGTTGGTCGCCTTCGTCCAGGCCCTGCGCGAGATGGACCTGCGCAAGCTGCCCGCGATCAGCGAGACCATCGACTGGGCGCGCACGCTGTTGCTGCTGCACGTCGACGCGCTCGACGCCGACTGGGTCCGGGAGACGCTCAACGTCATCCTCAAGTTCCAGGACGACATCGAACGCGTCGAGCCGCAGCTGCCGGCCTTGATGCGGCGAGCGGCCGGCGGCCGCTGACGCCCGGTGGAGGGCACGCTCATCCGATTCGTGCGCGCCCTGCGCATGGCGGAGGTCCGGGTATCCACCGCCGAGACGCTCGAGGCCTTCCGCGCCGCCGAACTCGTGGGCTGGCGCGACCGGCAGCGTTTCAAGGACGCCCTCGGCGCGGTGCTCGCCAAGAGCCGGGCGGAGCGCGACGCCTTCGACGACTGCTTCGACCGCTTCTTCAAGGTCGAGGACTTCAGCATTGACAACCGTGCGAGATCCGACGACGAAGCAGACCGGCAGCCCGACGCCGCCCCGGCGCCGGACGACGGCGATGGCCGTGAAGCCGGGCGCGGCGACAGCGCGGGCAACGGCGCAGGCGGCGGTGGCGGCTCCAGCGGCGCCGAAGCGGATCGCGAGCGTAGTGCCGGCGGCGAGGGCACCATCGACCCGGCCGCGGCACGCGCCCCGGACACGACGATGGCCCCGCCGGTCTCGCCGCTCGGTCGCCTGCTCATGGCCGACGACCGCACGGCCCTGGCGCTGGCGATCACGCGCGCGGCACGCGCCCAGCGGCTCGAGGACATCCGCGTGTTCACCCAACAGGGGCTGTACACGCGCCGCATCCTAGAGCACATGGGCCGGACCGATCTCCTGGACGAGATCGCCGCCCGCGAAGCCGCCACCGCCGCGCCCGAGCGCCGCCTGGGCGCGGAACTGCGGACCCGCTACGATCGCCTGCGCCTCCAGGTCCGCGACCACGTCGAGGACCGATTCAACCTGCATGCCGACGCCGACGGCAGCCAACTGCGCGAACGGATGCTGCGCCGCACCCGCATCGACAGCGTGCCCCGCCGCGACGAGGCGCACATGCGGCGGATCATCGCGCGGATGGCGCGCCGGCTCGTCGCCGCACACTCGCGCCGACGCCGCGTCACCCGCCGCGGTCGGCTGGACGTGCCCCGCACCCTGCGCCGCAACATGCGCCATGACGGCACCCTGATCGAGCTCGCCTGGCGATCCCGCCGCATCGACCGCCCGCGGCTGTTCGTCGTCTGCGACGTCTCCGGCTCGGTGGCGCGCCATGCGCGCTTCATGCTCACGTTCCTGCACGGCCTCGGCGCGGTCCTGCCGCGAGTACGCGCCTTCGCCTTCTGCGCCCGGCTCGGCGAAGTCACCGACGTGTTCCGACAGCACGACCCGGATACGGCGATGCAGCATGCCCTGGCCGAACACGGCCACGGTGCAACGGACTACGGCCGGGCCCTGGCCGACTTCGAAACGCTGGCCCTGGAGGATCTCGACCGCCGCTCGACCGTGCTCATCCTCGGCGATGCCCGCAACAACGACGCCGACCCGCGCACCGACCGGCTGCGCCGCATCCGCGCGCGCAGCGGGCGTGTGATCTGGCTCAATCCGGAACCGCGTGCGGCCTGGGACAGCGGCGACTCGGTCATCGGCCGCTATCGCGCGCACTGTCACCAGGTCAGCGAATGCGGCTCGCTGGCCCAGCTCGAGCGCGTCGTCTCCGAGCTGCTCCGGCGGGTCGGCTGAGGCCGCAGACGGCCGGGCACACGGCGAACCACGATCGCGCCCGCATGACCCGAGCCTGAGGCTCGCGGCAACCGGCGGCGACGAGGCCGTAGCCACACCCGACAGCCTCGCCCGGATTGGCGAACAGGCCCGCCACTTCGGGCCGACGCCGCCCCGACCGAGCCGAAGGGGCAAAACCCGCGCCGGTCCATTCGACCCGAAGCGTGTCCTCTGCCCGCCGCGGGCTTGAATGCGCGGCCGCCGCACGCCAGTTAGAAGGCACGCGTGCCGTCATCGGCACAACACCGTTCCCGCACTGGAGGCCCGTCATGGCCAACACGCATCAGACCATCAACCCGGCGACCGGCGAGGTCATCGACACCTACGAACTCGCCACCGACGAACAGGCGCTAGCGACGCTGCGCGCCTCGCACGAGGCCTTTCTCGACTGGCGCAAGACATCCTTCGAGGAACGCGCCGGCATCCTGCGCGAGATCGCCAAGCGCCTGCGTGCCAACAAGGACGACTACGCCGCGCTCATGACCCGGGAGATGGGCAAGCCGATCGCCCAGGGCGGCGGCGAGATCGAGCTCTGCGCGGCGATCTGCGAATTCACCGCGGACAATGGTCCCCAGGAGCTGGCCGACGAGCAACGCGATCTCGACGGCGGCCGGGCGCTGGTCAGCTACCAGCCGATCGGCGTGATCCTGGGCATCCAGCCCTGGAACTTCCCGTTCTATCAGGTGGTGCGCTACGCCATCGCCAACATCATGGCCGGCAACACCGTGCTGCTCAAGCACGCGCCCAACGTCTGGGGCGCGGCCGTCGAAATCGAGAAGCTGTTCGTCGCCGCCGGCCTGCCGGAGAACGTGTTCCGTTCGCTGTTCATCGACGCCGATCAGACCAGCCAGCTCATCGAGCACGAACACGTGCGCGGCGTCACCCTCACCGGCAGTCCCCGCGCCGGCAGCGCGGTCGCGGCCAAGGCCGGCGAGCAGCTCAAGAAATCGGTGCTGGAGCTCGGCAGCAACGACGCCTATCTGGTGCTCGAGGACGCCGATATCGATCGCGCGGTCGAGACCTGCGTGCAGGGGCGCATCTACAACAACGGCGAGACCTGTGTCGCGGCCAAGCGCTTCATCGTGGTCGACGCCGTCTATGACGCCTTCCGCGAGAAGTTCGTCGAGAAGATGCGCCAGATCGAATACGGCGACCCGACCGATCCGAACACCGCGCTCGGCCCGATCGCCCGCGAGGACCTGCGCGACACGCTGCACGACCTGGTCAAGCGCTCGATCGACCAGGGCGCGACCTGCGTGTGCGGCGGCGAGATCCCGGACGGCCCGGGCTATTTCTACCCGGTGACCGTGCTCGAGGACCTCAAGCCGGGCATGCCGGCCTATGACGAGGAACTGTTCGGCCCGGCCGCCTCGCTGATCCGTGTGGCCGACGAGGCCGAGGCCATTCGCGTGGCCAACGACTCGCGCTACGGCCTGGGCGGCGGCATCTTCTCGAAGGACGAGCAGCGGGCCGTCGATATCGCCCGCAACCTGTTCGATACCGGCATGGTCAACATCAACGGCTACCGCCTGGCGCAGCCGCATCTGCCGTTCGGCGGCGTCAAGGACAGCGGCTACGGCCGCGAGCACGGCGGCTTCGGCATGAAGGAATTCGTCAACGCCAAGTCGGTGATGATCATCGACTGATCCCGCGGCGACGCACTGGCCCGCCCCGAGCGCCCGCATTCCGCGTGAATGCGGGCGCTTTTTCATGCCCGCGACCCGGCCGGCGCGGCATGCAGCCGCGGGCCCGCTATCGGCGGTGTCGATTCGCACCCGCCTCATCCCGAACCAACGGCCGGTGCAACCCGGCGGCACGTCCGCGCGTAGTGGCTGCGGGCCACATAGCTGCACAGGACAGCTTGTGCACAACCAGTTTATCTACACTGTGGCCGGCGATACGCTCCCGTGCCGGGCGATCGCCGGAGCGCCCCGTAGGACGGGCTCGGTACGACGGCGCACCGCCAGACCGTGTCGGGCCCGCAGACCGTTCACCGCCGGAGTTGTCGATCGATGGAAGCCGCCGCCTACCTGACCAAGAGCTACGACCCGGCGCTCGTGACGTTGTCGGTCGGTGTCGCGATGCTCGCAGGCTACGCCGCGCTCGATCTGACCGATCGCGTGCATGCGGCATCGCGCCTCCAGATCGGGATCTGGCTGGCAGCCGGCGCGCTGATTCTGGGCTCCGGCATCTGGTCGATGCACTTCATCGGCATGCTCGCGCTCGAGCTGCCGATGACGATGCGCTACGCGATCGGCCCCACCGCGCTGTCCTGGCTGATGGCAGTGGTCGCTTCGGCCGCCGCACTCGGGCTGAGCTGTCGCGCCGCGCTCGAGCGCTGGACCTGGCTGGCCGGATCGCTGCTGATGGCCGTAGCCATCGCCGGGATGCACTACACCGGCATGCACGCCATGCCGATGGCCGCGGAGATCGCCTACCAGCCCGCGTGGGTCGCCTTCTCCCTGCTCGTGGCCTTTCTGGGCTCGGCGGCCGCGCTGGGCCTGTCGTTCGCCCTGCGCGACTGGCGCCGGCGCCTGCGTATCGTCAAGAAGCTGGGCGCGGCGGCCCTCATGGGCGGCGCCATCGCCGGCATGCACTACGCGGGCATGGCGGCCGCCCATTTCCCGGCGACCATGATCGACTACAGCAGCGGTGGCGGCGTGAACCCCCACTGGTTGGCGGTACTGATCAGCTCCCTGTCGCTGGTGCTGCTCGGCTCGACACTGCTGGCCGCAGCGCAGGATCGCCGCCTGGAGTATCGAACGGCCAACCTCGTGGCCTCGCTGCGCGACGTCAACGACCAGCTGCACTACAGCAGCTATCACGACGAGCTCACCGATCTGGCCAACCGCAGGCTCTTGGACGAGCGCCTGGAGGCGGCCATGGAGCGGGCCGAGCGTGCCGGCACCGAATTCACCGTTTTCTACATCGATCTCGACGGCTTCAAGGCACTCAACGACCAGCTCGGTCATCGCGCCGGCGACGAGGTGCTGGCCCGCGTGGCTCAGGGCATGCGCAGCACCATGCGCGAAGGCGATACGGTCGCACGGATCGGCGGCGACGAATTCCTGATCGTCGCCGACGCCGTGCCCGACGACGAACAGGGCCGGCGCCTGGCCTCGCGCGTGCTGGCCGCCATCCGCCAGTCCACGCACGAGGCGCCGGGGCTGTCGGCGAGCATCGGCTGGGCGCGCTATCCGGCACACGGCCAGACCGCCGAGGCCCTGGTGGCCGCCGCGGATCTGGCGATGTACAACGCCAAGAAGAACGGCAAGAACGGCGCGGTCGGCTATCGGCCCGACATGGCCGCAGCCGCGGAGGCGGAATTCGGCCTCCAGCGCGAGCTGGCCGATGCGCTGGCACGGCAGGACATCGTGGTGTATTACCAGCCGAAGTTCACGGCAGCCAGCCGGGCGCTCAGCGGCGCCGAGGCCCTGGTGCGATGGCTTCATCCGCAGCAGGGGCTGATCCCGCCCGACCGCTTCATACCGGCCGCCGAGCGCTCCGGCCAGATCGAGGCCCTGGAAATCCACGTGCTGGACACCGTCTGCGCCCAGATCCGTCGCTGGCTCGACGCCGGCTTCGACGTGCCGCGCATCTCGGTCAATCTGTCGGCCGGCCGGGTCAGCGATTCCGGCCTGCCGGCCCGGGTGCAGCAGTGTCTGGACAGCCACGGCGTACCCTCGCGTTACCTGATGTTCGAGATCACCGAGACGGTGGCGATCCAGGGCATGCTCCAGGCCGTCGACACGCTCAAGCAGTTCGCGCGGATGGGCGTTGACGTAGCCCTCGACGATTTCGGCACCGGCCATTCCAGCCTCTCGTATCTGGAGAAACTGCCGATCCAGCAGCTCAAGATCGACCGCTCGTTCATCGGCGCCCTGACGGACGGGACATCCCAGCAGTCGGCCATCGTGCGCTCGATCGTCGCCCTGGCCCACAGCCTCGATCTGGCCGTGGTCGCCGAAGGCGTCGAGACCGAAGACCAGCTGCGCTACATCGTCGAGCTGGAATGCGACGAGATGCAGGGGTTTCTGTTCAGCCACGCCGTGCCCGCCGACGCGTTCGCGGACTTCATGCGCGACGCGAGCCGGGCCGTCGCGCCCTCGGGCGCCGCCCCGCGGTACGGCTGAGCGATCCGCCGCGGCGGGCGATGCCGCCGGCGTCGCCACGCGTTCGACGCCGGGGCGGTCCGGCCACCGGGCCCGACGCGACCAGGCACGGCTGCCGGCAGCGTACGGCTTCGACCCTCACGGGCTCGCTCGAGATCCCGGCCCCGCGTCTGCGCGATATGCCGGCGCGATTCCGCGCGTCGCCAGCCCGCCGCGGCCGGGCACGGCGCCGCAGGCGTCCCTCCGGTCACCCGGCGGCGATCACGGCCCACACTGGCGCGCACGGTGACGCTCGGCGTAACGTCGACGTTCATCACGCGCCGCCAGCCCGCTGGGACGGGCGGCGCGCATCGCCGATTCACCCGGACAGAAGGAGCCCCTCATGCAAAGCATCTCGCCGGCCGGCGCGCCGTCATCACCGACGACGGCCGCGGCATCGGTTTGACCGTCGCCCCCGTGCTGGCGGCGGCGGGCGTGCATGTCGCCATCTGCGGGCGCGGCGCCGAGCGGCTCGAGGAGGCGCGTGCTGCGCTGGCCGGCCACGGCGTGACCGCGCATGCGGCGACCTGCGACGCGGCCGACGCCGTGACGGCTTATGTCGAATCCACGGCGGCCGCGATCGGCGACATCGACATCCTCGTGATCCCGGCACTGCGACAGGATAACCAAGCCTGCCCCGCAGACGTCCCAGGCGACGTCGGGCGCCGGTTCAGGCCATGTCATCGCCCGCTGCCGGCGCGGGCGCGCGTCGGGAGCGCCGCCAGCCGCCGCGCACCAGCACGAAGAACAGCGGCACGAAGAGAATGCCCAGCACGGTCGCGGCGATCACGCCCCCGAACACCCCCGTGCCCACCGAATTGCGCGCAGCCGCACCGGCGCCGCTGCTGATGACCAGCGGGAACACCCCCATGCCGAAAGCCAGCGACGTCATCAGGATCGGCCGCAGACGCAGCCGAACCGCGCGCCGGGTGGCCGCGAGCAAGGTCCAGCCCTCGCGTTCGAGCGTACTCGCATACTCCACGATCAGGATGGCGTTCTTGGCGGACAGCCCGATCGTCGTCAGCAGCCCGACCTGGAAATACACGTCCGCCGGCAGCCCGCGCAGCGTCATCGCCAGCAGGGCACCGAGCACACCGAGCGGCACCACCAGCATGACCGAGAACGGAATCGACCAGCTCTCGTAGAGGGCGGCCAGACACAGAAAGACGAACAGCACCGACACCCCGTAGAGCAGTGGCGCGCGGTTGCCGGCCATCTGCTGCTGCAGCGACAGCCCGCTCCACTCGAAGCCGATGCCCGTGGGCAGGGTGTTCACGATCCGCCGGACCTCGGCCATCGCCGCGCTGCTGCTGACACCCGGGGCCGACTGACCGGTGATCTCGTAGGCTGCTGCACCGTTGTAACGCTCCAGCTCGGGCAGTCCCGCATCCCAGTCGAGACTCGTCAACGCGCCGAACGGCACCATCTCGCCGGCGTCGTTGCGCACATACCAGTCGCCGATGTCGCCCGGCTGCATCCGGTAGGGCGCAGCCCCCTGCATGAAGATCCGCTTGACCCGGCCTTCATAAATGAAATCATCGACGTAGCGCCCGCCGAGGGCGACCGAAAGCGTGTCGTTGATGGCCGCGAGTTCCACCCCGAGCGACCGCGCCTTGGCGTCGTCGATATCGACGGTCAGCTGGGATGCCGGATCGCTGACCTGCGCCCGCACCTGGGTGAGCAGCCCGCTGGCCTCGGCGCGCTCCAGGAACAGATCCTTGGCCTGCGTGAGCACGTCGCGACCGCGTCCGCCGGTGTCCTTGAGCTCCATCTGGAAGCCCGTGGATTCGCCGAGGTTGTCCAGCGTCGGCGGCAGCTGGACATAGACCTGCGCGTCCCGGATCTCCGAGAGCACGGCCGAAGCCTCGGCCGCGATCGCCGAGGCCGAGGTCTCCGCGCCGGTCCGCTGGCCCCAGTCCACCAGACGAATGAAGGCGCGGCCGGAGTTCTGACGGTCGTCGCTGGCGATCGCGAACACCGACTCCACGTTGGGCCGATCGCGGAAATAGCGCTCGACCGTGCGCATGGCATCCAGCGTGCGCTGCGCGGTCGCGCCGGGCGGCAGCTGCACCTGAGCGACGAGCACGCCCTGATCCTCCACCGGCAGGAACGTGCTCGGCAGCCGCGCGAACAACAGCGCGGCCGCGACGAGCAGCAGACCGAATCCGGCCAGCGAGAGCCAGCGATGGCCGATCATCCAGCGCACGCTGCGCTCATAGCCGTTGGTGAGCCACTGCATGCCGCGATTGAACGCGCCGAAGAACCGGCGCGCGCGGCCGTTGTCATCCGACGGCCGCAACAGGGTCGCGCACAGCGCGGGCGTCAGCGTGAGCGCCACCAGCACCGACAGCGCCATGGCCGAGACGATGGTCACCGAGAACTGGCGATAGATCACCCCGGTCGCGCCGCCGAAGAAGGCCATGGGCATGAACACCGCGGACAGCACCAGCGCGATACCCACCAGGGCGCTGCTGATCTCGCGCATCGAACGCCGCGTGGCCGCGGGGGCATCCAGCCCTTGCTCGCTCATCACCCGTTCCACGTTCTCCACCACCACGATGGCGTCGTCCACCAGCAGCCCGATGGCGAGCACGATCGCGAACATGGTGAGCGTGTTGATCGAATAACCGAGCAGGGCGAGCACGCCGAACGTGCCGAGGATCACCACCGGCACCGCCAGCGTGGGAATGAGCGTGGCGCGCGCGCTCTGCAGGAACAGAAACATCACCACGACCACCAGCAGGATAGCCTCGAAAAGGGTCTTGACCACCTCCTTGACCGAGGCCCGCACGAACGGCGTGGTATCGAACGCCACCCGCGCCTCCAGCCCCGGCGGAAAGAAGGGCTCGAGCTCGCGCAGGCGCTCCTTGACCGCCGCCGCGGTGGCCACAGCGTTGGCGCCCGCGGCCAGTTCCAGCCCCAGCCCGGCTGCCGGCTGGCCGTTGAACAGCGCGTTCTCGGTGTACTCGTCGCTGCCGATGGCCACGCGGGCCACGTCGTCGAGGGTGACCGCGGCGCCGTCGGCGGTCGATTTCAGGATGATGTTCTCGAAGCCGGAGACGGTCGTCAGGCGGGTCCGCGCGGTGACCGTGGCGTACAGCTGCTGGCCGGCCACCGCGGGCAGACCGCCGAGCTCGCCGGCGGAGACGTTGGCGTTCTGTGTCTCCACGGCGGCGGCGATATCGCTCGGCATCAGGTCGAATCGGTTCAACCGGTGCGGGTCTAGCCAGATGCGAAGCGCGTACTCGGACCCGTAATTGCGGGCCTGGCTGACCCCGTCCACCCGCGAGAGCGGATCCTGGAGCGTGCTGGCGATATAGTCGCCGATATCAGCCTCGGTCATGCTGCCGTCGGTCGACACCAGCGCGAACACGAGAAAATTGTCGCCGCCCGACTGATAGGTGCTCACGCCCTGGGCCTGAACCGGCTGGGGCAGACGCGCCAGCGCCGACTGCAGCTGGTTCTGCACCTGGACCTGCGCGATGTCGGGATTCGTGCCGGCCGCGAACGTCAGCCGGATGCGGGCCTCGCCGGAGGAGCGCGACGAGGAATACATATACAGGAGATTGTCCAGACCGGTCATCTCCTGCTCGATGACCTGGGTGACCGAGTTCTGAACCGTCTTCGCCGATGCGCCGCGGTAGGTGGCGGCGATCGAGATCGTCGGCGGCGCGATCGCCGGATACTGTTCCAGCGGCAGCGTCCGGATCGCGAGCAGGCCACCCAGACAGATCACGATGGCCAGCACCATCGCGAAGATCGGCCGGTCGATGAAGAAGCCGGCCATGGTCTAGGCGGCCGGCGGCGCGTCGGCCGGCGACGGCTCGATCGCCTCGTAACCCGGGTCGCCGTTGCGCGCGACCGGCACCGGGCGCACGCGATCGCCGGCCGCCACCTTGCCGAGCCCCTGGACGATGACACGCTCGCCGGCTGCAAGCCCCTCGATCACGCGCCAGCGGTTGCCGACCGCCTCGGCCAGCGTCAGCGGCCGCCGCACGACCCGATCGGTGTCATCGACGACCAGGCTGTACGGGTCGCCGCGGCCCGTGCGCAGCACCCCCTGCTGCGGCACCAGAATCGCATTCGTATCGATGCCCTCCACCAGATGCGCCCGCACGTACATCCTCGGCAACAGGTCGGCGTGGGGATTGGGCACGACCGCCCGCAGTTCGATCGTCGCCGTGGCCGGATCCACACTCACCCCCGAGAACTCGAGCCGGCCGCGCATCGGCGGTCCCGTGTCGCCGACCACCGAAACCCGGACCCTCGCGGTGTCCTCACTCACCGTCTGCAGACGCCCCGACTCCAGCGCATGCTTGAGTTGCAGATACGCGCGCCCGCTCTGGCGTATGTCGACATAGATCGGATCCAGCTGACGGATGGTTGTCAACGGCTCGGCCTGACTCGCGGTCACGAGCGCACCCTCGGTGACGTTCGAGGCGCCGATGCGGCCGGATATCGGCGCCTCGATGCGGGCATAGTCCAGATTGATGCGGGCCGTTTTCAGATCGGCCTTCGCCGCGGCGACGTCGGCCTGCGCCACATCCAGCGCCGCGAGCGCATCCTCCAGCTCCTGTTCGGAGACCGCATCGGCTTCGGCCAGCGCACGCAGCCGATCGGCGGTGGACCGGGCCGAACGTACCGCAGCCCGAGCCTGCGCCAGCGACGCCTTGGCCCGCGCATACGCCGCTTCGTAGCGCGACGGGTCGATCTGATACAGCGGCTGGCCGGCCTCGACCCGGGCGCCCTGTTCGAACAGACGCTTGCGGATGATGCCGTCCACCTGCGGCCGCACCGCCGCCTGTTTGTAGGCCACGGTCCGGCCGGGCAGCGTGACCCGCACGGTGTAGGGCTCGGCGCTGGCCGCATAAACGCCCACCTCGACCGGCGCATCCGCCGCCTCTGTGGCCCGTTCGCGGGCGTCGCAGCCAGCGGCGAGCAGCAGCACCCAGCCCGTCAATACAAGCCAGGGCCATCGCAGGCGCGAGGCCGTTGTCTTGCGGGCGCAATCCCGCCTGCGAGCGGCCGATCGACACGATGCGGCCGTGTGCCCGATTGATCTCAACTGAGGCCCCTGTTCCTGAACTCGGCTGCCACGCCGCCCATGGCGCCAGTACCCGTCATGCATGGGGACAGCGGATGCGGGCCGTCGGTTCAGTCGACGATCGATTTCCACGCCCGCAGACGATGACCCATGCCGCACGCACTGCGTGTTCCTCGGGATCATATTGGAGATTCCGCGACTTATGGGTGCAGAGGATCGCCGGAACTCCGGCCCGCAGCGTGTGACGTGGCCGTCGCCGCATGCCGATCGCGATTGTCACGGCATCGTCGCGTCGTCGGGATCGGAATCGTCGCGCCGCCGCCCATCGACGGCCCGGCGGCCGCCGCGACCGGCGGCCATCACCCCAGCATGAGCCCGATCGCTCAGGGCGATCAGCGCCCGGGGCCGGCGCCGCCCGGGCGCAGACCGCGGCGCTCGCCGTCGACGCGGATGACCACCGCCTCGACCGCCGGGACCGCCAGCGCGGTCTGCCGGATCTGAATCCCGGTCCGCGGCCTGTCGCAGACCCCGGCCAGCCCCGAGAGCCGGCCGGTCAGGTGAACCACGGCGGTGCGCCCCTGCATCTCGACGCCCTCCAGCCGCAGCGTATCGTTCGTGCGCGCAATGAAATTCTGCCAGCCCGCCACCGAGAAATCCTCGATCGCGAACAGCTCACGGAGCGCCGCGGCCAGCGGCGAGCCCGCGCCGCCGCGGACATTGCGTCGCACACGAACGACACGATCGCAGCCGTGCCGCGCGCCGTCGCTGGTGCGCGCATAGCGCTCGCCCACCGCCGGATAATCCAGGAGCGCGACCTCGACCACCCGCCCGGTCGGCGGATCGCCGGAGACCGGACCGAACGAGGCGACGATGCGCTCGACAGCCGCGGGCGCGAGCGTATCCGCGGGATGGTCGAGCACGAGCGTCAACACCCGGGCCCGGACGCGAATGATGCGCACCACACGGCGCGTGCCATCCGGGGCCACCCCGTGCAGCACGGCCTGATCCTGCCGGCCCGTCACCTGCGTGACCTCGGCGAACCGATCACGGGCTCGCCGGATCCGCGCCGTCATCGGCCGATCCCGCACGGCGTGCGCTCCATAGACCCGCAGACGCGCGCCCTCCGGACCCGTGAGCACGACGCCGTCGTCGTTGGCGGGCCGCTTCGTCACCCTGAAATCCGCCGGATAGCGCACCGCAAAGCCGAATCGCGTGTTTCGATAACGCGCGAACGCAGGCGCATCGTCACTGCGATCGGCGCCACGGGTGAACGGCGCGCCGTCCTGCGGCACGCAGGCCGTGGCCAGGCCCGCCAGGAGGCCGGAGAACAACAGCGCCGACAATCGAGCGGGACGCGGCATTCCAGGGTCCGGCCGGCGGGAATCGAGTCCCGATTGCGCCATGCCGGCCCGGCGGCCCGCAAGAGGCCGGCGCGCCATCGCGTGCGCCCGGCCACTTCTATCCGAGGGCAGACGAGCGCGTCGCAGCCCGGGCAACGCCCCGCGGACGCCGCCCCGTAGGCGCGGTCGCCGGATATCGCGCCGCATAGCCGGCACGATCTTCAGAGCACCGATCGGCTCTCGCGATGGCCCCGAATGAGCAGTCCAGACCGGAGCAGGTGCGACCGCAAGCACGAGGACTCAAGGCCGTACGGCCTGACGACAGCCGGCCTCTCGCAGGCCGCGCAACGGGCGTCGGAGACGACGCGCAGCCCGGGGCCGACGCCCCATGCGGTATCAACCGCGGCTTTCGCAATGCCCCTGCAACGTGGCGCGCCCGGGCGCGCCAGCAGCCGCCTGAATGCGCCGACGGGCCCGGGTCGGGGCGCCTGCGGCGGTGGCGACACTGGCGCGCGGCGGGCGATGCGGCGTAACGTCTGCATCGACCAGCGATCGGCCGCCGAAACCGGCGGCGGATCGCATTGCAGCCCCATCCGGAACACAGGAGTCCCTCATGCAGAGCCATCTCGCCGGCCGGCGCGCCGTCATCACCGGCGGCAGCCGCGGCATCGGTTTCGCCATCGCCCGCGCGCTGGCAGCGGAGGGCGTGCATGTGTCCATCTGCGGGCGCGGCGCCGAGCGGCTCGAGGAGGCGCGTGCGGCGCTGGCCGGCCACGGCGTGACCGCACACGCGGCGACCTGCGACGTGGCCGACGCCGAAGCGGTAACGGCTTATGTCGAATCCGCGGCGGCCGCGCTCGGCGGCATCGACATCCTCGTGAACAACGCCTCCGGCTTCGGTGCCGGCGACAGCGAGGCGGGCTGGGCGACCAGCATCGACGTCGACCTGCTCGGCACCGTGCGAGCCACCCGCGCGGCCCGGCCCTGGCTGGAGGACAGCGAAGCCGCGAGCGTGATCCATATCGCCTCGATCGCCGGCCAGGCGGCCTCGGCCCGCACCGCGGCCTATGGCGCCGTCAAGGCCGCGCTCATCCAGTACACCCAGTCGCAGGCCGCCGACATGGCGGCCCACGGCGTGCGCGTGAACGCCGTCGCCCCCGGCTCGATCGACTTCCCGGGCGGCCTCTGGCAACAGCGCAAGGCCCGCGATCCGGACCTTTACGAGCGCACGCGAGCCAGCATTGCCTTCGGCCGCTTCGGCCGGCCGGACGAGATCGCCAACACCGTGGTCTTTCTCGCTTCGCCGCTGGCCTCGTGGATCACCGGCCAGACCGTGACCGTGGACGGCGGACAGCTGCTGCGAAGCTGAGCCGGCGCCGTGCCCGGGCAACCGCCGCACCGGTTGTTCGTCATGCCGTCCGAGCCGCTCGTCGCGCTGGTCTGTTCTGGCACGCTCGCGCTGCCATCGCCTGGCCGTCTCCGCACGATCATCGCCGCACGCGATCACCCAGAGATCACGGCCCAGGGAGCCGGGCAGCGCGCCGACGTGTGCCGCGTGCGGGCCCGGCGAACCGATCCGCGCCGGCCGCGGCCACACGAAATACGATCCCGCAGGAGGGGGGCGGCACCGGCCCGGGTCGCTGCCGTGCCGGGCCGCGGGACGCTTCCCGGCACCTCCAAAAGCCCGGAAAAACGCCTGTCGCCACGTCGTGGAAGCGCCGCGCAGAAGACTGCACATCGTATCCTGCGCGACGCGAGTCGCCGATCGCAGCGAACCCCGATCAAGACGGATAACGCCGCGGGGACCACGGTCGATTTTCACGGACGGCCTAACCCTGGGGACAAACGCTTCGACACCTCGGCGCGGTGCGGCGATCCCGGGCGCCGACACGTTGGCCCCGCATGAGGCCGCGGCGCGCACGGCGCCTCGTCCTCCCGCAACACGGCTCCTGCTGGGCGCGCTCATGAAGTGATGACCGGCCCGTGCCCACGAGCCGGCGCTACCGCCGGCTGGGGTCGCACGACGACACGACGCACCCAGCGCCGCGTCTTGTACGACAATGGCCGCCGGCACGGCCGTTCCGGGCGTCGGCCCGGGCAACGCGTCGTATCGCCGCCGGGGCCGTGGCGCACGCCGAGCCGCCGACCCGCGCGGGAACGCGTCACGTGCCGTCGGCGTCCCAGCCACCCACCGCCCACGCATCAGCCAGGCTGCCCGTCTTGTCCGTCACCCGACACGCCACCCTTCGCCGGATCGAAAGCACCCGCCTGATCGGGCTGGCGCTGCCGATCCTCGGCGCCCAGCTGGCCCAGGTGGCGATGGGCACGGTGGACGTGGCGATGACCGGCCATGCCAGCGCGCGCGACCTGGCGGCGGTGTCGGTGGGCTCCAGCCTGTGGCTGCCGCTGGTGCTGTTCATGATCGGCACGCTCATGGGCCTGACGCCGATCGTGGCCCAGCACGTGGGCGCGCGCCGCTTCGGCGCGATCCGCCCGGCCGTGCATCAGGCGCTGTGGGTCGCGGCCGTGCTGGGCATGGCCTGTGCGCTGGGCGTACGCGCGCTGGCCGCACCCGTGTTCACGCTCATGTCGGTGCCGGAGGACGTGGCCACACTCGCGCTGCGCTATCTCGACGGCGTCGCCCTCGGCCTGCCGGCGATCGCGCTCTACGAAACGCTGCGCTTCTATTCCGACGGCATGGGCCATACCCGGGCCTCGCTGCAGTTCGCGCTGCTGGGGCTGGCGGTGAACATCGTCGCCAACTATGGGCTCATCCACGGCGGCGACGGCCTCGTCGCGCTGTTCGGCCCCGACCTGCCGGCATCGCTACGCGCCCTGCCCGCGCTCGGCGCGGCCGGCTGCGGCATCGCCACGGCGATCTCGATGTGGACGATGTTTCTGGCGATGTTCTGCTACACGCGGCTCGCCGGAGTCTATGCGCGCGCCCGCTTTGGTGCGGCCTTCTCCTGGCCGGTGCCGGCGCTGATCGGCGAGCTGCTGCGCGTGGGTCTGCCGGTGGGTGTGGCGATCTTCGCCGAGGTGTCGCTGTTCACGGTGATCGCGCTGTTTCTGGCCGGCTACGGCGAGATCGTGATCGCCGCGCATACGGTGGCGCTGAACTTCAGCTCCGTGCTGTTCATGCTGCCGCTGTCGCTCGGCATGGCGCTGACCGTGCGCGTGGGCCAGGCGCTCGGCCGCGGCAAGTATCGGCATGCGCGCTTCGTGGCCTTCAACGGCGTGGCCTGCGCGCTGGCAGCGGCGTTCGTGATCGACCTAATCATCCTCGTCGGCGGGCCGTGGGCGGTGTCGCTGTATACCGGCAACGCGGAGATCCAGCGCCTGGCCGTACAACTGCTGCTGATCGCCACGCTCTATCAGTTCTCCGACGCGCTGCAGGTGAGCATCGCCGGTGCGCTGCGCGGCTACAAGGACACGCGCATCATCATGATCGTCACGCTCGTCTCCTACTGGGGCGTCGGCGTGGGGCTGGGCAACCTGCTCGGCCGCGGCGTCGCCGGCGCCTTCGAAGGGCTGGGCGTCTACGGCTACTGGATCGGGCTGATCGCCGGTCTGAGCGTGGCCGCCGCCCTGCTCGGCCGGCGGCTGGTGTGGGTGTCGCAGCTGAGGCGGCTGTCGGCGTCCGGGCCTTGAACGACGAGACCGGACAAACGATGAGACGCGTCGCGGATATCCCAGGGCTGATGCGTTAGCCAGGCATGGCGGCAAGCGAAGCGACAGTTCGGCTTCCGATGCTCGGAAGCCAGATTTCTTGTGCGAGATGGAGCTACGCGGGGTGGCCTACGGCGCCCATGCACCGTGCAAGACTTTCAACTCCTCTTAACCCGGTAACGAAGTCGCCTCTTGTGATACCCCCATCACCCATGCCTTGACGGCCGAAAGGGTCGGATCGCGCCGACGGTTTTCGGGATGCACCAGAAAGAACGCGCGATCTTCCAGCTCGGGGCCGAAAGGTTGGACCAGGCGCCCATCCGCCAACTCGTCTTCGATGAGCTGACGATTCATCAGTATCACGCCCTGGCCGCCCACGGCCGCTGCAATGGCATGGTTCTCGTCCGAAAACGCCAGCCCGGCACCGGTATTCAACCCGACCATCCCCGCTTGCTTCCGATATCCGGGCCAGTCCATGGGCGATATCAGCACGCCCTGGGGGCGAAAGTGAATCAGCGGATATTCCGCTACGGCCTCGCCCAGGCGCTGGGCAAGGCCTGGGCTGCAGGCAGGCATCAGGGTGGTATCGAACAGCTTGTCGGCGATCAGCCCCGGCCAGCGACCGTCGCCGTGGCGAATGGCCATATCCGCCGTCAACCCATCCAGTGATACGGGCTCGTGGGTGGCATGAATGCGCAGATCAATATCGGGGTGGGACTCACGCAGTTTGTAAATCCAGGGCAGTAGCCAACGTACGGCGACCACCGGGGTGGTCGTCAGCGTCAGCACCTGGCGCTCGGGGGCGGCGCTCAGCCGTTCGATGGTTTGGCTGATGGCGTCGAAGGACGATTCCAACACCTGCTGAAGCTCGCGCCCGCGCGGGGTCAGCTCGAGCTGTCGCGGCTTGCGCACGAACAGCGCCATGCCCAGCGCCGCTTCCAGCCCTCGAACCTGATGACTGATCGCCGTCGCCGTGACCGAGAGTTCCAGCGCCGCCTGCTTGGCGCTTTCATGCCGGGCCGCGGCTTCAAAGGCCCGGAGTGCCGAAAGTGAAGGCAGGCGGCGCTTTTTCATGGATGAATTCATCTCATCTTTTAGCACGCAGAAAGATCGTTTGTTGGACTCTCTAGCGCCGCCCTATGCTGAATCCGTCGTCAATCATAGATGAATTCAGTTCAGAAACGGAGCCCGCTCATGTCACACATTCTGCATATGGATGCCAGCGCCCGGCCGGGCCTGGCCGGCACCGATCACCACGGTTCGCACAGCCGCTACCTGTCCCACCAGTTCGTCAGCCGGTGGCAGTCTCGCCGGCCAGAAGACGCTGTCGTTTATCGAGATCTGGGGCAATGCCCGCCCTCTTTCATCAACCACGACTGGGTGGCGTCCGCCTTTACGCCCACCGAGCGCCGTGAGCCCTGGATGAAAGAGGCACTCGCCGAAAGCGACGAGTTGGTCGATGAGCTGATCGCCGCGGATATCGTGGTGATCGGCACGCCGCTCTATAACTTCGGCGTGCCTGCGCCTCTGAAAACGTGGGTCGACCAGGTCGTCAGGATTGGCCGAACGGTCGATATCGACGAGACCAACCCATCCGAGACTTATATCGCCAAACTCGCCGACCGCGAACGCCATGTGGTCGTCCTGGCGGCGCGCGGGGGCATGAACATGGCCACCGGCGAAGAGATGGCGCATATGAACCATCTGGAACCCCACCTGGCCTCGGCGTTTGAATTCATCGGTATTACCCGTATGCATACCGTGGCCATCGAGGGGCAGGAAGCGGGCGGCGAGGTGCTGGCCATGTCGATCGCTGACGCAACACGTAAAGTCGAGCGGCTTGTAGACGAGCTACAGGTGGCATTGGATGCGACACCTCGCAACGCGGTTCCGACTAGGGCTGATGCGCTAGATACGGCTTAGCGGCGGGCGAAGCGATAATCCGGCTTTCGGTGTTTCGGAGCCGGATTCTTCGTTTGTGTGAGGCGGTGAGACGCGACATGGCTTACGACGCGAATGCGCAATGCAAGACTTGACCGCATATTCTCTTATGATCCCACATTCTCTTCTATTTAGACCTTCTTTCTACCCAACGCTGGCCCAGGCCGCCGGTTGAAGCGCAAGCGAAAACCGGTCGGCTTGAGCCTATTGTTAGCTTGCTGAGCTAGGGCATGTCGTCACGAGATATGTTGACATAGGGCACTAATACTTCTGATCGACGACACAGCATGTCGGAT
>NZ_AYKH01000044.1 GCF_003788635.1 Salinisphaera orenii subsp. orenii MK-B5
TGGTCGCCATGAGCACAGCCGCGCCCGAACGCGCGAGCACCGGCGCGGCGACCAGCGCCAGTGCATCCCCGGTCCCGACGAGGACCGTCAGCGCCGTGGCCTTGGTCAGCAGCAGCAGGACCAGTGCGACCACCGCCATCGGCCCGGCCGCCGGATCGCGCATGACCGCCAGACAGCGCTCGGGATCGCGGTGGCCGGCGAACCAGGCATCCGTGCAGTCGGCCAGACCGTCGAGATGCAGGGCACCGCTCAGCGCCGCCCAGACCGCGAGCGTGAGCACCGCCGCGAGCCCCGCGTGCGCGCCCGCCAGCAGCCCCGCTGCGAGCGCGACCAGCAAGCCGATCAACAGCCCCACCAGCGGGTAGCAGACCACGGAACGCCCGGAATCGCGCGAGGCGACCGGCGTGTGCACCAGCGGCCCGACAGGCAGCGTGGTCAGCAGCGCGCAGGCGAGCCAGAAGGGTTGCAGGCGTTTCATGCGACGTCGTCCCCGCCGATGTTGTGTCCGACCAGCCGCAGCATGTCGCCTTGCGCCGCGTGCGTCACGCGGAGGCGGCTGAGACAGGCGTAGGGCGTGGCCAGCCGCTGGATGGCGGTGCCCGGCATGGCGAGCAGATCGCCGAGCAGGGCGCGCATCAGCCCGCCGTGGGTCACGATCACGCCGTGGCTGCCGCGGGCCGCGTCGATGCGATCGTCGAAGCCTTCGCGGGCGCGCGCCCGCACCGCCGCCAGCGCCTCGCCGCCGGGCGGCGGGTGGGCCTCGGGATCGGCCAGCCAGGCGGATGCCGCAGTCTCGTCCTCGGCCCAGACGTCGGCCACCGGCCGGCCTTCCCAGGCGCCGAAGGACATCTCGCGGAACCGGGCGTCCACGCTGCAGGCGAGGCCGCGCTCGGCGGCCAGGGCCTCGGCGAAGGCCCGGCAGCGGATCAGCGGCGAGCTGGTCACCCACTGCCAGTCCGGCACGCCCGCGGCCACGCGCCGCAGCCGCGCCCAGCCCGCCGCGGCCAGGGCCACGTCCCGCGAGCCGCGGAAGATGGCGCCGCCCTCGCACTCGGCGTGGCGCAGCAGGTCGATGGTCGTGGTCGCGATCCCGGTCATTCGCCGCCCCCGCCGTCGGCCACGCCGGCATCGGCGAAGGTCGCCATGTCGGCATGCACGACCAGCGCCGAGCGCAGCAGGGACAGCGCGACGACCGCGCCGCTGCCCTCGCCGAGGCGCATGCCCAGATCCAGCAGCGGCTCTGCCTCGAGGGCGGCGAGGGCGCGGCCGTGACCGGCCTCGGCCGAGCGGTGGGCGAACAGCAGCCAGTCGCGCGTGCCGGGGTTGATCGCACAGGCGGCCAGGGCGGCGACGGTGGTGATGAAGCCGTCCACCAGCACCGGCACGCCGGCCTGGGCCGCGGCCACGAAAGCGCCCGCCAGGGCCGCGATCTCGAGCCCGCCGACCCGCTGCAGCACCGCGAGGGCGCGCTCGGGGCCGGCCAGTGCCCGCCAGTCGCCGCCGTGGCGGGCCAGACCGGCGGCGATGGCCTCGCGCTTGCGCGCCAGGCCGGCGTCGTCCACGCCGGTGCCGCGACCGATCGCCGCCTCCGGCGCGACGTCGAGCAGCCCGGCCAGCACCGCAGCCGCGCTGGTGGTGTTACCGATGCCCATCTCGCCGCCGATGAACAGCGACGCGGCCGCGTCGACACGTGCGCGGCCGGCGGCGAGCGCGGCCTCCAGCAGCGGCGGCGTCAGCGCCGGCGTCAAGGTGAAATCCGCGCTGCCGGGTGCCAGCTGCAGGTCGAGCACGCCGGCGGCGGCCGGCAGCGGCTCGACCGTGCCCAGATTGACCACGGTCAGACGCGCGTCGCCGGCGCGCGCGAGCACGGCCACCGCGGCGCCGCCGGTGGCGAAGTTGGCGATCATCTGCCCCGTGACCGCCTGCGGAAAGGCCGAGACCCCGCGCGCCGCCACGCCGTGATCGGCGGCGAACACGCAGACATCGACGCGCTCCAGCCGGGGCACGGCGCGCCCCTGCCAGCCGGCGAAGTCCTCGGCCAGAATCTCCAGGCGGCCGAGGGCCCCGGGCGGCTTGGTCAGCTGTCGTTGACGGGCGCGCGCCGCCGCCCGGGCCGTGGGGTCGATGGCGGCGGTGGGCCGCAGCAGCCAGTCGTTCATGGGCAGTCGTCCTTCAGGGTCGTCGGCAGGCCGGCCACCACCAGGGTGACGCGGGCGCAGGTCGCGGCCAGACGCTGGTGCAGGCGCCCGGCCTCGTCCACGAACGTGCGCGAGAGCGCGCCCATCGGCACCACCCCGGAGCCGACCTCGTTGCTGACCAGCAGCAGCCGGGCGCGGCTGGCCGCGACCGCCGTCAGCAGCGCCTCGCGTTCGGCGGGCCAGCAGTCTTCGGTGAGTGCGTTGGTCAGCCACAGGGTGAGGCAGTCGACCAGCACGCAGGTGCCGGGCGCGTCGTGGCGGGCCAGCGCGGCGGCCAGATCCAGCGGCGCCTCGACCGTCTCCCAGCGCGGGTCGCGCCGGGCCCGGTGGCGGTCGATGCGGTCCTGCATCTCCGAATCCTGCGCCCGGGCGGTGGCCACATAGACCCAGCGGCCGACATCCCCGGCCGCCAGCGCCTGCGCTTCCGCGAAGGCGGACTTGCCGCTGCGGGCCCCGCCGAGCACCAGATGTGCGCACCTACCCTCAGCCATGCAGCACCACCGGTGTATGGGTGCGCGGATGCGTCATCACACAGGCATCGGCATCGAAAAGGCGGCGCATGGTATCGACCGTGACGACATCCGCCGGCACGCCCTGAGCCACGGCCGCGCCGTCGCGCAGTGCGAGCATGCGATCGGCGTGGCGCGCGGCCAGGCTGATGTCGTGCAGCACCACGACCACGGCCGCACCGCCGGCGGCGAAGGCGGCGATGCGATCCATGACCAGCGCCTGATGGCCGATGTCCAGCGCGGCCACCGGCTCGTCGAGCAGCAGCAGGCGCTCACCGGCGTCCTCCGGGCGCCAGATCTGGGCGAGCACGCGGGCCAGCTGGACCCGCTGCTTCTCGCCGCCCGACAGCCGCGGGTACAGCCGGCGGCGCAGATGATCGATGTCGGTGGCCGCACAGACCGCCTCGATCACGGCCCGGTCGGCGACCGCGCCTGAGGCGTGCGGGGTGCGCCCGAGGGCCACCACCTCGTCCACCGTGAACGGGAAATCGAGCGTGCTCGCCTGCGGCAACAGCGCCAGTCGACAGGCCCGCTCGCGATCGCCGAGCGCGGTCAGCGGCCGGCCGCCGACACGGATGTCGCCGCGCGCGGGGGCGTGATCGCCGATCAGCGTGTGCAGCAGGCTGGACTTGCCGGCGCCGTTGGGCCCGATCACGGCCAGCCGCTCGCCGGCGGCCAGATGGAACGACAGCCCGCGGAGCAGGGTCCGGCCGCCGCGGGCGACATCGACGTCGGCCACCTCGAGCATCACGGCATCCCGTATTCGCGCCGCCGCCGCAGCAGCGAGATGAAGAACGGCGCCCCCAGCAGCGCGGTGAGCAGCCCCACCGGCAGCTCGCTCGGGGCGATCACGAGGCGCGCCAGGGTGTCCGCGGCCAGCAGCAGCACCGCGCCGGCGAGCGCCGAGGCCGGCAGCAGCCCGCGGTGGTCCGGCCCGATCAGCATGCGCACCACATGCGGCACCACCAGCCCGACGAAGGCGATGGCTCCGGCCACCGCCACCGAGACCCCGACCCCGGCCGCGGCCAGAAGCACCAGCCGGCGCTTGACCGCATCCACGGCCACACCCAGATGGCGCGCCTCGGATTCGCCCAGCAGCAGGGCGTTGAGTGCGTTCGCCTGGGCTGGCAGAACGCCGAGGATGACCACGGCCACGGCGGCCACGATGGCCACCCGCGGCCAGTTCGCGCCGTCCAGACCGCCCATGCGCCAGAGGCTGATCCGGCGCAGCATGTCGTTGCTGGCATAGAACTCAAGCAGCGAGGACAGGCTGCCGGCGATCGCGCCGATGGCGATGCCGGCCAGCAGCATGGTCGCCACCGACGTGCCGGCGGCGTCGGTGGCCAGCCGGTAGACGACGATCACGGCCAGAGTGCCGCCGGCGAAGGCGCCCAGCGAGACCAGCGACAGCCCCGCCAGCCCGGACAGGGCGCCGCCGAAGACGATGGCCAGGCTGGCGCCGGCCGAGGCCCCGGCGGTCACCCCGATCAGCGAGGGATCGGCCAGCGGATTGCGGAACAGCCCCTGCATGGCCGCGCCGCAGACCGCCAGCAGCGCGCCCACCAGGGCGGTGAGCACGGCGCGCGGCGCGCGGATGTGCTGCACGATCAGCCCGAGCCGGGCGTCGTCGCCCTGACCGACCAGCGCCGCGAACACGCCGGCGGGCGGCAGCGCCACCGCGCCCAGCAGGATCGCCACCAGCAGCGCCGCCGGCAGCGCCAGTGTCAGCACGACGAGCAGCGTGCGCGGCTTCACGGCAGCCGGTCCAGATCGATGGCGGCCTCGACGGCGTCGGCCAGCCGCTCCAGTTCCGCCTCGCGGATCGCCTGCTGGTCGACCGCCTGACCGTCGGCCAACCCCGCCCAGGCCAGCAGGGCGTCGCAGCCGGCGGCGGTGTCGAACAGGCCGTGCAGATAGGTGCCGGCGATCTGTCCGTCCGCCGAGATCGCGCCGTCGGGGCCGTCGGCCAGGGCCACGAACGGCCGCGCCAGCGCGGCCCCGGTGGTGTGGCCGCAGTGGATGCGATAGCCGCGCACCGCACCGCCCGCGACCAGCGTGCCGGCCACGTTCTGCAGGTGTTTCTCGGTGTCGATCGTGGTCTCCAGATCGAGCAGGCCCAGCCCCGCGGTGGTGCCGGGCGCGTCCTCCACGCCTTCCGGATCGGCCACGCTGCGCCCCAGCATCTGGTAGCCGCCGCAGATGCCGAGCAGCTTGCCGCCGTAGCGCAGGTGCCGTCGGATATGGTCGTCCCAGCCGCGCTCGCGCAGGAAGGCAAGGTCCGCACGCACGTTCTTGGAGCCGGGCAGCACAATCAGATCCGCACCGCCCGGGCGATCGCCGGGCCCGACCCAGCGCAGATCCACCTGCGGGTGCAATCGCAGGGCGTCGAGGTCGGTGTGGTTGGAGATGCGCGGCAGGGCCGGCACCTCGACCACCATCCGGGGCTCGCCGTCCAGGCGCTGGTCGCGCGCGATCGCGTCCTCGGCCTCCAGATGCAGACCGGTCAGCCAGGGCAGCACGCCGAACACCGGCTTGCCGGTATGGGCCTCGAGCCAGTCGAGACCGGACTGCAGCAGGGCGATATCGCCGCGGAAGCGATTGATCACGAACCCGGCCACCCGGTCGCGTTCGGAGTCCGACAGCAGCGCCAGCGTCCCCACGATCTGGGCGAACACGCCGCCCTTGTCGATATCGGCGACCAGGATCACCGGACAGTCCACGGCCTCGGCGAAGCCCATGTTGGCGATATCGCCGTCGCGCAGATTGATCTCGGCGGGGCTGCCCGCGCCCTCGACCAGCACCCGCTCATGGGCCGCCGCCAGACGGGCGTGGGAGGCGCGCACGGCGGCCATCGCGACGCGCTTGTAGTCGTGATAGGCGCCGGCCCCCATCGCCCCCACGGCGCGGCCGTGGACGATGACCTGGGCGCCGGTGTCGCTGGAGGGCTTGATCAGCACCGGGCTCATGTCGATCGTCGGCGCCAGCCCGCAGGCCTGGGCCTGGACGGCCTGGGCGCGGGCGATCTCGCCGCCGTCGACCGACACCGCGCTGTTGAGCGACATGTTCTGCGGCTTGAACGGGGCCACCGCCACGCCGCGCCGATGCCAGGCCCGGGCCAGCCCGGCGACCAGGGTCGACTTGCCGGCGTCGGTGGCCGTGCCCTGGATCATGAGCGTCCTAGCGGGCATGGGCCACTCCCCGCATCCCCGCCAGCGCGTCGCCGAGCGCGGCGATCATCAGCCGCGCCGCGAGCTCGCCGAAACGGGTGTGCTTGCCGGTGTAGGCCAGCGGCGCGCCGTCGAGGCCGGCGAAGACCGCGGTGGCGTCGGTCCCGGTGCCGGTGGCCGGCGCGCCCGTGACGGGGCTGGTCACGCCGTGATCGGCGAGCGTCGCCGTCTTGGCCTCGGTGAGCGTGGCCAGCGTCTCGGCACAGGCCGCCGGCGTCAGCGCCAGACTGGTGCCGAAGGCGCAGTTGATGGTGCCGACCGGCTCATCACCAAGCGGCCCATCGCCGGCCGGCACCAGCTCGGCGCCGTCGGCGGGGTCCCCGGCGCGGCGGGCGTTGGCCAGACCCGCGGTGAGCAGCAGACACAGCGTGTGGCCGGCCTCGCGGACGCTGGCCAGCCGCAGCCGGTGCATCCAGGCGCCGGTCATCATGCCCACGCTGTCGGCGGGCAGGCCTCGCGCCGCCGCGGTCTCGGCGACCAGCGCTGCGGGCCCGCCGGCGTGCCGGGGCGCAGCGGCATCAACGGTCATGTTGCAGAAACCGCCGGCCTGCCCCCAGCCGCCATTGACCAGCGCCGAACTGAGCACCGGGCGCGGGCGATCGAAGAGCACGCCGACGGCCCCGCGATCGACGCGGCCGTGCCAGCCGGGCGGCAGGGCACCGGCGGGCAGAGCGAGCGGCGTCGCGTCGCCCGCCAGCGCTGCGGCCGACCAGCATGCCGGCGCGCCGTGCGCGTTGTCGTCCGCGGCGGCGATCAGTAGTCCACGCCCCGCCGCGCCTTGATGCCGGCCTTGAAGGCGTGCTTGACGTTGTCGACCTCGGAGACCGTGTCGGCGAGCTCACGCAGGGCCGAACCGCCGCCGCGACCGGTGACGATCACCGACTGCTCCTGCGGCCGGTTCGCGATCGCATCCAGCACGCGCTGCTCGTCCAGATACTTGTAGCCAAGCATGTAGGTCAGCTCGTCGATGACGACCAGATCGTAGGAGGCATCGCGCAGCATCGGTTCGACATAGCCCCAGGTCCGCTCGGCGGCTTCGATGTCGCCCGAGCGATCCTGGGTGTTCCACGTGAATCCAGTACCCATCTGGTGGAAATCCACCTGCGGGCAGTGATCGCGCAGATAGAGCTCCTCACCGGAGAGCTGCACGCCCTTGATGAACTGCACCACGCCGATCTTCTGGCCGTAGCCCAGCGCGCGCATGACCATGCCGAAGGCCGAGGAGGACTTGCCCTTGCCCTTGCCGGTGATGAACACGAACACGCCGCGTTCGGTGTCCGCGGCCTCGATCGCGGCGTCCACGCGATCCTTTTGCTTCGCCATCGCGGCCTTGTGGCGTCGATCCTTGTCGGTGTCGGTCGTCTCGTCGCTCATGGTGGCTCCGGTCGGGGCCGCAGCGGGCGCGTCGGCCCCGCTGCGGCATCGGTTTACTGCGGCTGGTAGCGCAGCGTGAAGAAGACATTGCGGTCGGCCTGATTGTAGAACCGTGCGGTCTCGTAGTCCTCGTCGAAGACATTGTTGAGCTGGGCCTGCAGCCGCCAGTCGCGTGCGACATCCATCGCGACGCGTAGATCCACGAGCTGATAGCTGTCCAGCTCGTTCTGATTGGCCAGGTCGTCATAGCTCGAATCGGCCAGCGTCAGGCTCGCGCCCGCACTGTAGCGCCCGAACGCACGATCCACATCGAACTGCGCGGAATATCCGGGCCGACGCGGCAGGTCGTTGCCCCGATCGGCGCCGTCCGTGCGATTCTCGGCCTCCAGCCAGGTGAACTGCGTGTTGAGCTGCCACTCGGCGATGGTCGTGCCGAGGCTGGCCTCGGCGCCGCGGATCCGCGTCTCCTGGATGTTCGCGGGGCCGAAAGTGGCCGCGTCGTACGCGATCAGATCGTCGATTTCAGTCTGGTAGGCGTGCAGCGACCACCGGCCCCAGTCGTGATCGGCGTCGAGGCCGATCTCCACGCTCTCCGACTCCTCGGGGTCGAGATCGGGGTTGCCGTAGTTCGGAAAATACAGCTCGTTGAACGTGGGCGCCTTGAACGCCGTGCCGTAGGAGGCGCTGAGCCGATAGGTCTCGGTCAGATCGAAGCCGTAGGTGGCCGAGCCGGTGGCGTGCTCGCCGAACTGCTCGTTGTCGTCGCCGCGGCCGGCGAGCTGGACGTGATGCCGGCCCCAGTCGCCGAGGTACTGCACGAACACGGCGCTGTTGTCGCGGCTGTCCTCGAGCGCATCGCCGGTGAAATCGTTGCGGCGATCGCCGTCGTTGTCGCCGTCGACGCTCTCGTGCTCGTAGTCCAGGCCCAGCGTCAGCAGATCGTCGTTCGGCAACGTCCAGTCGTTCTGCCAAGTGACTTGATGACGCTGCGTCTCGAAGGCGGTGACGTAGACGCCGTCCAGGAAGTTGTCGGCGTCGTCCTGGCTGTTGCCGTAGGACAGCCGGGTGCGCCAGGCCTCGACCGGCCGCCAGGTCAGGGATGTGCCGATAATCTGCTGGATGCTGTCGCTCGCGTTCTGGGCCGTGCCGTCGAACTCGACGTCGGCCTGCGAGCGCAGGAAATTGAGATCCCATTCGACGCCGTTGTCGAAGATGTGGCCGTAATCGAAGGCCAGCGAGACGCGATCGTAACCGTCGTCGTCCGGTTCGTCGGCGAAACAGCCGCCGGCGCCGGCCGCCTCCGAGCGACAGGAGTCGAAACCGTCGGTCCGGCGCCCGGTCACGCTCAGGTTGTAGTGCGAATTCTCGTCGCTGCCCGAGACGCCGACCTGACCCTCATAGGTGCCGTCGCTGCCGGCCCCGAGCTGGAAGTAGGGCCGCGTGCCGCTGGTGCCCCGGCCGTCGCGGGTGAAGATCTGGATCACGCCGCCGATCGCATCCGCACCGTACAGCGACGAACGCGGGCCGCGCACGATCTCGATGCGTTCGATCTGTTCGATCGGCAGATCCTCGATGGCGGCCTGGCCGACGGTCGCCGAGCGGTATTCGACGCCGTCGACTAGCACCAGCGTGTGATCGGATTCGGTACCGCGCAGAAAGACCGAAGTGGACTTGCCCGGGCCGCCGTTGTTGGCGATGGATACGCCCGGCGTGCGCCGCAGCACGTCGCGCACCGAACGCGCCTGCAGGCGCTCGATGTCGGCGCGCGTGACCACGGTGGTCGGCGCCAGCGTCTGCGACTCGCGCTGCGGCGTGCGCGTGGCCGTGACCTGGATGCTGTCGAGGCGATCGGCCTCGGCGGACCGCGCGTTGGCGGACGGCGCCGCGAACGTCACGGGGGCGGCCGTCGTGAACGCGCCGGCGATCGCCAGCGCTACGGCGCGACGGCCGCCGCGGAATGGATGATTCATCGGTTCCCCCTGGACTGGGACGCGCGCACCCGCGCGCCGGAAAACGGCGCGGCCGCGATCGGAGAAAACCGGAAAACGGGCGCGTGTCCGCAGGCTCGCGGGCGCCCATCAGCCGGCCATCGCCCGCCGCGATGCCGTCACCCCAAGCGACAGGCCGGTCTCCGGGCTTGCGAGCGGCTTTCGCCCGTCTGCCGCGCCTTCCCGGGCGGATGCCCAGTGGCCCATGCGGTGACGCTGACTCGCTTACCGTTGCGGGGGCAGCGCCGGCCTTGTCTGCACGCTGAGCGCGCGACGCACCGGCTTCCCGTTTCGATCCGCGGCGGCTCGGCCGCGGATACCTGTAGCGTGGAAGAGCCTAGATAGCGCGCTTGACGGCGTCAAGCCGGCGCCGACACGGGTCGGCGATTCCGGTCGGATTTTCCGCCTATCCGGATAAGCGGATATACTGTGTGGCCTCACTTCGCGACATCTGTTACATGAGCGACCAGCGAAACGAGCTGCTGCACGCCGCACTCGCAGACCGAATTCTCGTATTGGACGGCGCCATGGGCACCATGATCCAGAACCATGGTCCCGACGAGTCCGAGTATCGCGGCGAGCGCTTCGCCGATTGGGACAGCGATCTCAAGGGCAACAACGATCTGCTGACCCTGACCTATCCGGACTTGATCCGCGACATCAGCTCGGCGTATGCCGAGGCCGGGTCGGACATCATCACGACCAACACCTTCTCCTCGACGACCATCGCCCAGGCCGACTATCACATGGAGGACCTGGCGGCGGAACTCAATCGCGAGGGGGCCCGGATCGCGCGCGAGGTCGCCGACGAATACAGCACCGAGGAGCGGCCGCGCTTCGTCGCCGGGGTGATCGGCCCGACCAACCGCACCGCCTCGATCTCGCCGGACGTCAACGACCCCGGCAAGCGCAACACCGACTTCAACGAGCTGGCCCAGGCCTACGGCGAGGCCGCCGAGGCCCTGCTCGAGGGCGGCGTCGACATCATCCTGATGGAGACGATCTTCGACACGCTCAACGCCAAGGCCGCGATCTACGCCTATCGCCGGCTCCTGCGCGAGCGCGACATCGACGTGCCGCTGATGATCTCGGGCACGATCACCGACGCCTCGGGCCGCACGCTCTCGGGCCAGACCACCGAGGCCTTCTACAACTCGGTCGCCCACGCCCGGCCGCTGACCATGGGCCTGAACTGCGCGCTGGGCCCGGACGCGCTGCGCCAGTACGTCGAGGAGATCTCGCGCATCACAACCTGTTACACGCACGCTTATCCCAACGCCGGCCTGCCCAACGAGTTCGGCGAGTACGACCTGCAGCCGGACGAGATGGCCGAGCACATCGGCGAATGGGCGGAATCGGGTCTGCTCAACATGGCCGGGGGCTGCTGCGGCTCCACACCCGAGCATATCGGCGCGATCGCCGATGCGGTCGCGGGCAAGACGCCACGCCAGCGTCCCGAGATCAAGCGCGCGATGCGCCTGTCGGGTCTCGAGCCGTTCACCGCATCGGCCTGAGAACCATCGCGCGGCAGCAGCCGCGCGTCATTTCAAGCCGCCCGGCCGCCGCGCCTCGCGCGCGCCGGGCGTGACGTTTCACGGCGGTGCCGTTAGCGCAGCCGCCCCGACGAGGGTCTTCATGGACGCAAGCAACTTCATCAACATCGGCGAACGCACGAACGTCACCGGCAGCAAGCGCTTCATGCGCCTGATCAAGGAAGGCGACTACGACACCGCGCTGGACGTGGCCCGCAACCAGGTCGAGAACGGCGCCCAGGTCATCGACGTGAACATGGACGAGGGGATGCTGGATTCCCTCGAGGCCATGCGCCATTTCCTGAACCTGATCGCCGGCGAGCCGGACATCGCCAAGGTGCCGGTGATGGTCGACTCGTCCAAGTGGGAGGTGATCGAGGCCGGCCTGCAGTGCATCCAGGGCAAGGGGATGGTCAATTCCATCTCGCTCAAGGAAGGCGAGGAGAAATTCCTCGACCAGGCCCAGGCTTGCCTGGACTACGGCGCGGCCGTGGTGGTCATGGCCTTCGACGAGGACGGCCAGGCCGACACCGAGGACCGCAAGGTCGAGATTGCCCAGCGTGCCTACGACATGCTGCTGGAAAAGCTCGATTTCCCGCCCGAGGACATCATCTTCGATCTCAACATCTTCGCGATCGCCACCGGCATCGAGGAGCACAACAACTACGCGGTCGATTTCATCAACGCGGTCAAGCGACTGCGTGAGACCTGCCCGCACGCCCACTTCTCCGGCGGGCTGTCGAACGTGTCATTCTCGTTCCGCGGCAACGAGACCGTGCGTCAGGCGATGCACTCGGTGTTTCTCTATCACGCCATCCCGACCGGTCTGGACATGGCCATCGTCAACGCCGGCCAGCTCGAGGTCTACGACGATATTCCCGAGGCGCTGCGCGAGGCTTGCGAGGACGTGGTGCTCAACAAGCGCGACGACGCTACCGAGCGCCTGCTCGATCTCGCCGAGGAATACAAGGGCAAGGGCAAGCAGAAGGATTCGAAGGAAGATCTCGCCTGGCGCGAATGGGAGGTCACCAAGCGCCTCGAGCATTCGCTGGTCAAGGGCATCGACACCTATGTCACCGAGGACACCGAAGAGGCCCGCCAGCAGGCCGACAAGCCGCTGGAGGTCATCGAAGGGCCGCTGATGGACGGCATGAACGTCGTCGGCGATCTGTTCGGCGACGGCAAGATGTTCCTGCCGCAGGTGGTGAAATCCGCGCGCGTGATGAAAAAGGCCGTGGCCTATCTGCTGCCCTATATCGAGGAAGAAAAGGACGAGGCCGACAAGGGCTCGAACAACGGCACCATCATCATGGCGACCGTGAAGGGCGACGTGCACGACATCGGCAAGAACATCGTCGGCGTGGTGCTCCAGTGCAACAACTTCGAGGTGATCGACCTCGGCGTGATGCAGCCGATGAACGAGATCCTGAGCGCCGCCGAGAAGCACGACGCGGACATCATCGGCCTGTCGGGCCTGATCACCCCGTCGCTCGACGAGATGGTCAACGTCGCCAGCGAGATGCAGCGCCGCGGCATGGACACCCCGCTGCTGATCGGCGGTGCCACGACCTCCCGCGCCCACACCGCAGTCAAGATCGACCCCCGCTACGACGGCGCCGTGATGTGGGTCAAGGACGCCAGCCGTTCGGTGCCGGTCGCCTCGCGCATGGTCGACAAGAAAGCCCGCGCGGAACTCGTGGACGAGCTCAAGGAAGACTACGACAAGCTGCGCGAGCGCCACGCCAACAAGAAGAAGGACAAATTCCTGACGCTGTCCGACGCCCGCGCCAACGGCGTGCAACTGGACTGGGAAAACTACGCGCCGCCGCGGCCGAAGCTGCCCGAGACAACCGAGTTCGGCGAGCGCCAGGCGCCGCCCCATGCCAAGAGCGGAGCCAACGGCGAGGCCACGCCCGAATCCGGCATGTACGTCTTCCGCGACTTTCCGATCGAGAAGCTCGTCGACACCATCGACTGGACGCCGTTCTTCCTGTCCTGGGAGATGAAGGGCCGCTACCCCGACATCCTCAACGATCCCAACAAGGGCCCGGAGGCGCGCAAGCTCTTCTACGAGGCCCAGGCCATGCTCAAGAAGATCGTCGAGGACAAGTGGCTCACCGCCAACGGCGTGGCCGGCCTGTTCCCGGCCAAGCGGGTCGGCGACGATATCCACGTGCTCTCGGACGATCGCAGCGAAACGGTGCAGGTTCTACACAACTTGCGCCAGCAGACCGAGCACCGCAAGGGCGTGCCCAACCGCTCGCTCGCCGACTTCATCGCCCCCGAGGATTCGGGCAAGGACGACTGGATCGGCGGTTTCGCCGTGACCGCGGGGCTGGGCTCCAAGGAGATCGTCGAGCGTTTCAAGGAACAGAACGACGACTACAACGCCATCCTCGTCGAAGCGCTGGCCGACCGCCTGGCCGAGTCCTTCGCCGAATGGCTGCACAAGTACGTGCGCGCCGAGCTGTGGGGCCACGCGCCGGACGAGTCGCTGGCCAACGAGGACCTGATCGGCGAGAAGTACGAGGGCATCCGTCCGGCGCCCGGCTATCCCGCCTGCCCGGAGCACACCGAGAAGGATGCGCTCTGGAAACTGCTGGACGTGGACAACACCACCGGCATCACGCTCACCGATTCGCGGGCGATGTGGCCCGGCGCGGCGGTGTCCGGCTGGTACTTCAGCCATCCCGAGTCACGCTATTTCGTGCTCGGCCGCGTGGCCAAGGATCAGGTCAAGGACTACGCCGAGCGCAAGGGCTGGGACATTGCCACCGCCGAAAAATGGATCGGCCCGAACCTCGGCTACGAGCCGGGCGGCTGAGCGTGCGCCGCCGCGGCCGGACCGCCGGCCGCGGTGCTCACGGCGCGGGCGGTCGCGCGCGCTCCGGCAGGTTGGCGGGGCGGTAGTCGGGCCGGCGTGCCAGACGCCGGGCGACCGAGACATGGATACAGGCATCCGCTGCGATACGGCGCACATGCGTGCCGAGCAATCGCCAGAACCCGCGATACGAATCGTGCAGCCGTCCCGCCGGATTCCCCTGCAGACGCGCACGGGCGTCCGGGGATACCCGCAGGCCTGCGGACTCGGCCTCGGCCAGTATCCAGCGCAGCGTGATGTCGGCCAGATCGCGGTCGACATAGCCGCCACCGATGTCGCTGTGCACGCCGGCGAACCAGCACTGGCGCACCCGCTACCCCGACGCCAGCCGGCGCTCGTCCCAGAGCGTGGGCGCGAAACTGCGGCGTCTCTCATCGATGGCCAGCGCTTGCACCGCATGCGTCACGCCCGGACTCAGGCGGTTGTCGTGAAAACGCCGCAGCCGGAGCAGCAGGCCAAGCGCACCCACCGTCTCCCACACGCCGACGAAGTGCGGGGCACAGCCCGCGACCGGGCCCGTGCGCCGACGCGCGTCCGCGATATCGTCGCCGTCGAGGTAGGCGGCCACCACCGCGCCCGCGCGATCGCGACCGGCGCGATCGAGCACCCCGCACTGATCCACCAGCGACGCCAGCGAGCGCGCGGTGAAGGCACCACGGCTGAAGCCGAACACGAACAATCGGTCGCCCGGCTCGTAGGTGTCCACGAGATAGCGATACACCCGCGTCAGGTTCTGCTTGATGCCGTAGCCGAACGCCGCGCCCAGCGCCTTGCCGAGCGTGCGCCCGACGTTCAGCGAAAAGAAGTCGGCGCCGAAGGTGCCCACCCCGGGCTCGTAGCAGGCGCACTGCTTCGGCCCGTCGGGCGCCAGCGAATCGAACAGATGGGCGACGTTGGTGTTCACGCCGCCGAACTGACTGTTCGTGCCGTCGCAGCAGATGACGATGTTCTTGGGCAAGCGGCCCCCGTGGCGGCGCGTGTCATGGCCGGTGGGTAGCCGGACGGAGCGTTACCGTCGCAGGCGTTCGGTCCGCCAACAATCCGGATTTTCCGCAACCCGCCCGGTGACGCGGCCGCCACGAGCAACGGCCACACTCAGGTCATGCGCGCGAGCACCCCGTCGTGCCGGATCACGCGGTGATACAGCACCCCGGCCACATGCAGGCCCACGAGCGCCAGGACTGCCCAGGCGAGCCAGTAGTGGATCGCCGACAGCGTCTCGGCCAGCGCCGGCGACTCGCCCACCGGGCTCGGCACCGTGCCCAACCCGAACCAGTCCAGCGGAAAACCGTGTGCGTTGGTGGCCAGAAAACCCACCACCGGCTGCGCGATCAGCACGAGATAGAGCGCCCACTGGTTGGCGTGGGCCAGCCCCGCCAGGGCGCCCGGCAGGCCTGCCGGCGGGCCCGGCGTGGTGGTGAGAAAGCGCACGCACAGACGCGCCAGCATCAGCCAGAGCACGACGAAGCCCAGCGATTCGTGCCAGAAATAGAAGCCGGTCCGAACGTCCTCGCCCACCACCGAGATCAGCGCGCCCAGCGGCCAGACCGCGAAGACGAGCACGGCGACGAGCCAGTGAAAGCAACGGGCGAGCGGGTGGTAGCCCGCCTCCTGCGGCATCGACATGACCAATCTCCGGCTTGGGGCCTGTATCAGTCTACGCCGCGGCGCGTCCCGTCGTTGCAGCGCGACGATCGCCCGAGGGCCACCGCCGCGGGCGACAACGGCCTCAGGCCGTGGCCGCGAGTTCGTAGGCGGCGAAGCGTCGCGGCGGACAGCACAGCACCAGCAGCAGTTCGCGGCCGGCCAGCCAGCGCGCGACCTCGCGGCCGTCGTCGTGATAATGCACCACGCGGCTCACCCAGCCGCGCCCGTCGGCCAGCAGCGTGCCGGTCGTCGTGACGCGGGGCAGACCGAGTATCGCCAGTGCCTGCGGCACCGCTGCCGGTACGAGACCGCGAATGGCGACCGCTTCGGCCAGCGCGCGCGTGTACGAGGTCATGCCGCAGAGGCGGCGCAGATCCTCGGCGTGACGCGCGATCGTGGCGTTGTTGCGATTTTGCATCGAGTGCTGACAATGGCTCATGAGCGTGGCCTCCCGGACCTGCTGCCGCGACCTTCGGGGCACCATTCGCGCACTCCTGGCGCCACTGCCGTGCCCGATTTCATCATGCGTAACCGGTGCCATACGGCACGGCGCGCGTCCGGGCTCCGCGGGGCCGGGACCGACCGCAAGCCAGGCCGACAAAGAGGCCGCCGTTGTCGCGTTCGCCGCGAGCGAGCGAGACCGGGCGATGCGCGTCCTTGCATTCGCAGCCGTACGCCACGGCCAGGCGGACAAACGACGCTACACTGACATCGCGGCCACGATCCGGGCCGAAACCGGCCACACGAGCAGCGCGGTCGACACCACACCGCGTCCCGAGTTGAAACCGACGTCCCGAGCGCACATTTCCCGTTCACATCCGAGACGAGTGCCGCCATGCCCGCCGATCATCTGCAACGCTTCCTGTTCGACGACACGCCGGTGCGCGGCGAGATCACGCAGCTGGAGGCGACCTATCAGGACGCCATCGCGCGCCACGACTATCCGGCGCCGATCGAACGCCAGCTCGGCGAGCTGCTGGCCGCCTGCGCGCTGCTGACCGCGACGGTCAAACTCGACGGCACGCTGAGCATCGAGATCCGCGGCAACGGAGCGCTGTCGCTGCTCATGGCCGAATCCAACCCGGGCAGCACCGAGAGCGCCCAGCGGCTGCGCGGCATCGCCCGGTTCGACGACGCGGCGGTGGCCGCGCTCGACGAGCCGTCCCTGGCCGCACTGGTCGGCGACGGCCGGGTGGTGATCACGCTCGATCCGGAGGGCGGCCAGCGCTACCAGGGCATCGTCGACCTGGCCGCGGGCACCATCGCCGGCTGTCTCGAGAACTATTTCGCCCAGTCCGAGCAGCTGCCGACCCGGCTCTGGCTGGCCACGGACGCGCATCGGGCCGCCGGCCTGCTGATCCAGAAGCTGCCGGCGGCCGAGACCACCGCCGACCCGGAGGCCTGGGAGCGCATCAACCATCTCGCCGCCACCATCACCGCCTCGGAACTGACCGCGCTGGAGCCCCGGCAGGTGCTCTACCGGCTGTTCCACGAGGAGGTGCCGCGGCTGTTCGAGCCGGCGCCGGTGATCTTTCGCTGTACCTGTTCGCGCGCGCGTTTCGGCCGCGCCCTGCACCAGCTCGGTGCCGAGGAGTTGCGCAGCGTGATCGCCGAACAGGGCGAGCTCGAAACCCAGTGCCACTTCTGCAACACGGTCTACACCTTCAGCCCGACCGATGTGGAGGCGCTGATCGAGGACCCCGACGCGCCCTCGCCCACGCTGCAGTAGGCGTCCACCGCGGCACGCGCGCCGCGCTGGCATACTCCGGGCCATGATGCCCACCGCCCGCCGTGCATGAAGACACGACTGATCGCCGCCGCGGCGCTGCTCGCCGGCCTGCTGGTCCCGCTAGCCCCGGCCGGCGCCGCGGACTACGAGATCGAGCGCATGCAGGGGGACGTCTACCGTTTCACGGCGGGCAACTACCGCTCGGTGTTCATGGTGACCGACGCCGGCATCGTGGCCACGGACCCGATCGACGCCGAGGCCGCCGCCTGGCTCGGGCGTGAACTCGAGACGCGCTTCGACGCGCCCCTGCGCTACGTGATCTACAGTCACAATCACATCGACCACACCTACGGCGGTCGCGCGCTCGACGGCGAGGGCGTTCGCTTCGTCGCCCACCGGCTGGCGCGCGCCGATCTGGTGCACACCCGCGCCGACACGCGCATCCCCGAGCTGACGTTCAACGACGAGATGACGCTCCATCTCGGCGCCGCCCGGGTGCATCTGCGCTACCACGGCGTGAACAACGGCCGCGGCTCGATCAGCATGCACTTCCAGCCGGCCGACGTGATGCACGTGGTCGACTGGATCGTGCTCGGCCGCATGCCCTACCGGGATCTCAAGGGCTACGACATCCAGGGCATGATCGACAGCACCGACGAGATTCTGGCCATCGACTTCGATCTGTTCGTCGGCGGCCACGCCGAGGCCGGCAGCCGGGCCGACGTCGCCCGCTACCGCGACTATCTCGAACAGCTCTACACCCGGGTCCGCGACGGCATGCTCGCGGGCAAGTCGCTCGCCACCCTGCAGGATGAGATCCGCCTGCCGGCCTTCGACGATCTGCGCATGTACGACGAATGGCTGGCGCCGAACATCGCGGGCGTCTACCGCACGCTCAACGACCGCTCCTATATGGACATGCGTCCGGACGTGCCCGACACGCCCGAGTGATCGCCGCACTCGCGTCGGCGCTCAGTATTCGCGGGCGTTGTCCAGGCCGCCTTCGTAGACCGGCGTGCCCCCGGTGGCCTCGATCAGCGCCTCGGCGATCGGGCGCACGGATTCGTCGTTGGTGGTCCAGGGAATCTCGAAGTCGGCCGCCTCGACCGCGTCCGGCGACGGAAAACTGGCGGCACCCTTGAGATTGAAGGCGCGGATGAAGCGGGTGCCCTCGAACAGGCGCGCCGAATAGACCGCCTCCCCGACCGCCTCGGCCTTGGCGGCGATCTCGCCGTCGCGATGGGCGAAGGCGTTGTCCACATTCACCAGCACCTTGCCGACCATCGCCTCGCCGTGCGCCTCGGCGATCGACGGCTCGGCGGCGTAGGGTACCGCCAGCGTGACGATATCGGCGCGCTCCACCGCGGCGCCCACCGCCATGGCCTCGGCGCCGTGACCGGCCGCGGCCACCACGTCGTCCAGCTCGTCCGGATGCCGGGTGGCGAATATCACGTGATAGCCGGCGGCTGCCCAGAGATTGCCCAGCGCCTGGCCCATGTTGCCGGCGCCGATCATGGCGATGATCCGCGACGGCTCGGACGCGGCGTTCGCGCCCGCACCGGCCGCCGTGCCCGCCAGCATCAACAGGATCAGCGCCGAGGCCGTCAGGCCGGGACGGCGGCGGCGAGTGCGCCGCGACGTGCGAAGCCGGTCGAATCGAAACATGGCCGTTCCTGCGGTCGGATGATCGTTCCGTATTCCTATCACGCCGGTGCGATCGGCGCGACGGCCCGGCATCAAAAGCGAGCGCGCGACCAACCGGCCGACCGCGATCGAGCACCGCCGACACGCCCGGTCGGTGCAGGGCGATCAAAATGCCCTAGACGGGAAACCAGCGATCCGGGTCCAGCGCGTGCCGCTCGACGTAGGCGATCTGCTCGGCGGTGAACACCTCGTGCGCCTTGGAAGACGCCGGCCGGATCGCACGGCTGTTGCGCTTCCAGACCTCGTGGTCCTTGACGATATCGGTCGTGTCGTACACCGGGTGCAAGGAATCGGCGGGCAGGCCCAGAAACGCCTCCAGCCGCCTCAGATGGCGGTCCACATCCGCGGCCAGCGCCTCGTAGCGCAGGATCAGATGCCCGTCGGCGCCGCGGCGGGCCACCGAGCAGGACAGCGCCCGATTGTAGTACCGGACGGCCTTGACGAGACCGTTGGCGCCGCCGAAACGCTCACCGAAGGTCGAATACTTGCGCGCGGCGTCCACGAGCGAGGCGATGTTGTCCAGCGGCGACCGCACGATGTGCACGAACTGCGGCTGCGCGAAATGACGCTCGATAAGGTCCAGCACGAAGATGTTCTGCGGGCTTTTCTCGACCCAGCGCCGGTCGCCGGCCACGGCGTCGAGCATCTCGCCGAACTGGGTATAGATCCGCGCGATCGAGCGCTCCCGCCCCAGCGCTCGGCGCCGCACTTCGTCGCCCAGCGCCTGCGGCAGCTTGTCCACATTCTTGGACCAGTCGAACTTCCGGGTCAGACCGGCGCGGTTGTACAGTCCCCGAAGACGATCCCGCAGCACCCGACGGACGCCGCCCACGTGCCCGAAGCGACGACGATCCAGGTCGTCGGCGACGGCATAGAGCCGGTTGGTTTCCGGCAACGCCAGCAGGCGATCGCTCGTGGCCAGAAGCGACTGCACCAGCGTCGTGCCCGAGCGCGAGCAGCCGACGACGAACAACGGGCGGTTGGCGTGCATGAAAACTCGCTGGACTGAGCGAGAGCCGACCGGCCCTGCGTAAACCTCGACCCGGCCGGAGTCGCCAGCCGGTCGCCCCGGTTACCATCACAGCGCGAGCCCGTGCCGGGTGGTGGCACGCACAAAGCCAGCGAGCCGGGCGCCGTGGAACGTCAGGCGAGAGCCTCGCATCGCCGGTGTATCCGGTCAATGCGTGTCATGGCCTCGCATTGCATCGCCGCTGAACGCTCCCCTTGCCGTTCCCGACGTCCGGCCGCCGTTTAGCGGGTGCCGCGATCCGCCGGACAGCGCTGCGCCGCCACTTTCGGATGCGTCACGGGAAACAGTGCGGGTCACGCACATGAATCCGCCGCGGCGTCCGTCGTGCCAATCCCGGACATGTCCGGCGCAGAACGTCCTTCGGTTCGACCACGCGACCGGCCGATACCCCCGGCAGCGGCCGACATTCGTCGTGGCGCTACGACGCGCTCTCGTGTTCGAGCATCGCCGGATGCCCGCGAGACGCCTTTCCGAAACGGGGGAATCCAATGAAGCAAATCATGCTGACCTGCCTGGTCATATCAGGCAGCCTGCTCTGTGCGGCCTGCGCCACCATCGTCGGGGGAACCAGCCAGAGCGTGTCTTTCGAATCCGAGCCGAGCGGCGCCACGGTACGCGTGGACGGCAAGGCGATAGGCGAAACGCCCGTCAGTACGCGCCTGGATAAAAAGGACGATCAGACGCTTACCTTCGAACTGGCGGGGTACAAGACCGTCACGAAGGAGCTGGCAACCAAGACCGAGCCGTGGTTCTTCGGCAATCTGATCACCGGCGGGCTGTTCGGCTCCACGACGGACTTCGCCTCGGGCGCGGTCTACGAATACAGCCCCGACCAGTATTTCGTGACGCTACCGCCCGAGGACAGCGCGGGCATGCTCAACGATCGACAGCAGATCGAGCGCTACGTCGTGGTCATCTATGACGAACTGCGCCGTGCGGCGGCCCGGGGCCACGCCGAGACGAACGACACGTTCGCGAATCTGATGGATGCGCTCGGCATCGATCCGGACGAGACGACCCGAATCGACACGCTGTCCCGGCTGATCATGGATCACCCGGATGCGGTCGCCGGCGCGAACGCGATTGCGGATCGGTACTACTGAAAACCCGGTTCAACCGGGCGCCGACACGAAACCGGGCGGGACCGCGCGGCCGTCAGGACGACGCATCTCGGCGCTCGTTTCGGACAAAAAAAAGGGGGCCGGATCGCTCCAGCCCCCTTTTTTGCGTTCGTAACTTAAAGCGGAACGACGCTATTGGCGCAGGGCCCTTTCTTGCCCTCGCCTACTTCAAACTCGACAGCCTGCCCGTCTTCGAGACTGGCAAAGCCGCTCATCTTGATCTCCGAATGGTGAACGAAGAGATCCTTGCTGCCGTCTTCAGGAGCGATAAAGCCGAAGCCTTTCTCCGAGCTGAACCACTTCACTGTGCCTTTGGCCATACTTTACTCTTGGTGTTAACCGTTTTGATTGATGCAGTTTCCTGCGCGATCAGTATAGGCGTCACGGCCGCAATGCACGAATAACGCGCCCGGATTTCATCCGGAAAATCAGTCGGCTCCGCGCCCGGAATGCGGCTTTTGCGGTCTGGCCACACATTGCTTGAAGCAATAAAAGTGATCGTGAACACGATGTTGGCGCCGCCGACCGGCGATCGGCGCGTGCGCCTGCGGCGCCGGCAGCCGTCCGTATGGCGACGACACCATCGTTGTGAGAAACGGCGCGTCGGTGCGCGATTTGCGCCCGACTCGGCGCCGGCCCGCTAGCGGGTCGCCCGCGCCAGCCACCGATCCAGCGCATTGGCGAACGCCTGACGCTCGCGTTCGCCGAGCGCGGACGGGCCGCCGCCGTGGATACCGCTGGCGCGCAGCGTGTCCATGAAGTCGCGCACGGTCAGGCGGGCGGCGATATCGTCGGCCGAGTACATCTCGCCGCGCGGATTGAGCGCATGGGCGCCCTTGTCCATGACCTCGGCGGCCAGCGGAATGTCGGCGGTGACGACCAGATCGCCCGCGGCCACCCGGCGCACGATCTCGTTGTCCGCGACATCGAAGCCGCCCGGCACCTGAATGGCCTGCACCTGGGGCAGCCGCGGCACCTGCAGCGGCTGGTTGGCCACCAGCGTCACGGCCATGCCGGTGCGCCGGGACGCCTTGAACAGGATCTGCTTGACCGTGACCGGACAGGCGTCCGCGTCCACCCATATCTGCACGCCATGCTCCGGCTGCGCCCCGCGGGGTCGAGGCCGCGAGCATAACGCGTCGAACCGGACCTCGGGCGGGGCGGACGCTCGGAGCGATCGCACGCGCCCACGGTAATCACGTATTCTCACGGCGGGCGCCCACCGTTGACACAGGAGATCCATGCTTTTTCAGGACGCGATCGGCCAGCTGAAACCCCAGGACGAGGACGGCGTAACCGTGGTGATCGAGACGCCCATGGGCAGTCGTCAGAAATACGACGTCGACCACGACACCGGGCTGTTCAAATGGGCGCTCGAACTGCCCGAGGGCGTGACCTTTCCGTTCTCGTTCGGCTTCGTGCCCAACACGCTGGCCGAGGACGGCGACCCGCTCGACATCATGCTGCTGATCGACGGCGAGATCCCGCAGGGCACCGTGGTCAAGGCCCGGGTGGTGGGGGTGCTGCAGGCGGAGCAGGACGAAGGCCACGACGGCGAGGCCGAGATGGTCCGCAACGACCGGATCGTGGCGGTGGCGAACCTGTCCCGCGTCTACACCGGCGTAGACGCCCTGGACGATCTGCGCCCCGGCCTGATGTGGGAATTCGAGCAGTTCTTCGTCACCTATAACAAGATGATCAAGCGCGACTTTCGCGTGCTCGACCGCGGCAGCGCCGAGCAGGCCCAGCAGATGCTGGTCGAGGCCGTCGAACGCGCGAACAAGGGCTGACAGACAGGCGCATCCGGCCCGGCACCGCACCGCTCGCCGGCGACGCGGGCGGGCAACACACACGGACGAGGCCGCCGATGTCGACGCCTGGACCGGTCCGGAGGGGACTGCCCGAGCGTCGGCTGTGCGAGCCGCCGTCCGCGCCCATTCGCTCACACGGCCCGACGTCGTCGGGCCGAGGTCGGCGCGAGGCGCGACTCGTTGATACACGAGTTCGCACCCGCCGGCACGCCTCGCGACCCGCCGTGCCGATACAGCCGGGCACCCGGCCGGCGTGGCCGCCACGGGCACGGATGGCGATCGACCGGGCGCGGGCCGGCCCGGCCGCGAGGCGGCCGCGGCTAGAGCGGCGGCAACGCGGCCTCGATCTCGGCCCGCCGGGCCTCGTACTGCTCGGGCAGCTTGAGATGCGTGCCCAGGGCCTCGGCCGTCTCGTCCACCGTGAACCCCGGCCCGTCGGTGGCGATCTCGAACAGCGACCCGCCCGGCTCGCGAAAATAGACCGAGTGGAAGTACTGGCGATCGATCTGCGGCGTGGCGTTGAGGCCGTGAGTCGTCAGCACGTCGCGCAGCGCCATCTCGTGGTCGTCGTCGGCGGCCCGGAAGGCGATGTGATGGATCGAGCCCACCCCCTGCCGCTCCGGCGCCAGCGCCGGGTCCACACGGACATCGACGAACGCCCCGGGCGCCCGGCCGTCACCGGCCTGAAAGCGCACGCGATCGTCGGCGGTGGCGACCCGCCGGAAACCGAGTCCCTCCTCGAGCACCATCGCGGTACCGTCGAGCGCGTGCGTCCACACGCCGACGCCGTGAAACCCGCGCACGGCGTGTTCGGCCGGTATCGCGGCCGCCGCCCGGCCTTCGATGTCGGCGGCCGACGCCGTGCCGACGAGCTGCAGGGCGATGCCGTGCGGATCGTGGAACGTCAGCATCTGCTCATCGAAACGGGTCGCACGCTCGAACGCCACGTCGTGTTCGGCCAGGCGCTCGGCCCAGAAGGCGAGCGCGTCCGGGGGCACTGCCAGGCCGATCTCCACCGGGGCACCGGCGCCGTGGCGCCCGGCCGGGGCCCCCGCGAAGGGAAAGAACGTCAGCGCCGTCCCGGGCGAGCCGATGGCGTCGCCGTAGTACAGATGATAAGTGCCCGGATCGTCGAAATTGACGGTCTTCTTGATGAAGCGCATGCCGAGCACACGCGTGTAGAAGGCCACGTTCTCGGCCGGATCGCCGCAGATCGCGGTGATATGGTGCAAGCCAGCGCTGGGTTCGGCCATGCCTCGTCTCCGCAGGGGCCGCGCCGGCCCGGCGATGGCGCCCGGCGGCACGGCGTTGATGACCGCGCCTACGCTACCGGCGGGGGCCCGGGCTCGAAAAGCGAGCGCTTTCGGCAATCTCGTTCGAATCGTCTGAACGACACACCGCCGGGCGGCCCCGGCATCACCGACAAAAAAGCAGGCACAGCCCTTGCTTGGCAGGACAGGTGTCCGTCCAGCGCCCGACGCCGGAGCCTTCATGCCAGACGACGACCGCCATTCGACCGGCCGAATACCCCGGCGCCGCCTGATCGCGACCGCAGTCGTCGCGGGCGGCCTGACGCTGCTGGGCCTGCTCGCGCTGCAGTGGCTGCCCGGCCCGGTGCACACGCCGGCGGTGCAGTCCGCGGCCGAGCCGCCGCCGGAGTGATCGGGCGCCGGCGGGCCGCACGGCCACAGGGCCGTAGCGGCGGCCGCTTTGTCTGCGCGCGATCGCGGCGGGCTCAGTCCCCGCCGCCGAGCGCGTCTTCCGAGATCGTCTTCGTCGCCAGCTTATCGAGCATGGCGCCGACCTTGGGTACCGCCTTGCAGTCGCCGATGTCGTGGCGTTCGGCCAGATACTCGATGTCGTTGTAGGCCAGCCGGGTTTCACCGTCGTCGTCCCAGATCAGGGCCTTGGCGGGCAGATCGATACCCATGGTCCGGCCGCACTGCATCAACGGCGTGCCGGCCTTCGGGTTGCCGAAGATCACCAGCGTGGTCGGCGCCAGATCCATGCCGGCCTGGGTCGCGCCCGCGGCGTGATCGACGGTATCGAAGACCGTCAATCCGTTGGCCCGGGCCACGCGCTGGAAGCGCTCGACCGTAGTGGCCACGTCGTGGGGGCTGGACTCGACGATCAGCCCGTCGACGTCGGACGCATCGCCCGCGTGGGCGCCGGCGCCGGCGAACAGCAGCACGAACAGAAACGCAATGCGACAAACCATGGTTCACTCGGTGTGGGAGGCCGTGCGGCCAGCCTACGTGCTCGCATCACGGCTGACGAGTCCGGGCGGCGCGGACGGCCGCCGGCGCGACGACGCCCGCTTACCCCGCCGCTCGGAGGACAAGATCGTGCCTCGGTCCCGGTTCGGCTGTCGGCGCTCTCAGGCCGCTGCCGGGGCCGCGGGCAGCGGCGGCGGGTCGTCGTCGTTTGAACCGGCGTGCACGGTCATCGCCGTGGCGGGCAGCACCGGCCGCGTCCAGTCGGCGGGGGTGAGCGCGAGCATTCCGTGGGCGAGGCGGGCCCGGTCGCACTGTGGGCTGACGGCGCCGAACTCCCACGATGGCGCCACCTCGCGGCAGACGCCGGGGCGATCCGCATGGATGGTGCAGCGGGCGTGACGACCGATGTCGGCCTCCAGAGCCACGCAGCGCGCGGGCCGATGCTTGGTGCCTTTCATCACCAGCCGATGGCCGTCGAGCGGCTCGGTCAGCGCGGCCGGCACGCGGCCGCCGTATTCCGGCGCCGCCTCCAGCCAGTGGAAGGCGACGCGGTACAGGGCGCAGCAGGCGCCGCAGCTCAGGCAGGGATGCATCGCGGGGACCACGCTCCAAGGCAGGTGAAGGCCAGGCCAGATAACCAGGCCAGATAATACGCCGGAACGCACCGCACCGGCGGATATTGGGCGCCAAACGGCAGCGCCGGGCGGATGCTCGAGACCCGATCGGTTGGCCGGCGGCAACCGGCACGGCCGTCTGCGCTCCCGCTTGCCTGAGCCTGGCGTGCCGGAACCGCCGCCGGACGAAGCCGTGGCCCGGCGCGCCGCGATTCGCCTTCGCACCCGGCGACTCGCGGCCAGACGACCTCGGCCGCGCCTCAGCCGCTCACCGGCGGCGGGTCGCGGTGCAGGGCGAGATAGTCCGGGCGCACGCGGCTGGGCACCGCCGGGGCGAGGCGTGCCACGGTCACCCCTTCGGCCTGCCCGCCGGCCTCGGCGCTGAGCTCGCCGTCGACCGACACCGCCATCGAGCCGCCGGTGAAGGTGAAACGCTCGCCCTCGCCCACCTGGTTGACATAGACATGCGGCAGGCCGTTCTCCACCGCGCGAGCGGTCGCGAACAGGTGATGATCGAAGCCGAACGGCGTCATGTTCGCCGAGATCGTGACCAGCGCATCGGCGCCGGCACGCGCCAGCGCCCGGGCGACCTCCGGAAACTCGACGTCGAAACAGATCATCACGCCCAGCCGGTGGCCGTCGACGGACACCAGCCGCAGTGCGTCGCCGGGCACGAAGCCCGTGCTCTCGTCGCCGAACAGCTGGGCCTTGCGATAGACCTCGCCCGGGCGGCCGTCGCGATCGATGAAAAACGCGGCGTTCGCGAAACCGCCGTCCACCGCCTCGGCCGCGCCGAACAGCACGGCGGTGCGATGATGCGCCGCGCGCTCGGCCAGCGCGGCGAACAGCTCGCCGTGCACGTCGCAGACCAGCGCCTCGAGGTCGGTCGTGGTGTAGCCGCCCCAGAACAGCTCCGGAAAGACCACCAGATCGGCCGCCGGATGCGCGGCGATGACGGCCTGCATCCGGGCGACGTTGGCCTGCGGATCGCGCAGCGCGGGCTTGAGCTGGGCCAGCGCTACCGTGAGTTCCTGTTGCGCCATGATCGATGCTCTCCGGTGTGGCACGGGAGACGAGGGCTCGGGCGCGGCGGCCCGAGCGCTTCGTCGGTCGGATCAGTCCGGTTTTTCGCTGTCCAGCGCCAGCTTGGGCGGCGGCTGGCGAAAGCCGCGCGTCAGCACGGCCAGCCAGAGCACGCCCAGCGCCAGCCAGATGCTGCCGATGATGCGCGCATCCGCGCCCAGGCTCAGCAGCAGATAGCCGTCGATCAGCACGCCCGCCAGCGGGACCACGATCCAGCCGAGGATCGCGCCGATGCCCTGGCCCGGCCGGTGCCGCCAGTAATGCACGATCGCACTCAGATTGACCAGCGTGAAGGCACTGAACGCGCCGAAGTTGATGAACGAGGCCGACGTGGTGACATCCACGAACAGGCCCACCAGACCGGTCAGGCCGATCAATACGATGCTCACCACCGGCGTACGGTACGTCGGCGAGACATAGGCCAGCCGGCTCGGCAGCGTGCCGTCGCGGCCCATGGTGAACAGCAGCCGCGAGGCGCCGGCCTGAATCGCCAGGCCACAGGCGAACTGGCCGACGATGAGCCCGGCCAGTACGACCGCATTGAACAGATTACCGCCGACCATGCGCGCCAGCTCCAGCGCGGCGGAATCCACGCTGGCGAACTCGACGCCGGGATGGATCAGCTGCGCGGTCCACGAAACGCCCACGAACAGCACGCCGAAGAACACCACCACGATCAGCATCGCGCGCGGGATCGTGCGTTTGGGGTCGATCGTTTCTTCCGTGAGCAGCGTCAGCCCGTCGAAGCCGATGAACGAGTAGGCCGCCACCGCCGCGGCCGTGGCGAGTGCGGCGATCGTGGTCGTATCGTTGGCGAACGGCGAGAGCAGCGTGCTGCCGGTGTCGTTGCTTGCGAAATAGCCCAGGCTCAGGGCCACGAAGATCGCGATCACCAGCAGCTGGAAGGCCACCAGCAGATAGTTCGCGCGGGCCGTGACCTGAATGCCGATGATGTTGAGCAGCGTCGTCGGCACGATGAAGGCGACGATCCAGGCGCCCATCGGGATGATCGGAAACTGGGCCGACAGATAGGCCGCGCCGATCAGCCAGACCACCAGCGGGATGAAGAAATAGTCCAGCAGGATCAGCCAGCCGGTGAGAAACCCCAGCCGCGGGCCCATCTCCTCGCCGACATAGGTATAGGCCGAACCCGCACTCTGATAGTGCACCGACGCCATGCGGCCATAGCTCCAGGCCGTGCAGACCATCGCCAGCAGCGTGATCAGATAGGCCGTCGGCGCGGTGCCGTTGGACAGCTGGATGATGATGCCGATGGTCGCCAGCGCGATCAGCGGTGTGACCCAGGCCACGCCCAGAATCACCACCGAAGATAGCGTCAGCGTGCGTTTGAGGCCGGGGTTGGCGGCGGATTCAGTGGTCATTGCGGCTCCCGGGGGCGGTGATGTCGAGACGTGACGGCGACAGGGCGAGGCCCGCGGCCCGAGCCACCGGCATGCGATGTGCAGGCCGCCCTGTCGCTGAAGCGCGGTGCGTTGGCATGGTGCGTGTCCTCCCTCGCGGATCACCGGTACACGCCGGACGAATGGTAGTTATACTTTCCATGCAAGATATTGACCAACCGCGACGGCTGTCAACGGGCCTCGCCGGTCGGTCAGCGCATCGACCCGCGCGAGGCGAGGATCGCCGCCCCCGGCCGCGGCGCGTGACGGCTGACACCCGCCGCGAGGTCGTGTGCCGCGGCGGTCTCGGGTGCACGCCGGACCCGACGCCAATCCCGGTCCGCCCCGAACACATCGGCAGCATCCACAGCGCCCGCGGCTGACACCCGCAAGCGCATCGCTACGGCCGGCGGCGGCGGCCGCTGCGCATGCACGGCATGGTCGCAGAGAGAGCAAGTCGCCGGCGTTCGAGCGCGGGATGTGGTTGAAACTCGACGCAACCGGCCGAGCCCGACGGACGAACCGGACCGGCGACCGGTGACGTCAGCGCGGCTGGCCTGCAACGGCGCGTCGACCGTCGTGGCCCGGCTCGGCGGATCCGCATCGACGCGGTTGAGGCGGGGTATCGACCGCGGCGGAACGTGCGCGGGCGATACCGCCGCGTGGCGATGCGGGCCCGGGCGGGGCTCGAAGCAAGGCGCGAGTCGCGCCGTACGGGCTCACCTCTTGGCGAAATCGACCGGCCGGATCGGCGCAGCGCGCGCCGTGCCGCCGGCGATGGCGCCCCACCAGGGCCTGCCGTGTTTAAGGCCGTACATCGTGTGCGGCAAGACGCGAGCCGCCGATCGCGGCGCGCCCCGATCCAGACGGGCAACGCCACAATGCGCCCCGGGTCGATCGTTCATGGGCAGCCCAACCCCACGGACCAGGCGCTGTGGTGCGGGCTCGCGTGAAGCGTCAGCAGGCGCTAGTCGTGATCGGGCGGATGGCGGCGCAGTTCCTCGGTGAAGCCCAGGCGGGTCATGTCGGTCATGCGCTCGGGGTAGAGAATGCCCTGCAGATGGTCGTATTCGTGCTGTACGACGCGGGCGTGAAAATCCGTGGCCTCGCGTTCGATCGGCGCGCCGGTCTCGTCCAGCCCGCGGTAGCGGATGCGCCGGGCGCGCGGCACGTAGCCCTGCAGGCCCGGGATCGACAGGCAGCCTTCCCAATCGCCAACGACTTCGTCGTCGAGCACCTCGATCTCCGGGTTGATCAGCACCGTGAGCGGCACGCCGTCGTCGGCCTCGCCGCTCGCGGTGCGCGCGGGCGGTACGAAGAACATCATCACCGCCCGGGCGACATACACCTGCGGCGCGGCCAGGCCTACGCCCTCGGCGTCGGCGAGCGTGTCCTTCATGTCGGCGATCAGGCGCTGGATCTCCGGCTCGGCGGGGTCGACGACCGGCTCGGCGACCTGGCGCAGCACCGGGTGGCCCATGCGGGCGATCTTGCGTATCGCCATGACGATGCGACTCCTTGCAGGCGAAAACCCGCAGGATAACCGGCCGCGCCCGGCCCCGGCAGACGCTCGCGGTCAGCGCGGGCCACGCAGCGGGTCGAGCAGCGGCTTGAGCCCGTTGTGGTCGATGTGGTGCATGAGCGCGAGCAGGCGCCCGAGCTCGCCGTCGGGAAAGCCTTCGCGGGCGAACCAGTGCAGATACGGCCCCGGCAGATCGGCCAGCAGCCGGCCCGCGTACTTGCCGAACGGCATCGTGCGCGTGACCAGCTTGTCCAGATCCTGCGGGTTCACGGCGCGCGACCGCCAAGCGCGGCCCGGGTGCCTGTCACGGCGGCGGCAGGCGTGGCCGGCAGAGGCGGCGTGGCGACGTGCGGCGTGCCGCCGACCTGTGGACCGGTGCCGGCTCGACGACGGCGCATCGATCCCTGCGCCGCCGCGGGGCCGAGTGCCGCCGCCACGACGATCCGCGGCGAGCGGCCCGGATCCGTTGCGAGCCGATCCACCGGACGCTCTGTCGGCGAGCGAACGGGATTCGCCTCAGGGCCGCCCGGCGTGCGGCACATCGACCCGTATCGCCGCCAGGGTGGCCTCGCGGGCGGCGCTGCGGGCGTGCTCGTCGAAGTCCGGCGCCAGACAGGCGAACAGGGTCCGGCCGTCCGCGCCGCCGAGCATGCAAGCAAACACGCCGGTGCCGGTCGGGATCTCCTCGAGGATCTCGCCGCCCTCGCGGACCCGGATCAGCCGCTCGCCCAGGGCGTCGGCGATCCACAGCGCGCCCTCGGCGTCCAGGCCGCAGCCGTCCGGGGCGAGCGCGAGTTCGCCGAGCGCCGTGGCCAGGTCACGCGCGGCGGGCGGATCGCCGAAGGCGGCCCAGTCGCGCCGGTTCGACAGCGAGCCATCGGCCGCGACGTCGAATGCGGACACGCGGTTCCCGAACGTCTCGTTGACCAGCAGGGCGCCGTCGTCGGTCAGCACGCTGCCGTTGGGGAACCACAGGTCGTCAGCGACCCGGGTCACACCGCCGTCCGGATCCACGCGCAGCAGGGCGGCGGGCGCGATCGGGGCGCCGGCCATCAGGTCGAAGCCGAAATTGCCGACATAAGCGCGGCCCTGGGCATCGACCACCATGTCGTTCGGGTGCCCGCCGACGTACGGGCCCAGATCGGCGTGCGTGACCAGCCGGCCGTCGGCCTCGCGGCGCAGCAGGCGGGCGTCGCGCATGGAGACCACCAACAACCGACCGTCCGGCAACCAGCCGAGCCCGGAGGGCTGCTGCGGCACGTCGGCCTCGATGCGCAGGTCGCCGCCATCCTCGGCCGAGGAGAACACCCGATGGGTGTAGAAATCCACGAACCAGATCCGTCCCCCGTGCCAGCGGGGGCATTCGAGGAAGGACAGGTCGGACACCAGGGTGCTGATCTCTCGGCGCATGGGTCGGGCTCCAGCGGGTCGCGAGCCGCGCGACCGGGGTCATGTACTGAAAATAACGTTCCCGACGTCCGGTGGATGTGTCAAGACGACCCGGCGACCGGATGGCCGCGCGGGCGCCAGCCCATGTCGCCGCGTGCCGCATCCGCGCCTGGCTGCATGAAGCCGTACCGCGCGCCGCCTGCCCGCACGGCCCCGCCGTCGGCGCCACGCGCCGCCCGGACCGGATACCGCCGGCAGAGATGAACGACCGGGGCACCCCGGCACCCGCGAACCCGCTCCCCCCAGGCTAGTACAGCTGTTCGAGATACCCCCACAGTTCCTCGGCACGCTCGTAGACCAGGGCGTTCCGAGCACCGGTCAGGGCGAGGGCGTAGGAGCTGCCGTAGACCTCCCGCGTGAACGTCTGGTCCAGAAAGGCGTACTCGGCGTCGCGGTAGTGCAGCCATTGGCGCTGCGAGGCGCGCAATGCCGCCTGCTGCGGCTCCGACAGCCGGGCCATCACCCGACGATAGGCCTCGTTCAATTCATCGTCGAGCGCCTCGGCCATGCTCCCCGAGGCCCGGTCCATCGACAACGTCGTCCGCCCGTCCAGAATCCGCTGCTGATACGCGGCCATGCGTTCGTGAAACGCGCCGACGTGGTTCGGGACATCCGGATTCACGATCCCGGCGGTCGCGAAACCCACGAACCCCAGCAGCAACAGCGCCACCCATCCCTTCATGACAGCCCCTCGTTTCGCGGCATGAGGCCGTGCGTCCAGCAAGGTCCGCGCCAGACCGCGCAAGTCCCGGATCGGCAGCGGAATAATGGCCGGGCCGGTACGCGCCCACGGCCGCGCTGTAAGGTCCGCCGACGCGGAACGCGGCCTCTCATCGGCGCCCGTGCCCGCCGATCGGCGCACATCGGCCGTCCGCGGCCGAGCGCCCAGGGCCCGCCCGAAACCGATAGCATCCATGCCGAGCACTGCCCGAGACCCGCCGGCGACCGAGCCGACGGGTGGCCGGGCCCGCCGGACGGATACCCGATGCGCCATGCCATGCCCGCCGCGAGCGTCGACGCGCCGCACACCGCCACGCTCGACGTGCAGAAAAGCCGCTTCATCGGCTGGTGCGCGGCCGTCGACGGCATCGACGACGCCCAGCGGCTGGTCGCGCTCGCGCGCCGGCACCACCCGGAGGCCTCACACCACTGTTCGGCCTACATCGCCGGCGCGCCGGACGACGACCAGGCCATCGGCTTTGCCGACGACGGCGAGCCCGGCGGCACCGCCGGCCGGCCGATGTATCAGGTGCTGGCGGGCAGCGGCCTCGGCCGCGTCGTCTGCGTGGTCATCCGTTATTTCGGCGGCACCAAGCTCGGCACCGGCGGCCTGGCACGCGCCTACGGCCAGACCGTGACCGCGCTGCTCGCGGACCTGCCGACACGCGAATACATCCCGCGCCGCCGCCTCTCGCTCGGCCTGAACTTCGCCGACGAACAGCCCGCCCGCGGCTGGCTGGCCGAACACGAAGGCGAGATCGTGGAGGCGCGCTACCACGCCGAAGGCGTCACGCTGGCGGTGGACTGGCCGCAGGACGCCGACGCGGACCTGGCCGAGCTCGATGCGCGGCTCCACGGGCGGTTGGGCCTGGATCCCGACGAGGCGTAGCCGGCGCGCTCGTTACATTGGTGCGTGTAGCGCTGCCGAGCGCGATAGCCAGCTGATTCCGACAAGGCAACCAGGGTTTCGCGCTGATGCGCGAGTTACTTATATTTGCTTGCCCACATGCGTGCCTTGTTATTCAAAAGGCACCCTGGCTTGCGCCGATGCTACGCATCGGTGCCCTGCGCGGCTGCGGCCGCAAGCGGGACAGCCGGAAACTCGCTACGCTCAAACATCCGGCTGTCTTGATCCGCTTGCGGCCTTCGCTGCTCGGCGCCGCGCCCAAGGGATTGAATGCAGGTCCTCTTAGAAAAGTGCGGTTTGGCTGTTGCCTGGTCGTCTGTATTCGGGCCCCGTTTGTAGCGGCGAGAAGCGCAGCATCGAAGGGCCGCTTCATGCGGCAGCCTGTCTGAGGGCCGCGCAGCGGCCCGAGTTCTGCCGCATCCCTTCGATGCGAGCATCGCAGTGGACCGGCGCTTCGCGCCGGCGCGCAACCCGGGTGTCTTTTCCTTTGCTTCCTTTCGTTTGGACAAGCAAACGAAAGGGAGTCGCGTATCAGCGCGAAACCCCAAGCCACGTCAAAGCACGACGCTCAATGCGACCCGCGCTCATCGAGCGATCGGACGAGCCGCGGCACTCGCGGCCCAACCCGGCGCTACCCGCGCCCGGTCACCTCCAGCAAGTGATACCCGAACTGTGTCTTCACCGGCCCCTGCACCTCGTTCAGCGGCGCGCTGAACACCACCTCGTCGAACGCCGGCACCATCTGACCGGGCCCGAACGTGCCGAGATCGCCGCCCTGGCGGCCGGACGGGCAAGTCGAATGCGCACGCGCGATCTCCGCGAAATCGTCCCCGTTCTCGATCCGTTCCTTGAGTTCGATGCACTGGGCCTCGTCTTCGACGAGGATGTGGCGGGCGCTGGCTTCGGCCATAGTCGGTCCTGCTTTAATGAAATCTGGGCGCCATACTACGGCAATTCGCGCATGAAAGATCATGACTTATCGCTGCGAATGCAAAATGAAAGACTGGACCCTACATGTCCGCTACATGCTCGCGCCTCATTCCGGGCTTAAATACCGATGGCCAGGCTTGAAATTCAAGACGGTATCTGACCCTCAAGTCCGAATACTGCATTTGTCTTCCGCGAAAATGTTCTAATAAAACTTCCACCACAACAAAAGCGTTCCCCCTATCGGCGGCAACCATGCAGCTATTCTGATTGACCACAAAACCAGCTTCAAATATTTCTGTTGATCGCTGATCCTCTGTCTGGCCTTTGAAAGCCTTTCCTCCACTTGGGATCCTGAAGAACGGGGGCCCTCAAGCTCCAACCTGTCAAAAACTGACTCAAAAGCGTCCTCGAAAGTCTTAAGCTGAAAAAGCTGACTTCTGGCCATCCCACCAACTAACACTGCGGCCAATAACGCACCGACTACAATAATATAAGCGGCCCAAATATCCGGCGTTTTATAAATACCTATTAGCGCGCCGAAAACTAGCGGAATAGTCAGCGCTTTCGTCGTGCTTTCAGATAGCGCATCACTAAGTTCTCTCGAAAACTTCACCTGCGCGTCCGCTAGTTCACTCCTTAGTTTCTCGAACGAAAAATTGTTTATATAGCAATCCAAATCTAAATCATATTTTTTTAATACATCTCCCCAGCTTTTAACCAGTTCGCCAAATAACCCATCTTGAATATTGGATCTACCAGCCAAGAATTCCGAGATGGCTAAGCGTAATATTTTCTGACGCTCCGGAACATGCAGCGAACCAGCCGAGTGCTGCGTCAAGTTCTCGATAATGTCGAGCTCAACGGAGCCCGCAGAGATATAGCTCGGGTCAATCTGTGTTACTAATTCGATTGTTTTTGGGCCTGAAGATGCATTCGCCGGTACCGTAAAAAACAAAGATTTAGCAAAAATATTATTTGACACCGATGAAGCTACAGCTAACCTCTCCAATAACGTAATAAAGCGAGAATAATTTAACGCTACCGCTAAATTTTCTGGCTTAGGTTCTTCACCCTCAAGATGATCTTCCTGAATCAGGTAATAGTTTTTCGGAGCTTCACCACGCGATAACGATTGCGATTTCTTTATCAGATCAGCGGTACCACTGTAGAAACGAGCTTCTTCATTGCTTCCAATAGCCACTTCCAGGGCAACTTCCTCTCCCCGTTCCTCAGGTCCATCCACGAAGTAAGCTATGTGCCCCGGGAGATACTCGCATGCCTCCAGTGCTTTCGCTATTTCGTGCGTTTTATCACCGGAATAATGGAAACTACCACTTTTAACAGGCGGCTGCCCTACAGCCCGGTATAGTTCAACTAGAGCTCGAAAGTCTGCACTAGCCATCTGTCGGTCCGCGGCGGTTGCTTGTGCTGTTTCGGGAATCGAGGCTCTTCTTTATAGCCCGCACAGTTTCATGCGGAACATTCGTGAGGCTTACGGTTTCAGTTTCTCGGTTAAATACGATCTCGGCGTCACTATAGCCCAAGGCCGAATCGTCAAAGCTAAGCTGCCACCGGTCAGTCTTAGCTTTGATTCTAGTCATCGAATCAAGCGCCTTTTTACTTACCCTAAATTCCGCCGGCACCTTGTTCGCATCACTGTTTAGATACTCCCCAAGCTCATCGGCTTCGGGCATCTCATCCGCCGAAAGCGAGCTACGAACACTATGTACGACCATATCGATAGTGACCGTTTCATTATCAGGAAGCTCGCGAAAGTACTCGATCAAAGTCCTACGAATGTAGCTTGCTTTTCTCTTTAGCTGCGGCCGAGATAAAGCGTATTGACGAACCGCTTTGATAGCTGCTTTGGTACCGCGATTTGCTGATATACCTTTTTCGCAACCAAATGCCTCTATAAAATAACCGGCGACCTCTGAGTCTGCTGATTTGCGGTCAATGAAACATAAATAGGTTCGATCAATGGCGCCGTCGGTCGCTGACTCTTCCAGTCGATCTTCTTCGCCCTCTTCATTACCTCCAGTAAGCGCTTCTCGATATCGATCTAAGTTGACCCGCGCAGCTTGATGTAATTTCGAAAAATCAATTTCGGTAATTTGAGTCGGCTTTAGATCAGAGTTGACAGTTATCGCACCTTTTTCTTTAACCATTACAATGAGCAGGAAAGACTCACCACTGGCTCTATACACAAAAAAGCAGACATAGCCCCCGGTAGCTAGCGACTCCTTAGCAATCTGCTCACGAAGTTCGTCTAAGGCAACGCTTGTTAGACGCTTAAACTCCTCGAACGAATGTTCCTGAGTTAACTTTTGAACGGCGCCGGGAAAGCGTCCCTCTCTGCGGTTTTCGGAGAACTGCCCCCAAAGCACGGTGCTTTGACGTTGTCCTATCAAACCAACCAACTGACTAGCCAAATCTTTAACGGTACTATCTGTAGTGTCTAACGGTTCTTTCCCGTATCGCACAGATACGGCTGAACTGTGAGCGGCTTTATCAAGCTCATGAATTATTGAGAAGTTCAGTTCTTCCATTTTGCCCTCGGGAGTGATTTCGCCCTAAATGGGTCATTGGGTCAGGGCGCCATTAGGTCGACTCTTGCATTGTGCATTTTCGGCGTCGTAGTCCGCCTGCAATCCCAACCAGAACTGAAGGTTGAGAGAGGTTAAGCGTCAGATATCCTCTGAGGGATTTAGGAGGGATTTAGGGTCAGATCTTGGCATGGATTTAGGGTCAGATCTTGCAAAGTGCATTACGCGGCCTCTAGATACTGCTTGACGGCACGTCCGACCTCGTCCGCATGCCGGTAGATATCGGTGATCTTCTCCAACTCGACCCGCTGTTCGCCGTCCGGCACGAAAATAGTAACGATGCTTTTCTGAACGCCAAAGTGCAGTCGGCAGATCGGCCGTCGATTATTATCGTCGAACAGTATGGCGCAGTAGCTTTTCGCATCGCGCATGGCAATGCGATCCGGATCGGTGATCTGCGCGGCAATGGCCTGAATGATTCGGTAGGCCTGCCATTCCTCCGGTGTGGTGACGATGCCGTCTTTCTTCGATTCGCTAGGCTCGGCGTTTACGGAAACACTTTCCTTGGCATCGGCAGCCGCGCTATCCGATCCATCTGTCTCGAAGGCGGTCTTGAGCCTATCGTTCACGCGGTCGCGGATATATTCCCGACAGGCTTCCTGGGTGAGGCCCGTGAATTCTTCTTTGACGCTCGACGTGAGCCGGCCTGAATAGACGCGGCTGGCAAACAACTTTACGAAATCTTCGCCGGGGTTCTTCAACTCCGCTGCGATCTCAGCCTTCAGCGCACGGCGATATTTGAGATTGCTCGCAGTGCTGAGAATATTGTCGAGATCAAAATGCGCCTTGGCGAATTGCTCCAGTTCATCGACCCGCGTCTCATTGAAGTCCAGTAGATCGAATTCGAAGAACGACCGCTCGTCCATCCGATTGGCCCGTTCGAGATCGCTGTAAAAAAGGTAACGTGCACCATCCGTCAGGATCGCGAAGCGAGCGTCGGTAACACCAAAGTAGCGAAAAAGCTGGCCAGCATATTTGGCATCGAGGTCGGCGCCGAGAGGTTTACACTCGACCAAGACCATGATTTGACCGTCGAGCTTAATCGCGTAATCGACCTTTTCACCCTTTTTTACACCGTGATCGGCTGTAAATTCGGGCACGACCTCGCCGGGATTGAATACGTCATATCCTAGAGCCTGAAGAAACGGCAGTACGAACGCGGTTTTTGCAGCTTCTTCCGTGCCAACGCTATCGCGCTGACGCATTACCCTGCTCGATAAGTTACTCAAGCGGTCGACAAGCTCCATCACAAATCCCCCAATATCCCCGTCGTTCGACCATACAGGGGATATTCATCACCGGAAAAGAGATGGACAGCGCGTAGGCCTCGTCAATAAGTGGCATACGCGCATGTCAGGGCCCGCTCACAGCCGCGCCAGCAACTCCTGCTTCTTGGACGCGAACTCGCCGTCGGTCAGCAGCCCTCTGCGGTGAAGTTCGCCCAGCCGCTCGATCGCATCCAGAATCCCGGCACTGTCGCTGGGCGCGGACGCGGCCTGCGACGGAGGTTCGGCAGCGGCGGGCGCTTCCGCCGGTGCCCCATCTGAAACGCCGTCGACGCGAGTCAGCCGCTCCAGCGGCACTTCGCCGAGCTGGCTGGTGAACACGAGCCGGCTCGCCGCGCCCTGCTGCGACTGCGCCACGCCGCTGATGCGGTGCTCGCCGGTGTCGTAGACCGCGAGCTGTCCGTTTTCGCGGATGGCGAGCCGCCGCGCGGCGTCGAAGTAGGCGTAGGCGAGGTCGTTCTGCGTACCGGTGGCCGACGGCTGGCCCAGTTCGGCCGGCCAGCCGTGGTCTCGCACGCGCGGGCCGGTATCCCAGGCGCGGGCGTCGGGGTCGATGCGGCGGTGGCGGTTGGCCGAGGCCACGTTGTCCCGGCGCAGCTGTTCGGACAGGGCGTTGCAGAGGGCGTCGACGCGGCTCTTGAGGCCGTGGTTGTTGGCGTCGGTGAGCATGATGAGCCCGCCGCGCATCCACTGGCCGGGGCCGGCGAACTCGGGGTGGTCGAACATGGCCATGTCGCCGCCGCCCTGTTCGACGGCGTGGCGCAGATGGCGGACGGCATCGGCGGAGAAGCCGAAACGGTCGGCGAGGGTGGCGGTCGAGGTGTCGGAATCGGTCTGCGGGTCGGTCATATCGGTGTGACCTGAGTGATGGACGAGCGGATGCCGCTCAGTGTGCGCGCGGAATCGGCCGGCCGGAAGCCCCCGCGCGCCGGTTGCTGCGCCTGCGGGCCGAGGGCACGACAAGGCCGGGGCGCGGCCGGCTTTGATTCGACAGGCCGGGGGGAAGGGTCGTGCGCTCCTTCTTATTCGGCCTATCCAGGGCCGTGAATGCAGGGATTCAGGACCTGCATCTTGCACCCTCCGTACGAAGCCGAGGACAGCGCATCGTTTCCTACGGTCGAATCTGCCATCGCCAAGCGCGCTCTTCTCGTCACACGCGCGGCTTCCAATAACCGGGACGCTGGTGCAAATGGGGTACAGCGACCACCGTGATCGTGTTGCCATCGTGCCGATAGATAACGCCGTACGGGAAGCGATTGACCAGACAACGGCGCGTGCGGTCACTCATCGGCGAATGCGCCTCTGGAAATTGCTGGATACGATTCAGGGCTTCAGCCACCGCTTGGCGAAACCGTCGGCCCAGGCCCGTAATTGCTGGTCGTAATAATCGACGGCATCACCGAACTCGGCGGCGGCCGCCTCGTAGAAGTAGACGTTCAACGCTGATCGTCTTGGCCCAACACCTGCGATGCGGGAATCGAGCGCATCTCGCCACGATCGGCCATATCGATCCGTGACTCGGCTTCCTGCGCCCAAAGCTTGTCAATTTCGGGATCGGGCCGATCGAGACTCGAGAGCAGTTCCTCGACTAACGCGGCACGCTGTGCTGGCGGCAGGCTCAGGGCGTCGTTCAGTATCTTGTCGACCGTAGCGCTCATGTTCCATGCCTACTCGTTCTTCAATGATTGAAGACTAGAGCGTGCACGGCCTCAAGTAAACGCATGTCGGCTGCTCAGTCGCCGGCTCGCGAGGCCAATAAAAAGGCCGGTGAACTTGCCGGCCTTCTACACCTCGAAAAAGTAGCGGCGCTACTTTTTCTGCTTCGGCATATACAGGTCCGTGAGCGTGCCGGCCTGGGCCTCGGCGGCCATGCCGACCGTTTCCGACAGGGTCGGATGCGGGTGGACGGTCAGGCCGATGTCGTGGGCGTCCGCGCCCATCTCGATGGCCAGGCCCAGCTCGGCGATGAGCTCGCCCGCGCCGGGGCCGACCGCGCCCGCGCCGATGGCCCGCCCGGTCTCCTTGTCGAACAGGATCTTGGTGGTGCCTTCGGAATAACCCATGCCGAGCGCGCGGCCGCTGGCCGCCCAGGGGAAGGCGCCCTTGTCGTATTCGGTGCCGTCTTCCTTGGCCTGGGTCTCGGTGACGCCGGTCCAGGCGACTTCCGGATCGGTATAGACCACGGAGGGGATGCACTTGGCATCAAACGCAGATTTCTCGCCGGCGCAGCATTCGGCGGCGACCTTGCCCTGGTGCGTGGCCCGGTGGGCGAGCTGCGGTTCGCCGGAGACGTCGCCGATGGCAAAGATATGGTCGACGTTGGTGCGGCACTGCTTGTCGACGGCGATGAAGCCCTTGTCGCCGACCTGTACGCCGGCGTTGTCGGCGCCGATCTTCGGCCCGTTGGGCTTGCGGCCGACGGCGACCAGCACGCGGTCGTAGTCCTTGCTCGCGGGCGCGTCCTTGCCCTCGAAGCTGGCCTTGAGCGCCTTCTTGTTGGCCTTTAGGCCCGTGACCTTGGTGTTCGTCCAGAGGTTGTCGCAGCGCGCCTTCATCCGTTTTTCCAGCGGCTTGACCAGGTCGCGGTCGGCGCCGGGCAGCAGGTTGGGCGTCATCTCGACGACGTCGACCTTGGTGCCGTGGGAGGCGTAGACGTTGGCCAGCTCCATGCCGATGATGCCGCCGCCGACCACCAGCAGGGATTTGGGCAGCTCGTCCGGCGAGAGGGCGGCCTCGGAGTCCCAGATGCGCTCGTCCTCGGGCCAGTCGGGGAGCATGACCGGCTCGGAGCCGACGGCGATGATGCAGTTGGCGAAGCTGATCTCGCGGGTGTCGTCGCCGCCTTCGACGGTGAGCGTGTGGTCGTCCTTGAAGGTGCCGTTGCCGTTGACGACCTGGACCTCGCGCTTGGCGGCCATGGATTTGAGCCCGCCGGTGAGCTTGTCGATGACCGACTGCTTGAACTCGAGCAGCTTGGGCAGCTCGATCTTCGGCTCGCCGAAGCTCACGCCGTGCTCGGCCATGGCGGCGGCGTCGTCGATGACCTTGGCCGAGTGCAGCAGCGCCTTGGAGGGAATGCAGCCGACGTTGAGGCAGACGCCGCCGAGCACGCTGTGGCGCTCGACCAGCGCCACGTTAAGGCCCAGATCGGCGGCGCGGAAGGCCGCGGAATAGCCGCCCGGGCCGGAACCGAGCACCAGCACGTCGCAATCGTAGTCATGCGCGCCCGGGCGCGGCTGGCCGCTGCCGCCGGACTTCGGCTTGTCGCTTTCCTTCGATTCCTTCTGCGGTTTTTTCGACGACGATTGCGATTTTTCCTCGCTTTTCTTCTTGCCCGTATCCTTTTTCCGGCCCGAGCTTTCGGCCTTGTCGTCCGCAGCATCCTCGGCTTCGTCGTCGCCGCTGTCGGCGGCTTCGATGAGCGCGATGACCGAGCCTTCCGAGACCGTGTCGCCTTCGGTGACCTTGAGCTCGGTGATCCGGCCGGCGACGGTGGAGGGCACTTCCAGCGTGGCCTTGTCCGACTCCAGCGTGATCAGGGCCTGTTCCTTGTCGACCTCGTCGCCCTCGGCGACCAGCACTTCGATGACCTCGACCGCGTCGAAGTCGCCAATGTCCGGAACCTTGATTTCCTGCGCCATGGTTTAGTTACCTTGACCGGCCGGCGGGCCGGATTATGCGTTCAAGAAGCGAGCGATCGAAGCGAAAGGCTCCAGATCGCCCGGCGCGAGTCATGGAGCTGCAAGACAAGGCGCCGTGAGCGCGGTGTAGCAACGCTACACAAGCGAGCGGCAACGCCGTATTGCAGTGCCATGGCCGCGGCCTCTTAAAGAAGCAACGTACGAAGATCCGAGAGTTTCTCGCTGAGAAATCCGGTGATCCGCGCGGCCTTGGCCCCGTCGATCACGCGGTGATCGTAGGACAGCGACAGCGGCAGGATCAGCCGGGGCTCGAACTCGCTGCCGTTCCACACCGGCTGCCAACTGTGCTTGGACACGCCGAGGATGCCCACCTCCGGGCTGTTCACGATCGGCGTGAAGGCCGTCCCGCCGACGCCGCCCAGGCTGGACACGGAAAAGCTCGCGCCCTTCATCTCGTCGCCCTTGAGCTTGCCGTCACGGGCCCGGCCGCTGATGTCGTCCAGATCGCGGGCGATATCGTAGATGCCCTTGGCGTCGACGTCCTTGATGACCGGCATGAGCAGGCCGTTGGGCGTGTCCACGGCCACCGCGATGTTCACGTAGTGCTTGTGCACCAGGTGCTCGCAGTCCGCGGTGAGCGAGCTGTTGAGATCCGGGAAGGCCTTGAGCGCGGCCGCCGAGGCCTTGAGCAGGAACGCCAGCGGCGTGAGCTTGACGCCCTCCGCCTTGGCCTTGTCCTTGTTGGCCTGGCGGAATTGCTCCATCTCGGTGATGTCGGCGGTGTCGAACTGGGTGACGTGCGGAATCAGCAGCCAGTTGCGGTGCACGGCCTTGGCCGAGAGCTTGCGGATGCGGGCCAGCTCCGTGGTCTCGACCTCGCCGAACTGGCTGTAGTCGATATCCGGCTGCGCGGGCACGCCGCCGCCACCGGCCGGGGCCGCCGCGCCGGCGGAGGCGCCGCCGCCCTGGACCTGCTTGAGCGTGTCCTTGACGTACTGCTGCACGTCCTCGGCGAGGATGCGGCCCTTGCGGCCGCTGCCCTCGATGCGCCCGAGATCGGCCCCCAGCTCGCGGGCGTACTTGCGCACGCTGGGCGAGGCATGGGCCTTGTTGAAGCGGTCCTCGTCGACATCGGCGAGCTTGCTGGAGCCGTCGTCCTCGCTCGGCGCCGGGGCGGACTTCTTGTTGGACCCGTCGCCCGCGGCGGCGCCGCTGTCGGCTTTTTTCGCGCGATCCGTCTCCGAGGTGCCGGATTGCTTCGGCTTGGCCTCGTCGTCGCTCGACCGGCCGCCGGCGGACTGCTTGCCGCCGGCCTTGTCGCCGCCGCCCGCGGTTTCGACCTGCGCGATCACGTCGCCTTCGGAGACGGTATCGCCCTCGGAGACCGTCATCGCGACGATCCGGCCGGCCGCGGTGGACGGCACCTCCAGCGTGGCCTTGTCGGATTCCAGCGTGATCAGCGCCTGTTCCTGCTCGACCTCGTCGCCTTCGGCGGCCAGCACTTCGATGACCTCGACCGAATCGAAGTCGCCGATGTCCGGCACCTTGACCTCGACGGTCTCACCGCCGCCGGCGTCTTCGTCGCTTTCTTCATCGCCGTCATCGTCGGCCGGCGCGGCGTCGTCGCCGGCCTCGTCCGCGGATTCGTCCGATTCGTCGGCCGCCTCGGCTTCTTCGGCGTCGGCGTCGGCGTCGGCGTCGGCGTCGCTGTCGTCGCCGTCGTCGTCCGCACCGCCGTCTTCATCGGCGACCTCGACCAGGGCGATGACATCGCCCTCGGAGACCGAGTCGCCTTCGGAGACCTTCATTTCGGTGATCTGACCGGCCACGGTCGAAGGCACTTCGAGCGTGGCCTTGTCGGACTCGAGCGTGATCAGCGCCTGTTCCTGCTCGACGCTGTCGCCCGCCGAGACCAGGACTTCGATGACCTCGACCGCGTCGAAGTCGCCGATGTCCGGGACCTTGATTTCCTGCGCCGCCATAGAGCGTTTCCTTGATCCGGTGACACGGCCCGCTGCCGGGCCGTGGTTTCAAAGCGTGGTGCGTTGAAGCGTCGCGATCGTTACGCGATCAGTGGGTCCTCAATGGGTGATCGGCTCCGGCTTGTCCGGGTCGATGCCGTACTTGCGGATGGCCTCGCCCACCTTCTTGCGCTCGATGTCGCCCTGATCGGCGAGCGCCTTGAGCGCGGCCACGGTGATCCAGCGGCGATCGACCTCGAAGAAGTCGCGCAGCGCCTCGCGGGTGTCGGAGCGGCCGTAGCCGTCGGTGCCGAGCGTGTGATACGGGATCGGCATGAATGGCCGGATCATCTCCGGCAGGCCGCGGACGTAGTCGGTGGCCGCGATCGCCGGGCCCTTGGCGTCGGCGAACTGCCGGGCCACGAAGCTCTGGCGGGGATCGGCCTCCGGATGGAGCATGTTCCAGCGTTCGGTGGTCAGCCCGTCGCGCTTGAGCTGGGTGAAGCTGGGCACACTCCAGACGGTGGCGCCGACGTTGTATTCCTTTTCCAGCATCTCGGCGGCGGCGATGGACTCGCGCAGGATGGTGCCGGAACCCATCAGGTTCACCTGCTTCTTGTAGCGCTTGTTGCCTTCCGAGAACCTGTACATGCCGGCGATGATGTCGTCCTCGACGCCTTCCGGCATGGCCGGATGCGTGTAGTTCTCGTTCATCATCGTGAGGTAGTAGTAGACGTCGCGCTGCTCCTCGTACATCTCGACCAGGCCGCGGTGGATGATCACCGCCATCTCGTAGGAGAACGTCGGGTCGTAGACGCGGCAGTTGGGCACGCAGTCGAACATGATCGGGTTGTGCCCGTCCTGGTGCTGCAGGCCCTCGCCGTTGATGGTCGTGCGCCCGGCGGTGCCGCCGAGCATGAAACCGCGGGAACGCATGTCGCCCGCCGCCCAGCACAGATCGCCCACGCGCTGATAGCCGAACATGGCGTAGAAGGCGTAGAACGGGATCATCGTCCGGCCGTGGTTCGAATACGACGTCGCCGCGGCGATGAACGACGAGATCGCGCCGGCCTCGGTAATGCCCTCCTCGAGAATCTGGCCGTCCTTGGCCTCCTTGTAGAAGGCGAGCTGGTCGGAGTCCTCGGGCACGAACAGCTGGCCGACGGGCGAATAGATGCCCAGGCTGCGGAACATGCCCTCCATGCCGAAGGTGCGCGCCTCGTCGGGGACGATCGGGACCACGCGCTTGCCGATGTTCTTGTCGCGGGCGAGGATCTGCAGCAGGCGCACGAACACCATGGTGGTGGCCATCTCGCGATCGCCCGAGCCCTGGAGCAGCTTGTCGAAGGCCGACAGCGGCGGGATCTCGAGCTTGTCGCCCTCGGTGCGCCGCTGCGGCAGATAGCCGCCGAGCTCCTCGCGCCGGGCCTTGAGGTACTGGATCTCCTCGGAGTCCTCGGCCGGCTTGTAGAACGGCGCCTCGGCGATCTTGTCGTCGGAGACCGGGATCTCGAAACGGTCGCGGAATTCCTTGAGCGCGTCCTCGCCCATCTTCTTCTGCTGATGGGTGATGTTCTGGCCTTCGCCGGCCTCGCCCATGCCGTAGCCCTTGACCGTCTTGGCCAGGATCACGGTCGGACGCCCGTTCTTGTTGTTCACCGCGCGGTGATAGGCGGCATAGACCTTGTGCGGATCGTGGCCGCCGCGGTTCAGGCGGCGGATGTCCTCGTCGGACATCGACGCGACCATCTCCTCGAGCTCGGGATACTTGCCGAAGAATTCCCGGCGCGTGTAATCGCCGCCGTTGGCCTTGTAGGCCTGGTATTCGCCGTCGACCGTCTCGTTCATCAGTTCCACGAGCTTGCCGTCGTGGTCCTGGGCGAGCAGGCCGTCCCAGAGCGCGCCCCAGATCACCTTGATGACGTTCCAGCCGGCGCCGCGGAAGGCGCCTTCGAGCTCGTTGATGACCTTGGCGTCGCCGCGCACCGGGCCGTCCAGGCGCTGCAGGTTGCAGTTGACCACGAAGATCAGGTTGTCGAGGCCCTCGCGCGAGGCGATATCGATCGCGCCCATGGATTCGGGCTCGTCCATTTCGCCGTCGCCGCAGAAGCACCAGACGTGGCGGCCCTCGTTGTCCTGGACGCCGCGATGCTCCATGTAGCGCATGAAGCGCGCCTGATAGATCGCGTTGATCGGGCCGATGCCCATGGACACGGTGGCGAACTGCCAGTAGTCCGGCATCAGCCAGGCGTGCGGATAGCTCGACAGCCCCTTGCCGGTGGATTCGGCGCGGAAGTTGTAGAGCTGGTCCTCGTCGAGCCGGCCTTCCAGATACGAACGCGCGTAGATGCCCGGCGCGGAATGGCCCTGGATATAGACCAGGTCACCGCCGTGCTTCTCGCTCGGCGCGTGCCAGAAGTGGTTGAAACCCACCTCGTAGAGCGTGGCCGCCGAGGCGAAGCTGGCGATGTGCCCGCCCACGCCTTCGTGATGGCGATTGGCCTGGATCACCATGGCCATGGCGTTCCAGCGGATGATCGAGCGGATGCGCCACTCGATGGCCGGATCGCCCGGCGAGCGCTCCTCCATGTGCGGCGGAATGGTGTTCACATACGCCGTGTAGGGCGAGAACGGGATGTGAGCACCCGAGCGGCGGGACCGCTCGATGAGCATTTCCAGAAGAAAATGGGCCCGTTCCGGGCCCTCGCGTTCGATGACAGCATCCAGCGCATCACGCCATTCGGCGGATTCCTGCGCATCGACATCCTCGACGTCGTCGATGTGCTCGGGGTGGGCACGGGCCTGGGCCATACGGCGCTCCTTGAAACCGGATCAGAACTGCGTTTATGCGGATACTACGCCCGCGTTTCGAGCGTCGACAACTGGCCGCGCGGGTCAGCGAATGGCATGCTTGATGCCCGCTTGCAAATGTTGCAGTGCACGATCGCATGACCGCGGACCATCCCGTATCCGAGAATCCACCGCTGCGCCGGCCCTCCCGCCTCCATACGGCGGCGCAGGGGGTGCGTCGCGTGGGGGTGGAACTTGAATTCAGCGGCCTGACGATCGAGCGCATCAGCGAGACCGTGAGATCCACGCTGGGCGGCGAAATCCGGCCCGCCAGCGCGTACGAACACGCGGTCGTCGACACGCCTTGGGGCGATTTCGCGATCGAGCTCGACTACGCCTATCTCAAGGAACGCGGCCGCCGCGAGAACGACGACGGCCTCTGGGGCGACGTCGAGCGGGTCTCCGAGGATCTGCTCGGCGCGCTGGCCAAGCGGGTGGTGCCGTTCGAGATCGTCTGCCCGCCGATCGCCATCGATCGCCTGCACGAACTCCACCCCATGATCGCGGCCCTGCGCGAGGCGGGCGCACGCGGCACCGGCGCCTCGGCGGTCTACGCCTTCGGCCTGCATCTGAACCCGGAGCTCCCGGATCTGGAAACCACGACGCTGCTGGGCTACATCCGGGCCTTCACGGTGGCCTACGACTGGCTGGTGCGCGCCAGCGCCATCGACATCAGCCGGCGCGTGTTCCCCTACATCCAGCCGTATCCGCGCGAGTACGCGCGCCTGATCTGCGACCCGGACTACCGCCCCGATCGCGACCGGCTCATCGACGACTACCTGGCCCACAACGCCAGCCGCAACCGCGCGCTGGACATGCTGCCGGTCTTCGCCCATCTGGATGCCGAGCGCGTGCGCAAAGCGGTCGACGACCATCTGGTCTCTGCGCGGCCCGCGCTCCATCATCGCCTGCCCAACTGCGAGATCGAGCGGCCCGGCTGGGATCTGGCGCCCGACTGGAACCGCTGGCTGGTGGTCGAGGAGCTGGCCGCCGACGCGCCGCGCCTGGACCGTCTCTGCCGGGCCTACCGGGACGTCCTGGAGCAACCGATGGGCGACTGGTTCGGCGGCTGGGCGGACACCTTCGAGCGCGACGCGTGAGCCGCGCGGTGCCACGACCGCGCATCGCCGTGACCGGCAAGGCCAGCCGCTGGGCGCCGGGCTGGTGGTGCGCCCGGGCGGCGATCGCGCTGGCCGGCGGCCGGGCGCTGCGGGCCACCCCGCGCCGCGGCCTGCCCGCGGCCCTCGACGGCCTGGTGATCGGCGGCGGCGACGACATCGCCACCGATCTGTATCTGAGCGATGCCGCACCCGACGCCCGGGCCGATCGCGAGCGAGACGCCTTCGAGCTCGCCGCGATCCGCACGGCCCGGGCGTCCGGCACGCCGGTGCTCGGCATCTGCCGCGGCGCCCAGCTGCTCAACGTGGCCGCGGGCGGCACGCTGTACGCCGACCTGGGCCGGCGCCGGCGGCGCACGAGCGACCGCGCCAACCCGCTGCCCTGCAAGCGGATCGTGCTGAAACGCGGCTCGAGGCTGGCCGCCATCGCCGGCCGGCGCCGGATGGCGGTCAACGGCCTGCACCATCAGGCGGTGCGCGGCCTGGGCGCCGGATTCACGGTCAGCGCCCGCGACGCCGACGGGCTGGTCCAGGCGATCGAGACCGTGGACCGGACGTTCACGATCGGCGTCCAGTGGCATCCGGAATATCTGTGCTACCAACGCCCGCAGCGGCGGCTGTTCGCGGCTCTCGTGGCGGCCGCGCGGCGCCGGCCGGGCCCGTCGACCGCTCAGGGATGAGCTGAGGCACGACAGGGCCGTCCGACAACGCCGGACGGCCCGTGACGCCGCGGTCGGGCGCGTCTAGAGGTACTTGCGCTCGAACTCCTTGAGCATCTCCTCGGCCTTCTCCCGGGTCTCGCCGTACTTTTCCTGGATCTTGCCGAGCATGTTCTGGCGCCGGCCGGCAGTCTCCTCGACCTCGTCGTCGGTCAGACGCCCGAAATGCTCGCGCGCCTTGCCCTTGAGCCGATCCCAGCGGCCTTCCCACTTGTCGCTCGATTCCGTCATGACGTCGCTCCGTGGTGAATGACGCTTCGACTATACCGCAGTGCAGCAAGAATGACAGCCCCGACTGTCATCGTCGTCATTCGCGGTCCGGATCGGTGTTGTCGCGGTCGGAATCGCTGTAGGCGACCTGAGCATAGTTGACCACCGCGACGAGCATGACGCCGCCGAGTATGTTGCCGAGCAGCGTCGGCAGGAAGAACACGCCGAGGAACTCGCCGATGCCGTTGACGCCGCTGAACACGCCGTAGAGCGCGGCCACCGAGCCGGCGATGATGTGCGGGAAATGCGCCAGGCCGATGAGATAGCTCACCAGAATGATCACGCCCACGCGCGCGGTCTCGGCGAACGGCATGAGCCAGAGCATGAGCGCGACCAGCCAGCCGGCGAAGATCGCGCGCACGAACATGGTGGCGAAATCGTATTTGTACTCGGAGGCCGCGATGCTGGCCAGGGCCTCGTTGATCTTGGGATCGAGCACCTTGAAGTACGACAGGGTCGCGGCGAATATCGCCGTGCCCAGCATGTTCGCGAGCAGCACCACCACCCAGAGATTGAACGTGCGCGTGAGCACGCCCACCGAGCGCACGCGCAGGACTTCCAGCACCGGGGTGAGCGTGTTCTCCGTGAACAGCTGCTGGCGGCCGAGAATCACGAACAGAAAGCCCATGGCGTAGCCGAAACTGGCGATGATCGGGCGCCAGTCGGCGTCCGGGGTGTAGTTGTAGAGCACCGCCTGGGCGACCAGCGAGAAGCCCATCGACAGGCCCGCGCCGAGCGCGGAGAACGCCAGACCGGGCAGGGGGCGGGTGAGTTCGGATTCGGCCTCGCGGCGAATCGCCTCGTAGACCACCGCGGCGCTCGGCGCTTCGCGCCGGCGCGCATCGCGCTTCTGCTGATAATCGAGATCGTGTTCTCGGTGTTCGACTTCGGCCATGGATGTTCTGCCTCGATAGGGATGATGCATTCTAGGACTTAACGTGGGCGCGGTATGCACGCGGATTGGCGCGCCTTCGCTATCATCGCGGTATGCGCTCGTTTTCCCGACGACACGCCGGCCCGTGGCTGCTGCTACTGCTGCTGATCTGCGCCGGTGCCGCCGCGGCCGCGCCGTCCGAGCGCGCACGCATCCTCGCCAGCCACCACCACGACCCGGATGCGTTCACCCAGGGCCTGCTCGTGGCCGACGGCCTGCTCTACGAGAGCACCGGCGGCTACGGCGACTCGAGCCTGCGCCGCGTGGCGCCGGCCAGCGGCGAGGTGCTGCAGACGCGCTCGCTGTCGCGCGATCACTTCGGCGAGGGCCTGGCGCGCGTCGGCGCGCGGCTCTACCAGCTCACCTGGAAGGCCGGCATGGCCTTCGTCTACGACCGCGACAGCCTGGCGCGCATCGATCGGCTGACCTACGAAGGCCAGGGCTGGGGCCTGACCTACGACGGCGCCCACCTGATCATGAGCGACGGCAGCGCCACGCTGCAGCTGCGCGATCCGGACGACTTCCGCCGCGTCGGCGCGCTCGAGGTCACCGAGAACGGCCAACCGGTCGACGAGCTCAACGAACTCGAGTACATCGACGGCGAGATCTGGGCCAACGTCTGGTATCGCGACCGGATCCTGCGCATCGACCCGCGCACCGGCGACGTCATCGCCAGCCTCGACGCCGCGCCGCTGCGCGCGGCGCTGCCGGCGGATGCCGAGGCCGGGGTGCTCAACGGCATCGCCTACGACGCCTCCGCCGGCCGCATCTATGCCACCGGCAAGAACTGGCCGCGGCTGTTCGAGATCGCCCGGCCGACCGCCGGCCGGGCTGATCCCGGCGCGAGCCTCAGCGCTGAATGACCGAGCCGTCGTCGTCGAGCAGCGGGTAGCTGCCCTGCTCGTCGTGGTCCTCGGGGCCGACCAGCGACGGCGAGAAGCAGCAGAGCACGGTCATGCCCTTCTCGCTGGAGAGAATATGCTGCTGGTGCTTGTCCAGCGCATAGAGCACGCCGGGCTTGAGGTCCCAGGTGCCGCCCTCGGTGAGATCCTCGATCCGGCCTTCGCCCTCGATGCAGATCACCGTCTCCTTGTGGTTCTTGTACCACATGTGCAGCGCGCAGCCGGGCTTGACGTAGGTCTCGTGGAACGAGTGGCCCATGCCGTCGGCCCGCAGCGTGTAGCGGCGGCTGACGAACTTCTCTTCGTCGACGGCGGTTTTTTCGGCGTCCTGATGGGTGCGTACGAGCATGAATCCTCCTCGTGGCTCGTTGTGATGAAAATCGGTGTGGCCGCGGCTAGCGCCGCCATTTCGCGAACATCTCCTTCATGGAGTCGCGGATCACGTCTCCGGCTTCGGGATCGCCGCCCAGCATCGAGGTCATGAAGCCCTTGGCCTGCTCGAAGCCGATATGCGGCGGCAGCGGCGCGATCCCGGGATCGGTGTAGGCGTTGATGACCACCGGCCGGTCGGCGGCGAGCGCTTCGCGCCAGACCGCGTCGATGGCCTCGGGTGATTCGATGCGCAGGCCGGTCAGTCCCAGCAGGCGGGCGTATTCGTCGTAGGCGAAGTCGGGCAGATCCTGCGAGGTCTCGAACTTGGGATCGCCCTCCATCACCCGCTGCTCCCAGGTGACCTGGTTGAGATCGCGATTGTTGAGCACGAGCACCACGGCGCGCGGATCCCTCCATTCACGCCAGTAGCGGGCGACATCCATCAGGGCCTGGTTGCCCAGCATCTGCATCGCCCCGTCGCCGACCATGGCGATGGCCGGGCGCCCCGGCTGGGCGAACTTGGCCGCGAGCAGATAGGGCAGTGCGTTGCCCATCGAGGCAAGCCCGCCGGAGACCGAACCCGCCATGCCGCGCCGGACGCGCAGATAGCGGGCATACCAGTTGGTGCCCGAGCCGACGTCGCAGGCCAGCATCGCGTCCGCCGGCAGATGCCGCGACAGGCCGGCGAACACCGCCTGCGGGTTGACCGGGTCGGCCGCGATTTCGGCGCGCTCGTCCATCAGGCGCCACCAGTCGCGGGTCTTGTCGATGAGGGTGTTCTGCCACGCGCGATCGGTCTTGCGGGTGACGCGCTCGGCCAGCGCCGCGAGCGTGGTGGCGGCGTCGCCCGCGAGATTGACCTCGATCGGATAGCGCAGGCCGAGCGCCTCGGCGTCGATGTCGATCTGGACCGCGCGCGCCTGGCCCTCCTCGGGCAGGAACTCCGCGTAGGGGAAGCGGGTGCCGACCAGCAGCAGGGTGTCGCAGTCGGCCATCATGTCGGCGCTGGGCTCGGTGCCGAGCAGGCCGACCGTGCCGGTGACGTAGTCGACGTCGTCCGGAATCATGGTCTTGGCCAGGATCGCCTTGGCGATGCCGGCGCCGAGGATGTCGGCCAGGGCCAGGAGCTCGTCGACCGCGTGCTTGCAGCCCGCTCCGGCCAGGATCGCGACCTTTTCGCCGGCGTTCAGCACCGCGGCCGCGGCGTCCAGATCCGCGGGCTCGGGCACGGTGCGCGGCGGGCGATAGCCGATGCCGGAGAACACCGCCCCGTGGCTGCGCGGGGGATCGACCATGGGCAGATCCTGGACATCGTTGGGCACGACGATGGCCGTGACCGTGCGCCGGGCGGTGGCGATGCGCAGGGCCTGATCGACGAGATGGCGCGCCTGCGGCGCATCGGCGACCAGATGCACGTAGTCGCCGGCCACGTCCTTGTAGAGTGCGGTGAGGTCGATCTCCTGCTGATAGTCGGTGCCGAGGCTCATGCGCGCCTGCTGGCCGACGAGGGCGACCGCGGGTACGTGATCCTTCTTCGCATCGTAGAGACCGTTGAGCAGGTGCACCGCCCCCGGCCCCGAGGTGGCCACGCACACGCCCGGCGTGTCGGTGAACTTGGCGTGGGCCGCCGCGGTGAAGGCCGCGATCTCCTCGTGGCGCGTCGGAATCAGGCGCGGCCCGGCCTCGGCGCGGCGCAGCGCCCCCATGACGCCGTTGATACCGTCGCCGGAATAGCCGTAGACGCGCTCGACGCCCCATTCGGCGAGCCGCGAAACGATGAAGTCACCGACTGTCTGACCCATGGCCTGCCCTCGACTGGACTGCGGGCCCCGAGCCTACTTCGCGACTGCATCATGCAGCCATCCGTCCGTCTACTGACGGGCCGCCGACGCCGTGGCGGCCGGCGCGAACGAATCGGCCCGCGCCCGGGCCCAGTCGGCGCGATAGGCCTCGGGGATGCGATCGGCCAGAAAATCGCCGGTGGCGACCGGCGGCTCGATCTCGGCGAAGGTCTCGGCGTGGCCGTGCTCCGGGCGATGCTTGATGTGCGCGTAGGTCAGATCGTCCGGATCGTCCAGGCCCATCGTGCCGACGATGTCGAGAAACGACTTCACGGTGGCGTCGTGGTAGTTGCGCACCTGCAGCGATTTCTTCAGCACGTCCAGGGCGGCCGCGCGGCGCGGATCCTGGGTGGCCACGCCGGTGGGGCAGGTATCGGTGTGACAGCGCCGCGCCTGGATGCAGCCGACCGAGAACATGAACGCCCGCGCGGCGTTGCACATATCCGCACCGAGAGCGATCTTCTCGACCATGTCGAAACCCATCACGACCTTGCCGCTGGCGATCACCCGAACCTGATCGCGCACGCCGATGCCCACGAGGCAGGCGTGCACGAACGGCAGGGCGTCGTCGATGTAGGTGCCGATGAAGTCCTCGAACTCGGCCGGCGCCGCGCCGGTGCCGCCCTCGGCGCCGTCGACGGTGATGAAATCCGGCACGATCCCGGTCTCCACGATCGCCTTGCAGATGCCCATGAACTCGTGCCGATAGCCCAGACAGAGCTTGAAGCCCACCGGCTTGCCGTCGGCCAGCGCCCGCAGCCGGTCGACGAAGCGCAGCAGCCTGAGCGGGGTGTCGAACTCGGGGTGGGACGCCGGCGAGGCGCAGTCCCGGCCGGGCTCGATCTCGCGCACCCGGGCGATCTCGTCGGTGACCTTCGCGCCCGGCAGCAGGCCGCCGTGGCCGGGCTTCGCGCCCTGCGAGATCTTGATCTCGATCATCCGGACCTGATCGGTGCGGGCCTTGCTCGCGAACTCGTCGGGGTCGAAGCGGCCCTCGTCCGTGCGGCAGCCGAAGTAGGCCGAAGCGATCTCCCAGATCAGATCGCCGCCGTCGGCCCGGTGGTGATCGCTGATCGCCCCCTCGCCGGTGTCCTGGGCGAAGCCGCCGAGCGCGGCGCCGCGGTTCATCGCCGCCACCGCGTTGCCGGACAGGGAGCCGAAGCTCATCGCCGAGACGTTGAGCCGAGAGGCGTCATAGGGTCGGCGACACTGATGATTGCCGATGACGAGCCGGCCGTGGCGGGCGTCGACCGACTTCGGCGCCATCGAGTGCAGGGCGAAGTTGTAGCCGGGGGCCTCGAAATCGCGAATGGTGCCGAACGGGGCGGTATCCGGCGCCGCGGCCCCGCGCGCATAGACCATCTCGCGCTGCTCGCGTGAGAACGGCCGGCCGCTGGTCTCGGATTCGAAGAAATACTGGCGCAGCTCCGGGCGGATGAATTCGAGCATGTAGCGCAGATGACCCACGATCGGGAAGTTGCGCAGCACGTTCCGGTCGGAAGCGAGATCGAACGCGCCGACCCCGACCAGCGCGGCGGGTATCAGCCACAGCACCAGCCACGCCGGCGCCAGCCAGACGAGCAGCCCGCCGGCGAGCAGCGTCAGCGCGACGAAACCGGCGTAGATCAGGCGTGGATAACCGAACATGCGACCCCTCGCATCCTATGTCGATGCATACAGCATGTGCCGGCCGATCGCGGCAGGACAATCGGGGCACCTACCTACTTACCGATACAGAAGCTCGAGAAGATCGCGCCGAGCAGATCCTCGCTGGTGAAGGCGCCGGTGATCTCGCCGAGGGCGGCCTGGGCCACGCGCAGCTCCTCGGCCAGCAGTTCACCCGCGGCATCCACGACGAGCCGGTCGTGGCCGCGGTCGAGCGCGGCGTCGGCGCGGGCCAGCGCCTCGAGATGCCGCCGGCGCGCGACGAAATCGGGTTCGCTGTCGCCGGCCAGACCCGCGGCGCGACGCAGATGTGCCGCCAGCGCGTCGAGGCCGGCACCGGTCGTTGCTGAAAGCCGAACCGCCTCGCGGCCCGCGAGCCTCGTCTCTCCGGCCGCCGCGCCGCTGAGATCGATCTTGTTGGCGATCACGCTGACCGGGCAGCGGTCGCCGATCTCCTCGAGCAGGCAATGGTCGTCCGGACCGGGGCCGCGGCTGTCGTCCACGACCAGCAGCACCCGATCGGCCTGGGCGAGCTCGGCGCGGGCGCGGCGCACGCCTTCGGCCTCGATCGGGTCGTCGGTCTCGCGCAGGCCCGCGGTGTCCACGAGCGTCAGCGGCAGGCCGTCGATCGCCAGCTGCTCGTGCAGGACATCGCGCGTGGTCCCGGCGATTTCGGTGACGATGGCGGTGTCGCGCCGGGCCAGCCGGTTGAGCAGACTGGATTTGCCGACGTTCGGCGCGCCCAGGATCACTAGCCGCAGGCCCTCGCGCAGCCGCGCGCCCTCGCGCGCCCGATCGATGAGCGCGGCCAGCCGCCGGCGGATGTCGGCCAGGCGTCCGGCGATCTCGCCGTCGCCGAGGAAATCGACATCGTCCTCGTCTGGGAAGTCGATCGCGGCCTCGGTATAGACCCGCAGCTCGATCAGCGCGCTGCGCAGCGCCTCGATCTCGCGGGCGAAGACGCCCTCGAGCGAGCGCATGGCGGCTGACGCCGCGGCGCTGCTGCCGGCGTCGATGGCATCCGCGATGGCTTCGGCCTGATCGAGACTGAGCTTGTCGTTGAGAAAGGCGCGGCGCGAGAATTCGCCGGGTTCGGCCAGGCGCGCGCCCAGTTCGAGCAATCGGGCCAGCAGCCGATCCACGAGCACCGGGCTGCCGTGGCCCTGCAGCTCCAGTACGTGTTCGCCGGTGAACGACGCCGGGGCCGGAAAATACAGGGCCACGCCGCGGTCGAGCGCGCGGCCGTCGGCCCCGGCGAAGGCCGCAACGACGGCCCGGCGCGGCGACGGCAGCCGACCGAGCAGGGCACGGGCGATGGCCGGCACCGCCGGCCCGGAGACGCGAATCACGGCGACCCCGGCCCGACCGGCGCCGCTGGCGAGCGCGGCGATCGTGTCGGGGCCGTCGCTCACGCCGGCGCGGTCAGCTGTTGGCGGCCTTGTGGCCGAGGCCCTCGGCGTCGAGCTTGCGGTAGATGTACCACTGCTGGCCGATCGACAGCAGGTTGTTGGTGCACCAGTAGAGCACCAGGCCCGCCGGGAAGAAGGCGAAGAACACGGCCAGACCCACCGGCATGATCTGCATGATGCGCTGCTGCATCGGGTCCATGGTCACGTTCGTGGTCAGCCGCTGCTGCAGGAACATGGTCACGCCGAACACCACCGGCAGGATGTAGTACGGGTCCGGCGCGGACAGATCCTGGATCCAGAGCATGAACGGCGCATGGCGCAGTTCGACCGATTCCCGCAGCACCCAGTACAGCGAGATGAACACCGGCATCTGCACGAGCATCGGCCAACAGCCGGCCAGCGGGTTGAAGCCCTCCTTCTTGTAGAGCTCCATCATCTTGGACTGCAGCTTCTGGCGGTCGTCGCCGTACTGCTCCTTGAGCTGCTGCATGCGCGGTGCGAACTTGCGCATGCGCGCCATCGCCCGGAACTGCGTCTCGGAGAGCTTGTAGAAGCAGAGCTTGATGAGGAAGGTCAGCAGGATGATCGCCACACCCCAGTTGCCGACCAGCGCGTGCAGGTGCTCCAGCACCCAGAAGATGGGCTTGGCGAGCACCGTCAGCCAGCCGTAGTCCACGGTCAACCCCAGCCCCGGCGCCACGGCGTCGAGCTGGTCCTGCAGCTTGGGACCGACGAACAGCGTGGTCTCGAACTCGGCGCTCGCATCGGCCGCGATCGATTCCTTGGTGCCGATGAACCCGCTGGCAAACCCGCCCTGCGCCCCGGAGACGTCCTTGGGCCGGGCGAAGAAGCGCGCCTTCGCGTCGGGGGGCGGAATCGCCGCACCGATGAAGTAATGTTGGATCATGGCGATCCAGCCGCCCTCCTGGGTCAGCTGGACGGGGTTCTCGGCGAGCTCGCCGTGGGATTCGTTGCGATAGCTGTAGCTCCCCTCGTCCTTGCGCTCGTACCAGCCCACGCCGAAGAACGCCTGAGCGAAGGGCACATCGCCGGTGATCTCGTGCGGAGTGCGCCAGAAGCGCACGTACTGCGACAGCGTCCAGGGTTCGCCGGAGCGGTTGCGGACCTCGTGGCTGAGCCCAATCCGGTAGCTGTCGCGGTGGAAGGTATAGACCTTCGTGACCTCGTGGCCGGTGTCATTGGTCCAGGTCAGCGGGACCCGCAGGGTATCCTCGCCGTCGGCGAGCTTGTATTCGTTCTTTTCGCTGCGATAGGTCGTGTTGTGATCGGGCGCGTCCGCCGAATCGCCCACCAGGCCGCTCTGGGCGATGAAGAAGTTGGGCAGGCTGTCGTTGATCAGCCGCAGATTGGTGTCGGGCCGATCGGAGGAGACCGGCACGCCGCGCAGCTGCACCTGACGCAGGTCGCCGCCGCGGGTATCGATCACGAGATCGAACTTGTCGGTAACGACGTGAACGCGCTGTCCCTGGGCCATGGCATCGCCGACGACCTGACCGGGCGCACTCGCGTCATCCGAGGCGGCGCCGCGATCGCCGTCACTCATGCCGGCTTCGTCGCCCGAATCCGGTGCCGAGGCCAGATCCGGCACGTCGTCATCTTGGCGGTAGTCCCCGGCCGTGGCGTCGGCGCTGTCGGCCGTGGCCTCCGCCTGGGTCGGCGCATAGTCCGTCTGCCACGCCTGATACAGAAAGAAGCAGATGACGCCGACGGCGCAGAGCAGAGCGAAACGAATGTTTTCCATGCGCGGCTAGATCCCTAACGTTGGCGGTCGCCGCCGGCCGCGGCATCGAGGGCGGCGACAGGTGCCGCGTTGCGGGCCACTCGGGGCCAGACGCCGGCAAGTTGCGCGAACAGCGCCTTGTTGTCCATGGCGGCCGTCCGGCTGCGTGCCAGCACCACGACATCCACCGAACCGAGCTCGGGGCGTGCGTGCCGAAACGATTCGCGCAGGACGCGCTTTATCCGATTCCGGTCCACCGCCCGCGCGATTCGCCGCTTGGCCAGCGCGAGGCCCAGCCGTGCCGGCTGGCCGTCACCGGCTGCCGCAATCAGCACGAACCCCGGGCAGACCGTCTTGTCGCCCTGAGCGAACACCGCCCGGAACTCGGCTGCATTGCGCAGGCGCGCTCGCGGCGGAAATGACGCCTGCGACACCCGGGGCGGCTAGGGCGCGAGGCGCTTGCGGCCCTTGGCGCGGCGCGCGGACAGAACGCGGCGACCGTTCTTGGTCGCCATGCGCGCACGAAAGCCGTGCGTGCGCTTGCGATGCAGATTACTCGGCTGATACGTGCGTTTCATGAGGCTCTCGATCCGGCGCCCGGCAGGGCACTCTTCGTTAAAAGACCGCGGATTCTAGTCGCCCGTACGGCCGCGTTGCAAGCCTGAATCGAGCTGTGGATAACCTGTCGACACTGCGCTACCGTAGTCGGCCGGGCGTCGCGGTGCACGCCCATCCCGGCGATGGAGTTCACGACTTTGGCTGAAACGCTCTGGCAACGCTGTCTTACGCATATCGAAACGCGTCTGCCCGAGAAGGACGTCAACCTCTGGCTTCGGCCGCTGGAGGCCGATTTCAACGAGGGCGGACTCGATCTGATGGCGCCCAACGAGGTGGTACGGGATCAGGTCGAGCGCGAGCTGCGCACCCCGATCGCGAACGCGCTCAGCGAGATGGGCGAGCTGCCCAAGCGCATTCGCGTACTCGTCGGCGGTGGCCAACGCACGAGCGCACCGGCCACCGCGGAACCGGCGGCGGCCCCCTCGGCCACGCGCCACAACCTGGACGGTCGCTATACCTTCGAGACCTTCGTCCAGGGCAAGTCCAACCAGATCGCCCGGGCGGCAGCCGAACAGGCCGCCGATCCCGACAACGTCGCCTACAACCCGCTGCTCATCTACGGCGGTGTGGGTCTGGGCAAGACCCACCTGATGCAGAGCGTGGGCAACCGGCTGCTCGCCAATCAGCCGCAGGCGAAGGTCGCCTACGTACGCTCGGAGCACTTCGTCAACGAAATGGTCACCGCCATCCGGCACAATCGGATGGATCGCTTCAAGGGCCATTACCGTTCGCTCGACGCCCTGCTGATAGACGACATCCAGTTCTTCGCCGGCAAGGACCGTTCGCAGGAGGAGTTCTTCCACACCTTCAACTCGCTGCTCGAATCGAACCAGCGGATCGTGATCACCTGCGACCGATTTCCGAAGGAGGTGGAAGGCCTCGAGGACCGACTCAAGTCACGATTTTCCTGGGGCCTGTCGGTGGCCGTGGAACCGCCCGAGCTGGAAACCCGGGTCGCCATCATGCTCTCGAAGGCCGACTACCACGGGATCACACTCCCACAGGAGGTCGCTTTCTTCATCGCCAAGCGGGTGCGCTCGAACGTTCGCGATCTGGAAGGAGCGCTGCACCGGCTCAAGGCCTCCGCGCAGATCACCGGCACGCCGATCACGGTGGACTTCGCCAAGCAGGCGCTGCACGACATGCTCGCGGTCTACGACCGGCTGGTCACGCTCGAGAACATTCAGCGCACCGTCGCCGAGTACTACAAGATGCGCCTCACGGACCTCCTCGGCAAGAAACGGACGCGATCGATCGCGCGACCGAGGCAACTCGCCATGGCGCTGGCCAAGGAACTGACCAATCACAGTCTGCCGGAAATCGGCCAGGGATTCGGTGGACGCGATCACACGACCGTTCTCCACGCCTGCCGCAAGGTCAAGGAACTGCGAGAGACGGATGCACGGGTGGACGAAGACTACGCGAACCTCAGCCGGATACTCACAAGCTGACTGTGGATAAGCTCGGGACAAACAGAAGACAACGACAAACTCCGCAAGCCAGGAGCGGTTGACCACATTCCATCCACAGCTGTGCCACAGCCTTCAAGCGATTCGGACAGCAGAGTTATAAACAAGACATATCGTTGTTTATAAATGGAAAACAAGAGAAATCAACAGCCAAGTCAGTCGTCTATTATTACTACTACTATCTTTTCTTAGGGACTCTCAAGACAAAAGGGACCACGGCTAAACGGGAGCCGCAGCCATGCAATTTTCGATACAGCGCAGGGATCTACTATCGGCCCTTCAGACCGTCATCGGCGTCGTTGAACGACGCCAGACCATGCCGATTCTCTCCAACGTGCTGTTCAAGGCCGATAACGATCGACTCATACTGACGGCGACCGACCTCGAACTTGAACTAATAACCGAATGTAGCGCTGTCGTCGGTCAACCCGGCAGCGCTGCCGTACCCGCACGAAAACTTCTCGACATCTGCCGAGGTCTTCCGGACGACGCCGAGGTACAGTTGTCACAAGAACAACAGCAAACACGTGTGCAATCGGGCCGATCACGCTTCACGCTCGCCACCCTGTCCGCCCAGGATTGGCCCCATCTTGATGAAGTCGAAGCCGGCGACCAGTTCACGATCCCGGAAAGCACACTTCGAGGACTGCTCGAGCGCACACATTTCGCGATGGCCCACCAGGATGTGCGGTATTACCTCAACGGTCTGCTACTGGCACTGCGTTCTGACCGTCTGCGATGTGTCGCTACAGACGGTCACCGCCTCGCACTCAGCGACGCCGAAGCGACCATCGACATCGAAGAACCTACGCAGGCGATCATTCCACGCAAAGCGATCACCGAGCTCGTACGCCTTCTGGACAACAGCGATGCCGAGATCAATATCCAGTTGTCCAGCAAACACCTGCGGCTACAGCTGCCCGGCCTCGTATTCACCACGAAGCTGATCGATGGCCGTTTTCCCGATTACGAGCGGGTCATTCCGACCGATGTCGACAAGATCATGGCCGCCAACCGCGACGTCATCCGCCAGGCCTTGTCGCGCACCGCGATTCTGTCGAACGAGAAGTTCGGTGGTGTCCGACTGGCCCTGAGCGAACATACGCTTCGTCTACAGGCTCAGAACGTGGAGCGTGAGGAAGCCGAAGACGAGCTTCAGGTCAGCTACGATAATCAACCGATGGAGATCGGATTCAACGTGAATTATCTGCTGGAAGCGCTCGGTGCGATGCGCAGCGAAGAGTTCACCCTCTCACTTTCCGGCCCGGACAGCAGCGGACTACTGCAGGCGACGGACGACCCGTCGACGCGTTACGTCGTCATGCCCATGCGACTCTAGCCCCGCCAAGATGCAATTGACGCGGCTTCGATTGACCGATTTTCGCTGTTTCGAGGCACTCGAGATCAATCCAGGCCCGGGCGTCAACGTCATCACGGGCGATAACGCCTCCGGGAAAACCAGTCTTCTGGAGGCGCTTTACATTCTGGGCCGCGGCCAATCGTTTCGACACGCAACGGCTCGTCCCGCGGTCCGGGAGGGACAGACCGCATTCACGGTGCACGGCTTGATCAGGTCCGGCGAACAACGCAGCCGGCAGTTGGCGGTGCAGCGCGATCGTCGCGGCATGCACTATCGCTGTGATGGCAACCCAAGCACGACCCGCCTCGATCTCGTCAACGCATTCCCGCTCCAGCTCATCGACCCGAATCTGCATCGCCTTCTGGAACAGGGGCCGCGTTATCGCCGGCATTTTCTCGACTGGGGCGTGTTCCACGTGGAACAGGCGTTCTTTCCCGCATGGCATCGGTACCGACGCGCTCTGCGGCAGCGCAATCGCGCGTTGAAGGCGCGCTGGGCTAAAAAGGACGTCATTGCATGGGACGCCGAGCTCGTGCACAACGCCGAAATCGTTGACGCCTGCCGACGTGCCTATATCGAGGATATACGCCGTTATATGCCGGCCCAGGCGGAACGCCTGCTCGGTGAGGCGACGATCGCCATCGACTATGAACCCGGCTGGCGCCACGATGAGGGGTTCGGCGCCGCCTTGGCGGCCGGTTTGGATCAGGATCAACGGATGGGTTTCACCCAGCGCGGCCCCCACCGTGCCGATCTCCGGATATCAGTCGCTGAAACGACGGCCCGGGACTGGGTATCACGGGGGCAACAGAAAGTTCTTACAGCGGCGTTACTGATTGTCCAGGCCCGTTTGCTGCACTTACGGCGCGGCGTGCAGCCGATCCTTCTTGTCGATGACCTCGCGGCCGAGCTGGGGCCGCAGTACCGCGACGGGCTCGCCGCGGAGATCGCCGCCCTCGGCGGTCAGTGCTTCGTTACGTTTCTGGAGGCCGCACTCGTTCCGGCCGCGCTGACACCGCGACGATTGTTCCACGTGGAACAAGGGCGCGTGACGGCCCATGGCGACGACGCGTGCTAAAATCACGCGGTTAAGCGCGAGTTCCCACTAACGGCGGTCTGGTCATGGCGGAAAACAACGGCGAATACAATTCCAGCAGCATCAAGGTGCTCAAGGGGCTGGAGGCCGTCCGCAAGCGCCCCGGGATGTACATCGGCGACACCGATGACGGTACCGGTCTGCATCACATGGTGTTCGAGGTCGTCGATAACGCGATCGACGAAGCGCTGGCCGGATACTGCCACGAGATCAAGGTCATCATCCATCGGGATCAGAGCATCACCGTCACCGATGACGGCCGTGGCATCCCCGTGGACATGCACGAGGGCGAAGGCAAGCCGGCCGCCGAAGTGATCATGACCGTGCTGCATGCCGGCGGCAAATTCGACGCCAATTCGTACAAGGTTTCCGGCGGTCTCCACGGCGTGGGCGTATCGGTCGTCAACGCGCTTTCGGACCGGCTGGAGCTCGATATTCATCGTGATGGGCAGAATTACCGCCAGCGTTACAGCATGGGTGAGCCGCTCGACGCGTTGAGTGCCGTCGGACCCACCGAACAGACCGGTACCTCGATTCATTTTCATCCGAGCGCCGATGTCTTCAGCAACATCGCCTACAGCTACGATATTCTCGCCAAACGCCTGCGCGAGTTGTCGTTCCTCAATTCGGGGGTCCGCATCCGGCTCATCGAGGAGGCCAGCGAACGCGACGTCGTATTCGAGTACGAGGGCGGCATTCGCGCGTTCGTGGAGAATCTGAACGAAAACAAGACCAAGCTTCACGAAACGGTCTGTTATTTCACCGCCGAGCGCGACGACATGGTCGTTGAAGTGGCGATGCAGTGGAATGATTCCTACCAGGAAAGCGTGTTCTGTTACACGAACAACATTCCCCAGCGTGACGGCGGCACCCATCTGGCCGGATTCCGCGGCGCGCTGACCCGTACCCTCAACGGTTACATCGAGACCGAAGGCCTGGCCAAGCGTGAAAAGGTCAATCCCGCGGGCGATGACGCTCGCGAGGGGCTGACCGCCGTCATCTCCGTGAAGGTGCCGGATCCGAAGTTCTCCTCGCAGACCAAGGAAAAGCTGGTTTCCTCGGAGGTGCGCGCCGCTGTCGAATCCTCCGTCAACGCCCATCTGAGCGATTTTCTGCTTGAAAACCCACGCGAGGCCCGCCTGATCGCCGGCAAGATCATCGAGGCGGCCCGCGCCCGGGATGCGGCGCGGCGCGCCCGTGACATGACGCGCCGGAAGGGCGCGCTCGATATCGCGGGTCTCCCCGGCAAGCTGGCGGACTGCCAGGAAAAGGATCCGGCGGCCTCCGAACTGTTTCTGGTCGAGGGCGACTCCGCCGGCGGGTCGGCCAAACAGGGGCGGGACCGCCACTATCAGGCGATTCTGCCCCTCAAGGGCAAGATCCTGAACGTCGAGAAGGCGCGTTTCGACAAGATGCTGTCCTCGGTCGAGGTGGGAACCCTGATCACGGCGCTGGGCTGCGGGATCGGTCGCGACGAATTCGACCCCACCAAGCTGCGCTATCACCGCATCATCATCATGACCGACGCGGACGTCGACGGTTCGCATATCCGGACGCTGCTGCTGACGTTCTTCTACCGCCAGATGTTCGCCCTGATCGAGGCGGGCTACGTCTATATCGCGCAGCCGCCGCTGTACAAGGTCAAGAGCGGCAAGCAGGAACATTACGTCAAGGACGACCGCGAGCTGAGCAACTATCTGCTGCGGCTGGCGCTGGGCAAGGCGCAGCTGCGCGTGTCGGCGGACGCCCCGCCGATCGCCGACGAGGCGCTGGCGGATCTGTCGCAGCGCTACATGGACATGCTCGAGGACATCGACCGCCTGACCCGGCGTTTCGATCCGGCGACGCTCATGGAGATGACGTATCTGGAGGCGGTGACGACCGACATGTTCGCCGACGAGGGGCGCATGCAGGCCTGGGCCGACGCGCTGCAGGCGCGGCTGGATGCACGAAACGAAGCCCGCCACCGCTATGCGGTCCAGATCAAGCCGGCGACCGACGACCGGCCGCTGCATCTGCAGGTCACGCGTTTCAGCCACGGGATCCCGCATACCTTCGTCTGGCACGAGGACTTCTTCACCGGCCCTGAATACCAGCGCATGGCAACACTCGGCGGCGAGCTGCGGGCCCTGATGGGCGACGACGCGGTGGTGTCGCGTGGCGAACGCAGTGCGACGGTGGATACCTTCGATGCGGCCTACCGCTGGTTGCTCGAGGAGGCCAAGCGCGGGCTCAACGTGCAGCGCTACAAGGGCCTGGGCGAGATGAATCCGGAACAGCTCTGGGAAACTACGATGGATCCGGATAGCCGCCGGCTGATGCAGGTCAAGATCGAGGACGCGGTCGGCGCGGATCAGATCTTCACCACGCTCATGGGCGATCACGTCGAACCGCGGCGCGCCTTCATCGAGCGCAATGCGCTGATGGTCTCCAACCTGGACGTGTAACCCGGCCAGCGGCGGCCAGACCGACCGCGTGCCGGCTGCTACTGGCGCCGGCGCCTGTTCTTGCGGGCGGCGATCAGGGCGTCGGCGGCGGCGGCGAGATCCGTATGGCTCTCGACGTCCGCGAGTGCCGGTGCGTCGGTATCGACGCGCTTGCCGGTTTCGACGAATATCGGGTGCAGGCCCGCGGCCCGTGCGGCCTCGACGTCCGTGACGCTGTCACCGACGAAGGGCGCACCGCGGATCGTGCGCCCGAGTCGGCGTCCCATGTCCTCGAACAGCCCGATTTGCGGCTTGCGACAGCCGCAGCCATCGTCGGGGCCGTGCGGGCAGAAGAAGATGCCGTCCACGTGGGTGCCGAGATCGGCCAGCATGCGTGTCATCTTGTCGTGCACGGCGAACAGGCCGTCGTAATCGAACAGGCCACGGGCGAGGCCGGACTGGTTGCTGGCCACCATCACGGTCAGACCCGCGTGCTTGAGCCGCACGATGGCCTCGAGGCTGCCGGGGATCGGCCGCCACTCCGCCGGCGACTTGATGAAGTCGTCGCTGTCTTCGTTGATGACGCCGTCGCGATCGAGGATGACCAGATTCATGGGATTAGTCTAGCGCCAATCGCGAGACGTCCACCACCTGGCGGCACAGGCCGTCGAGCGCCTGCAGCAGGGCGAGGCGATTGTCGCGCAGCGCCGGGTCGTCGACCATCACCATGACCTGATCGAAAAAGGCGTCGAGCGGTTCGGCCAGCATCGCGACCTGCTCCAGGGCCGGTTCATAGCGCCGAGTCTGCACCGCCTCCGCGATCGCATTCTGGCGTGCCGCCATGCTTTCGGCCAGCGCACGCTCGGCCGGTTCGGTAAGACGCGCGGACTCGAAACCCGCGCCATCCGCGGCCACCGCGTTCTTGCGCAGGATGTTGCGTATCCGCTTGTGGGCGGCGCAGACGACCGCGGCCGCGGGCAATTCGGCGAAGGCGGTTACGGCCCGGATGCGCGCCTCGAAATCGGTCATGTCCACGAGATCGAGGGCGGCCACGGCGTCGAAGCGGTCGCCGCTGATGCCGCGATCGCCGTAATAGCCGCGCAGACGTTCCATGTGGAACATCCACAGGGCGGCGGCCGTATCCTCGGCCCCATCCACGGGCTGCAGTGCGACGGCGGTGTCGATCGCACTCGCGAGGTCGATCGGAAGCTCGGCTTCGATCAGCGTGCGCAGCACGCCGAGGGCGGCCCGGCGCAGCCCGAACGGATCCTTGTCGCCGCTCGGGCGCTTGCCGATGGCGAAGATGCCCGCCAGCGTGTCGAGACGATCCGCCAGCGCGAGCAGTTGGCCGACGCGCGTCGATGCGATCGGCGCTCCGGCGGCCGCCGGAGCGTACTGCTCGGCCAGGGCCGTGGCGACGGCCTCCGGCTCGCCGGCGTCGCGGGCGTAATAGCAGCCCATCACGCCCTGAAGGTCGGGAAACTCGTCGACCATTTCGGTCAGCAGGTCGGTCTTGGCGAGTGCCGCGGCGCGTTCGACGTGGTCGTGCTCGGCACCGACGGCGGCGTTGAGATGCCGCATGAGGCGGCCGATGCGCGCGCTCTTGTCGGCCAGCGATCCCAGCTCCTTCTGGAAGCTCACGCGGGCCAGGCCGTCGATGTGGGCCTCGAGACCGTGCTGGCGATCCTGCTCCCAGAAGAACAGGGCGTCGGCCAGCCGTGGCCGCACCACCCGTTCATTGCCGGCGATCACCTGGGCCACGTCGGCGCTGTCGATGTTGGCCACCGTCACGAAGGCGGGCAGGAGTGCGCCGTCCGGCCCCTCGACCGGGAAGTAGCGCTGGTGCCCTTCCAGCGTGGAGATCAGTACCTCGCGCGGTAGAACCATGAAGCGCGCGTCGAAGTCGCCGCTGATCCCCACCGGCCATTCCACGAGTGCGGATACCTCCTCCGCCAGGGCGTCGTCGATCAACGCCCGCCCGCCGCGCTCGGCGGCGGCGGCCTCGACCTGCTCGACGATGCGGGCCTTGCGACGGTCGGGGTCGACGATCACGCAGCCGGGATCGCGCAGCCGGGCGGCATAGTCGGCCGCTCGAGCGAGCGCGATGGGCTCGGGGTGATGGAATCGGTGCCCGCGGGTGACGCGATCCGCGCTTTCTTCGAACACCGTCAGCGGGACGATGGTGTCGTCGTGCAGCGCCACCACCCAGTGAACCGGCCGCACGAAGGCCGCCTCGGAGTCGCCCCAGCGCATGCGTTTGGGGATCGGCAAACGGCGCAGCACCTCGTCGACCGCCGGCTGAAGCAACGACGCGAGCGGTTTGCCCGGTTCGGTGCTGCGATAGACGAGGCGTTCGCCCTTGTCGCTATCCTCGCGTACGAGTGCCTCGACCCGGGTGCCCAGCGATCGCGCGAAGCCCTCGGCCGCGGCCGTCGGCGCGCCCTCGTCGTCGAAGGCGATCGCCACCGTCGGGCCGGCCTTCTCGATGGCCGCCGGCGCGGTTTCGGCCGCGACGTCGTCGATGGTCACGGCCAGACGGCGCGGCGTCGCGTGACGCGTGACGGCGCCGCGCTCCAGGCCCGCCTCGTCCAGGGCAAGGGCGAGACCGTCGGCGAATGCATCGGCCAGTCGACGCATGGCGTTCGGCGGCAGCTCCTCGACGCCGATCTCGATGAGCAGCGGTGCGGTCATGCGGCCTCGTGGGTGTTGTCGAGCATGGGGAAACCGAGCGCTTCGCGCGAGTCGTAATAAGCCTGCGCGCAGGCGCGTGCGAGGGTCCGCACACGCAGGATGTAGCCCTGGCGTTCGGTCACGGAAATGGCGTGTCGGGCGTCGAGCAGATTGAACACGTGCGAGCATTCGAGCATGCGTTCATAGGCCGGTAGGGGCAGTTCGGCTTCCACCAGCCGCCCGCACTCGCGCTCGAGTGCATCGAAGCGCGCCAGCAGCGCGTCCACGTCGGCGTACTCGAAGTTGTAGCGGGACTGCTCCACCTCGTTCTGATGGTAGACGTCGCCGTAGCGGATCGTGCCCGCCGGCGAGGAGGACCACACCAGGTCGTAGACGCTCTCGACGTTCTGCAGATACATCGCGATGCGCTCCAGGCCATAGGTGATCTCCCCGGCGACCGGCCGGCAGTCGAGCCCGCCGACCTGCTGGAAATAGGTGAACTGGGTGATCTCCATGCCGTTGAGCCAGATTTCCCAGCCCAGGCCCCAGGCGCCGAGCGTGGGCGATTCCCAGTTGTCCTCGACGAAACGCACGTCGTGAATCGTCATGTCCAGGCCCAGAGCCTCGAGCGACGCCAGATACAGCGATTGAATGTCCTTGGGCGACGGCTTGAGCAGCACCTGGAACTGATAATAGTGCTGCAGCCGGTTCGGGTTGTCGCCGTAGCGGCCGTCGGTGGGACGTCGCGAGGGCTGCACATAGGCCGCGCGCCACGGCTCGGGGCCGATCGAGCGCAGGAATGTGGCCGGATGGAACGTGCCGGCGCCCACCGGCATGTCCAGCGGCTGCACGATGGCGCAGCCCTGTTCGGCCCAGAATGTCTGCAGCCGGAAGATGAGCTGTTGGAAATCCATGCCAGAACCCCTTGAAACAGGCCGGAAGTATAACGGAAGCCGCCCCGTTCACGGCAGATCGCGGTCTGAACCAAAACAGTGCATATCGACTCGAAAGCATCGTTTTCGTGCATTATGTGCGCGATAATGTGGCGTTCGCCGCCCCTGTGCCCCGATGAAGCGCGTCCGTGACGTGGCATGGAAACTGCGTTTATAGTGGTTGTCCTCGCGACACTGCCGCCGACACGGCAGCCGAGTCCACACACAAGGAGTCATCATGTCGAGTAGCGAAGCGCTCAAACTCATCAAGGAAAGCGAAGCCAAGTTCGTGGACTTCCGCTTCTGTGACACGCGCGGCAAGGAACAGCACATGACCATGCCGGCGCATGTCGTCGACGAAGAGTTCATGGAAGAAGGCAAGATGTTCGACGGCTCGTCCATCGACGGCTGGAAGGGCATCAACGATTCCGACATGGTGATGATGCCGGACGACAGCACCGCGGTGCTGGATCCGTTCTTCGAGGAGCCCACGGTCATCATCCGCTGTGACGTCCTCGAGCCGAACACCATGATGGGCTACGAGCGCGACCCGCGTACCGTCGCCAAGCGTGCCGAGGCCTATCTCGCCTCCACCGGCATCGCCGACACCGCCCTGTTCGGGCCGGAGGCCGAGTTCTTCGTGTTCGACTCCGTGTCCTGGCACAACGAGATGAAGGGTGCCGGCTTCTCGATCGATTCCGAAGAGGCCTGGTGGAGCAGCAACAAGGCCTATCCGGAAGGCAACATGGGCCATCGGCCCGGGATCAAGGGCGGCTATGTCCCCGTGCCGCCCGTCGACTCCCACCAGGACGTGCGCTCGGCCATGTGCCTGGCCATGGAAGAGATGGGTCTGACTATCGAAGTGCACCACCACGAAGTGGGCACCGCCGGTCAGGGCGAGATCGGCATGCTGTTCAACACGCTGGTGAAGAAGGCCGATGAGCTGCTCGTCTACAAGTACTGCGTGGCCAACGTCGCCCACAGCTTCGGCAAGACCGCGACCTTCATGCCCAAGCCCCTGGTCGGCGACAATGGCACCGGCATGCACGTGCACCAGTCGCTGTCCAAGGACGGCAAGAACATCTTCTCCGGCGAGGAGTACGGCGGCCTGTCCGAGGAAGCCCTGTTCTACATCGGCGGCATCATCAAGCACGCCAAGGCGATCAATGCCTTCGCCAATGCCTCGACCAACAGCTACAAGCGCCTGGTCAAGGGCTTCGAGGCCCCGGTGCTGCTGGCCTATTCCGCCCGCAACCGCTCGGCCTCGATCCGCATCCCGTGGGTCTCCAGCCCGAAGGCGCGTCGCATCGAGGTCCGCTTTCCGGATCCGACCGCGAACCCGTATCTCGCCTTCACCGCGATGATGATGGCCGGTCTCGACGGCATCCAGAACAAGATCCATCCCGGCGAGGCCATGGACAAGGATCTCTACGATCTGCCGCCGGAAGAGGAAAAGGCCATCCCGACGGTGGCCCAGTCGCTGGAGGAGGCGCTCAAGGCGCTGTCCGACGACCGCGACTTCCTCAAGAAGGGCGACGTGTTCACGGACGATCTCATCGACGGCTACATCGAGCTCAAGATGGAGGAAGTGCTGCGTCTCAAGATGAGCACGCATCCGGCCGAGTTCGAGATGTACTACTCCTGCTGATTCAGGGGAGATCGGAGCCGGCGTCGCCGGCCCCGATCGGCGGGGCGCGTCCGTTGTCGGGCGCGCCCTTTTTTATGTTCGGTCGCTGCGCTAGATTCATCGCATGAGGATGCTCGCCACCGTCGTCGTCGCTGTCCTGTGCGCCACGGGCGCCGCCCACGCCGACATCTACACCTGGGTCGGCGCCGACGGCGTGCGCCATTACAGCGATACCCCGGACAGCAGTCGAGCCGAGCGCGCCGACCTGCCGGGCATCCAGAATGTCGAGGGCGATCCCGACGCGCTGCAGCGGCTGCAGGACGAGTTCCAGGCCGGCCGAGCCCGGGGCGAGCCCCCCGATTCACGCCGGCCCGAGCTGGTTCGGCCCGAGGCCGGGCGGACCTTCCGTAACGCTCGCGGCGTCGTGCCGATAGCGCTGACCATCGGCGGCGGAGCCGATCTGCGCGACGGCGAACAGATCACCTATTATCTGGACGGCAGCCCGATCCCGGAGTCGCCCACCGACGAGACCCGCCTGGAACTGGCCAACGTCGCCCGCGGCACGCACACGCTCAGCGCCGCACTGCTCTACGAGGGTCGGGAACTGCGTCGAACCGAGCCGGTGACCTTCTATGTCCAACCGCCCGCCGCGATATCGCCGCTCAATCCGGACTCGCAGAACGGGGGCGGTGACGACCGCGGCGAGAATCTCGACGGGGTTGCGACCGCGCCGCCGGCGGGTAACGCCGACGGCGCGCCGGCCGCACCGCGATTCACGCCGGGCAGCGGCGGTGCGCCGTCGGCGCCGAGGTAGCGCGTACCCCGGCTGCGGCGCGGCCGGCACCGGCGTATGTTGTAGGCCGCACATACTGGCCCGAGTCTTGCTTCTGCAGTGGCCATGACACCTCGCGACAGTACCGGTATCCGCCCCGACACCATCCTCGACAATCTCAAGACGGCGGTGGTGTGTCTGGACCACCGCATGCGCGTCACCTACCTCAACACCGCCAGCGAGATGCTGTTCGGGGTCTCGGCGCGCCACTGCGGGCGCGAACCGTTCGACAAGGCGCTGCCCTACCTCGCGGATCACCGCGAAAAGCTCGCCAGCGCACTGGCCGAAGGCGCGGCCTTCACCGAGCGGGAGCTGCATCTGCGCGCCGGCGGTGGCGAACCGCTGACCGTGGACTGCACAGTCACGCCCTTCACCGACCGCAACGGCGAAGCGGCCCTGCTGCTGGAATTCCTGTCGCTGGATCGCCAGCTGCGGATCTCCCGCGACGATCAGATGCGCATCCAGAATCTGGCCAACCGCGAGATGATCCGGGGGCTGGCCCACGAGATCAAGAATCCGCTCGGTGGGCTGCGGGGCGCGGCCCAGCTGCTCGAGCGCGAGATCGGCGATGACGAGCTCAAGGAGTTCACCGCCGTCATCATCCGCGAGGCCGATCGGCTGCAGAACCTGGTCGACGGTCTGCTCGGGCCGCGCCGGCCGCCGAACAAGCAGGCGATCAACATCCACGAGCCGCTGGAACACGTGCGCGCGCTGGTCGGTGCCGACCTGAGCGCCGACGTCGCCCTGGTGCGCGACTACGATCCGAGCATTCCCGAGATCGAGGCCGACCGCGAGCAGCTCATCCAGACGTTCTTCAACGTGGTCGGCAACGCCGTGACCGCGCTCGACGGCTCCGGCGAAATCATGCTGCGTACCCGGACCCAGCGCCTGTTCACCATCGGCGGCGTGCAGCATCGGCTGGTGCTCCGGGTGGACGTCATCGACAACGGGCCGGGCATCCCCGCCGACCTGCTGCCGCGCATCTTCCATCCGATGGTCAGCTCGCGGGCCGAGGGCACGGGCATGGGCCTGCCGATCGCGCAGTATCTGGTGCATCTGCACCAGGGCCTGATCGAGTGCGAAAGCCGCCCGGGCCAGACCGTGTTCAGCGTATTTCTGCCTTTGGAGGCGATTGATGAGTGATCTGAAGGCCTGGATCGTGGACGACGACGAGTCGATCCGCTGGGTCCTCGAGCGCGCGTTGAAGAGTGCCGGCATCGAGGTCACCAGTTTTCCCGGCGGCGCCGAGCTGCTCGACGCCATCGACGACAGCGCGCCCGACGTGCTGCTTACCGATATCCGCATGCCGGGCATCTCCGGACTGGATCTGCTCGACCGGGTCAACGAGATCCGCCCGGATCTGCCGATCATCATCATGACCGCGCATTCGGATCTGGACAGCGCGGTCTCGGCCTATCGCGGCGGCGCCTTCGAGTATTTGCCCAAGCCGTTCGACCTCGACGAAGCGGTGGAATTGGTCACCCGGGCCGCCCATATCAGCGGTGAATCCGGCGAGGCCGCCCAGCGCTCGGCGGCGGCGGAATCGATCATCATCGGCGAGGCGCCGGCGATGCAGGAGGTCTTTCGCGCCATCGGCCGGTTGTCGGCCTCCCACATCACGGTGCTGATCACCGGCGAGTCCGGTACCGGCAAGGAGCTGGTCGCACACGCCCTGCACGAGCACAGCCCGCGAGGGGCGCATCCGTTCATCGCGGTCAACACCGCCGCGATCCCCAAGGATCTGATGGAATCCGAGTTCTTCGGTCATGAAAAGGGGGCCTTCACGGGTGCCGTCGCCCAGCGCCGCGGCCGCTTCGAACAGGCCCATGGCGGCTCGCTGTTTCTCGACGAGATCGGCGAGATGCCGGCCGACCTGCAGACGCGCCTGCTGCGCGTGCTCCAGGACGGCCAGTTCTACCGTGTCGGCGGCCACAGCCCGGTGTCGGTGGACGTGCGCATCATCGCCGCGACCAACCGGGATCTCGAAGCGGAAGTGAAGAAAGGCCGTTTCCGCGAGGATCTGTTCCACCGCCTCAACGTCATCCGCCTGCGGGTGCCGCCGCTGCGCGAGCGCCGCGAGGACATCCCGCTGCTGCTCGACTTCTTTCTCGGCCGCGCGGCCACCGAACTGCAGATGGAGTCCAAGACGCTCAGCGCCGCGGCCCGGGATCATCTGTCCACGCTGGACTGGGCCGGCAACGTCCGCCAGCTGGAGAACCTCTGTCGCTGGCTCACGGTGATGGCGCCCGGCCGCGAGGTCGTGCCCGAGGATCTGCCACACGAGCTGCGCGGCCACGTCGACACGACCGAGGGCCCCGCGGCGGTCCCGGGGCCGGGGGAGACCGCGACGCCGCCGCCCCCGACTGCGACGCCCGCGGCGGGCGTGACCACGACCGGCGGCTGGGACGAGCAGCTCGCCCACTGGGCCGAGCACCGGCTGGCCGAGGGTGCGGATCATCTGCTCGACGAGGCGATCCCGAGCCTGGAGCGGGTCATGATCCGGACCGCGCTCGCGCGCACCGACGGCCATCGCCAGGAAGCCGCTCGCCTGCTCGGCTGGGGGCGCAATACCCTGACCCGCAAGATCAAGGAGCTCGGCATGGACGCCGAGGCGGGCTAGCGTCTAGCCGCCGCGATCGGGCGGATTCGTGCCGGTTTCACCCGCATCGCGGTCGTGCAGACGCCGCGTGTTCGGCGGTCGGCCGGTGATCAGGCGGTCGCCGGTGCGGCGGGTGAAGTATTTCCACACCCACTGCAGCATCACCCGAAGCCGGCGCTCGCTGCCGATCAGCGCGTAGATGTGGACGAGCACCCAGAGCAGCCAGGCCGAGAAACCGGACACGGTCATCCACGGTAGATTGCCCACCGCACGGTTGCGGCCGATCACGGCCATGCTGCCCTGGTCCCGGAAGGCGAAATCGCGCACCGGCTTGCCGGCGGCCCGGCGCTTGAGCAGACGGGCGACGTATTCGCCCTGCTGGATCGCGGCCGGCGCCAGCCCCGGCACGGCCCGACCGCGGCGATCGGTGGCCGCGGCTAGGTCGCCGATGACGAAGATCTCCGGATAGCCGGGCAGTGACAGATCGGGGGCCACACGCAGCCGGCCGCCGCGCTCCGGGCGCGTGCCGGTGCGCTCGGCCAGGATCTCGCCGAAGACCGAGGCGCGCACACCGGCGGCCCAGAGCACCGTGTGCGAGGCCACACGCCGCTCGCCGTCCGGCCCTTTCATGACCACCCCGTCGCCGTCGATGTCGGAGACCAGGGTGTCGGTCACGATCTCGACGCCGAGTTCGGCGAGCATCGCCTCGGCCTTGCGCGAGAGTTTCTCCGGATAGACCGGCAGCACGCGGCTCGCGCCCTCCACCAGCATGATGCGGGCCGACTGCGGGTCGATGGCACGGAAGTCGTCGACCATGGTGCGATGAGCGAGTTCGGCGATCGCACCGGCCAGCTCCACCCCGGTGGGTCCGGCGCCGACGATGACGAAGTTCAGCCAGGGCGCGCGTTCGTCCCTGTCGCTGGTAAGCTCGGCGGTCTCGAAGGCATGGAAGATCCGGCGGCGCATGCGCAGCGCGTGTTCCACCGTCTTCAGGCCCGGGGCGTCGGCGGCCCACTGGTCGTTGCCGAAATAGGCGTGCTTGACGCCGGTGGCCACGATCAGCGTGTCGTAGGTGAGCGTACCCGCCTCGTGACGGATCGTCCGGCGCGCCGGGTCGATGTCGTAGACGGTGCTCATGAGCGTGCGCACGTTCTTCTTGCGCCGCAGCGTCACGCGGTGCGGCGTACAGACGTCGCCGGTGGTCAGCATGCCGGCGGCGACCTGGTAGAGCAGAGGCTGGAAGGTATGGAAGTTGCGCTTGTCGAGCAGGGTCACGTCGAAGCCGGTGGCGCCGAGCTTGCGGGCGGCGAACAGGCCGCCGAAGCCGCCACCGACGATGACCACGCGGTGGCGTTCGTTATTGTTATGGCTGGTTTCAGTCATGCTTTCCCCCGTGAAGCAGCACCGCTGAGCTTAGCAAGAAAGCGGCGCGTCCCCGCGCCGCGACGGGGCCCGGCATGTGCCTGATCGCCTTCGCCTGGCAGCGTCACCCGCGCTGGCCGCTGCTGGTGGCGGCCAACCGCGACGAGTTCCACGCCCGGCCCACACGGTCGGCGACGTGGTGGCGGCATCCCCGCGGCCTGTTCGCCGGGCTGGACGAGCGCGGCGGCGGCAGCTGGTGCGGCGTCGACCGGCGGGGACGTTTCGCGGCCGTGACCAACGTCCGCGGCAGCACCCCGGCGGCGGCCGACGCCCGTTCCCGCGGCCTGCTCGTGCGCGGCTACTTCGAGCAGACCGCGGGGGCGGCCGTCTGGGCGCGGCACATCCACGCCGAGGGCGCGGCGTTCGGGCCCTTCAATCTGCTGGTCGGTGACCGCGATGCGTTGTGGTTCGTCTCCAACCGCGGCCCGGTGCGCCACCGGCCGCTGCGGCCCGGGATCCATGCGATCTCCAACGGCCACTGGGGCGATCACTGGCCGAAGACCGAACGCGCGCAGTCGCAGCTCGGCGAGTGCGTTGCCGCGGACGACGTCGAGCCGCCGACGCTGTTCGAGCTGCTCGCCGACACCGACGGCGCCCCGGATGCCGCCCTGCCGGATACCGGCATCGGGACCGAGCGCGAACGCTTTCTCTCGCCGTTGTTCATCGCCGGTGCCGCCTACGGCACGCGGGCCTCGACGGTGATCCGCCGGTGCGTTGACGACCGGATCGAGTTTCACGAACGCAGCTTCGACGCCACGGGCACGGTCACCGACCGCGTCGACGAACACTGGACGATGACCCGGGAGACACCGACATGAGCGAGATCCGCGCCTACGGCAGCTGGCCGTCGCCGATACGGGCCGCGCACGTGGCCGCCGCCGGCCGTCGCTTCACCGATCTGGCGGTCGATCCGGCCGCCCCGGCGGGCGAAGGCCTCTACTGGCTGGAAAGCCGACCGGCGGAAGCCGGCCGCAACACCATCATGCGCCGGACGGCGGACGGCGGGGTCGAATCGCTGCTCGCCGCGCCCACGGGCGCGCGCAGTGCGGTGCACGAATACGGGGGCGGCGCGTTCACCGTGCACGCCGGCGTGGTCTGGTTCGTCGATGCAGCGGATCAGGCGATCCGACAGCGCGATACGACGGGCGCGCTCCGCGCGGTGACCGACCCCGCCGCCGGCGTGAACCACGCCGACCTGCAGTACGACGCCGTCCGGGGCCGGCTGATCGCGGTGGTCGAGACCCCGCGCGGCGAGACCGAGCCCAGGGCCACGATCGAGGCGATCACGCTCGAGGGCGAGCGCACGGTGATCGCCGAGGGCCACGACTTCTACGCCAGCCCGCGGCTGTCGCCCGACGGCTCGCGTCTCGTCTGGCTGGCCTGGAGTCACCCGGACATGCCCTGGGACGCGACCGAACTGTGGCAGGCCGAACTGGCCGCCGACGGCGGTATCGGCGCGCCCCGCTGTCTGTGGGCGCCCGCGGACGCCTCGCTGTTCGGGCCGCTGTTCGACCCCGCCGGCCGGCTCTACATCGTCTGCGACGCCGACGACTGGTGGAACATCCACCGCGAGACCGCGACCGGCTTCGAAGCCCTCACCCGCGAGCGCGCGGAGTTCGGCCAGCCGCAGTGGGTGTTCGGCCAGAGCACCTGTGCCTTCGCCGACGACGGCACGCTCTACGCCCTGGCCACGCGGGACGGCATCTGGCAGCTCGGCCGCGTGGACACGGTCAGCGGCGCGTTCACCCCGCTGCCCACGGTCGCCGATTTCTTCGAGCATCTGCACGTGCTCGGCGAGCGGCCGGTCGCGGTCGCGGCGAACGCGGCCATGCCGAAGCAGATCCTCGCCTTCGCGGCCGACGGCACCCCCGAGGTCCTGCGTGCCGGCGACGGCCTGCCGGACACCGCCGTACTCTCCCGGCCCGAGGCCGTGACCTGGCCCACCGCCGATGGCGACGTCGCCCACGGCCTGTTCTATCCCCCGGCCAGCGCGGACAGCGTCGGTCCGGCGGACGAGCGGCCGCCGCTCATTCTCAAGTGTCACGGCGGGCCGACCGGGGCGACCAGTACGGCGCTGGATGCGCGCATCCAGTACTGGACGTCGCGCGGCTACGCCCTGCTGGACGTCAACTATCGCGGCAGTACCGGCTATGGCCGCGCCTACCGCGGCAAACTGGGCGGCGCCTGGGGCATCGCCGACGTCGAGGACTGCGTGCACGGCGCGCGTTATCTGGCCGAACGTGACGCCATCGACGCCGATCGTGTGCTGATATCGGGCAGCAGCGCGGGCGGCTACACGGTCCTCTGCGTGCTCACCTTCACTGACATCGCCGCCGCCGGGGCCAGCTATTACGGCATCGGCGATCTGACACGTCTGATGGCCTCGACGCACAAGTTCGAGTCCCGCTATCTCAAGCGCCTGATCGGCGAGGAGGAATCCCTGCTGGTCGCGCGCTCGCCGCTGGCGCATGCCGACCGCCTGAGCTGTCCGGTGCTGTTCCTTCAGGGGCTCAGGGACCGGGTGGTGCCGCCGGATCAGGCCGAGACCATGGCCCGGGCGCTGGCCGATCGCGGCGTGCCGGTCGCCCACGTGACCTTCCCGGAAGAGCGCCACGGCTTCCGCGACGCCGACAACATCGTCCACGCGATCGAGGCCGAGCGCAGCTTCTACAGTCGCGTGCTCGCCATACCCGCCGCCGAGCCTCCGATCGAGCTCACGATCGCGAACGTCGACGACCTCGGGGCATCGGCGACCGGCCCTCGCACGTAAACACATGTCCGGCACATGTTTTGGGTCGCGGCCCGCGCGTCGGCTAAGCTGGAACGCCTCGCGCGAGCCCGGCGCGTCGGGCCGGTTCACCAGGGCGGATCGTTTTTGACGGGGTTGGCGATGACACAAACCGATTGCGCGCGGTGGATATGCTGAAGCCGTGCCGCACGGGCCGGCGCCTGCGCCACGCCTCGCTGTGGCTGGGCATCGCGGCGGGCGCCGGACTCGGCGTCGTGCTCATCGCGCCCGCGTTCGCGGATACCGTGAACGTGCGCATCGAGGGTCTGGACGATCCGCTGCGGGCCAATGTGCGCAAGTCGCTGTCGGTCGCCGCCGCGCACGAGGAACCCTGGTCGGAGCGCCAGATCGAGCGCCTCTACCGGCTTGCGCCCAACGAGATCCGAAACGCGCTCGCGCCGTACGGCTATTACAACCCCGAGATCGACAACACGCTGACCGAGGCCGAGGGCGAGACCGGCGCCTGGCAGGCGGCGTTCGACATCGAGCACGGACCACCGACGAAGGTGACGCGGCTCAACCTGGGGGTGCGCGGGCCGGGCGACGAGTTTCCGGATGTGCGCGAGGCGCTGGCGAACACCCGGCTGGCCGAAGGCGAACGTTTGATTCACGCCGATTATTCGGCCACCAAGTCGGCGCTCTACAACGCCGCCTACGATGCCGGGTATCTCGACGCCCGTTTTCCGGAGGCCGCGATCCGGGTGAATCCTGAGGACAACACGGCCGAAATCGACCTCGTCCTGTACACCGGTGAGCGCTACTACTTCGGCGATGTCCATATCGAGCAGGACATTCTCGACGACGACTTCGCCGACCGCTTCGTGCCGATCCAGCCCGGGGACCCGTTCAACGCCGAACGGCTGATCGACACCCAGCTGATCCTGTCGGACACCGACTACTTCGACAAGCTCGAGATCCAGGCCGATCGCAACGCCGCCGAGCGCGCCGCGCCGGTGCAGAACTGGTTCTACGACCTGCTGTATCCGCCCCAGGATCCGCTCATGTCCATCGGTCAGCTGCGAGTGCCGGTCAACGTCGAGGCCTCGCCGAGCAAGCCGCAGAGCTACACGATATCCGGCGGCTACGGCACCGACACCGGGCCGCGCGTCGGTTTCGGCGTGCGTTTTCGGCACCTGAACAGGCGCGGCCACCAGTTCCGCAGCGATCTGCGACTGTCGGCCGTCGAGCAGACCCTGCAGGCGGCCTACGACATTCCGATCGAGGACGTGGCCGAGGACCGGCTCAGCTTCATAGCCAACGTCTCGAATCAGGAGTTCGGCGACATCACCTCGATCAACTACGGCATCGGCGCGGTCCGCGATACCGGCTGGTCACTGGGGCGCAAGCGCGCCTACATCAATCTCGAGCGTGAGAGCTACGATCTGGGCGACGGCGCCGGCGACCGCAATGCGACCCTGCTCTATCCCGGCTACACGCTGACGCTGCAAAAAGCCGACGATCTGCTCAACACCCGCAAGGGCGTGAGCGCCTCACTGGACGTGCACGGCGCCAGCGAGGCGCTGCTGTCGAGCGTGGATTTCGTCCAGGCCAAGTTCACGGGCAACGCGGTGCTGCCGCTGACCTCGCGTTCGCGGCTGCTGCTGCGCACCGAACTCGGGGCCACCGAGGTCGACGACTTCGCCCGCCTGCCGCCCTCGCAGCGTTTCTTCGCCGGCGGCGACCGCAACGTGCGCGGCTACGGCTACCAGCAGATCAGCCCGGAGAACGGCGACGGCGAGAACATCGGCGGGCGCTATCTCGCGGTCGGCAGCATCGAGGCCGACTACCGCGTCTACAAGGATTACGGCGTGGCCGCCTTCTTCGACATGGGCGATGCCGCCAATACGACCAGCTTCGACTTCAAGCGCGGCGTGGGCATCGGCTTCCGCTGGGTCTCGCCGGTGGGCATGATCCGGCTGGATCTGGCGCATCCGCTGGACGACGAGGACAGCGACTTCCGCATCCACTTCAGCCTCGGCCCCGACCTGTGAGTGCGACGGGCGACAACCGGCCGGCGGACGGCAAGCCCGCCGCGCCCGAGCCGAAGAAGCGGCGACGGCGCGGGCGCCGGCTGTGGCGGGTCCTGAAGTGGACGCTGCTGGTGCTGCTGCTGCTCATCGTGGTCCTGGCCGGCCTCGTGGCCTGGGTCGCCGGGACCCGCTCCGGGCTGGATTTCGCCTGGGGCCAGATCGGCCCGCGCCTGCCCGAGGGCATCGAGGTGGCGAGCGTGTCCGGACGCCTGATCGGGCCGCTCGAGGTGCGCGGCGTGTCGGTCGAGACCGAGACCATGGACCTGTCCGTCGATGCGGTGGACCTGGACTGGACCGCGGCGGAACTGCTCTCGCGCACCGTGCATCTGAAGAATCTCGCCGTGCGCGGCGTGGATTACAAAGCGACCGGGGTCGCCGCCGAGGAACCGCAGCCCGAGTCCTCCGAGGAGCCTTTCTCCCTGCCCGAGGCCATCGACCTGCCCGTGGTGGTCCAGATCGACCGCGTCGCCCTCGACGACGTCTCGGCGACCACGGCGCCCGAGGCCGAGCCGTTCGTGCTCGATCGGGCGCGGCTGGTCAACGCCCGGCTGGACGAGACCGACTGGCGCATCGAGTCGCTGACCGGCACCGGGCCGATGTTCGATCTGGAGGCCGGCGCCCGGCTCACTCCGCGCGGCGGTTATGCCACCAATCTGGATCTCGACGCCACGCTGCGGCTGCCCGACCTGGCGCCGATCGAGGCCGAGGCCCGCCTGGAGGGCGAGCTCGCCGACCTCGATCTCGACGCCGCGGTGGCCGCCCCCTACAACCTGGACCTGACCGCCCATCTGGCCGATGCACTGAGCGCGCCCGCCGTCGACGCCCGGCTCATGCTGCAGGACGTGCGTACGCGTGCCATCCGCGAGGACCTGCCCGAGATCGGCGCGGACGCCACCGTCACCGCTAAGGGCCCGATCGACGCGCTGGCGGTGAACCTCGACGCGGCCGTCGACAGCGCCGACTACGGCCGCGCCAACCTGTCGACGGCGCTTGAGTACACCCCGGAGGCGGTGCACATCGACCGCCTGCGGCTGACCAGTCCGGACATGCCCGGCGAGCTTGGCGCCGAGGGGCGAATCGCCCTGTCCGAGGGCAACGCCATGGACGTGACCCTGGACTGGAGCCAATTGCAGTGGCCGCTGGCCGGGGCGCCGGCCTATCGTTCCGAACAGGGGCGCGTGACGCTCACCGGCGAGCTGACCGACTACGCCCTGGACACCGAACTGGCCTGGCAGGTGATCGGCCAGACCGAGGGTCGGCTCGCGCTCAACGGCACCGGGAGCATGGAGGCCTTCGAACTCGAGACCCTCGACGTCAGCGGCGGCCCGGGGGAGATCGGCGGCAACGCCAGCGTGCGCTGGGCGCCGGCGCTGGACGTCAGCGCGCATCTGGAAGGCAAGGGCATCAATCCCGGTGCGATCGTCGCCGATGTGCCCGGCGACTTCGACCTCGTGGCCGACGTGCGCGCACGCCAGGAGGGCGACCGTCTGACCGCCGACATCGATCGCCTGACCGCGGACGGGCGGCTGCGCGGCCAGCCGTTGGAGCTGGACGCCCGGGCCCGGTATCTGGGCGATCACGTGCAGGTCGAGCGCTTCCGCCTGGTGTCCGGCGCCACGACGGCAGAGATCAGCGGCCGCTTCGGCTGGACCCCCGAGGCCGCCCTCGACGGGCGCTGGTCGATCGACTCCAGCGATCTGTCCACGGCCTGGCCGACGCTGGCGGGCCGTATCAAGAGCAGCGGCCGGGTCACCGGCCGCGTGCAGGCGCCCAGCGTCGAGGCCACGCTCGACGCCGACGATATCGTCTTCGGCGAGAATCGCGTGGCCCGGGCCTCGCTGGACGCGCGCGTGGACTGGTCCGGCCGCAGCGCCTCCGAGGTGGCACTGGACGTCACCGGCGTCGATGCGGGCGGCCAGGCCATCGACCGGGTCGCGCTCATCCTGGACGGGACGCCCGCCGAGCACGCGCTCACCGCCGAGCTCGACAGCGACATCGCCCGTGCCGACATCGGCCTCGACGGCAGCCTGGACAAGGCGAGCATGGACTGGCGCTACACCCTGCAGCGGCTGCAGGCCGCCTATGGCGAGCTGGCGCCGTGGACCCTGGCCGGCTCCGCCTCGGGGCGCGTCTCGGCCGATGCCCAGTCGATCGAGGACGCCTGTCTGACCTCGGGCGAGGCGCGGCTGTGCCTGAGCGGGGCCAACGACGGCCAGGGCAGCCGCGCGCAGATTGAGCTCGCCGACCTCGCCTATGCGTACGCCCGGCCCTTCTTCCCGGAAGGGCTCGACGTGGACGGCGCGCTCTCGGGCCGTATCGAGGCCGCGCTGCCGGCCGGCGCCGAGCCCGACATCGACGCCCGGCTGACCACCAGCGGCGGCGCCGTGCGCATGACCCAGCCCGACGACAGCGTGGTCGAGGTGATCGACCTGGCCCCGGGCACGATCGACCTGCGCCTGGACAACAGTGCGCTCGACGCCGCCGTCGACCTGCCGCTGGTTGGCAGCGGCGGCCTGAACGCGGACGTCGGCGTCGAGCCCGGTTCGGCGCCGCTGACCGAGCGCGCGCTGGCCGGGCGGGTGACACTGGATATCCCGGATCTGGGCGTCATCGCCCGGCTGTCGCCGGAGGTGGACGAGTTCGCGGGCGGCATCTCGGGCGATCTCGGCATCGACGGCAGCATCGCCCGGCCCGATGTCCGCGGCGATCTGGCGCTGGAGGCATCGCGCATCGTGCTCGTCTCGCCCGGGCTCACGCTCACCGGCGTGCGCCTGGCCGCCACCGGCCGCGGCGACGTCATCGACATCGACGCGGCCGCCGAGTCCGGCGGCGGCACGCTGAGCGCCGACGGTGCGATCGCGCTCAACGACGACGGCCAGGACGTGAACCTGTCGATCCGCGGGGATCGGTTCCAGGTGGTCAACATCCCCGACGCCACCGCCTATGCCAGCCCGGACCTCGACATCGCGGTCACGCCGGAGCGCGTCGACGTCACCGGGAGCGTGACCGTGCCGGAAGCCTCGATCACCCCGCGCGACCTGCCGGAGTCCGGGGTGACCACGGTTTCCGGCGACCAGGTGATCGTCACCGAGGAAGCCGCCGGCGACAGCGCGGTCGCCCGCGCCGTGCATGCCGATGTCGAGGTCGTGCTCGGCGACGCGGTGCGCATCGAGGGCTTCGGGCTCACGGCCAACCTCGAGGGCAGCCTGCGGGTGGTGCAGGAGCCGGGCGATGTCACCACCGGTACCGGCGAGATCCGCATCGTCGACGGCGCCTATCGGGCCTACGGCCAGAATCTGGATATCCAGGAGGGCCGCATCCTGTTCGCCGGCGGGCCGGTGAGCCAGCCCGGACTGGACATCCGCGCCGCCCGCTATCCCGCGGAGGACATTACCGTGGGCGTGGAGGTCCGCGGCAGCATCGCGGATCCGCGCCTGACGCTGTTCTCGGAGCCCGGCATGGGTCAGTCCGAGCAGCTGTCGTGGCTGCTGCTCGGGCGGCCGCTGGACGGCGCTTCCGGTCAGGAGTCGAGCCTGGTGGCGCGCGCCGCGCTCGCGCTCGGCATGGACCGCGGCAACAACGTGCTCAAGGGCGTGGGCGACCGGCTCGGCGTGGACGAGATCGGCATCGGCAGCGGTGCGGGCCAGAGCAGCGACCAGGCCGCCTTCACGGTCGGCAAGTATCTCTCGCCCAATCTCTATGTCAGCTACGGCATCGGGCTGTTCCAGCCGGTGTCGACGGTATCGCTGCGCTATACCCTGAGTTCGCGCTGGCGCCTGGAGACCCAGTCGAGCAGCATCGCCTCGGGCGGCGACCTGATCTATTCGTTCGACCGCTGAAGCCCGGCCCGTGTCAACGGCGACTCGCGGGCGCGTCGGGCCGGCCGGCTACGCGCACGCCCAGCCGCGGGACCGGGCGGACACGGTGCAACACGGTCGGGCCCTGGGCCTTGCGTGCCGCCCGGGCCTGTCGTCGACGGCCGGGCCGGTGACCGCGCGGTTCAGCCGCGGGAGGGCGGCGGTGTCCGCCGGCCGCGCAGGCGATACACCGCGTAGCCGATCAGCGCCGCGGCGAGGACCACGACCACCAGGATCTGTTCCACGTCCTGGATATGGGCCAGCGCCTTCTGCACGGCATCGGCGAGATAGACGCCGATGGTGGTGATGGTGCCGACCCAGAGCAGGGTGCCGAGGCCGGCGAGCAGGAAGAACCGCCACGGCGAGACGCCGAGCGAGCCGAGCACGAAGGGGGTGACGTAGCGCAGGCCGTAGAGAAAGCGAAAGCCGATCATCACCGGCGCGCCGTAACGCTCGAGCAGCCGTTCCACGCGAGCGGTCTTGGCCCGCCAGCCCGGGCGGCGGTCGAGGGCCGGCCGGCCCATGCGGCGGCCGATGTGAAAGAAGAGGTTGTCGCCGAGCACGGTGCCCACGATCGCGGCCGCGGCCACGCCCTCGACGGTGAGCATGTCGCGCAGGGCGGCGAAGACGCCGATGAGGATCGAGGTCTCGCCCTCGAAAAAGCAGCCGATCGCCACGGCGATATAGCCGTATTGGCCGATCAGGTGGTGCAGGGTTTCGGTCATGGCCGGTTCAACCGCACAGCCGCTCGGAGAGCCAGCGGCCGATGGTCGCGATCTGGGGCAGGCAGACCTGGTGCTGCATCGGGTACTCGTGCCAGGCCACGTCGTAGCCGGCGTCGGTCAACGCGTCGCGGCTGTCGCGCCCGAGCGCGATCGGTACCACTGGGTCCTCGGTGCCGTGGGCCATCAGTATCGGCGTGTCGCGGTTGGCCGGCGCGGCCTCGGCGGCCAGCGTGTCCGCCAACGGTAGATAGGTCGAAAGGCCCATGACGCCGGCCAGGCGTTCGCCGTGACGCACCCCGGTGTGCAGCGCGATGGCCCCGCCCTGCGAGAAACCGGCGATGACGATGCGCTGGGTCGGAATCCCGCGCTCGATCTCGGCGGCGATCAGCGCCTCGATCTCGGCGGCGCTGGCGTGGATGCCCTCGGCGTCCTGCTTGTCGGCGATCGCCATGCCCTTGATGTCGTACCAGGCGCGCATCGGCATGCCGTTGTTGACCGTCACCGGCCGCGTCGGCGCGTTGGGGAACACGAAGCGGATGCCGTGATCCGCCGGCAGCCCCAGTTCGTCGACCACGGGGACGAAGTCGTTGCCGTCGGCGCCCAGGCCGTGCAGCCAGATGACGCTCGCGCGGGCATCCGTGTCGGGGGCGATCTCGATACAGTCGAGCATGATGGGGCCGGTTTCGAAGTGAGCCAGACGCGGGAGTCTGGCCAGCGGCGCTTACGCATGCAAGGAAATTTTGGTTGCGCATAAGGCCGGGCTATGCGATAGACTCCGGTATCCACGCCTTATACAACAATGTTCAGCGCCTCGCGGCGCGACAGCAATCAGCGAGGAGACGACCCACATGAAATCCCGTGCAGCCATCGCCTGGGAAGCAGGCAAACCCCTCTCGGTCGAGGAAATCGACGTCGAGGGCCCGAAGAAAGGCGAAGCGCTCGTCCGCATCGTCGCCACCGGTGTGTGTCACACCGACGCCTTCACCCTCTCGGGCGCCGATCCGGAGGGTTTCTTTCCCCGCATCCTCGGGCACGAGGGCGGCGGCATCGTCGAGGAAGTCGGCGAGGGCGTGACCTCGATCAAGCCGGGCGACCACGTCATTCCGCTGTATACCGCCGAGTGCGGCGAGTGCAAGTTCTGCAAGTCCGGCAAGACCAACCTCTGCGGCGCGGTGCGCGAGACCCAGGGCCAGGGCCTGATGCCCGACGGCACCACCCGCTTCAAGAAGGACGGCAAGGACCTCTACCACTACATGGGGACGTCGACCTTCTCCGAATACACGGTCGTGCCCGAGGTCTCGCTGGCCAAGATCAGCCCGGATGCGCCGCTGGACAAGGTCTGTCTGCTGGGCTGCGGCGTGACCACGGGCATCGGCGCGGTGTTTAACACCGCCGAGGTCGAGGAAGGCTCGACGGTGGCCGTGTTCGGCCTCGGCGCCATCGGCCTGTCGGTGATCCAGGGCGCGCGCATGGCCAACTGCTCGCGCATCATCGCCGTTGACATCAATCCGTCCAAGTTCGAGTTCGCCAAGCAGCTCGGCGCCACGGAGTGCGTGAATCCGAAGGACTACGACGATCCGATCCAGCAGGTCATCGTCGAACTGACCGGCGGCGGCGTCGACTACTCCTTCGAGTGCGTCGGCAACGTCAACATCATGCGCAGCGCGCTCGAGTGCTGCCACAAGGGCTGGGGCGAGTCGACCATCATCGGCGTGGCCGGCGCGGGCGAGGAGATCTCGACCCGGCCGTTCCAGCTGGTCACCGGCCGCGTGTGGCGTGGTTCCGCCTTCGGCGGCGTCAAGGGCCGCACGCAGCTGCCGGACTATGTCGGCCGCTACATGGCCGGCGACATCAACATCGACGACTTCGTCACCCACGATCTGAAGTTCGAGCAGATCAACGAAGCGTTCGACCTGCTCCACGAAGGCAAGGCGATTCGTTCGGTCCTGCACTTCTGATCCAGCGCAGCCGAACCGGACATACGCCGCGGCGCCGTATCGGTGCCGCGGCGTTTTGCGCTCCACCATCCGAGAGATCCGATCATGGAAAAGATTGACGAGCACAAGGCGTTCGGCGGCTGGCAGCGCCGCTACACGCATGCCTCCAAGGTCTGCAACTGCGACATGACGTTCGCGCTTTACGTGCCGCCGCAGGCGGACACCCAGCGCGTGCCGGTCGTCTACTGGCTGTCCGGCCTGACCTGCACCGATGAGAACTTCGTCAACAAGGCCGGCGCCCAGCGCGTGGCCGCCGAGCTCGGCGTGGCCGTCGTGGCGCCGGACACCAGCCCCCGGGGCGACGACGTCGCCGACGAGGACGTCTTCGACATGGGCAAGGGCGCGGGCTTCTACGTCAACGCTACCCAGGCGCCGTGGGCTTCGCACTACCAGATGTACGACTACGTGGTCAGCGAACTGCCGGCGCTGCTGGCCGACGAGTTCAACACCACGCTCGACCTGTCCCGCGAGGCCATCTTCGGGCACTCCATGGGCGGCCACGGGGCGCTGGTCATCGGCCTGCGCAACATCGACCGGTTCGCGGCGATCTCGGCGTTCTCCCCGATCTGCGCGCCCACCGAGGTGCCGTGGGGCCACAAGGCCTTTCCGAAGTATCTCGGCGACGACCGCCAGGCATGGCTGGCCTACGACGCCACCCATCTGCTGTCGAACGCCGACAACGCCGAGGCGCTGCCGCCGATCCGGGTGGAGCAGGGTCTGGCGGACAACTTCCTCGACGAGCAGCTGCATCCGCATCGGCTCGAGGAGGCCGCGGAGCAGGTCGGCGCCGACGTCGAGGTGAACCGGCGCGAAGGCTACGATCACAGCTATTTCTTCATCGCCAGTTTCATGGAGGACCATCTCCGCTTTCTCGGCCGCCATCTCGGCGTCTAGGCGCGACGGTCACGGCGGCGCCGCACTGCTAGACTGAGCGCCCCACTCCGTTGTACCGACGACGATGAAGGCGAGCTCCATCGCACTGGCGCTGACCGTGTTCGCGACTGCCCTTCTGGCCGGCTGTGGCCAGAAGGGTCCGCTCTATCTGCCCGGCGAGGCGCCGGAATCCCAGACCGACGGCGCCTTCGGCCTAGACGCCGAAGACGAGTCGGAAGCCGCGACCGGGAACGCCGCCGGCCGCTCCGGCGACGCGTCGTCGAACGACGGCGTGTCAATGCCCGACGACGCCTCCTAGCCATGGATCATTTCGTCTACCGCGGCGGCGTGCTGCACGCCGAGGACGTGCCGCTGCCCGATATCGCGGCGCGCTTCGGCACGCCGTGCTATGTCTACAGCGCAGCCACGATCACGCGCCATTACCGGGTCTTCGAGGCGGCGCTGGCCGACGTCGACCACGAGATCTGCTTCGCGGTGAAGGCCAACGGCAATCTCGGCGTGCTCGGCCTGCTGGCGGATCTGGGCAGCGGCTTCGATATCGTCTCGGTGGGCGAGCTCGAACGCGTGATTACCGCCGGCGGCGATCCGGCGCGGGTGGTGTTTTCCGGCGTGGGCAAGCGCGTCGACGAGATCGAGCGCGCGCTCGAGATCGGCATCGCCTGCTTCAACGTCGAGTCGGAGGCCGAGCTGGTGCGCATCGACGCGGTCGCGCAGCGCCTGGGGGTGCGCGCGCCGATCTCGCTGCGCGTAAATCCGGACGTCGACGCGGGCACGCACCCCTACATCGCCACCGGGCTCAAGGAGAACAAGTTCGGGGTGGACATCGGCCGGGCGGAGACCCTGTATGCGCGGGCCGCCGACATGCCCGGGCTGGCCGTCCGCGGGGTCGACTGCCACATCGGCTCTCAGCTGACGCGGCTGGCGCCGTTTCGCGACGCCATCGATCGTGTGCTGGCGCTCATCGACCGGCTCGCCGCGCGCGGCATCACCGTCGACCACCTCGATGTCGGCGGCGGGCTCGGCATCCGCTATCGCGACGAGACCCCGCCCTCGCCGGCCGAGTACGCGGCCGCGCTGAGCGAGCGGGTGGCCGGACGCGATCTCAAGCTGGTCTGCGAGCCCGGACGGGTGCTGGTCGGCAATGCGGGCATCCTGCTCACGCGGGTCGAGCTGCTCAAGCCGGGCGCCGAGCCCGAGGATCGGCATTTCGCGATCGTGGACGCGGCCATGAATGACCTGCTGCGTCCCGCGCTCTACGACGGCTGGCACGCGATCGTGCCGGTCGCCGAAGCCGGCGCGGTCGCCCCGCGCCCCTGGGAGATCGTCGGCCCCATCTGCGAGACGGGCGATTTTCTCGGCCACGATCGCGAACTCGCGCTGGCCGAGGGCGATCTGCTGGCCGTGCGCAGTGCCGGCGCCTACGGCTTTGCCATGGCGTCCACCTATAACGCCCGCCCGCGACCGCCGGAAGTGCTGGTCGACGGCGCGGCGGCGCACGAGGTGCGCGCCCGCGAGACCGTGGCCGATCTGATGCGCGGCGAGCGGCGACTGCCGATCGCCTGAGACCGCTGCGGCCGCGCGAATGCTCTGCCGGGCGGGCCGACGCGTCAGGTGACGGCTAGCCGAAGAGCGCGCACGCGTATCGCGGAATCGCCGCGGCCGGCGGCGATGCCCGGTCCGAGCGAGGCCGCAGAGGTGCCGGTGCTGCTGGTCCTGACGACGGGAACAGCGGGCCTCCCCGGTGATTCGGGTGTCCGGCCGAGCGCCCGCGGCGAGTGGCAAGCATCGGACGACGACGACCGCATTGCGCTGTTCCGGCGTCCGGGCCGAGAACGACCGGCGACGACCGCGTTAAGCTGGTGCCTCCATGTTTCCCCGCCGGCCGGTTCGCCTGTCGGCGCATCGACCTTCGTGACTGCCATGCCCCAAGACACCGCGCCCGCCGGCGGGCCGCTGATTCTCATCGACGGCTCGTCGTGGCTGTATCGCGCCTATCACGTGCTGCCGCCGCTGACCAACGCCGACGGCGAGCCCACGGGCGCGATCTACGGCATGACCAACATGCTGCGCAAGTTCCTGCGCGAATACGAATCGGACCGCATCGTGGTGGTCTTCGATCCCCGCGGGCCCACGTTCCGCAACGAGCTGTTCGCCGACTACAAGGCCAACCGCCCGCCGGTGCCCGAGGAGCTCTCGGCGCAGTTCGCCGGCATCCGCGAGGTCGTGGTCGCCCTCGGTCTGCCCCTGTTGCAGATCGACGGCGTCGAGGCCGACGACGTCATCGGCACGCTCGCCGCACGCGATACCGGCGAGGTGCTGATCGTGACCGGCGACAAGGACATGGCCCAGCTCGTCGACGAGCGCGTGCACCTGCTCGACACGATGCAGGACAAGCGCACCGACGTCGCCCGCGTGCACGAGAAGTTCGGCGTGGGCCCGGCGCTGATCACCGACTATCTCGCCCTCGTCGGCGACAGTTCCGACAATATTCCCGGCGTGCCCAAGGTCGGGCCCAAGACCGCGGCCAAGTGGCTGGATCAGTACGGTTCGCTGGAAGGCGTGATCGCGCACGCGGACGCCATCGGCGGCAAGGTCGCCGACAATCTGCGCGCCGCCCTGGACGATCTGCCGCTGTACAAGGATCTGGCCACGATCCGCTGCGATCTGGAGCTCGGCGCGGCCGGGGAAGCGCTCACCCGCGGCGCGGCCGATCGCGAACGGCTCGCCGAGCTCTATCGCGGTTATGCGTTCCACAAGTTCCTCGAGGACATGGAGGCCGCGCCGGCGAGCCCGGCCGATACCTCCGAGGCGCCGGCCGAAACCCGTTATCACACCGTGCTCGACGCCGACGCGCTCGAGGCGATGATGGCCAGGCTGGAGGCCGCCGACCTGATCTGTGTGGACACCGAGACCGATTCGCTCTCGGCGATGGCCTCGAATCTCGTCGGCCTGTCCTTCGCCGTCGAGCCGGGCGAGGCCTGGTATGTGCCGGTGGCCCACGACTACATGGGCGCACCGGAACAGCTCGATCGCCAGACCGTCATCGACCGGGTGCGCGGCGTGCTGGAGGACCCTGCCGTTTCCAAGCTCGGCCAGCACATCAAGTACGACGTCAACGTCCTGCGCCGCCACGGCATCGACATGGCCGGGCTGGATCACGACACGATGCTGGAGTCCTATGTGCTCAACAGCACGGCCACGCGTCACGACATGGACTCGCTGGCCCAGCGCTACCTCCAGCGCGGCACCACCAAGTTCGAGGACGTCGCCGGCAAGGGCGCCAAGCAGATCACCTTCAACCAGGTGGCGCTGGACGTCGCCACGCCCTACGCCGCGGAGGACGCCGACATCACGCTGCAGCTGCACCATCGGCTGCACGGCGAGCTGGCGGGCATCCCTCGGCTGGCTGCGCTCTATGAAGAGATCGAGATGCCGCTCATGCCGGTTCTGGCGCGGATCGAGGCCAACGGCGTGCTCGTCGACCGCGATCTGCTGGGCCGGGTCAGCCGGGAAATGGCCGAGCGAATGCAGGCGGTCCAGACGGCCGCCTTCGAGGCCGCGGGCGGCGAGTTCAATCTGGGCTCGCCGGCCCAGCTCAAGGAGATCCTGTTCGACCGGCTCGAACTGCCGGTGATCCGCAAGACGCCCAAGGGCGCGCCGTCGACCGCCGAGGACGTGCTGCGCGAGCTCGCCGACCGGCACACGCTGCCGGCGATGATCGTCGACTGGCGCGAGCTGTCCAAGCTGCGCTCGACCTACGCCGACAAGCTGCCGACCCAGATCAATCCGGACACCGGGCGCATCCACACCTCCTATCACCAGGCGGTGGCCGCCACCGGCCGGCTGTCGTCGTCCGATCCCAACCTGCAGAACATCCCCATCCGCACCGAGGCCGGCCGGCGCATCCGCGAGGCGTTCATCGCGCCCCCGGGCCACAAGATCCTGGCCGTGGATTATTCCCAGATCGAGCTGCGGATCATGGCGCATCTGTCGGGCGATCCCGGCCTGCTGGCCGCCTTCAACGAGGAGCGCGACATCCACGCCGCGACCGCCGCCGAGGTCTTCGATACGTCGCCGGCCGAGGTGAGCGCCGACCAGCGGCGCGCCGCCAAGGCGATCAACTTCGGGCTGATGTACGGCATGTCGGCCTACGGTCTCGCCAAGCAGCTCGAGACCTCGCGCGAGAACGCGGGCGCCTACATCGAGCGCTTTTTCGAGCGCTTCGCCGGCGTGCGTCGTTACATGGACGCGACGCGCGAACGCGCGCGGGCCGACGGCTACGTCGAAACGCTCTACGGTCGCCGGCTGTACCTGCCGGAGATCAACTCACGCAACGGCGCGCGCCGTCAGGGGGCGGAGCGTGCGGCGATCAACGCGCCGCTGCAGGGCACGGCGGCGGATCTGATCAAGAAGGCGATGATCGACGTCGACGCGTGGTTGCGAAGCTCTGGTGAACCGGCGCGCATGATCATGCAGGTCCACGACGAGCTGGTCTTCGAGGTGCCGGACGCCGAGGCCGAACGGCTGGCCGACGAGATCGCGGCCCGCATGCGCGGCGTGGCCGCGCTGGATGTGCCGCTGCTGGCGGAGGCCGGTATCGCCGACAACTGGCAGAAAGCCCACTGAGTCGTCGAAATAGCAGCCAGGTGACTGTTCTCGCTGGAATAAAAAATTTCGAAAATTTTCGGAACTCGGTGCATCCGTGCCGGTCTGATATTTCGTAAGCGCGATGCTTGCCCGCTTTTCTCCCTGAGCGGTAACCCAATCCGGTTCTCCCCCAAGACCGGAGTGCTTGCCCCGACGGTATTCCCCCTGCCGTCGGGGTTTCTTTTTGCGCGTCGTCCCGGTCCGAAATTTTCACGGGCCCGCGGGAACTCGGCCGCAGCGGCCCTGTCTGAATCCATGCAGGCGCAATGCCTGCCCGCTTTTCTCCCTGAGCGGTAACCCCCAATCCGGTTCTTCCCCCGGAACCGGATCATTGGCCCCGACGGTTTCCCCCATCGTCGGGGCTTTTTTTTCGCGCCACGCGATGGCCTGGCGTGCCCGGTCCGACGCTCTGCCCGGCCGCAAAAAATTTGACGTCCGGCCGGAACTCTTCGCGACGGTCCCGGTCTCATGTCATGCAAGCGCAATGCTTGCCCGCTTTTCTCCCTGAGCGGTAACCCCGAATCCGGTCTCCCCAGACCGGATGGATCGCCCCGACGGTATTCCCCCTGCCGTCGGGGCTTTTTTATCCCTGAGCAATCAGCGATCTGGGCTAGTTATGACACAGAAAAACCGGCGCGTCGACTCGACGGCGCCGGTTTCCCGACCAATGGCCGTCAGCAGTCGATGAGCGCGCTCATTTCGGCGGAGAAACGCCGGTCGAATCAACGAGTTGGTCGCGCAGGCTCAGCAACATGAGCTCGTGGAACAGCGATTTGATCGCCTGGGAGCGGTGTTCGCGGGCGTCCCAGGCCATGCGCAGGGTGCCCGACTCGGCGTCGAGGATCTCGAGCCGCGGCGAGCCTTCACGATCAAGCCATGCCTTGATGTCGTACGCCATTGTGATCGCCCTCTGGTGGATGGCGATTCGAGAATACATAGGAATGATTCTCATTTACAAGTCGTCGACATCCGGCGGATAGGCCAGCGCCGCGATCGTCTCGCGCGCCTCGTCGATGCCGAAACGCTTGCTGGCCGAGAACAGCTGCGCGCTGGCGCCGTCGACCCTGCGCTCCACGCCGCGCAGTGCCTCGATCTGCTGACTCCGGGGCAGCTTGTCCGCCTTGGTCAGCACCAGATGAAAGGCCAGCCCATAGGCGCCGCCCCATTCGAGCAGCTGGCGATCGAAATCGGTCAGCGGCCGGCGCGCGTCCATGATCAGCACCACGCCGGCCAGCGGCTCGCGCTGACCGAGGTAGTGCTCGATGAGCGCCTGCCAGGCGGCCTTGGTCTTCGGCGGCACGCGGGCATAGCCGTAGCCGGGCAGATCGGCGAAGCACAGGGCTTCGCCCACGAAGAAGTTGATCGCCTGGGTGCGGCCCGGCGTCTTGCTCGTGCGCGCCAGGCCCGTGCGCCCGCAGATGGCGTTCAGTGCGCTCGACTTGCCGGCATTGGAGCGCCCGGCGAATGCGATCTCGGGGCCCGCAGGCGCCGGAAAAGCGCGGGGCGTGGGCGCGGAGCACACGAATCGCATGTGATTGAAGTCGTTGATGTGGAGCGCACTCATGAACACGGCATCCGGTTGTAGCGTGGTGGCGTGGGGCGTCGCGACCGGTCGGGACTGCGGCCGTGGCACCGGGTGGTATACAATAAATCCGTTTTCCACTGACGGTTGCAATCCGGTGGTCGCCGGCGCGCCGTCATTGTGCTGCCGATCCGTATCGGGGACGAATAGGACATGACCAAGCGCTTCTTTGTGTTGTTCGGGCTGATGATGTGTGCTGGCGCCGCCGGTGCCGAGCCGCTGGTTGACGGCGATGCCGAGGCCGGCCAGGAGAAATCCGCGTCCTGTGCAGCCTGCCACGGCCCGCAGGGCAACATGGAATCGGAGCAGTTTCCAAAGCTCGCGGGCCAGGGTGCGCCCTACATCTACGAGCAGCTCAAGCTCTTCAAGTCCGGAGAGCGACAGAACGCGGTGATGGCCGGCCAGGTTGCAGGTCTGAGCGAGCAGGACATGCGGGACATCGCGGCCTATTTCGCCGACCAGCAGACCCGCCCGGGGGCCGCGAACGAGAAGATCGCTCCGGCGGGCGCCAAGCTCTATCACGGCGGCGACATCGAAGAGGGCATCCCCGCCTGCGCCGGCTGCCATGGGCCGGCCGCGCTCGGCAATGCGGCCGCGAAGTATCCGCGGCTGTCGGGTCAGAATCCGCAGTATATCGCAGCCCAGCTCAAGGCCTACCGCGACGGCGAGCGCAGCGGCTATGCCAAGGCCGAGATCATGAACGCCGTTGCCGAGGAACTCGACGACGAGGACATTCAGGCGCTGGCGTCCTATGTGGCCGGCATCGCCCCCGCCCGGGAAGGGTTCACTAACGACATGGGCGCGTTGATGCAGCAGGTCGCCGGACCCGCCGCGGCCGGTGGTGGCTCGAGTTCGGGGGGCGGGTCATCCGAATCCGGCGAGGCCTCGAGCGATGACGGCGGGTCCGCCGCGTCGAACGACGGCGGGGCCGACAGCGCGGGCGAGTCGAAGACTTCCGATAGTGAAGGCAGCGACAGCAGTTCCGGTTCGGAACAGGCCGGTGCGAACGGCGACGACGGCGCCAATGCCAAATCCGCCGACGATAGCGGAAAGGCCGAGGGTGACGAGGCCTCCGCCGACTCGGGCAGCGGCGACGGTCAGGCCGACGACGCGAACGACGGCGAATCGCAGGACGGTGAATAGTCATGCGCGGTCTGGACCATCATCGTGTCGCGGCCTTCGTCGTCGGTCTGCTTATGTGCGCGCTTTCGACCAGTATCTTCGCGCAGGGCCTGGTCTCGCGTTATGTCGAGGGCGAGCACTATCAGGCGATCGAGGCGCCCGTGGCGACGCCGGACGACGACCGGATCCACGTGGTCGAGTTCTTTCTCTACAGCTGCCCGCACTGCTATCACCTCGAGCCCGAGGTCGAGGCCTGGCGTGAGCAGCTCGGCGATGATGTCGCCTTCTCGCGCGTGCCGGTGCTCTTCGGGGGGGGCGGTCAGAAGTACGCCCGGCTCTACTACGCCGCGCAGCGCCTCGGCGTGCTCGACGAGGTGCACGCGGACATCTTCCGCGCCATCCACGAACAGGGTCGACGCCTGTTGTCGCAGTCGGACATGCGCGCGTTCATGGTGGACCACGGCGTCGACGGTGCGCGTTTCGATGCGGCCTTCGACAGCGATGCCGTCCGCGAGAAGGTGGTGGCGGCCGGCGAGATGATGCGCGCGTTCAACGTCACCGCGACCCCGAGCCTGGGTGTCGCCGGGCAGTACTGGATCAGCGGCCGCAGCGCGGGTAGCAACGACGCGATGTTCGACGTGGCCGACTACCTCATCCGACGGCAGCGCGAGGAGTAGTATCCCGGGCGAGTCGACGGCTCTCGCTCAGTCGGCCTCGTTCTCCAGCACGATCCGCCAGCGGCCGTCGTCACTGCGCTGCCAGTACTGGGTCTTGCGGTCCTCGGAGCTATAGTTGTTGCTCCGATAGGCCTGGTCGAAGGTGACCTTCACCATCTCCTTCTCGCCGGGATAGCGGAAGATGCTGAGCTGGTCGATATCGACCGATATGTTCTCCTTCCGCGCGTTGACCTTCTTCTTGTAGGCCGCGAAGGCGGCCTTGTCGCGGCCTTCGTCGCTGACGAAATCGGCATCGTAGTAGGCCAGGTACGCCGAGGTATCGATCGCCTGCCAGCTGTGACGCCAGTCCTCGATCGCCGCGCGCACCTCGGTGCGGGTGGTGTCGGCCTCGGCGGGCGACACCCAGTCGACGCCCTGGGTCATGATCACCGGGGTGGAGCCCACGTCGACGCGCTCGCGCAGGCGTTCGAAGTCGTCGTTGGCGATCACCACGCAGCCCTCGCTGGCCTGCGGCGAGCGGGCATAGGTGGTGCGCGGCACGCCGTGAAGCCAGATCCCGTGGCCGGTGCGGCCACGGGCGCGATCCAGCGCGTTCGGGTAATTCACCGGCAGCGCGCCGATGCCGTAGAGCTTCGGCAGCTGGTGGTCGTTGAGATAGCGGGTGACATGATAGACCCCGACCGGGGTGCGCATGTCGCCCTCGGCCTCCTTGCCCGCGCCGCCGCTGCCGATCGTGGCGTAGAAGTCGGACACCAGTCTCGGCACGCCGTCGACGTTGGCGAACAGATAGACGCGGTTGTGCTCGAGGTCGGCGACGATGGCGTGCTCGTGCTCCGGTGCGAGCTGCACGATCGCGTTCGGCACCCGGCCGTCGGTCGCGGCGTTGCTGCGATGATTCCAGCGCGACTCGGCCTCGGCGAGCAAGGCGTCGCGCCGCTTGGCCACGTCCTCGCCGATCAGCGGATCGATACTGCGCCCGGCGCGCGCGACCATCAGTTCGCCGTAGACGAGCTGGGCTAAACGAAAGTTCGGCCGCTCGTCGATCAGATCGGACAGGTCGTCGATCGCGCGGTTGTAGTCGCCCCGGCGCGCGAGTTCGATCACCGTCATCAGCCGTGTCTCGGCCTCCGAGTGCAGCGGGGGCCGAGAGGTCGCCGGTGGTTCGCTGTCGGCCGTCGCGGACGGCGCCCCGAGGGTGCCGCCGAGCAGGCCCAGGGCGAGTGCGATCAGGCGTGGCGCGGCTGGTGTCATCGTCCCTCGTCCACCGTGGTCTCCCGCAGAATACGCCAGCCGCCGTCGGTGCGCGTCAACAGCAGGCGCTTGCGGGTCCGGTCACTGTAGCGCGGTGATTGATAGCGCTGGGTGAAACTCACCCGTACCCGGTCTTCGGCGATCCGTTCGATCTGCGGGGCGTCGATATGGATGTGGATATCGTCCGGCCGGGCGAGACGCGCCTTGCGTACCGACAGCCACTGCGCACGGCTGAGATCGTCGCCGGGATCGAAATCCTCGGCATAGAAATCCGTGTAGGCCGCGAAATCCTGGTTCGACCAGGCGATCGCCCAGGCGCGCACGCTCTGGAGAATGCTGCGATCGTCGTCCGCCGGCGCGGCCGGGTCCGGCTCGGACGTATCGCCGGTTACCGGCCGGCGGACGGGCGCCGGCGCCTCGGTCTGCCCCGGGGCGACCGACTCCTGCGCGTAGTAGAAGCGATCAAGCAGGGTCAGCGGGGTCTTGGAATCGACCGCGTCGGAATCCAGCGCGTTGCGGTAGGCCAGCTCCGCGAGCGCGGTGTAGACATCGCCGAGGTTGCGGTGTGCGGTCGCGTAGGCAGGCTGTGTGGCCAGCGCCTTCTCCAGCCAGTCGCGGGCGGTCTCGAGCTCGCCGCGCTCGGCGTGCAGGACCGCGAGGTTGTTCGCCGGCTCCGGCCGCAACGGATAGTCCGTCGCGAGATCCTCGTAGGCGTCGATCGCGGCCTGGATCTCGCCGCGACCGGCCAGCGCCCGGGCGTGCAGAAAGCGGGCGTCGCGATCGCCCGGGTGGGCTTCCAGATAATCCGCGGCCTGGCTTGCGGCTGCCTCGAAATGGCCGGCATCGATCTCCGAATGCAGATCGTCCAGCGTGACCGTCGCCGCGATCGCCAACGACGGCAGCACGATCAGTGCCCCGAGACGGCGGGCGCAGCGACGCGCGGCGGATCGTCGCGTCACGGGTGGTTCATCCTCTGTGCCCCTCAGTACGTCGCCGAAGTTGGATGTCGACGATCGCATCTCACAAATGACCGAAAATTATACAAAATCGGTGGCGGTACCCGGGTCGTCCGACAGCAATGCTGGTGGGAGGCCCGCCCGGCAGGGTATTTTAGAATGCTCATTTTTAGCCGAACGCGCAGGCTGGGCCCGTACGAGTCGCCGTGGCCGACTGCAATCTGGAGATCGACATGCTGATACCGGTCCTGCTCGCCGGTGGCACCGGGACGCGTCTGTGGCCGCTTTCGCGCCAGAGCCGTCCCAAGCAGTTTCTGGCGCTCACGGGCGACGCCACCCTGCTCGAACAATCGCTTGCACGGGTGCGCCGGTTGCCGGATCTGGGCGAGCCGCTGCTGATCGGCAGCGCAGAACACCGCTTCGTCATGGCCGAGCAGATGCGCGCCGCCGAGATGCCGGGACGCGTGCTGCTGGAGCCGGCGGCACGCAACACCGCGCCGGCGGTCGCGGCCGCCGCGCTGGAGGCGCGTGCGCGCCACGGTGGTGCGGCCGAGCTGCTGGTCATGCCCACCGACCACGCCATCGGCGACAACGATTTGTTCGCCCGCGCCGTGGCGCAGGCGCGGGCGGGCGCGGCCGCCGGGCGGCTGACGCTGTTCGGCGTGACCCCAGACCGGCCCGAGACCGGCTACGGCTACATCCAGGCGGGTGAGACGCTGGCCGAGGGCACGCGCGCGGTGCAGCGTTTCGTGGAAAAGCCCGACGCCGAGCGTGCCGCGGCATATCTGGCGGCGGGCGACTACTTCTGGAACAGCGGCATGTTCCTGTTCACCGCCGACGACTATCTCGACGCGCTGGCCGAATACGCCCCAGAGATCCACGCCGCCGCCAGCCGCGCCCACGCCGAGGCCGAGGCCGACATCGACTTCCTGCGTCTTGATGCCGAGGCGTTCGCCGCCTGCCCGAGCGATTCCATCGACTACGCCGTCATGGAAAAGACCGAGCGTGCGGTCATGGTCGCGCTCGACGCCGGCTGGAACGATCTCGGCAGCTGGTCCGCCGTGGGCCGCGCGGTCGGCGCCGATGCGGCCGGCAACAGCCGCCGCGGCGATGTCTGGCTCGAGGACGCCGAGAACTGCGTCGTGCACAGCGACGGCCGCCTGGTGGCCGCGCTCGGTCTGCGCGACACCCTGGTCGTGGAGACCGCCGAAGCGGTGCTCGTGGCCGACCGCGGCCGCGAACAGGAGATCAAGGGGCTGGTCGAGTCGCTGCGCGCGGCCGGCCGTGCCGAAGCCACGGAATACCGCAAGGCCTATCGGCCCTGGGGCAGCTACGAACAGATCGCCGCCGGGGCGCGTTTCCAGGTCAAGCACATCCGCGTCACGCCGGGCGGCCGGCTGTCGCTGCAGAAGCACCATCACCGGGCCGAGCACTGGGTCGTCGTCCACGGCACCGCCCGGGTGACCTGCGACGGCCGCGAGAGCCTGCTCACCGAGAACCAGTCCACCTACATACCGCTCGGCGCCGTCCATCGGCTGGAAAACCCCGGCAAGGTCGATCTGGACCTCATCGAGGTCCAGTCCGGAAGCTATCTCGGCGAGGACGACATCGTGCGCTTCGACGACGTCTACGGCCGCGCCGATGCCGCGCCCGAGCCCGCCGCGACCGACGGCAAGGAGTCTTCCTGATGGGTCAGTACTATCCGTTCTTCAAGGCCTACGACGTTCGCGCCCGGGTGCCGGACGAGCTCGACGCCGATCTCGCCCGCCGCATCGGCCGGGCCTACGCGGCCGAAATCGGCGCGCGGACCGTGGTCGTCGGCCGCGACATGCGCCTGTCCAGCGCCGAACTGGCCGATGCCCTGATCGAGGGCCTGACCGCCGGCGGCGCCGATGTCCTCGACATCGGCCTCTGCGGCACCGAGGAGGTCTACTACGTCACCTTCAGCCAGGCCACGGACGGCGGCATCATGGTCACCGCCAGCCACAACCCGAAGGATTACAACGGCCTGAAGTTCGTGCGCGAGGGCGCGCGGCCGATCTCCAGCGATACCGGCCTGTTCGATATCGAGAAACGCACCCACGACAACGACTTCCCGACCCCGGCGCGCACCGGCGAGCGCCGCGCGCTGGATCATCGGCCGGGCTACATCGACTTCCTGCTCGGCCAGATCCGCCCCGAGAATCTCAGGCCGCTGCGCATCGTGGCCAACCCGGGCAACGGCTGCGCCGGGCTGATCGTCGAGCCGCTGTCCGAGCGGCTGCCGCTGGAGATCGTGCGCCTGCACTTCGAGCCGGACGGCGAGCTGCCCAACGGCATCCCCAACCCGCTGCTGCCCGAGAACCGCGAGGCCACGGCCGCCGCGGTGCGCGAACACGGCGCCGATTTCGGCGTCGCCTGGGACGGCGACTTCGACCGCTGTTTCTTCTTCGACGAAAACGGCGAGTTCATCGAGGGCTACTACATCGTCGGCCTGATCGCGCAGATGCTGCTGGCCATGAACCCCGGCGAGGCCATCGTCCACGACCCGCGCCTGACCTGGAACACCCTCGCCCAGGTGCGCGAGAACGGCGGCACGCCGGTCCAGTCCAAGTCCGGCCACTCGTTCATGAAACAGGTCATGCGCGAGGCCGACGCCCTCTACGGCGGCGAGATGAGCGCGCACCACTACTTCCGCGACTTCTCCTACGCCGACAACGGCCACATCCCGTGGCTGGTGATGGCGCAGTTGATCTCCGAGTCGGGCAAGCCGTTGTCCACGCTGGTTGCCGAGCGCATCGCGGCCTACCCGGCTTCCGGCGAGATCAATCGCGAGATCGGCGACCCCGACGCCGCCCTGGCCGATCTGGAGCGCCACTACGGCGCGGCCGCCCAGTCCATCGAGCACGTCGACGGCCTGTCCATGGACTTCGGCGAATGGCGCTTCAACGTGCGCAAGTCCAACACCGAGCCGGTGGTCCGCCTCAACGTCGAGACCCGCGGCGACATCGAACTCATGCGCGCGAAGACCGACGAGCTGCTCGCCCGTCTGGCGGCTGCCTGACCGCCATGCGGGATCGTTCGGGGATGGCGCTGCGCGTCGAGGCCGACCGCCTGTACCTGCTGGACCAGTCGCGGCTGCCGCAGGAGCAGCGCTGGCTGGCGATCGACGACGTCGATGCGCTGGTCGAGGCCATCCACGCGCTGCGCACCCGCGGCGCGCCGATGATCGCGATCGCGGCGGCGCTGCTGGTGGCCGTGCGGGCCGAGCGCGGCGACGATCGCGATGCTCTCGCCGAGGCCGTCGCCCGGCTGCGCCGCGCCCGGCCGACCGCGGTCAACCTGATGCACGCCATGGACGCGCTGGCCGACGCACTCGCCGCTCCGGACTGGCGCGCGGCCGTGATCGCGAGCGCCGAGGCGCTGCACGACGGCGACCGCGCGCTCTGCGACGCCCTGGCCGCCCACGGCGCGGCCCTGATCGGCGCCGGGGAGCGCATTCTCACCCACTGCAACACCGGCGGTCTGGCCACGGCCGGCATCGGCACCGCCCTGGGCGTCATCCGGCGCGCGCACGAACAGGACAAGGGCGTTTCGGTATGGGTCGACGAGACCCGGCCGCTGCTGCAGGGCGCGCGCCTGACGGCCTGGGAGCTCGGTGAGCTGGGCGTGCCGTACCTCCTGATCACCGACAGCATGGCCGCCGGGCTGATGGCCGCGGGGCGCGTGGACCGGGTGATCGTCGGCGCCGATCGGATCGCCGCGAACGGTGATGTCGCCAACAAGATCGGCACCTACGGCCTGGCGGTGCTCGCCCGCCACCACGGCGTGCCGTTCGCGGTCGCCGCGCCGCACACCACGCTGGATCCGGCCTGCGCGACCGGCACCGCGATCCCGATCGAACAGCGCGCCGCCGCCGAGGTGCGCGGCGTGACGGGCGCCGCCGGTGAACTGTGCTGGGCGCCCGCCGACGCGCCGGTCGACAACCCGGCCTTCGACGTCACCCCGGCGGCGCTGGTCGACCACTGGGTGCTGGATACGGGCGTATTCGATGCGGCGGCTGTCGCCGCCGGCGCTCTGACCCACGGCGGGGCGGGCCTGCCGGCCGCTGCGCCGGGCTGAGCGCCGCGGAGACCGGTGCTCCGATCGGCCCGCGGCGGCGACGGATCAGCGCGGGCCCGGCGCCTGCGAACGATCGTGGCCCGGATGACGCGAATGCCGGGCCGTGGTGCCGCGTCGTGCGCGCGTCGGCGGGCCGTCGCGGCGTGACCGGAGCGGTTTCCGGCGGCCATTGAATGCGGTTCGAGTTCGAGTCCACGCCCGGTAAGGTCCCGCGGCCGTGTCGTGGGCCGACCACTAGGGTGATCTTCGACGACGGTGTGCGTCGGGGCGTACCGGGGCAAGGTCGCCTCGCCGCCCGGAGGTGTGCCGCGATGGCGATCAGGCCGGAACTGCGCGGGGCCGTGCGGTCGCTGCACTCGGCTGCAGCGCGGACGGGGTGTCGTCCGCTCGACTCGGTGATCGCTGCGGTCTAGGGGCTGTTGATGTCTCGCAGGAGTCCGCGCCCAGCGCTTTTATCCCGCAATACGAGGCGTAGTGCGGCCCCGTGCAGTCACGCTGCACCAGCGTGCTGAAACGCCGGATTGCCGCATCTTGTGAATGTCATGGGCGCCTGTCCCGAAGGATTGGGCCGCCCATTGAACAAGGGTGCGCGCTCGGCGGCGTTGTGAGCCTGGGCCGTGGTACGCCCAGAGCCGGCGGCTCGCGCCTTGGCGGACACGATGTGCGGTCTCCAACGCGGCGCGTACGAAACGTCAACAGGCCCTGGCGTGCGACGGCCGTCCGGCAGGCCGTAGGCTACGTCCGCCACCGGCCGCAGGGGCGGCGGTGCCCCGGTGCGGCGGGTCTCAGAGCAGTTCGATGGCGTCGAAACCGGGCACCCAGGGGTGGGTCTCGCGGCGTTCGGCCCGTTCCGCGGCGGCGTCGTCGCGGGCGATCCAGCAGGTTTGCCAGCCGGCGGCCGCGGCGGCGTCCAGCGCATCGCCGCGGCTGGACAGGAACAGCAGGGCGGCCGGCCGTTCGCCCAGCGCCTCGGCGATCGCCCGGTAGCTGGCCTGGTGCGTGGTCCCGCCCATGCGGGTGTCGAAGTGGCCGCCGAACAGGTCGCCGAGATCGCCGCGGTCGCTGCAGGCGAGCATCAGCCGCTGCACCGGGGCCGGCACCGCGGCATAGACGAACAGCGCCCGGTGATCGTCGGCCCAGGCCTGAAGCCCCGCCGCGGCGTCGGCGTGGATGCGGGCGGCGATGTCGGGGTCGGCCACGCGATTCGAGCCGACGGTCGGGGCGTCCGGGTCGGCGGCCGGCAGCTGCGCGGCGAGCTCGGCCAGCACGCGCTCGACGTCGGCCTCGGGTTCGCCGGCCTGTTCGCGCAGGGCGTCGAGACAGGCGACGACCGCCGGATCGTCCGGATGCGCCCGGACGTAGCGGGGCAGGTCGTCGGCGGCGGTGGTGGCGTCGACCGTGGTACCGACGAGATCGGTGACGATGGCCACCACGTCGGGGCTGGTGTTTTCCGGGTTCATCGGCGCGTTCCGGGCGGGCTCACGGGGCTTCAGGCGCGGGCGCTGGGGCGCTCGGACACGGCCGCGTGCCAGCGCGCGAGATGCGGCCGCTCGTCGCCGATGCGCAGCTTGATCACCCGCGCGAAGTCCACGGCGCAGACGGCGGTGATGTCGGCCACGGTGAAGGCCTCGCCGGCGACATGGCTGTGCTGGGCGAGGTGGCGGTCCATGAAGTCGAACATGGCCGTGGCGCGCTCGAAGCTGATCTCGCCGAACTCGGCCGAGCAGCGTTCGCGGTCCTTGAAGTGGCCGGTGATGTTGCGGAATGCCATGGCGACCGGGAACAGCAGGTTAAGCTCCATGCGCCGGTTCCACATCTCGACCACGGCCCGGTCGCGGGCGTCGCGGCCGAGCAGCGGCGGTTCGGGGTGGAGTTCCTCGAAATAGCGACTGATCGCCATGGAATCGCCGAGGCACAGGCCGTCGTCCAGCTCCAGCGTGGGCACCGTTCCCATGGGATTGCGGCGCCGGTAGTCGTCGCCGAGATTGTCGCCGGCGGCGAGATCGAGCTGCACCATCTCGATACTGTCGAGGTCGATGCCCTTTTCGGCCATGAACATGCGCGCCCGGCGCGGATTCGGGGCCTGCTGGGTGTCGTAGAGCTTCATGTCGGGTCTCCTGGTGGGTGGGTCGTCGCCGCGTTCAGGCCGCGGCGCGGATCTCGCGTTCGCACTGCGCGGCGAGCACGTTGACCGCCTGCCCGAAGCCGGCGAAGCGCTCGTCCTGCGTCTTGCCCTCCACGTAGCGCTTGTAGATCTGCTGGAGGATGGCCGCCAGCCGGAACAGGCCGAACACGCGGTAGAAGGGCCAGTCGTCGATGGCGAAGCCGGTCTTCTCGCGATAGCGGGCGAGCATCTCGTCGCGGGTGAGCATGCCGGGCAGCTGGGTCGGGCCCATGCGGATGTCGATCAGCGGCTGCGGATCGTCGGCCTGCACCCAGTAGGCCATGGAGCAGCCGAAGTCCATCACCGGGTCGCCGACGGTGGCCATCTCCCAGTCGAGCACGCCCACGATCCGGGTCAGGTCCGCGTCGAAGACCACGTTGTCGAGCTTGTAGTCGTTGTGGATGATCGCGCGCCGCTGTACGTCGGGCATGCGCGCGTCGAGCCAGTCCATGATCGTCTCGCAGTCGGCCACGTCGTCGGTGCGGGCGTTGCGATAGCGCTTGTTCCAGCCGCCGATCTGGCGCTCGATGTAGCCCTCGGGGCGGCCGAAGTCGGCCATGCCGGCGGCATCCACGTCGGTGGTGTGCAGCGCGGCCTGCACGTCGAGCAGCTGCTCGCACAGGCGCGCGGCCCCGGCTTTCGAGAGTTCGACGTCGGCGGGCAGGTCGCGGCGCAGGATCACGCCCCGCAGCCGGGCCATGATGTAGAACTCGGCGCCGATCACGGATTCGTCGGTGCAGTGCAGGATCGGCCGCGGCGCCGGGTCGAAGACCGCATGCAGGCGGCTGAGCACGCCGTATTCCCGCCCCATGTCGTGGGCGGAGGCCACGTTGCTGCCGAACGGCGGCCGGCGCAGCACGTACTCGGCGCCGTCGACCACCAGCAGATAGGTCAGGTTCGAGGCGCCGCCCGGGAACTGGCGCACCTCGATGTCGCCGGCGGCCGGGACGAGTTCGGGGGCGTGCTCGCGGCAGTAGGCGGTCAGCGCGGCGGCGTCGAGCGCTTCGCCTTCGCGGACGTCGGTCGCGGAGTCGATATCGGTCATGGTTGCGAGCCTCTCATGGTTCGGCGGTCAGGTGGGCCTCGGCGGCGGCGATCACCATCGCCGCGTAGGCGTCGACGTCCAGACCGCGGTCGCCGTGCTTGCGGCGCTTGAGATACCAGTCCTGCAGCATGGCCTTGATCAGCCCGGCCGCGGGTTCGGGCGCCAGCGCGCGATAGTGGCCGGCCGCCTGGCCGGCGCGGATGATGTCGGCGAGCACGGTCTCGGAGGCGCGCTCCATGGCCATCGCCTCGCGGCGGCGCGGCGCGGCCAGATGGTGGGCCTCCATGTAGAGAAAGAAGAACCAGTCGCGCAGCGCCTCGGTCACGTAGATATGGGCGCGCACCGCCGCCGCCAGCCGCTCGCGGGGGCCGGCGACCTCGGCCAGGGTGTCGTCGAGCACGCGGTGCAGCGTACGCCCGATCTGGCGCTGGACGATCTGGGCCAGCTCGTCCTTGCTGCGGATGTAGGCGTAGAGCCCGCCCAGCGACAGGCCGCTGGCGGTGGCCAGCTCGCGCAGCGTCATGCCCGCGAAGCCGCTGCGATTGGCCAGGCGCAGCATGGCGCCGACGATACGCGCGAGATTGTCGGCCGCCACCGCGGGTTTGCGCACACTGATCGAGTGCTCGCCGCCGGCCACGATCTGTGCGCACAGCGCGGTCGTGGTCAGTTCGTGGCGCTGCGCGAAGCGGCGCAGCGAAGGCACGGGCTCGGACGCGGCGTCGGCGGTCATGGTCAGCGAAAGGTGACCAGCGCGGGATCGCCCGCGGCGTGCTGGGCGGATATGTCGTTGAAGCCGGTCAGACGCCACCCGGCGCGGGTCGAACGCAGGCTGCTGACAGCACCGTTGTGGACCGACCAGTTGAGCTCGAGCGTGCGGGCGGGGCCGGCGTCGGTCGCCGCGGCCACGGCCACCGCGATCGGGCCCCCGGAGGTGAACACCGCGACGCGGGCGTCCCGCGGCTGCTCGCGGTGGAGCCGATCCAGGGCGGCCTGCACGCGGGCCCGGAACGCGTCCCAGCGCTCGCCCACCGCCTCGGCCCGCGGCGCATCGGCGATCCAGGCCCGGGTCACGGCCTCGAAGGTCTTCTGGAACAGCCGCCGATCGCGGGTGATCTCGTCGCGCCGGGCCGCGAGCCCGGCATCGGCCTCGAGCACGCCGGGCAGATAGGCCGTGAACAGCGCTTCGGCGTCGTATTCCGCGAACCCGGGGTCAGTCGTCAGGGTCGGTGCGGAGTCCCAGTGGGCCAAGGCCAGCTCGGCGGTGTGGCGTTGACGCTGCATGCCGCCCGTCAGCGCGGCGTCGACGTGCAGGCCGCGTTCGGCCAGCTGTCGGCCGACCAGCCGCGCCTGGCGTTGTCCGGTCTCCGACAGCCGGTCGTAGTCGTCGGTGCCGAAGCGGGCCTGGCCGTGGCGGATGAGCAGCAACTCGGACATCGGGCGACTATAGGCAGGCCGCCGGCCGCGGTCAACGAAAAACGGACGTTCGTTCGATGGTATGGCCTCGCCGTGAGGCCATACCGAGCGGGCGATGACGGCGAGTCGGTCGGGCGCGGCCCGGACGCCGCCCTGGTGCACGACCGCACCGACAGTGGCCGCGGCTTCAGGCGGAGTCGGGCTAGCGGTACCCGGCGTTTCAGTTCGTTCAAACGTCCGGTGGGTGTGTCACCGGTACGGGCCGCGAGTCGGCCGGGCGCGTGCTCGGCCGCGGCATTTCGGAATCGTACCGCGCTGCGGCCGCCGCTTTGGGTGCTTGAATCCGTGATCGCCTCGTCAAACCTGCCACTCCGGCGTTGGCTCATGGCGGCCTGGGGCGGTGGCCCGTGGGTACGGGCGACCGCCCCAGGCGGCGCTCGCGCGGCACGCCTGGACGGGCGCTCACAAAGACACTGACGGCGGTGGAACCGGCACGTCGCGCGGAAGGTTCACGATGCCGTCGGCCGCATCCGTGGGCCGAGGCCGCCCCGCTCGGCCCGGCCGATTCACGGCCGTGGCCGAGCGGCGGCTGGGCGTTGCGTCGCTGCATGACGCCGGCGTGTCCGGTGCGGAGACGAGCGGAAAGCACTTTACCGCGCCGGGAGCGAATATCGGCACGGGTTCGGTCGTGACGGCTCGCGGTATCGGCTGATACCGGGGCTGTGACGGGTCGCGGCGGTGTCGATGCCCTGCGTGCGTGAGCTGGCCCGGTATGGCGTCCTCACCCCGCATCAGGCCGATGTTGCGATCGGCGTGCCTCGAGCGGCTGCGTTCGCCTCGCGTGCCGACAAGACCGCGGCCCGTCCGGCGGCATGCCGTGCCCGTTCGCTCGAACCGTACGCGGCGAGACACCGGGCCGCGGCCCGTGGCGGGCAGGCGCACGGTTCGCCCGGCGTGATCGCCATCTACGTCGCTACGCCGGCCGCCGTGGGTGCCGCGGCTTCTCGCTTCGGGTTGCGCCTCGGATGAGGCGTGCGCTCACGTGCTGTCTTCCGCGCCGGCGCCGGTTGGCGGACCGAAGTCGGGCGCCCGGGCGGCGGTGTCGATGTCGAAATAGGCCACCATCACGGCGTGGAGCCGGGGATGCGCGGCCGCGAGTGCGCCGCCGCGCTGGAAGAAGGCCTCGACGGCTACGGCGAAGAACTCGGTGGGGTTCTCGGCGCCGTAGACGTCGATCACCGGCGAGCCCTCGGCGCGCAGCCGCTCGAAGGCGTCGCCGAAGGCGCCCGACCAGCCGGCGAAGTCGTGCATCGGCGGTGCGCCCTCCGCTTCGGGGGCGGCGAAGTCCAGCAGGTGCGCGAACTCGTGCAGGACCACGTTGTGATCGGCGCCGGCCAGGGCTTCCTCGATGTCGCGCCATGAGAGGATCACGCGGCCGCCGGCCCAGGCCTCGCCGGAGGCGAGCATGGGCAGATCGTCCACCAGGCCGTGCTCGTCCGGGTCGTCCTGCGGGATGTAGAAGGCGTCCGGATAGACGAGAATCTCCCGCGGCAGGACGAAGTCGCCGGGCTCGGCGCCCAGACAGAGCAGGCTCGCCTGGCCGGCGATCACCCGTTCCATTCCGCGGGTCACGGTGAGGCCGTTGCAGCCGATGAACGACACCTCGGCCAGCAGGCGCGCGCTGTGCTCGAGCAGTCGCTCGCGCTGATCCGCATCCAGCAGGTCGCGCCACGGCAGCGCCGCGACGAGGGCGTCGCGCTCCCGCGCATCCAGATCCGCCGGCGCCCGCCAGCGGCGCCGCAGGTGCGGATAGGCCATAATCAGCGCAGCAATCGCCAGCGCCCCGGCGATGACCAGGATCGCGCCGCCCGCGTTCATGCCGGTGGCCGGGGACTAGGATGGTGGAGGGCGTCACGCACGAGCGGGTCGGGCTGGATCATGTCGTTGCTGTCGATCGTACAGAGCATTTTCGGAACCGTGACGTCCTTCGTCATCTGGTCGGGGCTCGTGTATCTGTTCTACGTGCTGCGCAACCGCAGCCTGGAGCACAAACTGCGGCAGCTCATCCGGCCTTCACGCAGCGACCCCGACGAGGATCGCGTGCACGTCATCTGCGCCAACGGCACCGATGTGCGTGTGACCGTGCGGGACGTGCGCCTGATCACCACCGACGACAACCACATCAGCCTGACCTATCTCGGCGACACCGGCGACGTGATATCGCCGCGCCGGCCCAACGACATCATCGCGCGTCGTCGCAACGGCGTGACCATGAGCGAGGAGAAGGCCGGCCTGATCGAGCGCAACTTCGTCGAACTGCCGGCCCAGACCGCCGGGCTCTGGGCACTGACCGCGGCGCAGGTCGGCCAGGCGGATTCGCGCTTCGCCCAGTGTCTGCTCGTGATCGACTATCCGACTCTGCTCAACACCCGCAAGCTGATGGTGGTCACCGCGACCGACGACATCGTCGCGGCGCTCAACGACGATTTCCGCACCTATCTCGCCGAGCGCGATCTCGGTTAGAGCCTGTTGACGTGCCGTAAGCACGCCGCGTTGGAGGCCGCAAGCCGTGGCTGGCAAGGCGCGGGCCGCCGGCTCTGGGCGTGCCACGACCCCGGCTTGCAACGCCGCCGGACGCGCATCGTTATCGAATGGGCGGCCCAACCCAACCCTTCGGGACACGCGCCGATGGAATTAACAAGAGGCCGCAATCCAGCGTTGCAGCACGCTGGTGCAGCGTGACTGCACGGCGCGCACTACGCCTCGTCTCGCCGAAAAGCTGCGCTTGGCGCGGACGCGGACGAAACCTCAACAGACTCTAGGACGGCTCGTTGGCCACGCCGTGGGGCACGTGGCCGGCGGCGACCCGGCCCGCGGCCCGGCCGATGTGGCTGGCCTGGTCGTCGAAGAAGATGTCGGCGCCGAAGGCCTCCAGGAAGCGTTCCTTGCTCATGCCGCCGAGAAACAGCGCCTCGTCGATCCGGATGTGCCAGGCGCGTAGCGTGCGGATGACGCGCTCGTGCGCGGGGGCGCTGCGCGAGGTCACCAGCGCGGTGCGGATGGGGCAGTCGGCTGGATCGAACTCGCCCTGGATCCGGGTGAGCGCTTCCAGGAACGCCTTGAACGGCCCGCCGGGCAGCGGTTCGTCGGCGGCGCTGGCCTCGCTGGCCGTGAACGCCGCCAGCCCCTGCTCCTTGAAGATGCGTTCGGCGTCGTCCGAGAACAGCACCGCATCCCCGTCGAAGGCGATCCGGAGCGCGCCCTCGCCCCGGTCGAGCGACTGGCCCGGACCGATGGTCGCCGCGGCGCAGCCGGCATTCAGCGCCGCGCGCACGTCGTCCGGATCCGCGGACAGGAACAGATCGGCCCCGAAGGCGCCCACGTAGCGATACGGGGAACTGCCACTGGTGAACGCCGCTCGTGTGATCGGCAGGGCGTGGTGGGCGATGGAGTTGAACACCCGCAGGCCCGTATCGGCACTGTTGCGCGACAGCAGGATCACCTCCACGCGCTCGTGCTCGGCGTCGTTGAGCGCGAGCAGCTTGCGTACCAGGTCGAAGGCCACCCCCGGCGCGAGCACGTCCTCCTCGTGCGCCATCTGGTAGTCGCAGTAGGCCTCGCGGCCGTGCTCCTCGAACACGCGATGGCTGTCCTCGAGGTCGAACAGCGCCCGCGACGAGATCCCGATGACGAGTTTCTGCTTGGGCTGATTCACGGCCGCCAGTGTAGCGTCGCCGGGACGCCGCGCCTATGAGTGGACCGGGACTGGGCCCCGGCCATGGCCCGCGAGTTCATGTCTGCCCCGTGTATGTGCATGATTTGTGCGACATATTTGTGCAGGATTTTTTCGGAAATCTTTGATTCAGGGGCGTGGCACGCGCGTGAAGAATGGGTTACAGTGCTCTGAACCGGATCGTGTTTGGGGCACGATTTGGGGGGTTTATCACAGGGAGAAAATCATGAGCACGACACCGAAGCGCACCACGCGTGTGGGCGCAGCCGTCCGCGGCGTACTGGGTACGACCATCGCCGTACCGCTTTTGTTCTCGGCCATGCCGGCCGCGGCGCAGAGTCAGCAGCAGCAGATGCAGGAGCTGCGTCAGCAGATCCAGGAGCTGCAGGGCCGTTTCAACGACCTGCAGGCCCAGCAGCAGCGCACCGAACGGCGCGCGAAACAGGCCGAACAGGCCGCCGCGGAGACGTCCGCGTCCGATGACGACGTATCCGGCTTCAAGGTGGGCAACACCACCATCGAGCTGACCGGTTACATCAAGGCCGACGCCGTGTACGGCTTCGAGGACGACCACGGCGCTACGCTCGGACCGTCCGACGCCAACCTCACGCTCCGTGACGAAGGCACCGATAGCCCCGGAGATCCGCATCTTGGCGCGACCGTCAAACAGACGCGTCTGAAGCTGTCGACCACCACGCCTACCGCCATCGGCGATGTCGGAAGCTACATCGAGATGGATTTCTACGGGCAACCTTATGATGCCGGCTTCGACGGTGGCCCGGCCCCGCGTGTGCGCCGAGCTTATCTGACATTGGGCAACTGGCTGGTCGGCCGCGACTGGTCCACCTTCTCGGACTTCAACTACGGCACGATGCTCAACTTCTACGGCCCGCAGGCCCAGTTGTTCGAGCGTCAGGCGGTTCTTCGCTATACGTTTGAGCTTCCCGAGAACCAGAGTTTGGACGTTGCTCTCGAAACGCCGGAAGGCGACGGCTTTGATGGCCCGGATGGCACAACGGCCAGTCCCTACACCGGCATCGACGATACCGACGAGCCGGTACCGGACTTCGCGTTCCGCTATAAGAATGCGGTCAGCGACAGCTTCAACTTCCAGATTGCCGGTATTGCCCGCATGCTGCAGGGTGACGTGACCACGGCGAGCGATGGTCAGGGCGACGAAGACCGTGCCTTTGGCTGGGGCTTGGACGCGGGCGCGAGCTGGAGTCTGCCGACCGGCACTACCCTCATGGGCACCGTTTCTGGGGGTGAGGGAATCGGCAAGTACATCTACGCGCCGGCTGGTGGCACCGACGGCTACGTCACTAATGACGGTGACGTTGAAGCACTCAGCCGCTGGGGCTTCATCGGTACGATTTCTCAGGAGTTGGCCGAGAAGTGGACCACCAATCTGGTCTACGGCAAGGCTTATTCCGAGGATCCGGATGACGCTTCCTTCGACACCGATGCTCTCCATGATGAGTCTTCGTCGCTGGCGATCAACCTGCTGTACACGCCGGTGGATCCGTTCACCGTCGGTATCGAGTACAACCACGTGGACTACGAGCGGCAGAACGGCGTCGACGCCGACGCCGACAATATCCAGGCCTCGGCGATCTACAACTTCTAGATCGCAGTCGACCGTCGCGGCGCGACCGCGTCACGAAAAAGCCCCGGTTCGCCGGGGCTTTTTTCGTGGACGGCACTGACCGGTCGCGGCAGGCGTCTGTAGAGTAGCGGCATGACGCGCAAAGGCTCTTCCCGAACCCGTCGCCGCCGGGCGGCCGCCACCCCCGAGGGCGGTGATCCGCTCGCCGAAGGCATGGCGCTGCACCGCGCGGGCCGACTCGAGGCCGCGGAGCGCTGCTACCGCCGTCTGCGGCGTCGCGATGCCGGTTACGGCGAGGCCCTGCGTCTGCGCGCCGTGCTCGCGCATCAGCAGCGACGGCCGGAAGACGCCATCGCACTGCTGCGGCGCGCCGCCGAACAGCAGCCCCGCAATCCGGTGGTGCATCACACGCTGGCGGAGATCCTCCGCGCGGTCGGGCGCGATGCGGAGGCCGTTCCGGCCTATCGACGCGCCCGGGCGCTGGATCCGCAGCGTCATGCCACCGGCATCGATCTCGCCGACACCCTGGCCGCGGTGGGCGAATCCGACGAGGCGCTCGCGGTCTATCGCGCGGTGGCCGAGGCCGCGCCTGGCCACGACGACGCCCACGAACGCATCGCGATGCTCTGTCACGAGCGCGGCGAGCCCGGCGCGGCGCGCGCCGAGCTCGAGCGCTGGCGGGCGGCGGCCGGCTCGGCCGCGGCCACCCGACGGCGTCTGGGGGCGGCGTATGCCGCCATCGGCGCCTACGTGGAGGCGGCGGCGATCCATCGTGCGCAGATCGCCGCGGCGCCCGGGGACGCCGCCGCCTGTGCCGCGCTCGGCGGCGTGCTCCAGAGTCAGGGTGAGTTTGAGGAATCGCGCCGCTGGTTCGAGCGCGCCCTCGATATCGACCCCGGGCTGGGTTGGGTTTATGCCGCGCTGGTTGCCGACCGCGGCTACCGGCTGCCCGCCGAGCGCGAGGCCGCGCTCGGCGCGCGGGTCGAGGCCGAGAATACCGAGCCGACCGCGGGCATGCACATGCACTTCGCCCTCGGTCAGCTGCACGACCGGCGACGCGAGCATGCGCAGGCGTTCGACCATTTCCGGGCCGGCAATCGCCTGCACGCCGCGGCCGCACCCTTCGATCCGGCCACGTTCAGCGACCGCGTCGACCGCATCATCGCCACGTGCAGCCCGACGTTCTTCGCCGAACGCGCCCACCTCGGCGATCCCAGCGAACGGCCGGTCTTCATCGTCGGCATGCCGCGCTCGGGCACCAGCCTGGTCGAGCAGATCATCGCCAGCCATCCACAGGCCCACGGCGCCGGTGAACTGGACGATATCCGCCGCATGGTCCGGGAGCTGCCCGCGCGGCTGGGCACGCGCCGACGCTATCCCGAATGCCTGGCCGATATCGACGCCGCCGGCGCGGGGGCGCTGGCCGAGCGCTATCTGGGCGCGCTCGACGCGCGCGCGCCGGCGGCGGCCCGGGTGACGGACAAGATGCCCTTCAACATGCTCTGGCTGGGACTGATCGCGCTGCTGTTTCCGAACGCCCGCGTGATCTACTGCCGGCGCGACGCGCTGGACAACTGCCTGTCCTGCTATTTCCAGATCTTCAGCCGCGGCCTGCGGTTCGCCTACGATCTGACGCATCTCGGCCACGTGTATCGCGAGCACGAGCGGCTGATGGCGCACTGGCGGCAGGCCCTGCCGTTGACGCTGCACACCGTGGATTACGAGACCCTGGTCGCCGAGGGCGAGGCCGGTATCCGGCGGCTGATCGACTGCGCCGGCCTGCCCTGGGACGATCGCTGCCTGGATTTCCACCGCAGCGAACGCGAGGTGCGCACGGCCAGCGTCTGGCAGGTCCGCCAACCCGTATACGGCTCATCGGTGGCGCGCTGGCGCGCGTACGCGCCCTGGCTGGGGACGCTGCGCGAGGCGCTGGCGCGCTGAAGCCATCCACACCACAGGGGCAGGCACATGACCGCCGTCATCGAGGTCACCGACCGGGGGCTCTACTGTCGCGCCGGGGATTTCCACATCGATCCCTGGCGGCCGGTGCCGCGCGCGCTGATCACCCATGCGCACGCCGATCACGCCCGCAGCGGTCATGGCCGCTACTGGGCCACGGCCGCCTCGGCGCCGATTCTCTACAAGCGCCTGGGCCAGAACATCGATCTTGTGGGTGTCGATTACGGCGAAACCCTCGAGTTCGGCGCCGCGCGGGTGTCGTTTCATCCGGCCGGGCATGTGCTCGGCAGCGCCCAGATCCGGGTCGAGGCGGGCGGCGAAGTCTGGGTCGCCTCCGGCGACTACAAGCGCGACCGCGACCCGACCTGTGCGGCGTTCGAGGTCGTGCCCTGCGATACCTTCATCACCGAGGCGACCTTCGCGCTGCCCGTCTATCGCTGGGCGGATACCGCCGTGGTCGCGGCCGATATCCATGCCTGGTGGCAGGCCAATGCGGCGGCCGGCAAGACCAGCGTGCTGTTCGGCTATTCGCTCGGCAAGGCCCAGCGGCTGCTGGCCGAGCTCACCCGCTATACCGAGGCCACCGTCTATCTGCACGGCGCGCTGGTGCCGCTCACCGGGATCTATCGCGACGCCGGGGTGCACATGCTCCCCACCGAGCCGGTCAGCGCCCAGGGCGCCAGGGCCGATTTCAGCGGCGCGCTGGTCATGGCGCCGCCCTCGGCCGCGGGCTCGCGCTGGATGCGCCGCTTCAAGCGCCACGAGACCGGTTTCGCCTCCGGCTGGATGCGTATCCGCGGCAACCGCCGCCGGCGCGGCTACGATCGTGGCTTCGTGCTTTCCGACCACGCCGACTGGCCGGGCCTGATCGAGACCATCGAACAGACCGGCGCGACGCGCGTGCTCGCCACCCACGGGCGTACCGACGTGCTGGTGGCCTACCTGCGTGAGCGCGGCATCGATGCCGGCCCGCTGGCCACCGAATACGCCGACAGCGCCGAGGACGAGGCCGCGGCCGACTGATCCCGCAGGCGCGTATCCGGTGCGTTATGCTGATATTCGGTAGTGCACGATGCATGAGGCAGCCACCATGGTTCGAGCGAGGTTCGCGACGGGATGGGTCCGGAACAACGCCGCGACGCGTTGCCGCGACGGCATCATCGATGCCCGCGTCGGCCATGTCGGCGATGCCGTGGTCGGCCGGGCCGAGACCGAGCCGGTGCGCCTGCGTCGGGCCGATCGGCTCGACGCGTTCCGGGTCCCGCACGATCCGCCCGGCCCCCATCGGCGGGGGCCGGACGTCGGTTCCCGATGTCGCTCGGCGACGTTCACCGACGACGCAGCGCCGGCCGAGGCCGTCCGCGCGGGCCTCCCGATCCGTGAGCCGCTGTCGACCGTCCATCAGGCCGAGTGCGTCGACCAGTGCTATCTCGGCCGTGTCGGCGGTGTCCGTTGCTAGTGCGTTGTTTTACCTTTGCTCGTGTCGTCAGCGAAACGAGAGGCGGTCGGATACAGGGCACGCCACGCCGCCCGGGGTGGAAACCTCGTTGCAACCACGAAACACCGCGGGTGGTCGGCACCGGTTTCGCTCACGGGGTGCCTGACTCAGGACGCCGGTGTGGCGTCGCAGCCTTGTCGATGGCTAGGCCACCGGCGGCGTGCTGTGCCTGGGTGACTCGGGCAGACTCTGCTGACACGGAATAAGCTACGCCGGGAGCGCCGATTTGGGGGGACGGGCCAGAACGCAAGTCAGCACGCCCGCGGGTACCGGTCGTTCGGCCGATGCCGGCGACGGCCGCGCCCGGGACGAGCGCGAGCGCCTGCAGCTCCAACGCATGGAGCGTTCGCTCGTTCGCGCCTGGCTGGCCGCGCCGTCGGTGCTGGCGCCGGCGGACTACGAATGTCTGCGCTATGCCTTCGGGCTCGCGCGGCTGCACGTCTTCCGACCGGCCGGTCAGCCTCGTGACGTGCGCGTCAACCCGGAGGCCGTCGCCCCGCTTCGCGGCTGGCTGCTCGGCCATCTGCACGACAGCCTGCGCGGCGGCGAGGCGGCCGAGGCCAAGCTTGCCGTCTGTCGCGAGGCTGCCGCCCAGGTCCGCGCCCGGGCGATCGAGCTGCGCCGGCGTCTGCTGGCCGATCACCGGGACGACTTCGACGCCGCCGCACTCGACCGCGAGGCCGGGCGCCGGGCGCTGGTGGTGGTCGCCGGCGGCGGCGGCGGCGCCGGCTACGTCTATGCCGGCGCCTATGCGCGGCTGATGGAGGCGGGACTGATTCCCGACTACATCGTCGGCAACTCGATCGGCGCCATACTCGGGATCTTCCGCGCCCAGCGCCGCCACGGCGACGTCAACGAGTACGTCGAGTTCGCGCGCCGGGTCAAGAACGCCGACATCTTCAGCGCCGTGCGCCGGCGCAGCGAATTCTGCATGCCGGGGCTGCTGCATCTGCATCTGCGGGCGCTGCATCAGCGCATGGCCATCGGCGATCTGCGCCGGCCGCTGCGGCTCGATGAAATGGAGATTCCGCTGGATCTGGTGGTCGCCGGCATCCGCCGCCGGCCCTACGAGCGCCTGCCCTCGGACATCCGCTCGCCGGAGACCGGCATGGCCCGCTGGTTGCCGATGTGGCTGCAGGTCGCCGCCCGCTTCACCCGGCTGCTGCAGTTCTTCAACGCCGACATGGTCGAGCCCATCGTGCTCGGCCGCGACAGCGATACCCGTCAGGTGCACGCCGTGGATGCGGCCGGCTTCTCGGCGGCCGTGCCCAGCATCCTGCAGTACGAGCCGGGCCCCGGCGCCGGCGTGACCCGCGAGATCTTCGCCGAGCTCATGGCGCGGCACGAACTGGCCGCCATCGTCGACGGCGGTGTCGCCGACAACGTGCCGGCGCGCACCGCCTGGCGCGGTGTGGCGGCCGGGCGAGCGGGCACCCGCAACGCCTATTATCTGGCGTTCGACTGTTTCTTCCCGCGAATGGATCCCAAGAACCTCTGGCTGTGGCCGATCATGCAGACCGTACAGATGCAGATGCGGGTCAACCGCGTCTATGCCGACACCATGGTGCGTTTCCAGGAGACGCTCTCGCCGCTCAATATCGTGCCCGGGGGCGACGCGCTCGATCTGTCCGTGGGCTGGGGCTATCAGGAGATGGATCGCCATCTACCGGAAGTGCGTGAAATGCTGCGCCCCGTCTCGCTCGACCGGGCGGCGCCGGCCGCGCGCGCCTCGTGACCATACGCGACGAGGCCCCGAGCCCGGGCGACATCGCAGACGGCCGGCGGACGCCGCGCGAGCGGCTCTACCTGCTGTGGGATTTCTCGATCATCGCGCTGGTCTCGGCCAATCTCGCGCTGATCCTGTTCGATGCCCTGTTCGCCGTGGGCTCGTTCGCCGGGCTGTTCGAGGCGGTCTGGCCGGCCGGCCACCAGTGGTACAAGAGCGCGGTCCACGAGAACTTCGTCACCATCGACCTGGTCTTCGTCGCCATCTTCGTGACCGATGTGCTTGCCGGCTGGGCGCTGGCGATCGCTGAGAAACGCCATTACCGTTGGTATTTCTATCCGTTCGTGCGCTGGTACGACGTGCTCGGCTGCATTCCGGTGGCCGGCTTCCGCATGCTGCGCGTGCTGCGCGTGATCTCGATCGTCGTGCGGCTGCAGCGCCTGGGCGTCATCGATGTCCGTAACTGGGCCGTCTACAAGCACGCGATGATCTACTACGACATCGTGGTCGAAGAGATCTCCGACCGCGTGGTGATCAAGGTGCTCTCCGGCGCGCAGGAGGAGCTTCAGCACGGCGGCAACGAACTCTCGCGCAAGGTCGTGCGCGATGTCGTCCAGCCGCGCCGGCAGCGGCTGGTGCAGTCCGCCAGCACGCATCTGGAGGAGGCGATCGTCAGCGCCTATCAGGCCAACCGAGAGCAGCTGCAGGCCTATGTCGCCGCGGTGGTCAATCGCGGTGTGGAGCAGAACCCGGCGCTGAAGAATCTCGAGCGGGTGCCGATGCTGGGCAGTTTCGTCAGCCAGGCGCTGGACCAGACGATCACCGACACGGTGAACAACGTGCTCGATGAGGCCGTGGCCGGGCTGTCCTCGGAGGATTTCGACGCGCTGGTGCAGAACGTCACCGACAGCGTGATCTCGCGGCTCGTCGACGAGGACATCGCCGAGACCTCCGAGCTGCGCGACGCGATCGTGGAAGTGCTGGATCTGGTCAAGGAACAGGTCGCCGTGCAGCGCTGGCGCGAGCACTTCGAGTAATCTCGGGGGACAACGTCACCGGATGAGAGCCGCCATGCACCACCCTCGCCATCGATCCCGCCGTGCGGTCGCGGCGACCTGCTGCATGCTTCTGGCCCTCGTGCTGGCCGGCTGCGATTGGAGCGAGGAGCTGGGGCTGAGCGGCGACGATGCGGACGAAGCCGACGGCACGCCGCCGGTGGCCGAGACCCGCGTGCCCGGCCTTCGTCTCGTGGCCTCGGAGCGGAGTTTCGACAACAGCTACGATGCGCTGGTCGACGCGATTTCAATCCGGACCACTGTCGGCATCATCGCCGTCGATCATCGCGCGAATGCGGCCGGCGTGACGGGCAGCCTGCGGCCCACCCGCGTGCTCATCTACGATCCGGTCAACCGTACGGCGCCGCTGATCGCGGCCGACCCCAGGGCCGCGCTGGATCTGCCCCCGGCCATGCTCGTCTACCGTGACGGCGCGGACGAGACCGGCATCGCCTACAACAGCGCGGCCTATCTGGCCGCCCGGCACGATCTGGACGATGCCGAGGACGGCGCGCTCGAGGGGTTGGCGGACGAACAGCAGGCGATCGCGGAAGAGGCGGCCGCCGCCGATGTCGAAGACCCCGATTCCGCGGCCGGCATCGGCGAGAGCGAAGGCATCGAACAGCGCGAGAGTGAAGCCGGTTTCGCGGCCACCGTGAATGCGCTCACCGCCGCGATCAACGACGACGCCGATCTCGGGCTGATCGATCGTGTCGATCTGCAGGCGCGGGCCAACAGCACCGGGCGTGCGCTGGACCCGGCCTTCCTGTTCTTCGTCTCCGCGCCCGAGGACGCGACCGCGCTGCTGCGCGGGGCCCAGACCGCCGGCATCGATCTGCCGCTGCGCCTGCTCGTCACCCAGGCCGAGGACGGCACCGTCGCCATCCACTGGAACGATCCCGCCTTCATCGCCGAGCGCCACGGCATCACCGATCGCGACGACAGCGTGGCCGATCTCGCCGAGCGCCTGGAGGCGTTGGCCGACACCGCCGCGGACGCCACGACCGCAGGCGCCGCCGGCAGCGAGCCGCTCTAGCGCCCGTCAATACGGCATGCGGGCCCGCCCCGTCGCTAGGCGCTTCCGGAAAATGGACCCTGGGCGGCAAGACAACGTCGTGCGCGCCGCACAGTCACTTTCCCGCCCGCGTGCAACGGCGCTGCCTGCCGAACCTTGCCAATTCATGGGGCGTTTGGACCCTCGGGTTGGGCTGCCCGTGAAATTATTAACCCGGCGCCAAAACAGCTGAATCATCAGCTGTTTTCAACGCGCTTAAAAATAGAGGCCGGCGCAATTTTGTTCTCTACTTTCAAGCGCTTCGCGGCCTATGGCCGCTGCGAGCACGCTAGCGCATGCTTGCTCTATCAACCCGGCATGAACTTATTTTCGTGCCGGGTTGATAACCATGGGTGCCCGGCAGCGTTGCACGTGTTGATCATGGTGCGCTGCGATCGGCAACTCGCGCCTTGTGGAACACGAGGTGCGGTCTCCAACGCGGCGTTCGCATGGCGTGTTGAAGGCCTCCGTCCGTATTCCCGTGAGCGGCGCTGCGGATCGCTCGGGGGCTCACCAGCGCGCGCGGTAGCCGCGGGCGTCGATGTGCACGAACGGCCCGTGGTGGGCATTGGCCGGGTAGGCGCTCAGGCCGCCGATCAGCTCGGGATGGGCCGCGTTCACGGTTTCCACGAGATCCGCCAGCCAGGCCGCATCGCGGGTATCGACGGTGCCGTCGCCGTTGAGGTCGTCCATGCGGTCGTCGCCGTCGGCGTCCACGTAGATGTCGGCGGCGCCGCCGAACAGATGTCGGCTGTAGCGGGTGGTGTTGCCGATGTCGGCGTTGTACCAGGGCGTGCGGTAGCCGCTCATCACGGTGATGGTGTCGAGGGGAAAGCCGGCCTCGGCGAGTGCGCCGTGCAGGCGTTCGAGCTTGTCCAGCAGTCGCGGCTGCACCAGCACGTACTTCGGCCAGTGCTCCGGCTGCTGATGGCAGAGAAACTGGTCAAGCCGGAAATGCGGCGACAGGCGGGTATCGCGGTTGGCGGGCGTCACCCGGATCAGCCCCGCCGGCGGCGCCGTGTCGGGCCGCCCGGCCTGGGGTTGCGGTTCGTAGCGGCCGATGCGAAAGCCGTCCAGCGTGCGTCGCGCGTGATCCACCGGCGTCTTGACGAAGACGTTGAGGCGTACCTCCGCGGTGCCGCCCTCCGCGTGCACCACCAGCGGGTAGAGGCCGGGCCGCTCGGGGGCGCGCCAGCGCCAGGCGCGGCTGCCGGGCACGCCGGTGATGCGACCGCGGCCGCCGGTCTGCAGCACGGCCGCCTGGCCGGCGGCCAGGCCCGTCGCCCGGATGGGCAGCGTCCGGCCGGGCATGACGAAGGCGGCGAGGACATCGCCGCCTTCGCGCTGGTCGCCGGCGTGCACGGTGAAGCGCGAGGGCGGCGCGTCCCGGGCCTCGGCCGCGGGCGCGATCGCCGCGCCCGCGACGAGCGCGAGCACCAGGCACAGTGTCCGCACCCGATGCATCGGCCGGCCTAGGCCGCCTCGGCGGCCTGGTCGGACGACGGCACAGTCGTCGCGGCCTGACGCAGGGCCTCGTCAACGCGGCGGTCGTGTTCGTAGAGATCGGGCCGGAACTGGACGCCCTCGTCGGTGACGAAGGCGGTCCAGTACATCAGATAGACCGGGATCGACTCGGCCAGATCCACGCGTTTGCGCGAGCCCTCGTGCAGGGCGTCGTCGATGCGCCCGGCGTCCCAGTCCGGCCGGCCGTCCAGCACAAAGGCGGCGAGATCGTCCGGCCGGGCGACGCGCACGCAGCCGTGGCTGAAGGCGCGCTCGGTACGGGAGAACAGACGTTCGGCCGGGCTGTCGTGGAGATAAACCGCGTATTCGTTCGGAAACATGAACTTGACGAGGCCGAGCGCGTTCCGCGCGCCGGCACGCTGGCGGATGAACAGTTCGCCGGCCTCGACCTGTGTGAGGCGTTCCTTACTGGGCTCCAATGGGGTCGCGTTCGGCCCGAAGGCGCGCACGATCTCGTAGCGGTTGGCCTCGAGATAGCCCGGCTCGGCCCGGGCCTCCGGCACGATCTCCTCGGCCGCGATGCCACGCGGCACGTTCCAGTAGGGCCGGAAGATCACGTACTGCATCCGGTCCGAGAACACGGGCGTCGCGCGGTCGTTGTAGGTCTCGCCGACCACCACCTTCATCGTGAGCGCGGGACGGCCGTCCTCGAAGGCGCGCAGCCGGTATTCGGGAATGTTGACCATGATGTAGCGTTCGCCGAGATCGCCCGGCAGCCAGCGCCAGCGCTCCAGGTTGATCTCGATGTCGCGGACCCGCCGCGTCGCCGGCACGTTGAGCGCGGCGAGCGTCTGTTCGCCTACGCGGCCGTCCACGGCCAGGCCGTGGCGGCGCTGGAAACGCTCGACCGCCGCGGCCAGGGCGTCGTCATAGCGCGGTGCGCGCGTTTCCGCTTCGGTGGCGGTGTCGGTCGATGCGGCCGTTGGCGAGTCGTCGTCGGGCGCCGGTGCTGTGTTGTCGCCGGACGGCAGATCCCCCGTCAGGCGCAGGCGTTCGCGCAGCGTGTTCACGCGGGCGTCGCGTACGCCGGGCTCCAGCAGCGGCCCCTCGGGCAGGGTGGGCCAGCCGCCGTCGTCGGCGATGGCGCGATAGTCGGCGAGCGCCTTGACCAGGCGCGTATAGCCGTCGTGCGGCGGGCGCAGTTCGGACAGCGCGGCATCCACATTGCCGTTCACGGCGGCGTGCTCGAGCGCGCCGACGTAGTCGGCCGGCGGCAGATCCTCGTACCAGCGGGGCCGCAGGTCGCCGGTTTCGACCCGGCCTTCGTGCAGGTCGGCGGCGTACTGCACGAACACGCGGCTGAGGGCGATGTCGAGTGCCGCGCGGTCGGCCGCGCTCAGGGTCTCGGGATCGGTGCGGGCCGCCTCCGCGCGCCGCGCCAGGGCATCGGCGCGGTAGTCGGCGGCGATCAGGCCCTGCCGATCCGCGCGCGCGACAGCCGCCAGCAGAGCCTCGACCGCCTCTCGCGGGCGACCCTCGGCGTCGAGCCAGGCGGGCGCGTGATCGTGCGCGGCGTAGTAGTCCGCCAGCGCCGCGTCAACGGTGGCCTCCGATAGCGCGCGCGTGCGCTCGCGGATCGCCCGCGCGGTGGCCGCGCCGGCCTGCGGCTCGGCGGCCTCGGAGGCCGTGTCGCTGGAATCCGTCCGGTCCCGGGCCGTGCGTTCGGCGTCCGTGCGTTCGGGTGCGCCGCCGCAGGCCGCGGTCATGAGAATGAGTCCGGCCATCAGGCCGTTGCGTGCCGATTTCACGTGATGTGTCTTTGTTTTGGGGTCCCCGGCCGCGGATGCTATCGCAGCCGGGGACCCGGCGACAGCGGCTCAGCTTCGGGCGTTCTCGATCTCGACCATGGGTCGGATGCGGCGCAGCCGTTCCAGCGGATCGTCGGTGGCCAGCAGGTCGTGCTTGGTGGCGGCGTCGAAGGGCAGCAGTTCGGTGAGCCGGGCGGACAGCCAGCTGGCCGAGTCGTAGTCGCTGCCCTGCTTGTCGTAGGGCAGGCCGACTTCCTCGATCAGCGCCGCGGCGATCTGCTTGAGGGCGGTGAACTCGATCGGGCAGGCGGCATCGGCGGATTCGTCGATGAACGTGACCTCGCCCCACCACAGGCCGTCCTCCGCCTGGCGCGAGGCGGTCAGCTCGAAGCGGCGGCGGCCTTCGACCGTGATGCCCAGCTGGCCGTCGTCCAGGCGGTCGAAATCGACGATGTCGACCCGCGTGCCCACGGCGTGCGGCGCGCTGAATGCGCCCTCCGCGGCCGGCTGCGCGGCGCACACGCCGAACCCCGTGCCCGTCTTCATGCACCGGGCGACCATGTCCAGATAACGTGGCTCGAAGATGCGCAGCGACATGATGCCGCCGGGAAAGACCACGGTGGACAGGGGAAACAGGGGATATTCGGAATGATCCATAACGGTGCCGATCGGCTCGGTGACCTCATTGCATCTTGTGTCGTATCGCCAGAGCCGGCCTCGGGGCGAAAAGCGGCCACCTGCGGCGTTCTGCCGCTCGACCCCGGGCCGGCGAACGGCGCGCCGTGCATCCGACCGCTGCTTGCTTCGCCGAGGGCACGAGAACCACGTGAAACAGGATGATGGCGATGCGTGGCCCCGGCGCCGGCGTCTGCCGTCGCCGGGGACTCTTTGGCCATTCTACGTGCTGGGGCGTTGTCGCGTTGCGAACCGTGACAGGGGCGCGGGCAGCGGCTAGGCTCACCGGCCATGGGCGAGGACATCGACAAGCGCGACCCGGCGGTCCGCGAGACCATCGCCGGGCGTTTCAACCGCATGATTCCGCACAACCAGGCGATCGGCCTGCAGGTGGCGGACGTCGCCGGCGAGCGCATTCGCACCACGCTGGCCTACCGGGCGGACTTTCTCGGCGATCCGGAGGCCGGGCTCTGGCACACCGCGATCGGCACCACCGCGGCGGATTCGACCTGCGGGCTGGCCGTGTTCCTGGCCATCTCGGGGCTGGAGTCGGTGGCGACCATCGATCTGCGCATGGACTATCTGCGGCCCGCGGTCGCCGGCCGGGCGCTGGAGATCGAGGCCGAGTGCTATCACGTCACCCAGTGCGTGGCCTTCGCCGAGGCCACGCTGCACCAGGGCGATCGCGAGCGCCCGACCGCCCGCTGCACCGCCGCGTTCATGCGCACCGGCCGCTCGGTGCTGGCATGAGCGCCCGCGGCGAGCGCGTCCGGGCGGCGGTCGCCGCCGCCGACTACGCGCGCCTGATCGCGGCCATTCCCTATGCCGGCTACCTCGGCATCGGCGTGGAGCACGACGGCGAGGCCCGCCGCTATCGCATGCCCTATCGCGATGAACTCATCGGCAACGCCCGCAAGTCGGCGCTGCACGGCGGCACCGTCGCCGGCTTTCTGGAACTGGCGATGCAGCTGGACGTGCTCATCGCCGAGGCCCAGCCGCGGCTGCCCTACGCGATCGATTTCGCGATCGACTACTGGCGCTCGGCCGGCCCGCACGACTGCATCGCCGACTGCCGGCTGATCCGTTCCGGGCGCCGTCTGGCGCAGGTGCAGGCCGAATGCTGGCAGCAGTCGCGGGATACGCCGGTGGCCTTCGCCCGGGCCGATTTCCTGCTGCGGGCGTTCGACGACGACGATACGACGCCCGCACCCGGCGACTGAACGCGGTGCCCGCGCTCGCGATCGCCGCGATCGATTAGAATCGGGGTTTTTGCCGGTTTCGGCGGGGGTACGCCATGCCCAGCGAGGGTCATCATCTGGTCCAGGATCTGCTCGATCAGCTCGATCTGGAAGCGCTCGAACAACGTCTGTTCCGTGGCAGCTCGCGGGATCTCGGCGGCAAGAGCGTGTTTGGCGGCCAAGTCGCCGGCCAGGCCATGGTAGCGGCCACGCGCACCGTCGACCCGGCCTTTCTCGCCCATTCCATGCACGGCTATTTCCTGCGTCCGGGCGACATGGGCGCGGCCATCGTCTACGAGGTGGACAACATCCGCGACGGCCGCAGCTTCGCCACCCGGCGGGTGCAGGCTATCCAGCACGGCCGGCCGATCTTTTCCATGCTCGCCTCCTTTCACGTCGAGGAGTCCGGCTACACCCATCAGATGAGCATGCCTGACGTGGCCGGCCCCGAGGAGCTGGCCAGCCACGACGAACTGCGCCACGCCTGGGTGGACGCGCTCGACCGGGTGCCGGAGTCGCTGCGGGAGGCGGTCGGGCGCGAGGTCGCCATCGACATGCGCCCGGTGCGGCCCTGGAACATGCTGGACCCGGACAAGCGCGAGGCCGAGCAGCACGTCTGGCTGCGCGCCAAGGCGCCCCTGCCCGACGATCAGGCCCTGCACCGTGCGGTGCTGACCTACGCCAGCGACTTCAACCTGCTGGCCACGTCGCTGTTCCCGCACGGCGTCTCCTTCTTCAGCCCGGGTATGCAGATGGCCAGCATCGACCACGCGCTGTGGTTCCATCGCGAATTCGCGGTCGACGACTGGCTGCTCTATTCCATGGACAGCCCCGGCGCCCAGGACGCGCGTGGCCTGGCTCGCGGCCTGATCTTCAACCGCGCCGGTGAGCTCGTGGCCTCGGTCGTGCAGGAAGGGCTGATCCGCCAGCGCGAGCAGCCGCGCTGAGCCCGCGAGCGATGGTCGTCATGTCGCCGTCATCCGGGCCCGCCAGACTCGGGCGCCAGGGTTGCGCCTCGATCGGGGGCCGAGATGGCCACATTCCGCCGCGACCGCCGGCGCATCGACCGGTTCGTGCTGGTCGTCTGTGCCGCGCTGATCGGCCCGGCCGCGGCGCCCGCGGCCATGGGCGGCCCGCCGGACGAGCGCGTCGATGAACGGGCTTCGGATCGCCCCGAGCGCGCCCTCCGGCCGCGTGGCCGCGATCACGCCCGGCGCCAGGCACGAGGCCACGACATGAGCCGGGAGCGGATCGTGATCGCCCACCGCGGCGCCTCGGGCTATCTGCCCGAACACACGCTGCCCGCCTACGCCATGGCCTACGCGCTCGGCGCCGACTATATCGAGCCGGACGTGGTGATGACCGCCGACGCGCAGCTCATCTGCCTGCACGACATCCATCTGGAATCCACCACCGACGTCGAACGGGGCTTCCCGGATCGCGCCCGCGACGACGGCCGCTGGTACGCCGCCGACTTCACCCTCGCCGAGATCCGCCAGCTCAGCGCGACCGAGCGCACCGGCGCCGACGGCGGGCGCGTGTTTCCCGGGCGCTTTTCCGCCGACGCCCGCGGTTTCCAGGTGCCCACCCTCGCGGCTCTCATCGAGATGGTGGCCGCGCTCAATCGCCAGACCGGGCGTGCGGTGGGCATCTATCCCGAGACCAAGGCGCCGGTCTTTCACGACGACGAGCATCTGCCGCTGGAGGCCGCGCTGCTCGAGATGCTGGCCGACCACGGCTACACCGGCCGCGACGCCCGCGTCTATATCCAGAGCTTCGGGTTCGACAACCTGCGCGAGATGCGCAGCGTGTTCGGCTCGGATCTGCCCATGATCCAGCTCATCGGCGACGGCGCGGCCTACGACGCCATGGTCACGCCCGACGGCCTCGACGCGATCGCGACCTACGCCGACGGCATCGGCCCGGACAAGACCCGCATCGCCACCACAGACGGCGCGCTCGTCACGCACGCCCACCAGCGCGGGCTGAAGGTGCATCCCTACACCTTCCGCGCCGATCAGCTGCCGGCCGGCGACACGCGGCTCGAGGACGAGTTGCGCCGTTATTACTTCGAGTACGGCGTCGATGGCCTGTTCACCGACTTCGCCGATATCGCGGTCGAGGTCCTGCGTCCCGACTATCGCCCGCGGCTGTATCCGCGCGACTAGCGTTCATTGGGTTCCGTACGAGCGCCATGTTGAAGACCGCAGATCGTCTCCGGCGATGCGCACACCGCCGACTCTGGGTGCGCCACGCCCCAGGCTTGCAACGCCGCCGGGTGCCCACGGCAATTTAGGGGCGGCCCAGCCGGAAGGGACAAGTGTCCGTGACATTGACCGGGTGCGGCAATCCGGCGTTCTAGCCCGCTTGTGAAGAGTGATCGCACGGCGCGCATTACGCCTCGTCTTGCCTTAAGACAGCGCTTGGCGCGGACACGGACGAACCATCAACAGGCGCGATGCCTCCCGGTGGCGTCTGCCCGGCGCTCGCCCTGCAACGACGCCGGGCACGCCGAAATGTACTGATCCGGCGTCGGTCGTGTGTTCCGCGGAACACCGCGCGGCCTTCGCCATTTGCGTCTTTGGTCCGCGGCCCGTCGGTACCCGCCCACCGCTTCCGGCGGGGAGTGGAGAGGCGCAGCGGGGCGCCGCTTGTTGGGTGCTCGAGTCGGGCTGTACCACGCCGTGGGACGCGATTTCCGCTGGAAGCCCAAGCGCCAGCGCCGTTGTCCGGCCAGCCCGCATTGCCGCTGGCGTCATTCGCGACGCTCCGCGGCGTTCGGCCACCGATCACGCGTCGAAACGGCTTCCGGTACGGACGGTGCGAGTCGGATCAATGGGTACGGGTCGTGCTGAATACGGTCTGGCCCGCGCGGACGGCGACGGCGCCGGCCGCGCGGCACGGGTTTGTTCGGCAGCGAGTCTGTTCCCGCCCGGGCGATCACGGCCCCCATGTTCGAGCCGCCGGTGCGCGGCGGCGGTCGGGCCCGGGTCGAGACGGGGCCGCTGTCAGCCGCGATCGCGCTCGGCGGCCTGGCGGGCGCGGTTGGCCAGGCGCTTGCGCCATTCCGGCGCGAGGGTGGGCTGCTCGGCCAGTGTGAGCAGACGGCGTCGCTGTTCGGTGTCCGGGTGGCGGGTGCCCTGGAGCGCCCAGAGTTCGGCCAGGGTGATGCCGTGGGCGGCGCGCTCGATGCGCGTCAGGCGGTCGCCGGCGCGGATGTGACCCGGTTCGAGCACCCGATAGAGCCAGCCGGCGCGGCCCTCGGCGGCGATCGCGCGCGCCAGTCCGGCGATGCCGATGCGGGCGCCGGGTTTCCAGCAGGGCTGGCGCGGCTGGGCGATCTGTACCGTGGCCTCGCCCAGCGAGAACACGTCGCCCACGCAGACGTCGGCCTCGGTGAACCCGCGGGTGCTGATGTTCTCGCCCAGCGCGCCGGGCACGAAGGCGTCGTTGTAACCGGGGTAGCGCGCCCGCCAGGCGTCGTAGTGCTCGGCCGGGTAGTGGTTGAGGGCCCGCTCCGGGCCGCCGTGGTGGACGCGATCGGCCTGGGCGTCGCCGGCCACGCCGTCGGCGTCGAGCCAGCGCGCGTCGTCGACCGCGCGCTTGTCGATCGCGCTCGGGCCGCCGTCGTTGGCGAGCCGGCCGAGGGCGCCCACGAACAGCGCGTCCACGGTCGTCGCGGCTTCGGTGGCGGGGTCCGGCGTGTCCATGCGTCGATCGTAGCAGGCATGACACGTCGCGGCGCGGGCCGTGGCACACTCGCGGCTGTTTTTGCTGTAAGGGACAACCATGAGCGACGCGTCGGCCACGCGACTGGGGCTGGCGGGCGGTGTGGCCACGCTGCTCGGCATCGGTATGGCCCGTTTCGCCTACACGCCGCTGATCCCCGCGCTGGTCGAGGCCGGCTGGTTCTCGGCCCATGCCGCGGCCTATCTCGGCGCGATCAATCTGCTGGGCTATCTCGTCGGCGCGGCCATCGCCCATCGGGCCACGCTGATGTTCGGCGTGCGCGCGGTGCTGGCCGCGGCGCTGGCGGTGACGGTGGCGAGCCTGTTCGCCTGCGCCCTCGACTGGGGCGTGTACTGGTACGGCTTCTGGCGGCTGGCCTGCGGCGTCAGCGGGGCCGTGCTCGTGGTGGTGGGCGCGCCGGCGGCCCTGTCGCGGGTGGCCCCTGGCGAACGCGCCCGTACCGGTGCGTTGGTGTTCACGGGCATCGGCCTGGGGGTGGCCGCCAGCGGCACGCTCGTGCCTTGGCTGGCGGACTTCGGTGTGGCCGCGGCCTGGCTGGCGCTGGCCGTGGTTTCCGCGGTGCTGGCGCTGTGGAGCTGGGCCGTCGCCTGGCGCGATCTGGCGGCGCTGCCGGAGCCCGCGGCCGACGAGCGCGCCGCAGCGGCCCTGCCGTTGACCGCGATCCTGCTGGTGATCGCGGCCTACGGGCTGGATGCGGTCGGCTTCGTGCCGCACACGCTGTTCTGGGTGGACTACATCGCCCGCGAGCTCGGCCAGGGCCTGGCCGCCGGCAGTGGCTACTGGGTCGTGCTCGGCCTGGGGGCGATGTGTGGCCCGGTGGCTGCGGGCTGGCTGGCCGCGCGCCTGGGTTTCCGGCCGGCGCTCACCCTGGCGCTGGCGATCAAGGCGCTTGCGGTCGCGCTGCCGCTGGTCTCGACGAGCATGGCCGCGCTCGGGCTGTCGTCGTTTCTGGTCGGGCTGCTGATTCCCGGCACGGTGACGCTGACCTCGGGCTCGATCGCTGCGCTCACGCCGGCGGCGCGCCAGCAGCAGTTCTGGGGCTGGGCGACGCTGGGCTTTGCGCTGGCCCAGGCGGTCGGGGCCTACGGCATGTCCTGGGGCTATGAACGCCTCGGCAGCTATCTGCCGCTGTTCGGCCTGGCCTGCGTCGCGCTCGTGCTCGCCACGCTGAGCGCGGCCGCGGCGGCGATCCGGTCCACGCCGTGAGCGCGGCGGCCGGACCGGCCGAGCAGCGCCGGCTGGCGCTCGCCGGGGCGGTCGCGCTGTTGCTGGGCATCGGTCTCGGCCGCTATGCGTTCACGCCGCTGATCCCGTCGCTGGTCGCCGCCGGCTGGTTCAGCGCCGAACAGACGGCCGAACTCGGCGCGATCAATCTGCTGGGCTATCTGTTCGGGGCGGCCAGCGCGGACCGCCTGTCCCGCGCCCTCGGCCCGCGGCGGGTGATCGGCGGCGCGCTGGCGCTGCTGACGTTGAGTCTGTTCGCCTGCGCGCTTCCCGCCGGCATGCTCTGGTACGGCCTCTGGCGGCTCGTGGCCGGCTGGGCCGCGGCCACGCTGACGATCGTGGTCACGCCCGCGGTGATGGTGCGGATGCCGGTCGCCCGCCGGCCCGCGGCCTCGGCGGTGGTGTTCACGGGCATGGGCGTGGGTACGATCACGGCCAGTCTGCTGGTGCCGCTGCTGGCGGACGCGGGCATCGGCGCGACCTGGATCGCGGTCGGGCTGGTGGCGGCCGTACTGGGCGCCTGGAGCTGGTACCGCGTCTGGCGCCATCTGCCGCGCGGGCGGGCCGCGCCGGCGGCCGTCGAAGAAGACGCCGCGGGCCCCGTACCCTGGCTGGCGATCGGCCTGATCGTGACCGCCTACGGCCTGAATTCCGCGGGTTATGTGCCGCATTCGTTGTACTGGGTGGACTATATCGCCCGGGAGCTCGGCCGCGGGCTGGCGGTCGGCAACGGCTACTGGCTGCTGCTCGGTGTGGGCGGGGTGATCGGCCCCGGGCTGGCGGGTCTGGCCGCGGGGCGGCTGGGCTTTCGCCGCGCGCTGGTGATCGCCTTCGCGGCCATGACCGCGGCCACCGCGCTGCCGCTGGTCTCCTCGGCCGCGCCGGCGCTGGGGGTGTCCTCGCTCGTGGTCGGGGCGATGGTGCCGGCCATCATCACCCTGACTGCCGGGGTCGTGGTCGAGCTCTCGCCCGCGGTGCGCCGCCAGCAGATCTGGGGCTGGGCCACGCTGTCGTTCGCGCTGACCCAGACGATCGGTGGCTTCGGCATGTCGCGGCTGTACGCCGCCACCGGGAGTTATCTCGACACCATCGCCGCCGGCGCGCTGCTGCTCGTCATCGGCACTGTCTGCGTGATCGCGGCGCTGGCGCTGCAGCGCGGCGACTGAGGCGCGCTGGGTCGGTTGGCGTTTCGTACGAGCGCCGCGTTGGCGTCCGCACATCGTGTCCGGCAAGGCGTGAGCCGCCGGCTCCGGGCGTGCCCCGATCCAGGCTCGCAACGTCGCCGGGCGTCCGTGGTCACGTTCATGGTCGGCCGAACCCTTCGGGACAAACGTCCGTAAAACCAACGATACGACGGCAATCCAGCGTTGCAGCCCGCTGGTGCAGAGTGACTGCACGGCGCGCACAACGCCTCATCTTGCCGCCCATGGTCAATTGTTCAGGAAGCGCTTGGCGCGGACGCGTACGAAACGCCAACAGACCCTAGCGCTTCGGCCGCCGGATGCGCGGTCGGAAGCCGGCCGGCTTGTCCCTGATCCAGGCCACGAAGTCGGCGATCTCCGGATGCGAAAGCAGGGCCTCGCGGGTGTTGTAGACCTCGGCGAGCTCTTTTTCCCCGAGCACGGCGTGGATGTGGCTGTGGCAGGGCCGGCAGATGTGCAGGATGCGCCCCAGCCGATCGGCCCGCTCGAAACGCCGGCGGATGCGCTTGAGCCGGTGCGTGCGGCGCGGAATCAGATGATGACGCGTGGTGCGCACGCCGCGTCGGCCGCACAGGGCGCAGCCGTCCGTCATCAGCCGCCGTCGGCCGCCACGCCCTCGCGGCCGCTGGCGGCGCGGTGCCCGGCGTCGTCGGGCTCGAGTTCGTCCAGCGCGGCGGCGAGATGGGACAGCAGGTGCTGCATGCTCGGCAGTGAGCGGCGGCAGGCGATCAGGCCGAACTCCAGCGCCTCGCGATAGCTGGTGATGGTGATGTTGAGCGCCTGACCGTCGAGCACGATGGAGACCGGATACATGCCGGTCATCTCGGCGTCGCCGCAGTAAAGTGTTTCGTGCGGGCCCGGGACGTTGGAGATGACCACGTTGAACGACTGCCGGCGCGGTGCGATGCCGGTGAGCAGGTTCAGCCCGGCCGGTGCGGACAGCGCGGCGACGAACGCCATGATCTGTTCCGGCGACATGCCGCGGTAGCGGCGCTTCCAGTGATCCACCGAGGCCCGGATCGCGGCCAGCCGCGCGACCGGATCGGCGACGTCCGTGGCTAGGCTGGCGAAGATCATGGCCACGTGGTTGCCGGCCTCGTCCGCGCCGTCGTGCAGGGCCACCGGCACCATCGCCACCAGCGGCGCCGCCGGCAGGGCGTCGTTGTCCTGCAGGTAGCGGCGCAGCGCGCTGGCGCACATCGCCATGACGATGTCGTTGACCGTGGCCCGGTGGTGGCGCGCCAGCCGCTTGATGCGCGCGAGGTCGTAGGACTGGGCCGCGAAGCGCCGCGAGCCGGACACGCGCCGGTTGAGGATGGTCGCCGGCGCCTGATTGATGCGGGTGAAGGCCGGATCGTCGCGGGCGTCGTGCCAGGCGCGCACGACCTCGCGCGCGGCGCCGGGCAGCGCCAGCGTCTGACGCGTGGTCGCGCGCAGCGTCTTCCAGGTGTCGGCCAGCGGCGTGCGACCGGTGGCGCTGGCGGGCCGGGGGAGCTGCCAGGGCACGCGCAGCGCATCCGGGTCTGGGCGGTCGGTCAGTGAGCGCCGCATTACGCGCATGGCGCTCACGCCGTCCATGAGGGCGTGGTGGAACTTGCTATAGATGGCGAAGCGGTTGCCGCTGATGCCCTCGATCACATAGACCTCCCACATCGGCCGCGAGCGGTCCAGCAGCGCGCCGTGCAGCATCGACACCAGCGCCAGGAGCTCGCGAATCTCGCCCGGTGCCGGCAGCGCCAGGTGACGCACGTGGTACTCCAGATCGAAGGCCTCGTCGTCCACCCAGAACGGCTGGCCGAAGCGGTACTTCAGGCGCCGGTCGAACGGCGGTTGGACGTCGCAGTGCGCGCGCATCGCCGCCACGCGGTCGCGCACGTAGTGCGGGCCGGCGTCGGCCGGCCGCTCGAACAGCTGCAGCCCGCCGACGTGCATGGGCTGGTTGCGGCGCTCCAGCCGCAGAAAGATCTGGTCGATCGGATTGAGCAGCCGCATGCGGGCTCCCGTGGCGCCCCGGTCAGGACAGGTCGATGGCGTGGGCCTTGAGATCGGCCAGGTCGAGTATGTCCAGCGCGGCGGCGTCGGTGGCGGTGAGCGCGACCCGGGGTGCCACACCCTCGGCCAGCGCCTCGCCCCAGCGGGCGGCGCACAGACACCAGCGATCGCCCGCCGCGAGGCCGGGGAAGTCGAACTCCGGCCGCGGCGTGGAGAGATCGTTGCCACGTCCGGCGGTGTAGTCGAGAAACTCCCGGGTCATCACCGCACAGACGACGTGGCGGCCGGCGTCGGCCGGCCCGGTGCGACAGAAGCCGTCGCGGAAGAAGCCGGTGACCGGCGCATCGCAGCAGCCGGCCAGCGGTTCGCCGAGGACGTTGCGGGCGGGGTTTTCGGTCTGGGTCATTGGCGTTCACGCATTTCGTTGCGGCGCATGGGCATCTGGTCGATCCGCTCGAACAAGGCGCTGACATCGAGGCTCTCGGTCTGGCGCGCCTTCACCAGGCCGTCCTTGCCGATCAGCACGGCCTCGAAACCCATGGCCTCGTGCAGGTCCAGCACGGGCTGGCGTTCCATGCGAATGTCGAGATTGGAATGGGTGCGTTCGGGTGTGACCACGAACCAGGCGACATCGCGAATGCGCATGCCCGCCTCGGCGGCCAGGTTGTCGCGTATCTCCTGGCCGCGGGAATCGGTCGGGGTGAACACCACGATCGCGCGGTAATCCCAGCGCAGGTCGTCGAGCGTGGCCGCGGCGGCGGGGGTGCCGGCGCCGAGTACGGCGAACAGAGCAAGGAACAGGGCATTACGCATCGTCGGGCTCGCGTGCGATCACGGGCGGGCGCTGCGCCGAGCGGGTGCCGGGCACCGGGGCGTTGTCCGCGCCGTAGTAGGTGGTCACCACCGAGAGCTTGAGTTCGTCGGTGGCGTTGGCGCCGGCCGCGTGCAGGGTGCCGGCATCGAACAGCAGCACGTCGCCGGGATCGAGGGTGGCCTCCACCGCGCTCGCGATGAGTTCGCGGTTGCGGGGCACGTCCTCGCGCAGGAACTGGTCCGCGTCCATGGCGTCGGCGTCGAAGCGCATCCGATGGGTGCCCGGCAGCAGGCGCATGCCGCCGTTGTCCGGGCGCTCGTCGCCGAGCGCCAGCCAGGCGTTGACCAGCCGCGGCGTCTCGAAGGCCCAGTAGCGCAGATCCCGGTGCCAGGCGGTCGCGGTGGAAAAACGCGGGTGCTTGGTCATCACGCAGTTGTGGTGGTTGCGTGACAGCCAGACGCGCTCGGAATCCAGCAGCTGGGCGACGATCGCCGTCAGCCGGGCATCGGTGGTCCAGTCCGCGAGCAGCGGATCGCGATCGTGGGCCTGCAGCAGGCGCCGCGGGGTGTCGCCGCCCTCGGCCTCGCGGCTGGCCGGTGCCCCCGGATAGGCCACGTCGGCCTCGTACTCGATGGGCACGACACGGCGATCGGCGTGCGCGAGCGCCAGCGAGCGCAGGGCTGCGATGCGTTCGACGCTGGCCAACTGGCGCATGACCAGGAAGCCGTCCTCGGCGAAGACCTGGCGCTGGGCGGGCGTCAGCTGGGGTTGGGGCAGACTGTCGGCGGGCACGCTCATGGTCTCGATTGTAGACTTGGCATCCGGGTCCCGCTACGCATGTCGAGGGTCTGTGGTTGCGCGGCGGCCGCCGGCGCAGCCGTCCGTTGCGTTCGGGCATCTCGACGCCGATGCGTTTCGTATAGTCCCCAGCATTCGATCCAAGCGGTGAGCGACATGAAACGACGCACGCTCCTCGGCGCCTTTCTCGGTGTGGTGGCGGCCTATCCGCTGTCGCGGCTGGCCCTGGCCGACAGCGAATCCGGGGCGTCCGATCAAGGTGCGAATCCGGAGGTGGGCACGGTGAAGAAAAGCGAGGCCGAATGGCGTGAACAACTCTCGCCGGAGGCCTATGACGTGCTCCGCAACGAGGGCACGGAGGCGCCCGGTTCCAGCGAACTCAACGAGGTCACGGCCGAGGGCCGGTTCGTCTGCGCCGGCTGCGGCCTGGCGCTGTTCGACAGCGAGTGGAAATTCGATTCCGGCACGGGCTGGCCGAGCTTTTACCGCTACATCGACGGCCATCTCGGCTTCAAGACCGACTACAAGCTGCTGATGCCGCGCAAGGAATACCACTGCGCCCGTTGCGGTGGCCACCAGGGCCACGTCTTCAACGACGGTCCGCAGCCGACCGGCAAGCGCTACTGCAACAACGGCGTCGCGCTGCGCTTCGAGCCGGCCGAGGACACGGCCGGCTGAGTCGCGGCCCGGCCGTCGGCCCGGGGTGCCGGTGGCGGATGCGTTGTGCTATTCGCCGCCGCCGGTAATGGATTCGTGCAGCAGATCCTGGTGGACGTTCTCGGTATCCGGCGGCACGCGGTGCCAGGTCTGGGTCTTGCCGATCAGACTGATGCCGATGTAGCCGCGGGCGTCGAGCGTGTCCGGCCCGGTCTGGGTCGCCTTGGCCTTGTAGGTCTTGCCGTTGTTCGGGTCGTAGATCTCGCCGTTCTCGAATTCGCCGTCGCCGACGTACTCCAGGCCTTCGAGGATGGTGATGCCGAGCAGGCGCCGGTCGCGCTTGGACTCGTCCGGATTGTTCTTGTCGTAGCGCGCCTCGCCGGACTTGGAGCCGACGATCATGCCCTTCCACTCGCCGTTGTCCTCATAGAGCTGGACATAGCCGCCGCTGGCGGTCTCCCAGACGCCGGCGACATCCGACGCCTGCTGCTGGGCGAAGGCCGGTGCGGTCAGAAGCAGCGACAGGGCGGCTATCGACAGTCTTGTTTTCATGACGAAACTCCTCGCGAAAGCGTCAACTTAGCATGCGAAGCGGCGGCCTAACCGCGCCTTAACGGCCCTGAACAGCCCCTGGGGGCGGGATCGCCGACGTCCGCCCCGCCGCGGCGCCGTCAACGCCCGGGCCGATCAGCGTCCCGCCGCCGGCACGTACCGGCTGTCTCGCCATCCCGGCGGCGTCGCCGCACGGCCGGGCTGCCACCCCCGGCACGTCGGCCATGGGCAGGGCGGATTGCCCATCGGAGGCGCATCGGCCGGGTGTCGGTCGCACGAAACCGCGACAGGGCCTAGACTGTGCCGCGTCAACTCCAGCGCGTGGCTCTGTGCCCGCGCCCCGCAGGAACAGCATGGCCGGCGAAGCGCTGATCGCGGTATTCATCGATTTCGAGAATCTGGCCCTGGGCGTCAAGGACGTGCCCGGCGGCGATTTCGACATGGGCCTCATCCACAAGCGCGTGCTCGAGAAGGGCCGGCTGGTGTTCAAGCGCGCCTACTGCGACTGGAGCCAGTACCGCGGTCAGATGAAGTCGTTTCATGCCATGGGCATCGAGATGATCGACATCCCGCAGACGCGCATCTCGGGCAAGAACAGCGCCGACATCCGCATGGTCGTGGACGCGCTGGACCTGTGCTACGCCAAGGACCATATCGACACCTTCGTGCTGGTCTCCGGCGACTCGGATTTCTCGCCGCTGGTCTCCAAGCTCAAGGAGAACAACAAGCGCGTGATCGGCTGCGGGGTGAAGTCGTCGACCTCGGACTTGCTGGTGGCCAACTGCGACGAGTTCATCTACTACGACGATCTGGTGCAGAAGTCCGGCCGGGCGCGCAAGCGCAAGGCCGAGGCCGGCCAGAAGCAGGACAAGGGCGCCGAGGCGCGCGAGAAACTCCTCGAGATCGTGTCCTCGCTGGAGTCGGACTACGACCCGGTCTGGGGCTCGCTGGTCAAGCAGACCATCAAGCGGGTCTACCCGAGCTTCAACGAGAGCTACTACGGCTTCAAGAGCTTCACCGATCTGCTCCGGGCCGCCGAAGAGCACGAGCAGATCACGCTCGAGTACGACGAGTCGCGCGGCAACTACAAGGTCGCCGTGGTCTGAATCGATACGCGCCGGGCACGAAAAAGCCCGGCGCGGTCGCCCGGCCGGGCTGTCGCTGACGCGCAGCGGGGACGGGCGGTATTACATGGAGCCGCTGTCGTCCTCCTGATCGGCGTCGGAGGCGTCGTCCATGTCCGAGCCCGAATCACCGCCGTTGCCGCTGGCATTCGAGTCGCCGCCCGAGCTCGAGCCCGAATCCGAATCGTCGCTCGTCGACGAGTCGGAGCCCGAGCCCGAATCCGACCCGGAGTCGCTCATCGACGAGTCGGAGTCCGAGTCACCGTTCATCGACGCCCCCGAATCCGAGCCGCTGCCGGACTGGTTCTCGCTGTCGTCAGCCGAGCTCGAGCCGCTGTCGTCCGAACCGCTGTCGGCTTCCGGATCGGCGATGCCGATCACGCCGCAGGCCTGACGGCTGCCGGCCGCGCCGATCGGCGGCTGGTCCGGATCGTTGGCCTTCTCGTGGATGATGATGCCGCGGCCGATGATGGCCTTGGCGCCGGTCAGCGAGGCGCCCTCGATCATGCCGTCGTGCTCGGCGGTGCCGTCGTCACCCACGTCGAGGTTGCCCAGATCGCCGGTGATCCGGTCGATGTCTTCGGGCGGGTTCTTGGAGCTGCCCTCGAGGTTGAAGTGCGTGCCCGCGGAGGTGCCGTCCGCCGCCGAGCAGTCGCCGTAGAGATGAATGTGGTAGCCGTGCTCGCCGGGTTCCAGACCCTCGGCCTCGGTGGTGTAGGCCAGGCCGCCGTCCTCGGGCGTGAAGCGGATGGTGGCCGAGACGTCGTCGTTGCCCTCGGTGCCGTGGAGCACGGCGACCGCGGCCCGCGGCATGTCCTCCTCGGCGGTGCCGTTGTCCTGGCTCATGGCGCTGTCGGCCGTGCCGGCGTCGTCTTCGGACATGGCGTCGTCGGTCGAGCCGCCGTTGTCCTGACTGCTGCCCTCGGCCGCGTTGTCGGACTGCGTGGCCTCGGTCGAGCCGGTGTCGCCGGCGGCCGCGTCTTCATCGTCGTTCTGGCCGCAGGCGGTCAGGCTCATGGCCAGCAGCATCGCGGCGGAAATCGTCAGTACGGGTTTCATAGGTGTTGTCCTTCGGTGTTCGGGTGCGGGGTCGAAAAAACGCGTCGGAGACTAGCCCCGACGCGCGGCAAGGCGGGCGACGACGGCCTCGGCGTCGCCGCTGCCCGTGAAGATGTGGTCGTAGTGGGCCTGGAGCCAACGGCCGAAGGCGGCGTGGTCAGACTCGCCCAGCAGGCCGGCCAGCGCGTCGACGTGCTCGCCGCCGCCGCGGGCGGCTTCACGCGCGAGCTGCGGGCGCTGGGTGTCGACGAAGGCCACGGTCTGGCGATGACGCGGCGTGTCGGGCTCGGTCACCGAGGCGTCGGTGGACTGGCGGCTGGAGGCCGACAGGCCGTGGACGGCACTTTCGGTGATATCCGCCGCGGTGTTGGTGGTGCTGGTGACCGCCGAGCAGCCCGACAGGGCCAGAGCCCCGGCAAGGCCGACAAGCGGAATCAGGGAACGTGTGCGCACGATGGAGTCGTGGTTGTTTGGATGACTGCATCCTACGCTAGCGCCGCGGGCGGCGGAGTACAAACGTATTCCGCGCTTGGGTTTTGGCGTGCGCGGCGCTAGTCTCGACGCGGGGACGGCTTCCGGCGGCCGCCGGATCCGCGCGCACGACCGCGGACCGACGATCGCCGGCACAGGTTGGGGGACGACCATGAGTGCTGCAGTGAGGCCCGAGCGGATCGGGCGTGCGTTTCAAGGCGCCGGCCGCCGGGGGCGATCGTGAGCGCGGCGGTGCTGCGTACGCCCGAGGAGCGCTTCGCGCGCCTGCCAGGGTATGCGTACGCGCCGCACTACGTCGAGGTCGACGGCCTGCGGATGCACTATGTGGACGTCGGCCCGCGCCGGGCCGCACCGGTGGTGCTGCTGCACGGCGAGCCGACCTGGTCGTATCTCTATCGACACATGATCGAGCCGCTGGTGGCCGCCGGGCATCGCGTGCTCGCGCCGGATTTCCTCGGCTGCGGCCGTTCCGACAAGCCGGCCGCGATCGCGGACTACAGCTATCAGCGCCACGTCGACTGGGCCTGGTCCTGGTTCGAGCAGCTCGCGCTGACCGACGTGCGCCTGTTCTGTCAGGACTGGGGTTCGCTCATCGGCCTGCGCCTGGTCGCCGAGCATCCGGCGGCGTTCGCACGCGTGTTCGTGGGCAACGGCTTTCTGCCCACAGGCGACGCGCGCCTGCCGCTCCTGTTCCGGCTGTGGCGCGCGTTCGCCCGCTACAGCCCGGTGTTTCCGGTGGGCGCTCTCGTCCAGGCCGGCAGCCGCCGCTGGCTGAGCGCCGACGAACGCGCCGCCTACGCGGCGCCGTTTCCGGATGCCCGCTACATGGCCGGCATCCGCGCCTTTCCGCGGCTGGTACCGGTCACATCGGACGACCCGGCGAGCGCGCCCAACCGCGCCGCCTGGGAGGCGCTGGCCGGCTTCGACAAGCCCGTGCATACCTGCTTCGCCGACGGCGACCCGATCACCCGCGGGGCCGAGCGCGCGCTGCGCCGGCGGATACCCGGTGCGGCCGAGGCGGCGCACACCACGATCCGCGGCGCGCGGCATTTCCTGCAGGAGGATCAGGGCGCGACGATCGCCCGCTTCATGATCGAGCAGATGCGCGGCGACGCCCGCCGGCCGCCGCCGGCCGGCGATCAGCGCAGTTCGCGATAGAGCGCACGGTACTGCGCGGCCGCCCGGCTGCGCGGTGAGAAGCGGCGTACCGGCGCCCGGTGCACGCCCATCTGTTCCACGTGCGTGCTGTAGTCGATGAACGTCTCGGGTGCCTTCTTCAGCGTGTCCGGCGGCGCCTCGATCATCTCCCGGTGCATGCGCCGGCGGCGGTCGGCCATCGAGAAGAACGGCAGCACCCGCGTCTTGCCGACCTTCTTGTCCTCCACGTGCTCCAGCACCTCGTCCAGGGCGCGCAGCGACAGCGGTGTGGGCACCACCGGCACCAGCACGCGATCGGCGGCGCGCAGCACCGCGGTGGCCAGCGAGCCGATCCCCGGCGGGCAGTCGAGGATCATCAGCGAATAGCTTTCCGAGAACGGCTCGATCAGCTCCTCGATGACCTTGCGCGGCTGCTTGGCGGCGTGGATCTGCGCGTCCCAGTGGCGGTAGCCGCGGTCGCCCGGCAGCACGTCCAGCCGCTCCTGATCGGTGTGCTGCACATAGCGGCCCAGCGGCGCCTTGCCGGAGACGATGCGCTTGGCCGACATCTCCGGCGGGTCGTCCACGCCCAGATACCAGCTCGCTGCGCCCTGTGGGTCCAGATCCCACAACAGCACGTGCCGGCCGTCGAGCGCGGCCTCGCTGGCCAGGTTGACCGCGGCCGCGGTCTTGCCCACGCCGCCCTTCAGACTGTAGATCGCCCAGGTTTTCATGCGCTCGATGATACGGCCGGTTTATGACAGAAATATAGCAACCGCGTGACGCATGTGCGTTGACCGCGGCCGGGCATCGGTTAGGCTCGCGCGATGCGCATCATGCTACTGGCCGATACCCACGGCGTCCTCGACCCGCGCGTGGCGGATCTCGCCCGCGGCGCGGACGTGCTCGTGCACGCCGGCGACGTGGGCGCCGGCATCGCCGACGAACTGGCCGGCCTGTGCGACGACGTGCTCATCGTCACCGGCAACAACGATCCGGACGACGCGCCCTGGCCGGAATCCGCGCGGCGGGCGCTGCCCGGCGGCGAGCTGGTCGTCATCCACGGCCACCAGTGGCCGGCCCGCAGCCGCCACGACCGGCTGCGACGCGCCTTCCCCGAGGCCCGCGCGATCGTCTGCGGCCACAGCCACCGCCGCGTGCTCGACACCGACACCGCGCCGTGGCTCCTCAATCCCGGTGCGGCCGGACGCAGCCGCGCCTACGGCGGACCCGGCGGCATCGAACTGTTCGTCGACGGCGACGACTGGCAGCCGGTGCCGCGGGTCTTCGAGCCGCAGCCGCGGCGGCGCTAGCGGCGCAGGGTAAATTGTAAGATTGCTGATCAAAGGTCGGCCGCCTGAACCCTTATCAAGTAAAAACGCAATCTGGAGTGATTAAGTCAACCTACAGACCGATTTGATAGCGGCCTGGCATGTAGGCGCAAATCACCAGTTATCGTCGCCCGTGCACTGGTACTTAGCGGTTACGAGTGTGCGAGAACAACCCATATCAGTCGGTGCCTGGCATCGGCTGAGTGTACCGCCGAATTGCTCGGCGTTACGATAGCCCCAAGCTTGGCAGCGGTCTGCCGCAGTTCGCGCAGCTTCGTCCCATTCTGGCTGAGGTTGTTCGAACATGCCGTGCGTGTATGACATCTCCACCACGCCATCAGAGCGGCTTCCGCCTGTCGCCTGAAGTGTTTTGGTTGAAGCGCAACCTGCTGAAATCGCGCAGACTGCGATTAGAACGCAAAGCGTATAAAGCCTCATTTGATCCCCCAATTCTTTAGCTAGACGAATCTTGCGTGATGTCTGTGGCATCACGTCTCAACCCGTATCGGCTGATGCCCGCTGTGCTAAAGCCTCGAGAGAGTATCTGTATTAATTACTGGATCGCAGCATTATGAATTGGGGCTCTCGCCGCCCACCGTTCTTTCGCCGAACTGTTAACAAAAGCGAGTGTCATCGTGGCCGTCTGGCTTGTGCAGCTTTGAGAGTCCGGCAAAGGATATGGAGCCCGTGCCGATGTGCGGCAGACGGACGAGTCGGACGGCTTGCAAACCATGCCGATTGAGACCGGCGCCGGTTACGGTTCGGTATCGCTGCCATTGTTCGGGCGGTCTTCGGCGTGTCGCTCCGACAGGAAGGTGCTGACATTGCCCAGCCCGTCGACGTGGTCGCAGATGGTCTTGATCGCCACCAGCAGCGGCAGGGCGACGACCATGCCCACGATCGACCACAGCCAGGCCCAGAACGACACGGCCAGAAAGACCACCACGGTGTTCAGTCGCAGGCTCCGGCCCACGAAGTACGGCGTGACGAGCTGGCCCTCGATCGAATTGATCAGCACATAGGTGCCGCCGGCGATCATGGCCCAGCCGTACCAGTCGAACGTGAGCAGCGCGATGGCCGCCGTGGCCAGGGCGCCCACGAGCGCGCCCACATAGGGGACGAAATTCAGGAGAAAGGCGCCGACGCCGATCAACACCGGGTTCGGCAGGCCCAGCATGAACATCGTCAGGCCGATGACGACGCCCAGGCTGAAGTTGATCACCGTGATCGTCAGCAGATAGCGCGACAGCTTGCGCTCCGCGCTGTGGACGAGCTTCACTGCCCGTCGCTTGTCGTGAAAGGTCGGCAGCACGTGCACGATCTTTTCGTAGAACATGTCGCCCGAGGCGAGCAGAAAGAACAGCAGCACGAACGTGAACACGAACTGCGCGAACACGCTGGGGGCGACCATCGCGACGTTCTCGGCCACGTCGTTGCCGCGCTCGATCTCGACCTTTTCGGGGGCGCCGATCTCCTCCTCGCCTTCCGTCATCTCCTGAAGCGCCTTGTTGGCCTCCAGCAGCTCGCTGAACGAACGCGAGATGTCGTTGACCTTTGTTTCGATGTTGCGCTGGATCGACGGCGCGTTATCCACCCACTGCGTGATCGGCATGGCCAGGGCCACGGCCAGCATCATGAACAGGCCCAGCAACAGAGACACGATCCCCAGCGAGGCGAACGCGCTGTGCAGGCCCATGCGTTCGAGCGCACGGCGCACCGGCGCAAAGACCATCGACAGCAGAAAGCCGAGCACCACCGGCACCAGCAGCGACTTGGCCGCGCTGAGCGCGAAAACCGAGGCGTAGAAGAACAGCCCGATCCCCGCCCAGCGGGGAATCCCCTTGAAAAAACGGTTCGCTCCGGTGTCCGGCTCTGGCGGCATCTTGATTCGGCTCGTTCACGGCGTGGGCGCATCCCGGCTCGGACGCGCTCTGGAATGGCGGCGCGCGGTTGGCAATGCACGCGCGAAAGGCAAATCTGTCGAGCGGTGCTATGGCGTCGCGCCGCGCTCGACTTGCGGCCCAGTGTATACACACCGATCCGCTGCGGTTCGTCGCAATCGACATGCCGCGGGCCGGGCACCGGGGCCAACATGCAGGGGACGCGACAGCCCGCTCGTGTCCTCGCCTCGCAAGAAGGCTGTAGCCGGCGGGCCGACGCATGGCGCGAGTCGACGGCGCGGCCTGGCGGCGTCGGCGAGGCGGCGCGTAGCCCCGTGACGGCCGGCGCGGAAAGCGACAACCGTTGAACGCCATTCCGGCCCGGGCCTTGGTGCGGTACGTTCATCGGCTGCGTGGATGCCCCGCCCGACTTCTGCGAACCGGCGTGCCGCGGAGCCGTGGAGCCGCGGACATCGTATCGCGCTCCCGCCACGCCATCGGGCGCATCGGCTTGCGCCGGATTGTGGGCGGCTATCCGGCTGGTTTTAGGCGCGATACTCTGTTGTCACGGTCCGGTCACAATCATTGGCCGCGACCGATCGATCGAGAACGCGCCGTTGCCGAGTACCGATGCTCGAACATCCATGTCGAGCGTCGATCCGGCGGCGCTGCAGCGAGTCGGGCAAGGGGAGAGGGGGCATGCACAGAAACGATCGACGGCGCGACATCGACGACGTCCAGACCGTGCGCCTGAGCGGGCGGATCACCTCCGGGCGCGGGCAGGTGAAAAAACACATCTCGCGGAACACCACCGTGGTCCGGGACGCGCTCGGCGAAGACGTGGTCGAAGGCTCGCTCAACATTCTGCTCAGCCGTCCGGTCATGTTCGCGGACGAGACCGCCATACGCCTGCATTTTGCCGAAGGCCGGCCGCGGCTGGAATGGCAGGGCAAGATGGGCGACGTCGACGTCTGGGTGCATCGCTGGCCGGCGGCGCCGCTGCATATCGTGGAGCTGCTGTCCACGGTGCATCTGAGAAACCGGTTCGGCCTGTCCAACGGCGACCGCGTGCACGTCGAAGTGCGCCGGTGCGACCTCGCCCCGCTGCCGCCGCTGGGGCTGCTGACCTGGGTGCTCTTCTGGCTCGGCCGCAAGCGCTGGGAGTACGACAACGACGCCTACTGCGCACGCATCCAGACGCGCTGGAGCGAACGCTTCGGCGCCACCCAGCTCGGCACCGACCAGCGCTTCGGGGACCTGCTCCGCGCGGCGGCGAACGTGTTGCGCCGGAAGCTCTTCGGCGTGCGGCTCTAGACCGGCGGCTCGGGTATCGAGCCGTGCTAATCGCTCGAGCCGGGTTCTTGCGCGCACGGGCAGACGGCATTTCATAGGACGCGGCAGTTGCGAAGCCGGTTGATTGGGTGAGTCCATCAGGCAGGCACGATGCTCGATTGAAGTGAATCCACCCGAGTAAATGCAAAATGCAAGACCTGACCCTCAAGTCTCCTTTGGGCGTCACCTGCAGCGATTTGTTAGCTGCTAGAGACCCGAACCAACACAAAAAACTGCTCTTCCGTTTTATGGCCATCGCTTATTGTTACAGATATCTCGTGACCGAGAATAAGCCACTGTCCAGGGACGAGTGAAACTTCTGCGGAGAGGGTTTTAGTACCATGATCGACGCCAATGTGCATCGTATACTCTAGCAACAGAGAATCTGAATCATCAGCTTCCACTAGGACATACCGCATCTTGAAACTATCCCGGCCGACGATTGCGGCGCGCTGATCTGAGACTACCGCCTTTATGTGATCGGAGTTATTGACGAATTCCGTGGATAAAGCGTTCGTTCCACTAACGGTATGTCCAAATACGCGATTCGCTACACCATACCGAACTTCCAACGTTGCCGGGTAAAGGGAACCAGCAAACACTGGTGCTGACAGCAACAGTGCTGAAAGTTGCAAGACTCTACATAGCATTGTAGCGACGGAACGATTGAGAGTTTTCATGGTAGCTAACGCCTAAGCTCAGGTGCCGCCGGAGCGGCCGTAGGCCGCGGAGGGAACCCAAAGCGCGCCAGCGCTTTGGGCGGTCAACTGCAGCGACCTGTTATGCATTTTCCGCCGACCAAACTGCGACGCCTATAGATTTGAACTTACTAACTGATAAGGCGCCACGCTCGTTCCGTGCCTTTGAGCCTGGCGCAATTAATGCGGCTGTGATTGCGTCTCTCCCAGCTTCGTAAATTACTCGCGGCTCG